>CAWCUJ010000015.1:0-206174 GCA_963798675.1 uncultured Actinomycetes bacterium | reverse complement strand
GTCTAACAAACCAGCCGACATGCGTGTTCCCAGGTGTCCGGGAAGGCACGAAGCACCCAGGGTTCGGATGGCGGGGCCGGGAAAATCGTTTGGCTGGCGCGCGGGTCTAAGTAGCTGACGGACGATTGAGAGGAACCGATAATGCGTAAGGCCCGTGTCGCTACCAGTGCAGACGCCGCTCGCGAGATCCGTAAGCCAGACGAGCAGTGGCGCCGCGAACTGACTCCGCTGCAGTACAGCGTCCTGCGTGAGGCTCACACCGAGCGGCCGTTCACCGGTGCGTACGTCCGCAACCACCAGGACGGTTTCTACCGGTGCGCCGGCTGCGGCAGCAAGCTGTTCGGCTCGGACGCCAAGTTCGATTCGGGCACTGGGTGGCCTAGCTTCTCCGAGCCTGCGGTCGCCGAGGCGGTCGAACTGCGCCGGGACAACAGCCTGTTCATGCGCCGCACCGAAGTCGTCTGCCGTCTCTGCGGCGGTCACCTCGGCCACGTCTTCCACGACGGGCCCACCCGGACCCGGGACCGGTATTGCATCAACTCCTGCTCGCTGGCCTTCGAGCCCGCCACGGCGAGCGAGGAGCAGGGCGGCGGCGAGGCGGCACCGCCCGGCCCGGCCCGCGGCTGACCATCGGGGCCGGCTCGGCTCAGGGGTGGTCTACTACCGTAAGTGCGGCAGTCCCAGCCCTGAGCCGCGAGAGGAGACGTGATGGGCATGCCCGGCCGTACCGATGACCACCAGTGGTCGCAGCAGCATCTTTCGCACTATGTCGAGGGAGAGCTGCGCCCGCGCGCCCGCCGCCGCCTTGACCGCCACGCACGGGCGTGCGTGGATTGCGGGCGCGGCATCCGCGCGATGCGCGCGCTTGTGTATGTGGTCCAGGGCCTGGACGGACTCGCGGGCGTTCGCGCGCCCGCGACGATCTTCGACCGGGTCCGGCTGGCCGGGGTTGGCGGCTCACCCTCGTCCCAGAACACCTGATGCCGCTGTCCGGCGAGCGCGCCCCCGATCCCGCAGAAACGGAGGCACGCCTGCTTGCCCGGGCCCAGGCCGGGGACGTCAGTGCCTTTGAGCGCCTATCGGGCGCCTACGCGGACCGCCTGTTCATGCTGCTGCTGCGGCTGCTGGGCGACCGCAGCGAAGCCGAGGACGTGGCCCAGGAGGTTATGCTGCGCGCCTGGCAGGGCATCGCGCGCTTCCAGGGCCACTCTAGCTACTTCACCTGGCTTTACCGGATCGCAGTCAACGAGGCCAGCCGCGCGCTGGAGAAAAAGGGCCGCAGGCCGGCGGGCGTCTCGATCGGGGCGCACGAACTGCAGCTGCCCGCTTCCCCCGCTCATGACCCCTCCCGGCAGGCCGAGAACAGCGAACTGCGCCGGGCCCTGGGACAGGCCCTAGCCCAATTGCCGCCCACGCTGCGGACCGCCATCGTGCTGCGCGATGTCGAGGGGCTCTCCACGCAAGAAGCCGCTGAGATCGCCGGCGTCAGCCAGGCCGCTTTCAAGAGCCGGCTGCACCAGGCACGACTGCGCGTCAGGGCCGCCATCGGCGACCAGACCCTAGTCACCACCGGAGGATGACACAGCCAGCCAAACCGCCACACACAACCCATGCGGCAAGGAGCACGCGCCCAGATTCAGAATCGATCCCGGATCGTCATCAGCCGGTCCTCCGGCAATGCGAAGCCCGCCGCAACGGCGGGCTTTCGCTGTTTGCGCGGTCAGTATCGGGCCCGCCCAGGCGGTTTGCGCCGAAGCCGGTGTCTTCTATCGTGTAGAACTCCGCATCGGATTCAAAGAGCGACTGCTGGTTGTAGCAGAAGCAGCGCCACGCGCCTCCTGCCGTCACCGCAGTACTGCGGTGACGGCAGGAGGGTCCTTCTCCCAGGGTGGCGGTCCCTGGCCGGTGCGGCCACGGCTTTGCGGTCAGCTGCCGTCCTGGACCGTTGCGTCTTGCGTCAGGACGGTCCGCCCCTGGCCGGCGCGCACCTGGATGCGCTTGGCCTGTACTTCCGGTGCCTTGGGGACCATGATCTGCAGCACGCCGTCCTGCATCGAGGCTTCGATCTTGTCTGCCTCAACGTGGCTGGGGAGCGTGATCGAACGGCGGAAGGCACCGTAATAACGCTCGGCCCGGTGCATCTTCTCATCGGCGGAGTCATGCGCGAAGCGCCGCTCCCCCTGGATCGTCAGCAGGCCGTCCTCGAAGGTGATCTCCAGCTCGTCGGCCTTGACGCCGGGAAGCTCGACCGCCACCAGGTAGGCGTCCTTGGTTTCGGATATGTCGAGCGGCGGCGCCCAGGCCGCGGGGGTGGTGCCGCTGCTGAACTGCTGGCCGGGCCGCCAGCCGTGTCCCCTGGTCGCCCGCAGCATCTCATCCTGTGCGGCACGTAGGTCTTCAAACAGCTCCCAGCCTGTGGTGAGTGTCATCTCGTTCTCCCTTGCATCTGGCCGGGCCAGCGGGCCCGGCGACCCGGAAGAACACCGCCCAGGTGAACACTATTCAATTCCGAGCTACACTGTTCACTATAGAGTGAACAGTGTACACAGTCAAACACGGCCCAAGGAGGCCGGCATGGACAGCCAGCGGCAGGCAGCAGGCCACAGCGCGGAGACGCTGTGGTTCAACCCCCAGGCGGCGAGGAGAACCGCCGCCGCGCGCTCACCCGCGACCGCGTCGTCGCCGAGGCCCGGGCCAGGCCTGCTCCGGGGGTGGCCTTGGCCGCGGTCAGCCGGGCCGGCAGGCGCGCTCCTCTCGGTCCAGTGCCAGCACACCCGGCACCGCAACCGCCCCGCCTGACGGCCTGCGCCGCCGCCCTCGCCATCGGCCCGAAAGGCCGGCGCACTGACATCTTTTAGGTCGTGGACGCGTCGGTGCCAGTCAGGAGGGCCAGGATCTCGCCGACGGTGCGTTCCCGCCCGTCCGGTTCGGGCAGCGGGAGGTGTACCTGGATGTGGTAGCGGTTGCGGCGGCCGTTCTTCTCCTTGACCATGTAGCCGGCCTCGACCAGGTCCGTGATGATGCCGAAGGCGCTGCGTTCCGTGATGTTCAGGCTGGCCGCGATGTCGCGCAGGCGGATCCCGGGGTCATGAGCGACGCACAGGAGGACCCGGGCGTGATAAGTCAGGAAGGTCCAGCTCGTCATCTTCACAGGTTACCAGATTCCGGAAAATATTTGCTAGTTTCTTGGTGCGGGTATAGCCTGGCATCAGGCACCGGCACCGTCGGCCGCCAGCAGCGGCCAGCTTCCCGGGGCTCCCGGAGGAGCTCATGCGCATCGGCGCGGTCATCACGATCTTGGTGCCCATGACGCTCGCAATGCCGCGTCTCGGCCGACCGTGCCGGTGCCTGATGGACGCGATAGCGGCCGCCCTGGGCCGCGGCTGCCGGCAACTGACGCCGGCCCTGCTGGGCGTCGGCTAGCGGCCGCACGGCCACCCATTCTCCGTCGCAGCGTTCCGGCCGACCGCTGACCAGCGGTCGCCGAGGATGCTGCGACGGACCCCCACGTACCAAGGGAAGACACCATGCCCGAACCAGCCGCACCCCACCCGGATCCGGGCCCTGCCACCACCCGGCCGCGCCCATCGCCTAACGGCACCGTCCCGCCAAAGCCATCGGTCCCGCCGATGCCATCGGAGGTCACGAATCACGGCACCGTCCCGCCAAAGCCATCGGTCCCGCCGATGCCATCGGAGGTCACGAATCACGGCACCGCCCCGCCAAAGCCATCGGTCCCGCCGATGCCATCGGAGGTCACGAATCACGGCACCGCCCCGCCAAAGCCATCGGTCCCGCCGATGCCATCGGAGGTCACGAAGGCGCACACGCGCACACAGCGGCCCGCGGTCGGCGTGTTCCGCACGGCGATGCCGCAGCTGCGCAAGATGATGCGCCGAGCCCCCCGCCATGCGTAGTCCCGGCCGGCATGCAGGCGGTCCGCGGCCATCATGGCTTGCCGTGCGCCACCCGGCCGGTCCCCGCTCACATAATCGGAAGCGCCGTGACGCACTCCGCGGCTCATGAAGCCAGCCTCAGTCTTACCTCCCGGACAGACCGCGGCGGCTACGTCATCGCCGCGCTCAGGGGAGACCTCGGCATCGCGTCAGCTCCCGCCCTGCGCGAGCAGCTCCGCAGCCTGCTCCGCGCCGCCAGCCAGCTGATCATCGACCTGTCCGCGGTAGAGCATGCGGACGCCAGCGGCCTGGCGGTCCTCGTAGGCAGCGGACACCGCGCCCGGCTGCTCGGCGGATCCCTGCGCCTGGCCGCACCATCACCCGGGGTAGCCAGGGTCCTGTCAGCCGCCGGCATAAACCAGCACCTCGATATCTTCCCCACGGTCCGGGCAGCGATCACCGGCCAGCCGAGGCAGCCCGAAGCGATCTTCCCGCCGACAACTATCCCGGCTCGTGGCCACCGCACCCATGGCGCCATCGCGGGCGTGGCTACACAACCGGCCAGGCCTGCCATTGACCGACCGCCAGGGCAGGCCAGGGCTTGATCAGCTGACCGGGCTCGATCGGCGGTCTGGCTCCAGCGCGCCTGGCTGTGGCGGCGGGTAGACGGCGGCGGACGGCCCGGTGAGGTGGGCGGGGTACCGGTACCCGGACGCGCTGATGGCCGGAAACCCGGCCGAACGTCGCGACCTCACGAGCCAGGGCCTTGGCGATCATCGTGGCCAGCCCGGATCTCATCCGGGTGTCCTGCCGGACCCCGCACCAGATGGTCCTGGAACGGATTGAGGTAGCGACTTCGGCCGCTTCGGTTCATCGCGATAGCTAGGCGTCTCGGACGACCTCGTAGGTGAGGTAGACGAGGCTGTCACCGACGGTCCGGGCGTCGCGGGGGCGAATGGACTTCTTGTCGCTGGTCTCGCCGAAGAGGCGCTCGCCAGCCCCGAGCACGAACGGGTAGATCATCAGCCGCAGTTCGTCGACCAGGTCGTGCTCCATCAGTGCGTGCACGAGCTGACGGCTGGCGTAGACGACGATTTCCCCGTCTAGCTCCTGCTTCAGCTTCGAGACCTCGTTCACCACGTCGCCCGTTAGGACCGTCGAGTTGCTCCACTCGGGATTTACGAGGGTCGAGGACACGACGTACTTGGGCAGGCTGTTCAGCCTGTCCGCCCACTCGCCACTGCGTCCTGTCCATCGCGGTCCGAAGTACTCGTCGCTGCGCCGACCCAACAGCAGGGCCTCGGCGCCCAGCGCCTCCTCCAACTCGACCTTGGCCCACTCCTCGCGGTCCTTGTCCCCAACCTGGCCGAACCAGCCGCCGTGCCTGAAGCCCTCCTCACCGGTCGGGTCCTGGACGACTCCGTCGAGCGAGACGTTCTCGCTGATCACGATCTTTCCCATTTCGGTTCTCCTTCGTTGGCGTGGTCAGCTACTACCGATGTAGACACCGCGACGTCGGAAAGTGGGCGCCCGCCAGCCGCCCAGTTCGCCGCTCGGCCGGTGTCCATACGAAGAAGTGCGGTGAGCTACGGGAAGTGGGTGACGCGAGGGTGGTAACAGGTGACCTGATCACCAGGGCGCGGGCCGGGGACGGCGACGCGTTCCGGGAGCTGACCGAGCCGTACCGGCGGGAGCTGCAGGTGCACTGCTACCGGATGCTCGGATCCTTCCAGGACGCCGAGGACGCCCTCCAGGACACCATGCTGGCCGCCTGGCAGGGCCTCGCAGGGTTCGAGGGACGCGCCTTGATCCGCACCTGGCTCTACCGGATCGCCACCAACCGGTGCCTCAACGCGCGTCGTTCGGCCAGCCGACGCCCGGCCAAGGAGTGGGACGTGCCCAATGTTGAACCGCCCGAGCCGACCCGGCTCGGCGAGGTCGTGTGGCTCGAGCCCTATCCCGACGCCCTCCTGGAGGGCGGGACCGGCGTGCCGCCCGGGCCCGAGGCCCGCTACGAGCAGACCGAATCCATCTCCCTGGCCTTCGTGACCGCCCTTCAGGTCCTGCCGCCGCGCCAGCTCGCCGTCCTGATCTTGCGCGACGTCCTCGGATTCCACGCCAGCGAGGTGGCCGGCATGCTCGACTCGACCCTCGAATCGGTCAACAGCGCCCTCAAACGGGCACGCGCCAGCCTGCAGCGCCGGCACCCGCCGCCCGCCGGCCGCGAACCGCCGCCCGCCTGCGGCTCACCCTCCGAGGATGCGATCGTGGCGAAGTTCGTCAGCGCGTACGAGTCCGCCGATCTCGACGCGCTGGTCGCCCTTCTGACCAACGACGTCTTCATCTCGATGCCACCGATGCCGCTGGAATACGAGGGCCGAGACATCGTGGCCCGCTTCTGCGCCAGCCTGTTCGGCGCGGGCCGGAGGTTCGAGCTCGTGCCGACGCGGGCCAACGGCCAGCCGGCGTTCGGAGCCTACCTGCGCGCCCCCACCGGCACCCGCCACGGGACCGGCCTGTTCGTCCTCACCCTGACCGGCGACCGGATCTGCGCCATGACCCGGTTCGAGAACAGCGTGCTCCCATGGTTCGGGCTGCCGCGATCACTCCCGAGCCGATAGCCAGCTACCGCATCCCCGGACCGGCCGCGCGGATCGCCAAGGCACTGTACGACGGACGCCGGACGGCGATCGACCGGATGGCCGGCGAGTGCGCAGGTCTCGGCGGCCACGGCATCGTGGGCGCGGCGCTGCAGGTCAGGGAGATCCCCGCAGACAGCTTCACGGCCGGTGCCGTCGAGTTCAAGGTGATCGGCACGGCCGTGCGCGCCAGCGGCTGCCCGCCGCTGGCCCGCCCGTTCACCACCGACCTGCCCGGCCCGGACTTCGCCAAGCTGCTCATGGCCGGCTGGGTGCCTGCCGGGATCGCCCTGGGCATCTCGGTGTCCGGGCTGCACGACGACTTGCCGACGACCAGCTCCGGCCCCTGGGGCACCGCGAACGCCGAGGTGCCGGCCTACACCGATCTGATGGTCCAAGTGCGGCAGGAAGCGCGCAGTCGCCTGGAGCAGGCGGTGCGCGGGCTGGGCGCCGACGGCGTCGTCGTGTCCTCGATGACCCTGCACGTCCGCAGCAACGGCTGCCGGGCGCACCCGGGCGGCACCGATCACTTCGCACAGGCAGTCATCACAGGTACCGCCGTGGCGCGATTCGCCGGCCGGCGAATCGCGCCACGGCGCCTCACTGTCCTGTCGCTCGACGCCGGCGGCACCCGGCCAGGGCGCTGACCGGGATCGCTGGCGCCCCGGTGGGCGTCCTTGCCGCCCGGGCTCGCTGCTGGCGCGGTGGGACGCACCAGCACCGTTCGGGATAATGGTTTTGTTCTTTGAGTCGTCGAAGGGGTGCGGATTTGGACTCGGACGATGCGCCGGCCGGGGTGATGGACGGCAGCGAGGGGACCTTGGCGCGGGTTCGCCAGATCGCCCGTGATGTTCTCGGCTTGGCCGTCCTGCGGCCGGCCCAACTGGAGGCCGCGGCCGCGCTAGCCGCGGACCGCGACTGCCTGGCCGTGCTGCCCAGCGGCGCCGGGAAGTCGGCGATCTACCAGATCGCGGCGGTCGCCCTGGGCGGCCCGGCTGTCGTGGTGTCCCCGCTGCTGGCGCTGCAGCGGGAGCAGGCCGACGCGCTGCGGGCGCACGGCCTGAGCGCGGTGACGGTCAACGGGCTGTCAGGGCGGTCCGCCCGGCAGGACGCCGACGCGCTGCTGGGCAGCGGCCGGACGGGATTCATCTTCCTGGGACCGGAGCAGCTAGCGCGTGACGACGTGCGGGCCAGCCTGGCCCGGGCGCCGGTGCGGCTGGTCACGGTGGACGAGGCGCACTGCATCGCCTCGTGGGGCCACGATTTCCGGCCCGACTACCTGCGGCTGGGCGCGGTCATCGAGGCGTTCGGGACGCGGCCCGCGGTAGCGGCGCTGACCGCGACCGCCGCGCCGCCGGTGCGCCGGGAGATTGCCGAACGGCTGGGCCTGCGCGATCCCCGCCAGGTGATCCGCGACTTCGACCGGCCCGAAATCCACCTGGCGGTACACGCCTTTCACCGCGCCGAGGACAAGCGGCAGGCCGTGCTGGCGGCGGTGCGCGCTCAGCCGGGCTCGGGCCTGGTGTACACGGCGACGCGGAAAGAGGCCGAGGCCTATGCCGCGCTGCTCGGCGTCCGGGCCTATCACGGCGGCCTGGCCAGGGCCGTTCGGCTGCAGGCCCAGCGGGCCTTCGAGGGCGGGGCCACGATCGTGGCCACCAGCGCGTTCGGCATGGGAATGGACCGGGCCGACGTGCGCTTCGTCGTGCACGCCTCGGTGTCCGGCTCGCTGGATGAGTATTACCAGGAGATCGGGCGGTGCGGCCGTGACGGCCAGCCGGCCACCGCGATCTGCTGCTACCGGGCCGAGGACCTGGGCCTGCTCCGGTCCTTCGTCGCGGGCCTGCCCGATCGCGGCGACCTGGTGGCCGTGGCCGGCGCGGTGGACCGCCCGCTGTCCCGGCGCGAGCTCGCCGGCCGGGTTGGGATGCCGCCGGGGCGGCTGGCCGAACTGCTCAACCTGCTGGAGGCGGCCGGTGCGGTCCGGCTCCGCCGCCAGGTCGAGCCGGCCGACTTGGCGGCGGCCCCGGCCGAGGCCGCCGACCGGGCCGTGGAACTCGCCAGGCAGCACCGTTCGGTCGAGCGCTCCCGCGTGGAGATGATGCGCCGGTACGCCGAGATGACCGACTGCCGCCGCCGGTTCCTGCTGCGGTACTTCGGCGAGGCGGTATCGCAGGCCTGCGGGGCCTGCGATAACTGCGACGCCGGCCAGTCCCGCCCGGTCGTGCCGACCGGGCTGTTCTCGCCCGGCGAACGGGTGGAGCACCATCAATGGGGCCCGGGCCTCGTGCTCGAGGCCGAAGCCGACCGGCTCACCGTCTTGTTCGACGACTACGGCTACCGCGAGCTGGCCACGCAGGTGGTCTCCGGCAGGCACCTGCTCGCTCCCGCATAATAGGCCAGCGCGGCGCTGGCGTTCGCGCGGACGAGTTTGGGGTAACCCGATGACGGTCAGCGAGGATTTCACCGGCCTGACCGGCCGGTTCCGGGGTGAGTTGCTGGCTCACTGCTACCGGATGCTGGGCTCGGCCGAGGAGGCCGAGGACCTGGTGCAGGAGACGTACCTGCGGGCGTGGCGGTCCTATGCCGGGTTTGAGGGCCGTTCATCGGTGCGGACCTGGCTGTACCGGATCGCGACCAACGCGTGCCTGACCGCAATCGAGCGGCGCGGCCGCCGGCCGCTGCCCTCGGGGCTGGGCGGACCGGCCGAGGACATGGAGGAGCCGCTGGTGGCGGGGCCGGAGGTGCCGTGGCTGCAGCCGTTTCCCGGCGCGCTGCTGGCCGGTGAGGGCGAGGATCCGGCCGCGGCGGTCGTGTCGCGGGCGGGTATCCGGCTGGCCTTCGTCGCGGCGCTGCAGTACCTGTCCGCCCGGCAGCGCGCGGTGCTGATCTTGCGGGACGTGCTGGAGTGGCCGGCCGCGCAGGTGGCGGATCTGCTTGGCACGACGACCACGGCGGTGAACAGCGGCCTGCGACGGGCCCGGGCCCAGCTCGCGCAGGCGCTGCCCGCCGAAGATGAGCTGGCCGAGCCCGCCGAGCCGGACCGGCAGGCGCTGCTTGACCGGTTCGCCGCGGCCATCCAGGACGCCGACGGCAGCGCGCTGGCCGAGTTGCTGCGGGAGGATGTCGCGCTGGAAATGCCGCCGCTGCTGACCTGGTTCACCGGCCGCCAGACCGTGACGCGCTTTATCGCGGCGTACTTTCTCACCGAGCCCGGAGGGCTGCGGCTGGTTCCGGTCATGGCGAATGGGGCGCCGGCGTTCGCGGTCTACCAGCGCGAACCAGGCCGGGCGTATCACGCGCACGCCGTGCTGGCGCCCACGGTCACCGCGACGGGGATCGCGCGGATCGTCGCCTTCCAGGACCCGGGCCTGTTCGGGGCGTTCGGCCTGCCGCAGGAGTACCGCGGCGCCGGGCCCGGCGGCGCCTGAATCGGGTACGCGGCGCAGGCCGGTCCGCGGCGATTCCCGCGCATCCGGCTGGTCTATATCAGTAGGCCGCCGAACAAGCGGCGCGGAACCCACAAGGGCATCGCAGAGGCACACTCGAAAAGGAGACGAGACGCGATGACGGATCACCAGGTTGTCAGCCACCAGGAGTGGCAGGCCGCTCGTGACGAACTGCTTCAGCGCGAGAAGGAGCACACCAGGATGGCGGACGAGCTGGCGCGCCAGCGCCGCGAGCTGCCCTGGGTCGCGATCGAGAAGGAGTACCGGTTCGACACCGGCGACGGGACGCGGACCCTGGCCGAGCTCTTCGACGGCCGCTCACAGCTGCTGTTCTACCACTTCATGTTCGGACCGAGCTACCAGGCGGGGTGCCCGGTCAACTCGTCGATGGCCGACGGCCTCAACGGCCTGCTGCCGCACCTTCACGCCCGCGACGTGACCCTGCTGCTCGTTTCGCGGGCTCCGCTGGCGAAGCTCCAGGCGTACAAGCAGCGGATGGGGTGGAGCCTGCCCTGGGTCTCGGCGGCGAACACCGACTTCAACTTCGACTTCGGCGGCTCCTACACCGAGGAGCAGGTACGTTCATGGGGCCTCGACGAGAGCAGCCTGCCGCCGATCGTCGCCCTGAACGCGGCCGCGACCGGGACCGATGTCCTCGGATACCTCTCGGAAACACCGGCGATGAGCGCCTTCACGCTCCGAGATGGCGCCGTCTACCAGACCTATACGGCCGCGGCACGCGGGGTGGAGTTCCTGATGGGCTACTACCCGATCCTCGACCGGGCGCCGAAGGGGCGCGACGAGGGTGACGCGTTCCAGACCTGGATCCGCCGCCATGACGAGTACGTCTGAGGCGAACGGGGCAGTCGCTGCCGCAGGCGGCCAGATGGATGAGGGACGACCGGTTGGGCTACAGCTTCTTCCCTGTGCCGCTGAGAACGACCGTGCCCTGCAGAGTCCCGTTGTTGTTTGGCGACTCGATCCTGATCTCCATGGTGGGGAACTCGTCCGGGTCGACGGCGCTCGTCATGGAGAAGGTCCCGCTCCCGCTATCCGGGACGAGGAACGTGCCAGCGGACGCCACCTGCCGATGCCCCGGGCTGACGTACCAGCATTCGTACCACGGCGAATCCCCGAAGCTCTTGAGGTGTTGCACGGTCAAGGTGATATCCCAGCTCCCAGAAGCATCGGGTCGGGCCGTCGCCATGCCCGAAGCCGCCTGCCCCGAGGGGGAAACAAGCGTGAAGGCGAAGGCGCCCTCCGGGGGACCGCCACCGAGGCCCGGCAGGATGAGGACGGCGGCGATTATGGCGGCCGCGACTGCGCTTGCGACGGCGAGCAGGCCCGCTCTGCCGTGCCAGCGGGGGAAGCGAATGACCTTGGCCATGCCGCCGCCGGGCTGTTCGTCAGCTCCGGTCTCTGGCGGGGCGGGGGGTATTCCGGCCAGCTGCGTGGGTGACGAAGTGCCGGCCACTGCCGGGGAGGCCTCGGGAACAGGGTGAATCTCTGTCGCTTTCCAGTCCTCTGCTGCGGCCGCAAGGCCGCCGGGAATCTGGTGGACCCGCGTGGGGGTTGGGTCCTTGGCTGCTGCCGCGAGCAGGCTCGCGATGGTGCGAGCTTCGAGTCCGGGTGGTGGCTCGGCAGCTGGCGGCAAGTGCTGCAGCAGCTGGCCGAGCTGGCCGAACTCCGCTACGGCTGCTTGGCAATGCGGGCAGCCGCTGAGATGGAGCTGGAAACCGACGGCCTCGTCGGGCCCGAGGGTACCCATCACCCAATCGGCGGCCTGGGGGTGCGCGAGGTCGGCTTTGCCCTTAGGCGGCATGGATACCTCGCTCGCCCAGGGCGCTGCGCAGTGCCCGCATGCCGTTGAAAGTCCGTGACTTCACGGTGCCGATCGCCAACCCGAGCCGCTCAGCGATCTCGGCTTGGGTAAGGCTCTCTTCGAGAACCAAGCGCAGCACCTCGGCGTGAGCCGAGCTGAGCTTGTCGAGGGCTTCACGCAGGATGAGGGAATCCAGGATCTGATCGACGTTGTCGGGCAGCGGCGGCCACTGGAAATCCTCGGCCTGCAGCAGCGGGCGAGACGAGGGGCGCTTGCGAATGTCGGCGGCGGCCGAGCGGGCGATCACGAACAAGAAGGCGCCGACGCTGCCTCGCCCGGCGTCGTATCGCCCGGCGGAGCGCCACAGCCGCTGAAAGCTTTCCTGCACCATTTCCTCGGCTAGTCCGTCGTCGCCGAGCACGTGAAGGCCGAACCGGTACAGATTCTTTGCGTACCGGCGGTACAGCTGCTTCATCGGCTCTTCGATGTTCCCGTCGGCGACCTGGTCAACCAGCTGTGCTTCTTGCGCAGCGAGGTGGGCCTCGGCATCGTCTAACGACACACCGGACCCCCCAACTAATCAACGACGTCTCACCCGTCGTTGGTTCACTCGGCCAACCGATTTCTTGGCAGGTTTTAGTACCCAAGCCCAAAGGCCCGGAAACGCTGCCCCGGAGCGTGAATCACTCAGCCCGGAGCCTTGCCGAGCGTCGGCGCGGTCAGGTGGTGGGCAGTATCGGTATCCGCGCCTCCCAACTCTCTGGCGCGGGTTCACGACAGACCTGAAAACAGGCCAGACGGCACGGCCGACGGCAAGTCCGAGGGCAGGTCTGAAGGCAGGCCTGAGGGTACGTCCGACGGCAGGCCTGCGGGCAGGCTGGACGGCGCGGCTGATGAGGGCCGTGGCCGTGTCGGCGTCCTGGGGCTAGGCGACGGGGAAGGACGCGATGGGGTCGGCCTGCTGCTGGGGGTGGGCCGGATTGGATTATGCACGTGCACCAGGTGGTTCGGGGCGGACAGCAGCACCCCCGCCGCGATCACCGCGCACAGCGCGGTGACGAGCCCGCCCGTTACAGCGCCCATGGCGAAGGCCCGGCGCCCGCGGCGCTCGCGGCGGTACTCGGTGCGCCGCCGCTCGCGCAGCCGGGGCGGCAGTGAGGCGCGCCGGGCGGCCCAGCTATTGCAGGGCGCCGCGGCCATGCCGAGCGTCGGGAACAGGAGCAGCCCGGCAAGCAGCAGGCCGCTCGGCTGGGTGGCCTTGCTCAGCGCCCCCGCGATGCCGGCCGTGCCGAGCAGGGCCAGCGCGGATTCGGCCCAGTTGGCCCGCAGCGCCTGCCACCACCTGACGTGCTCGCTCGTCTTGGGGGTGCGCAGGAAGACCGCCTTCCGGGCGAACAGGCCAAGCACTGAGGCCCGCGCCACCACCAGGGAGGTGGACTGCCAGATGAAAAACGCGCCGACCGCTTCTCGCCAGGTGGCGCCGGTACCGCGGCGGAGCAGCGCCACCGCCCGCGCCAGCCCGAGTGCGACAAGCACTGGCACGGTGGTGAGCAGGCACGGGGTGAGCTTGCGGAATGTCTGGCCGTCGCCGGTCGTCAGGTCCGCCGCGCCGACGAGGAGGAACACGAAGAAGATGAGCCCGAGCAGGTCGCCGTACCACTGGATCGCGCCGGAAAGGTAGGCCCACCGCTGGGCGGTGGACAGGTGGTTGCGCTTCGACGTGCGGCCGGGAATCAGGGACCGCCAGTGCATGCGCAGGATCTGGATCCCGCCGAAGCACCACCGGTACCGCTGGCCCTTCAGCGCTTCGAAGGTCAGCGGCATGATGCCGTGGCCCCAGGACTGATCCAGGTGCAGGCCCGACCAGCCGGCCCGCAGCAGGCGCAGCGACATCTCCGCGTCCTCGGTGATGCACCACTCGTCCCAGCCGCCCAGCTCGTCTAGCGCCACCCGCCGGATGAGCCCCATGGTGCCGGCGAAGATGGCCCCGTCGCGTTCATTGCGTGACGGCTGAGAGATGGCGAAAAAATATCTGTAGGAGTAGTACAGGCGACGGTAATAAGCGGCCAGCCGCCAGCCGCGGTAATCCTGCGGCGCCTGGACGAAGCCGATCCAGGGGTCGGCGAAGGCCGACGCGCAGCTGCGCAGGAATCCCGGATTGATCTGGTAGTCCGAATCCACCACGCCGATAACCTCCGCCTGCGGATCGGTCAGGTGGCGCAGCGCGTAGTTCAGTGCCCCGGACTTGTAACCCGGCCAGTTCTCCAGATGGGCGAACGTGACCCCGTGCCTGGCGCACCACTGCTCGACCGGGCGCCACAGGGCTTCATCGTCGGTGTTGTCGTCGATCACGATCACCTCATACCGCGGGTAGTCAAGGCGCACCAGGGTCCGCAGCGTGTCGATGACCATGTCCGGCGGCTCGTTATGGGCGGGGACGTGCAGGCTGATCATCGGCAGGTCACCGTCCTTGGTGGCCAACGAGACCTGAGGGGCTGCCCGCCTGCGGCAGTGCTGCGTACCGAGCGCTTCGCAGACCTCCCACAGGTAGGCGCACGACAGCACGGCGCCGAACAGCTCGAAAACCCAGAGCAGCACGCCGCCGGCGGTGCTGA
The DNA here is from genome assembly GCA_963798675.1 of uncultured Actinomycetes bacterium. Classification (GTDB taxonomy): domain Bacteria; phylum Actinomycetota; class Actinomycetes; order Streptosporangiales; family Streptosporangiaceae; genus Palsa-504. The sequence continues at coordinate 191,753 of CAWCUJ010000015.1, read as the reverse complement.
CCTTCCCCGATCGGCTGGCGAAGGTCCACTCCAGCGCGAACGTCAGGTAGACGATGACCAGGAAGATGCTTGACGTCCAGCACAGGTGGGCCCGCGCGGTCCAGCGGCGGGTCGCCGGAAGCCAAGCTAGGCTGGCGAACACTACGCCGGCGATGCCGACCTCTCGGTCGTGCCCGGAAACCCTGAGCAACCCCAGGGACACCGCCACCACCGCTGCCAGCGCCGCTGTGGCGGCCACTGTGAGCAGAAGCCGACGGAGAGCCCGCCACGGCCCGGCCACGGTACCGGCGTGCCGCTTTACCGGCCAGACCAGGCCGGCGAAGCCTAGCGGTGCCGCTACGATACCGGCCAGCAGCAAGGTTGTAAGCATTACTAACCCCAATCGCTAGATACTGATGTCGAAAGATGTGAAAAGCGAGTCAATTCCTTCTGGAGGGTCAAGCTTGAACTTGTCTCGTCGCCTGGACGGAGCATTCCGAATACCACCCCCTGAAGCTGTCGATCAGGCTTGACCCCGCGCAAGGCCCACTCCCGTCACGCCTGCTGCGCCTCGGTCCCGCCGTAATTGGATTGCTGTGACTCACCTACGACAGGGATGACCGAAACGGTTCACGCTGGCGTAGCGCTAATTAGGAGTGAGACATGCGCGAGTCTTGCCTTGGGGATGACCAGCGGCCAGCGAGAGTTCCCTCCCAGGGCTGACAAGATCGACGGCCGCGAGGGACCGAGATGAGCTGGGCGAAACCTTCAAGGTGCCGCTTAGAACAGCCCCGTCAGCTGATTTGCCGAGCCACGGCCGGAGCCCCGTGAGCGTCCATGCCGCCGGGGCTCGCCGCCGGCGCGGGGGACGCACCGGCGTCGTTCGGGATAATGGTTTGATCTTTTATCCTCGATGAGTCGCGGACTTCGACCCGTACGGTGTGCTGGGCGGCCGCCACGATCTGCTGCTACCGGGCTGAGGACCTGGGCATGGTCCGGTCCTCGCCGCAGGCCGCCGACAGGGCCGTGGAGCTCGTGCGCAGGCGCGGCGGGATCACCTGGTGCAGCATCGCCAGGAAGGCGGTGAAGGCCGCGGAGTCGTTGCGGTGAACGCGCGGCTGCCTGTGACACAGGAACCCCGACCTGCGAGGGCTGGAATCCCCGTCGTTTACCTAACGGCGGGGAGGAAGTCAAAGGGCTAGCATGCCGAGGATCGCTGCTCCGTGCGCTCCCAGCCAGCTAGCAAGGGTCTGCAGCGGGCCCATCAGGGCGGCGCCTGGCGTTGTCAGCGATCCGGCGCCGGCCAGCAGCTCGGTGAGCCGTCTGAGTATGTCAGCAGCCCGGCCCTTGTTCGGCCGCCGGGCGCGCACTGCCCCGTCGAGCTCCGCGACCTGCGCCCGCGCCTCGGCCGCCCGGGGTCCGTCCAGGATCACGCTCGTCAGCGCCTCCCGGAGATCGCCTACCGCCCGCCACGCATCCTCGTCGGTGACGACGCTGCCGTGCAGGCCGCCGTAGACCACCTGGTTGCCTTCGATGTAGGTGATGACGCCAGCGCTCTGGTTCTTTACGTGGATCTCCATGTCACCCTCTTCTCATCGGCTGGGCACCCGGCCAGGGCGGGAGCACCGGGAATTCGCGGTAGGCCTGCTTGCGCCGCGAGGTTGCGACCACGTGCAGGACGATCCCGACGATGAGCATCAGCACACCCACCGCGGCCAGCGCCCAGCCGGCCAGCCCGATGGGAACGCCCCCGACCTCCCGCCCGAACGGGCTTGTCGTTGGGGGTGCGGAGTCGCCGTTCTGGATGGAGTCGCTGATGCTCTTGATGAAGCTCAGGTCGGCGGCGGCGAAGATGCCGAAGCCCACCACGAACAACAGGAAGCCGCTCCAGGCTAGCCACCGCGCCTTCGTCCTGGTCGCGGCGACCTCGCGGAGGAAGTTCTCGCGCTCCTGGTTGACGTTCTGAACGTGCCAGTTGTACCGGCGCTCGTCGTAGTGGATATAGTCGGCGTCCTGCTTGTCGATGTGCTGGACCAGGCCGGCCCGGCGGGCCTGGCCGGCATGGTCATTGTCTGGTCGGCGCTGGAGCCGCCGGGTTCCAGCCGCGCTTCCACCGTGGCGAAGGTCAGCATGTCGCCTGTGTTCAGCTCGCGGGCAGGGGCCGCGGCCTCCCCGTTCACGAAGGTGCCCGCGGAGGAGCCGAGGTCTTCAACGTAGACCGCGTTCCCGCGCCGCCGCAGCACGGCTTGGGTGCGGCTTACGCAGGGGTCGTCGAACCGCACGTCGCAGGTGCGCTCACGCCCTAGGACCAGATAGTCCTTATCCAGCGGGATTCGTCGGCCGCGGTCAGATTCCGGCGCCAGCACGACCAGACACGGCGTGCCCCAACTCTCCGCTTGCATGATCACTTCCTCGTTTCATGCGGCGCGCGACTGTGACACCACGAACGCACACCGGCGCTACGCCCTGCAGCTGAGGGACTCAAGGCAACTCAGCACACGGGCCGAAGCGGCCTCTCACCCAGACAGAGCGGCGTCCCTGCCCGCTGATACCCCGTCGACCCGAGATTCCCGAGGCTGGGAGTGTTTCCGGTCGAGCCCGCGCCCCCACCAGGGCAGAATGGCCGGATGGATCTTGGACTGCGGGACAGGGTTTACCTCGTGACCGGCGGCAGCCGCGGTCTTGGGTTCGCCGCCGCGCAGGCACTGGTCGCAGACGGGGCCCGCGTGCTGCTCAGCGCCCGGCACGAGGCCACGGCCTCGTCGGCCGCCGCGCGCCTCGCGCGGCACGCCGCCACAGCTGACCCGGTCGCCTGGGTCATTGCGGACAACGCCGACCCGGCCACGCCGAGCCGGCTGATCGGGGCGGCCAGGGACCGTTTCGGCCGCCTGGACGGTGCGCTGATCAGCGTGGGCGGATCGCCGCCAGGGACCGTCGCGACCACCACGGACGACGCGTGGCGGTCCGCGTTCGAGAGCGTCTTCCTCGGCGCCGTCCGGCTGGCCCGGATCCTCGCGGCCGACCTGGACGGCACAGGCCTGGACGGCACAGGCCTGGACGGCACAGGCCTGGACGGCACCGGCGTTTCCGTTCAGCCTTCGCGGGCCAGGCCAGCGTACTGCTGGCGTAGTTCTCGTTTGAGGATCTTGCCGCTGGGGTTCTTCGGCAGCTCCCCGGCAAGGACCACGTATTTAGGCCGCTTGTAGCTGGCGAGCCTCTCCTTCGCGTGGGCTCGGATGTCCTCGGTGGTCACGCTGGCGTCGGCCTTGGGGACGACGACGGCGGTGACCGCCTCGACCCATCGCGGATGGCCGATCCCGAAGACGGCGACCTCGGCGACGCCGTCCAGCTCGTAGATGGCCTCCTCGACCTCGCGGCTGGCGACGTTCTCGCCGCCCGTCTTGATCATGTCCTTCTTCCGGTCGACGATCGACAGGTAGCCGTCCTCGGTCATGACCCCCAGGTCGCCGGAGTGGAACCAGCCGCCACGAAAGGCTTCGGCCGTCTTGTCCTCGTCGTTGAAGTAGCCCAGCGCCGCGTGCGGGCTGCGGTGCACGATCTCGCCGACCTGACCGGGCCGGACGGGGTGGCCGTCGTCGCCGATGACCATGGTCTCCACGTTCAGCGCGGCCCGGCCTGCCGATCCCGCCCGCTCCAGCTGCTCGGAAGGGCCCAGGATGGTGGCCACCGGGGCCATCTCCGTCTGGCCGTAGAAGTTCCACAGCTGCACGTCCGGCAGCCGCCGTTGCAGCTCCCTCAAGATCTCCGCCGGCATTGGCGAAGCGCCGTAGTAGCCCTTGCGCAGGCTGGACAGGTCCGTGGTCGCGAAGTCGGGGTGCCGCAGCAGCGAGATCCACACCGTCGGCGGGCAAAACAACTTGGTAACCTTCTCGGCGGCGATGGTCGCCAGCAGGGCGGCCGGGTCCGGGCCGGGCAGGATGATGCTGGTCGCGCCGAGGTAAACATCGACGCAGAAGAAGCAGTCCAGCTGCGCGCAGTGGTACATCGGCAGCGCGTGCACCTCGACATCATCCGCGCTCATCCCGCCGTCAACCACGCAGCTGACGTACTGGCTGATTAGCGAGCGCGACGACAACATCACGCCCTTGGGGCGTGACTCCGTGCCCGAGGTATACATCAGCCGCAGCGGATCATCATCGGCAATCCCGACGTCCGGCGCGGTGCCATCGCCGGACTGCCACCAGCCGTCGACGTCCTCCCATCCCGCGGCCGGGGAGGCGCCGTGGAGCCCGATCCACCCCCGAACGCCGTCTTTGGCCCCCGCGGCGGCCAGCGCCTCCTGCGCGAAGGCCGCCAGGCCGTCCTCGGCGACCATCCCTGAGGCTCCGGAGTGCCGGAGGATGAACGCGATCTCCTCCGGGCCGAGCATGAAGTTGATCGGCACGAGAACCACGCCGATCCTGGCCGCGGCAAAGACCAGAAGCACGAACTGCCAGCAGTTGTGGCTCAGCAGCGCCAGCCGGTCCCCCTTGGTCAGGCCGCGGCCAGCCAGGGCGTGCGCGGTCCGGCTGACTGCCGCGTTGAATTCTGCATACGTCACCCGCAGGTCCCCCGCTACCACGGCGAGCTTGCCCGGGTACCGGGCCGCGCTGCGGTGCAGCAGGTCCCCAACCGAATGCTGCCGGGCTTGGGCCACGATTGCGGTGGTTTGCGGGCTGAACATCGCATCGCTCAGAAGATGAGGGGGATCAGCATCTTGGTTGACCGCTTGTACTCGGGATAGGTGTCCGGGAAGCGGCGGGCCATGAAGCGCTCCTCCACGGTGGCGCTGTAGACGAAGTACGCCCCCAGCAATGCGACCGCTACCAGCCAGTACAGGCTGACGGCGATCGTCGTGCCGATCATCGCAAGGATGATTCCCGAGTAGATCGGGTGGCGAATGCTCCGGTACGGACCGGTTGTGACGAGTTCCGGGTCGGCCTTCTGAGACATCGGCATTCCCCAGTTCTGGCCGAGGTACACCCTGGCCCAGATGGCCAGCGCCAACCCCAGCAGGAAGACGGCCAGGCCGATGCCCTGCAGCCACGGGTCGCTAATGGCCGTATGCCCTTTGAGAGCCCTGACACGCACCAACAGAAGGATGACGAGAATGACACCGAGACGGAGGCCTGCGAACCTGGTCCATCGTGTCTGGCCGACCTTGACGCCGATGGACGCCACGAGCCAGTAGAGCCAGAAGGCTGCCCAGCCGGTGAAGATGACGATGTTGACGACATGCATAAAAGCAACTCCCTGATCATGATACGACGGCCAAGGGTGATACCGGAGCGTGAGGCTACGACGTAGCGGGCTCAGCGGTAGACGAGCGTCCCGTCGTTGAGGTCCGCCTCCGGCAGGATCTCGCGCTCCTGCTCGTGCTCAAGCATGTGGGTCCACGGCTCGCGATCGCCCTGTTTGAACAGGATGTGCTGCGAGCGCATGACATAGCCCGGGTTGAAGTTCTCCGGATCGGACCACGGCCGCAGTGGTGAACCGCAGCTGCTGTCCGGTGTCGTCCCGGGTAACCTCGACGGTCCACCGGCGGTCCTCGGTAGACCAGCTGGCCGCAGTGACCCGGTGCCGGTAGCGGATGTAGTGGTCGAGGTCGTACTCGTCAATGACCTCGTCGAGGTAGGCGAGGATCTCCTCGCCCGCCGCGATCGACGCGCCGCGCCACGGCTTGAACCGGTAGCCGTAGGTGAACAGGTCGCTGTCGGAGCGCACGCCCGGGTACCGATGGGTCCACCAGGTTCCGCCCCGGTTGTCCTGGGCGTCCAGGATGACGAAGGTCCGGTCGGGGAACTGGTCCCGCAGGTGGTACGCGGCGCCGATGCCGGAGACCCCGGCGCCGACGATGAGGGCGTCGACGTGACCGGCGTCCTGGATCTCCTCGGTACCCTGGGCGGGAGCGGTCGCGGGCGCAGTCGTCGTCATGGCTGGACCTCCGGGACGCGTGCCCTGATGCGAGCAATTTTAGCTCCGGCCTTTATGGGGAGCATTCTCGGCATCCGGCGGCTGCTCACGCTGCTGATCGCTGCTCGACGAGGCGGGGTTTCGAGGAGGCTGCAACCGGTCCACCAGGCCGGCCACGGCCTGTCCGGTGCCCTCGCCGATGAGCGAGCCGACCACGACGTCGCCCGGGTAGTGCACTCCGGTGTGCACCCGGGAGTATCCTACGGCCGCCGCCAGGAAGCGTAGCCCGAGGCCGAGCCAGGGCTGATCCCGGCCGATAGCCGCGGCAAAGGCGAATCCCGACGCCGCGTGGCCGGACGGGAACGACGTAGAGGTCGGCATCCGCACGTTACGCCAGACCGGGACTCCCACACCGGCCCGGTCTGGCCGCTGCCGAGCCCAGAGGGACTTGACCGCGAGGTTCACCAGCGCGGACGTGGCGCCGATGGCCAGCGTCCCGCGCAACGCGGCCCGGCGCCCGGCGCCACCGCCCGCCAGCGCGAGCGCGGCCGCTATCGCGAACCAGAGGCCGGAGTTATTGGCGGCGTTGGAGAGTCGGCGTAGCGGCTCGTCGAGAGACGGGGTGGGCGTGTCGGCTACCGCGGAGTAGACCGCCAGGTCCACGGCACCCAGATCGCGCAGCCCCTCGGCGACATGCTGGCGGAGTGGCCCGCCTGTGCCCGCAAGCCCTTCGGCCAGCTGCTCCGCCACCGTACCCGCGGCGCCAGCCGGCCGGGGGTCGCGCGCCCGTCTTGACATCAGCGCATGTTAACACTGCGCCGGACGATCTAGCAGGGCTGTCACGCGGGTCAGCCGACGGCAGGAATCGTGTCCTGGGTTACAGGCTTTCCTTGATCGCCCGCCCGTTCGGCGAGCTGACGGTGGCGATCCGCGTGCCATCAGCCGGCGAGGACCTTGTGCAAGGTGGCGGCGAAGGCGTCCGGCTCGCCCGTCTGGCCGTATTCGCCGCCGAGGAATCCGCCGTGGCCGCCGGGGAAGGTGACGGGGGGCGTGCCGAGCCGCCCGGCCACGGCCAGGCCCGCGCGGCCCGCGATCATCTGGCCGGATTCCGCTCCGACCCCGATCACCACACGGGTCGACGCGGCGCGGAGCGCGCCGAAATCGTGCCGGTAGCTATTGCAGGTGACGATGTTCTGGCCGAGGAGCGGGTCGTCCCGGGAGCCGTCGTCCCCGGCCGGCAACCCGAAGGCGGCGGGATCCGGGCCGGGCTGGTCAGCGTAACCAGCCGGCAGCGGGCCTTGGTAGCTGACCAGCGCGATGAACTTCGCCATCGCCGGGCCGAAGCCGCTGCGCTGGTAGGTCTGGCGGATGTCCGCGCACGCGGCCAGCACCGGCTCGCGGTCCGGCAGCTCCCGGGAGGCGGGCGGCTCGTGCGCCACCAGCGTCCGGACCTGCTCCGGGTGCCTGGCCACCAGGGCCAGCGCGTTGACGGCGCCGCCGCTGCTGGCGAAGATGTCCACCGGCCCGGCGTCCAGCGCGCGGATCAGCCGGTGCAGGTCGTCCGCGTGCTCATCCGGCGTGGTCTCGGCGGCGCCGTCGGTGCGCCGGCTGCGGTCCGCGCCGCGGGGGTCGTAGGTCACGACCGTCCGGTCGGTGAAATGGCCGGCCAGGGTGCCGAATCCGGTAGCGCCCATCGGCGACCCGATGATCAGCAGGACCGGGTGAGTACTGGCTTCGTCGCTTCGGACGTCGTAGGTGAGCACGGCGCCCGGCACGTCCAGGGTGTGAGTCTTCGGGTCGGTCATGGATGCCCCCTCCGGCAGGTTCTCGGTCTCCATCAGTGCTGACGCATCAGGCCGACCGAACTCATCGCCTCGGTTCAGCAGGACATTCGGCTCTGGCGTGGCGGGCCCTTCGGCCCTGCCGCCGGACGGCCGCGGCGGCCAGCGTCTTAACAAACCCCCAACGATGTGGAGATGCTCATGCGAGCTCTTGTGTACCACGGACCAGGCGTGAAGGCCTGGGAGGACGTGCCGAAGCCAGCGGTAATCGCCGACACGGACGCTATCGTGCGGGTCGACGCCACGACGATTTGCGGTACCGACCTGCATATTCTCAAGGGCGACGTGCCGGCCGTCACGGACGGGCGGATCCTGGGCCACGAGGCGGTCGGAACGGTCGAGTCGGTCGGCAGCGGCGTGAAGACGGTCAAGGCCGGGGACCGCGTCCTCGTGTCGTGTATCTCCTCGTGCGGGACCTGCCGGTACTGCCGCGAGGGGCACGCCGGGCAGTGCCTCGGTGGCGGCGGCTGGATCCTCGGCCACAAGATCGACGGCACCCAGGCCGAATACGTCCGGGTCCCCTTCGCCGACACCTCCACCTACCCGCTCCCGGCCGGCGCGTCCGACGAGGACATCCTGATGATGGCGGACATCCTGCCGACCGCCTATGAGGTCGGCGTGCTCAACGGCAACGTCCAGCCAGGCGACGTGGTCGCGATCGTCGGGGCCGGTCCCATCGGCCTGGCCGCGATCACGGGCGCCCGCCTGTTCAGCCCCAGCCACGTCGTCGCGATCGACCTGGCTGACATCCGCCTGGATGCGGCGAAGAACTTCGGCGCGGACATCGTCGTCAACAACGGCCGCCAGGATCCGCTGGAGGTGATCCGCGAGCTGACTGACGGGCTGGGCGCCGACGTGGCGATCGAAGCGGTCGGCGTGCCCGCCACCTTCGAGCTCGCCGCCCGGCTGATCCGGCCCGGCGGTCATATCGCCAACATCGGCGTGCACGGCGAGCCTGCCACGCTGCACCTCGAGGACCTGTGGATCAAGAACGTCACCATCACGACCGGCCTGGTCGACGCGTACGCCACCGTGACGTTGCTACACCTACTGGAAACCCACCAGGTCGACGCCGGGCGGTTCATCACCCACCACTTCACGCTTGATGAGTTCGACGCGGCCTACGACGTGTTCGGCCGGGCCGCCGAGACGGGCGCGCTCAAGGTCGTCCTGAGCCGCACCGCCTAAACGGGTTCCCGCGGGCGCAGGGCCTGGTCACAGGCCCTGCGCCCATGATCACCCAGGCGGGGTCGTGTAACACTTGACACTATGTCATCACGAATTCACTGCCTGGTTACCGGCGCGTCGGGGTACATCGGCGGCCGGCTCGTCCCGGAGCTGCTGAGCGCGGGATACGCGGTCCGCTGCATGGCGCGCGATCCGGGCAAGCTCAGCGACCGCCCGTGGTCGGACGACGTTCGAGGTCGCCGTCGCCGACGCGACGGACCAGAGCGCGGTGCGGCGCGCCCTGCAGGGCGTGGACGTGGCCTACTACCTCATCCACTCCCTCGGCACGGACGCGTCGTTCGAACAGCGCGACCGCACCGCGGCGAAGACCTTCGCCGCGGCCGCCAAAGCCGCGGGCGTGCAGCGCATCATCTATCTGGGCGGCATCATCTCCGGGCAGGCCGGGACACTGTCTCCGCACCTGCGCTCCCGCGCCGAAGTCGGCGACATCCTGCTGGCCAGCGGCGTGCCGACGGCCGCGCTGCAGGCCGCGGTGATCATCGGCAGCGGATCGGCGTCGTTCGAGATGCTTCGCTACCTCACCGAACGCCTGCCGGCCATGGTCACCCCCCGGTGGGTGGACACCCGCATCCAGCCGATAGCCGTCCGTGACGTGCTGCGTTACCTGGTCGGCAGCGCCGCGCTGCCGGCGCAGGTCAGCCGCAGCTTCGACATCGGCGGCCCGGACGTGCTCAGCTACGTGGAGATGATGCGCCGGTACGCCGCAGTGGCCGGGCTCACGCCGCGGGTCATCGTGAAGGTGCCCGTGCTGACACCGCGGCTGTCGTCGCTGTGGGTCGGGCTGGTGACGCCGGTGCCCGCCAGCCTGGCCAGACCGCTCGTCGAATCCTTGCGGAACGAGGTCGTCTGCTCCGAGCACGACATCACCGGGTACATCCCGGACCCGCCCGGCGGGCTGCTGACCCTGGAGGCGGCCATCGCCGCGGCCCTGCGGTACACCCGCGAGGGCGCCGTCTCCACCCGCTGGTCCTCAGCCGCGACACCCGGCGCGCCCAGCGACCCGCTGCCGACCGACCCGTCGTGGGCCGGCGGATCCCTGTACGTCGACGCGCGGCACAGCGTCGTGCACGCCTCGCCCGCGGCGCTGTGGCGGGTGATCGAGGGCATCGGCGGCGAGACCGGGTGGTACTCCTTCCCCGCCGCCTGGGCCGTCCGCGGGCTGCTCGACCGGCTGGCCGGCGGGGTCGGACTGCGCCGCGGCCGCCGCGACCCCCGGCATCTGCTCATCGGCGACGCCCTGGATTTCTGGCGGGTGGAGACGATCGAGCCGGGAAAACTGCTGCGGCTGCGCGCCGAGATGAAGCTGCCGGGCCTGGCCTGGCTCGAGCTGGCGGTGGGCCAGGACCCTGACGGGCTGACCACCTACCGCCAGCGGGCGATCTTCCGGCCGCGCGGGCTCGCCGGTCATGCGTACTGGCGGTCCATTTCGCCGTTCCACGGCGTGGTGTTCGGCGGCATGCTCAAGAACATCACCGCCGCCGCCGAGCGGGCCGAACGGGCGGGCGACACGCCGCTTCCTGTCAGCCGCTGAACCGCGGCGCAGGCGGCGCAGGTCATGCCGGTGATCGGAGCCGGGCTAGGACTTACCGCGGCGGCGGTGCTCACGATGAGCACGGGCAGGCCGTGTACGTGCGGGGTGCGGGTGACGAGGCGCGCATCGCCTCAGCTGGGTTCCTCCCGTCGTGGCGTCTGCTCCATTCAGCGCGCCGGCCGGCACGGTGGAACATCATGCCGCTCCTGACCGGCACGGTGGAACATCGTGCCGGCCACGCTCCGTGCCGGGCGTGGGAAACGGGCAGCTGAGTGGCGAGCGCCTCGGAGCAGTGGTACGCGGGTGGTTCAGGCGTCGCGGCGTTCGAGCAGGTAGGCGGCGACCGCCAGCGCCAGCACCGTCCAGATGCACAGCACCCCGAACCCCTGCCAGGGCGACAGCAGGTCACCGGACTGCTCGTGCGTGTCCGTGATCAGCGTTCCGGCCTGCTCGGGCAGGTAGGCGTTGATGTGCGCGCCCCAGCTGCTCGGCAGCAGCCCAGACAGGAACGGCAGCACGAAGACGATGCCGATGGTCGTGGAGATGGCGCCGGCGGTATGCCGGATCATGGTGCCGATCGCCAGCGCGAACAGCCCCAGCACGGTGAGGTACAGCCCGGCGCCGATGACCGCGCGGGTGACGCCCGAGCCGCTCAGCGACACCGGGACGTGGGCGTGCAGGATGGCCGAGCCGACGAAGAACGAGCAGAAGGCGACGATCTCGGTTACGACGATCAGCAGAACGGCGAACACCACCGCCTTGGCGGCCAGCACCGGTATCCGGCGCGGGACGGCCAGCAGCGAGGCGCGGATAACCCCGGTCGAGTACTCGCTGGTAATGACCAGCACACCCAGGACGCAGATGGCGAGCTGCCCCAGTCCGATTCCTGTGCCCAGGATGAAGCCGACCGGGTCGACGATGGCCCTGGCGTCCCGCGCCGCGGCCCTCGGGCCGTACCAGTGCGACTCGGTCAGCCAGGAGATCAGCGCGGTGAAGCCGATGCACACCACGACGAAAATGACGAGCGTCCAGACCGTGGAGCGCACCGAGCGGATCTTTGTCCACTCGGCGCGCATCAGGCCGACGAATCCGGCGCGGTGGCCGGGAGCCTGGCCTGAGGGCCCGCGGGTCGGGGTAACAGGTGACGTGGTCGTCATCGGGCCCTCCCCTCCCCGGCGTTCACCGGATCCTGGCCGGGTACGCCGAATTCCAGGCTGCCGGACGTCAGTTCCATGAACGCCCCTTCCAGCGAGGCCAGCGGGGTCAGCTCGTGCAGCACGATTGACCCGGACGCGGCGAGCTCGCCGATCCGGGAGGACTCCAGGCCCGTGACCGTGAGCAGCCAGGCGCCCTCCCCCGGGGCCGACGTGCCCGGCACCACCTTCCCGCCTGCCGCCGTGATCAGGTCGGCTAGCCGGTCCGCGTCGGGGGTGCGCACCCGGACCGACTTGTCCGCGCTGCGCGCGATCACATCCTCGGTGCTGGCCTCGGTGATGAGCTTGCCCCGGCCGATGACGATCAGGTGGTCGGCGGTGACGGCCATCTCGTTCATCAGGTGACTGGACACCAGGATGGTGCGACCCTCGGCGGCGAGCCGCTTCATCAGGTTCCTGATCCACAACACGCCTTCGGGATCGAGCCCGTTGACCGGCTCGTCAAGCAGCAGGACCGCCGGGTCGCCGAGCATGGCCACGGCCACGCCGAGCCGCTGGCTCATGCCGAGCGAGAAGCCGCCGGCCCGCTTGCCGGCCACGTCCTGCAGACCCACCAGGCCCAGCACCTCCTCGACCCGGCGGGCAGGCAGACCCTGAGTCTGGGCCAGGAACGACAGGTGGTCGCGGGCACTGCGGCCGGGGTGCACGGTCTTAGCCTCAAGCAGCGCGCCGACGGTCTGCAGCGGATTCTGCAGGTCACGATAGCGTCGGCCGTTGATAAGCGCGATGCCCGTCTGCGGCCGGTCAAGGCCCAGGATGAGGCGCATGGTGGTGGACTTGCCAGCGCCATTGGGCCCGAGGAATCCCGTCACCCGGCCCGGCTCGACGGTGAAGGTCAGATGATCCACGGCCGCTTTGCGTCCGTAAAGCTTGGTGAGATCGCGCGCCTCAATCATGCGGCTGCTCCTTGCCACGAGCCCGCGTGCACCGCCGACCGCGGTGGTCACGCGAATGACGGATGGCCAGTACTAACAAGGCATCAGCCTCGTCGGCGGGCACTGCATAAAAGAGGAGCCCGGCGAGGCAGAATACCTTGATGCCTCGTTCCGTGTGATATGTGACCGAGAGATCGTAAGCGTCGACATAGAGGCTACCCGGTCAAACTGGGCACTGCTAACGCGGCTTTGTCAGGTCCTTCGCTCGTGATCCCCCCGGCGGGGCCAGGTAACACGGGGTCAGCACAGCCCGTCTAGGAGTTCCTGGCGTCCGAGGTCGAGCAGCAGCGCTGCTCCGGTATCGACGGCCTCGACCGCGGGCCGGAGGGCCTCGAGCCCCGCGATCAGGGCCTGCGGCGGCACACCGCGCTGGACGAGCAGGTTCTGCAGCCAGTCGAGGAAGTCACCGAAGACCGCCTGATCAGCGGCGAGCAGCGTGGCGGCCAGGAACTGGACGATGAACACAAGATCCTCCCGGGTGCGAGCCATCTGGCGTTCGTCGTAACCGGCCATCGGCGGGAAGCGGACGGCGAGGCCGTCGAGCGCGGCACCGCCCAGCGCATCGGCCTGAGCGGTGAGACGGAGTGCCACCGGGTCGACCAGCGTCGGCTCGCGACTGACCGAAGGCGGCTCTGACTTCCAGCCCAACAGGATCGCCGCGGCGTCGGCCGCCGTGAGCGCCCATGCGTCGGCACCCAGACGCCCGGCCCGGCGGGGGCCGCTGCCGAACGCCGGGCCACCCGCGATGACGGGGATCCCCTGCCGGTGCGCGGCGTCGATGAGGCGCACCGTGCCCAGGAAGAAGATGGGAACGCTGCACGAGATCGCCAGCGAGTCGGCGCCCGAGCGGGCGAGAAACTCCGCTACCACGTCGGCCGGCGTCGAGGCACCAAGCACCGTGACGGCTACGCCGTGCTCGCGCAGCAACTCGCCGAACATCTGCGCGGCCAGCGAATGGAAGTCACCCTCCGCGCATGAGACCACGGTGCGGCAATCGCCGGCTGACTGGCTCGCCTCGCTCATGAGCGTGTCCAGCGCCGCCGCGGTCACCCCGGAGGCGAGGTGCTCGTCGGCCGAGGTGAGCTCGTTGCAGTACCAGCGCTGGCCGACTTCGCGCTGAGCTGCGGCCAGGAGGTCCACGACGATCCGCTCCCGGGATACACGCTGGTCCAGCAAGTCAAGCGTGAGCCGGACCGCCGCCCGCCGGTCGCCGCGGACGGCATCGTGAAGGTAGGTCTGGACGTAGTCGCGCGGCGGCCGGTCACTGGCAGGCCGGCGGCCCGTGGCCCAGATCCACCGGTCGCGGCCGGCCTCCTTGGCCCGGTAGAGGGCCTGGTCGGCCAGGCTCACGGTCTCGTCGGGATCGCCTGCCGACATGGCGATGCCCGCCGAGAAGGTGATCGGAAGCGGCCGCTGGGCCAGCCATTCGGCGCGCAGCCGCCGGAGGAAGACGTCCGCGTCCCCGCCAGCAGCAAGGACGACGAGGAACTCCTCACCGCCGAATCGTCCGACGGTGTCGCGACCCCTGACGGTGCCGCGCAGCACGCTGCCAAACACGCGCAGCACCCCATCGCCGGCCGCGTGCCCGAAATTGTCGTTGACCTGCTTGAAGTGGTCGAGGTCCAGCATGATCACGGTGTCATCGGCGGAGAGCCTGCCGAGGGCACGATCGAGCATGCGGCGGTTGGGGAGGCCGGTCAGCAAGTCGGTCGACGCGGACTCGGCTAGCCGCTCGTTCAGTCCGCTGAGCTGCAGTACATGCCGGGCGTCGAGCAGGAAGGACGCCAGGTGCCTGTCGAGGAGGGCGCGCGCCGCGCTGCCGGGTGGCGCAGCGGGCAGCAGCGGCTCACCGTCGCCGAACGAGACGTCGACCGGGATCACGCTCGGGTCGTCCGTTCCGGCCGGGACCACTCGGCCGCCGAGCTCACGGACCAGGTGCTCGGCGACGCGCCGGGCGTCGCCGCCGGTGCGCAACCGGAGCAGGGAACGCGTCGCCTCGTGCACAGCGCCCGGCACTTGGTAGTGCGGCTCCGCCTGCGTTCCGGTGTCCTGGCTCATTGGTGGCCCCCATCCGGTGCCCTAGCGCAGCATGGCCGCAGCGGTAACGAGTTCCCCTGGGCCCAGTCAGCTATCTGGCAGCAGCACATAACGACGGACTCCGGTGCCACGCGGCCGGTCCGGCGCATTCGGAATCCGCGGGTGGGAAATCCGCTGGTCCGCCGACGGCATATAGCGGCGGAAACTCTCGGCATTGTCCCACCATGACACCAGCTGGAAGACGCCTGGCCGCGTGACATCCCGCCTATCATAGTCGGCGGCCAGATATTGGCGCGGTCCGCCCGCTGCAGCTGCCAGTCGGCCATATCAGATCGGTAGATTTTCTGAATAAAGTGGTGGGCGGCGCCCATATTGTGCTTATTCAGAGAATTAGCGCGTCGTGGACCAATGGGCATGCGGGACGCTGCGCTGGTCTCCCGCACGATGCTCTGGCCGGTCTCCAATCTCGAACGGCGCCCCGCAGGTCGTCACCGGCGGGTGCGGGCGAGCATGAGGGTGATGTCGTCCTCACCGTGCTCGCACAGCAGCTGGGTTACCGTCTGGCAGGTGCCGTCTAGCGTGCTGCCGGGCCGGGCCAGCGCGGAGCTGAGCGCGCCGCGGAGCGCGGCCAGCCCCTCGTCGATGGGCCGCGTGCGGCTTTCGACCAGCCCGTCGGTGTACAGCGCGAGGGTGGCTCCCGGGGTGAGGCTGAACTGGGTGACCTGGAAGGATCCGGCGCCGAGGCCCAGCGGGAGTCCGGGCGGAAGGTCGAGCACCTCGGTCGCCCCGCCGGGCAGCACGAGCACCGGTGGCAGGTGACCAGCCTGGACGATCTCGCTGGCGCCGCCTGCCGGGTCGATCACCGCGTAGACACAGGTGGCGAACGGCGCCGCGGTCATTCCCGCGGCCATCTTGTCCATTCCTGCCGCCATCGTGTCCAGCCTGCACAGCACCTGCCCTGGCGGCAGGCCCAGCTCGGCCAGGGTGTGCGCGGCAGTGCGCAGCTGCACCATGACCGCCGCGGCTTCTGGGCCGTGACCCATCGCATCGCCGACGATGAGCGCCGCCCGGCCGTCGGGCAGCGGGACGATGTCATGCCAGTCGCCGCCCACGACATGATCGCCGACGGGGAGGTAGGCGTGCGCCACCTCCATGCCCGCCGGGATATCAGGCTGGCCGGGCAGCAGCCCCCGCTGCAGCGCCAGCGCGGTCCGTCGCTCCCGGTCATAAAGGCGAGCGTTGTCGATGCCCACCGCCGCGCGCGAGGCCAGCGCATCGGCCAGCGTGACGTCACCGGAGTTGAACGCGGGGCTGGCCGCTGCCCGCCCGAACACCGCGCACCCCACCATTAGGCCGCGGGCGATCAGGGGCATGGCCAGGAACGAGGTACAGCCAGCGGCGATCTCCGGGCTGTCGGGATCGTGGGTGGTCGGCGCGGCGATCTCGCTAGCTGGCTGGCCGGACAATACCGGCTCCCCGGTCGCCATCGCCCGTGAGCGAAGGGTGTCCGCGCCGAGGACGAGTACCTCGCCGGGGGGTAGCGGAGTGTCGGTGACGGCTTCGCCCTGGCCCGACAGGCGGGCCGCCAGCCGCCGCACCGCCGAACCGGGCCCGGCTCGGGGCGAGGCGAGCTCATCGGCGGCGAGCAGGCGTTCGACCGCGTAGATGGCGGCCGCGTCGGCGAACCAGGGAACGGCAGCATCGACGACCTCGGATGCGGTCTGGGCGAGGTCCAGGCTGCTGCCGATCCGGGCCGCGGCCTCGTTCAGCCAGTTCGGCGCGTGCTGCGGCCAGGCCCGCTGGACAATCACCAGCACGGTGCCGTCCGGCCCTGCCAGCGGCTCCCAGCGGAGCGCGAACCGGCCCTCGCCGAGAGAACCGCCGGCCACGGTCGTGGTCCACACCCGCCCGGCTGCGACCTCGGCCAGCGCATGGCCGACCAGTTCGCGCTGGCCAGGCCCGGTCAGCAGCACGTCGCACACGTCATGCCCGATGGCTGCGCGCGCCTGGTACCCGAACAGGGCCGTGGCGGTCACCGACCAGGAAACGACCCGACCCCCTGGATCCAGGGTGAACGCGGCCAGGCCAGACAGGTCCGGCTCGCGCCGCCGCGGCAGCACGGGCTGACCATCCCCGGCCATCTGCGATTCCACCAGTATCGGCACCAACCTTGGACACGCCCAGCGGGAGAGGCGGCCTGCCGGGCCATGGCCGTCGGCCAATCGCCCCGTGGCGGCTCGGTACCGGCAGCCGTTACTCTTACCCTGAGATATCACGCAAATACGAAATCTATCGCATCACGGACGTCTCAGTGGAGAGCAAGGAGGCAGGCCGTGACGGCTGGCGAGCCGGACTGGGTATCGCCAGGAGTCGACGTCAGGCGGGCGAACATCGCCCGGATCTATGACTACCTGCTAGGCGGCACCCACAACTTCCTGGCCGACCAGGACGTGGGCCGGGCGCTCGCGGCGGTCGAACCTGACGTCCGGGCGATCGCCCGGGCGAACCGCGCGTTCCTCGGCCGGGCGGTGCGGTTCCTCGCCGAGGCCGGGATCCGCCAGTTCCTCGACATCGGCTCGGGCATACCGACCGAAGGCAATGTGCACGAGGTTGCTCAGCGAGTCATCCGCGGCGCCCGGGTGGTGTACGCCGATATCGACCCGGTCGCGATCGCGCACAGCAGGACAATCCTGGCGGGCCAAGAAAACGCCGCGATCATCGAGGGTGACCTGCGCGAGCCGGAGAAGATCCTCGCCCATGAAGACACCTGGCGGCTGATCGACTTCAGCGAGCCGGCCGGGCTGCTGCTGGTCTCGGTCCTGCACTACATCGCCGACGCGGACGACCCCTGGGGTGTCGTGGCCACGCTGCGCGATACGCTGGCGCCTGGCAGCTACCTGGTTGTGTGCCATGGCACGGCTGAGGGCGAGCCGACGGTGGTGCGGGCGGTGGAAAAGGTGTTCAACCGCAACGTCGCCACCCAAAGTCACGTACGCTCCCGGGCGGAGATCATGCGCCTGTTCGGCGACTTCGAGCTCGTCGACCCCGGGCTGGTCCACATCCCGCTGTGGCGGCCGGACTCGCCCGCCGACGTGCCCAGCGACCCAAGCAAGTTCTGGTGCCTGGCCGGCGTGGCGCGAAAGCCATAGGTCCCGTGACCCCGGCAGGCCGGTCAGGGAGTACCGGGAGCGGTGACGGCCGCCTCGACGGTGACCGTTCCGGCGTGCCGGAAGGTCAGGATGAGCGGCACGCTCTGGCTGGCCTCGAACGCCGCCGGGTCCCGGAGCACGACGTCATCGCCGAACGGGCTGAGGGTAACGGTCCCGTGCGCGGGAATGGCCAGGTCGCTGACGACGACCCTCGGGCCGGCGGGTCCGCTGCGTACGGTCAGGACGACATGCCGGGCGATCGGGCTGCGAACGGCGGCGAGCTCGTCGGGGGTGCCGCTGAGGTTGCGGATGGTGAGGAACGTGGTCGCGGAGCCGACCGCCGCGGCGGCCTGCGGGGTGAAGGCGCGCATCGGGACGGCCGCCAGGGTGACCTGCAGCCGGACCCGGGACAAGGTGCCTGCCCCGCCGGTGGCGACCCAGGCGGACAGCAGCCCGGTCAGCACCACCGCGCAGATCACCGGCCCGAACGCGGCCCGCGCCAGCTCTCGCGCCACGTTCCGGGCCGGCTCGGTCGGCGCGGGCGCAGCGCTCGGCGCGGCCGTGGCGGTCACCGGTGGAACCGCCGCAGCCGGAGGCTGCTGGCCACTACGAACAGCGAGCTGGCCGACATCGCGATCCCGGCGAACAACGGGTTGAGGTAGCCGAGCGCCGCGAGCGGAATCGCGATCAGGTTGTAGCCGGACGCCCAGGCCAGGTTGGCGCGGATTACGGCCATGGTGGCCCGGGCCAGCTTGACGGCCGAGACGATGCTCAGCGGGTCGCTGCTGACCAGCGTCAGGTCCGCCGCGCCGATGGCCGCGTCGGCGCTGCCTCCATTCGCCCCATTCCCTCCATTCGCGCCGATGGCCATGCCGAGGTCGGCCTGGGCCAGCGCCGCAGCGTCGTTCACCCCGTCACCCACGAAAGCGACGGCCACCCCAGATGATTGCAGCGCGCGGATGGCCTCGACCTTCCCTTCGGGCCGCACCCCGGCGAACACGTCGGCGGTCGGGATGCCCAGCTGGCTCGCCACCGCGAGCGCGGCGCGCCGGTTATCGCCGGTCAGCAGGACCGGCCGCAGGCCCAGGTCGCGGACCCAGGCCACGGCCGCGGTCGCGTGCGGCTTGAGCTGGTCGGCGATCACCAGTGCGGCCCGCGCCTCGCCGTCCCAGCCGACCAGTACCGCGGTCCGGCCCGCCTCCTCGGCGGCCTCGGCGGCCTGCCGCAGGGGCGGAGGCACCACCAGCGACAGCTCGCCGAACATGCGCCGGCTGCCGACGCTGACCACGCGGCCATTCACGGTCCCGCGCACCCCGGCGCCGGGCAGCGCGGCGAAGCCGGTCACCCGGGGCAATGAGCCCAGACGTTCGGCGGCAAAACGCGCGACCGCCTGGCCGATGGGGTGCTCAGAGGCGTCCTCCACCGCCCCGGCCAGCCGCAGGGCCTCGTCCTCGGCGGGGCCGGCCGTGACCACCCCGTGCACGGTCATGACGCCGGTGGTCAGGGTGCCGGTCTTGTCCAGGACGACGGTGCGGATCCGGCCGGCCGACTCGAGGGCCTGGGCGCTCTTGACCAGGATGCCCAGCTCCGCGCCGCGGCCCACGGCGGCCAGCAGCGCGGTGGGCGTGGCCAGCCCGAGCGCGCACGGGCACGCGACCACGAGCACGGCGACCGCGGCGCTCCAGGCCGCAGCCGCGGGCAGGCCGACCCCCAGCCAGAAGCCGAGCGTGGCCACCGACAGGGCGATCACGCACGGCACGAACACGGCGGCGATCCGGTCCGCCAGCCGCTGCGCGCTGGCCTTGGTGCTCTGCGCCTGGCTGACCAGGCGGGTGATCTGCGCGAGCAGCGTGTCGGAACCGACCCGGGTGGCCCGCACCACCAGCCGCCCGCTCATGTTCACGGTGGCCCCGGTCACCTCGCCGCCCGGCCCCACCTCGGACGGCATCGACTCCCCGGTGATCAGCGAGGCGTCCACCGCGGAGCTCCCCTCGACCACTACCCCGTCGGTGGCGATCTTCTCCCCCGGCCGGACCACGAACAGGTCTCCCGCCACCAGCGAGCCAGCAGGCACCCGCTGCTCAACCCCGTCGCGCAGCACCGCGACCGTCTTGGCGCCCAGGGCGGCCAGCGCCGACAGCGCGGACCCCGACCGGACCCTGGCCCGGGCCTCCAGATACCGCCCGGCCAGCACCGCCGTGGTCACCCCGGCGGCGGCCTCCAGGTACAGGGTCTGCCCGCTGGCCTGCCCGAACGTGAAGGCGAACGACATCCGCATCCCGGTCATGCCCGCCCCGCCGAAAAGCAGCGCGTACACCGACCAGCCGAACGACGCACCGACGCCCACGCTGACCAGGGTGTCCATCGTGGCGGCCCCGTGGCCGAGCCCGTACCAGGCGGCCCGGTGCAGCGGCCACGCCCCCCAGGTCGCGACCGGCGCGGCCAGCGCCAGGCTCACCCACTGCCAGCCGGTGAACTGCGCGGCGGGCACCATGGCCAGCACGATGACGGCCGCCGCCAGCGGGACGCAGACCGCGAGCCGCCAGGCCAGCGCCCGGGTCTCCGGGTCGGCCGGGGGCGAGTCGTCCGAAGCCGGCGGGGCCGGCCGTGAAGCGGTGTAGCCGGTCGACTCGATCACGCCGATGAGTTCGCCGGCGTCCCGCCCGCCCAGGCTGGCGAAGTACGCCCGACCGGTGGCGTAGTTGACGGTGGCGGCCACGCCGTCCAGCCGGTTCAGCCGCCGCTCGATCCGGGCGGCGCACGATCCGCAGGTCATGCCGCCGACGACGAGTTCGGCCTCGACGGTGGTCTCGGTGGCGCTCACGAGTGGCCGCCCCGCAGCCGGACCGCCGGCGGGACCTCCTGGCTGCCGCCGGAGCCACTACCGCTGGAGCCGCTGCCGCCCATGTTCATGCCGCCCGTGCCGCCACCACCCAGGCCGGGATAGCTGACCTGAGCATGACTGGTCGTCACCGGACCCAGATGTGATCCGGCCAGGTGGGCACCGACGAAGATCGCCGCGAGCAGGAGAACGAACCCCACGAGCTTGGCCTCGCGAATCACCGGATCACCTCGCGCTGGATTCCGCGATGACGGAATGTTACCGGGGCGAAGCCGACGGCCGCGATGCGCCTGCCGGAACATGAGCCAAATGTCATCTCACCTCGGGGCGGCTGACGGGACGCGGGCCCGAGACGGAAAAGCGCCGCAGGCGCAGGCTGTTCCACACGACGAAGACCGAGGACAGCGTCATGGCGGCGGCGGCGAGGATCGGGTTGAGGAAGCCGAGCGCCGCCAGTGGGATGGCGAGCACGTTGTAGCAGAACGCCCAGGCCAGGTTGCGGCGGATGGTCCTGAACGTGGCCCGGGCCAGCCTGATCGCGTCGGGGACGACCTCCAGGTCGTCACGGAGCAGGATCATGTCCGCCGCGCAGATCGCGACGTCCGTGCCCGAGCCCAGGGCCAGGCCCAGCTGGGCGGCGGCTAGAGCGGGAGCGTCGTTGACCCCGTCTCCCACCATGGCGGCCGAACGTCCTCCCGCCTGCAGATCCGTGATCACCTGGGCCTTGGCCGCGGGCAGCGCCTCGCTGATGACCTCGTCGATCCCCGCGGCCGCCGCCACGGCCCGGGCAGTGGCCGCGTTGTCACCGGTCAGCAACACCGGCCGGAGGCCCAGGCCGCGCAGGCCGGCCACGGCCGCGGCGGCCGATGGCTTGACCGTGTCCGTGGTCGCCAGCGCCCCGCGGACCGCGTCGTCCCAGCTGACCAGCACCGCGGTACAGCCCGCCTGCTCTTGGGCGCAGCACCACCCCGCCAGGTCCGCGGGAACTTCGATCCCGCGGTCGGCGAACAGAGCGGACCGGCCGACGATGACCTCATGGCCGTCCACCACGCCGCGGGCGCCCAGGCCGGGCAGGGCCGCGAAGCCCTCGGCGGAGACCAGCGAGGCCGACTCCGCGACGGCCAGGGCGGCCACGGCGGCGGCCACCGCGTGCTCGGAGGCCTGCTCGACCGAGCCGGCGTAGCGGAGCAGGTCGGTGCGGCCGACCCCGGGGACGGGCTGGACGGCGGTGACCGTCATCCGGCCGGTGGTGACCGTCCCGGTCTTGTCCAGGACCACGGTGTCGATGGCGCGGGAGGACTCCAGGGCCTGGTAGCCCTTGATGAAGATGCCGAGCTGGGCGCCGCGGCCTGACGCCACCACCAGGGCGGCGGGGGTGGCCAGTCCGAGGGCGCACGGGCAGGCGATGATCAGGACGGCCAGCGCGGCGCTGAAGGCGTGGCCGACCGGGCTGCCGGCCAGCAGCCAGCCTGCCAGCGTGAACACCGCGCAGGCCAGGACGCAGGGGACGAACACGGCACAGATCCGGTCCGCGAGGCGCTGGATGCCTGCCTTGCCCGCCTGGGCCCGCTCGACCATCGCGATCAGGTGGGCGAGCTGGGTGTCCCGGCCCACCTTGTCCGCGCGG
This sequence comes from uncultured Actinomycetes bacterium, assembly GCA_963798675.1. GTDB lineage: Bacteria > Actinomycetota > Actinomycetes > Streptosporangiales > Streptosporangiaceae > Palsa-504. Next base: position 169,437 of record CAWCUJ010000015.1, on the reverse strand, counting down.
ACCACCAGCCGGCCGGTCAGCGCGATGGTGCCGCCGGTGACGGTGTCGCCGACGGCGGCGTCGACCGGGACGGACTCGCCGGTCATCATGGACCGGTCCACGGCGGACTGGCCGGACAGGACTTCTCCGTCGGCGGCGATCCGCTCCCCCGGGCGGACCGCGAACCGCTGGCCAGCCCGCAGCTGGTCGGCCGGGACGCGCTGCTCAGTGTCGTCGGCGCCGAGCACGCACACGTCCTTGGCCCCGGCCGCGGCCAGTTCCCGCATGGCCTGCCCGGCGGTGCGCCGGGCCCGGGCCTCATACAGCCGGCCGGCCAGCAGGAACGTGGTCACCGAGGCGGCCACCTCCAGGTAGATCCCGCCGCCGGAGGCGTGCAGGAGCGACTGGAGGCCGCCGAGCCCGGTCCGGCTGCGGTCCAGGACGAACATCGCGTAGACCGACCAGCCGCACGCGGCCAGGATGCCCAGCGACACCAGCGTGTCCATCGACGACGACAAGTGCCGTGCCTGCCGAAGCGCGGCCTGGTGGAACGGCCACGCCGCCCAGATCGCCACCGGCGCGGCCAGCACTACCAGGAACCACTGCCAGCCGGGGAACCGCGACCAGGGGAACAGCGACAGCACGATCGACAGGTCGGTCAGCGGGACGAAGAACACCAGCGCCAGGATCAGCCGGCCACGCAACCGCCGGACCGTGGCCTCGTCGGCGCCAATCCCGACGGTGCCAGCCTCGGCGTCAGCCGACTCCGGAACCACCAGCCCGGCGGAATAGCCGGCCGCCTCGACCACGGCGACCAGGGCTGAGGCGGGGACGTGGGCCGGGGCGGTGATGTGGGCCCGTTCGGTAGAAAGGTTGACGGACGCGGTGACACCGGCGACCTTGTTCAGTTTGGTCTGGACCCGGGCGGCGCAGGCGGCGCAGGTCATGCCGCCGATGGCGAGCTCGACCTCGGTGACCTCGGGGGCCGCGGTGGCCGTCATGCTGGTAAAGGTACTCCAGCGGACTCGGCTCCGTAGCTGTGAGGTTTATCTCGGATACTGACGAGATGCGAGCTGGAGTGCTGCTGCTGGCCGCGCAGTTCCCGGGGCAGTCGCATGGCGACGTGCTGGAGGCCACGGTGCAGGCGGCTCTGGCGGCGGAACGCGCCGGGTTCGACGACGTGTGGTTCGCCGAGCATCACTTCATGTCCTACGGTGTCTGCCCGTCGGCCGCGACGCTGGCGGCCTATGTGCTCGGGCAGACGGAGCGCATCGCGGTGGGCACGGCGGTGAGCGTGCTGTCCACTCAGCATCCGGTGGCGCTCGCGGAGCAGGCCACGCTGCTGGACCAGGTATCGGGCGGGCGGTTCTGGCTGGGCGTGGGGCGTGGCGGGCCGTGGGTGGACCTGGAGGTGTTCGGCACCGGGCTGGGCCGTTATGAGTCCGGCTTCGCCGAGGGCCTCGGCCTGCTGCTGGCCGCGCTGACCCGCGACCGGGTCGGCGGCACAGGGCCCGCCTTCACATTCCGGGAGGTGACGGTGGTGCCCGGCCCGCGGACCCGCCCGCACCCGCCGCTGGTGGTGGCGTGCACGTCGCGGGCGACGGCGGCGCTGGCCGCCGCCCGTGGCCTGCCGATGCTGCTGGGCCTGCATGCCGACGACGACGGGAAGCGGGACATGATCGCCTCCTACGCGGCGGCCGCTCCGTCAGGCCAGCCGCCCGCCGGGCACATTGCCGCCGTGGTGGCCTACGTCGCGGACACCCGTGAGCAGGCGCAGCGGCGGCTGCGCCGCGAATTGCCGCGCTGGCTCGCTCCGGGGCTTGCGGGCTACCGTCCGGTCGACGGCCGGCCGCCGCCCGCCCGCGATCCGGACGCGTATGCCGACCTGCTGTGCCGTATCCACCCGGTCGGCACGGCCGCCGACTGCATCGACTCCATGGCGGCCACGATCGAGCGCACCGGTGTCCGCCACCTTCTGTGCATGGTGGAAGGCGCCGGAGATCCCGTCCGGACCCGGGAGAACATCGCCCGTCTCGGCGCGGAAGTCCTGCCTGTGCTGCGCCAGCGCTTCGGCGGCGGGCACGGTCACGCGCGGGCGGGCTCGAGCGCTCCGGGTCCGGCTCCGGATCCGGCTCCAGGTCCGGGGCTCAGGGCGAAGCCGGGGTCGACCTGAAGGGCCAGATCGGCGCCGACAGCCGCGTTCGCCCAGGCGCGGGCGTTTCTGATATGGAATTCCACCGCCTGGCGGGTGAACTTGGCCCAGTCTTTGACCTGCGTGTCTACCGCGTCCTGCAGCCTGCCGAGGGCCTGGTCGGCGCCTGGGCCGAGGTCGGCAAGATCGAACGAGCGGCCCTGTTCCATGGCCCGAAGCGCGGGTTCGTGCCCGAAGCAGGTAAGCAGGTCGTCGCCGACGTGCTCGCGCAAGAAGGCTGCATCTTGCTGATGCTGGACCTTGTTGCCGACCACCGCGAGGGCGACGTCGTAACCGGCTGCGTACTCGCTCCACTGCCGGTAGACCCCGACGCCCTTGCGGGTCGGCTCGGCGACCAGGAAGGTGAGGTCGAACCGGGTGAACATGCCCGAGGCGAACGACTCGGCGCCGGCCGTGCAGTCGACCACCACGTACTCGCCGGGACCGTCGAGGAGGTGGTTGAGGTACAGCTCGACCGCGCCGGTCTTGGCGTGGTAACAGGAAACGCCGAGGTCGTCGTCGCTGAACGGGCCGGTGGCCATCAGCCTCGCCCCGCACGGCGTGCCCACGCTCAGGCCGTGAACCGGGTCGGCCCCGCCGAGCCGCAGCAGCCGGGAGCCCCGGCCCGGCGGCGTGGTCTTGACCATCGCCGCCACCGAGGCGATCCGCGGGTTGCCGCCGCGCAGGTACTCCTTGATCTCGGCTAGATGCGCGCCCAGCGCCGGCGGATCGCTGCTGACGCCGAGCGCCTCGCCCAGATGCTGGTTGATGTCGGCGTCGATGGCCACCACCGGCAGCCCCTGACCGGCCACATGCCGCACGAACAGCGACGCCAGCGTCGTCTTGCCGCTGCCGCCCTTGCCCACGAACGCGACCTTCACAGCGCCCCCCGCACCGAGCCCGCCACTGGCCCTCTCCTCCGGGTGATACTTTCTTCACCCTTACTAGTAATGAATATCAGTTTCATGTAAGCATGAGTGTGGCGACTGCGCGGGCACGGTGCAACCCGTTCCGGCTTCTTCGCGGGTGTCATGGCCCCTGGCCGCACACGGCGCGCATCCGCCGCACTGACGAGCGGCCGACAGGAAGGACGGATCATGTCGCTAGCGGTTTCGCCGGATCTGCTGGAGCAGGCCCGCGGGGGCGAGGTGGATGACGCGGCGTTCGCCGACTGCATCCGCACGTCCCTGCCGTTCGCGTGGCAGGTGATCAGCCGCCTGATCGAGGACCTGCACACCAGCGGCGGCGAGTTCGCCGACAACCAGGTGCCGCCGCCGGACGAGGCGGCCCGCGGGCAACTGCTGCGGATGATGGCCAGCGACGCGATGCGGGGCGCGATCGAACGGCGCTACGGCGTCCGGCTGGCGTTCCAGAACTGCCATCGCGTCGCCGTGTTCCGGCCCGAGGCCACGCAGGCCCGCGCTGATTTCATCACCGCTCGGTCACAGATCCTCAACCAGCGGCCGGAACTTGTGGACTGCTGACCGGGTCCTGGCTGCGGATATACGATTCAGGCATGAGCCTGAGCGTGATCACCGTCACCGTCACCGGCATGAGCTGTGAGCATTGCGAGAAAGCGGTGCGGGCAGAAATCTCGGCCATCCCCGGCATCAGCCAGGTAGATGTCGATGTCGCCTCTGGCGAGGTCAAGATCATGGCCGAGCCCGCCCCGGAGATGACGGCCCTGCGCGCGGCGGTCGAGGAAGCCGGCTACCAGCTCGCCGACTAGTGATCAGGCACGGAAACTCCGTGATCTACCCCGGCCGCCGCGGCGGGTATCAGCCGCTGCTGACCCGCCCGATGATCCAGCCGAACTGAGACGATACGAGCGTCGACTCCTTCGACGCAGTGCGGACGGATGGCCGCGCGAATCGGCCCGTGTCGCCCTGATTGAGGGCGGCATCGCCGTGGCCGGGCGGCGACAGCTCCAGCAGCGTGGCGAAGAACGGCAGCAGGCCACGGCGATACCCGGCTGCTAATACCCTGGCGGGGTTCTCTGAATACCCTCCCCAGGTTTACCTAATACCACTATGGGGTTTTCCGCGCCCTGCCGGATATGTCCTCTGCAAGCTATTCTACCTGCAGATTCCCGATAGTAAAGAAAAGCGTAAGCCTTTCTTTACCGCTAACCCTTGAACCACTGAAAACCGGCCCATAGTATTTGCCATGGCATTCCTGGGTGGCCATGAGAGGCGCACTGCGGCGGTCCGGGTCCCTTGATACCTGTTACCGGGAATGGCGACAGTCCGGGCGCGGGCGCCCGGGCCGGGCAAGTGAGGAGAGCCGGATGAGCGAGATCGCCGCCACGGGAGTCCGTCCCGCGGCGTGGAGCCGACTGCGCGGCGTGACCGAGGTGTCCCGCGGAGCGCCTGACGTCAGGCGGTTGCTGCAGCTGGCGCTGGCCGGGATATGGCTGCTCGACGGCGTGCTGCAGTACCAGGCGTTCATGTTCACCAAGGGATTCGGCCAGATGCTGGCCGGGACGGCTTCCGGCAACCCGGGCGTCGTCGCCAGCCCGATCACCTGGGACGCCACCCTCGTCGAGCATCACGGCGTGCTGCTGAACACCATCTTCGCCACGATCCAGCTGCTGCTCGGGATTGGGATCGCGTGGCGGCCGACGGTGCGGCTGGCGCTGGCCGCCTCGATCGCCTGGTCGCTCGGCGTGTGGTGGTTCGGCGAGGGACTCGGGATGGTGCTGACCGGCAGCGCGAGCCCGGTCAACGGCGCCCCCGGCGCGGTGATCATCTACGCGCTGCTCGCGGTGCTGCTGTGGCCGGCGGACCGTGGCACGTCGGCGCCCTTCACCGCGGCCCGCGCCGTGGGGGCCTGGGTCGCCCGGGCGCTGTGGCTTGTGCTGTGGCTCAGCCTAGCCTACTGCGCCCTGCTGCCGGGGAACCGGGCGCCGCAGGCGCTGCACGACATGATCGCGGGGATGGAAAGCGGCGAGCCCGGCTGGCTCGCCGCCATCGACAGGAACGCTGCCGCCCTCGTCGCCCACCAGGGCCTAGCCGCCTCGATCGTGCTGGCGGCCACGCTGGCGATCATCGCCGTCGGCGTGTACCTGCCGCCCGCGGCCGCACGCGCCACCCTGGTCCTGGCCATCGTGGTGGCCGCGGTGATCTGGGTCGTCGGGGAGGCGTTCGGGACCATCCTCGCCGGCGGGGCGACCGACCCCAACTCCGGGCTGCTGCTGATCCTGCTGGCCCTCACCTACTGGCCGACCCGGACCGCGGTCAGAGCACCGGCGCGCACCGCCCCGGCTACGGTCGGCGCCAACGAAGGGACGACCGCATCATGATCCCCTCCTGGATCCTCGACATCTTCGCCGCGGTCATGCTCGTAGTCGCGGCGGTGAGCGCAGGCCGCCTGGTCGTGGCGCGGCCATGGCGGCAGGGGGCGGCCCTGGCCGACATCGACCTCGCGCACTTGCTGATGGCCATCGCGATGGCGGGCATGCTGACGGCCAGCCTGCAGACTCTGCCCAACGGCGCGTGGGAGGTCATCTTCGGCGTGCTCACCGCGTGGTTCGCCTACCGGGTGGCACGGGATCTGCAGGTCAGCGGCGTCCGCGCGCTGGCAGGCGGGCACTGCGCACCGCACCTCATCCATGCCGCGGCGATGCTGTACATGTTCCTCGCCCTGACCGCCCCCGCGGCGCACGGATCGGGGATGAGCGGGATGGGCGGAGCCGCAGGCACGATGGGGACCCTGAGCCTGCCGTTCCTGGCGTTCATCTTCGCGCTGCTGCTGATCGGCTACAGCATCTGGGACCTGGATCAGCTCTCCGGCCCCGGCACGAGCGGGCACTACAGTCTCGCGGCCGCGCGCGTCGCGCCGGCCGGCGCGGTGCTGGCCAGCGTCGGGGCGGCGGCCGGGCCGGGCGCTGCCGCCGGGTCCGAGCCGACCGGCGGCCTGGCCGACTCGGCCGTGGCCACCGAGCCGGTCACGGCCAGCCAGGCCCAGCCCGTCGGCGTCGGCGGCCCAGCGAGCGGCGCCGGCCGGGGCATCCTCGCCCCGTGGGTTGCGACCAGCTCCCGGATCGCCATGGGCGTCACCATGGCGTTCATGCTGCTGATCCTGATCTAGCCCGCTGGGCAACTAGGCACGACCGTGGGGCGAGGCCGGCGAGCGTGCGCTGCGGGACGCACGGCGGCATCCCCGCGGCGCGGAACGGCCATGGCACTGGCCGCACTGGCGGTAGTGTCCGGCTGCGACAGCGGCACGGCGGGACTGCCGGGCGCCGACGGGACGCCGGGCGCGCAGGTGACCGTCACGGCCCGCTCGCTGCCCGGCGTCGGCACCGCGCTGCTGGCCGCGGAGCACATCCCGTGGCAGGCGATCATCGCGCTGCCGATCCTGTTCACCGCGGGGATGACCCTAATGGACACCAGCGACGGGCTGTTCATGAACCTGGCCTACGGCTGGGCGTTCTTCAACCCGGTCCGCAAGGTGTACTACAACCTGGCCATCACCGGGCTGCCGGTGGCCATCTGCTTCTTCATCGGCGGGATCGAGACCCTCAGCCTGGTCCCGCTAGAGCTGCACGGGGTCAGCCAGACCAGCGGTTTCTGGGGCTTCATGTACAACTTCAACATCAACACCGCCGGCTTCATCATCGTGGGCATGTTCATCGTCACCTGGGCAGCGGCGATGCTCATCTGGCGCTACGGCCACATCGAGGAGAGGTGGACCGCCCGCCTCCAAGGCGTCAGCCTTGGCGCTCAAGCCGACGCCGAAGAGCTCATGAGGCCAGACAGCACCTAACTGATGACCCATCTCGCCTCGGCCACGCACGGCCATCTGGTCTGCAAGCAGTGCGGTTCCATGACCGAGGTTCCCAGCGAACTCTTCCTGGACGTTACCTAAGCCTCTTCCTGGACGTACCGAAGCCGCGGTAGTTGTACCGGAGCTGCATACCTAGAACATAATTCCGCTTTTATGGCATAGTAAAGGACATCCGCACTGGCAGGCACCGCGTGTTCCTCCGGCACACCCATTTGGTGCTCGTCACCAGGACCGGCACCGGGTGTTCGCCGCGGGCACCTGGACTGCATGGAGCAGATCATGCGGGACGTGCGCGCGGACTTCGGGACCGAGCTGGCCGAGTTCTACGGCGAGCCCGAGCGCGTGCACCTGCTGGTGAACGTCCCACGGTGGCGATCTCCCGGCTGGCCAGCAGCCTCAACGGCGTGTCTCCCGCAGGCTGCAGCAGAATTCCCCGACCTGCGACAGTGCTACTGGCGGGCGAGACGGCTGTGGTCCGGGTCGCACTTCGCCGGCTCGGCCGGCGGAGCGCCCATCTCGGTCCTGCGCCAGTACATCGAGCAGCAGGACCCGCCTGCCCCCGGCCGGGGTCTGTCCGCCTTCACCACCGGCCTACCCTTCGCGGAACTGGACGCCGAAGCCGCCGCGCGGGTAGTGCCATTTCAGGGCGCCGGGGGCGGCGACGGCCAGGCAGGTGCCGCACTCAAGGCAGGCGGCGTACTCGACCGAGATGGTCCCGTCGGGTTCCTCGGCGTAGACGTGCGCCGGGCAGCAGGCGACGATGGCCTTGCCGGTCCCGGTGGCCTTGGCGATCTCCTGGTTGACCTCGATGTGGGACTCTTCCTCATCGAGGTTGAAGCGGTTCTTGGTCAGGCGCTCGGTGACAGACAGTCTTTTCATAGCGACCGCGCTCCCGTGATGCCGTCCTTGACGAGCTGCCTCATTTTCAGCGGAGACCGGGCCAGCGACTTGCGCGCCACCTTGAGGAGGTGCTGGCGAGGCTGGGTGTCCAGGTTGAACGCGCCGTACAGGACGTTGGCGAGCAGCTCGCCGTACTGCTTGTACATCCGCTCGACCTCGAGGAACGACGGGGCCTTGGCGTAGGTCTTCATGTCCTGCCCGACGTAGGAGGCGAACAGGCGCTCCCGGTATCCGGCCAGGCCCGCCTTGGAGGTGTCCTTCTGGTCCAGGGCGGAGCCGATGGCCTCGGCGGCGGCGACGGCGGAGCCGACGGCCAGGTCCATGCCGCGCACGGTCAGGCCGGTGTTGAGGGTGAGCCCCGCGGCGTCGCCGACCACGACCATGCCGTCCATGGTGATCTCGCCGATCATGTGCATGCCGCCCTCGGCGACCAGGTGGCAGCCGTACTCGAGCAGCTCGCCGCCGTCGAGGTAGGGGGCGATGAAGCGGTGCTCAACGAAGTGGTCGAAGACGTCGGTGACGACCTTCTTCTTCGCGGTGAGGTCGTCCAGGCGCACGACTATGCCGATGGACAGCGAGTCGATGTTCGTGTAGAGGAAGCCGCCGCCGCCCAGGCCCTGCGTGCAGTCACCGACCGCGGCGATGGCCGCGCCCTCGTCGCCCGTCAGGTTGAACCGGGCCTCGATCGTCTCCCTAGGCAGGGATACCACCGACTTCACGCCGACGGCCAGGTGGTTAAGCGACTCTTTCTGGCGCAGGCCGGCTTCCTTGGCGATGAAGGAGTTCACGCCGTCGGCGGCGACGACCACGCGGGCCCGTAGCTCGTCGTCGCCGGCCTGGACGCCGACGACTTTCTGGCCGGCCGGGCCGTCCTCGGTCAGCACCCGGTCGACGCGGATGCCGGGCATGATCAGGGCGCCGGCCTCCTCGCACTTGGCGGCCAGCCACGGGTCCAGCTTGGCGCGCAGCACCGTGACGGCATTGACCGGGTCGTTCAGCCTGTCGTCCTTGTAGTCGATGGCGACCGAGCTGTCGGCGTTGATGAAGTTGATGTAGTTGCGGGTGATCCGGCGTTCGACCGGGGCCTCGTCGAGGAAATCGGGAAAGACCTGCTGCATGCCGCGGGAGTACAGGACGCCGCCGGACAGGTTCTTCGAGCCGGGCGCCTCGCCCCGCTCGATCAGCAGCACCGAACGTCCCTGCCGGGCGAGCTGGTAGGCCGTGACGCAGCCCGCGACGCCAGCCCCGATGACGATGACCTCGAAGTCGGGCTCAGCTGATTCTGTCATAGAGCACCGTCATTTCAGCGCGGCGACGATCGCCGGCACGAGCTGGTAGAGGTCGCCGACGAGGCCGTAGTCGGTCTGGGTGAAGACCGCGGCGTTCGGGTCGGAGTTGATCGCCACGATCGTCTCCGCGCCGAGCACGCCGACCATGTGCTGAAGCTGGCCGGAGATGCCGATGGCGAGGTAGAGCTGGGGGGCGATGTGCGCGCCTGAGCTGCCGATGTAGCGGTCCTTGCCCATCCAGTTCAGGCCTTCGGCCACCGGCCGGGAGCAGGCGACCTCGGCGCCGATCGCGCCGGCCAGCTCGTCGATGAGGGCGAGGTCCTCCTTGGCCTTGAGGCCGCGGCCGACGCCGATCACCCGGTGGGCCTCGTTGAGGTCCACCTCGTCGAAGCCGGACGTCCTGGTCTCGATCACCTTCAGGCCCAGCGGCGTCGCGGTGACCTCCTCGATGGGCGCGGTAGTCCCGCCGGGCGGCGGCACCGAGCCGCCGTCGAGCAGCAGGGCCACCGGGCCGGAGATGGCCACGGTCTCCTCCGCGATGTCACCGAACACGGCGTTGACCACGATGACGCCGTCGCCGTCGGCCGAGACCGAGCGGGCGCCGGTCAGGACGGCCGCCTTCAGCCGGGCGGCGGCGGCGCCCAGGAGCACGCGCTCGCCGGGGTTGCGGCCGCCAAGCACCACGCGGGGCGGATCGGCGGCGACGGTGTTGGCCACCGCCTGGGCGTTGGCTTCGGCGGGCACGTCATCCGGTCCACCGCACCAGACCACCTTGTCCACGCCGCTCGCCGCGACCGTCTCGGCCACCGAGCGGGGACCGGCGACCACGGCTCCCACCGGGCCGCCCAGGGAGCGCGCGACCGTGATGAGGTTGCCGATCGCCGGCTGATCACCGACGACGATCCAGGCGTTCACGCTCACTGTCGGGTCCTTCCTGTGGTTGTCATAGTGCGCCGGCCTCACGGAGCGCGGTGACGAGCTCGGCCGCGGCCGCGGCCGGGTCGGTCGTGTTGATGAGCTGCCCCTTACGGGCCTTGCGCTCCGGCCGCGACCTGCCGGTGACCGTCATGACCGCGTTGCCTGAAGGCACCTTCAGGGCCGCGAGCTCGAGGTGCTCCACCGGCTTCTTGGCCGCCGCTAGCACCTCTTTCATGCCGGGCACGCGCGGCACGGCGGCATCGGCCGAGGCGGCCAGCACCGCAGGGCCTGAGACCTCGAGCACCTGCACGCCGCCCGGGATCGCCCGCTCGACGCGCAGCGCGCCGGCCGTTCCGGACACGGACGTGACCTCGGCCAGGGCCGGCCAGCCGAGCTCGCCGGCCAGCACGGTCGGGACCATCTTGGCCGCGACGTCCACCGAGGAGTCGCCGGTGACGACCAGGTCCACGTCGCCGATGTGCCTGATCACCTCGGCGAGCACCGCGGCCAGCTCGGATCGCCCGGCGTCGGTCAGCGACTCGTCCTCGACGATGACCACCCGGTCCAGGCCGCGGGACAGGGCGGCCTTGGACGCAATCGGCGCGCCGACGCCCTTCCGCCCGACCGTCACGCCGATCAGCTCGGCGCCCGCGGCCCCGGCGAGCTGGCGCGCGAGCTCGATGGCCACCGGGTCGTAGGTGCTCAGGCCGGGCTTCGCGCGGCTCCAGTCCACCGTGCCGTCGGCACGGGCCGTGGCCTCCTCCGGGTCGCTGGTCCACTTGTAGGCGACCACAATCCTCATTACGATCCTCCTGACCTGTGGCCGATTGTCCTCACCGCAGGGCGGCTCTCGCGATGACCATGCGCTGCACTTCGGAAGTACCTTCGTAAATCTCGGTTATCTTGGCGTCACGGTAATTCCGCTCGACCGGATAGCTTTCTGTGTAACCGTATCCGCCGTGGATCTGGATGGCCTTGCCGCACACCCGGGTGGCAGCTTCCGAGGCGAACAGCTTAGCCATCGCCCCTTCCGTGCCATAGGGGCGGCCGTTGTCGATGCACGATGCGGCGCGGTAGACCAGGAGCCTGGCGGCGTCGATCTCGGTCGCCATGTCGGCGATCATCCACTGAATAGCCTGCAAGGTCGCGATCGGCTTGCCGAACTGGACGCGTTCCTTGGCGTAGGCGACCGACGCGTCAAGCGCGGCCTGGCCGATTCCGAGCGCCTGCGCGGCGATGCCGATCCGCCCGCCGTCCAGGGTCTGCATGGCGATCTTGAAGCCGTCGCCCTCCCCGCCCAGCAGCGCATCCTGGGGAATGTGGCAGTCGGAGAAGTAAAGCGGCGGCGTGCTCGAGGCGCGGATGCCCAGCTTGTGCTCGGCCTCGCCGACGGAGAACCCGGGGGTGTCCTTCTCGACGATGAAGGCGCTCATCCCGCGCGTCCCCTGCGCCGGATCGGTCTTGGCGAAGACGATGTAGATCTCGGCGAACGGGGCGTTGGTGATGAAGATCTTCGATCCGTTGAGAACGTACTCGTCTCCCTTCAGCGTCGCCGTGGTGGTGCCCGCGCCAGCGTCGGTGCCCGCGGCGGGCTCGGTCAGGGCGAAGGCCCCCAGGCGGCGGCCGGACGCCATGTCGGCGAGGTACCGATCCTTCTGCGCGTCGGTTCCGAACTTGTATACCGGCCAGGTGGCGAGGGAGGAGTGCGCCGAGAGTATGCAGCCGGTGCTCGCGCACGCCCTGGATAGTTCCTCGACGGCGAGTACGTAGCTTGTGTAGTCCGCTCCCGCGCCACCAAACTTCTCCGGGTAGGGCATGCCCATAATGTTCAGCTCCGCCATCTTCGGCAGGAGCTCGGCGGGGAAGCGGTGATCACGGTCGATCTCGCCGGCGATCGGCGCCACCTCGGCCTCGGCGAACTCCCTTACCGCCTCGCGGATCAGCTGTTGCTCATCGGTCAACTCGAAGTCCATGTACGAGCATCTCCCTAATGTCGGCCATCACGGCCTGGTTGAATATCTGGGTCCGTGGCGGCCAGATCGCCGGGCTAGGCAGGCCGAGCGAGGTCCGGATGCGAAGTCCGCCAACCTGATAAGGCTTTGGATACAAGGGCATATGGTTTTGTGTTCTTTTCTTACCTCTGCAGCTCGAGCCTAGGACGATCGGCCGTGGCCGCCGAAGGGCCAAAGGTCCCGGACTGCGCAGGTAATGCGCCAGCGGAGTACGCGGCAGCTCCGGGGCTTCCGGTGCTGCCGCGTACTGGGTCTGCCGGTGGGCTATTCCGGTTTTCTGGTCCCCGTCGGCTTGACGGGGTGGTGGCTCACTTGCTGGCTGCGCCCGGCAGCAGCGAGGACGTCACCTTCAGGACCTCTTCGGCGAACTGGCGCTGGCTGGCGAGCAGCTGCTCGGCGAAGTCGTAGGCGGTGGCCACGACCTCCTCAGGCTTGGGCAGCTGGTTGGCGCCCGGCACCGGGACCGAAGGCAGCTGGGGCACGACGGACTGGACGGTTCCGACCCAGGTCTTGATCGCGTCGATCACGGTCTCCTGGCTCTTGCGGATGGCCGCAAGGAACTCGTCCTGCACCGCCTGGGTGGGACTGCTGGCCATTGTCTTTTCTCCTTGCTGGCTTGTCGTGGTAAGCGGGTCAGACGCGCTCGAAGATCGCGGCGATGCCCTGGCCGCCGCCGATGCACATCGTGACCAGCGCGTACCTGCCGCCGGTGCGCTGGAGCTCGTACAGGGACTTGACGGTCAGGATGGCCCCGGTGGCGGCGACGGGGTGCCCGAGGGAGATGCCGCTGCCGTTCGGGTTGGTGCGCTCGGGCGGCAGGTCCAGTTCCCTGGACACGGCCAGCGCCTGGGCGGCGAAGGCCTCGTTCACCTCGAACACGTCGATCTCGTCGATCTTGATGCCGGTACGGTCCAGCAGGCGGCGGACCGCGGGCACCGGGCCGATGCCCATGATGCGCGGCTCGACCCCCGCGTGCGCGTACCCGATCAGCTTGAGCACCGGGGTGCGGCCGCTGCTCCGGACGAACGACTCCGACGCGAGGATCACGGCCGCGGCGGCGTCGTTGACGCCGGACGCGTTGCCCGCGGTGACCGTGCCTTCCTTGTCGAAGGCGGGCCGCAGTTTCGCCATGTCCTCCAGCCTGACCTCGGGCCGCACGTGCTCATCGGTGTCGACGATGGTCGTCTTGCCCCGCTTGCCCGCGACCTCGATCGGCAGGATCTGCTCCTTGAAGTAGCCCGCCGCCTGGGCGGCCGCGGCCCGGCGGTGGCTCTCCGCGGCCAGCGCGTCCTGGTCGGCCCGGGACACGTGGAAGTCGTTGGCCACGTTCTCCGCGGTCACGCCCATGTGGCACCCGTCGAACGGATCCGACAGCGCCCCGGTCATGGCGTCGATGGCGACGCCGTCGCCCATCCGCTGGCCCCAGCGCATGCCGGGCAGCCAGTACGGGGTGCGGCTCATCGACTCGGCCCCGCCGGCCACCGCGACCTCGCAGTCACCCAGCATGATGGCCTGCGAAGCGGACACGATGGCCTGCAGCCCGCTGCCGCATAGCCGGTTCACGGTCAGCGCCGGCGTCCCCACATCCAGGCCGCCGTTGACGGCCGCCACCCGGGACAGGTACATGTCCCTCTTCTCGGTGTGGAGCACGTTGCCGAACACGGCGTGGCCTACCTGAGACGGGTCCACGCCCGACCTGCTTACCGCCTCACGTACCACCGCCGCGGCCAGGTCACAGGGCGGGACGGAGGCCAGGCCGCCGCCGAACTTGCCGATCGGGGTCCTGACGCCGGACAGGACATATACGTCTTCCATAGGTTCTTCCTCTTCTCCCATGTCCAGGCCGCCGTGTACGGTCCAGATCTATCCGGTGATATTCAAAGCCTCGCATGCCGCCAGGAACGCGATCGCGCGGGCTACCTCCGCTGGCCCTGCTGGCCTGATGCCACGTAACCAAGACGTTACGGTCACGTGATCCGGCAGGTACCTGCCATATGTCCCCGCATTAGGGTCTTTGGTCCCTTCTCCCAGGGGCCATCCGAACCTTGACCGGCGGCTGAGGTGTTGTAACAGTCAAGTACGGACCGGCAGACCCGGGGTTTCCAGCGCTCCCGCCTGCCCTGTAGCAGCATTCTCTGGGAGAGATCATGGACACAAACGAAGCACCCGGCGGCACCAAGGGCATGATGTCAGAGGCGACCGAAGCAGCGGCCGGCCTGCTGCCGCTGGACATGGTCAACGCCATCTCCGAGCTCGCCGACCCCGTTGCCGTCGCGAAGGAAATGCCGTGGCTGGCCGAGGAAATGACGAAGATCGCGCTCGGCCAGTCGGAGCTCTCGTTCGACAAGCGGGACAAGCGCTTCGCCGATGAGGCGTGGCGGACCGTCCCCTACTTCCGCGTCATGGGCCAGTCCTACCGGCTGTTCGAGCAGTTGATGGAGCGGATGTACGAAAATACGGGCGGCTCCTGGCAGGACAAGGCGCGCGCCCGCTTCGCGGCCGACGTCATCACGGCCGCGGTGGCTCCGACCAACTACCTCGGCACCAACCCCGAGGCACTGCGGAAGGCCTTCGAGACCGGCGGCCTGTCGCTGGTGCACGGCGCCCAGAACATGCTGAACGACATGGCCAAGGGCGGGATGCCCTCCATGGTGGACCGCAAGCAGTTCACCGTCGGCAAGGACATCGGCGCCACCCCGGGTGCCGTGGTCTACCGCGACGAGATGTTCGAATTGCTGCAGTACACGCCCGCCACCCCCAAGGTGCGCAGCATTCCGGTGCTGATGGTCCCGCCGGAGATCAACCGGTACTACGTCATGGATCTCTCGCCCGGGCGGTCGCTGGTCGAGTTCACCGTCAGCCAGGGCATCCAGGTGTTCATGGTCGCCTGGCGGAACCCGAGCTCCCAGCTCGGCCACGGCAAGTGGGGCCTGAACGAATACCTCGCCGCGTTGGAGCGGGCCAACGAGGTGGTCAAGAAGATCACGCGCAGCGAGAAGATCAACGTGCTCGGGCTGTGCGCCGGCGGCATCACGATGGCGTACGTGCTCGCGCACCTCGCCGCCATCGGCGATGAGTCAGCCAACTCGGCGACCTTCGTGGTGACCATGCTCACCGCCGATAAGCCGAACGTCGTGGGCATGCTCGACACCGGCCAGGCGCGTGCCATCCTCGAGCAGGCCGCCGAGAAGGAGGACATCGTCCCCGGGTCCGCGCTGCGCAGCCTGTTTGCCATGCTGCGGCCGAACGACCTGGTCTTCAACTACCTGGTCAGCGGATGGCTCAAGGGCGAGTCGCCCGCGCCGTTCGACGTCCTGGCCTGGAATGACGACGCCACCCGGACCACGGCGAAGTTCGCGCGGGACTCCAGCAAGCTGGCCATGGACGGGTGGGACGGCAACGGCCCGACCATCCTCGGCGTCAAGACCGACTTCAGCAAGATCAGCTGCGACAGCTACCACGTCGCCGGTTACACCGACCACATCACCGCGTGGCGGGCCTGCTACGACACCGCCCGTCTGTTCGGCGGCAGCGACACCGACAAGCAGATGACCCTGATCCGCTCCGGGCACATCCAGTCGGTCGTCTACCCGGCGGACAACACGCGCTATGACCGCTGGTACGCCCCGCCCACGGTGACTGACCCCGACGAGTGGCTCAAGACGGCCCCCGTGGAGCACGGCTCGTGGTGGCGGCCCTGGACCGAGTGGCTGATCGCCCGCTCCGGCGGCGAGAAGGCGGCCGGGAAGACCCTCGGCAACCGCCAGTACCCGCCGCTCGAGCCGGCGCCCGGCAGCTACGTGTTCGAGTAACCGCACGAGGCCGGGGGTGCCGCACCCCCGGCCGGTACCCGCCGGATTAGCTCCGGATTAGCTCAGGACACGGCGCCAGACGACGGACTCCCAGGGCCTGAGCTTAAGGTCGGGCGGCGGCTGGAGCGGAGCGTCGCCGGTCAGGCTGGTCAGCACCGGGGCAGCGTCGGCCCAGTCGCCGTGCAGGGCGTCCTGGTGCAGGCCGACGCTGACCACGTTGGCGGAGAAGTTGGCCGCGACCAGCAATTCCGCATCGGGACCGCGGCGGAGGAAGGCCCACACCGACGGGTGGTCCGGCAGCAGCAGCTCGAAGTCGCCGTCGGTGACCACGGGGTCGCTGTGGCGCAGCGCGATGAGCCGCCGGTAGTGCTCGAACACCGAGCCGGGGTCGCCGACCTGGGCGGCCGCGTTGACCTGCGTGTGGTCGGGGTTGATGGCCAGCCAGGGCGTCCCGGTGGTGAACCCGGCGCCCGGTGAGGCGTCCCACTGGACCGGGGTGCGGCCCTGGTCCCTGCTCATCCGGCCCATCGCGGCCAGCAGCGCGGGCAGGTCGGCCTCGTCGCGATTACCGCGTTCGGCGGCTTCGGCGTAGAACCGCAGCGCCTGGATGTCGCGGTAATCGGTGATCGCGGTGAAAGGCGAGTTGGCCATCCCCAGCTCATCGCCCTGGTACACGTATGGCGTGCCCTGGTGCAGGTGCAGGACGGTGGCCAGCGTCTTGGCCGAGGCCACCCGGTGCACGCCGTCATCGCCGAACCGCGATAGCGAACGCGGCTGGTCGTGGTTGCCAAAGTACAGCGAGTTCCAGCCGCGCCCGGCCAGGCCCGCCTGCCAGGACGCCATCGAGGCCTTGAGGTCGGCCAGCTGCAGCGGACGCAGGTCGTATTTATGAGCGCCTTGATCCAGCCGCACGTGCTCGAACTGGAAGACCATGTCGAGCTCGTGCCGTTCGGGGCTGGTGAACAGCACCGCCTCCGGCACGGTGACGCCGGGCATCTCGCCGACGGTGAGCACGTGCGCGTCCCGGCCGGCGAAGACCTCGCGGTACATCTCGGCCAGGAACTCGTGGTTGCGCGGACCGAACGTGAAGTACTGATCGCCGGGGCCGTACCTGGATCCGGGCCGCGGCTTGGTGTCCGGCAGCGACGTGTCCTTGCTGATCATGTTGATGACGTCCATCCGGAAGCCGTCCACGCCGCGCTCGAGCCACCACCGCATCATGGCGTAGACAGCCTGCCGGACCTCGGGGTTCTCCCAGTTCAGGTCGGGCTGCTTAGGGGAAAAGATGTGCAGGTAGTACTGGCCGGTGCGCTCGTCCCAGGTCCAGGTCGGGCCGGAGAAGTGGGACTCCCAGTTGGTCGGTTCGGCGCCGGGCGTGCCCGGGGTGACGCCGGGGCGGGGGTCACGCCACCAGTACCAGTCCCGCTTGGGGTGGACTCGGCTGGACCGGGACGCCGCGAACCACGGGTGCTCGTCGGAGGTGTGGTTCACCACCAGGTCCATGACCAGCTTCATGCCGCGGGCGTGCAGCCCGGCGACCAGCTCGTCCAGGTCGGCCAGCGTGCCGAACAGCGGGTCGATGTCGGTGTAGTCGCTGATGTCGTAGCCGTTGTCGTCCATCGGCGACCGGTAGACCGGGGACATCCAGACCACGTCGACGCCCAGCCGCTGGAGGTGGTCCAGGTGGCTGAGCACGCCGCGCAGGTCACCGACGCCGTCGCCGTCGGAGTCGGCGAAACTCCGCGGGTACACCTGGTAGACGACCCAGCGGCGCCAGTCGGCGGGCTCAGGCACGGGCTCGGGCGGGGGCACGGGCTCGGGCGGGGGCGGGGACTCGGGCGGGGGCTCAGGACCGGACAAGGCGGGCGATCGCTTCGGCGGCTTCCTTCACCTTCTCGCTGGCTTCGGGGCCGCCCTCTTCGATGGCCTGGGTGACGCAATGGCCGAGATGGTCCTCGACCAGCCCGAGGGCGACCGCCTGCAGCGCCCGGGTCACCGCGGACACCTGGGTGAGGATATCGATACAGTACGTGTCGGATTCCACCATGCGCTGCAGCCCGCGTACCTGACCCTCGATCCGCCGCAGCCGCTTGAGATAGGCGTCTTTGTCCTGCGTATACCCGCGCATGATCCAACTGTAAGCGCTGAGACCGGCGCGGGGTAACCTCGCGGCATGCGTGACGACACCATCGCGGCCTTCCTCGAGCAGCTGGCCGCGCGAGTTCCCGCCCCGGGCGGCGGCGCCACCGCCGCCCTGCACGCCGCGCAGGCCGCGGCGCTGCTGGCCATGGTCGCCAGGTACAGCGACGGTGCGAGGTACGACGCCGGGCTGATGACCCGCGTCATCGCCGAAGCCGACGGGCTGCGCGAGGACGCGCTGGCGCTGGCCGAGGCGGACGCCGCCGCGTTCGGCGCGGTGACGCAGGCGTACCGGCTGCCCAGGGAAACCGAGGCTGAACGCCGGGATCGTTCGGCCTCGATATCTGTTGCCCTGGCCGGCGCGGCGCGGCCGCCCGCCGACGTGGTGCGTACGGCGCTGCTGCTTATCAGCCTGGCCGAGGAGCTGCGGCCGGCCGGGAACCGCAACGTGATCACCGACGTGGGCGCCGCGGCCGAGGCGGCGCGGGCCGCCGCGGTCACCGCGCGGCTCAACATCGAGGTCAACCTGAAGGGGATCACGGACCAGGTGCTTGCGGACGAGTTCGCGGCCACGGCCGCGGTGGCCGACACAGTCGTCGCCCGCGCCGAGGCGATCGTCGCGGCGGTCCGCGCGGAGATCAGCCGGTGAGCTCCGGCCCTGGGTTGGCGGCGCGGGAGCTGTCCGGCGGGCCGCCTACGGCGCGGGAGCTGTCCGGGCGCGAGCTGGCGGCGGAGATCCGGGCGGCGGCGGCGGCCCGGGCGGCCGAGCTCACCGCCGCGGGCCGGCCGCCGCGGCTGGCGGTGGTGGTGGCCACCGCCGACGAGGCCAGCGCCTGGTACGTCCGGTCGCTGGCGAGATCGGCGGCCAAGGCCGGCATCGGCTGTGACGTCACCGATTTGGTGCCGAACGAGCCGGAGAGCACGCCATCCCAGCAGGCCACCGTGGCCGGGATCCGGGCCGCATTGACCGCGCTGAGCGGCGATCCGGCGGTGCACGGGATCCTGCTGCAGACGCCGCTGCCTGGCGGGGCGCGGCTGGCCGAACTGGCCGGCGCTATCGACCCGGCGAAAGACGTCGACGGCGCCAACCCGGTCTCGCTCGGCCGCCTGATGACCGGCCTGCCGGCCTTCGCGCCGGCCACCGCCGGGGCGGTGCTGGCGCTCCTCGATCACTACCAGGTGGCGCTGAGCGGGCGCCGTGCGGTGGTGGTGGGCCGTTCGGCGGTGGTGGGCAAGCCGGTGGCGCAGCTGCTTATCGACCGCGATGCCACGGTCACCGTGTGCCATTCGCGCACCGTCGACCTGGCCGCTGTCACTTCCACGGCGGAGGTTCTCGTGGTAGCGGCGGGGCGCGCCGGTCTGGTCGGGCCGGGACACGTCGCTGCCGGGGCCACGGTGATCGATGTCGGCACCAACGCCACGCCCGGCGGCGGGCTGGCCGGCGACGTGGACCCGGCGGTGACCGGGGTCGCGGGCGCGCTGAGCCCGGTGCCGGGAGGCGTCGGCCCGGTGACCACGGCCCTGCTGCTCCGGCACGTCACCGAGGCGGCTTCGGCGGTCAGCCCTGGCTCGGGGTGACCGGTCCGATTGGGGTGACCGGTCCGATTGGGGTGACCGGTCCGAGCATGCTGCGGTAGACGGCGATCAGCGCCGCCTTCTGCTCCTCGCTGAGGCGCTGGTCGGCGCGGATGGCGTCCTCGGTCTCGGGGACATGCGGCTGGACGGCGACCGCCGTGCCGTCCGCCTGCGCGTCCGTCTTGGCGTCCGGGGGGGTAGCGGCTATCGCGTCGAGCAGGCCGGCCTGCGCGAGCATCGTCTCGGCGGAAAGGTTGAGCGCGTCGGAGATCGCCTTGAGCACCCGGACCGACGGCTGGTGCAGGCCCCGCTCGACCTGGCTGAGGTACGGGTTGGACAGGCTGGTCAGCTCGGCGAGCTGGCGGAGCGACAGGTTGGCCCGCTTGCGCTGCTCGTGGATGAAGGCGCCGAGCGCCTCCCGCTGCGCTTCCCACATGTCCGCCACGGCGCACCTCCTTCTACGCTAAACATAGTACGCGGCAGCGCCGACGTTCCGGCGCTGCCGCGTGCTGATCCTGCTCGTTCGGCCAAGCGGTCCCCGCCTGGCGCACGGCGGGGCGGTGGCTCACTTGCTGTCTTCGGTACCCGGCAGCAGCGCGGTCGTCGCCTTGAGTACATCTTCCGCGAACTTGCGCTGGCTGGCGAGCAGCTGCTCGGCGAAGTCATAGGCGCTGGCCACGACCTCCTGCGGCTTGGGCAGCTGGTCGGCGCCCGGCACCTGCGCCGTGGGGATCTTGGGGGTGACAGACTGAACGGTCTGGACCCAGGACTTGATCGCGTCGATGACGGTCTCCTGGCTCTTGCGGATCGTGCTCAGGAACTCGTCCTGAAGCTGTTGCGTCGGGGTGCTTGCCATTTTTCCTTGCCTCCTTGGGGCTTATGTTGCTAACTATATCAAGCAAAAGGTTGGAGTGTCAAGCGAGGTGCTTTGTAAAGTTTGCAAGAACGGGTTCGGGTCAGACCTGCTCGTAGTGATTTGCCTGCGCTGATTGTCCCCCGCGAGGAGCGACCGCCACGATGAACCGGGATACGCCGCTCCCGCGGCCGGATCGGCGTGAGACATTCTCTGTTTGGACTTGGCGACACGTACGCCACATACGTTACGGTCCTATTACCTTGCGGGTACCGGCCAAAGGTCCCTGCTGCTGCGGGGCCTAAGTCCCGCCGACCGCCTGGCCGGAGCAGGCTGGGCGAGCTGGACCTGAAGCGCAAAAGTACGCGGCAGCTACGGTGTTTCCGTAGCTGCCGCGTACTTTGGTCTGGCCTGGCTGGCCTGCCTCGACGGGACCGTGGGGCGCCGTCGCGGGCACGGGCGTGACCCTGCCTTACTTGGCGGCGGCCTTCCACTCGCTCTCGCCCTTGCCTGGCATCAGCGGGGCGGCGGCCTTCACGACCTCGTCGGCGAACTTCCGCTGGCTGCTGAGCAGCTGCTCGACGAAGTCATAGCTGCTGGCCACGACGTCCGTCGGCTTCGGCAGCCGGTCCGCGAACGGCACGCTGACCGAGGGAACCTTGGGGGTGATGTTCTGGATGGTGTCCACCATGGTCTTGATCGCGTCGAGCGTCATCTCCTGGCTCTTGCGGACGGTGGACAGGAACTGGTCCTGGAATTCCTTGGTAACGGTACTGGTACTGGCCATTTTCTTTTGCCTCCATCTGAGCGTCTACTGCTAACTATATCAAGCAAGATCGGAATGTCAAGCGGGGATGCTTGGCATATGTAGCACGAGGTACGGCGCCAGCGCCTTAGTTGGTGCCGGTGCTCTTCGGCGCGCGGCGGGCGGTCGGGGGCTTCGGCGCGCTCTTGGCTGCCGCGGACCTCGGGGTACGCGCCGCGGGCGCGGCCTTCGGGCCGGGCTTCACCGCCGCCGGCTTCGGCGTGCTCTTAGCGGCCGGGGCCTTGGGGGCTGCGGCCTTGGGGGCTGCGGCCTTGGGGGCTGCCGTCGCGGCTTCAGGGGCCTTCGGCTCGCTCTCGACGGCCCGGGCGGCGGGCTCGGCCTTGGGCGCCGGGTCGGCAGGCTCAAACTTGACGGCCGGGGCCTTCGGCGCGGCCGGGGCGGCAACGGCCTTGGGTATGGTTTCGGTCACCACGGCCTTGGGCTCGCTCACGGCAGCCAGGGCGGGCTTGGGCTCGCTCACGGCAGCCAGGGCGGCCTTGGGCTCGCTCTTCACGGCCGGGGCGGGCTTGGCGCCGTTGCTCGGAATCAGCGGCTCCGTCACCTTCAGCAGGTCCTCAGCGAACTGCCGCTGCAGGGCGAGCAGGTGCTCGGCGAAGTCGTAGCCGCTAGCCACGACGTCTTCCGGCTTGGGCAGCCGATCCGCGACCGACGGCAGCTTGGGCAGCTGGTCCACGAGCGGCGCGTAGACAGACGGCAGTTTGGGGGTGACGGTCCTGACCGTCCCAACCCAGGTCTTGATCGCGCGAACCACGGTCTCCTGGCTCTTGCGGGTGACGGCCAGGAACTCTTCCTGCAGGTCCCGCGTGGGGGTGCTAGCCATGGTATCTTCCTCCTCATACACTTTCCCTGCTAACTATACCAAGCAAAATTGAGATGTCAAACAAGCCTGCTTGGCATACAAAGCGGCTGAGGTCGGCTCTTCCGCGCGTGATCGTCATCGGGGACGCACGGATGTGGCACCGTACCTTCTCTTCCGGGGGCCGGTGCGCCACCAGCCCAGATAGCCACGCCTCTCTGCCCCGTGCTCGCAGCGATCTGTTACACCGTGAACGTGGCCTCGATCATGAGGCGGCGCGCTGGGCGGGCCGGACGGCTCTAGGCGCCCTCGCGCCACTTAGCCGCCGAGCAGGGTGAGCGCTTTGGCGATGTCGGGGTCGTGTCCGGTGGAGAGGTCTTGTGCGGTGAGCGTGAGGTAGCAGCCGGGCGCCACGCCGATGCCATTGATCGGTGTAGCTGGCGGCGCAGCTGCCGTGCACGTCGCAGTCGTGGGCGTAGGCCATGCCGTGGATGAAGGCGCCGAGCAGCGTGGCGACGTCGGCGTGCCCGGCGGCGTCGGCGTGCCCGGCGGCGTCCCCACCCGGAAGTGCGCACACCCCAGCACGCCTCGCACAATGGCCGCACAGCACAGCGCCCGTGTCCCCGTGCGGTGGTCCCGGCAGTCAGCGGTTCGATGGAACATCGAGCCGGCCCGCCGCGCCGCCATAACCGGTGTGGGACGTGGAAGACACCGCTCTAGCCGGCTCGGTGGAACATTGAGCCGACTCTGGGCGGTTCGGTGGAACATTCGCCGGCCCGCCGAACCGCCATAGTGGTTATGGCGGGTCGGGGTGGATGTCGTAGTAGCCGTCCTGGCTGGGGTCCAGGATGGCGGTGAGGTAGCGGAGGCGTGCAGGGGGCGGGGTGGTATCTGCGGCCGGGGGCTGCGGGCCGGGCGCTGCGGCGGGCACCGTCAGGGGATTTTCCATTGCTGGTTGGCGCCGCCGTTGCAGGTGTAGATCTCCAGCTGGGTGCCGGGGGTGGTGCTGAACCTGGGGTCGTCGAGGCACTTGCCGGAGACCGGGTTGACCAGTGTCCCGGCGGTGGGGTGCCATTGCTGGTTGGCGCCGCCGGTGCAGGTCCAGAGCTCGACGGGGGCCTTGTTTGTTTTCTGGTCGCGGTAGATGTCCAGGCACTTGCCGTTGACCTGCAGGGTGCCTGAGCCGGTGACGGTCCAGTCCTGGCCGGGGCTGGCGTCGCAGCTGGCGATGGTGACGGGGGTGTCGTTGGCGGCGGAATCGCCGCTGTCGGCGGCGCAGAGGGTGGCGCGGTATCCCGACACGATCGGCCCCGAGACCGGCCTGGCCGCGCTGATTACCGACACGGTGTTATCGCCGCTGTTGGCCACGTAGGCGGTGTGGGTGGCGGGGTTCACTGCCACCCCGTCCGGGTAGGTGCCGACGGGGATGGTGGCGGTTACGGTGCGGGTCGCCGCGTCGATCACCGACACGGTGTTATCGCCGTAGTTGGTCACGTAGACGGTCCCGGCTGCGGGGTCCGCCGCCACCGCGAACGGGTCGGTGCCGACGGGAATGGTGGCGGTCACGGTGCGGGTCGCCGCGTCGATCACCGACACGGTGTTATCGCCAAGGTTGGCGACGTAGACGGTTCCGGCGGCGGGGTCCGCCGCCACCGCGTACGGGTCGGTGCCGACTCCGATGGTGGCGGTCACGGCGTTGGTCGCCACGTTGATCACCGACACCGTGTTATCGCCAAGGTTGGCCACGTAGACGGTCCCGGCTGCGGGGTCCGCCGCCACCCCGTCCGGGCCGGAGTCCACGCCGGGGCCCACCGGGATGGTGGCGGTCACGGTGCGGGTCGCCGCGTCGATCACCGACACCGTGCCATCGCCGTTGGCCACGTAGACGGTCCCGGCGGCGGGGTCCACTGCCACCCCGGCCGGGTCGGTGCCGACTCCGATGGTGGCGGTCACGGCGTTGGTCGCCGCGTCGATCACCGACACCGTGTTATCGAAGCCGGAGTTGGCCACGTAGACGGTCCCGGCGGCGGGGTCCGCCGCCACCGCGAACGGGTAGGTGCCGACGGGGATGGTGGCGGTCACGGTGCGGGTCGCCGCGTCGATCACCGACACCGTGCCATCGCCGGCGCCATCGAAGGAGTTGACCACGTAGACGGTCCCGGCGGCGGGGTCCACCGCCACCCCGGCCGGGTTCTCGCCGACGGGGATGGTGGCGGTCACGGTGTAGCCGCCTGCCGCCGAGGCGGGCGCCGCGCCAGCGGCCAGGGACAGCGCGGCCGCCGCGGTGACGGCGGCGGCGGCGCGCCAGCGGGCTGGGGTCCTGCCGCGCTGGCCCATGCCAGCGTGATGGTCTGGCGGTGCGTGCATGACCTGCCCCCTTGGCTGCGTCCCCGTGCGGTGGTCCCGGGGGTCAGCCGGCGGAGACGGTCCCGGCAGCCCCGGCCACGCGATATCGCTAAAGGTAGCCGCCTGATTACGTTTTGCGTATGACGGAATGCCGGGCGGTCCGCGCTGACCCGCGCGCCGTCAGGGGATTTTCCATTGCTGGTTGGCGCCGCCGTTGCAGGTGTAGATCTCCAGCTGGGTGCCGGGGGTGGTGTTGAACCTGGGGTCGTCGAGGCACTTGCCGGAGACCGGGTTGACCAGTGTCCCGGCGGTGGCGTGCCATTGCTGGTTGGCGCCGCCGGTGCAGGTCCAGAGTTCGACGGGGGCCTTGTTTTTTTTCTGGTCGCGGTAGATGTCCAGGCACTTGCCGTTGACCTGCAGGGTGCCTGAGCCGGTGACGGTCCAGTCCTGGCCGGGGCTGGCGTCGCAGCTGGCGATGGTGACGGGGGTGTCGTTGGCGGCGGAATCGCCGCTGTCCGCCACGCACTTGCTCGCGCGGTATCCCGACACGATCGGCCCCGAGACCGGCCCGGCCGCGCTGATCACCGACACCGTGTTATCGCCGTCGTTGGCCACGTAGGCGGTGTCAGTAGCGGGGTACGCCGCCACCCCGGCCGGGTTGATGCCGACGGGGATGGTGGCGGTCACGGTGTAGCCGCCTGCCGCCGAGGCGGGCGCCGCGCCAGCGGCCAGGGACAGCGCGGCCGCCGCGGTGACGGCGGCGGCGGCGGCGCGCCTGCGGGCTGGGGTCCTGCCGCGCTGGCCCATGCCGGCGTGATGGTCTGGCGGTGCGTGCATGAGGTGCCCCCTTGGCTGCGTCTCCGTGCGGTGGTCCCGGGGTCAGCCGGCGGAGACGGTCCCGGCTGGCCCAGCCACATGATATCGCTAAGAGTAGCCATCCGATTACACTTTGTACATGACGGGGTGCCGGGCGGCCCCGGGCGGCCCCGCGCGCCGGCTACCTCAATCCGCGCGGGGCTCCGCGCCCTGCCACGCTGAGCGGCTCAAGCACGCCGGCAGCGCCCGCGCAGCGGGAAAGCAGGCCCGGTCAGCTTCTGGCCAGCATCGCCGGCGGTGTTATCCCTGCCGTGCCCGGCGGGGCCGCCCCCGTGAATCACCAGAAGCAGCGCTGCGATGACGGTGAAACGCCAGCTCGCGCCCGTGCAGCAGCACTCACTCCGCGTAGTAACTTACTACTGACAGTAGTCGCGTGTGCGTAGCGGTGGGAATCACCACCTGGAGGTCACCGGATGCCAGCTTGGACAGCGCTCCGCGCCGGGCGGGGCTGGGATGGGCTCATCGTGGTGTGCGCGGTAGCCGCCTATGACGGCATCCGGATGAGTGACTGGCACCTGGCCCAGCACCTGTCGAAGCTGGCCCCGGTGCTCTACGTGGACCCGCCCTCATTCCGGCACCCCGCCGCGCGGGGCCCGCGGCGGGCGGGCCTGCGGCTGCGGCAGGAAGGCCCGGGCCTGGTCCGGCTCGTCCCCATGGCGCCGCCGTTCCCCGCCCGCCCCGCCGTGGCCGGGACGACGGCCGCCCTGATCCGGCGTGACCTGCGCTGGGCCACCGCCCGGCTAGGGGGGCAGGTCAGCGCGGTGCTCTCGGGCTGGCCGCAGTTCCCGGTGTTCGGCGCCTGCGGGGAACGGGTGCGCGGCTACTGGGCCAAGGACGACTTCGTCGCGGGCGCCGCCTTGTTCGGGGTGAACGCCGCCATGCTGCAGCGGCGCGAACGCCAGGTCGCCGCCGCCGCTGACCTGCTGATCGCGGCCAACCCCGTAGTGGCCGCCATGTGGCGCAGCCGCGGCCGCGACCCGCTGCTCATCCCCTTCGGCACCGACACCGCCGCCTACCTCGGCACCGACCGCGCCCCGCTGCCCCCCGGCGTCAGCCTGCCCCCTCCGGTGGCCGGCTTCATCGGGCGGCTCAACGCCCGCACCGACCTGGCGCTGCTGGAGGCGATCGCCGCCCGCGGCCGCTCCCTGCTCCTGGTCGGCCCCAAAGACCCCGGCTGCGACCAGCGGCGCTTCGCCGCCCTGCAGGACCGGCCCAACGTGCACTGGGCCGGCCAGCAGCCCGCCGCCGCGCTTCCGGGCTACCTGCGGCTGATGAACGTGGGCCTGGTGCCCTACACCCCCAGCCGGTTCAACCGCGCCAGCTTCCCCCTTAAGGTCCTGGAATACCTGGCCGCCGGGCGGCCGGTGGCCGCCACCGACCTGCCCGCCCTCCGCGCACTGGGTACCGACCTGATCCACATCACCGGGCCAGCATCCTTCGCCGACCAGGTCGACGACCTGCTCACCCAGCCCAGGACCTCGCAACTGGCAGCCCGCTGCCAGGCCTTCGCCGCCCAGCACACCTGGGCGCAGCGAGCCACCGACATCCACCACGCCCTCACCAGCTTCCCGCCACCCGCCGCCGCCACCCAGCCGACACTGATGACCGCCGCACCCAGCCCGCCATGAAGCCCGCCAGCCCGCCCCGCGATCGATCCCTCAGCCCCCGGGCCAGCCACGTCTGGCTGGGCTTCGTGCTGACCGTCTGCCGGAGTGTTATCGGGCCGCGTTCGGCTCCATTGTTTCGACCCTGGCCATCCTGATCCTCATCGCCGCCATCGGGATCATCATCATCCGGAGCACTGCTTACGCCCTGCGTGGCCAGTTCGGCGGCAGCGAAGAACGCGGGGTCCGGCTGGTCGAGAACGCGTTCGCGCTGTCATCGCTGCTCACGCGGTTCGCGCTGAGCACGGCGATCGGCGTGATCGCCGTCGGCCGGGTGCCGGTCGGCAACGCCCGCGGCGACCTGCGCTGCGCGCGAGCCGCCATTGCCGCGCGCGGAGGCAATCCGCGCTAAGCCGACCCGTCCGCACCTTTGCGCTCGCTAACCATCATGAAACTCAGCTGCTACCGGATCGAGATATGTCGGTCCTGGGGCTTTGTGATACCCGGACCTAATGTTGGGGTATGTAGCGACTAGCGGGGCGCCGGATCCTGCCCCGGAATGCGTGCGGAGGTCGGCGATGCGACGGCTGTGGATGTCCCTGCTGCTTGTGCCGGTCATAGCGGTGGCCGTACCCACCGCAGCCTGGGCCTCGTCCGCGGCGCACGCCGCCCGGACGGCGTCCGCCGCGGCCACCCGCGCCTTGCAGCCGGGCATGAGCGGCGCCGCGGTCAAGGCGCTGCAGCGCCGGCTGGCCGCGCTGAAGTACTACCCGGGCTCGATCGACGGCCGGTTCGGCACCAACACCCTCGAGGCGGTGTGGGCGTTCGAGGAGGTACAGGGCCTGCCGGCGCACGACTACGTGACCTCCGCGATGCAGCGGGCACTGGCCCACCCGCGGGCTCCCAGGATGCTCGTGCCGCACGGCGGGGCCAACCGGGTCGAGGTCAGCCTGTCGCGCGAGGTCCTGGTCCTCTACCACAACAGCCAGGTCGAGCTGATCAGCCACGTGTCGACCGGCGGCCATTACTACTTCTGCTCCAACGGCGGCTGCGGGTACGCCGTCACCCCGACCGGCAACTACCGGACCGTCGTGTTCATGCCCGGCTGGGTCACCGTTCCGCTGGGCGAGATGTACAACCCGGTGTTCTTCATCGGCACCGCGTTCGCGATCCACGGCGACACCGACGTGCCGCTGGCGCCCGTCTCGCACGGCTGCATCCGGATCCCGATGGACATCGCCGCGTTCTTCCACAAGCTGGTGACTGTCCCGGGCGAGCCGGTCTACATCCGCTAGGCCGGCTCGGGCGGCGGGCCGGAGCAGGTCCGTGTCGCCCGTCTCCAGGCGGCCCGTCTCCAGGCGGCCTGCGACCGGTGCCCCTGCCGATCGCGTCTCCGCGGAGACGTTCTGCGCAATTGCGTGGGGCGTTTCAATCCGGGTGACGTGGGTTCACGGGGTAATTCCGAGGGCTTGGGGGTCGTGGACCAGGGCCAGTGAGCGGGACAGCTCGATGCAGCCGATGGCCACCGCGATCACGGCGACGATCTGGACCACCAGCAGCCACCCGCCGGTCCGCACGTCTTCGCCGAAGACGGTCACCCCGTAACAGGCGCTGATCAGCGCGTCGCCGAGGGTAAGCGGGGGCTGGACGGCGACGAGCGAGCCCGCCTGCAGGCCGTTCTGCAGCAGCCACAGCGCGCCGACCCCGGCTACCGCGGTCGCGTACAGCTGCCAGGAGCTGAAGAACGGCCCGATGCCCCGCGACAGCTCCGCCACCGCGCTCTTCAGCAACGTCGCGGTTAGCGCGTAGCCGCAGGCGGCCGCCAGGCCGAACGCCGCGGCGCGCGCGTTGCCCCGCGTCCGCACGCCAATGGTGATCACTACCGTCTCGAAGATGCCGGTGACGATCAGCGCGGCCGCCCACACCTTGGGGCTGGCGTTCGTCCCGCCGCCGGACGGCGCGGCTGACGCGAGTCCGGCTCCGAGGGCGACCGTGACCAGGCCAATGGCCCCCCAGGTCGTCCGTGGCAGCTTGCGATGGGCCAGTCTGCTCGCCACCAGCAGGGTGAACGGGAGCTCGATGATGAAGATGGGCTGTACAAGCGCGACCGGGCCGGTAGCCAGCGCCGTGGCCTGGCAAACCGAGGCCACGATGACCAGGCCGATGCCCGCCAGCCATACCTTGTGCCGGATCAGGTAGCCGAACAGCGACAGGTGCAGCGCTTTAGCGGCTGGTGCGGTCGAGGCGGCCATCCGCTGCAAGACCGACGCCAGGCCGTTGAACAGCGCCGTCAGCAGCGCGAACAAAACCGACACCACCCAGCGCATCCTAGCGGTATCAACGGCCAGCTAGGAAGCGAGACGGAGCGGGCCGGGCGACCGGGTCCGGCGGTGGCGGGTCGACCGCGCCGCCCATACCGCCCGCGTGCTGCGCGCTGGCTACCCGACGACCGCCCAGGTCAGCGCGGCTGACTGACGTAGCTGCCGCGCTTGGACACGGTGAAGATCAGGCCGTCGTCACGGAGCAGTCGCAGGGCGTGCAGCACAGTGTCCCGGCCCACGCCGTAATCCTGCTGCAGGGCCTTGACCGAGGGCAGCGGCAGGCCCGCCATTCCCCCGCCTTGATCCGCCGGGTGAGGATGCCCCTGAGCTGCCGGTATGCCGGTTCGGGCAAATCAGCATTAACCGTACTATGTTCGGCCACGGCATTAACTTAGCAGACCAATATAGACCAGCGGGCACATCTGCGCTGGACTGGTCTGGTCTGATCTGCTAATATGATCTTGAAACAAGGGGGGATGACAGCTCCGGTACCGGCTCCCACTCCCAGGTACCGGAGCTGTCTTAACTCCGGCGCCAACAGGCGTGCTTGGGTAGGGAGTTTGGGCTAGGGAGCGGGCACCCGGAAGATGCGCAGCTGCAGGGCCAGGGTCGCGTAGTAGCCGACCAGCGCGGACAGCTCGACCAGGGCCTGCTCGCCGAGCACCGCCACGGCGGTGTCGTACTCCTGGTCGCCCAGGTCGGCGGAATTTGGGTCCGGGCCGGCCAGCGCCCGCACCACCGAGTACGCGACCTGCTCCTGCTTATCGGTGAAGCCCGGGTCCGCGCCGACCCGGAGCGCCTCGATTTCGGGCTTGGCGAGCCCGGCCTCGCGCCCGATCGGCTCGTGCGAGGCCCGCTCGTACCCGCTGTCCCAAGCCTGCGCCACCACCAGGATCGCCATCTCGCGGATCCGGGGCGCCAGTTGAGTGCGGAACCTGATGGCCGCGCCGAGTTCCTGCAGCGCGTGGCCGACGGCCGGCGCGTAGAGCATCGCGTTGAACGGGCCGGCTAGGCCGCCCGCGCCACTGGACAGGGCGACCGCGCGCGGCCCCTGGCCGCGCGGGCCGCCCAGGATCTCCCGGTACAGGTCCAGTTGCTCGGTGGTCATCTGCTCCGAGGACAGGACAGCAAGGCGCATCGGCATTCCCTCGCTTTCTTCTCGAGGGTTATCTGCCCACCGTGGCCAGGGCATGCACCATGGCCCGTTTGGGATTAATGATCTTTATGCGGTTGACCGGCCGCGCCGGGCGGTGGCGTCGACGATGACGGCAGCGAGCAGGACGGCCGCGGTCCATATGTACTGCGGGGCGGCGCCCAGCCCGAGCAGTTCCAGGCCGTTGTAGATGACGGCGACGACGACCCCGCCGAGGACCGCGCCCAGCATCTTGCCGCGGCCACCGAACAGGCTGACCCCGCCGATCACCGCGGCGGCGACCGCCAACAGGACGAGCTGGCCGCCCGGGACGTTGGTGGAGACCGAGCCGAGGTAGGAGGCGTAGACGATGCCCATCATGCCCGCGGTCAGCCCGGCCAGCGCGAACGCGGCGACCCGGATCCGGCTCAGGTTGATCCCGGCCCGCCGGGCCGCCTCGGCGTTGCCGCCGATCGCGTAGAAGTACCGGCCGGAACGGGTCCGGCCGAGCAGGAAGCTGTAGGCGACGACGATCACCAGGATCAGCGGCACCACCCACGGCACCCCGCGCACCGCGACGGCGACGCCGCGGTTGGTGTTGCCGATGAGCACGACCACCACGCCCGCGATCGCCATCATGACGATCTTCAGGGCGGTCACGCTGGCCGGGGGCGCGGTGAGATTGCTCGCCCGCCTGCGCCGGTCACGGACGATGAACGTCAGGCCGGCCAGGGCCACGGAGACGGCCATGACGATCCAGCCGACCAGCGGGCTCATGGCGCCGCCCTCGATATCAGACAGCACGTTGTTGTACAGCCTGATGGTCCCGCCGGAACCGGGGGCGGCGAAGTCCATGACTTCCAGCAGCAGGCCAATCGCCAGCAACTGGCCGGCCAGCGTGACCACGAAGGACGGCAGCCGGAGCCGGGTGATGATCACGCCCTCGAGGCCGCCGAAGATCGCGGGAACGGCCAGGCCCACCAGCACCGCGATCGGCCACGGCCAGG
Source organism: uncultured Actinomycetes bacterium (assembly GCA_963798675.1). Classification (GTDB taxonomy): domain Bacteria; phylum Actinomycetota; class Actinomycetes; order Streptosporangiales; family Streptosporangiaceae; genus Palsa-504. Next base: position 138,073 of record CAWCUJ010000015.1, on the reverse strand, counting down.
GATTCGGCGGCACAAGCAGCCAGCAGGTGAAGGTCGCGCCGATCGCGGAGGTATACCCGATCGACAGGTCGATCTCGCCGAGCAGCAGCACCCACACCTCGGCCATGCCAAGCAGCACGATCCACGCGGCCTGCGTCATCAGGTTGACCAGGTTGCCCGCGGACAGGAACAGGGAGCTGCGGACCTGGAAGTAGATCACGATGGCGACCAGGCCGAGCAGGACGGGCAGGAAGCCGCTGTCGCCGCTACGGACCCGGGCCAGCCAGAGCTTGGCGTACTCGCCCAGCGAGTCCGCCAAGACGTCGGGGGCGGCGACCGCGGCGGTCTCCGACGCGACCTCGTCGGCGTCGGTGGCTTCGGATGGCGGCTCTTCGACTTCAGTGCTCACTGGAGCTCCCTGATGACTGCCCGGCCGGGCGCGACAGCTCGGCCGACTGGCCGACGAGGCGCCTCGTGGTACCTATGGTCATGAGGTCGACGATGGACTCGGCGTCGAACTGCGACTTCGGCCCGACGGCGACCATGCGGCCCAGGCGCAGCACGGCGATCCGGTCCGCGACCGACTGGACGTCGACCAGGTTGTGTGAGATGACGATCACCGCGATGCCCTGGCTCTTCAGCCTGCGGATGAGGTCGAGCACCACCCGGGTCTGGGTGACGCCGAGGGCCGCCGTGGGCTCGTCCAGGACCACCAGCTTGGCCTGGCGCATCACGGCCTTGGCCACCGCCACGGCCTGGCGCTGACCGCCGGACAGCGACCCCACCGGCTGCCGGATCGAGCGGATCGTCACCACGGACAGGTCAGCCAGGGTTTGCTTGGCCGTCTTCTCCATGGCGATCTCATCCAGCTGCCAGTGCCGGAGCAACTCCTGGCCGAGGAACATGTTCGCCACGATGTCGAGGTTGTCGGCCAGCGCGAGGTCCTGGTAGACGGTGGCGATGCCGAGGTCGGTGGCGTCCTTCGGCGTGTGCAGGTGGACCGGGCGGCCCTCCCAGAGGATCTCGCCATGGTCCTGATGCCAGATGCCGGAGATCGTCTTGATCAGCGTGCTCTTGCCTGCCCCGTTGTCGCCGACGATCGCGGTCACCTGGCCAGGCGGGATGTCCAGGGTAATGCCGCTCAGAGCGCGAACCGGACCGAAGTTCTTACCGACGTCGACCAGGCTCAGCAGCGGCTGAGACCCGTCGACCCCGTCAGCCCCGTTGGCCTCCTGAGCGTCGACTTGGTCCGCGGTGGCCGGAGCTTGGACCTGTTGGGTCTCCTGCGCCTGCGGGGGCTGGTCGGAGTCAGGGGCGGACGCCCGGCCCGCGGTGGCGGGCCGGGCGTCGTCCGCGCTCGGGTTGGTCACCGGGCGCGCCTCCCTACGTTCAGCGAGCTGGCGCTCATTACGATATCCCGGCGGCCTTGCAGTCGGCCGCGTAGGCCCCGACGCACAGCGCGGAGGCCTTAATCGCCCCGTCCGCGATGACGGTCGAGTTCATGTTGGTCGTGGTGACCCACTCCGGCTTGAGCAGCACCGACGGCACGCTGACGGCGGCCTTGGTGTCCTTCGTCGTGCCGTTCACCAGGGCGGCGGGCGGGGTCTTGCCGGCCCGCAGGAACATGGCCAGCGCCACGGCGGCCTGCGCCTCTATGTCGATCGGCTTGTAGACCGTGCCGCACTGGTAGCCGGCCAGGATGTTCTGCAGCCCGACCTGGGTCGCGTCCTGGCCGGTGACCGGGAAGGTCTTGGGCTGGACGTGCAGCGTCGTCTGCAGGTAGTGGATGATGGGCGCGGCGTTCTCGTCGTTCGGCGTGAGGACGGCGTTGATGTTCTTGTGCGCGGTGTACTGCTGCTGGAATTCGCTCACCGCCACGCTCGGCGTCCACGTTCCGGCCGGAATGCCGACCAGGGTGTAACTCTTGTTCGCGAAAAGCGGGTCGAGCACTCCGAGGTAGCCCTGGGCGAACAGGGTGGCGTTGTTGTCGGTCGGGTCGCCCTTCATCACCAGCACGTTCGGGTGGGCGACCTTCCAGGCGGAGACGCACGACGTGAAGCCGTCACCGATCATGGTGCCGACCAGGACGTTGTTGAAGCTGACGTAGTACGCCCGGCTGCCGCCGAGGGTCAGGCGGTCGTAGTCGATGACGGCGACGCCGTGGGACTTGGCGTAGGACTCGATCTGCGCGCCGACCCCGGAGTCCAGCGGGTCCATGATGAGGACGCTGGCGCCCTTGGTGATGGCCGTCTGGGCGTCGGACAGTTCGGTGGCGTCACTGCCCTGCGCGTTCTGCACGGTGAACTGCGAGGACGAAAGCCCCGCCGCGGTCATCGCCTGGGTCAGGTAAGGCGCGTCGAATTCGGTGTACCGGGCCGAGCTGACGGTGTCCGGGAGGATGGCGGCGACGTTGCCATGGCCCGCGGCGGTGAGGGCCTTCAGCGCGGTCATCGCGGAAAAGGTCCGGTTGAACGAGGATATCGAGATGTTCACCGTGGTCGAGGCCGATGACGAGCTGGAGGCAGAAGCGCTGGTGCTGGTACTGGTACTGGCGGATGTGGAAGAGGAGCTGCTGCAGGCGGCAGCGGCGAGGCCCAAGGCCACCGCTGACGTTACAACAGCCCCCTTTCTGGCCATCTGAATCATTTGGAACCACCTTGCGTGATAAAAGGGAAGTACCGCATCCAGGCATGCGGTATCGCGTCGCTGGCCTGACGGAACTTCGCGGCGTTAGCGTCTTAACCGCCACCTTAGAACGGCGGAGGTAAACGTAGCCTTAACATCGGCAGCGATTCGTGAAGATACCGTGAACAGCAATCTTTTCGTGCTCATCCTGATTCACGTTCGTCATCCGTGTGTTATTTCTGGCTGTTCAGGGGCCAGCGGATAGCTCCGTCACTCCGGGGCCAGGCGGTAGCCGGCCCGCGGCTGGGTGAGGATGAGAGGAGCACTACCCTCTGGCTCGAGCTTGGCTCGCAGCCTCCGCACGTAGACGCGCAGATACTCGGTCTCGGTCTCGTACCCGTGGCCCCACACCCGGCGGAGCAGGTGGGCGTGGGTCAGCAGCTTGCCCCGGTTGACCGCGAGCTCGCGCAGCAGGGCGAACTCGGTCGGGGTCAGGTGCACCGGCTGCCCGTTCCGCATCACCTGCTGCAGGGCCAGGTCGACGACGATATCACCGACGACGATGACCGGCGGCGCCTGCTCGGTCGGGGCGGCCGGCCGGGTGCGGCGCAGCGTCGCGGTGATCCGCGCCAGCAGTTCCTCGATGCTGAACGGCTTGGTCATGTAGTCGTCGGCGCCCATATGCAGGGCCGTCACCTTGTCCCGCTCACCGCCGCGGGCCGACACCACGATGATGGCGACCGACGAGCGCTCGCGGATCTGGCGGCAGAGCTCGAAGCCATCGGCTTCGGGCAGCATGAGGTCGAGCAGGACGATGTCCGGGTCTTCGGTCTCGAGCAGCTGAAGTGCCCGCATGCCGTCCACGCTCACCACGGTGTCGAAGCCGCGCACGGCGAGGTTGGACCGGATCAGGTCCACGATGTTGGGGTCGTCCTCCACCACCAGGGCGCAGGTCTTGCGAGCGTCCTCAGTCATCGCTATCATCCCGTGATCCCCCGAAATCCTTCGGATTGTCTGTGTGGCTTGACCCGCGCGGCCGGCCGGCCTCGAGGACCTCGGCCTCGACCGGCAGGTACACGCTGAAGCAGGTGCCCTTGGGTCGTGCGGTCAGCTCGAGCCTGCCGCCGTGCGCCTGCATGATGCCCTTCGCGATGGACAGGCCAAGCCCGGCTCCGGCGCCTTTTCGGCTGCTGGCCCTTCCGTTGCTTGTCCCGTTGCTCGTCGTCGTGATGGCGGGCGCGGTCGTGATGGCGGGCGCGGTGGTGGTGGCGGGCGCGGTGGTGGTGGCGGGGGCGGTCGTGGTGGCGGGCGCGGTCGTGATGGCGGGCGCGGTCTTGCGGGGGCGGGCTGGCTCGAACGGCGCGGCGGCCAGTTCCAGCGGCATCCCCAAGCCGTCGTCGAGCACGCTGATGAACACCTCGGCCGGTCCGGCCACGGCCGTTACCTCGACCCTGGTCCCCGGCGGGTTGTGTCCGAACGCGTTGTTCAGCAGATTCACGAAGACCTGCTCCATCCGGTCGTGGTCGGCCCATACCACGGGCAGGCCGGCGTCGCAGGTCAGCGAGACCGACGCCGCGTTGTCCCGCGGCAGGCAGGCAATCGCCGCCTCGAGCACCAGCCGGACGTCGCACCAGTCCGGCTGCAGGCGCATGATGCCCGATTCGATCGCGGAGAAGTCCAGCAGGTCATCGACCAGCCGGCCGAGGCGCGCGGACTCGGCCGCGATCCGGTCCAGGAAGCGCTGCTGAGAATCGCCGTCCCAGGTCACGTCCGGCTGCAGCAGGCTCGACGCGTACCCCCTGATGGCCGTCAGCGGGGTCCGCAGCTCGTGGCTGAGCCGGGACAGGAAGCCGCGCTGCAGTTCCTGCGACCGGCGCAGGGCCGCCGCCTCCTGGTGCGCGTGACCCGCCTCCTCGCGTTCGAGCGCGAGCCGCAGCGAGTTGGCCGCGTCCTCCATCAACGCCGTTTCTTCCTTGGTGGGCGGCACGCGCCGCCAGGTCGCCAGCAGCACAGTGGGGCCGCCAGCCGCCAGGAACGCCACCGCCCGGGCCCGGTGCCTGCGGCTGCTGCGCAGCTGCCTGGCCACGCCGTCCGGATGCGAGCGGGACAGCGCGTCCCCGGCGAGCTCCCGCAGCGGGGCTGTGGCGGAGGCCGGTTCGGTGCCGAGCGGCCCGGCGTAGGCCCGCCAGCGGGTCGGTTGACCCGCAGGCTGAGTGATCAGCGCTACCTCCTCGGCCTGTAGGCCGCGGCGCAGCGACTGGACCGCGATGACCAGGCCCTCGCTCACAGGCACCGGACCCGCCAGCGTCTGCAGCATCTCCCTGATCGTCTCGAGCACGCGGTTCCTGGTGGTCACCTGGTCCAGGAGCCGGTCCCGTTCGATCGCGCTGGCGGCGTAACCCGCGTAGACGGTGACGAGATCGAGCTCGTCTCGCTGCGGCGCGCCGTGCTCGGTGCGGAAGACCGTGATCACGCCGCTCAGTCCGCCGGGCCCGAGCACCGGGACCGACCACGAGCTGGTCACCTTGACGGTCTTGGCCAGATCGCGGAAGCTCCGCCAGGCGGCGCCGGCCCGCACGTTGTCGGCAATGACCGGACGCTCATCCGCCGCGGCCAGGCCTACTGGGCCGCCGCCGGGCCCGAACGGCAGCCTGGCCCACGGCTCCAGCTGACCGGGGGCGAAGCCGAGCGACGCGGCGCAGAACAGGGTCCGGTCGCTGACCAGGTGAATGCAGAGCCGCTCGCTGCTGAGCGCGGCGCCGAGCGCGGACAAGATCAGCGACAGGCTTGACGACGGGTCCGCCGAAACCAGCCGGTCGGTGAGCCCGTGCAGCCTGGTGAGCTGACGGCGCGCGGAGGAGTCGACGTGCTGGCCGGAAAGCAGCGCCACCACGTCGTCAGGGTGCGTGTCGCGCGGGCGCAGGTCCGCCACGATACGGCCCTGGCGCAGCACCACGATGCGGTCGGCAAGCCGGAACATCTGATCGATGTCATGGCAGGCGAGCAAGATCGTCGTGCTCTGCTCCCGCAGGCTCATGATCAGCTCTTCTACCTGGGCTGATTCCTTGACGCCGAGCGATGCCGTCGGCTCGTCGAGGGCCAGCAGTCGCGGCTTGCTGCCCATCGCCCGCGCCACCGCCACCAGCTGCCGCTGCCCGCCGGACAGCGAGCGGACGCTGCGAGTGGTGTCCCTCAGCGGGATACGCAGTTCTGCGAGCAGCGAGGCGGCGGCCGCGTGAAAGCGCGTGTCCGATAGCAGGATCCGCCGCGATTCCTTGCCGAGCAGGATGTTGGACGCGATGTCCAGGTTGTCGCACAACGCCAGGTCCTGCCAGACCACGGCGACTCCCAGCTTGGCCGCGCCAGCCGGATCCGCCGGAACCCTCCTGCCGCCGAGGTAGATCTCGCCGCTGGCCGGGATCACGGCGCCGGCGATGCAGCGCACCAGGCTGGTCTTGCCCGCGCCGTTCTCGCCCGCCAGGGCGACAAGCTCGCCACTGCGGACGCTCAGGCTGATGTCGTCCAGGGCGCGGATCCGGCCGTAGCTGACGCTCAGCCCGGACGCCGTCAGCAGCGGCGCTGCCCCGTTTCCCGTCCCCTGCGCGCCTTCAGTGCCGGCCGCGCCCGCCGGCACGGCCTGGCACGGCCGGGTTGACGGCAGCGTCCCGGGCCGCCTTCCTGATGGCGTGCCGCACAGCGACGAGAGATCCGGCCATGCCGTCATTGTGTGGCCTCATTCGGGCACTTGGCCACAAAGCCGGCCCACCATGTGAGCCTGACCAGGTATTTTCATGATTTTTATATATTAGGACGGTGCCGCTGGGTGAGCCGTCGCCCGGTCCGCGACCGACGCGGGCGGCGTATTAGCCGGATCGGCAGTCGTAGAAGCGGACTTCATGGTGCTGACTGATCTCCCAGTCGTCATGCCAGGTAGCGGTCGATTATGCCGATGAACTGGCGGAAACTGAACGGCTTCGCGACAGACTCAGCGGCTCCGCTGGCTAGCAGCTCATCGATGACCTCGGCTGAGTCGCCGCTGAGGACAACCACGGGGATCGCCGCAGTAGCTGAGGAGGACGCGAGCTCCTGCAGGATTTCACTGCCGAAGCCAGCCTGCAAGAGCTGGCCAGCCGCATCCTGACCCGGAACGGGTACCAGGTCTGCATGGCTCTGACAGCGTCACAGGCACCCAGCATCGCCGGTGACACCGGGCAGCCCATTGACCTGCTGCTCACCGATGTGGTCATGCCCGAGATGCTCGGCAACGAGGTGGCCAGGCGGGTGCACGCCGTCCGCCCAGACCTTCCCGTCCTGTACATGTCCGGATACGCCCAGCCGATCCTGGACACCCACGGCGCCTTCGCCAATCAGATCGACCTCCTGGAAAAACCGTTCTCCGCGGCCACCCTGCTCACCCGCGTCCGCCGTGCCATCGACAACGGCACCCATCCCGCCACCTCCGCTGGTCAGACGTGACTACTTCATCAGCGAGCCCTCCAGAGCAGCTGCGGACTCAAGCCCATCCAGCTGGCGGTGCCGCGCAGCGGTACCGCCTCGGTTCGGCTCTGTCAGGCTTGAGGAAACCGTGGACTAACGAAGGAGTGCACTGTGCTTGTCGCGTTTTCCGTGACGCCGCTCGGCATCGGGGAGGCCGTTGGCGAGGTGGTGGCCGAAGCCGTCCGGGTGGTTCGGGACAGCGGGCTGCCGAACCAGACCGATGCCATGTTCACCACCATCGAGGGCGACTGGGACGAGACCATGGCGGTCGTCAAGCGCGCCGTGGACACCGTCGCGGCCCGCGCGCCGCGGGTCAGCCTAGTGCTCAAGGCGGACATCCGGCCGGGCGTGACCGGCGCGCTCACCGCCAAGGTCGAAGCCGTAGAGCGCTACCTGGAGGCCTGAGCGTCCCGGGTGAGCAGACCGCCTTATTCCCAATGCCGGCCGGTCAGTTCCCGCGGCTCAGGGCACGCCGAGGAGGCGGAGCAAGGCCGCGGTGGCCGCGGCGGCGATGACGACGATCAGGAACGGGGCCTTGCGCCAGGCCAGGACGCCGCCGACGAGGACCCCGGCCGGCCGGGCGAAGCCGGCGAAGCCGTGGCCTTCGGTCAGCGCGGTGGTGGCCACCAGGGCCGCGAGCAGGATCACGGCGGCGGCCTGGAGCAGCTTCCCGGCCCGAGGCGGGAAGCTGATCCGCGCCCGCAGCAGCTGGCCGGACAGCCGGAACGCGTACGTTCCGGCGGCCAGAGTGGCCATGCCGGCCACGACCAGCGTGGTGTCCTTCACCGGGCCCCCACCTGGTGCTCACCGGATTTACCGTCGGTATCCGGGGTCACGCCTGTACCTGGGGTCACGCCTGTCTCTGGGGTCACACCTGTCTCTGGGGTCACACCGACCTCCCTGGTCACTCCTGCCTCTGCGGTCACTCCTGCCTCCGTGGTCACGCCGGGCGGCCGCTGCCGGACCAGCAGGAGCACCGCCGCCAGGGCGAGCAGCACGGGCAGGCCGGCGGGCAGGAACGGCGTGACGGCCAGCGCCACGGCTGCCCCGGCCAGGGCGGCGCGCAGCGTCATCCGGTCCCGCAGGTCCGGGACGATCAGGGCCAGGATGACCGCCGGAAACATCGCGTCCAGGCCGAACGCGCCCGTGTCATGCACCGCGGAGCCGATCAGCGCACCCAGCACGGCGCCGCCGGGCCAGCAGATCAGCACGCCGAGGCCGCAAGCCCAGTAGGCGGCCCGCTTGCGCGCGAGATCGTCCTGGGCCAGGGCGAAGACCACGCTCTCGTCGTTCATCAAGTGCGTACCGGCCATCCGCCGCCAGCCCCGGCCGGTCACCTCGGGGCCCGTGATGTCAGGCAGGGCCAGGCCGTACGGCAGGTGGCGCGCGTTCACCAGGAGGCCGGCCAGCGCTGCCGCGATGGGGTTACCGCCCGCCGCGACGATCCCGATGAACAGGAACTCTGAGGCGCCGGCCAGCACGAGCACGCTCTGCGCGGCGGGCACCCACAGTGGGAAGCCAGAGGCGACCGCGATGGCCCCGTAGGACAGGCCGATGAACGAGACGGCCAGGCAGGTAAGCGCGATGTCGCGAAGCACGCCGCGCCCTAGAGTTCTCCCTATCGAACTCATGAAGCCTATTCTGGACACCAACCCGTCGTTCGTCAAAACGAACGGATGAACTTATATGACGAACAATGCGCCCGCCGGACCGCCCGCCGGACCGCCCGCCGGACCGCCCGCCGGACCGCCCGCCGGGCAGGCGAAGGCGCCGCTCGAGCTCATCGCGGCCTCGCTGCGCCGGGAGCGTCACCGGTCCGGGCTGTCACTCACCGAGGTCGCCCGCCGGGCGGGGATCGCCAAGTCCACGCTGTCCCAGCTGGAGTCGGGCACCGGCAACCCTAGCCTGGAGACGCTGTGGGCCATCTGCGTCGCGCTGGACGCGCCGTTCTCCCGGCTGCTCGACCCGCCCCGGCCGCCCATCCTGCTGATCCGGGCCGACGAGGGCCCCACGGTCGCCGCGGCCGAAGCCGACTACCAGGCCACGCTGCTCGCCGCCTGCCCGCCCGGCGCCCGCCGCGACGTCTACCGGATCCGGGCCGAGCCCGGGCACGCGCGCGCGTCCGAGCCGCACATGCCCGGCGTGGTGGAGCACGTGGTGATCGGCGCCGGCCGCGCCCTGGTCGGGGTGGCCGGCGAGCCGACCGAACTCGGCCCGGGCGACTACCTCCGCTACCCGGGCGACGTGCCGCACGTGTTCGAGGCCCTGGAGGTACGGACCCAGGCCGTGCTCGTCTCGGAGCACAGCTAGGTTTCCGCCGGGATCTGCTCGATCAGGGCGGCCAGGCCGGCTTCGTCGAGCAGATCGGCGGGACGGGCCGTCTGGTCGTGGGCGACGTAGTAGAACGCCGCCCGGACCGCCGCCGCCGGCACCCCCGCCAGCGCCGCCCAGGCCAGGCGGTAGGCGGCGAGCTGGACGGAAACCGCGTGCCGTTCGGCCTCGGACCTGGGTGGCTGGCCGGTCTTCCAGTCGACCACGTCGTAGCCGCCGCCGGGCGCGTCGGCGAACACCGCGTCTATCCGGCCGCGGACCAGCCGGTCGCCGACCAGCGTCTCGAACGGCACCTCGACCGCCTGCGGCCAGCGATCCGCCCACTCGCTGCGCTCGAACCGGGACCGGAGCGCGGCCAGGTCGCCTGCTCCGGGGGTATCGTCGTCCTCCGGCCCGAACAGGGCGTTGTCGTCGATGAGCAGTTGCTGGCCGTAGCGCTGCTCCAGCCACTGGTGGAAGGCCGTGCCCCGGCGGGCCTGTCTCGCCGGCGGCCGCGGCATGGGCAGGCGGACCTGCCGGGCGAGCTCGGCCGGGTCCCGGGCCAGCGACACCAGCGACGACACCGAGAGCCGGGCGGGCAGCGCCACCTGGCTCGCGCCGTCGCCCCGGCGCTGCGCCCGCTCGGCCAGCAGCAGCCCGGCGTCCCGGTCCCAGGCCGCCACCAGATCCCGGTCGGCCGGCCAGGGGGGCCTGGGGGGGTGGGTCTCTCCCAAGGGGAGTTCGGGGGGATGGGTCCCCCCGGGAGAGAAAGCGGGGGAGTCTTGGGAGGTCGTCCCCCCGGCTAGCACCGCCTCTACTAGGGCCGCGGCCTCGCGGACCGCCTCGTAGCGCCGACCGGCCGGGGTGGCCGGCCAGTTCGCCGCCTCCACGGTGGCCAGCAGCGGGTTCTCAGCGTCGGGCTCGGGCGCGGGCGCCCACGCCGAGACCTGCGCCACGCCGGATCGGCGGACCTCGTCCAGGAAGGGCGAGGGCCCGAGGGGGCTGGTGCCGCCCTCGCCCCACCAGTAGCCCGAACACCCCAGCCAGAACGCCGCCCGGGTGGCCGCCACGTACATAAGCCGGCGCTCCTCGGCCAGGTCCCTGGCCGCGCACGCCTCGCCGAAGGCGTCGAGGGAGGAGGCGTCGAGCCCGAGGAGCTCGGGCAGGTCCCCCGCGTCCCCGCGCAGGCCGAACGGGATCAACCGGGCGTTCTCCGTCCACCGCGTGGACACCCGGGGACGGGCCGGGAACACCTGGGACCGCTCCCCCACCGAAAGGCCGGGCACGAACACGGCCGGCCACTGCAGGCCCTTGGCCGCGTGCACGGTCAGCAGCTTGACCGAGTCCGACTCGCCCACCCGGCCGGTCTCCAGGCCGAACTCCTCCTGCTCGGCCGCGGCGAGGTAGGCCAGGAACGCGCCGAGCGTCGGCTCGGCGCCAAAAGCCCCGAAAGCCCCGGAGCCGGAGACGCCCTCGCCGGTGAACGCGTCCGCGACATCGGTGAAGGCGTCCAGGTCGGCGCGCGCCGCGATCGGATCGACCCCGGGCCGTGCCGCGACCTCGATGTCCAGGCCGAGCACCCGCTCGGCCTCCGCGGTCAGGTCAGCGAGCGGCTGCCCGATGTGCGCGCGCAGCCGCCGCAGCTCACCGGCCAGCGCGTGCATCCGCGCGTAGCCGGTCCGCGAGTAGGCGCCGGGCTCACCCAGGTCATCGAGCGCCTCGACCAGGCTGCCGGTCTCCGCGGTCAGGTCGGTGATCGCCTCGGCCAGCGCGTCCGAGGCGTCCTGGCCGGGACGGCCCGGCGGCTCGGTAGGGTGCGCCGGGCGATCACCCTCGCCGCGGGCCAGCGCCCGGGCCCGGCGGCCGAGAGCGACCAGGTTGCGCGGCCCGATCCGCCAGCGCGGCCCGGTGAGCAGCCGGGCCAGCGCGTCCGAGGCGCCCGCGTCGTGCAGCACCCGCAGCGTCGCCACCACGTCCTGCACCTCGGGCACGACGAGCAGCCCGCCGAGTCCCACCACCTCGACCGGGACGCCGCGGGCCTCGATGGCGTGCCGCAGCGGCACGAACTGCGACCGCTTCCGGCACAGCACGGCGATGTCCGACGGCCGCACGCCGCTCGTCCGCCGGTCCGGACCCTGGGGCCAGGGCTGGCCGTCGGGCGCGCAGCCGGGCTCGGACCCGGAGGCCCCAGAGAGCCCGGAGGCCCCAGCAGACCCGGATCCCGCGAGCAGCGCGGCGACCTGCGCGGCCACCCAATCGGCCTCGTCCAGGACCGTGTCCAGCAGGGCGCACGCCACCGCTCCCCGGCCGGACCGGTCCGGCGCGGACACCAGCCGGGGCACGTCGGGCGCTTCGTACCGCAGTTCCTCCTGGATGGCCGCGGCCGCGTCAAGCACCTGCGCGGAGTTGCGGAAGCTGGTCGAGAGCCGCAGTACCGGGGCCGGGCCGGACGGTGCCGAGGCCCCGAACGGCCGGACCCGGGCCACCACGGGGAAGTCGGCGGTGAACCGCCGCAGGTTGCCCGCGCTCGCGCCGCGCCAGCCGTAGATGGACTGGCACGGATCACCGACCGCGGTCACCGGATGCCCGCCGCCGAACAGCGCCTGCAGCAGCACCAGCTGGGCGTGGCTGGTGTCCTGGTACTCATCGAGCAGGACCACCTGATAGCGGGCACGCTCGGCCGCCCCGACCTCCGGGTGCCTGCTGGCGATCCGGGCCGCGAGCGCCACCTGATCGGAATGGTCGAGCACCTCACGCGCCGCCTTGGCCGCCGCGTACCGGCTGACCAGCGGCAAAAGCTGCTCCCTGGCCCGCTGGGTAGAAATTATCTTCCGAACGGACGCCGGTATCCGCCCCGGCAACGCGTCCTGCTCGGCGATGAGCCACAGGCCCACGGCGGTGACGTCCCCAGTGTCGCGCAAGTGCTCGGACAGGTCACCGGCCAGCTCGAGCACGGCCGCGGTCACCGTCTGCGGCGTCCAGATGATCTCGTCCATCGGCCCGTCGTAGGCGGCCACGATCTGCGCGGCGAGCTGCCAGGACAGCGCGGGGGTGACCAGCCGCATGGACGGCTCGAGCCCCTCGCGCAGGGCGTTGTCGCTGACCAGCCGCCCCGCGTAGGCGTGATAGGTGCCGATTACCGGATCCCCCCCGAACGGATCCTCTCCTTCGGCTCTGCCTGCCAGCCCTGGGCCCGCCAGCCCTGGCCCCGCCAGGTTCAAGGGTCCCGCCAGGTTCAAGGGTCCCGCCCGGCGCAGCCGTTCCAGGCGGGAGCGCACCCGGTCGGCGAACTCGGCCGCGGCCTTCCTGGTGAAGGTGAGCCCGAGCACCCGGTCCGGGCGGACCATCCCGTTGGCGACCAGCCAGACCAGCCGCGCCGCCATCGTCTCGCTCTTGCCCGAGCCCGCGCCCGCGATGACCGCCAGCGGGCCGAGCGGCGCGGAGATCACCGCCGCCTGTTCCGGTGTCGGCTCGGGCAGCCGGAGCAGCCGGGCCAGCTGAGTTGGTGGGACTGGCCCGAGCTGGCTGGCTCCGTCCCTGGCCGTGGTCACCACAACATTCCAGCAGAGACCACTGACATTCCGTGCCGGAACCGCCGCACGACCCGTGACGTTGACTGGTTAACCGGGGACTTAACGGGGTGGAGGCGCCGTGGAACGGGCCGAGCTTGACCAGATCGAACGGGTTATCAATCACGAGCTGAGGGAGCGCTTCCTGGCCGGCGCGGTGGAGCGGGCGGTGCTGCTGCAGCACGGCGACGACCCGGCGATCGAACCGGGTCAGCTGCTGGTGCGGGTGTTCGTCCCGGCGCCGGACCGCCCGGAGGACTACGAGCAGGCCCTGGCCGGGTGGCAGGACGCTCACCGGGCGGGGATGGACACGCTGCGGCGGGAGCTCTCGCTGCGGCTTCCCTCGGCGCGGCTGCTCGAGTTCACCTTCGACGACCCCGGCGCGGCCACGCCGCGGGTCGCGATGCCGGACGACGGGTCGCTGGCCGTCGAGCAGATGTCCGGACGCGAGATCGTGACGACGGCGCTCGCGCTGCTGCGCGCCAACTACGTGTTTCCCGAGCTAGCCGAGCAGGCCGCCACCGCGGTCGAGGCGAGGCTGGAAGCCGGCGAGTACGACCACCTGGACGAGATCACGCTTACCGAGCTGGTCACCCGCCACCTGCGGGAAGTCTGCGAGGACAAGCACCTGGCGGTGCGGCTCGGCGGGAGGCCGCCCGGACCCGGCCCGGAGCCCGGCCCGGAGCCCGGCCCGGAGCCCGGCCGGGAGCCCGGACCTCGGGAACCCGGACGCCGGGAACCCAAGGGTCACGAGGCCAGGCGGCTGGCCATGCGCCAGATGGGACGGCTGGACAACTTCGGCATCCACCGGGTCGAGCGGCTCGACGGCAACGTCGGCTACCTGGACGTGCGCCGGGTGGCCGTGCCGGCCAACGCGGGCCCGGCCATCGCGGCGGCGATGGAACTCGTGGCCGGCACCCACGCGCTCATTATCGACCTGCGGCACAACCACGGCGGCTCACCGGAGGGCGTGGTCTTGTGGTGCAGCTACCTGCTCGAAGAAAAGCCGACTCACCTCAATGACATCTTCCATGCCGACACCGGCGAGACCAGGCAGTTCTGGGCGCTGCCCTACGTGCCGGGTACCCGCTACGTCGACCGCCCGGTCTACGTACTGACCAGCAGCCATACCTTCTCCGGCGGCGAGGACTTCTGCTACACGCTGCAGGCGCTCGGCCGGGCGCAGGTGATCGGCGAGATCACCGGCGGCGGCGCCCACCCGACCCGCCCGTTCCCGATCAGCGCCGCGGTGCACATCGCCATACCGTTTGCGCGGTCGATCAACCCGGTCACCGGGACGAACTGGCAGGGCACCGGCGTGCTGCCTGATGTCGCCGTGCCCGAAGCCGCAGCCTACGACGTCGCCTACGGCATGGCCCTCCGGCACGTGCTGACCATGGATGACGTACGGCCGCCGATCGCCGACGAGGCGCGCGACGCGCTCGCCGCACTGCCCGCCACAGAACAAGGCTGACGCGAGCCCTGCTCCTTGTGGTCAGGGAGGTGATTGTGGTTCGGTCACGCCGCGGGCTTCGCGAGCCGTGGTGACATCGGGCATGGATTCCGCGGCGAGGCGCCGGTACGGCCGGGCCATCGGCCATTGTTGGTCCTCGAGCACGCTGTCGGCATCGAACTGGCCCATGCTCTGGATCAGCCTGGCGACCAGGCCGCTCCACCCGGTCTGGTGGGAAGCACCGAGCCCGGCCCCGTTGTCGCCGTGGTAGTACTCGTAGAACAAGATGAGGTCACGCCAGTGCGGGTCCTCCTGGAATAGCCTGGTCCCGCCGTAGACGGGGCGCCGCCCGCCGGTGTCGCGCAGGAAGGTCCCGGCGAGGCGGCGCGACAGCTCCTGGGCCACTTCGAACAGCGTCATCATCTTCCCGGAGCCGGTCGGGCACTCAACCTTCAGATCGTTGCCGTAGTACCGGTAGTGCTGGATCAGGGCCCGGATCAGAAGCAGGTTGATCGGGAACCACACCGGCCCGCGCCAGTTGGAGTTGCCGCCGAACATTCCGGTGGTCGACTCGGCCGGCTCGTACTGCACGCGGTACTCGGCCCCAGCGACATCGAAGGTATAGGGATGGTCAAGGTGCCAGCGCGAGATCGAGCGGATCCCGTGCGGTCCGAGGAAGCGCTCCTCGTCCAGCATCCGGGCCAGGATGCGCCGCAGCTTGTCCTCGTTCACCAGGGACAGGATCCGCCGGCCCTGGACGCCGGGCACGCTCGGGTCGGCGATATTGACCAGCAGGTCCTGGTTGCGCTCGAGGAAGGTACGCCGCCTGCTCGGTGATCTGCGGGTACCGCTCGAGGAGGTCGGCCTCGATCACGGTGGTGGCGCAGATGGGCAGCAGGCCCACCAGGGAACGCACCTTGAGCCGCATTCCGGTGCCGTCGGGCAGGCGCAGCACGTCGTAGAAGAAGCCGTCCTCCTCGTCCCACATCTCGTCGGGGTGATCGCCGATCGGGTCCACCGCGGCAGCGATCCAGAAGAAGCGCTCGACGAACTTGAGCACAAATTCCTCGTAGCTCTTGTCATGCGGCAGCAGAGCCAGCGCAAGCTCGAGCATGTTCTGGCTGAACATCGCCATCCAGGCCGTGCCGTCGGCCTGCTCAAGCCGCCCGCCGGTGGGTAGTGCCGCGCTGCGGTCGAACACGCCGATGTTGTCCAGGCCGAGGAAGCCGCCCTCGAACACGTTGTGACCGGAGGGATCCTTGCGGTTCACCCACCAGGTGAAGTTCAGCAGCAACTTCGCGAAGCTCTCCTGCAGGAACGGAAGGTCCACGTCGCCGAGGTCGACTTCCAGATTCTGCAAGAACAGGGCCGCGAAGGCGTGCACCGGCGGGTTCACGTCGCCGAAATTCCACTCATAGGCGGGCATCTGGCCGCCCGGGTGCAGGTACTCCCTGGACAGCATCAGGTCGATCTGGCTTTTCGCGAAGTCCGGGTCGACCATGGCGAGCGGGATGCAATGGAACGCCAGGTCCCAGGCGGCGTACCACGGGTACTCCCACTTGTCGGGCATGGACACGACGTCATGGTTGAACATGTGGAACCACGACTCGTTGCGGCTCCCCCGGCGGGTCGGCGACCGGAGTGGGTGGAGGTGGCGCTCGCGCAACCAGCGGTCCACGTCGAAGTAATAGCACTGCTTGGACCACAGCATCCCGGCCAGCGCCTGGCGCATGACCGTCTTCGCGTCATCGGTCACCGCCGACGGCGTGATGGCCTCGTAGAATTCGTCCGCCTCGGCCCGCCGCCGCGCGATCAGCTCATCCGCGCCGGCCAACGGCGCCGTGAGGGTCTCGGGGCCCTCCCGGGTGAGCCGCACCAGCACCGCGGCCTGCCCGCCCGCCGGCACGACCAGCCGGACGTGCGCCGCCACCTTGGTCCCCTCGCCGTCGGGATTCACGGTGTCCGCGCCATGCAGGAGGTGGTCCCCGATGCCATCCTTGGCGAAGGGCGTCGCAGGCTCAGCGCCAAATACTCGCGCCATGTTCGTTTCATTCTCACAAAACAGCAGGGCCGCTTCCGGCTCGGCGTGGAGGTAGAAAACGCCGACCTTATGGTGCTCGGCCCGGACGACCGGATGTTCCGACTCGACGCGGGCGAGCCGAGGCTTGGGGCCGCCATCTCCCCATGACCAGGTGTTGCGGAACCACAGCGTCGGCAGCACGGACAGCCCGGCGTCCTGCGCCGAGCGGTTGTGCACGGTGATGCGGCAGACAATGTCTTCCGGGCCCACCTTGGCGTGCTCCACCTCGACGTCGAAATAGCGGTCCTCATCGAAGACACCCGTATCGATGAGCTCGTACTCCAATTCATGCCGTGACCGGGCCCGGTTCACCGCTACCAGGTCGCCGTAGGGGTACTCGGTCTGGGGGTACTTGTAGAGGTACCGCTGGTAGCTGTGCGTCGGGAGATTGTCGACGTAGAAGTAGTACTCCTTGACGTCCTCACCGTGGTTGCCCTCGGCATTCGTCAAGCCGAACAGGCGTTCCTTCAAGATCGGGTCCCGCTCATTCCACAGCGCAAGAGCCAGGCACAGCCGCTGCTTGTCGTCGCTGATACCGGCGATGCCATCCTCACCCCACCGGTACGCGCGGGACCGCGCCTGATCATGGGTGAAATACGACCAGGCGTCTTCGCTGTCGCTGTAATCTTCCCGGACCGTCCCCCACTGACGCTCGCTGAGATAAGGTCCCCAGGCGCGCCACGGAACGCCCGCCCGGGCCTCCTGCAGCCGTCGCTCCTCGGCCGTCAGCGAGGCCGGATCGGCCACCGAAGACGATGATTCAGGCAGATCGTTCGAGCTGTCCATGGCGATGCTCCCGGGTGAGGCCGCTGGCAGGCCTCGTTATCGCGTTGCTGCTCCCTCGCCAGAAAGCTGCTGTGCATGAGGCGCAGCTGCCACAGCATGTCGGATGATGAAGGCGGCTACGACCTCGAAGAGGCCGATGACGATGAACCAGATCCCCAGCAGGACGGCGAGCGCCGTGACGGACGAGACCGGGGCCGACACCACCACGATCCCGGCGATCAGGCTGACGATACCGAAGAAGATCCACCAGCCACGCCCCTCGCGGGAGCCGGCCACGCCACCGAAGAGTGCGGCCAGTCCCTGGATGATCCAGGTGAGGCCGACGATCAGGCCGATGAGGGCCAAGGTGAGGTGCAGGTGGCGGATCAGCACCACGCCGATGACGATGTACAGCAGCCCGGCGATACCCAGCCAGATGCGGTGCTGCTCAGCGCGGTCGAACACCCGTAGCAGGTGGAAGATCCCCGAGATGATCATGAGGATGCCGACCAGGACGGCGATCACGTTGAGCGAGCCGGACGGGCGAAAGCTCACGATCAGCCCGAGCACCACAGTCACGACGCCCAGGAAGAGCGTCGTCTGCCAGGCGCTGGCCGCGGTAAACTCCGCAGGCGCTTCTTGGTCTTCCGGATACATGAGCGGCCTCCACGATCCTTTTCCCTCGGCCATTGCGTTGAGAGGGCCCGGCGTGGCGACGCCGGCCGGGGGCCGGGCCGCGTTCCGGGCCGTGACCACTGCAAGAGAAAGCTGTCTCTGCTGCCGTCGTGTACGATCCTCCCCGCGGCGCGGCCGGGTTACTTCACCCGGAGCGGGTGAGGTACCGGCCCGGGTCAGTGTCTGGCCGGAACGACATCAGCGCATGGCGGTCCGATCACGCGGGTGCCTGCTGCGGCGCGGCGCGACCCAGCTGCTGTCAGGCTGGCGCGTCAAGAGCGATTACGCTCTTGATGCCGACCGGCCTGCCGTGGATCAGGTCCGGTGCCTGCTCTGGGGGGTAACGGCCGGCGATGAGTGTTCGTACCACGGCGGGCCAGCGCCGCCGGAAGGCATCGAGATCTCGTAGCGCGGATTCGAAGGCCTCGAGCCCGGCGTTGACCGTGCCCAGCAGAACCTGGTTCTTGAGCACCATGTCCCGCATGAGGCGAGCCGGATCTGCCTCGATGAAGGCCTGCAGGCCAGGGACGCCGGTCAGGACGAAGATGCCGTTGGTGCCCAGCACCTGCAACGCCTGCAGGGCGAAGTGGGAGTGCCCGACCGCCTCGTAGACCAGGTTGATATTGCCTATCTGCGCGGCCAGGTCGGGGAACGTCGTCGTCTGAGAGGAGACGTAGG
Source organism: uncultured Actinomycetes bacterium (assembly GCA_963798675.1). Classification (GTDB taxonomy): domain Bacteria; phylum Actinomycetota; class Actinomycetes; order Streptosporangiales; family Streptosporangiaceae; genus Palsa-504. The sequence continues at coordinate 119,442 of CAWCUJ010000015.1, read as the reverse complement.
TCGCGTCGATGGCGGTGACCAGGTCGATCCGCGGGCTGGGAGGCAGTTCGCGTGAGTAGACGTAAGTGGTGAAGCCGGCTGTGGCCAGCGTCATCGCTCCCAGCAGCCCGACCGGGCCGATGCCGAGCACCAGCGCAGAAAGCCCCCGGCCGCGTTCGTGGCTCGGCGCCTGCGGGTCGAGCCAGGGCGGACGATTCTGCATCATCCAGAAGATCTGCGCGAGCGCCTTCTCGGCGATGGTGAGCGGCTCGGCCAGCACCGCGATCTCGCGCAGATCGGGCGGCACGATGTTCATGTACTGCTCGCGGTCGACGACGTACTCGGTCATATAGCCGTGGGCTTCCTTGATGCCGCGCTCGGTGAACTCGCCGGTGTAGCAGAAATCCTGGTGCCCGGAACGGCAGGCCAGACAGCCGGGATGCGGACAGGGGCGGCGTACCGACGGCACGACAAGATCTCCCACCTCGAAGCGCTCGACGGCCGAGCCGACCTGCACGATCTCGGCCAGCGACTCGTGGCCGATCACCAGGTGGTCATTCCCGGATGGCGGGGTGCCGTACTCAAACGAACAGATCTCTTTGTCGGTGCCGCAGATGCCGACATCCAGCACGCGCAACATGACCTGGTCGGGCTGGGTGAGCCGGGGAGCTTCCTGCTCGATGATCTTGACCTGTTGAGATCCAGGAAAGACCGCGACGGCTTTCATACTTTCTCCTGGCGTCCTTAGGTGATGGGTCGCAGGATGGCCCGAGCCGGCGCTCCGTCACTGCCGTGCAGCTTGACCGGGAGGCAGATCATTTCGTACCGGCCCGCCCCGACGGCAGAAAGGTCCAGGCCCTCGATGATCCAGATGCCCGCCGTGAGCAGGGTGCGGTGGATCTTCGCCCCATCGGCGTGGTACCCGCCCACGGACAGATAATCGATCCCGACCGTCCGGATTCTCGTTTCCGCCAGGTAGTCAGCGGCCTGCTCGGAGATGTAGACGAAGTCCTCGACGAACCCGTCGGCCTGCCAGCACCGGGCCGAGTTCGAGGTGCGGAACAGCACGCGTTCACCAGCCCGCAGCGAGTGCCCGCGAAGCTCGTCGGCGGTGATCTCACGGGGATGGGTGATCTCGATGACCCGTGCTGGGCCCATCGTCGCCGCCAGCGGCATCTCATCCACCCCGGCTGCCTGGTGAATAAAGTGCACCGGCCCGTCGATGTGGGTGCCGCTGTGCACGCCCATGGCCAGATGGGACAGGTTACAAACATGACCGAGCCCGATGTCCATCGACCGCTGCATGACGATGGGCGGGTTGTCCGGCCAGTGGGGCATGCCGTGCCGGACGGTCACGGACACGTCGATCCACGCCGCATCGCCGGGTTCAGTCATGGCAGGTTCGCCGAATCGGCCTTCGGCCCGGCCATCTTCGGCTTCTTTTGCCGCGACAAGCGGACACCTCCGTGCGCACCGAACGGGCTGGGCTCCGCCATCATCCCCAGCCCAGCCAACGGCCGGGATCACCCGTCGCGGATGAACTAGCCGGGCACGCGGCCAATCAAGACCAACGGGGTTCGCGCCGAGTCGCCGACGTCACAGCGGTTGTAACCGCCCGTCCGGGTCAGCCTCTGGCCGCGCCCGGGCGGGCTCCCCGGTTCCCGCCGCCACCATCTGAACGTGCTGCGGTCACGGCGTCACCTGTTCGCCTTCCGGGCTGACCGGGCAGCAGGAGGAGACCGGGCACGTCCGGCAGCCGGGGTTCACCCTGGCCTCGAAGACGGGGCCGGCCATGCCGGCCGCGACGGTCTCCACTAGGTCCTTGGCCCAGCCTGGCTCTGGATCCTCGGCCAGCGCGCCCTGCCGCTGCACCTTGGCCCGCATGGTCACCCCGGCCGCCTTGCCGACCTGGACGAGCTCCGCGCCGCCCGGCTCGGCCAGGCCGAACCGCTCGAACGCCCCGAGCAGCACCGCCAGCTGGTAGACGCCGAGCTGCGGGTGGCGGCCGAGCTCGTCCTCGCGCGGCGCGCTGCCGCCGGTCTTCAGGTCGACGACGACCGCGCGGCCCTGATCGTCTGCTTCCAGCCGGTCCACCCGGCCGGTGATCTCGACCTGGCCGATCCGGACCTTCAGCGCCTGCTCCACCGCGACCAGATCACGTGGGTTCGCGGCGTGCCAGTCGAGGAACCGGCGGACCATGCGCTCGGCCAGGGCCCGCTGCTTGGCGCTGTACCAGGCGCTCCCGAAGTCGAGATGGTGCCAGATTTCGTCGATGCGATCAGCTACGGCCCGTTCGGCCGCACCGGAGGCAGCCAGCACGGCGGCCGCGTGAATCACGGTGCCCAGGTGGCGCAGGACATCGGTTCGCCCTGCGCCGACCGCCGCCTCGAGCAGCCAGCGCAGCCCGCACCTGGTGAACGACTCGACCTGGGAGGGGGACAGCCGGACCGCCTCGTCGCCGGTCACGATCGGGCCGTCGTCGGACAGCCCGGTCAGCGCGTACCACTCGCGCGGGTGGGCGGCGCGGACCCCGGCGGCGGCCAGCCGGGCCAGCTGGGCCGCCGCGGCCTGCCGGACGGCCGGCGAGCGCGCGGTGTCGGCCGCGGCCCGGCGCAGGTCGGCGACCAGCGCGGGCATGGACAGCCAGCGGTGTCCGCCGTGCGCGTCGGCGACCCGCTCGAGAGGGATGTCGTCGCCCGCCAGCTCGGTCAGGAACCGGGACGGCCGCTGGTCGCCCGCCGAAACGGACAGGGCCTCGCCGCCCGCCGCGGTGACGATCAGCCGCCGCCTGGCCCGGGTGACCGCCACGTAGAACAGCCGCCGCTCTTCGGACAGCAGCTTGGCGGCCAGCATGGCTGCGTCCACGTCGGCGGCTTGACCCTGGTCCGGCCGATCGGGCCGAGCCGCCTCGGAAAGCTCGTCGACGCCGAGCAGCGATCCGCGCAGTCGAAGATCGGGCCAGGTCTCCTCCTGGACGCCCGCCACCACCACGACGTCCCACTCCAGGCCCTTGGACCGGTGCGCGGTCAGGATGCGGACGCAGTCCTCCCTTACCGCCCGCTCGGCCAGCGTGTCGCCGGCGATCTCCTGCCCGGACAGGCTCTCGGCGAACAGGCCGGGCGCGCCCGGCGGCATGCTGTCGGCGAAGTGCGCGGCCTGGTCGAACAAGGCAAGCACCGCGTCCAGGTCCCGGTCCGCGGCCGCCCCGGCGGGACCGCCCGCCGCGCTGACCTGCTGCCACTGCCCGGCCAGGCCGGAGGAGTCCCAGATGGCCCACAGCACGTCCTCGGCGCTGCCCCCGGCCTTGATCGCGGACCGGGCCACCGCGAGCAGTCCGGCGACGCGCTTGGCGGGCACCGCCACCCGGTCCGGCACCACGGCCAGGTCCCGCGGGTCGAGCAGGGCCGCCGCGAGCATGTCGCCGTTTCCCGGGGTTCCCTGGCTGCCGCGGTTTAGCGCGGTTCTCAGGTTCTGCGGGGTTCTCGGGTTCTCCGGGTCAGCGTCGGCCAGCAGCTGCAGGGACCGGCGCAGGCGGCGCAGGCCGAGGGCGTCGGTGCCGCCGAGCGGGCCGCAGAGCAGCTCGACGGCGGTCTGCTCGTCGAGCTCGGACGGCCGCAGCGCGCAGCGCAGCAGCATGAGCAGCGGCCTGGTGCCCGGCTCGTCGGGCAGCGGCAGCTCGTCGCCCGCCACGGTGACAGGGACGTTGGCCGCCGTCAGCGCCCGCCGCAGCAGCGGCACCTGCCTGGTGGCCGAGCGCACCAGGACGGCCATCGACGACCAGGGCACCCCGTCCGCCAGGTGGGCGCGGCGCAGCGTGTCGGCGACCAGCGCGGCCTCCTGGGTCGAACTGTCGGCGACCAGGATGCGGACTTCGCCGGCCGGGGCGCCGGGCACCGGGACCAGGTCACGATGGCTGCCCGGCCGGCCTGGCCCAGCTCCCCTAGCCGTCTGGCCACCGGGCGTCAGGCCACCGGGCGTCAGGCCGCCGGGCGCGGCCGGGGCCGCGGGCAGCCGCCGGGCCACCCGGCGGGAGGCGGCCAGCAGGACGGGGCCGCTGCGGCGGCAGGCGCGCAGCGCCACCACCGGCGCCGGCTGGCCGTCCGCAGTGCGGAACCGGTCGGGAAACTCGGTGAGCGCGCGCACGTCGGCACCGCGGAAGGCGTAGATGGACTGATCCGGGTCGCCGACCGCGATCAGCTCACGGCCGTCCCCGGCCAGCGCCATCAGCAGCGACTCCTGGGCCGGGTCGCTGTCCTGGTACTCATCGACCAGCACTACGTCGTACGCGCCGCGCTCGCGCTGCCTGGTCTCCGCACGGCTAAGCAGGGCGGCGGCGATGCGGACGATCTCGGCGTAGTCGTAGGCGGGGACCGGTGCGAGGTCGAAGCGCGCCGCGTACCGGTCGAGGAACGTGGCGGCCGCCATCCAGTCGTCGCGGTCCCGCAGCTTGCCCAGCTGGCGTAGCCCCCGGCTGTCCAGGCCGCGCTCGGCGGCGCGCAGCAGCAGGTCGCGCACCTCCTCAGCGAAGCCCCGGGTGGCCAGGGCCGGCCGGAGCCGCTCGGGCCAGCGGGTCCCGCCGTCCTGGGCCTCGCCGCGCAGCATGCGGCGCACCTCGAGCAGCTGCTCGGGTGCGGAAAGCAGCCGTGGCGGCTCGTCGCCCGCGAGCACGAACTCACGGCGCGCCAGCGCGTAGGCGTAGCTGTGGAAGGTCACCGCCAGCGGCTCGCGGGTGGTCCGGCGCAGCCGGCCGGTGATGCGTTCGCGCAGCTCGGCCGCCGCCTTGCGGCTGAAGGTCAGCACCAGGATCCGCTCGGGAGCGATGCCGCGCCGCTCGATCCGGTCGGCCACGGCGGCCACGATCGTGGTCGTCTTGCCGGTGCCGGGCCCGGCCAGCACCAGCAGCGGGCCGCCCTCGTGGTCCACTACCTGCTGCTGTGCCTGGTCCAGGCGCGGCGCCGAGGCCGCAGGCAAAGGCCGGCGGACGAGGCGGTACGCGGGTGCGTGGGATTGGTCCATCAGTACCGCATTCCAGCAGACGCCACTGACATTTCGCGGCTGATATGGGGAACACCCAGCGTATCGCGGCGGGGCTTAGTATCCGCGCGAGGGGAGCCCGGATCCGCCGGCCCAGCGGGCGCGGCGCATGTCCACCCGGACGGGCGGCCGGGCCGAGCGCAGCGGCGTACCTTCGGCCAGGTAATGCTCGAGCGCCACGCTGTCGTGACCGGGGGCGGGGGTGCCGTCGGAGTGGATCACCCGCCACCACGCCACCGCGCCGCCGTAGACGGCCATCACCCGGCCGACCTGCCGGGGGCCGGGACCGTCACCCAGATACTCGGCGATGTCACCGTAGGACATCACCCGGCCGGGTGGGATGGAGTCCACCACGTCGAGCACATGGCTGGCGAAGTCGTCGGCCGGCGGCGATCCGGCAGCACCCGCCGTCACCGGTTCGCCCGCCGGAGCACGACCAGCAGGGTCCCGGCGGCAGCGCTCAGCACTAGCGAGGTCAGCCCGAGGAGCGCGAGCAGGACAAGCGGGCCGGAACCCCGCGGGAGGACCGGTTCCCGCGGGGGCACGCCACGATACCTAGCGGCGGCCGCCAGGCCAGCCTCCGCGGTCCGGGCGCCCGCCAGTTTCCCGGCCCTGGCCAGGGCGGCGGCCGCGTTCACGATGCCGAACCCCACCTGGCTGTCGTAGCCCCCGGACGGCCGGTCCGTGGTCGTCGAGGTCAGCGCGCTGGCCACCAGGTAGGGCGCGAGTCCCGGATACCTCGACTTGATCAGGGCGGCGACCCCGGCCACGAGCGCGCAGGCCGGGCTGGTGCCGCTGACCCACCAGTACTGGCTGTCCCGGCCCTGGGCGGGCACCGACACCCCGGGCGCCGCCACCTGAACGGAGAGGTTGTCGCTGGAGAAGCCGGCCACCGCACCGCTCGAGTCGACTGCCCCCACGCTGATCACGCCCGGGTAGTTGGCGGGGAACGATTCAGGCGCCTCGCCGCCGCGGCCCGGGCCGGCCGGGCCGCCCGAATTCCCGGCGGAGGCGATCACCACCACGCCGCGGTCATAGGCCTGCTGCAGCTCCTCCCTGACCGCAGCGCTCGGCGCGCTGTAACCGATCGACATGCTGATGACCCGCGCGCGATGCGCCACCGCATAGGCGATCCCGTCGGCTAGCGACTGCTGGATGACGCTCTCCGCCTCCCGCTCGTACTTGCCGTAATGCGGATCTTGTCGATCCGGGATCACCCGGACCGACAAGATCCGCGCCTCGGGCGCGATGCCGATGACCCCGCTGAGGCCGCTGTCATGGCCGTGCCCGGCGATCAGCGACGCCATCCAGGTGCCGTGCACGCCCCAGTCCTTGCTCGCCGGGCTCGTGGTCACGCCTGTATAGTCCGGACCGGTGATGACCGATCCGGCCAGGTCGCTGACGTCCGGATCCACCCCGCTGTCGATCACCGCGACGGTCACCCCGGCGCCGCGGGTCACCGACCACGCCGATTCGGCATTGAGCATGTCCAGCACCCACTGCTGGTTGTCCCTGATGCCGTCGGCGGCGGCCGAACCCGCGAACTCCCCGCTTTCCCGCCACACTGCGGCGCTGGCCGGGCCGGGCATGGCGGCGAGCGAAACCATGCCGAACGCGGCCAGCACGGCGAGACCCTGACGCCACCCCTGGTTCAGCATCCGGGCGCGCCAGGGCAGTGCGGGGGGGCGGGGCTGGCGGCGAGCGTGTCCGCGACGGAATGCGCGACGCCCGCGGCCATGCTGGTCATCTCCTCGTCGGAGTACCTGTCCTGGGACACCGGGACCCGCGGCCTGCTGTCGGAGTATCCCGCAGCGTACATGATGATGTACGGGCCGGCCGTGAAGCTGGCGGAGATCTGCCGGCTGTAGTCATACAGCCGGGCGGCCGCGCCACCGAACCTGACCACGAGGACGCCGGCCAGCAGCCGGCTAGCGCTGACCGCATCGCGCGCCGCGGCCAGCCGCGTCTGGGATAGTCCGCTACCGGCGTCGACGGCTGCGGCTTCGGTCGGCAGCACCGCTACGCCGACGGTCATCACGTAGCTCCGGGTGGCATCGACGTAGGTCGCCCGCAGCACCGCCTCGCACCCGTTCCTGCGCAGTACCGCGCCGACCGCCGCGCTGGTCACCGCCGTGGCGCAGTCTGATTCCTGCGGCGCGATGCTGACCCGGAGCGCATCCAGGTCAAGCGGGGCCGCGTCCTGGAGCACCTGGGCGGAAAGCTGGTAGGAAACCGAAGCCGGGAAGATCTGCCCGGCCGACATCGTCTGCCAGCGGCGCATGACTTCCCACGCCTCGATCTGGCGCTGCTGGGCCGCCGTGAACTGCCTGGGCAACAACTGGGTGGCCACCCCCGTCATCGAGACGGCGAGCCCGACGAGGCCGAGGAGCAGGGCGAGGATGGCAGCGGCGCGGCGACCCCGGCCGCCGCGACCCTGGCGGCCAGCGTCCGTCCCTTCGGCATACATCGCGTCACCGTGCATCCCGTCGCCTTAGCCCCGGTTACCGTATACCCCGGACACGCGGCGCCACTGAAAACCGCGTGCCTCGGGATCCGCCGTCACAAGGAGAATGGTAGGGCCAGATTCAGGCGTCTTGACTAGACGGAGTGGCTAATGCCCTGGTTTGACCTGCCATTGGACCAATTGCGCGAATATCGCACGGATACCGCGGAGCCGCCGGAACTTGACCTGTGGTGGCAGCAGCGCCTGGCGCAGGCCCGCGCTGCCGCGCGTCCACCCGCACTGAACAGGTACGAAGCCGACATCTACGGGCCGGTCGAGGTGTACGACACGGAGTTCTCCGGGGCGGACGGCGACCGCATCCGGGCCTGGTACCTGCGACCCGTGGGCGCGGACGGGCAGACACCCGTGGTAGTGAAGTTCATCGGCTACGGCGGCGGCCGCGGCATGCCCGCCGAGCACGCGCTGCTGCCCGCGCTCGGTTACGCCGTGTTCGTCATGGATACCCGCGGCCAGGGCGGCCGGTGGACCACCGGCGCCACCGGCGACCATCAGGGCGGGCAAGGCTCGGGCCCGGAAAACGCCCTGGTGATGACCAGGGGAATCACCCGGCCGGAAAGCTACTACTACACCCGCTTGTTCACCGATGCCGTGCTGGCGGTCGAGGCGGCCAGCGAACTGGCAGGCGCGCCCCGGGTCGCGGTGAGCGGCGCCAGCCAGGGCGGCGGGCTCGCGCTGGCCACCGCCGCGCTGATCCCGCAGGTGGTCGCGGTGTGCCACGCGGACGTGCCGTTCCTGTGCGACATCCAGCGTGGCATCACGCTGGCGCCGGACGCGCCGTATACCGAGGTGCCGGAGTTCCTCGCGCACAACGTGGACCTGATCCCGGCCGCGCTTGACACCCTACGGTACGTGGACTGCGCGCTGCTGGCGCGCCGGATCACCGGGCGATGTCTGCTCAGCGTGGGCCTGATGGACACGATCTGCCCGCCGTCCACGGTGTTCGCCGCATACAACGAGATCACCGCGGGCAAGGACCTTTCTGTTCACCCGTTCACCGGCCATGTGGTGCCGACTGCGCACGTCGAGCGCCAGCTCCGCCACCTGAGGGACTTCCTGCGCTGAGCCGCGGGGCATGTCGTTCGCGGCGATCGCGACATTGGGGCGATCGCGACATTGGGACCGTCGGCCATCTGGGCATTGGGCGAAAAGCCACTAAGGTGACCGGTAGCGGCGCTACGGACACCTGTGGGGAGGTCCTTGGTGACTGAAGGGAACGGGCACATCATCGATCCGGCCGGCGACGCTCGCCGCGCCCTGCAGGCGGTCGTGGCCGAGCACGGGCCGGAGGCCCTGTCGAACGCGGTCATCATGGACGGCATCTGCCAGGCTCGGCTGAGCACCTTGCCCGGCGAGGCCATCCTCATCGGCAGCGCGGCCCGGACCGACGTGCCCGCATTGCTCCGGGACCTGATCCCCCGGCTGGGCAACTACGGCGCCATCCAGTCCGTCGCCGCCACCCTGGCCGATGCGCATGGCCTGGACAATGCCGCGTGCGTGTGGGTGGTGCGCGAGTTCGCGCGCGCCCTCGGCCTGATCGCATCGGGCGGAACCCAGCCGGGGGCCCGCACTGGCCCGGGCGGAAGCGGAGATGCCGGCCGCGGACCAGCCGAAGCGGGAGTGCCTGGCGGGCCGGGGGGGTCTGGGGTCGCGGGCGGGCCTGGGCTGCCGGGCGGGCCTGGGCTGCCGGGCGGGCCTGGGCTGCCGGGCGGGCCTGGGATTCCTCCTGGGATGCCGGGGGACGCGGGGGGACGGCCGCCGCGGCGGCCGTCATCCGGGGCGCGGGTGCTGAACCGCAACACGGTCGGTATCGCCGCGGCGATCGCGCTGGTGGCCGGGTACCTGGGGGTCGCGGCGGTGGCGCACCTGAGCCCGTTTCCCGCCAAGACGGTCGCGGCCACCTCGTCTGCGCCGGCGAGCGCGGGAAACAACAGTCCCAGCCCGGATGGGTCACCGGATCCGGCTCCCGACCCGGACCCGAGCCCTCCGTCGGACTACCAGATCCTGCTGAGCAAGATTCCGAACGTGGTCCGGGGCGCGAATAACTGCCACAACTTCGGCACTCCGGTCGGCGCGATCGCGGTCAGCGAGTGCACTCGATTGCAGGGGCTGGCCGCCGGGACCATCTTCTATTACCTGTTCGCCGACTCGACCGCGCTCAGCAACGGGTTCAGCACCTTTCTGGTGAACGAGAAGTTCAAGAAACAGACGGGGTGCACGAGCAATAATGACTTCGTCAGCTTCATCGCCGAGTGCGAGTCGGACTTCACCAGCACGTCACCGACCATGGTCGGCAGCATTGCCGAGTACGCCAATACCAGCAATAACCCCATTATCGTCACCACCGATAAACAGCAGCAGGTCATGGCGGTCATGGTCGGCACGAACGACGGTGACCTGCTGGCGTACTGGAAGCAGCTGCAGTGGGTGGTGACCTGACGTCACGTCTGGCCCGGCGGTTTGGTATTACTTCCGGTTCCGGTTCCTGTGACGAGCCGCCATATGCCCCAGGCGCCGGCGACCAGACCGCCGATCACGATGATGGACACGTGGCTGGCGGCGCCGATGATCAGGAGCAGGATCCCGAGGCCTAGCGCGATAGCGCCGGCCACGGGTTCCAGCTGCGACTTCGCGGCCGGCGCGGGTGCCCCCGGCGCGGGTGCCCCCGGCGCGGGAGCTGCCGGCGCGGGTGCTGCCGGCACGGGCGACACTGGCCCGCCGCCGGGTCCGGACCCGCGGGGCACGGACCCGCGGGGTACGGACCCGCCGGGCCCGGACCCAGGCGGCACGGACCCGTAGGGCACCAGCCCGGGCCGGGCCTGGGCGGACGCTGAACCCGGTACGGACCACCAGATGTTGGCGCCCGGGGGCGCCATCGTCCGGCTCAGCTGCGGCATCGGCCCGGTACCCGCCAGGCCGAGCGGCGCGGACAGCGGGGGTGGGGCCGGCAGGGAACCGGTCGCAATCTTCGCGGTCGCGGCCTGCGCCGCCGCCGTGGCCGCGGCGGCCGACGGTGCTGGCCCGGACGAAGTTGGCCCCGGCGGGGCTGCTGGCGTCCCGGCTGCGGACGACGAGCCCGGGGACGATGAGGCCGCCGTGGGTGTGGCTGGCGGGGCAGCCGACGGCGTCCCCGGGGGCCGGGGCCGCGAAGCCGGGCCGTCGTCCGCGGAACCCGCGACCGCGACGGGCTTTTTCTCCCACCAGCGCTGCTCGACCGGGATCGGCTGCCGCGCTGGGGTCACGGCCTGCTGATCGAGGGTCATCTCCAGACTCTTGGTGGACACCCAGTTTGGATCGCAGCACTCCTGCAGCCGCCGGACGAGCTCGTCGACCTGCGGGTCCCCCAGCGAGGCCAACTGCTTCCACGCCTCGGTCTTGAACGGGGGGAAGAAGTCGTTCTTGGCGAACAGCAGGTTCTTGGAGTTGTAAAGCGCCAGCCAGAGCCCGGGATCCTTGCCCAGCGCGACCAGCGACAGGTAAATGACCAAGGCCGAGAAGGTGTCGAGCCAGCGGCTCCAGACGTGCTGCAAAGGGTGCTGGTAATTCGGGTGGCCAAACTCGGTGGGCGGCGCTTGCCCCGCTAGCTGCGGAATCCAGACCCCGTCGAAATCGACCAGGCGAAGCCGCCCCTCCTGGTCGACCATGACGTTGCCGTGCTGCAGGTCGCCGTGGGCGAACTCGCTGCTCTGCAGCAGCGCGACCAGCCCACGCCACTTGGCGGCCAGCGTGGTCAGGGCGGCGGCGTTGGAGCTCACCACCAGGAAGTCCACGTACTCGTTGAGCGTCCGGCCGTCGATCCAGTCCATCGTCAGCACCGGCCAGGCGGCCCGGTTGACCTGGATGGCCCCGTCGAGCCACGTGGTACCCGACACGTACGGGCTCAGGTCGTGCGCGGCCAGGTAGGCGTCCAGGGCGCTGTACCGGTCCCGGCTGGAGGCGTCGTTCCTGATGTAGCAGCGCAGCGCGTGGGGCTTGCCTTCCACCGAGGCCTGGAACACCACGGCACTGCTGCCCCGAGCCAGCGTCGGCCCGAGGCTGTCCCAGACGAACTCGGCCGCCTGCAGCTTCGGCACGGTGAACACCCGGGCCGGCGCTTGGACCGCCTTGTAATAGTCGCCCGCGGCCGGATACGCGGTCATCGGCAGGCCAGCAGGAAGGCGGGCTGGTCGGCCAGCATCCGCAGGCGCATGAGCGTCACGTCGTCGTTCTTCATCCTGGAAGCGCTGTTCTGCTCTCTGCGTTGATCCTCGACCAAGCGGGCGAACACATCGGGATGCGCCAGCGTGGTCAGGGTGTCCCAGACCTTGGCCTCGTCACGCTCGATGGTGCGCAGGATCCACTGAGCCATCGCGTCGGTGGCCGCGAACAGGAAATCGCCGGCCGCCAGGACCCCGCCGCCGATCAGCAGGCGTTCGGTCATCCGGTCCAGGCTGGCGCGCGATGTGTGCACGCCGTCGGGCAGGGTGCCGAAGTCGTCGGGCCCCATCGGCGGGAAGGTGGCGATCAGGCCGCCCGCCCGGACGTGGAAGAGCACCGTGTCGCCGAGCGCGACGGCCCGCCAGTAGGGTTCCGGGCCGTCAAGTGAGTCGATCTCGAAGCCCAGGAGGGTCGCGAACGAGCCGACCTCGGCGAACTTGCGCTCCTCGATGATGCTGTCGAAGTCCCGCACGTCGGCGGCCCACCGATCCTGCATCGCGGCGAACCAGGCCCGCATGGCGGCCCGCTCGAGCCGGGGCCCTTCCGCGCCCCCGGCCTGCGGCGCGAACGACCGCACTAGCTGGTCCACCCAGCGCACCGGGTCATAGGCTCCGGTGGCGCCGTCGAGCACGACGAACCGGGCCTGGTGCGGGACCGCGATGCCGTCGCCGACAACGCCGCCGCAGGCGCCGTCCTGCCATTCGCCGGGCGCGTTGCCGTCCTTGGACTCACTGAAGGTGACCATCTGGATCTGCATCGGCGTGCCAGTCAGTCCCGCACGTCGACCTTGGTGCCGACTTCGAGAAACCTGACCAGCATCGTGGCGTCGGCGTTGAAGCCGAACCCGCGCGCCCCAGGCTCCACCATCGTGCCGGTACTCTGCGCGTTGGCGATCATCAGCGGAGGCAGCGGGCTGCTGATGCGGAACAGTTCGGGACCCGGATGGGGCAGGCCATAGTCGGTGGCAGGGAACAGCACGCCGTTGGACGCCGCCGGGGACAGGAAGATGTTGAAGAACAGCACGGGCCCGTCGCTGGTCTGGATGTTGGTCAGCCGCTGCGCCCACTCATCCAGCGTGGCGCCCTCCCACGGGCTGTCGGTCACCATGCCGTCGGTGATGTTGATGATGATCGGCGGGAACGAGTCGGGATGCGCGCTCGCCCACTCGTAGACGTGGGCGCCCGCCACCGCGACCGCCTGGCACATCGGAGTCCGGTAGCCGTGCACCGGCTCGACCCAGACCGGCACCCGGCTCGGCGGCGCGCCGATGTCCACCGATGGCGTCTCCCGGACCGCGATCGGGTTGTCCCGCAGATCAGGCAGCGCGACCAGCGGCTGGCCGGCCAGCTTCCCGCCGAAAGCCGGCTCGACGCCCTCGCCACCGGCCACCGGGCGGATGCCGTAACCGAAAATGCCGACGTCGAAATAGTGCCGCGCCTTCCCCGGCTCGCCCTGCGACGTGAAAAGCAATTCAAGCAAGATCTCATTGAGCACCCTGGCCGCCCCCTGAGCCAGGGTCTCCCGGCTGTTTACCCAGGTTGACTTCATGGAATCGGAGCGGTCGAGCAAGAAAACCACGCAGCCAGGATCTCTCCGGCTAATGTCTCTCTCATACATTAATTACCCTCCGTTGCTTACCGGCGACAATAGGAAACGCGGGCCTAGGCGGCTTCAGGGAGCAGGCGGGCGTAAACCCTTCAACCCCATTTCACTCCCTCCGCCCTCTGGGCATGACCCGAACCGGCGGCCACGGTGTACCAGGCTGCCAGGTCCAGGTGTACTCACAGGCCTCGCAGCGGAAATCCCAGCCGTTTCTGGCCTGCCGGATGTCGAGCCGGAACGCGCCGCAGCGCGGGCACTGCGCGATGAAGGTCGACGCCAGGTAGGTGGACAGATCCGGAGCGGGCGCCCGTTTGGCACCCGGGCTCGGCGGGGGCGGTGCCCCCTGCGCCGAGTCCCACCAGGGCGCGTCCGGCGGCTCCGCGTTTCCCGGCTGCGGCGGAAGCGGCAGCAACTGGACCACGGTCTGGTTCCCGGCGGGAGGAACCGCCTCGGAGCCCGGGGCCGGAGGATCGGCCCAAAAGGCCTGGGTGGCCTGGGTGGCCTCGGTGGCCTGGGTGGGCAGGGGGGGCTGGGGGGGCTGGGGGGCGGGCGCTGCGGACGGCGCCGGCCGGCGGCGCGGCGCGGGATACCGGCCGAAGTCTTCCTCCGCCGGCAGGCCGGCCCCGAGCTCAGGCGGCCGCGCGGGCGACCGGAACACGGCCAGGATCGCGATGCCGCCCGCGACGACGGAAACGATCACCGCGATGGTCAGTGAGGTATGCACGAGGGCGGCGGCGGCCAGGCCGCCGATCAGCGCCGCGGCGATCACAAGCAGCGCCCAGCCCAGTTGGGCCAGGCCGGCCGGGGATGGGCCGGCCGGGGATGGACCGGCTGGTCCCTGGGCCGGCCTGAGGTCCTGCCTGCGCCGGCCGTGGGAGCTCATTGGCCGACCTGCGGGGGCTGGGGGGTAAGGCGGAACATCACCAGCTGGGGGCCCGTCCTGACATCGGCCGCCGAGCAGATCCAGCCCGCCAGTACCTGCGTGGTCCGGACCGCGCTGGCCCAGCCGATCGGCGGGTTGAGGCACGCCTGGTACTGCCCGGCGGGCACGTTCGCGGCGAACTCCAGGGCTGAGTTGAGCGCACCCGACGCGACGCTGGTCAGCGTCCCGCTCTCCAGCACGTTCACCTGGCTGCCGGCCACGCTCAGGCCGTCGGTGCTCTCCTCCACCACCTTCACGCTGAGCTTGAGCGCCGCCCCCTTGGTGGCCGATGCGCTGGTGCTGGCGCTGACGCTCGGGGTGGCCCCGTGCACGGGTCCGGCCGTCGTCGATGCGTGGCCGGTGAACCCGCCGATGACCAGCACCACGACGAACGCGGCGGCTTGCGCGAACAACGGCGCGGCAAGCTTCCTGCGGTCAAGCATGACCACCGGAGGAATCCCCTCCTCTCACGGCTCGGCGCTACTACCCTGTCACGGACCCGCTACTGCTCCCACCATGGCTTGGGGGCCTGCTTGCGCTGTGCCGTGGTGGGCTGCACCGTGGTCGGCTGACTGGCGGCGCCGTGCGCTGCGGCGGCGTGCGGCGGCGCGGCGGCGTGGGGTGCGGTGAGCTCAGGCGACGCGGGCGAGGCGTGGGCCGGCCGCGGAGGCTGCGGGACGGACCGGGCACTGGCCGGCGCGTGCTGCCACCAGGCCTCCCGCGACGCCGGGGGTCCGCCCGGCGTGGCCTGCTCTGGGACCGCGTGCTGCGCCCCACCGTGACCAACCGGGGCGCCGTGACCAGCCGGGGTACCGTAGCCCGCCGGGCCGGGGTGGGCCGGGCCCGCGGCCCGCGGCCCGGGGCGTCCGGGTGGGGACGGCGCGAGCTCGGGGGACGAGGCGAGCGCCTGCTGCTGCTCAGGAAGCCAGGCTCCGGCCCGGGCGTAGCCGAGGAAAAGCAGCACGCTGATCAGCGTGATCAGGACCCAGGCGACATGGCTGTTGATCGGGTTCCAGTCGTTGAAGCCGTGCAGGACCGCCGCGATGGCGATCCCGATCAGGCCGATCGAGTACTTCCGGTTCTGGCCGGTGATGGCCAGGCCGATGAAGTACCCGGTGATGCCGGCCCACATGGCGTGGTCGATCGGGTCGGTGAGGAACCGCCAGATGTACTGGATGGTCAGGTCCTGCAGGTCCAGGCCGTTGACGTTGCCCGACAGCGAGCCGAGGACGTTGGTGAAATAGTGCACGGCCTCGGCCGCGCCGAACACCAGCCCGCTCACCGCGCCAAGGAACAGGTAGTCCCGGGGCGTCTGGGTGTGCCATTCCCGCCGCCAGATCCACGCCACCGCGACGATCGGGATGGCCTTGGCCAGTTCCTCAGGGACGCCGATGGTGAACACGTCGAGCAGGCTGCCGGTGCTGCTGTGCAGCTCGGTCTCAAGGAAGATCGCGGTGGGCGCCTGGGTCACGATGCCGATCACCGCGACGGCGGCCAGCATGGCCCGGTGGACGTGCTGCGGGCGGACGATGACGCCGAGCAGCAGCAGCCAGGCCACGGCGAAATAGGCCGCGAAGATCCAGGCGACCTCGTGGATCCTGGCTTCGGTCGGGTTGTTCAGCAGGACCAGCGCGATCGGCGGCACGCAGACCAGGACGACAAGCAGCAGCACCGGCCAGCTGCGCAGGGCCGGGTCGCGGGCCCAGTGCCGCACCGGCACCAGCGAGGAGAAGGAATACGAGGGAAATGGCCCGCCGGGCGGCCGGCCGGAATTAGGGAAGTAGCCCCCACCCATAATGCCCACCCTTCCGCGAGCGTGACGGAATAGGCCGCTGGGCCAGCGTCCCGGCTTCCCTAGCTGCCCCAAGTCCCGTGGAAGGTCCCGCGCGCCTGCTCCGAACGCCAATCCTAAGCTAGCCGTACTGGCTTGCACTAGAGATCGCTTTTTTGAGCCATCGCGGGGAAGGTCGTGATTTAGTCCCCGATAACCACCCGGTTGGTCAGCGTGCCGATGCTCTCGATCGTCACGGAAACCTCGTCGCCGTCGGCCAGCGGCCCCACCCCGGCCGGCGTCCCGGTCAGCAGGACGTCCCCCGGCAGCAACGTCATCACCTGGCTGACGTGGGCGATCAGCCCGGGCACATCCCAGCGCAGCTCGGACGTGCGGGCCTGCTGCCTGACCGCGCCGTTGACCGTCGTGACCAGCTCAAGGTCGGCGGGGTTTGTCCCGGTCTCCATCCACGGCCCGAGCGGGCAGAACGTGTCGAAACCCTTGGCCCGCGTCCACTGCCCGTCCCTGGCCTGCAGGTCCCGCGCGGTGACGTCGTTGGCGCAGGTGTAGCCGAATACCACTTCCTCGGCCCGCTCCCGCGGCACCCCGCGGCAGAGCCTGCCGATGATGACCGCGAGCTCGCCCTCGAAGTCGACCCGGTCGGTGAGCTTCACCGGGTACTTGATCGCGTCCCCCGGTCCCGTCACCGACGTCGACGGCTTGAGGAAGATCACCGGCTCGGCAAGCGGCTCGCCGTTCATCTCCTGCGCGTGCGATGCGTAGTTACGGCCCGCGGCCACCACCTTGCTCGGCAGCACCGGCGCGAGCAGCCTGACCTCGGCCAGCGGGTACCGGTTCCCGGTCAGCCGGACCCCGCCCGGATCGACGCCGAACGGGTGCCCGTACAGCTCCGCAATCGTCAGTCCCGGCCGCGGGGCCGTCGCCCGGCCGCTGTCTGGCTCCCCCTCGACCACGCCGTACGCGACCCCGTCGCCCTTGGCGAATCTCGCGATACGCACGCCACTCCCTTGTATCTGTCTTGCGGCTCAACCCCGGCCCAGCGGCTCAACCCCAGCGTTACTGCTGGTAGCCCTCGACCTCGCTGACGGGCCGCGGCACCGCCGTGTCCGGATTCTCGCCGAACTCGCGGCGGGCCCGCCGCTGCCGCAGCAGGTCCCAGCACTGATCCAGCGCCTCTTCAGCGGACCGCAGCCGCTCGCGCTCCTCGGGGGCGCTCAGCTGGCCGGCCGTGAGCTGCTGCCGGAGCTTGTGCTCGGTTTCGATCAGCTCATCGATGTGAGCCATGATCTCCTTGTCGTTCATGCCCCTACCGTAATTCCCTGACGGTCCCGCTGCTGCCATGGGGCGGTTAATTGGCCCGAACGGGCCGGGTTCACGCTCTCCCGCCAAGCATCACGATACCGGGGCGAAACGGACATCCCCAGCGGTCCAGGGGGAATGGGAGGTAGGTGGCGCCGCGCGGTACTTGCGGGCGGTCAGCCTCGGCTGAGGGCCGCGGCGGTGGCGTCGTCGGCCGGGTAGAACGACTCGATGGCCAGTTCCTCGACGGTGACGTCCATTGGCGTGCCGAGGATCGTGGTGAGGCTGATGAAGGAAAATTCTGCCTTGCCGCCTATGCCGCTGCGGTAGCGGAGCGGGACCACGACGTCGGTGGGTTCTGGTGGCTGGTTCTGGCCGCCGGGATAGGCCGCGAGCTCGCCGTGCAGGTCGGTCAGCCGCTGGTCGCCGGTGGCCTGGGCCTGACGGTGCAGCCGGGCTAGCAGGTGGGCGCGCCACTCGGGCAGGTTCACGATCCGCGGGGCCATCCCGTCCGGGTGCAGGCTCAGCCGCAGCACGTTGACCGGCGGCTGGAGGAGTCTTGCGTCTACGCGGCGGGTGAACAGCTCGATGCCCGGGTTCGCGTCGACCAGCTCCCACCAGCGGTTTACCACCACGGCCGGGTAGGGCTCATGGCCGGCCAGGACCTTGCGCAGGGCATCGCGGACCGCTTTGAGCTCGGGCTCGGCCAGGCCACGTTCGGGGTAGACGGGCGCGTAACCGCCAGCCAGCAGCAGTGTGTTGCGGTCGCGCAGCGGCACATCCAGTTGGTCGGCCAAGTGCAGGATCATCTCGCTGGTGGGCCGGGAGCGGCCGGTCTCGACGAAGCTCAGGTGCCGGGAGGAGACGTTCGCGGCGATGGCCAGGTCGAGTTGGCTGAGCCGACGGCGCTGCCGCCACTCGCGCAGGAGATCCCCGGCGTGCATGGTTTGTCAGCTTAGCTGCTCTGGGTAGGCACTGGCATTACCTCAGAGGTAATTGCCGCGCTTCCCTGCGGTCGGCAGGATCGATGCTATCGCCTGTTACTACGGAGTTACCACGGAGGGAAAGCAGATGCAGGAGATCATCGAGCGTTACATCGCCGCCTGGAACGAGACGGACCCGGTGCGCCGCCGCGGGCTCGTCGACTCGCTGTGGGCGCCCGACGGCAGCTACACCGACCCGGTCGCCGAGGTGCGCGGCCGGGCGGAGATCGACGGGCTCATCGGCGCCGTGCAGGGCCAGTTCCCTGGGCTGGTGTTCCGGCTTTCCGGCCCTGTCGACGCGAACCACAACCAGGCCCGGTTCACCTGGCACCTCGGGCCGTCCGGTGATGAGCCCATCGTGATCGGCTTCGACGTCGCGGTCACCGACGAGACCGGTCAGATCCGCAGCGTGCACGGCTTCCTGGACAAAGTCCCGGCTGCTGCCTGAGGTTCGCCGGCGCCTGAATGATCGTGAGCGGTTACTGCCCTGGGAGGGGATGCAACCGCTCACGATAACGGGTTTGGGCTAGATGGGCTCGCGGCCGGAGCGGAGGAGGCAGTAGGTGACGGCCTCTGCCAGGGCGTGCCAGGAGGCGGCGATGATGTTCTCGTCCACGCCGACCGTGCTCCAGGTGTCACCGGTGCCGTCGTCGGACTCGATCAGCACCCGGGTCACCGCGCCGGTGCCGTGCGTGCCGGCCAGGATCCGCACCTTGTAGTCGGTCAGCTCGAGGGCGGCCAGCTCCGGGTAGATCTGCTCGAGGGCCGCGCGCAGCGCCTTGTCCAGGGCGTTCACCGGGCCGTTGCCCTCGCCCACCGCGACCAGCCGCTCCCCCTTGGCAGCCAGCCTGACGGTGGCCTCGCTGGTCATCCGGCTGTCCGGATGGCGCTCGACGATGACTCGCCAGGACTCGACCGCGAAGTACTCGTGCCGCTGGCCGAGTTCGTCGCGGAGCAGCAGCTCGAAGCTCGCATCAGCGGCTTCGAACGTATAGCCGCGGGCCTCAAGGTCCTTCACCCGGTCGGTGACCCGGCCGATCGCCGCCTTGTCATCGGACAGGTCGTAACCGAGCTCGCGGCCCTTCAGCTCCACCGAGGCGCGGCCCGCCATGTCCGAGACCAGCATCCGCATGTCGTTGCCGACCAGGGCGGGGTCGATGTGCTGATAGAGCATCGGGTCGACCTTGACCGCCGAAGCGTGCAGGCCGGCCTTGTGCGCGAACGCCGACAGCCCCACGTACGGCTGGTGGGTGTCCGGTGCGACGTTGGTGACCTCGCTGATCGCGTGCGCGATCCGGCTCATCTCCCGGATGCCGTCGGCAGGCAGCACGGTGCGGCCCTTCTTCAGCTGCAGGCCAGCGACCACGCTGAACAGGTTGGCGTTGCCCGCCCGCTCGCCGTACCCGTTGGCCGTGCCCTGGACGTGCGTGACGCCCGCGTCGACGGCGACCAGGGTGTTGGCGACGCCACAGGCGGTGTCGTCGTGGCAGTGGATGCCGAGCCGGGAGCCGGTGTCCGCACGGACCGCGCTTACGGCGTCGGCCAGTTCGTTCGGCATCATGCCGCCGTTGGTGTCGCACAGGGCGACGACATCGGCGCCGGCCTCGGCCGCCGTTCGCACCACCTCGAGCGCGTAGGCCGGGTTGGACCGGTAGCCGTCGAAGAAGTGCTCGGCGTCGAGGAAGACCCGCTGGCCGTTCTGCCGGAGGTGGGTGATCGTGTCGGCGATCATCGTCAGGTTCTCGGCCAGAGTGGTCCGCAGGGCAAGCAGGACGTGCCGGTCGTGACTCTTGGCGACAAGGGTCACGACCGGCGCGCCCGATTCGCGCAGCGCGGCGACCTGGGGGTCGTCGGCCGCCTTGACGCCGGGCCGGCGGGTCGCGCCGAACGCGGCGAGCTGCGCGTGTACCAGGTTGAGTTCGGTGGCCGCGCGCCGGAAGAACTCGGTGTCCTTCGGGATCGCGCCGGGCCAGCCGCCCTCGATGAACCCGACGCCGAGTTCGTCTAGCTGCCGTGCGATGACGAGCTTGTCGGCGACGGACAGGTTGAGGCCCTCCTGCTGCGCGCCGTCTCGCAGGGTCGTGTCGTAGACGTGAAAGGTGTCGTCGAGCATCGGATTCTCTCCCGAGATTGTCTGTTTTCGTCAGGCCACGTGGCGCAAAACAAAAGACCCCTCGCGAGAACGCGAGAGGTCTGCGCGCCGACGTCCCGGGTCTTTATGTCTCCCGGGCCCTGGGGCTGGTGCCCTAGGTGCCGACGCGCCAGCCGATAATCATGCGGCCTGACGTCACGCTGTCAGTAAACCACACCCGTTCGGCTACTGGCGCCCGTATCTCACCATCCGAGACGCTCGCTCCGGGCTTCTCCATGATCATGGCCGGAAATGGGCGGTATGCGCCCAAAACTGGCCACGATCATGAACGGAGCCTTTTCAGCAGACCTTGTGGATCCAGTTGAAGGGGTCGGGGTGACGGCCGTACTGGATGCCGATCAGCTCTTCGCGCAGGCGCATGGTCACCGGGCCGGGCTCGCCGTCCGCGACGAGCCACTCCGCGGACTCGCCCTTGACCCGGCCCACCGGGGTAATCACGGCCGCAGTCCCGCAGGCGAACACCTCGGTCAGCTCGCCCGCCGCGCACTCCGCCTGCCACTGGTCGGTGGTGATCCGTTCCTCGACCGCCTTGATGCCGAGTTCCGGCGCCAGCTTGAGCAGCGAGTCGCGGGTGATGCCGGGCAGCAGCGTCCCGGTCAGCGGCGGCGTCACGATCCACGGGTGCTCGCCGTCCGCGCCGCGGACGAAGAACAAGTTCATCCCGCCCATTTCCTCGACCCAGCGGTGCTCCGCGGCGTCCAGCCAGACCACCTGGTCACAGCCCCGGTCGACGGCCTGCTGCTGGGCCACGAAGGCGGCCGCGTAGTTGCCGCCCGTCTTGACCCCGCCGGTGCCGCCGGGCGCCGCCCTGGTGTACTCCTCCGACAGCCACACCGTGACCGGCTTGACTCCGCCGCTGAAATAGGACGCGGCCGGCGAGGCGATGACGCAGAACAGGTACTCGCTTGACGGGTGGTTGACGCCGAGCCCGCGCTGAGTCGCGATCATGAACGGGCGCAGGTAGAGGCTGTTTCCCTGGCCGGCCGGCACCCATTCGCGGTCCTGGGCGACCAGCAGCTCGAGCGCCCGGATGAAGGTCTCCTCAGGCAGTTCCGGCATCGCCATCCGGCGCGCCGTCAGGTTGAACCTGGCCGCGTTGGCGTCCGGCCTGAACATGGTGATCGAGCCGTTGTCCTGGCGGTACGCCTTCAGGCCCTCGAAGAACTCCTGGGAATAGTGGAGCACCGAAGTGGCCGGATCGAGGGTGAACGGGCCGTACGCCTCGAGGTGCCCGTCGTGCCAGCCGCGTTCGGCTGACCAGCGCAGCGTGATCATGTGGTCGGTGAAGAGCTGGCCGAACCCGGGCGACCGCAGCATCGCCTCACGTTCGGCGTCGGGCACCGGATGCCCGGAGGGGCGGATATCAAAATCAATCATGTACGAACTTCCTCCTCGCCCGCGCGGGCAGACATTCAGACTAGCCGGTGAAACCAGGGTCTCACCTGGCCTGGAACCTAGCCTGCGGGCCTGCCTGGCGGGGGTCTGCCTGCCGGGGCGGCCCGGCAGGCAGATAAGCCGGCCGGTTAGCCGGCTACTCGCTCGGCGATGTCGTCGCCGGTTTCCACGGTGCTGCGGGCCGCCCAGGCGCCCTGGCGCTCGACCAGGTCGTCGGCGACCGCCTGCTCAATCCTCGCCGCCTCGGCGGACAGGCCCAGGTGCTCGCAGAGCATGGCGACGGACAAGATGGCCGCCGTCGGGTCGGCCTTCTGCTGGCCGGCAATGTCCGGCGCACTGCCGTGCACCGGCTCGAACATGCTGGGCGTGGTCCCCTCCGGGTTGATGTTGCCGCTCGCGGCGAGCCCGATCCCGCCCGCCACCGCGGCGCCCAGGTCGGTGAGGATGTCCCCGAAGAGGTTGTCGGTGACGATGACGTCGAACCGCTCCGGCTGCGAGACGAAGAACATCGACGCGGCGTCGACGTGGCAGTAGTCCACCGACACGTCGGCGAACTCCTTGGCCAGCCCGTCCACGGTCCGCTGCCACAGGTCGCCGGCGTAGGTGAGGACGTTCGTCTTGTGCACGAGCGTCAGCTTCCTGCGCGGCCTGGCCATGGCCCGGTTGAACGCGTACCTCGCCACCCGCTGCACGCCGAACGCCGTGTTGAGGCTCTCCTGGGTAGCGATCTCGGCGGGCGTGCCCTTGCGCATCACGCCGCCGGCGCCGGTGTAGGGCCCCTCGGTGCCCTCGCGGACCACCACCATGTCCACCGACTCCGGGCGGGCGCTGGCCAGCGGGCAGGCCACGCCCGGATACAGCCGCACCGGGCGCAGGTTGACGTAGTGGTCGAGTTCGAAGCGGAGCCGCAACAGCAGGCCGCGCTCGAGCACGCCGCTGGGCACGCTCGGGTCCCCGACCGCGCCGAGCAGGATCGCGTCGTGACCCTTGATCTCCTCGAGCACCGCGTCGGGAAGCGTCTCCCCGGTACGATGCCAGCGCCGCGCGCCGAGATCGTAGCTGGTCTCATCGATGGTGATCCCCGAAACCGCCGCCCGCAGGACCTTGAGCGCCTCGGCGACCACTTCGGGACCGATTCCGTCGCCGCCGACGACGGCAAGCCTGATAGTTCGTGAATCCATGCCAGAACCTTACTGGCGGGTCCGGCCAGCCGTGGGCAGAGCCGCGGCCTGACCTGCCGCTGCGACCGCGTCTCCGCCGTTGTCCCGGCGGTCGAGCGCGACCTGGACGGCGCGGGTGGCGGCCGCGGGCTCGTCCGCTGGCACAAGACGGGGCTCGGCGGAGACAGACTCGGCGGGATCGTTCCAGGGGTACATGTCGTACACGGGAAATGCTCCTGATCGGGATGCAGCGGAGGACTTACGGCCAGCAACTAGCCCCCGCAGCGGGCTGCCGGCCTGCCCTGGATCAGGTTTACAGGTCTCCGCTGCGGCTGGCGAAGGATACGAAGCGCCGCATAGTGGCTGCTACGTTACCTGAGCGCTCAGCCCAGCGGACATCCCTCAAGACGTCCGTCTCAGGATGCGAGATAAAACTTTGACGTCCTATTTCATCCACTTGCGGTAGCGGGAACGGGAAGCCCGCTTCCACACCTGGCGCGAGTCCGCCTGCCGCTGCCCGGCCAGGTGCGCCTCGCGCTCGTACAGCAGACCGTAGGTGAACGCGTTCTCGCCGGCCAGGTGCGCGCCGATGCCGAGGTCCCTGGCTGCCTGCCGGGCGATGACGGCGTCCTGGTGGTCGCCAAGCACGGACTGGACCTTCTTCATCTGCCTGGCGAACCTGTGGGCCTGCGGCCCGATCGCCGGGCGGGCGGCCTCGGCCGCGTAGCGGGCGCGGCGGGCGGACTTGCGGGCCTGGTGCAGGGCAACATCCCGGGCCGGGCCTGGCCGCACGTGCCGGGCCCGGCGCATCCGCTTGTTCGCCTGCCGGTAAGCCCGCCGCACCGCCGCCGGGAGGACGTCGCGGGCGGGGTCGCCGGCCCGCGGGCCGGGCAGCGGGCCGGCCGCGAGCCGGTCGAGCGAGGCCAGCAGCCGGGCGTGCCGCGGCGAGTCGAGGGCATGGAGCAGTTCGGCGCGGGCGGCGGCCCGCCTGGGCGCGAAGTGACCCTGTACCCGGGCCTGGACCGGCCCGATCAGGAGCTCAGCCGGGGTGGGCCGCAGGCTGGCCTGCAGGTGGGCGGGGAGCACTTCGCCGTCGCGCGCCGCGCCGAGCAGCCCGCCGAGCCACTTGAGCTCCCCGGCCAGCCGCTCGCTGTCCGAACGAGGAATGACCTGGCCGAACGAGCGCAGGGTGGCACGCACTCTCCGGGTGGCCACCCGCATCTGGTGCACCGCATCGAACTCGTCGGCGCGCACCATCGGCTCAAGCGACCTCAGCGCGCCCGCCTGCGCCCGCAGGTAGGCGAGCACCACGTCGGCCGCCGACGACGAGCGTCGCGGCTGGGTTCCGGCGATGGGCAGGTCTGGGTGGTCGTGCCAGGCCCGTTCAGGTCCGCGTGCATGCTCCGGGCGGAGTCGCCGGGTCGAGCCCGCGTCGTCCCGCACATGGTGGCGGGCTTTGGTATCGGTCGTGTTCACTGTCATCACGGCCCGCTACCCCGCCCGGAGCGATGAAACCGCCGCAGCGCGGCCTTTAACTGGGCCTACTCGTCCTCCGCCAGCCAGGACATCAGCGGCCGCAGCCGGGCGCCGACCTGCTCGATCTGCTCGGCGTGCTCGGCCTCGCGGCGCTTGAGGAAGTTCGGCTTGCCCGCGTCGAACTCCTCGACCAGTTCGCGGGCGAACGAGCCGTCCTGGATCTCGCCCAGGATGCGGCGCATCTCCTCGCGGGTCTGCTCGTTGATCAGCCGCGGGCCGCGGGTGTAGCCGCCGTACTCGGCGGTGTCCGACACCGACCAGTACATCTTGGAGATGCCGCCCTCGTACATCAGGTCCACGATCAGCTTCATCTCGTGCAGGCACTCGAAGTAGGCGGACTCTGGCTGGTAGCCGGCCTCGACCAGGGTCGCGAAGCCCGCCTTGATCAGCTCGGCGACGCCGCCGCACAACACCGTCTGCTCACCGAACAGGTCGGTCTCGGTCTCCTCGGTGAAGGTGCTCTTCAGCGCGCCCGCGCGGGTACCGCCGATCGCCTTGGCGTAGGCCAGGGTCAGCGGCCACGCGTTGCCGGTCGCGTCCCGCTCGACGCAGACGAGCACGGGCACACCGCGGCCCCGCGCGAACTGGCGCCGCACCAGGTGGCCGGGCGCCTTGGGCGCGACCATGCATACGTCCACGCCGTCCGGCGGGGTGATGAGGTCGTACCGGATGTTCAGGCCGTGGGCGAAGAACAGCGCGTCGCCTTCCACCAGCGAGGGCGCGATCGCCGACGCGTAGAGCTCCCGCTGCAGGTGGTCCGGGACCAGGACCATGACCAGGTCCGACTCTTCGCACGCCGCGGCGGGCGGACAGACCCGCAGGCCGTCGTTGGCGGCCTTCTCCCGGCTCTTAGAACCCTCAGGCAGCCCGACCCGCACGTCCACGCCGGAATCGCGCAGCGAGAGCGCGTGGGCGTGCCCCTGGCTGCCATACCCGAGGACGGCGACATGCCTGCGCTGGATGACGGAAAGGTCGGCGCTGTCGTCGTAGAAAATCTCTGCCACTGAATAGGCCTTTCTCTGTTGTGTAGTACCGAGAATCTATGCGCTGCGCTCGATGGGCCGCAGCGCGCGATCGGTGATCGAGCGGCCGCCGCGGCCGATGGCCACCATCCCCGACTGCACGAGTTCCTTGATCCCGAACGGCTCGAGCACCTTGATCAGCGCATCGAGCTTGTCGCGGTTCCCGGTCGCCTCCACCGTGATCACGTCGAGCGCGACGTCGACTACCTTGGCGCGGAACAGGTTGACCGCCTCGAGCACCCGCGACCGGCTCTCCGCGTCGGCCCGGACCTTGATCAGGATCAGCTCGCGCTGCACCGTGGCGCCCGGCTCGAGCTCGACGATCTTCAGCACGTTGATCAGCTTGTTCAGCTGCTTGGTCACCTGCTCTAGCGGGTGCTCCTCGCAGTCGACCACGATCGTGATCCGGGAGATCTCCTCGTGCTCGGTGGGGCCGACCGCGAGGGAGTCGATGTTGAAGTTGCGGCGCGCGAACAGCCCCGCGATCCTGACCAGGACGCCCGGCTTGTTCTCCACTAGCACGGACAGCGTATGACGGATCATGCTCTGCCTCCCGTTCGCCTCCGGGGCGCCTTTGCGGCGCCGCCTTCCCTCGTCGCTCGTTCCTCGCTCCTCAGTCCAGGCGGCGCCGCGCCCCTTCGGCTCACTCCTGAAGTCCAGGCGGCGCCGCGCCCCTTTGGCTCGCTCATTCGGTCGCCCCTCCCCAGTCGGGCGCCAGGCCGCGCGCGAACTTGATGTCGTTGTTGCTTGTCCCGGCCGCGACCATGGGCCAGACCATGGCGTCCCTGTGCACGATGAAGTCCACCACCACCGGGCGGTCGTCGATGGCCATGGCCCGCTCGATCACCTTGTCCACGTCGGCGGTCTCCTCGCAGCGGATGCCCTCGCAGCCGTAGGCCTCGGCGAGCTTGACGAAGTCGGGGACGCGAGTGCCGGACACCTTCCGGGCCTGCGCCGCCGAGTGCAGGTCGGTGTTGGAGTACCGCTCGTTGTAGAACAGCGTCTGCCACTGCCGGACCATGCCGAGGCTGCCGTTGTTGATGATCGCGACCTTGATCGGGATGCCCTCCAGGGCGCAGGTGGCCAACTCCTGGTTGGTCATCTGGAAGCAGCCGTCCCCGTCGATCGCCCACACGGTGGCGTCCGGGCGGCCGGTCTTGGCGCCCATCGCGGCCGGCACGGCGAAGCCCATCGTGCCGAGCCCGCCGGAGTTGATCCAGGTGCCCGGGTTCTCGTAGTCGATGAACTGGGCCGCCCACATCTGGTGCTGGCCGACGCCGGCCACGTATACCGCCTCCGGGCCCGCGATCTTCCCGATCCGCTCGATCACGTACTGCGGCGCGAGCGTGCCGTCGTCCGGCTGGTCATAGCCCAGGGGATAGGTGGTCCGCAGCGAGTCGAGCTGGGCCCGCCAGGCGGTCAGGTCCGCCTGGTGGCCCTGCTCGTACTCGGCCTTCACCGCGGCGACCAGGTCGGCGATCACCTCCCGGCAGTCGCCGACGATCGGCACGTCGGCGCGGCGGTTCTTGGAGATCTCGGCTGGGTCGATGTCCGCGTGCACGATCAGCGCCGCGGGGGCGAAGGTGTCCAGCTTGCCGGTCACCCGGTCGTCAAACCTGGTGCCCAGCGCGATGACCAGGTCGGCCTGCTGCAGCGCGCCGACCGCCGCCACCGTGCCGTGCATGCCGGGCATGCCCATGTGCTGCGGGTGCCGGTCGGGGAACGCGCCCCGGGCCATCAGCGTGGTGACCACCGGGATGCCGGTCAGCTCGGCCAGCTCACGCAGCTGCCCGGTGGCGCGCGCCTTGATCACGCCACCGCCGACGTAGAGCACCGGGCGCCTGGATTCGGTGATCAGCCGCGCGGCCTCACGCACTTGCCGGGCGTGCGGCCTGGTCACCGGGTGGTAGCCGGGCAGGTCCAACGTGACCGGCCAAGTGAAGTCGGTCATCGCCTGCAGCGCGTCCTTGGAGATGTCCACAAGCACCGGCCCCGGCCGCCCGGTCGAGGCCACGTGGAAGGCCTCGCCAATGGTGCGGGCGATGTCCTCGGGCTTGGTGACCAGGAAATTGTGCTTGGTGATCGGGATCGTGATCCCGGAGATGTCGGCCTCCTGGAAGCCGTCGGTGCCGATCAGGCTGGACGGCACCTGCCCGGTGATGGCGACCACCGGGACCGAGTCCATGTACGCGTCGGCGATCGGGGTTACCAGGTTCGTGGCGCCCGGGCCGCTGGTTGCCATGCACACGCCGATGCGCCCGGTGGCCTGCGCGTACCCGGTGGCTGCGTGTCCCGCGCCCTGCTCGTGCCTGACCAGGATGTGCCTGATGATCTTGGAGTCGAGCAGCGGGTCGTAGGCCGGCAGGACGGCGCCGCCGGGAATGCCGAACACGACGTCCGCACCGACCCGCTCGAGCGCGTACACCAGTGCCTGCGCCCCGGTGGCCCGCACCTTGGCCGGGCTGGTGACGTACGCGTGCGGCGGCTCGGACCCGGTGCCCTGCGCCGGGACGGAACCGCCGCCCTGCGCCGGGCTGGCCGGCACCGGGCTGGCCTGCACCGGGGCGGCCGGCACCGGGGCGGCCGGCGGCGCTTCGGCCGGGCGCGGGGCCTCAGCGGCGCGGGCCGATTGGTGGTGCGGCGAGCGGGCGGCCAGGTCCCGCGGGCTGGGACCCGAAGGTCCGGCAGCCCTCGGATTGGCCTCGGCGGGCCGCTCCGTGCCTGCGGGTCCGTTGCGGCCCGTCATCTGCTCGGTCATCGGTAAGTCTCCATTGGCTCGGATCCGGCGGCATAAAAAATCCCCTCGTGCCGGGCGGCAGTCGAGGGGAGCGCGCAGTGAGCTGCTTGGTCAGCTGCCTGCGCGCCGGCCAAGTACGAGAATCTGCGGGTGGTTCACGGGTAACACCTTACTGCCATCCGGAATCAGAACGTCAACCGCTGACGCGGTTGTCTCACATTCCGAGACGGGCCGCTCGTGCGCCCGATCTTCCGCACCGTCGGATGTCCTGATCAGGGCCTCCACTCCGGGGACGCCCATCGGTCTGGCCACCAGGAATCCCTGGCCGTAGCCGCAGCCCATCTCGCGCAGGGCGGCGAGCTGGCGCGGCTGCTCGATGCCCTCGGCGATGACCTGCAGGCCGAGGTCGCGGCCGACCTGTACCACGGTCCTGGTCAGCAGGGTGAGCGTGTCGTCATGGCCGAGGCCGGCCACGAACGAGGGATCGATCTTTATGATGTCAAGCGGCAGCTGGCGCAGGTGGGCCAGCGAGGCGTACCCGGTGCCGAAGTCGTCGATGGCCATCCGGACGCCCAGCCGGTGCAGCTCCGCCAGCCGCTCGATGATCAGCCCGTCCTCCTCGACCAGGACCCGCTCGTTCACCTCCACGGTGAGTGCCTGGGGCGGCAGCCCGGTCTCGGCGAGGATCGCGGCCACCCGCGCGCCGAAGGCGGGCGCGGTGATCTGCCGGGCGGACAGGTTCACCGAGACGCCGACGTCCCAGGAAGAGCGCCGCCAGGCGGCGCCTTGCGTGCACGCCTCGCGGAGCACCCACTCCCCGAGCGGGACGATGAGGCCGGATTCCTCGGCGGCGCCGAGGAACTCCCCCGGTTGGACCACCTGGTCACCGCGCCACCAGCGGACCAGCGCCTCGGCCCCGGTGACGCGCGAGGTCGCCAGGTCCACGATCGGCTGGTACTGCAGCGTGAGCTCGCCGTTGCTGACGGCCCGCTGCAGGTCGCTGACGATCTCAAGCCTGCGGACCACGTCCGCGTGCATGTGCGCGGCGTACACCTCGACCCGGTCGCCGCCGGTGTCCTTGGCCCGCGACATGGCTACGTCCGCGTTGCGCAGCACGAGCCCGGGCGGGTCCCCGTCGGCCAGCGCGACGCCCACGCTCGCGGTCAGCGCGATCTGCTGGCCGCCCATCCGGAACGGCTCCGCGGCGACCGCGCCGACCAGCCGCTCGGCGATCTCGGCCACCTCCTGGACGTTCCCGGCGTTCTCGACCAGGACGGCGAACTCGTCGCCGCCCCAGCGGGCCACCGTGTCGTGGACCGGGACCACCGCGCGCAGCCGCCGGGCGGCCTGCGCGAGCACGAGGTCACCCGCGCCGTGGCCGACCGAGTCGTTGACCGCGGTGAAGCGGTCCAGGTCGAGGAAGATGACGCCGGTCCGCCCGGCTACCGCGGGATCACTCAGCACGTCCCTGGCGCGCTCCTCGATGTACGCGCGGTTCGGCAGCCCGGTCAGCCCGTCATGGAAGGTCAGGTGCGTGACCTGCTGGCGCAGCGCAACCTGGTCGCTCACGTCGCGGGCGGTGACGAGCATCTGGATGGGCTCACCGGGCGTCTGGTAGCGCAGCACGGTGGACTCGATGTGCCGCCACGTCCCGTCGGCGGCCCGGACCCGGACCGGGAACCGGCCGGATCCCTCGGCGCCTTCGGCCGACTCACCCGCCGAGGATCCAGCCAGCCCCGCGGGGTCGTACCCGCTAAGCGCGAGCCGGACCGACGCCAGCGCCGCGGACCGGTCCTCCGGGTGGACGAAATCAAGCAGCCGCAGGCCGGCCAGCGCCCCCGGCTGGTAGCCGTAGTCCCGGACCGCCGGGCTCGCGTACCTGACCGCGCCGTCCAGATCGCAGACCAGCACGACATCGCTGGTCCGGTTGGCGAGATCCCGCAGGCTCCGGCTTGACTCCCGCCATATCCCGAGGACGTCCCCGTTCTCCCGGACGAGCATGAGGACCCGCGCAGCCAGCACGAGCACCGCGGCGCCGCCCGCCACGACCAGCGCGACCCCGGAGGCCGGCGCCCCGGCCAGGCCGTTCCCGATCACTACCAGGGTGGCCGCGGACGCGGCCAGCGCGGCGATGACGGTCGCCGCCGAGCCTGCCGTCCGGCGGGTCCAGCTGGCCGAGGTCACCCGCCACGGGGCCATGCCAAGCAGCAGGGCCGCGACCAGCGGCATCAACTGCGCCGCGACGCCAAGGTGGCCGCCGGACACCCGCTGGCCCACGGCCAGGGCGTCACCGATGGCCACGGCGAGCAGGGCCAGGTAGGGCAGCGTCACCCGCCGCCACGTGCTGGTGACCATGGGCAGCAACGCGCCGAGCACGGCCAGATCGGCCAGCGGGTGGATCAGGGCAAGCAGGAAGGTACCCGGCCGCTCACCCGACCGGTGGAATTCACCGCTGAACAGCGTGATCCAGCCGATCACAAGCAGGGCGACCGCCACGACGTAGCCGTCCGCGAGCCCCGGCAGGACCGAATCCCGAGAGCCCGCCGAGCCCTCGGCTCCTTCCGGGCCGTCCGGCCGGCCCGGCTGCGACCGGTGCAGGCTGCTGCCGCCTTCTCGTTCGGCCGTGGTCAGCATCGCGATGCCGACTGCCACCGCGGCCAAGGCCAGCAGCGGCGGCAGGTCGGCGAACGACAGGCCGGGCGCGGGGTTCAACGTGCCGCCGAGGATGCCCTGGATGACGAGCCCGGCGCAGTACAGCGCGGCACCGACCGCGAGCCACCGGTAGGCCCGCCCGACGGCGCTGTCGTACCGGCGCGCGCCGAGCCACAGGCTCACCGCCGCCGCGCACCAGGCCAGCATGCCAAGCACGCTCATACTCGGCACCCCGAGATGATCATGCGCACCCGGGCTCCTTCCGTTCCGCCCCGCTGTCCTGAAGTACTCAACGCACGCCGGGCAAAAGCGGATAGCTTAGTCACGCCTTCGTTACGTCGTCGTAACCAAAAGTCGTCGCCGTCGCCGCGCAGACTCATGCCCGACGGCCACCGAGCGTCCCCAGCCCCAAGCGACGGTCTCGCAACCGGCCTGGCGCTTACTCTACGTACCCGAGGTCACACTTCGGTTGAGGAAGGGCGTACAGCGGGAGACAAACTCGCACCGCCTCGCGAGATCCTCGGGTTCTTACCGCATGTTTATTGTGATCAGCAGCAGTATGTGCCCGTTATCACACTCGCGGCAGGGTTTTCCTGGCCGCCGGGGCATGCTGGCATCCTTGTCAGCATGGCAGCATGAGCTACCTGATCTAAACTCTGCGCAGCAGAGAACCAGGGAGGCCGCCGTGCGCAAGGTGCTGATCGCGAACCGCGCCGAGATCGCGGTACGGATAGTGCGGGCTTGCCGTGATGCCGGACTGGGCAGCGTGGCCGTATACGCCGAGCCCGACCTGGACGCGCTGTACGTCACCATGGCCGACGAGGCCTACGCGCTGGGCGGGGCGACCAGCCAGGAGACCTACCTGGACATCGACAAGATCACCAAGCTGGCGCTGGAATCCGGCGCGGATGCGGTCCACCCGGGCTACGGCTTCCTGGCGGAGAACGCCGACTTCGCCCGGGCCGTCACGGCGGCGGGCCTGACCTGGATCGGTCCCCCGCCGCAGGCCATCGAGGCGCTCGGCGACAAGGTCAAGGCCAGGCATATCGCCCTCGAGGCGGGGGCGCCGCTCACGCCGGGCACTCCGGACCCGGTCAGCGGGGCCGCCGAGGTGCTGGCGTTCGCCGCCGAGTGCGGCTACCCGGTAGCGATCAAGGCCGCGTTCGGCGGCGGCGGCCGCGGGCTGAAGGTGGCCTGGCGCGAGGAGGAGGTCGCCGAGAAGTTCGAGTCAGCGGTCCGGGAGGCCACCACGGCGTTCGGCCGGGGCGAGTGCTTCGTCGAGCGGTACCTGGACCGGCCGCGGCACGTAGAGACGCAGTGCCTGGCCGACGCCCACGGCCACGTGGTGGTCGTCTCGACCAGGGACTGCTCGCTGCAACGCAGGCACCAGAAGCTGGTCGAGGAGGCGCCGGCCCCGTTCCTGTCCGCAGCGCAGACCGAGACGCTGTACCGGTCCTCCAAGGACATCCTCCGGCTGGCCGGCTACGTGGGCGCCGGCACCTGCGAGTTCCTCGTCGGCCAGGACGGCACGATCAGCTTCCTCGAGGTCAACACCCGGCTGCAGGTCGAGCACCCGGTCAGCGAGGAGGTCACCGGCATCGACCTGGTGCGCGAGATGTTCCGCATCGCCGAGGGCGAGCCGCTCGGCTATGACGACCCGCCGGCCAGGGGACACTCGATCGAGTTCCGGATCAACGCCGAGGATCCGGCCCGCAACTTCATGCCCGCCCCGGGCACGATCACCACCTGGAACCTGCCGTCCGGGCCCGGCGTGCGGGTCGACGCCGGGTATGCGGGCGGGATGACGGTTCCGCAGGTATTCGACTCGCTGATCGCCAAGCTGATCGTGACCGGCGCGAGCCGGGCCGAGGCGCTGCAGCGTTCGGCCCGCGCGCTGGCCGAGTTCGAGGTCGGCGGGATGCCCACCGTACTGCCCTTCCACCGGGCCGTGGTCGCGGATCCCGCGTTCGCCGGCGAGCCGCTGCAGGTGCACACCCGCTGGATCGAGACCGAATTCGCCGCTCCGATGCCGGCCCAGGAGACCGCCGAGGTGGCTGAGCCGGCTGAGCGGGAGAAGCTGACCGTCGAGGTGGGCGGGAAACGGCTCGAGGTGGTGGTACCGGTCGCGTCCGGCGGGTTCCGCCGCACCAATGCCGCCTCTTCCGGGGCCGAACGGGCCCGCGGTGCCAGCCGCGGCAGGCGGTCCGTGCATTCGGGCAGCGGCGACACTTTGGCCAGCCCCATGCAGGGCACGATCATCAAGATCGCCGTTGCGGAGGGGCAGCGGGTGTCGGCCGGCGACGTGGTGGTCGTGCTTGAGGCGATGAAGATGGAGCAGCCGCTGGCTGCGCACAAGGACGGCACGGTTACCAGCCTTGCCGTCGAGGTGGGCCAGACGGTCACCGCGGGCGAGGCCATCTGCGAGCTTGCGGACTGATCACCGGTGAGCAGGCTCCCAGGGGACCCGGGCGCGGGAGGCAAGCTACTGTTCGCGCTCGGCGCCCGGCTGCCGGACCGGAACCGGGAATGGGTCAGGCACGAGCTGACCGACGTCGGCTGGCGCGGCCGGCTGACCGCCCGCCATCTGATCGTGATCCTGCCGGTCTGCGCCGTGCTGGCGCTGCTGCCCGGCGCGCTGTGGATCCGCATCGCGGTGCCCGCGCTGTTCTTGATCTGCAGCCTGGGCGTCGTCGAGCTGTACGCCGACGACATCCGGGTGTCCCGCATGCGGCGGCACGGGCTCGAGGCCCCGAAGGATCGCGACCTGGGCCGACCCTCGCACTGAGTTAGCCCGGGGGGGCGACCCCCCGGAACCCCCGCCCCCGCAGTACTAACGACACGGGCATCCCCTCCGTCACCAAACCCAAGCATCAGCAGGCCCGAGAAGCGGCCCCACCCGACCCCCTCCCCCCATCCGCACCGTCCCCGGTCCCCGGCCAGTCAATGAATGTGACGCTCTACCTCATAGATCGGGCAGAGCGCCACACTCATTGACTCTTGCGTCCTTCCACGCCACCCTGCCGGGAACCGGTATGGGCGGAATGTCCTGCTCCGGAACAGGCAAGGCGGCCAGGGCCGGGCCGGGGGAGGGAGCGGGACGGTAATGACCGAGCACAGGTGCTGATGCCTGGCCCGGCCCTGCGGATGGACACGGCGCGGACCGGATGCCACAGCCCGGATGCAGGCCCTCATCAGGGTGCTCCGGGAAAAAGACACCCAAAGCGGCAGCGATCACGACCTAACCCTGCGCCACAACCTCTTATCTCCCCGATGTATGCGTCTGGTGACGGGCATCCTCATCCAGGCCCGGGGCCGGGACCACATCCCCGGCCGGCCCTGACGCAAGCCAGGAGAGATACGCGACGGCCTCATACCCCCTGGCTCCGCTCATGGGGGGGCTGCCCGCCCCCCATACCCCTGGCCCCGCTCATGGGGGGGCTGCCCGCCCCCCCATACCCCCTGGGAACTCCATCAGCTTGCGGGCCGCCTCGGTGATGCTGCCGGACAGGGACGGGTAGACGGCGAACGTGGTCGCCAGCTGCTCGGCAGTGAGGCGCTGCTCCAGGGCGACCGAGACGGCGAGGATCAGCTCGCTGGCCCGCGGGGCCACGATCACGCCGCCGAGGACGACGCCGGTGCCCGGGCTGGTGAACAGCTTGATGAAACCGTCGCGGAAGCCAGCCATCTTGGCCCGCGGGTTCGTGGCCAGCGGCAGCTTCAGCACCCGGGCGGAGACCTCGCCCGCGGTGACCGCACGCTGCGAGACGCCGACGGTGGCGATCTCCGGGTCGGTGAAGATGGTCGCCGCGACGTGGCCAAGCCGCAGCGGCCCCACCGCCTCGCCGAGCGCGTGCCACATGGCGATCCGGCCCTGCATGGCGGCGACCGAAGCCAGCATCAGCACGCCGGTGCAATCCCCCGCCGCGTACACGCCGGGCACCGACGTCCGGGACACCCGGTCCACCTCGATGAAGCCGCGCGTATCCACCTTCACCCCCGCCTCGTCCAGGCCGCAGCCCTCGGTCCTCGGGATCATGCCCACGGTCAGCAGGCAGTGGCTGCCGGTCACGGTCCGGCCGTCCGCCAGGGTCACGGTGACGCCGTCGGTGTCCCGGCGGACGGCCTGTGCGCGCGACCGGCCGAGCACCGTCATGCCGCTACGGCGGAACACGTCCTCGATCAGGCTGGCCGCGTCCTCGTCCTCCTGCGGCAGCACCCGGTCCCGGGAGGACACCAGGGTGACCCGCGAGCCGAGCGCCTGGTATGCGCTGGCGAACTCGGCCCCGGTGACGCCGGAGCCGACCACGATCAGATCCCGCGGAACCTCGGTCAGCTCGTAGAGTTGCCGCCAGTTCAGTATGCGCTCGCCGTCAGGCTCCGCGCCGGGCAGCGCCCGGGGCAGCGCCCCGGTGGCGATCAGGATGGCGTCTGCCTTGATTTCCTCATCACCCGCCCGCACCGTGCCCGGGGCGACCAGCCTGCCCTTCGCGGCGATCACCCTGACGTCCTCCGCGGCCACCCGCGCGGTGATGTCGCGGGACTGAGCGCGGGCCAGGTCGATGATCCGCTGGTACAGGCGCGCGGCGTTGACGCTGGCCGGGCCGCCGGTGGCGATGCCCAGCCCGGCGCTCCGGTTGAGCATGGTCATCGCGTTGGAGGTCTCGATGAGCGACTTGGAGGGTACGCAGTCGGTGAGCACGCAGGCGCCGCCCAGCCCGTCGGAGTCGACGAGGGTGACATCGGCGCCAAGCTGTGCCGCGACGAGGGCGGCCTCGTAACCACCGGGGCCGCCCCCGAGGATCGCGATTCTCTGACGTGGCAAGGTCACGATTAGTAATTCTTCCCGGTGAGTTGGTCGCAGTCAGGTATCAGGCGCCGGGCAATGCACGGCGTCCGGGGGCGCGACACCGTACGCTAGCCCCCGTGGCACTGTACGCAGCCTATGGCAGCAACATGGACCCGGCGCAGATGCTGCTGCGCTGCCCGCATTCACCACAGCGGGGAACCGGCTGGCTGGAAGGATGGCGGCTGACGTTCGGCGGTGAAGACATCGGCTGGGACGGCGCCATGACCACCGTGGTCGAGGAGCCAGGCGCCCGGGTGTTCGTCGTGCTCTACGACATGTTCGAGAACGACGAGAAGGAACTCGACAACTGGGACGGTGTCACCCTCGGTTATTACCGCAAGGCCAAGGTGCGGGTGGAGACGCTCGACGGCGACGTACTGGCCTGGCTGTACGTACTCAACTTCTACGAGGGCGGGCTGCCGTCGGCGAGGAGCATCGGCATCCTGGCCGACGCCGCGGAGTCGGCGGGCGCCCCGGCCGACTACGTCGCGGCGCTGCGCGCCCTGCCGTGCGCCAAGATGGGCGACTCCAATGCCGGGGCCGGTGGGCCTGAAGGGGCCGGTGGGCCTGAAGGGGCCGATGGGTCCGGGCCGCCCTGGACCGCACCGGGACCCTAGCGGCTGGTGCCGTGCTCAGGCCAGCCAGATCACCAGCAGGATCAGCGCGGGAATGACCAGAGCCGCGATGGCCCGGCCGCTCCAGGCGCTCTTGAGCGGCCCGGTTCCGGCCGCGGCCCCGGTCCTTCCGGCCCGGGCCGCGGTCGCGCGCTCGCTGAGCACCCGGACGATCTTCTCCGCTTCGGCCTCCGGGGTGGAAGCTTCGGGGGCTGCCACGGAGGCGCTGAAGGACAGGTCACGGCCGCCGGACTTCAGGCTCAGCGATGAGCGGCGTAGCCCCGGCGACCCGGACGCGCGGCGGGACCTGGCCTCGGCGGCGAACTGGCGCCGCCGGGAGTAGTGCACGGCCCAGGCGCTGATCACCTTGCGCTCCTGGTGGCCGGGTGCCGCGCCATCCCACTCGCAATGCACGCGCAGCAGGTCGGCCACGTCGACCTTGGTCACGCCCGCCCAGCCGACGCGGTAATCGCGCAGCGGGTTCCTGACCGTCACCCCGGCCTCATCGGCGATGATCCGGGGCCGCTGCGCGGTGACGTAGGCGGCACCGGTCGCCAGCAGCAAGATGGCCGCCGCCACCGCGGACGCGTGATCCCGGCTCTGGACGGCCAGGTCGATCCAGTTGCCGACGGCGAAAAGCAGCCACACGATCCAGACGACGACCGCGGTCGGCGAGCGGAACACCAGCGGCTTGTCCGGTGACTGCGTGACTGCCATGGTGCCGTACTCTCCGCGATGGCCCGGCCCAGGGTGAGGCGGGATCCTCTAGCCTAACCTCAGGCGCCGGTCACGCCGGGCAGCGGCTGAGCGACGATCGCGCCGTCATCCCACAGCGCGGTGATCGCTGTGGCCGCCATCACGCGGACCCCGACGCCGATGGCGCGCTCGTCCACGTCGAACGTCGGCTGGTGAAGGTCGTGCGACACGACCGTCCCCGGCACCCGGGTGCCGAGCCGGGCCAGCGCGCCGGGGATGGATTCCAGGTACCAGGCGAAGTCCTCGCCGCCGAGGCTCTGCGGCGTCTGCACGACCTGGCCCGCGCCGAGCACGTCGAGCGCCGCCGCGGAGATCATGGCCGTGCTGGCCCGGTCGTTGACCGTGGGCGGGACGTACCGCTGATAGCTGAGCTCGGCCTGCACCCCGTACGCCGAAGCCACCGAGTCGATGAGCCCCTTGAGCAGGTCGGGTGCGGTGTGCCAGGCCTCGTCGTCGAGGCAGCGGATGGTGCCCTCGGCGATGCCGTCGTCGGGGATGGCGTTGGCCACGGTGCCCGCGCTGACCCGGCCCCAGACCAGGCTGAGGCTGGACCGCGGGTCGACCCGGCGGGACAGCGCCGCGGGGACTTCGGTGAGGATCTTCCCGAGGGCGTAGACCAGGTCCGCGGTCAGGTGCGGCCGGGCGGTGTGCCCGCCGGGCCCGGACACGTGCACCTCGATCCTGTCGCAGGCCGCGGTGATCGCGCCCGAGCGAACGCCGAGCTGGCCCGCATCGAGCCGGGGATCGCAATGCAGGGCGAAGATCCGGCCGACCGATGCGATCCCGCCCGCCGCCAGCACGTCGAGCGCGCCGCCTGCCGTTTCCTCGGCGGGCTGGAAAATGAGCCTGACCCGCCCGGGCAGCAGGCCCGCGTCGGCCTGCTGGGCCAGGAACAGGCCCGCCCCGAGCAGCACGGTGGTGTGCACGTCGTGGCCGCACGCATGGCAGACGTCCGGGATGGTGGAGCGATAGGGGACGTCCTTGTCGTCCGCCATCGGCAGCGCGTCAAGGTCAGCCCGGAGCGCAACGACCGATCGTTCGGCATAAGGAACTTGCTCAGAGCCGATGTCGACGAGCAAGCCGGTCGCCTTGGGCAAGATCACCGGGCGCAGGCCCGCCGCGGCCAGGCGCAGCGCCACCCGGCGGGTGGTGCGGTGCTCGTTATAGGCCAGCTCGGGATGAGCGTGCAGGTCGCGGCGGAACTCGACCAGCTCGGCCTCGTGCTTCGCGAGGAACGCGTCCAGATCCGCGAGCAGATCACTGCCCGGCTCATTTCCGGCCATGCCCACCATCCCCGTGCGTGCAGAATCTGTCTTCGGCGAACTCGGTAACGAGCGCGTCTACCACGCTGATGAGATCCCCGGTTCGCGTGTAGACAGCCCGCTGCCGTTCGTAAGAGGCACCATGCTCGAGCACTTCCGAGACTACAGAAAGCTCGTCCTGGCATCCCAGTCTCGAGGCTACCGGCTCAAGCGCGGCGAGCAATTCAAATAGCTCGTCGCGCAGCGGCGCCGTGGCGCCGGCCTCGTCAGTGATCACGATCGCGTCCAGCCCGAATCGCGTCGCGCGCCATTTGTTGTCCCTGACCACCCAGGACGACGGGGAAGGCAGCGTGTAGCCGCGGTCCAACTGGGAGTCGAAGAGCTGGACCAGGCACTGCGAGAGCGCCGCCACCATGCCGACCTCGCGCAGCGTCGGCACACCGTCGGACATGCGGATCTCGACGGTGCCGAAGTCGGGGTGCGGCCGGATGTCCCACCAGACCTCCTTGATGCTACGGATCGTCCCCGCCCGCAGCAGGGTGTCCATGTAGTCCTCGAACTGTTCCCAGTTCGCTAGCCGATGCGGCGGACCCGCCGTCGGCAATGCGCCGAATGTCACCGACCTGCTGGAGGCAAGCCCGGTGTCATACCCACACCAGAACGGGCTCGACGCAGTAATGGCGAGAAAATGCGGAAGGTAAGCGGCCAGGGCATTGACGATCGGAATCGCCTTGCTCCCGTCCCGAATCCCCACGTGAACATGCACGCCGAAGGTCTGAATCCGGCGCACAAGCCACTGCATTTGCTCGACAAGCTCCGCATAGCGCTGGATCGGCGCCATCGTCGCGTCTCGCCAGTCACTCACCGGGTGAGTCCCGGCGCACGCCAATAGGATACCGTGCTCCGCCGTCATCCGCTGGAGTTCGGTGATCGTAACGGCCAGGTCGTCTTTCGCCTCGGCGACCGTGCTGCAAATGCCTGTGACCAGTTCAATGGTGGACTGCATCAGCTCATGGCGGATTCGCGGATGCTCCCCGGTATCCGCGGCCACGGGCAACTGGTCGAGCAGCTTGCCCGCTTCCTGACGCAGCAGCTTGGTCTCGCTGTCGATTAGCTGAACCTCCCATTCGACGCCGAGCGTCGCGCCGCGGGAAGGGTTCCACTTGATAGCCATGCCCGGCCTCCGCTTGATAGCCATGCCCGGCTTCCGCGCCCGAAAATTATTTAAGGATCAAATATCACCGGGCTGATACTCGCCCCAGACATCGCGCAGCGCGTCGCAGACCTCACCCAGAGTGGCGTCGGCCCGCAGCGCGTCACGGAGTGGGTAAAGGACGTTATCGGTGCCGGCCGCGGCCGACTTCAGGGCGGAAAGCGTGCGGCGATGCGGCCCGGGGTCCCGCTCCTTCCGCAGCCGGGCCAGCCGGGCCGCCTGTGCGGCCGCGAGGGACGGGTCGAACCGCAGCGGCTGATAGGGCTCATCGCCGTCCGTGGTGAACTTGTTCAGGCCGACGATCACCCGCTGGCCCTCGTCGATTTCCCTGGCCACCTGGTACGCCGCGCCCTCGATCTCGGACTTCTGGTACCCGCGCTCGATCGCCGCGGCCGCCCCGCCCATCTCCTCGATGCGGTCCATCGTCTCGCTGGCCGCGTCGGCGATCTCATCGGTCATCGACTCGATCACGTACGAGCCCGCGAACGGGTCCGTCGTCGAAGTCAGGTCGCTCTCGTACGCGATCACCTGCTGGGTGCGCAGCGCCAGCCGGGCCGCCTTGGCGCTGGGCAGCGCGAGCGCCTCGTCGAAGGAGTTCGTGTGCAGCGACTGGGTCC
Source organism: uncultured Actinomycetes bacterium (assembly GCA_963798675.1). Classification (GTDB taxonomy): domain Bacteria; phylum Actinomycetota; class Actinomycetes; order Streptosporangiales; family Streptosporangiaceae; genus Palsa-504. Next base: position 79,151 of record CAWCUJ010000015.1, on the reverse strand, counting down.
CGCCAAGCACCGCCGCCAGGGCCTGCAGGCTCACCCGGATCATGTTCACCTCCGGCTGCTGCGCGGTCAGTTGCACGCCGGCCGTCTGGGTGTGGAAACGCAGCATCTGCGACCTCGGGTCCTTCGCCCCGAACTCGTCCCGCATGATGCTGGCCCAGAGCCGACGCGCGGCGCGGAACTTCGCGACCTCCTCGAGCAGCGTGGTCCGCGCCACGAAGAAGAAGGAGAGCCGGGGGCCGAAGTCGTCGATGGCCAGTCCGGACTGCAGGGCCGCCCGCACGTACTCCCTGGCGTTGGCCAGCGTGAACGCGATCTCCTGCACCGGCGTGGCGCCCGCCTCGGCCATGTGGTAGCCGGAGATGGAGATCGTGTTCCACTTGGGCAGCTCGTGGTGGCAGTAGGCGAACGTGTCGGCGACCAGGCGCAGCGACGGGCGGGGCGGGTAGATGTAGGTGCCGCGGGCGATGTACTCCTTGAGCACGTCGTTCTGGATCGTGCCGATGAGCTTGTCCGGGCCGACGCCCTGCTCCTCGCCGACCGTTTGGTACATCAGCAGCAGCACCGCGGCCGGGGCGTTGATCGTCATCGACGTGGACACGGTGTCCATCGGGATGCCCGCGAACAGCGTCCGCATGTCATCGACGGTGTCGATGGCCACGCCGACCTTGCCCACCTCGCCGTGCGCGACCTGGGCATCGGAGTCGTATCCCATCTGGGTGGGCAGGTCGAAGGCGACCGAGAGCCCGGTGGTGCCCGCCTCGATCAGCTCGTGATAGCGGCGGTTGGACTCCTGGGCGGTGCCGAAGCCCGCGTACTGACGCATCGTCCAGGGCCGGTCGACATACATGCGCGGATACACCCCGCGAGTAAACGGATACTCTCCCGGCCTGCCGAGCTTTTCTTCGGGCCGGAAATCCGTAAGCTTGCTCTCGTCATAGACGGGATCGATGGGAAAGCCTGACTCGGACATGCGTTCCATGTGCTCAGGTTACTTCGGGGCGGACCGACGCAATACGAGGAGAGCTGGGAAGCTGATGCTGGACCAGTTTGGTCCCTTCAACCGACGGACCACGCTGGCCGCCGCGGGGGCGGTCCTGGTCGGCGTGGCCGCCGTCGCTCCCGCCGCAGCCGCCGCCACCTCCCCATCGGCCCATGCCCCGGCCGCGGTAGCGCCCGCGGCCATCGGCGGGGCGCGGTTGTCCGGCCGCGGCCTGATCGTCAACTACCCTGCGTCCGGCTCGGTCCCCCGGCTGCCTGGCGTGAAGGCCTCGGCGTTCGTCATCGCCAACGCCGGCACCGGCCAGGTGCTCGCGGCCAGGGACCCGCACGGCTGGTACCGGCCGGCCAGCACGCTCAAGGTGCTCACCGCGATCTCGCTGATCCCGGTGCTCAACCCGGACGCCACGGTGGTGGCCAGCAAGCAGGCTGTTTCGGTGACACCGAACGTGGTGGGCCTCCTGCCCGGCCACGCCTACAAGATCTCCGACCTGTTCACCGCGCTGCTGACGATCTCCGCCAACGACGCTGCAGTTGCGCTGACCCAGGCGACCGGCTCGTTCGGCCGGGGCATGGCGCTGATCAACGCGGAGGCGCGGCACCTGCAGGCCGACGATACCGTCGCCGTCCAGCCCAACGGGCTCGACGCTCCCGGCCAGCACACCTCCGGCTATGACCTGGCCCTGATCGCCAGGCAGGCGCTGCGGATGCCGGCCTTCCTGCGGTACGACCAGCCGGTCACCGCGAGGTTCCCGGTGACCGCCAAGAAGTGGGTCACCTTGTTCAACCAGAATTCGCTGCTCACCACCTACCGGGGCGCCGTCGGCGGCAAGATCGGCTGGACCAGCGCGGCCGGCGCCACCTACGTGGGGATGGCCAGGCGGAACGGGGTCACGCTGATCGTGACCCTGCTGCACTGCCCCGCGCTGACCGAGATCGACTCTGCCAAGAGCCTGCTGAACTGGGGCTTCGCCGTCGACGGCAAGGTCAGGCCGGTCGGCACGCTGGTCAGCGCGCGGCGGTCGGCCGCGCCCGCCCGGTCGCGCGACCTGGCCCGGTCGCCGGTCGCGGCCCTGCGAGCATCGGACCGGACGCATCCGGCGGCCTCCGGCCCGTCGGTGCTCACCACCGCCGGTTTCAGCGGCGCGGTGCTGCTCACCGCGGGATTCGGCTTCGCCTACACCCGCCGCCAGCGCCTCTCGCGCCCCCGGCACTGACCCGGCCCCATGATCCTGTGTCAAAGGGCGCCGGAAATGACGCCTAACGGCACGTGATCATGAAACCGGGGCGGCCTTGAGCAGGCCGATGTGCTCGCGGACGGCCGCCATGGTCGGCCCGGCGACCCGGCGGGCCCGCGCGGCGCCGTCCGCGAGCAGCCGGTCCAGCCCGGCCTCGTCGGCGAGAATCGCCTCGGTCCGCTCCCTGATCGGGGTGAAGCTGGCCACGACCAGCTCAGCCAGGTCCTTCTTGAACCCGCCGTAGCCCGCGCCGGAGTACTTGGCCGTCAGCGTAGCCACCGGCTCGCCGGACAGCGCCGAGTAGATCCGCAGCAGGTTGGTTACGCCCGGCTTGGCGTCCGGGTCGGCGCGGACCTCCGAACCCGCGTCGGTGACCGCGCGGGCGATCTTCTTGCGGATCACGGCCGGGTCGTCCAGGACGTCGATGATGCCCTGCGGTGACGAGGACGACTTGCTCATCTTGGCCGTCGGGTCCTGCAGGTCGTAGATCCTGGCCACGTCGGCCAGGATGTACGGCTGCGGGGGCACGAACGTCTGGCCGTACCTGTGGTTGAACCGCTGGGCCAGCGTCCGGCTGAGCTCGAGGTGCTGCCGCTGGTCCTCGCCCACCGGCACCTGGTCGGCCTGGTAGAGCAGGATGTCCGCGGCCTGCAGGACCGGGTAGGTGAACAGGCCCACCGAGGCCTGGTCCTGGCCTTCTTTTGACGACTTGTCCTTGAACTGGATCATCCGGCTCGCCTCGCCGAATCCGGTCAGGCAGCCGAGCACCCAGGCCAGCTCGGTGTGCTCGGGCACGTGGCTCTGCACGAACAGGGTGCACCGGTCCGGGTCCAGCCCGGCCCCGAGCAGCTGAGCGGCGGCGACCCGGGTCCGCCGGGGCAGCAGGGCCGGATCCTGCGGCACCGTGATCGCGTGCAGGTCGACTACGCAGTAGAAGGCGTCGTAGCTGTCCTGCAGCGCCACCCACTGGCGCAGCGCGCCGAGGTAGTTGCCGAGGTGGAAAGAGTCGGCGGTGGGCTGGATGCCGGACAGCACGCGGAGCATGGCAGGAGTCTAGCGGCGGCTCTACCGACTACCGGCGGGCAGGCCGGAATCGGCGACGACCACCTCGACCCGCTGGAACTCCTTCAGGTCGGAGTAGCCGGCCGTGGCCATCGTGCGGCGGAGCGCCCCCATCAGATTCATCGAGCCGTCGGGGACGGTGGACGGGCCGTGCAGGATCTGCTCCAGCGTGCCGATCGTCCCGACCCGGACCCGGGCGCCCCGGGGCAGCTCGGTGTGGTTGGCCTCGCTGCCCCAGTGGTAGCCCCGGCCCGGTGCCTCCTGCGCCCGGGCCAGCGGCGAGCCCACCATGACCGCGTTGGCGCCGATGGCCAGCGCCTTGGCGATGTCGCCGCTGCTTGTCATGGACCCGTCGGCGATCACGTGCACGTAGCGGCCGCCGGACTCGTCCAGGTAGTCGCGCCGCGCCGCGGCCACGTCGGCGATCGCGGTGGCCATCGGCACCGCGACGCCGAGCACCTTCACGGTGGTGTGGCCCGATCCGCCGCCGAAGCCGACCAGCACCCCGGCGGCCCCGGTGCGCATCAGGTGCAGCGCGGCGGTGTAGGTCGCGCAGCCGCCGACCACCACCGGGACGTCAAGCTCATAGATGAACTGCTTCAGGTTGAGCGGCTCGGCCCGGCCCGAGACGTGCTCCGCCGACACCGTGGTGCCGCGGATCACGAAGATATCCACCCCCGCGTCGACCACGGACTTGGCGTACCGCGCGGTGCGCTGCGGCGACAGGCTGGCCGCGGTCGTCACTCCGGCGCGGGCGATCTCCTCGATCCGGCGCCCGATGAGATCCTCGGAGATCGGTTCGGCGTACATGGCCTGCAGCCGCCGGGTGGCCGCCTGCTCGTCGAGTTCGGTCACCTCGGCGAGCAGCGGCTCGGGGTCGGCGTACCTGGTCCACAGCCCTTCCAGGTCGAGCACGGCCAGGCCACCCAGCCGGCCGATCTGGATCGCGGTGGCCGGCGACACAACGCTGTCCATCGGGCACGCCATCAGCGGCAACTCGAACCGGTAGGCGTCGATCTGCCAGCCGATCGACACCTCCTCCGGGTCCCGCGTCCGGCGGGCGGGCACGATGCCGATCTCGCTGAGCGAGTAAGCCCGGCGACCGGTCTTGCCCCGGCCGATTTCCACGTCGCTCATTTACCCTTCTTTCTGCCCTTCGCTCGCCTCCGGGGCGCTTTCAGGCGCCGCCTTCCTTCGTCGCGCCTGGGGTGGGTCCGGGGGAAAAGCACAGTCCAGGCGGCGCCGCGGCCCGTTGGCTCGATCAGGGCTGGGTCCCGTCCCGGCCGGGGCGGCCGCCGTAGTTCGGCGCCTCGACGGTCATCTTGACGTCGTGCGGGTGGCTCTCGGTCAGGCCGGCCGCGGTGATCTGGATGAACCGGGCGTCCTGCAGGTCGGCGATGGTCCGGGCGCCGCAGTAGCCCATGGCCGCCCGCAGCCCGCCGACTAGCTGCCCGGCGACGGCGGCCAGCGGGCCGCGGTAGGGCACCTGCCCCTCGACGCCCTCGGGTACCAGCTTGTCCTCGCGCAGCACGTCGTCCTGGAAGTACCGGTCCTTGGAGTAGGACCGGCCGCGCTCCCGGTTGCGCATGGCGCCGAGCGATCCCATGCCCCGGTAGAGCTTGTACTGCTTGCCGTTGATGAAGACCATCTCGCCCGGGCTTTCCTCGCATCCGGCCAGCAGGCTGCCCAGCATGACGGTGTCGGCGCCGGCGGCGATGGCCTTGGCGATGTCACCCGAGTACTGCAGGCCGCCGTCGCCGACCACGGGGACGCCAGCCGGACCGGCCGCCTTGGCCGCCTCGTAGATCGCCGTGACCTGCGGGACGCCCACGCCCGCCACCACGCGGGTGGTGCAGATGGAGCCCGGCCCCACGCCCACCTTGATGCCGTCCGCGCCCGCGTCCACCAGGGCCTGCGCGCCCGCTCGGGTGGCCACGTTGCCGCCGATCACCTCGGTGTCGGAGTTGGCCTTGATCTGCGCGACCATGTCCAGGACGGCCTGCGCGTGCCCGTGCGCGGTATCCACGACCAGGAAGTCCACCCCGGCCTCGATCAGCGCCTGCGCGCGGCCCTTGGCGTCCTCGCCGACCCCCACCGCAGCCCCGACCACCAGCCGTCCGGCCGGGTCCTTGGTGGCGAAGGGGAACTTCTCGCTCTTGGTGAAGTCCTTCACGGTGATGAGCCCGCGCAGCCGGCCCGACTCGTCGACCAGCGGCAGCTTCTCCACCTTGTGCTGGCGCAGCAGTCGCAGCGCCCCCTCGGGCGCGACCCCCACCGGCGCGGTGACCAGGGGCATCGGGGTCATTACCTCGGTCACGCGGCGGCTGTGGTCGGTCTCGAACCTGATGTCACGGTTGGTGACAATCCCGACCAATACGCCGTCCGGGCCGGTCACCGGCACGCCGGAGATCCGGTAGCGGCCGCATAGGCTGTCGACGTCCGCGATCGTGGCGTCGGGCCCGCAGGTCACCGGGTGGGTGATCATGCCGGCCTCGGACCGCTTGACCATGTCCACCTGCTGCGCCTGCTCCTCCACGGACAGGTTGCGGTGCAGCACGCCCACGCCGCCCTGGCGGGCCATGGCGATCGCCATCCGGGCCTCGGTCACAGTGTCCATCGACGCGGACACCAGCGGAACGCGGAGCCGGTAACGGCGCGTGATCCTGGTGGTGGTGTCCGCCTCGCTCGGCAGTACCGCGGAATGCGCCGGCAGCAAGAGCACGTCATCAAAGGTCAGGCCGACGGGCGCGAACTTCTCATCCGGGCCTGGATGAACTTGATCAGTCATGGCACCTTCACCGGGAGTGGCAGCGGGATCTACCCATCCTATTGACGACCCCGGCCCCGCACGCCCAGGAGGGCGCCTAGCACGCCTCCTGGGCTCGGCGCCCGCGCGCTCCCCGGACAGCGTGAAGGCCGGGTTTCGGTGCGCCGGGACGCACCGGAACCCGGCCCTTGTTCGCCTAGGTGATGGCTAGTGCGGGTGGCTGTGCCCGTGGCCGTCGGCCGCGGACGCCTCCTTCTCCTCCGGCTTCTCGACCACCAGGGTCTCGGTGGTCAGCAGCATGGCGGCGATCGAGGCGGCGTTCTGCACAGCAGACCTGGTCACCTTCACCGGGTCGATGACGCCCTGGGCCACCAGGTCGCCGTACTCGCCGGTGGCCGCGTTGTAGCCCTGCCCGGCAGGCAGGGTGGCGATCTTGGCCACCACGACGGAACCCTCCTGGCCCGCATTCAACGCGATCCAGCGGGCCGGCTCGGTCAGGGCGCGCTTGACGACCCGCACGCCGGTCGCCTCGTCACCGGTGCGGCCGAGGTCATCGAGTTCGTTGGCCACGTGCACCAGGGCGGCGCCGCCGCCGGCGACGATGCCCTCCTCGATGGCCGCCCGGGTGGCGGAGATGGCGTCCTCGAGGCGGTGCTTCTTCTCCTTCAGCTCCACCTCGGTCGCGGCACCGACGCGCAGGACGCAGACGCCGCCGGACAGCTTGGCCAGCCGCTCCTGCAGCTTCTCCCGGTCCCAGTCGGAGTCGGTATTCTCGATCTCGTTGCGGATCTGCCTGATCCGGTCCTCGATCTCCGACTTGTCGCCGGCGCCGTCCACGACCGTGGTGTTGTCCTTGGTGACGACGATCCGGCGGGCGCGGCCCAGGCTCTCAAGCCCGACCGAATCCAGCTTCATGCCGACTTCCTCGCTGACCACGGTGCCGCCGGTGAGGACGGCGATGTCGGCCAGCATGGCCTTGCGGCGGTCACCGAACCCGGGCGCCTTCACGGCCACCACGTTGAGCAGACCGCGGATCTTGTTCACCACGAGGGTGGCCAGCGCCTCGCCCTCGACGTCCTCGGCGACCACCAGCAGCGGCCGCTTCCCCTGCGCGATCTTCTCGAGCAGCGGCAAGAAGTCCGACATCGAGGAGATCTTGCCCTGGTTGATGAGGATGTACGCGTCTTCCAGGACCGCCTCGAGACGCTCGGGGTCGGTGATGAAGTACGGCGAAATGTAGCCCTTGTCGAACTGGAGGCCCTCGGTGAACTCCAGCTCAAGTCCCATCGTCGGCGATTCCTCGACGGTGATGACACCGTCCTTGCCGACCTTGCTGAACGCCTCGGCGATCAGCTCGCCGATCTTCTCGTCCTGCGCGGAGATCGTCGCGACGTGCGCGATCTCGGTCTGCTCTTCCACGTCACGGGCGGACTTCAGCAGCCGCTCGGAAACCTCGGCAGCGGCGGCGTCGATACCGCGCTTCATGTCCATCGGGTTGGCGCCGGCCGCGACCGAACGCATGCCGTGGTGCACCATCGCCTGAGCCAGGACGGTCGCCGTCGTGGTGCCGTCCCCGGCGATGTCGTTGGTCTTAGTGGCGACCTCCTTGGCGAGCTGGGCTCCCAGGTTCTCGTACGGGTCCTCCAGCTCCACCTCCTTGGCGACGGTCACGCCGTCGTTGGTGATGGTGGGGGCGCCCCATTTCTTGTCGAGTACGACGTTGCGGCCGCGAGGGCCTAGCGTCACCTTCACGACGTCGGCGAGCTTGTTGACGCCACGCTCGAGCGAGCGGCGGGCGTCCTCGTCGAACTCCAGAATCTTGGGCATTTAACTACCTCAACCTACGGTTGGATCGAGTTCTCAGTCAGCATGCCTGCTCAGCCGAGCAGGCATGCTCACGGGCCCCGGCGACAAGACCCCCGGCCATCAGGCCGGGCGCCCTGCCGCCAGAGTCCGCAGCTTTACTACTTGTCGATGATGGCGAGGACATCTCGAGCGGAGAGCACCAGGTACTCCTCGCCCGAGTACTTCACCTCAGTGCCGCCGTACTTGCTGTACAGGACTACGTCGCCGACCTTGACATCAATCGGCACACGCTTGGTTCCCGCATCGTCGAAGCGACCAGGGCCAACCGCAAGGACTTCGCCCTCCTGGGGCTTCTCCTTGGCGGTGTCCGGGATCACCAGTCCGGATGCCGTGGTCTGCTCTGCCTCAAGCGGGCGGACCACGATCCGGTCTTCGAGCGGCTTGATTACTACCTTGGTGGCGGTCGTCACGATCTGACCTCCCCCTCCGGAAAGGCTAATGGTGAGTTACTAGAGAGGGCGAGCGCGGCCGCCTGCCGTCGCGGGTGCCAGACTGCCTCGTCGCATTAGCACTCTACAGCAGTGAGTGCTAATCCCGAACAGTAGCGGTACCGGCCCGACTCGTCAAACGAGCGGGTAGCAATCAGCTTCTTTCGCTCTCTGTATTCAAGTGACTACCCAAAGCTACTAGAGTTGGCCGGTCTCCGGGTGCCAGCGGGACCGACCTGAGCAACGACCGGGACGGCAACACCAACGACCGGGACGGGCAACACTTCTGAAGGAGCATCATGGACCAGCCGGGCAACCACATCTTGCTTCAGGGAAACCAACCGGGCGCCACCGACCGGATGCGCGAACTGCTTGCGCGCACCGTACAGGACCACATCGCCGACCAGCGGTCGAACGCCGGGGCGCTCGAGGACATCCGCCAGCGTATGGAAGGACTCGAGTGGCTGGTGAAGGAGGTACGCGAGCGCGAGGTTCCCGGCATGACGGCCCGGCTGGACGGCCTGGCCCAGCACCTGGACGAAGTGATGAGCAAGCCGCCGCAATGGGCCGAGTCGCTCGCCGAGCACATCGAGCTGCTCCGGGCCCAGGTGAACCCGGTCGCCGAGCTGCATTCGCTGTGGGCTGACGTGGGCACGGTCTCGGAGAACGTCGAGCAGGCACTGCCGCGGCTGCAGGCGGTGTGCGACACCCTCGCTCAGGCCAACCATGCGCTGCGTGCGCAGGACGAGCGCCTGGCCAAGCTGCAGCAGAGTGTGAGCAAACTGCAGCACAGCATGGAGTCGGCGGCGGGCCGGTTTAGCCGCCTGGACACGGCGGTCGCCGAGCTCGCGCAGCAGACAGGAGAGCTCGACCAGGAGATCTCAGCGGTCACCGGGCGGACGGAGGCCGGCTTGGGCACGCTCGCGGCCAAGGTGGACCAGAGCGCGGAGGCGACCTCGGGCCGGGTCACCCAGGCCCTCGAGACGATGACGGCCACCGTGGACGGCCTAGCGGAGAATGTGGCGGGCGTCGGCGGCCAGGTCGACCTGCTCGGCGGCCAGATCATGGTGATACATGGGCGGATCGAGCGGGTCGACGAGCGGCTCACGGACACCGACGGCAAGCTCGGGTCGCTCGACGACAAGGTCTGGTCGCTCGATAGCAAGATCAGGTCTGTCGACGGCAAGATCGGCTCACTCGACGACAAGATCGCCTCGGTCGACGGCAAGGTCGGGTCAACCGACGCCAGCGTCGCTGCCCTCGACACCAGGCTGGAGCGCCTCGACGAGCGCCTCGATGACCAGTACGACCGGGTGAGCACCATTGACACTACGCTCGGCGCTACCGACACCAAGCTCGGCGTGATCAGCAAAACCCTGACCACGACCGACAACAGGATCGGCGTGGCGGAGGCCGCGCTGATAGCCATGGACACCAAGCTCGGCGCGCTGGACACCCGGATGGCACGGCTTGACGACCGGCTGGACGAACACGGCCGGGGACTCACCTCGGTCGACGGCAAGCTCGGCACCGTGGCGGGCAGGCTGGGTCCGGTCGACAGCAAGCTCAGCGCGCTGGACAACAAGCTCGGCGCCGTCGACGGCAGGGTCGGCACGCTCAGCGGCCGACTCGACGGACTCGACGGCACGCTGGAAGGCATAGGCGCGAGGATCGCTGGCCTCGGCGACAAGTTCGGCGCCCTGGACGGCCGACTCGAGATCGCGAACGGCTGTTTCAGCGACGTCAGCGGCAAGCTCGAGTCGCTGGGCCAGGAAGTCGCGGTGGTCGGCGGCAGGCTCAGTTCGGTGGGCGAGCACCTGACCGACCAGCTTGAGCCGCTCGCCGACGAGCTGCGCTCCCGCCCCGGTCCCACCGAGATCCAGGACACGCTCTCGAAGATCGTCGATGCCGCCCAGAGCGACGTGACCGCCCACCTCGGCTCGCTAGAGGAGACCGTCCTGACCCTGGCCGAAGCCCTGCTGCGGCCGCAGGGCCGTCAGATTCCCGCTCAGCGTGAAGGCGCCCGCATCTAGCGGCGCGCTCCCGTCCGCAGGCCAGCGGCGGGGGAAGCCAGGGAACTGCGCCCCCGCCGCGCGGCACTGGCGCGATGGCCTGGGAGTTATCGTGGGCGGTATGGCCCAGGTGTTGTTGGAGCGGGCGCATGCCGAGGAACTGGACGCGGCGGATCCGCTGGCCGGGTTCCGTGAGCGGTTCGCGCTTGACGACCCGTCCCTGATCTACCTGAACGGCAACTCTCTCGGCGCGCTCCCGCGGGCCACGCTGCGGCGGCTGGAGGCCGTCACCCGCCAGGAGTGGGGCACCGCGCTGGCCAGGTCGTGGGAGCACTGGGTGGACCTGCCCGGGCGCGCGGGCGACTTGGTCGGCGAGCTGACCGGCGCGGCGCCGGGTCAGGTCCTGGTGGCCGACAACACCACGGTGAACCTGTACAAGCTGGCCTCGGCGGCGCTCGACGCCCGCCCCGGCCGGCGCGTGATCGTCACCGACCGGGACAACTTCCCCAGCGACCGCTACGTGGTCGAGGGAATCGCGGCCCAGCGCGGCGCGGAACTGCGCATGCTGACCACCGACATCGACGAGGGCCTGGACCCCGACCAGGTACGCGCCGCGGTAGACGAGGATACCGCGCTGGTCAGCCTGTCGCACGTGGCGTACCGCAGCGGCGCCCTCGCCGACATGCAGGCCGTCACCGAGATCGCGCACCAGGCCGGCGCGCTCATGTTGTGGGATCTGTGCCACTCGGTGGGCGCGGTACCCGTCGAGCTTGACCGCTGCGACGTGGACCTGGCGGTCGGCTGCACCTACAAGTACCTCAACGCGGGTCCCGGCGCCCCCGCCTTCCTTTACGTCTCGGCCCGGCTACGGGAGGTGCTGCGGCAGCCGATATGGGGCTGGTTCTCCCAGCGCGACCAGTTCGCCATGGGGCCCAGGTACGACCCGGCGGCCGGCATCGCCAAGTTCATGACGGGCACCCCGTCCATCCTGGGCACCGCCGCGGTGGAAGAGGGCGCGCGGCTGCTGCTCGAGGCGGGCCTGCACCCGATGCGCGCCAAGAGCCTGCGGCTGACCAGCTACCTCATCGACCTGGGCGGTGCCTGGCTTGAGCCGCTCGGCTGCGCGCTGGCCACGCCCCGCGACGGCGGCCGCCGCGGCGGTCACGTCACCTACTGCCATCCGCAGGCCGAGCAGCTTGTCGGGCAGCTCGCCGCCCCGAACCCGTCAGGCACTGTCATTGTCACCGATTTCCGCACCCCGGACCGGTTCCGGTTCGGCCTATCCCCGCTCACCACCCGCTTCACCGACGTCTGGACCGCCGTCGGCGCCGCCCGCGACATCATCGAGCGGAAACGCCATGGCTGAACCCGTCACCTACTCCGGCTACCTGCGGCTCGATCAGCTGCTTTCGGCGCAGCAGCCCAGGTCGAGCGAGCACGACGAGATGCTGTTCATCGTCATTCACCAGGTCTACGAGCTGTGGTTCAAGCAGCTGCTGCACGAGCTGGGCAAGCTGCAGGCCGAACTCGAGTCCGGCAGCACCACGCACGCCATGCGCACGCTGCGGCGGACGCTGGCCATCTTGAAGATCGTGGTGGCGCAGCTCGACGTGCTCGAGACCATGACGCCGACCCAGTTCACCAGTTTCCGTGACTGGCTCGGCAGCTCGAGCGGGTTCGAGTCGGCGCAGTTCCGCGAGCTCGAGGCCGTCCTGGGCAGGCGGGACCGGATGATGGTGGCGCAGTACCCGCCGGGCAGCGCGGAACACGAGCGGATCTCGGCGGCGATGGCGCGGCCGTCCCTGTTCGACTCCTTCGTCCGCTACCTGGCCGGCCAGGGCTACGACGTGCCGGCCGAGATCAGGAACCGCGACGTGGCAGCGCCGCACGAGGCTTCCGACGGGATGCAGCAGGTGCTGAAAAAGGTCTACGACGAGGACACCGACGCGACCGCGGTGTGCGAGCTCCTGGTGGACCTCGACGAGGGCATGCAGGAGTGGCGCTATCGCCACGTCAAGATGGTGGAGCGGACGATCGGCGGCCGGTCGGGCACCGGCGGCTCGGCCGGCGCCAGCTACCTGCGGACCACGGTCGCCAGGCCGGCCTTCCCCGACCTATGGGCCGTCCGGAGCATGGGTTAGGCCGCGGGGCACGGGCACGGACGCGGGACCGGAACCGTTCACGGTCGCCTCGGCGGGACCGGGACCGTTCACGGTCGCCTCGGGTGGGACGGGCCCGGGAAGATCGGACCCAGCCTCGGCGGAGGCCAGCTCCACCCGGTTCCTGCCCTGCCGCTTGGCGAAGTACAGCGCGGCGTCGGCGAGCCGCTCGAGCCGCTCGATCGTGCTCGCGTGGCCGGGGAAGCCGGCCACGCCGATGGAGACCGTGACCGGCACGTCGGTGCCCGGCAGGCTGACCTCGGCGATCGTCGCCCGGACGCGCTCGGCGATCTCGAGGGCCTCGGCGATGCTGGTGTCGGGCAGCAGGACCGCGAACTCCTCTCCGCCGTTGCGCCCGGCGAAGTCCCGGTCCCGCAGCACGCTGCGCAGCGCGGCGCCGACGCTCGCCAGGACCTGGTCCCCCGCGCCATGCCCGTGCTGGTCGTTGACCTGCTTGAAGTGGTCGAGGTCGAGCAGGAGCAGCCCGAGCGGCGACTTCGTCCTCGCGGCCTGCGCGAACGTCCGCTTCAGCGCGTCCGTGACCGCCCGCTTGTTGGGCAGCCCGGTCAGGCCGTCGGTCGCGGCGCGGATCTCCGCGACGGCCAGGTTGCGCAGGTTCGCCAGGACGGGCGCCGCCTGGCTGACCGATTCGCGGATCCGCTGTACCTCGGCCTCCGAATAGAGGGCTGGGCGGCTGACCAGGACGGAGCCGATCACCTCGCCGCCGACCATGAGCGGAACGCACGACGAGGCGCCGGGCACCGGGGCGCACACTAGGCAGGAGAGCAGGGGCGGCCGCCCTCCGTTCTCGGTGTGCACCCGGCCGGACCGCACCGCCAGGCACGAGCGCGGCTCCGCGCCGCGCAACGTCCCCGCCAGCGGCGAGCCGGGCGGCAGGGGCGTGACCGCCTCCAGCCGGTCCGCGCTATTGTTCCTGTTGAGCACCACGGCCACGGTGGCCGGAAGCGTGCGCTCGAGGTGGCGCTGGAGGAGCTGGTGCGCCTGGTCCTCGTCGTTCGCGATCTGCAGGGTATCGGCGAACTCCGCCTGGTCCTGGCCGGGCTCCAGGCTCCGGCGGGTGCTCCAGATCACGTACCACAGGAAGAGCCAGGCGATCGCGATGCCTGCGGCCGCCGCGCCGAGGATGAGACCGGTGTACCGGGCCGCGGCCACGGCCGCGGCCGCGTGATCGGCGGTTGCGTCGCGGAGCTCCTTCAGGATCAAGCGGTCGAGGTGGGCGCTGACCGGCTGGTAGGCGGCCGTCAGCCCGCCCGCGAGCGCGGCGCGCGCCGCGGGCGGCTGGGCGGTCAGGCCCGGCGCGCTGAGCAGATCGCGGACGGCGGTCCACTGCCGGACGAACAGGGCCAGGTCGGCGGCTTCGGCCGGCGGGTCGCCGACGTGCAGCTGCTGCAGCGAGAAGAGCTGCGCGTCGATCCCGGGGAGCAGGCTGGTGTCGAGCGTGCCGAGGAGCCGGGACCTCGTCGCGGGATCGGCGGCCCGCAGGGCGGCCTCACCGGTGGCGTACGCCGCGTCCATGTCCCGGGCCAGCTGGTTCGTCGCCACCGAGGTGTCGAGCTCGCCGCCCGCGATCACCTTTCCCTGGTACGTGGCCGACCGGATGCCCAGTATGCCGATGACGGCCACCGCGACCACCACGAGCGTGCCAAAGAGCGCTATCAGCAAGACGGTCGCAGCCTTAGCAAACATCGCATTCATCTCTTTTTAGCCCGGCAAGCCAGCCATAAAAGCATTTACGCTGCTCAGCATAATGGCAACGGCCGATATAGCCGACTTTCCGTTATCCCGCTAATTCCGCATTTAAGCCGCATGAACTGCGAAATCAGCGAAATAAAAAAGAGATAGAGAGCCCGTCATGGGGCGGGAACCGCGGTCGTTCGGTAAAAAGGTCTTTACTCCCATTCAATGGTGGCGGGCGGCTTGCTTGTGACGTCCAGGACGACGCGATTGACCTCGGGGACCTCGTTGGTGACGCGGGTGGAGATCCGGGCTAGCACATCGTCCGGCAGCCGCGCCCAGTCTGCGGTCATCGCGTCCTCGCTGGTCACCGGGCGGAGCACGATCGGGTGGCCGTAGCTGCGGCCGTCGCCTTGCACGCCGACCGAACGCACGTCGGCCAGCAGCACCACCGGGCACTGCCAGACCAGGGTGTCCAGGCCGGCCGCGGACATCTCCTCGCGGACGATGGCGTCGGCCTCGCGCAGCACCGCGAGCCGTGAAGCGGTCACCTCGCCGATGATCCTGATCGCCAGCCCGGGGCCGGGGAACGGCTGGCGGCGGACGATCGGCTGCGGCAGGCCGAGTTCCTCCCCCACCCGCCGCACCTCGTCCTTGAACAGGGCGCGCAGCGGCTCGACCAGGTGGAACTTCAGGTCGTCGGGCAGCCCGCCGACGTTGTGGTGCGACTTGATGTTCGCGGTGCCGGTGCCCCCGCCCGACTCCACCACGTCCGGGTACAGCGTGCCCTGCACCAGGAACTCGCACGCCTCGCCGTGCTGGCCGGCCTCGGTGGTGATCTCCCGGGCGGCGCGCTCGAACGCGCGGATGAATTCCCGGCCGATGATCTTCCGCTTCTGCTCGGGTTCGGCCACCCCGGCCAGGGCGGAAAGGAACGCCTCGGCCTCGTTCGCCACCGTGAGCCGGACGCCGGTGGCGGCCACGAAGTCTTGCTCGACTTGTTCGGCCTCACCCTTGCGCAGCAGGCCATGGTCGACGAACACGCAGGTGAGACGGTCACCGATGGCGCGCTGCACGAGCGCCGCGGCGACCGCGGAGTCCACCCCGCCGGACAGCCCGCAGATCGCCCGGCCGCCGCCGATCTGCTCGCGGATCAGCGCCACCTGCTCCTCGACGATGTTCAGCATGGTCCAGGACGGGCGACATCCGGCCAGCTCGAGGAAGCGGGCCAGGATGCGGTGGCCGTGCTCGGTGTGCATGACTTCGGGGTGGAACTGGACGCCGAACATCCCGGCGCGCTCGTTCTCCACCGCCGCCACCGGCGTCACGTCCGTCCGCGCGGTCACCGTGAAGCCGGGCGGGGCCGCCGTGCAGGTGTCCCCGTGCGACATCCACACCTGCTGCTGGACGGGTGTCCCGGCCAGGAGCCTCCCCCCCGCAGGCGGGCCGAGGGGGCCGAGGGGGCCGAGGGGGCCGAGGGGGTCTGGGGGGAACGGTTTCCCCCCAGGAGCAGGGGGGCCGAGGGGGTCTGGGGGGAACGGTTTCCCCCCAGGAGCAGGGGGGGTCTGGGGGGGATCGTCCCCCCGGATCAGCACCGTCCTGCCGTACTCGGCGGCGCCGGTCGGCTCGACCGTGCCGCCCAGCCCTGCCACCATCAGCTGGAAGCCGTAGCAGATGCCGAGGACGGGCACCCCGGCGTCGAAGAGCCCCGGCGGCGCGGGCGGCGCGCCGTCGGCGTAGACCGAGGAGGGGCCGCCGGACAAGATGATCGCCTTCGGCCGCTTGGCCAGCATCTCGTGCACCGGCATGCTCGACGGGACGATCTCGGAGTAGACGTGGCACTCGCGCACCCGGCGGGCGATCAGCTGCGCGTACTGCGCGCCGAAGTCGACGACGAGAACGGTGTCAAAGCCACCGGGCACGCTGACCGCCTTTCACCGGGGACCGCCTTCCTGCGGGGTCTCCGAGTTTAGCCGGACCTGACCAGCAGAAACCGTGTCATGAGAGGCCGGGGCGGCGGGACCGGCCGGAGCGGCGGGACCGGCCGGAGCGGCGGGACCGGCCGGAGCGGCGGCCTGGGACGGGGCGTTGGCGGTGACGCGGAGCCGGGCGATGCGGCGGCCGTCGAGTTCGGTCACGGTGATCGTGCGGCCCGTCACCTGGACGCTGTCCCCCTCGGACGGCAGGTCGCCGAGGGCGGCCAGGACGTAGCCCGCGACGGTCTCATACGGGCCTTCCGGCAGCTCGATGCCGGTCTGCTCGGTGAACTCGTCCAGGTTGAGCAGGCCGTCGACCTCCACCTCGCCGGCCGGCAGCTTGGTGGCCTGGTCCTGTTCCAGGTCGTATTCATCTCGAATGTCGCCGATCAGCTCCTCGACCAGGTCCTCCAGGGTGACGATGCCGGCCGTGCCGCCGTAGTCGTCGACCACGATGGCCAGGTGGGCCCGCTCGCGCCGCATCTCGGACAGCGAGGAGAGCACGGTCTTGCTGATCGGCAGGAACTTCACTTGCCGGGCGATCCGCCCGACCGGCACCGCGTCCTTGGCCACGCCGGGGCCGAGCAGGTCCCGGACGTGCACGAAGCCGATCACGTTGTCGTAAGTGTCCTGGTAGACCGGCAGCCGCGAATGCGGCACGGCCGCGGCGATAGCGGCGGCCTCGGCGATCGGCGTCTGTGCATCCAGGAAGACCACCTCGGTGCGCGGCACCAGGACCTCGCGGATCTGCCGTTTGCCCGCGTCGAAAACCTCGCCGACGATCTGCCGCTCGTCCTGGCTGAGCGTCTGGGTGCTGGTCACGAGCTCGCGCACTTCCTGCTCGGTCATGGCCTGGCGGCCGATCCGGGGATCGCCGCCCAGGACCGCGACGACCAGGTTGGTCGTCGCGGTCAGCAGCCAGACGACCGGCCGGGCCAGGGTGGCGATCCGGTCAAGCAGCGGCGCGGCCAGCACCGCCAGCCGGGGCGCCCGCTGCAGCCCGATCCGCTTGGGCGCAAGCTCGCCGAGGATCAGGCTGAAGAAGGTGATGCAGATGGTCACCACGACGAACGAGACCGGCCCCGCCCAGGCCGCCGACATCTGCTGCCCGATCAGCCACGACTTCAGCAGGCCCGCGAGCGTCGTGGCACCGTAGCCGCCGGCGACCAGCGTGGCCAGCGTCACGCCGATCTGCACGGCGGAGAAGAACCGGTTCGGGTCCTGCGCGAGCTTGGCCGCCTTCTGCCCCCGCTTGCCGCGCTTGGCCAGCGCCCTGATCTGGCCCTCGCGCAGCGAGACCAGGGCCATCTCCGAGGCCGCGAAGAACCCCCCGATGCAGATGATGACGAGGACGACAACGACGTCCAGGACGACCTTGCTCATGCGGCGATCGCCGACTTCCTCCGTTCAAGCACCGTACGGCGGATTCTGGCCCCCGAAGGCTCTCCGCCGCCGCGCACGATGTGTCTGGCCAGTCTAGACCGGATAACGTTTGGCATCCTCCCTCTCATGCAGTGAAGACGGGGGATTCCAGCTACTTACGCCGATTGGGGCAGCAGGTGAGGTTCGCGGGGGATGGGGAGGTGGGCGGGGTGCCCTGCGGCGATGTTCCGCGCCGCGATGTTCCGGGCCGCGATGTTCCGGGCCGCGATGTTCCTGGCCGCGATGTTCCTGGCCGCGTTCACGTCAGCGGTGCACGTAACCTGGCACCGGGACATGCGAACACACTAGCGACTATCACCGACACTTCCGGGGAGGTGAAACGGCGTTTCCTTCCTGGCCAGAAGGCCAGGGTCTGGTCGCCGGGATCCTGATGGCACCCGTGGACGCGCAATCAATCTGGAGGTCAAGCACGCGGCTGGCGGACGGGCGCGAGATCGTCTACTTCGACGAGGCGCCTGGCCTCGGCCGCGCCCAGGTCCAGGACACCAGGGACCTGCCGCCGATGCCGCCGCCGCCCGCCCTGCCGACCGGTTCGCCGGAATCCGGGATCCGCTGGGATCCGCTGGCCGGTGAGTGGGTGGTGATCGCCGCCGCCCGTCAGGACCGGACCTTCCTGCCACCGGCCGACCAATGTCCGCTCGACCCGTCGGCGCCCGGACGGCCCACCGAGATACCGGCGGACAGCTACGACGTGGTGGTGTTCGAGAACCGCTTCCCGTCGCTGCGCGAGCCGCTCGGCCGCTGCGAGGTGGTCTGCTTCACCTCCGCGCACGACTCCTCGTTCGCCCAGCTCACCCCCCGGCGGGTGCGCACCGTGTTCGAGGCCTGGGTGGACCGGACGCAGCTGCTGAGCGCACTGCCCGAGACCAGGCAGGTGTACTGCTTCGAGAACAAGGGCGAGGAGATCGGCGTCACGCTGCATCACCCGCACGGGCAGATCTACGCGTTCCCCTTCGTCGCGCCGCGCCTGGAGCGGATGGTGGCGCAGGCTGAAGCCTACGCACGTACCCATGACCGTAGGAGTCTGTTCGACGACCTGGTCGCGGCCGAACTGCGGGCCGGGACCAGGATCGTGACCCGCAACGAGCACTGGATCGTGTTCGTGCCCGAGGCGGCGCGCTGGCCGTATGAGGTGCGGATCTTCCCCGCCGCCCGGGTGCCCGACCTGACCGGCGTCGGCGCCGCGGCGCGGGACGCCTTCGGGCCGCTGTACCTGGACGTGCTGCGCCGGTTCGACGCGCTGTTCGGCCGACCCGCGCCCTACATCGCCGCCTGGCACCAGGCCCCGGTCAGGGACGAGATCGCGCGCCGCCAGTTCGCCGCGCACCTTCAGGTACTGTCGGTCCGGCGAGCGGCCGGAAAGCTGAAGTACCTGGCCGGAACCGAATCCGGCATGGGCGTGTGGATCAACGACATCGTCCCAGAAGAGGCGGCGCAACGGCTCAGGGAGGCCTGATGAGAGTGCTCGTCACCGGCGGCGCCGGCTATATCGGCAGCGTCGTAGCCGCGCAGCTGGTCACGGCCGGGCACGAGGTCACCGTGCTCGACGACCTGTCCACCGGGTTCGCCGACGCGGTGCCGCCCGGCGCCACGTTCGTCAAGGGCACGCTGCGCGACTGCGCGGCCGAGGTATTGAGCGACGGCATCGAGGCGGTGCTGCACTTCGCGGCCAAGTCACTGGTCGGCGAGTCGGTGGCGGACCCGGCCAAGTACTGGTCGAACAACCTGGGCGGCACGGTCACGCTGCTCGAGGCCATGCGCGAGATGCGGATCCGGACGATCGTCTTCTCCTCGACCGCCGCCGTCTACGGCGAGCCCGAGCGCACGCCCGTGACCGAGACCGATCCCACCCGCCCGACCAGCCCCTACGGCGCGTCCAAGGTCGCCGTCGACACCACCTTGACCGAGTTCAGCCGGCTGTACGGGTTCGGCGCGGTCAGCCTGCGCTACTTCAACGTGGCCGGCGCGCAGCAGACCGCCGACGGCGGCTGGCTCGGCGAGCGGCACAACCCGGAGACCCACCTCATCCCGAACGTGCTGGCCGCCGCGACGCAAGGCCGCCCGGTGCAGATTTTCGGCGACGACTACCCCACCCCCGACGGGACCTGCGTCCGCGACTACATCCACGTCGCCGACCTGGCCGACGCGCACCTGCGCGCACTGGCGGCCTGCCGGCTCGGCCAGCACCGCGTCTACAACCTCGGCAACGGGGCCGGCTTCTCGGTCCGCCAGGTGATCGAGGTGTGCCGGGAGGTCACCGGCACCGACATCGGCACCGACGCGGGCCCGCGCCGGGCCGGCGACCCGGCCGTGCTTGTCGCCTCGTCCGCGAAGATCCAGTCCGAGCTGGGCTGGCGGGCGGAGCGGGACCTGCGCGCCATGGCCGCCGACGCCTGGCGGTTCACCCAGGCGCGCGCGCCACGGTGAGCGAGCCAAAGGGCGCCGGCGGCGACTGGACTGAGGAGCGACGGAGGAGCGACGAGGGAAGGAGCCGCCTTAAAAGGCGCCCGGAGGCGAGCGAGCCAGGAAAGGGAGCAGCCGAGCTGTTCCGGTCGCGCTTCGGCGGGACGCCGGACGGCGTGTGGCTGGCCCCGGGGCGGGCCAACCTGATGGGCGAGCACACCGACTACAACGACGGTTTCGTGCTCCCGTTCGCGCTCAGCCAGGGCGTCACGGTCGCGGCGGCGCGCCGGGACGCGCGGCGGCTGACGTTGTGCTCCCGCCAGGAGCCCACGGCCGCGGCCGAGATCGCGCTCGACGGGCTGGCGCCCGGCCAGGTCACCGGCTGGGCCGCCTACCCGGCCGGCGTCGCCTGGGCGCTCGAGGCGGCCGGCCACCCGGTGCCCGGCGCCTGCATCGCGATCGACTCCGACCTGCCCGCGGGCGCCGGCCTGTCCTCCTCGGCCGCGCTCGAGTGCGCGACCGCGCTGGCCCTGACCGAGCTGGCCCTGACCGAGCGAGCCGGGCTGACCGTCCCGCGCCGCGAGCTGGCCGCGATCGCCCGCCGGGCAGAGAACGAGTTCGTCGGAGTGCCCTCGGGCATCATGGACCAGTCCGCCTCGCTGCTCGCCCAGGCCGGCCACGCGCTGCTGCTCGACTGCCGCTCGCTGGACACCTCGCAGGTGCCGTTCGCTCCCGCCGCGGCGGGAGCGAGCCTGCTGCTCATAAACACCCGGGCCAAGCATGACCTGGTTGACGGGGAGTACGGTCAGCGGCGGGCCGAGTGCGAAGAGGCGGCCCGCCGTCTGGGCATCCCTTCTCTTCGCTCCCTAACGACCCCGGCTGAAGCGGACCGGCTGGCCGATCCCGTTCTCCGGCGGCGCGCCCGCCATGTCGTCGCCGACAACCAGCGGGTCCTCGACGTGGTCGCGCTGCTGACCAGCCCGCGGGCCGCTGCTGGCCCGCACGGTGCCGCGGGCATCTACCGCGATATCGGGCGGCTGCTGACCGAATCGCACGCCTCGTTGCGCGATGACTTCGAGATCTCCTGGCCGGAAGCCGACGCGACGGTCGAGGCGGCGCTGGCCGCAGGCGCGTTCGGCGCGCGGATGATGGGCGGCGGGTTCGGCGGCTCGGTGCTCGCGCTCGTGCCCGCCACCGCCAGCGCCGCCACGGCCAGCATCGCCACGGCCAGCGCCAGCGCCGCCAAAGCCAGCGCCGCCGGGCCGGTCCGCGATGCGGTCACCGAGGCGTTCGTGCGGCGGGGCTGGACCGCGCCCGAGTTCCTGGACGCCGTCCCATCAGAGAGTGCCAGGCGCCTGACATTACAGTTTGGTGTGACCACGACCCCCCGAAGGAGGATTAGATGCCGGTGCGTGATGAGGCGGCGAAGCTCACGGACGAGATCGCCGAGCTGCGGCATTCGATCCACCGTGAGCCCGAGATCGGCCTGCACCTGCCGAAGACGCAGGCCAAGGTGCTCGACGCCCTGGACGGGCTCCCGCTGGAGATCAGCACCGGCCGGGCCCTCAGTTCGGTGACCGCGGTGCTGCGCGGCAGTGCGCATTCCCGGCGGCGTTCTGGGGCAGGTCCGGTGGTGCTGCTGCGCGGCGACATGGACGCGCTGCCGGTCACCGAGGACACCGGGCTGCCTTACGCGTCGGCGGTGCCAGGCGCGATGCACGCCTGCGGCCACGACCTGCACACGGCCATGCTGGTCGGCGCCGCGCGGCTGCTGTCCGCCCGGCGGGCCGACCTGCCTGGCACGGTGATCTTCATGTTCCAGCCGGGCGAGGAGGGCTACGCCGGCGCCCGGCACATGATCAGCGAGGGCGTGCTCGATGTGGCCGGCCAGCGCCCGGTCGCGGCCTACGCCCTGCACGTAACCGCGAACAAGCTCCCGTGCGGGATGTTCTCCACCCGGCCGGGCCCGATGCTGGCCGCCGCCGACCAGATCACGGTCACCGTGCACGGGCGCGGCGGGCACGCTTCCCAGCCGCACCGGGCCGCGGACCCGATCCCGGCCGCCTGCGAGATGGTGCTCGCGCTGCAGACCATGGTGACCAGGAAGTTCGATGTGTTCGATCCGGTCGTCATCACGGTCGGCAGCTTCCACGCCGGCACCACAGACAACGTGATCCCCGACCAGGCCGCCTTCCTGGCCACCGCCCGCTCCTACAGCGCCGCGTCCCGGATCGCGCTGGCGGAGCTGGTGCCCCGGCTGGTCAGGGACATCGCCGACGCGCACGGGCTGACCGCCGACGTCGACTACGCGACCGAGTACCCGGTCACCGTCAACGACGCGGCCGAGGCGGCGTTCGCTGGGCAGACGATCGCCGACGCGTTCGGGCCGGGCCGGGGCGAGACGGCCCAGTTCCCGATTACCGGTGCCGAGGACTTCTCCTTCGTCCTGGAGCAGGTACCGGGGGCGTTCGTCTTCCTCGGCGCGTGCCCGCCGGACCGCGACCCGGAGAGCGCGCCCACCAACCACTCCGCGCGGGCGCTCTTCGACGACGTGGTGCTGGCCGAGGGCACCGCCCTCTACGCCGAGCTAGCCCTGCGCCGCCTGGCCAAGGGCTGACCCGGGGTTACCTGGTCAGCGGTGGGTGACCGGGAGCGGCAGCTGGTTCGGGGCGGCGGCGAGCCGCAGGCGACGCAAAGGCCGGGCCCGGCCACAGTGAGCGGGTCGGCGAGCGGGTCGGCGCGTACACGGCCAGGGTGGCGAGCGGCACGGTCCACGATCGCGCCACCAGGCTTCACTCTCGTCGCGGTCGGCCTCGCCATATCCGGCGGTGGGCTCCGCCCTTTCCGGCGGTCGCCTCGGCGGCTTTCTCGGCCGCGACGAGGCGCTCGACAGTCGCTAGCGGGTCGGGGTCCAGGCCCGACGGGACCAGCCGGGCGTGCAGGGCATCGGCTTTGGCGGCCCACCCGCCGTCGGCGTGCCCGGCCTGGTCGAGCAGGGCGTGGGCGCGCAGGGCGTCGAGCTCGTACCAGGCCAGTTGGTGGCGGGTGGCCAGCCGCAGCGCGGCGTCGGCCGCGTCGCGGCCCTGGAACAGCAGGTCCTGGTCGGCGGTGGCGGTGGCCCGGGCGGCGCGGATGCGGGCTCGGGCGGCCAGCGCGGCGGCTTGGGCGGGCACCAGCCCGCGGGGCGCGGCGATGGTGATCGCCTCGGCTGCGTGCCGCTCGGCGGCGTGGGAGTCCCCGCTGGCCTGGGCGCAGGCGGCCAGGTCGGCCAGGGTGGTGGCGAGCTCGGTGAGGTAGTCGCCGTCCTGGAAGCACCCGGCCGCCGCCGCCAGGTGCTCACCGGCCGCGGCGGTGTCCCCGGCGGCCAGGGCCAGGCGGCCCAGCATCCGGTCGCACCGGGCCAGATCGCCGTTCCAGCCGTTCTTCCGGCAGATCTCGGCGTTGTGGCCGGTTAGCATCCGGGCCGGGCCGGTCCGCCCGGTCCGGGCCAGCCACTCCGCCCACTGGGCCCCGCGCAGCGAGTACAGGTGGCGACCGTCCGGATCGTTGGCGACCTCGATCCGGTCGGCGGCGGTGAACTGACGCTCGGCTTCCCCGGTGTCCCCGGCCAGGCCCGCCACCCACCCCCCGAACGAGCGCGAGTTACGCAGTTGCTCCCAGCCGCCGGTGGCCTCAGCGCACGCAACCGCCTCGGCCGCGACGTCCCGAGCGAGACCCACCTGCCCGAGCTGGCCGAGGCACTCGGTCAGGTTTCGCATGCGGATCGCCAGTTCCGGCGTGTGCGCGGCGTCACGGGCGTGGCGGACGGCCACCGGCAGGTACTCCCGCGCCGTGGCCAGGTCACCCGCGTTCAGCGCCCACAGCCCGATGCTAGTCAGATAGAAGCCCAGACGGTCAGGGCTGAGCTGGGCGGCGCAGGCGGCGCGGCAGGCGGGCGTGGCCACGAACGCGGCGGCGGTGCGCTGCCCGAGCCGGGCCGCGGGCAGGGTCTGCCACGCCGCCGGATTGCCGCCGGCACGGCTCCGGTACATGTCGTCGGCGGGCTTCCACTGGCCGCCGTCCAGTAGCAGCTCGATGGCCTCGACCACGCGCAGCGCGTCGGCCCGGCTAGTCACCGTCCCGGCCGGGAGCCCGGCCAGGGTCGTCTCGGCGGCAGCCCCGGCGGCGTCCATGACCAGGCGGCGGAAGGTGTCCCGGACCAGCGGGTGGGCGGAGATGGTCCCGTCGGGGTGCCAGGAGGCCAGCCCGCCGAGACGGTCCCGCACCGCGGCCTGCACCATCGCCGGGGTCCACCCGGCCAGCCGGGAGCCGAACACCTGATGCCCGGCCACCGCGAGCACCGCCTCGGCCGGGACGGGCCGGGCGAACAGCGAGACGGCGGCCAGCAGGTACCGGTCCGGCTCGGCCAGCCGATCGGCGTAGAACGCCAGCACCTTACCCACCCGGGCGTCGGTGCGCGTCGCGGCGTCCAGCCCGGCGCGCAGCGCGGCCAGGTCTGCGGCCGGCGGGTGATCTGCCAGCAGCCCGGCCAGCACTCCGGTGGCCAGGGCGTGCCCGTCCACCGCCCGGATCAGGTTCCGCCGCTGGTCATCGGCCAGCCAGCCACCGCCGGCGGCGGCCAGCAGCGCCGCCCCTTCGGCCGGGGTGAACGGCGGCACCTCCAGCATCCGGGCGCTGGTCCCGTCGAAGCCCTCCAGGTCCGCGAACGGGAACCGGGAGGTCAGCAGCACCAGCCCGCCATGCGGTTGCTGGCAGGCGCCGGCCAGCACCTCGCGTAGCGTGCCGTCGAGCAGCCGACCGAACTCGCCTCCCGCCGGGCCCTCCTGCACCACCTCCAGCCCGTCCAGCACCAGCACCAGCGGCACCGCCCGCACCAGGCCCAGCACCGCGTCGGCCAGCCGGCCAGTACCCACCACCGCGATCCCGAGATCTTGCCGCGCCCACTCCAGCAGGGCGGCGGCCCAGTGCTCGGCGGACGGGTCGGCGTAAAAGCTCCACCCGAATACCCCCTGTACTCCGGTCCGCCTGCCCGGCCCGCCGCCCTGCACCCAGCGGGTAACCAGCGCGGTCTTGCCCGCGCCGCCCCACGCGGTCACCCCGACCAGGGCGACCTGCGGGTCGGCGGCCCACCGGTCCAGCCGGGCCAGCTCGTCGGCCCGCCCGGTGAAATGCTCCACGGGCTCGGCCTCCGGCACCCACCGCGCCGCGACACCGGGCCCCGCCTCGCCAGGCCGAGGGCCCGGCGGGGGTGCCGGCCTGCCCGGCGGGGGCGCCGGCCTGCCCGGCGGGGGCGCCGGCCTGCCCGGCGGGTCAGCGACTGGCCCGAACCGGTCGTCGGTCAGGTCCGCTAGGAGCCGTCCCAGCGCGGAATGATCACCCTTGGACGCGGGATACAGCACCAGCTGCGCTCCGTAGGCGATCTCGGCCCGGCGAGCCAGCACTCCCGGGTCGTTGCCCGCGGCGTCCGGATCCCAGGCCATCACCGCGACGTGACGCGGCGCGCCGCCGGGGTCGATCCGGGTGCCGGTCCGGTCGGCGATCTCCCGCAAGATCGCGGCGATCCGCTGGTCGGCGAAGCTGAACCCGATCCAGGCCAAGTGCCCGTCCAGCAGCCGGGCCAGCACCAGCGGCAGCTTGCCCGCGTACGCCCGCCGGTACTCCGTGGTCGCAAGCACCACAGAGTCGGGCCGGTTGTGCTGGCCGTGCGCGAACAGCACAGGCAGCTCGGTCTCGCCGAACACGTCCCCGGTCCGCCACCGGTCAAGCCCCAGCTCGTCCTCCCAGGTGGTGAACCCGGTGGCGAGCGCGTCCGGGCGTACGCGCATCCGCGCGTTCACGATCCCCGGGTCGTAGTTGGTGGTCACCACCGCCTGGAACGCGCACCGGCAGACCAGCTCCTGCACCGGCGTCCAGGACCGGCCCGACTCCTCATCGACGCGGGCCCGCAGCACCTGCCGCAGCACCTCCCGGTAGCTCGCCACGCCGAGCTGCTGGCGGAGGATCTCCACGACCTCCTCCGGGCTCTGCAGCGCCAGGGCCCGGCACGCCGCCGCCTCCCGCTCCCCCATCCGCCCGGCGGCCGCGTCCACCAGCTCCCCGATCAGCCCGGCCCACAGCGGGTACAGCGGCGCCGACACCCCCGCCCCGAGGAACGCCACCGCCGCACCCGAGCCCAGGTACTCGCGCAGCGCCGTTAACCCGGGGCCGTTCACCCGGGCCAGTTCGGCCGCCTGCGCAGGCGGCAACCCGTCCAGATAGCCAGCCGCCAGATCCCCGCCCACGGAGCTAGCCCCGGCTCAGAGCGAGGCCACGTCGGCTTGCTTGGCGCGGACGGCCTCGGCGGCGGTGCGCAGGCCAGCTAGTTCGGCCTCGGTTAGGTCGCGCTCGACCACCCGGCGGATGCCGGTCGCGCCGATTTCGGCCTCCACGCCCAGGTAGACCCCGGAGATCCCGTACTGGCCGTCCACCCACGCGCACACCGGCATGACCGCGCCCGAGTCCTCCGCCACCGCGCGGGCCATCCGGGCCGCGGCGGCCGACGGGGCATAGTACGCCGAGCCGGTCTTCAGCAGCGCGACGATCTCGCCGCCGCCGTTCCTGGTCCTGTTGACCAGCGCCTCGATCTCCTCGGCGGGCAGCAGGCTGGTCAGCGGCTGGCCGTTCACCGTGCAGGCCGAGGGCACCGGCACCATCGTGTCACCGTGCGAGCCGAGCGTCAGCGTCCGCACCGACCCGACCGGGACCGCCAGCTTCTCCGCTACGAAGTAGCTGAACCTGGCCGTGTCCAGCATGCCCGCCTGGCCCAGGACCCGGTGCGAGGGGAAGCCGGACACCTTGGCGGACAGCGCGGTCATCTCGTCCAGCGGGTTGGACACCACGATCAGCACCGCGTCGGGCGCGTACTTGGCGACGTTCTCCA
This sequence comes from uncultured Actinomycetes bacterium, assembly GCA_963798675.1. Lineage (GTDB taxonomy): Bacteria > Actinomycetota > Actinomycetes > Streptosporangiales > Streptosporangiaceae > Palsa-504. The sequence continues at coordinate 52,187 of CAWCUJ010000015.1, read as the reverse complement.
CCACGTTCCTGACGATCTTGGCGTTGACCTCGATCAGGTCCATCCGGCTCATGCCGGGCTTGCGCGCCAGCCCGGCGGTGACGATCACGATGCTCGAGCCGGCGATCACCTCGTAGCCCTCGCCCGCCCGGCCGGTGGTCTGGCCGGTCACCTTGGTCTCGAACCCCTCGACCGGCCTGGACTGGTTCATGTCCAGGGCCAGCCCCTCCGGCTTGCCCTCGATGATGTCGGTGAGCACGACCTCGGTGAAGATGTCGTACTCGGCCAGCCGCTGCGCGGTGGTGGAGCCGTAAAAGCCCGCGCCGACAACGGTTACTTTCCCCTTACGAGACATTTCCCGGAACTCCTTCGCGGTGAATGCTTGTCAGCGGACCGAGGCAAGCACCACGGCCCGTTCGGGATGAATTGCTCTTGATTTCTACGAGCCCACGGCCTTGCGCAGATTATTATCGAGCGCCCCGAGGAATTCCTGGGTGGTCAGGAACGGGGTGTCGGGGCCGACAAGCAGGGCGAGATCCTTGGTCATCTCGCCGCCCTCGATGGTCGCCGTGCAGACGTCCTCAAGCGTGCGGGCGAACCGGGTGACCTCGGGGGTGCCGTCGAGCTTGCCGCGGTGGGCCAGGCCCCTGGTCCAGGCGAAGATCGACGCGACCGGGTTGGTCGACGTGGGCTTGCCCTGCTGATGCTGGCGGTAATGCCTGGTGACGGTGCCGTGGGCGGCTTCGGCCTCGACGGTGCGGCCGTCCGGCGTCATCAGCACGCTGGTCATCAGGCCGAGCGAGCCGTAACCCTGGGCCACCACGTCGGACTGCACGTCGCCGTCGTAGTTCTTCAGGGCCCAGACGATGCCGCCCTCCCACTTGAGCACCTGCGCGACCATGTCGTCGATCAGCCGGTGCTCATACGTGATCCCGGTCGCCTCGAATTCGGCCTTGAATTCGGACTCGAAGATCTCCGCGAAGATGTCCTTGAACCGCCCGTCGTAGGCCTTGAGGATCGTGTTCTTGGTGGACAGGTAGAGCGGGAACTTGCGGTCCAGCGCGTAGCGCATCGTGGCCCGGGCGAAATCGCGGATCGAGTCGTCGAAGTTGTACATCGCCATGGCGACGCCGCCGCCGGCGAACCGGGCGACTTCCATCTCGATAGGCTGATTGGCCGCGCCCTCGGGCACGTAGGTAATCGTCACCGTACCCGGGCCCGGCACCACGAAGTCGCTGGCCCTGTACTGGTCGGCGTGCGCGTGCCTGCCGATGATGATGGGCTTGGTCCAGCTCGGCACCAGGCGGGGAATGGTGGAGATCACGATCGGCTCGCGGAAGATGACGCCGCCCAGGATGTTGCGGATGGTGCCGTTCGGCGAGCGCCACATCTTCTTCAGCCCGAACTCGCTCACCCGCGCCTCGTCCGGGGTGATCGTCGCGCACTTCACCCCGACGCCATGCCGCTTGATGGCGTACGCCGCGTCGATCGTCACCTGGTCGTCGGTCTGGTCGCGGTGCTGCACGGACAGGTCGTAGTAGTCGAGCTCGATATCCAGGTAGGGCAGTATCAGCTGGTCCTTGATGGACTGCCAGATGATGCGCGTCATCTCGTCACCGTCGAGTTCGACGACGGGGTTCGCTACCTTGATCTTGGACATGGCGTTCTCAGATTCCCTTCATCGGTTTGCTGCTTATGGCAGCATCAGCGCGACCACGACCACCGCGGCGCCGAACACCGCGAACGCCAGCACGTCGGAGGCTTTTCTGCGGGTCGCAAGCAAGCCCGCGTAGCGCGGCGGCAGGATCAGCCGGGCCAGCCCGGCGACGAGCAGCGAGCAGCCCAGCAGCGCGGTGCCCCGGCCCGCGTACCGCGATCCCTGCCAGACGACGAACATGCCCGCGGCGGCGCCGGCCAGCACGATCAGGTAGGGCAGCCAGGCCAGGCCGCTGGTCTGGCTGCGGTTGCCGGCCGATCTGGGTTCCCCAGCGCGGACGGCCCCAGCGCGGACGGCCCCAGCGCGGACGGCCCGGTGGCCGACCGAGGTCCGTGGCGCAGTGTCACCCATCGGCGCCAGTCCCCTGCCTGAGCCAGCGTTCGCCGGCCTATTCGCCATGCATGTGCCTCCCGGCTTTCCGCTGCGAAGTTTACCGGTGCCGGGTGCTGCCGCTATCACGGTGTACCACGTATCGGCATGTAATCTCACGGTAGGTCCCGTGACACGAGGGGTACCCAATGGTAAGACCTTACTCACGGCTTCGATAGAGAGGGAGGCCTGCGGTGGACACACCGTTCCTTCGCGTCGAGGAAAGCGGCGAAGTCTTTCCGCTGCGCGACGTAGTGACAACCGTTGGCCGCGGCCAGGGCGTCGACATCCGCCTGGATGATCCCAGCGTTTCCCGGCTGCACGCCGAACTGGTCCGCCGCGGTCCCTACGTCTACGTCGTCGACCTTGGTTTATCACGGAACGGAACCAGGGTTAACGGGCGGCCCATAGCGCGACGCGTCCTTGACGAGGGCGACGTGCTGAGTTTCGGCGCGGCCCGCGGCCGGATCGGCGGGATCCAGCAAGAAGAGATCACCGCCGAGGCCGAGCTACGCCGTTCGGCCGTGCCCGAGCTCACCCGCCGTGAGCTTGACGTGCTCACCTCGCTGTGCCGGCCCGCGCTCTCCGACGAGGCCTTCGCTACCCCCGCCACGGCGCACGATATCGCCGCCGACCTGGTGGTGACCGAAGCGGCGGTCAAGCAGCACCTGCTCAGGCTCTACCAGAAGTTCCGGATCCCCGAGGGCACGAACCGGCGCACCAGGCTGGCCAACGAGGTCGTCGCGCTCGGCCTGGTCAAGCCGATGCCGCTGAACCCGATGCCGCCGGCCGACGTCGGCGATCAGTTAAGCGTGAACGTTCTCAACCAGCCAGTGCGAGGCCGACGTGATCAGGCTGTGCAGGCCAGGTAGGTGCCAGGGTATGTGCAGGGCTATCGCGGGCCAGTAGTACGGGGTCTGCGACGAGGCGAACATGACGGCGGCAACCGCGAGCGCCCACACGGCGAGCGCGGTCGCCACTGCGGACGCCGGTGTCCGCGCCACGGCGCCGGCCATCCGGTTCAGTTGCCGCCGCGGCCGGCCGGAACCCGGGCCGAGGCCGTACCAGGCCACCACGGCTGCGGCCGCGTACGCCCCGGCCCGCGGCATGTTCATGCTGTGCGTGGTCACGACCGCGAGACCGTAGGCGGCGGCGCCGACGATGACCGCGAGCGGGGCCATCAGCACCTCGGTGAGCAGCGCCCTAGCCACCGCCAGCGGCGCCGTGACCAGCACGACCAGCAGGTCGCTGGCCCGCGGCCCGCGTACTGACCTGCGCACCGCCAGCTTGCTCTGCGCCCGGTCCGCGGCCCGGAGCAGGGTGATCACGGCCAGCGAGGCGAGCAGTCCGGCCACGGGCAGCACCACGGTCAGCGCCACGGCCGCGACCATGAGGGCGAGGCCGGCCATCGTGTTGGGGCGGGACTGGGGGCGCGGGCCTGGCACTGCGGGCTTGGGGCCGCGGGGGCCCCAGGGGCCGGCCTGGTCTTGGTAGTCCGCGGAAGCGGTCGGCCAGGCTGGGGACGGCTGGGGTTTCTGCTGGTTCTGTTGTTTCTGCTGGTTCTGTTGTTTTTGGGGTTTTTGGGAACGGGCCGGCGCGTAGTTGACCGGGGGCAACAGGTCGGCGACGTCCCGGGCCGCCTGTTTGGGCGCGGCGTAGACGTCCCGGGCCGCCTGTTTGGGCGCGGCGTACGGGATCGCGGGCGCGGCCGCCGGCCTGGGCCCGCCGGGTGCCCCGGGTGCCCCGGGTGCCCCGGTCAGCGGGAACGGCGAGCCGTTGTAGGTGGCTGTCGGGGACGGACCTGCTGCCGACATGTCGAGCGCGCTGGCCTGGGCGCTGAGCCAACCGGCCGACGGGCGGTGCGAAGGGTCCCTGGCCAGGGCCGCGGAGATCAGCGGCACGAGCGGCGCCGGGACGCCGGTCAGGTCAGCGCGGCCCGAGACGATGCGGTAGAAGATCGTCTCGTAGGAGCCGCCGCCGAAAGGCAGGTGCCCGGTCGCCGCGAACGCCATCGTGGAGCCCCAGGAATGCACGTCCGACGCGGGACTGCTCGACTGGCCCTCGATCACCTCGGGGGCGAGATACCCGGGCGTGCCCATGACCAGCCCGGTTTGGGTCAGCCGGGTCGCGTCGCCGACCTGGGCGATGCCGAAGTCGATCACGATGGGCCGGTCATCGGTGAGCATCACGTTGCCCGGCTTCAGGTCGCGGTGCACCACGCCCGCCGCGTGGATCGCGGTCAGGGCCTCGGCCATGCCGTAGGCCAGCCTGCGCAGGCCCTGGCCAGACAGCGGGCCTCGGCCGCGCACCATCTCATCGAGGGTGGGCCCCGCCACGAAACGCGTGACGATGTACGGGTATTCGCCGGTCACGTCGGCGTCGAGGACTTCGGCGACGTAGCGGCTGCGGACCCGGCGCATCGTCTCGACCTCGCGGGCCAGCCGCCGCCGCGCGTTGACCCCATCGGTGCCGAGCGGATGGAGCACCTTGACCGCCACCGGGCGGCCTTCCGGATCGCGGGCGAGATGCACTACCCCCATGCCGCCTTCCCCGAGGCGGTCCTGAAGGCGATACGGGCCGAGACTCTTCGGCAGGTGGTCGGTCGCAGGCATCGCGGATTCCAGAGTACGAGACAGATCGCGTGTTGTGGAGCGAAAGAAATGTTGCCTATCTGTAACGGCTCGGCGGGGCAGGGCGGGCGGGGCGGGGCGCGGCCAGGGCTGGGCACACTACAATCACGAGCATCTCTACCTGTTGGGGCTGACCGATGACTGAGCCGAATGACGCGCTCTCGCTGGACCTCGTCACCGCCGCGCTGCGCGCCGACAGCACAGACGTGGCGATCTACGCTCGCGTACTGGCCCAGTCCCTGGGTGAGGCGCTGCCGGGCGACTGCGTGTCGGTGGAGCGGGACCGGACCATGTCCGACCGGATGCACGGCCGCCCTGGCGAGATCTCCAAGGTCGCGGCCCGGCTCGGCGAACTGCAGATGACGCTGGCCGTGCGCAACGGCCAGCCGGTCGCCGAGGTCTGCCGTGCGGTGCGCGGCGTGGTGCTGTCCCGGCAGACGGTGCCGATCGGGGAGTGGGCCGCGACGCTGGCCAGTGCGCTGGTCAGCTACGCCGAGCAGAACGCCCAAGCCGCCCAGGCCCTCCGCAAGCTAGTCGCCGGAAGCTGACGTCATCGCTTTTTCATGATCGTGGCCAGTTCGGGGCAAATAGCGCCCATTTCTGGCCACGATCCATGGAAAGACTGCCTTAGCGGCCGGTGAAGGTGGCTTTGCCCGGGCCGTTTTCCAGGAAGCTGCGCATGCCGACCCGCTGGTCCTCGGTGGCGAACAGGGCGGCGAACTGCACCCGCTCGATCTCCAGGCCGGTGGCCAGGTCCACGTCGAGGCCGTGGTCGATGGCCTCCTTGGCCGCGCGGAGCGCGAGGGCGGGACCGGCCGCGTACCGCTTCACCATGTCCTGCGCCGCCTGGTAGACCGAATCGTCCGGCGCTACCAGGTCGACCAGGCCGATCGCGTGCGCCTCTGCGGCCTTGAGCATCCGGCCGCTGAACACGATGTCCTTAGCCCTGGCCGGGCCGACCAGGCGGGGCAGCCGCTGCGTCCCGCCGGCCCGGGGATAATGCCAAGCAGGATCTCGGGCTGGCCGAGCCGGGCGCTTTCGCCCGCGACGCGGAAGTCCGCAGACAGCGCGAGCTCAAGCCCGCCGCCGAGGGCGTAACCGGTGATCGCGGCCACCACCGGCTTGGGAATGCCCGCGATCAGCCCCATCGCCGCCTGGAGCCGGCCCGAGCGGGCGGCCATCTCGGCGTAGCTCGCCTCGGCCATCTGCTTGATGTCGGCACCGCCCGCGAAGACCTTCGCACCGCCGTAGATGATCACCGCGCGGATCTCGTCCGACTCCGCCGCCCCCCGGGCGGAGTCCGCCAGCTCGCTGGTCAGCTGGTCGTTCAGCGCGTTGATCGGCGGCCGGTTCAGCCGGATCGTGCCGATGCCGTCCGCGGCCTCCAGCGTTACGAACTCACCCATGACTGACCCCTTCCTGGCCGAGCCGATTCTGGCCCAGGCTGACTCCTGACTGAGGCTAGCGCAGGTCGCCGTTGGTCATGCCGGCCGGCGCCTGCGGGTAGGTCACCAAGCCGAGCTCGGCCCGGCTGTCGAGCAGCGGATGGTTCGGCAGCACCCGCACCGTGTACCCGAACGGTCCTGGCTGGTCGAGCGGCACCTCACCGGAATACCGCACGAGCCCCGACGGCGGCCCGTTCCCCCCCGCAGGGGGGCCGAGGGGGTCTGGGGGGGAAGGTTCCCACCCAGGAGCAGGGGGAGTCTGGGGGGGATCGTCCCCCCGGGCCAGCACGGCGTAGGCCGGCGCGACGATATCGTCGGCGTCGTCGGGCCGCCCGTACACCACTTCCACCATCACGTCGTCCGGGGTGAGCGCGCCGAGCGCCACCGAGACCCGCACGGTCAGCGCCGACCCGACGGCCTGCCCGTCGGGCTCGGTCTCCACGTGCTCGATCCGCACCTGCGGCCAGGCCTTCAGCACGCGCTGCTTCCAGGCCGCAAGCTCCCGCGCGGGCCCGAACGTCCCCCCGGCGTCGGCCAGGTTAGCTGAGGCCACCGCGGCGGGCACGTAGAGGCTCGACACGTACTCCCTGACCATCCGCTCGGCCTGCACCTTCGGCCCGAGCGAGCGGAAGGTGTGCCTGATCCGCTCGACCCAGCCCTGCGGGATGCCATCCGGGTCCCGCTCGTAGAACAGCGGCGCCACCGACTTGCCGAAGAGCTCGTACAGCGCCGTGGCCTCGAGCTCGTCGCGCCGGCCGGGGTCGGATACGCCGTCCGCGGACGGTATCTCCCAGCCGTTCCCGCCGTCGTACCACTCGTCCCACCAGCCGTCCCGGACCGAGACGTTGAGCCCGCCGTTCAGCGCGGCCTTCATGCCCGAGGTGCCGCAGGCCTCGAGTGGCCGCAGCGGGTTGTTCAGCCACACGTCGCAGCCCTGCACCAAGGCGTGCGCCATGGCCATGTCGTAGTCGGGCAGGAACACGATCCGGCGCCGCACGTCCGGGGAGTCGCTGAACCGGACCATCTGCTGGATCAGCCCCTTGCCGCCCTCGTCGGCCGGATGGGCCTTGCCCGCGACGACGATCTGCAGCGGCCGCGACGGGTCGTTCAGCAGCTGGCTGAGCTGGGCCGGATCGTTCAGCATCAGCGTCAGCCGCTTGTAGGAGGGAACCCGCCGGGCGAATCCGATCGTCAGCACGTGCTCGTCGAGCACGTCGTCGATCCAGGTCAGCTCGGCCTCCGACGCGCCGCGCTGCCGCCAGGAGGCGCGCAGCCTACGCCGGGTCTCGGCCACCAGCCGCGCGCGCAGCAGGCGTCTGGCCTCCCACAGGTCGGCGGCCGGGGCGGCGGCGGCCCGGCCCCAGTCCCAGCCGCCCGCCTCGCCCGTGCCCTGCGTGGGGGCTCCCTCCTGGCCGTGCCCCTGCCGGGGGGTCTGGGGGGGGCGTCCCTCCTGGCCGGTACTGCCGCTGCCCAGGAACAAGATCTCCGGCGCCACCCAGGTGGGAGTGTGCACGCCGTTGGTGACCGAGCCGATGGGCACCTCGCGGGTGTCGAAGCCCGGCCACAGGCCGGCGAACATCTCCCGGCTCACCTGGCCGTGCAGCAGCGAGACGCCGTTGACCCGCTGGGCCAGGCGCATGCCCATCAGGGCCATGTTGAACACGTCGGGGTCGCCGCCCGGATAGGTCTCCGCACCGAGCGCGAGCACCCGGTCGATGGGCAGCAGCGGGTCAGCGGCGAAGTGCTCCCGCACCAGGCTGCGCTCGAACCTGTCGATGCCCGCGGCGACCGGCGTGTGCGTGGTGAACACGGTGCCCGCCCGGCAGACCTCGATGGCCTCCTCGAAGCTCAGCCCCTGCTCGGCGTACTCGCGGATCCGCTCCAGGCCGAGGAACCCGGCGTGTCCCTCGTTGGTGTGGAAGACCTCAGGCGCGGGGTACCCGCGCAGCCCGCAGAACGCGCGGACCGCGCGCACCCCGCCCACGCCGAGCAGCAGTTCCTGGCGGAGCCTGTGGTCGCTGCCGCCGCCGTACAGCCGGTCGGTGACCTCGCGCAGGTCGGCCTCGTTCTCTTCCACGTACGAGTCGAGCAGCAGCAGCGGGACCCGGCCCACTTGGGCCACCCAGACCTGGGCGGCTAGCTGCCTGCCCGCGGTCAGGCCGACCGTGACGCGCACCGCGGCGCCGGCGGCGTCGCGGAGCAGTTCGAGCGGCAGCCCGTTCGGGTCGTCTGACGGGTAACGCTCGGCCTGCCAGCCGTCCGCGGACAGCGACTGGGTGAAGTAACCGTGCCGGTAGAGCAGGCCGACCGCGATCAGCGGCACGCCGAGGTCGCTGGCCGACTTCAGGTGATCCCCGGCCAGGATGCCCAGGCCGCCCGAATACTGCGGCAGCGCGGCGGTGATGCCGTACTCGGGTGAGAAATACGCGATCGCGGCGGGGCCCGGCCGGCCGGATCCGGAATGGCCGTCCGGACCCAGGGACCCGGCCGAGGCGTACCAGCGCGGCTCGGACATGTAGTGGCCCAGGTCCCGCTCGGCCGCGTCGAGCCGGGCGAGAAACTCCCCATCGGCGGCCAGCGCGGCGATCTTGGCCGACGGCAGCGCGCTGAGCATCGCGATCGGATCGCCGCCCGACGCTCCGAAGGCGGCGGGATCGATCGACGCGAAAAGGTCAGCGGTCGGGCCGTGCCAGGACCAGCGGAGATTCAGCATCAGGCCGTGCAGCGCGGCCAGCGGCTCGGGCAGGGTAACGCGGACGGTGAACCGGCGAATCGCTCTCACGGGCAGACCTTAATAGGTCCGAGCCCGCAGCGCAGAACGATCCGCCGACCTCGGCTCGCGAGTAAAAAACAGATAAAGAGAAAAGAAATTCAAATTACGCCGAACGAAGTGGGCTGGTACTCAACCTTCAGGTTCAACGACAGGCTCAGCCACATCGCGAAATTTAACTGCTACCCACGCTGGCATGATCTCAACTTCGATCGGTAGCGTAGCTGGGGTGATTGGACGAATCCCGATCCTTGAGGTCGAGCCGGCGGTGGAGTGCGGACGCCGCCCGGCGAGAGCGGTGGCTGGCGAGACATTTCAGGTCAGTGCCACGATTTTCCGCGAAGGGCATGGCGTCATCAACGCCGGCGTGGTACTGCGCGACCCGGACCGCAAGATGAGCCCGGCCGTGCTGATGCGCGAGCTCACCCCGGGCACCGACCGCTGGGGCGCGGACGTGACCGTGACCGGTGAGGGCATGTGGCGCTTCCAGGTGGAGGCATGGGCCGACCCGATCGCCAGCTGGCACCATGACGCGGCCATCAAGATACCGGCTGGCCAGGACGTGGAGCTGATGCTCACCGCGGGCGCGCTGCTGTTCGAGCGCGCCGCGCGACGGATCCCCCAGCCGCCGGGAGCGAGCCGCCCGGCCGCGGCCCGCACCGCGCTCCGCGCGCTGGTCGCGCGGATGCGCGACCGCGGGCTGACCCCCTGGGACCGGCTCGCGGCGACCGAGGACCCGCAGATCATCGCCATCCTGGCCCGATGGCCGCTGCGCGAGCTCGTCAGCAGGTCCAGGCCGCTGACCGTCCAGGTGGACCGGGAGCGGGCGCTGTACGGCTCGTGGTATGAGTTCTTCCCGCGCTCCGAAGGGGTCCAGGTTGACCCAATGGGGTATCGGGCGCCGGTCTCGGGCACGCTCCGCACCGCGGCCAAGCGGCTCGACGCGATCGCCGTCATGGGCTTCGACGTGGTGTACCTGCCGCCGGTGCATCCCATCGGGACTACCTTCAGAAAGGGCAGGAACAACACGCTGACCCCGGTCGAGGGCGATCCGGGCTCGCCGTGGGCGATCGGGTCCCCGGACGGCGGGCATGACGCGGTGCACCCGGACCTGGGCACGTTGGACGACTTCGACGCCTTCGTCGGCCGGACCCGCGAGCTGGGCATGGAAGTCGCCCTGGACCTGGCGCTGCAGGCCTCGCCGGACCATCCGTGGGTGACCGAGCACCCGGAGTGGTTCACCAGGCGGGCGGACGGCTCCATCGCGTACGCCGAGAACCCGCCCAAGAAGTATCAGGACATCTACCCGCTGAACTTCGACAACGACCCCGAGGGCATTTACACGGAGATCCTGCGGATTGTCCGGCTTTGGATGGACCACGGCGTGCGGATCTTCCGCGTCGACAACCCGCACACCAAGCCGCTGCGGTTCTGGGAGCGGCTGTTCGCCGAGATCCGGTCCACCGACCCCGACGTGCTGTTCCTGGCCGAGGCGTTCACCCGCCCGGCCATGATGCACACCCTGGCCAAGATCGGCTTCCACCAGTCCTACACGTATTTCACCTGGCGTAACGGCGTCGTGGAGCTGACGGAGTACATGCGCGAACTGGCGGGCGAGGCGGCCGCGTACATGCGGCCCAACTTCTTCACCAACACCCCGGACATCCTGAACGAGTACCTGCAGCACGGCGGGGTCCCGGCGTTCAAGATCCGGGCCGTCCTCGCGGCCATGCTGTCCCCCACCTGGGGTATCTACTCTGGATATGAACTATGCGAGAACGTCCCGCTGAGGCCGGGCAGCGAGGAATACATGGATTCGGAGAAATACCAGTACCGTCCGCGGGACTGGGAGGCAGCCGCCAGGGATGGTTACGGCATCGCCGATTACATCACCGAACTCAACCGGATCAGGCGCGCCCATCCCGCCCTGCACGGCCTGCGCAACCTTCGCTTTCACGGCGTTGACCAGCCGGGACTTATGTGCTTCTCCAAGCATGTGGAGAGTGTTCCCTGGCGGGCCGGGAGCGATACGGTACTGGTGGTCGCGAACCTCGACCCGCACCAGACCAGGGAAGCCACGGTCTGGCTCGATATGCCCGCGCTTGGCGTGGACCGCGAGTTCATCGTGACGGACGAGCTAACAGGCGAGTCCTACCGGTGGGGGCCTGCCAATTACGTCCGCCTTGACCCGGCGACACGGCCTGCCCACATCTTCACCGTTACCCCCACTTCGTAAGACCGGGCGTGTACTACCGCACGAACCAGTAAGACCCAGGAGATCTTGCCGTGACAGAACATCACGAGGCCATAACTGACTCTTTCGACGTGGCCCAGCCGCGTGACCCGGACTGGTACAAGCGCGCGGTGTTCTATGAGGTACTGGTCCGAGGTTTTCAGGATTCGACCGGCGACGGCACCGGCGACCTGCGCGGGCTGACGTCCCGGCTGGATTACCTGGAGTGGCTCGGCATCGACTGCATCTGGCTGCTGCCGATTTATGCCTCGCCGCTGCGTGACGGCGGCTATGACATCTCCGATTTCATGTCCGTGCTCGGCGAGTACGGGAACATCGGCGATTTCGTCTTCTTCGTCGACGAGGCGCACAAGCGGGGCATCCGGGTCGTGGCCGACCTGGTCATGAACCACACCAGCGACCAGCACCCGTGGTTCCAGGCGTCGCGGAGCGATCCGGACGGCCCGTTCGGCGATTTCTACGTGTGGTCGGACACCGATGACAAGTACTCAGGAGCCCGGGTCATCTTCGTCGACACCGAGCAGTCCAATTGGAGCTTCGACCCGGTCCGCGGCCAGTACTACTGGCACCGGTTCTTCTCCCACCAGCCGGACCTGAACTTCGAGAACCCGAAGGTCCAGGACGCGATGATCGAGGTGCTGCGGTTCTGGCTGGACCTCGGCATCGACGGCTTCCGGCTCGACGCCGTGCCCTACCTGTACGAGCGGGAGGGGACCAACTGCGAGAACCTGAAGGAGACGCACGAGTACCTGAAGCGGATCAGGACCGAGATCGACAAGCTCTACCCGGACCGCGTGCTGCTGGCCGAGGCGAACCAGTGGCCCGCCGACGTGATCCAGTACTTCGGCGACGCCGAGATCGGCGGCGACGAGTGCCACATGGCCTTCCACTTCCCGCTGATGCCGCGCATCTTCATGGCGGTGCGCCGGGAACAGCGCTACCCGATCTCGGAGATCCTGGCCCAGACACCGACCATCCCGGCCACCTGCCAGTGGGGCATCTTCCTGCGCAACCACGACGAGCTCACGCTGGAGATGGTCACCGACGACGAGCGCGACTACATGTACGCCGAGTACGCCAAGGATCCGCGGATGAAGGCGAACATCGGGATCAGGCGGCGGCTGGCTCCCCTGCTCGAGAACGACCGTAATCAGCTCGAGCTGTTCACTGCCCTGCTGCTGTCGCTGACCGGCTCGCCGGTGCTTTACTACGGCGACGAGATCGGCATGGGCGACAACATCTGGCTAGGCGACCGGGACGGCGTCCGGACGCCGATGCAGTGGACGCCCGACCGGAACGGCGGCTTCTCCCAGTGCGACCCGCAGCGGCTCTACCTGCCGCCGATCATGGACGCGATCTACGGCTATCAGTCACTCAACGTGGAAGCCCAGCAGCGCAACGCCGGCTCGCTGCTGCAGTGGACCAGGCGGATGATCGAGATCCGCAAGCGGCATCCGGTCTTCGGGACCGGCACGTACGAGGAGCTGACCTCGTCCAACCCGAGCGTGCTGGCCTTCGTCCGGCTGCCGCACGAGTCGGCGGATGCCGACTCAGACGGCTCGGACCGCATCTTGTGCGTGAACAACCTGTCCAGGTTCCCGCAGCCGGTCGAGCTGGACCTGCGCCGGTTCATGGGCGTCACGCCGGTGGAGTGCATGGGCGGCGTGACCTTCCCCAGGATCGGCGAGCTCAACTACCTGCTGACGCTGCCCGGCCACGGGTTCTACTGGTTCCAGCTGCCCGCCGCCCGGGATGACCGCTCCGCCGCCGAGAACCGGTCCGCGGCCTCCGGCGACGGCGCCGGGAGTGAGTACAGCCGGGCACCGGCCACCGTCGAGCATCGTCCCGGGCCCCGCGAGAGCCACCAGCAATGACGCCCTGCTCACCCCCGGGCCCATTTCCGGGGCCATTCCCGCCCTGACCCACGGCCATTTCCGGAAATATCTGACTATGCAGCCCGTAAATCGGCCGGAGCGTGTTTGCCGGGACCAGCCAGGGGGATGGGGTTAAGCGCTCATGACTTTCGAAGACACACTGGCAACATGGCTGGTCAAGCAGCGATGGTTCGCAGGCAAGGGGCGGACCGTCCATGACCTCGCGGTCGTGGCCGACACCGAGATCATCCCCGGCGACCCAGGCCTGCGGCACCTGATCGTCACCGTCTCGCACGGTGCGACCTCTGACTGTTACCAGCTGTTCGTCGGCTATCGCGCGCGGCTCCCGGCCCGGCTGCGGCACGCGCGGATCGGCACGCGCGAGGGCCTGCAGATCTATGACGGCCTGCACGACACGGCGCTGACCCGGACGCTGCTCGACGCGATCGTGGCTGACCGGACCGTCGGCGCGCTGCGCTTCTGCCGGATCCCCGAGGCCGAGATCTTCTGGGATGCTGGCTCCTGGGACGAGCCCGGGCTCGACAGCCTGGTGCTCACCGGGGAGCAGAGCAACACCAGCCTGGTGTTCGGCGAGTCCGCCATCTTCAAGGTGTTCCGCCGGGTCACCCCGGGACCGAACCCGGACCTGGAGGTAGCCTCGGCCCTGGCCAAGCTGGGCTCCTCGCATATCGCCGAGCCCTACGGCTGGGTCGAGACCAGGATGGATGGCGCCGCCACGGTGCTCGCCATCTTGTCCCGGTACCTGCGGGCATCCTCGGACGGCTGGTCGCTGGCCGCCACCAGCGTGCGCGACCTGTACGCGACCGAGGGCACCCGCGCGGCCGAGGCCGGCGGCGACTTCGCCGGCGAGGCCGAGCGGCTGGGCGCGGCCACCGCGCAGGTTCACCAGGACCTGGCCGAGGCGTTCGGCCGCTCCGAGCTCGAGCCCGAGGCTATCCGCGAGCTCGCTGAGCAGATGTACCGGCGGCTCGACATCGCCATCGCGACCGTGCCCGAGCTGGCCCGGCACGCCGACAAGATCGGCGACGCGTACTCTCACCTGGCCAAGCTGATCGAGCCGACGCCCGCTCAGCGCGTGCACGGCGACTACCACCTGGGCCAGGTCATGCGCACCCAGACCGGCTGGGTCGTGCTCGACTTCGAGGGCGAGCCCGCCAGCCCGCTGGCCCAGCGCCGCGCCCGGTCCTCCCCGCTGCGCGACGTGGCCGGCATGCTCCGCTCGTTCGACTACGCGGCGCGGCACCAGCTGCTCACCCATCCGGACGCGGCCAGCCTGGCGCTGAAGGCCAGCGACTGGGTCCGGCGCAACAGCGACGCATTCTGCGCCGGCTGACGCTGCGGCAGGTGGCCTGGATCCCGCCGGGAATTCTGTGCTGCTTCGTGCGATGCTGCTTGATAAGGCGGTGTACGAGGTCATCTACGAGGCCAGGAACCGCCCGACCTGGATCCCCATTCCGCTAGAGTCCATTGCCGAGTTGTAGCCTCCACAGATCGAGTGGCCGTCATGACACAACCTGAACTTAGCCTGGGCGAGATCGAACGGATCGTCGCGGGACAGCATTACAACCCGCATTCGGTGCTCGGCGCGCATCCTGGGCCGGACGGCGTGATCATCCGCGCACTCCGCCCGCTGGCCAAGTCGGCGACGGTCGTTCTCGACGACGGCCGCAGACTCCCCATGACGCACGTACACCAGGGCGTCTTCGCGGTCACGGTGCCGGAAGAGAAGGTGCCCGGCTACCGGATCGCCGCCACCTACCCCGACCCCTACGGATCCGAGGGTGGGATGGCGGAGCTGCGCGACGATCCCTACCGCTACCTGCCGACGCTGAGCGAGTACGACCTGTATCTGATCGGCGAGGGCAGACACGAGGAACTGTGGCGCGTGCTCGGCGCGCACGTCCGCGAGGTCGGCCAGGCCACCGGCACGGCCTTCGCCGTCTGGGCGCCGAACGCCCACGGTGTCCGCGTCACCGGCGACTTCAACTACTGGGACGGCCGCGCGTACCCGATGCGCTCGCTCGGCGGCTCAGGCGTGTGGGAGCTCTTCGTACCGGGCGTGACCGACGGGGCCAGATACAAGTACGCGATCTGCGGCCCGGACGGGGTGTGGCGGGAGAAGGCCGACCCGATGGCCCAGGCCGCCGAGCGGCCGCCTGCCACCGCGTCGGTGGTGTTCACGTCGCGGTACACCTGGAGCGACGAGGACTGGGTGACGGCGCGGGCCGAGCGCGAGCTTGTGCGCGAGCCGATGAGCATCTACGAGGTGCACCTCGGCTCGTGGCGGCTGGGCCTGTCCTACCGGGAGCTGGCTACGCAGCTCGTGGAGTACGTCACCGACCTCGGCTTCACGCACGTGGAGCTCCTGCCCGTTGCCGAGCACCCGTTCGGCGGCTCCTGGGGCTACCAGGTCACCTCGTACTACGCGCCGACGGCGCGGTTCGGCAGCCCGGACGACTTCCGCTACCTGGTCGACGCGCTGCACCAGGCCGGCATCGGCGTGCTGCTCGACTGGGTGCCCGCGCACTTTCCGCGGGACGAGTGGGCGCTGGCGCGGTTCGACGGCACCCCGCTTTACGAGCATTCCGACCCGCGCCGCGGCGAGCAGCCGGACTGGGGCACGCTCATCTTCAACTTCGGGCGCATCGAGGTGCGCAATTTCCTGGTCGCCAACGCCGTGTACTGGCTGGAGGAATTCCACGTCGACGGGCTGCGCGTGGACGCGGTGGCCTCCATGTTGTACCTGGACTACTCGCGCAAGGACGGCGAGTGGATACCCAACCAGTACGGCGGCCGGGAAAACCTGGACGCGGTCTCATTCCTGCAGGAGGTCAACGCCACCACGTATAAACGGGTCCCCGGCATCACGATTATTGCCGAGGAGTCGACCTCCTGGCCCGGGGTTTCCCGGCCGGTTTACCTGGGCGGACTCGGGTTCGGCTTCAAGTGGAACATGGGCTGGATGCACGACACGCTGTCCTATATGAGCCAGGATCCCATCTACCGCCAGTATCACCACAACGAGATGACGTTCTCGATGATCTACGCCTTCACCGAGAATTTCATCCTGCCGGTGTCGCACGACGAGGTGGTGCACGGGAAGGGCTCGCTGATCGGCAAGATGCCGGGCGACGAATGGCGCCGGTTCGCCGGGCTGCGCGCGCTGCTGGCGTACATGTGGGCGCACCCGGGCAAGCAATTGCTGTTCATGGGATCGGAGTTCGGCCAGGTCAGCGAGTGGTCCGCGGACAACGGGCTCGACTGGTGGGTGCTCGAATACGACGTCCACAAGGGCGTGCAGCAACTGTCCCGCGACCTGAACGCGATCTACCGGCGGAGCCCCGCGCTGTGGAAGCTCGACTCCGCACCGGACGGATTCAGCTGGATCGACGCCAACGACGCCCTGGGCAACACGCTGTCCTTCCTGCGGTGGGCCGATCCTCCCGCCCCGGCCGCTGACGGGCCCGCTGACCAGGACGAGCGCGGCGTGATCGCCTGCATCGCCAACTTCTCCGCGCTGCCGCACCAGAAGTACAAGGTGGGCCTGCCCCGGGCGGGCCGCTGGCGCGAGGTCCTCAACACCGACGCGGCGATCTACGGTGGCAGCGGCGTCGGCAACCTGGGCGGCATCGACGCGGTGCCCGAACCCTGGCACGGCAAGCCGGCCTCGGCCACGATCACGCTGCCCCCGCTGGGCGTGCTCTGGCTCACCCCCGAGCCCTGAGCCTGGCCCACCCCGAGCCCTGAGCCTGGCCCACCCCGAACCCTGAGCCTGGCCCACCCCGAGCCCTGAGGCTCTTACCCCGTGATCCTCAGTGGCCTTTGCGCACAGTGTTACCAGTGGGCGCTGCGGTACGTCCGTCCGAAAAAGATCTTGGTTACTTTGGGCTTCCGGGTGATTTTTGTGCACTATGACACCCCTAAACAACCCACAAGCCCGAATCCTCCCGGGTAAATGCTGATTGACTCGTACGTGCGAGCGAATACCTGGCAAGGCCGACGTAAGGCGGGGAGGATGGGCAGGGTGGGACAGGTGATCCTGCCCAGGAACCTGGTGGCAGCGGCTGAGGCTGAGGGACGGCAAGGCTGGCTGGCGACCACGCTGCCCGCGGCGCTGGGCCAGGCGCTCCAGATGTGGTCCCTCAGGGTGGGCGAGCCGTTTCAGTCTGGCGGCCAGACCGCCTGGGTCGCACCGGCCTGGGACGCCTCGGGCGCGGAACTGGTGCTCAAGATCGGCTGGCCGCATGCCGATGCGGCTCACGAGGCCGACGGGCTGCGGGCCTGGGCCGGGAACGGCGGGCCAGGTACGCCTGGACCCCGGCCTGGCCCGGGCCGGTATTGCGCTGTTCCGCGAGCTTCCGGCCACCGCGACCAGCCAGGTCCTGCTCTGCACCGACCTGCACGCCGGCGACATGCTGGCCGCCGCGCGAGAGCCATGGCTGGCATCGACCCCAAGCCTTACGTCGGCGACCCCGCCTACGATCCGCTCCAGCACATGCTGGACTGCGACGAGCGGCTGCGGTCCGACCCGCGGCCTGGCCAGGCGGATGGCCGGCCTAGTCGGCCTCGACCTCCGCCGCGTGCTGCTCTGGCTGTTCGCCCGCTGCGTGCAGGAGTCGCCGGAATGGCCGTCGCTCGCGGCGGTGGCGAGGTCCGTCGCGCCCTAGGCGCGCTGGCTGACCGGCAGCCGTCCGGCTGGGCTGGCGGTCAGCTGGCGGCCCAGATCCCGCCGTCGACCGGGATGACGGCGCCGGTGATGTACGCCGACCCGCGGCCGCTCAGGAAGACCGCGACCCCGGCCATGTCGTCGGCGCGCCCGATGCGGCCGAGCGGGGAGGTGGCCGCGATCTCCGTACGGCTCTCGGCCAGGGGCACCGCCATCATCTTCGTATCGAACGGGCCCGGGGCCACCGCGTTGACGGTGATGTGCCGCGGCCCGAGCTCCCGGGCCAGGACCCGGGTGAGCTGGTGCAGGCCGGCCTTGCTGGCCGCGTAGGAGTAGGTCTGGAACTCCGGCACGCGCAGCCCGTCGATGCTGCCGACGTTGATCACCCGGGCCGGGTCGTCGGCGGTGCCCGCCGCCTCGAGCAGCGGCAGGAACGCCCGGGTCAGGTAGAACGGGGTCTTTAGATTAAGGTCGACGACCTTGTCCCAGCCGCTGGCCGGGAACTCCCCCAGGGGCGCACTCCAGTTGGTGCCGGCGTTGTTGACCAGGATGTGGACGCCCTCCTCGGACCGGCCGACCTCGGCGGCCAGCCGCAGGCACTCCTCCTCGCGGGCCAGGTCGGCGGGCACCGAAAGCACGACACCGTACTTGGAGAGCTCGGCGACCGCCTTCTCGCCCGCCTCGGCCTTGCGCGAGCTGATGTAGACCGACGCGCCGGCCTCCAGCAGCCCGCGCGCCATCATCAGGCCGATCCCGCGGGTCCCGCCGGTGACAACGGCCACCTTGCCGGTGAGATCGAACAGGTACACGGAACCTCCGAGTAAGTAAGCCGGGACCCGGATACGGTCAGTCGCGGGCCTTCGAGGCATTGTAGGCCTCAGCCGACCCCGTGCGTCAGGTCCGGCCGCCGACATAGCCCCGGGCGACCGTCCGGGCCAGGATGCCGAGCGTGGCCCGCAGCGCCCCTTCAGAGATGACAGGGAAGATGCCGGCCTCCCGCCAGTCCGGATGGGAGCCGGCGTGATCAGGCTGGATCGGCGTGCGCTGAGCCGGGAGCACAGAGCCGGCCCGGATCTCGGTCACGGGTTTCCCCTGCGCCCGACGCCGGGCCCGCGGCGCAGCCGGTGCTGCCAGCACGCGGTGTGCCAGTGCCTGCGCTCCTCGACTCCGACGCCGACCCGAAGACCGGCCATCGGGGCCCCGTCGGCAGGCCAGGCCACCACGTGCGGGGTCCCCGGCACGATCTCCTGGTCACATCCCGGACAGCGGTACGCCTTCGCCGATCCCGCGCCCGGGATCCGGCGGACGACCCAGTCCCCGTCCGGCCATGACTCGACGCGCTCGGGCCCGGGCACCGGGTCGGGGGGGCCGGAGCGGTCGCGGCGGATCCGGCGCGGGCTCACGCCTGTCAAGGCTATGTGCCTGACGCAGTAGAGTTACCGGACGTGCGGCTCGTCATCGCCAGGTGCAGCGTCGACTACGTCGGCCGACTCACCGCTCATCTCCCTGAGGCCCTGCGCCTGCTCATCGTCAAGGCGGACGGCTCGGTGCTCGTGCACTCAGACGGCGGCTCGTACAAGCCGCTGAACTGGATGTCACCGCCGTGCCGGCTAACCGAGGAGCCGGGCCGGTGGTCCGTCACCAACAAGGCCGGCGAGACGCTCGCGATCACCCTCACCGAGGTGCTTAGCGACACCTCGGTCGACCTCGGCGTCGACCCGGGGCTGGTCAAGGACGGCGTCGAGGCGCACCTACAGGAACTGCTCGCCGTCCAGCTCGACCTGCTCGGCGAGGGCTGGCGGCTGGTCCGGCGCGAGTACCCGACCCCGATCGGCCCGGTCGACCTGATGTGCCGGAACGAGGCGGGCCAGAGCGTCGCCGTCGAGATCAAGCGCCGCGGCGAGATCGACGGCGTGGAGCAGCTGACCAGGTACCTGGACCTGCTGAACCGGGACCCGCTGCTGGCGCCGGTGCACGGCATCTTCGCGGCCCAGGAGATCAAGCTGCAGGCGCGGACGCTGGCCGAGGACCGCGGCATAAGGTGCGTCACCCTCGACTACGAGGCGATGCGCGGCGTGGTCCCGGAAAACACGCTGTTCTAAGCGGAGCAAACACCGAAGGGGTCGGGCAGGGTGACGCGCCCGGTACCGCCGTGCGCCGCGGCGATCTCGAGCCCGAGGCCTCGCGCTGGCGACAGGGCGCTCAGTTGACGGAGGCGGCTAGCTCGCGCGCGGAGCGGGGAGCCGACGGCCGGCGGACGGGGAGGGTCAGCGTGATCCGGAGACCGTGCGGGCTGACTGGCGCGGCATGCGCGGTGCCGCCGTGCGCGGAGGCGATCTCGGCGGCGATGGCGAGCCCGAGGCCGGAGCCGGGCGGGGAGGTCGGTCGGGGCTGGCTGGTTGGGGAAACCTGGGAGGTCGGCCGGGGCTGGCTGGTTGGGGAAGCACGGCCCGACCGGGTCACGGGGCCTCCGGCGCGGTAGAAGCGCTCGAAGATGTGCGGCAGCTTGTCCGGCGGAACGCCGGGGCCGTCGTCGCTGACCTCGATGGTGACGCGACCATCGGCGGCGGACGCGGTGATCGTGCCCACGGTGTCACCGGGGGTGTGCACGAGCACGTTCATCAGCAGGTTGTCGACGGCGCGGCGCAGCAGTTCCTCGTCGCCGACCGCCGTCAGGCCGTCGGCGATCCGCACCCGCCAGGTCCGCGCGTAGTCCGCGACCCGCACCCGCTCCGCGCACCCGGTGACCACGGCGGTCACGTCGACCGGCTCCTGGGACTGGCCGGGATGCTGGCCGAGCCGGGCGAGGCGGAGCATGTCGTCGACCAGCCGGCCCATCCGCCTGGTCTCCAGCACGATCCGGTCCATCACCTCGTCGACGTCGTCGGGGCTGCACAGGGCGCCTTGCTGGTAAAGCTCGGCGTTGGCGCGTAGCGAGGCCAGCGGCGTGCGCAGCTCATGGCTGGCGTCGGCGAAGAACCGGCGCATCTGCTGCTGGCTGGCCTCGCGCTCGTGCACGCTGGCCTCGATCCGGGCCAGCATGCCGTTCAGGGCCGCTCCGAGCCTGCCCACCTCGCTTCGCGGGTGGTGCGGGGTCACCCGGTCGGTGAGGTCGCCGGCGGTGATCCGGTCGGCCTGTCCGGCCATCGCCTCGATCGGGCGCAGGCCCCGGCGCAGCACGACGAAGACGCCGAGGCCGATGAGCAGTACCACCGCGATAGAGCCGAACGTGACGATGACCTCGACCTGATCGATGGTCTTGTTGACCTGGTCGAGGTTGGTGCCGGCGACGAGGGATCCGCCGGCGACGCGAAGCGACTGGATGCGGATCGGCGGCCCCCCGTTCGCGCTGACCAGGGTGTGCGGGCCGGGCCGGTCGGCGACCCGGGTCGCGCGGGGCGACAGGGTCCAGGAGTAGCTGCCGGCGCCCCCGTTCGCGGCTACCTGCAGCGTCACCTGCCCGCCGCGGAACGGCAGGAAGGCCATGTCGAAAGCGCCGGGGAGCGCCGGATATCGGGATTTGGGCGGCAGCTTAAATTGCGCGGGCACCGGGGGTGGTCCTCCTGGATGGCCCGGCGGAGACAGTATGGCGTTCAGCCTCGGTATGGTCAGGGTCAGCGCCACCTGCAGGTTGTTGTCGGTCTGGGCGAGCAGGTAGCGGCGCATGGTGGTGACCGCGCCGACGTCGAACGCCGCGAGCGCGACCAGCGTGACGACCACCACGCCCGCCATCACCTTGAGGCGCAACTGGGCGCGCAGCAGCCGCCTGAGCAGCGCCCTCACGCGGGAAGTTCGCCTATGACTCATCGGAACTCGCCTGGCTTTCATCTAGGCTGGCCTAGCCCGCGCTGGCCTCGCTTTGACCGGCGCTGGCCTGGTCGGCGGGGCCAACCGGGCCGGGACTCGCTTCGTCGGCGGGATCTCCGGGGTCCCCGGGTCGAGGCAGGCGCAGGCAGTAGCCGACGGCGCGCTGGGTGTGGATCAGCTCCGGCCCGTCGCTGGCCAGCTTGCGCCGCAGATAGGTGACGTAGGTAGACACGACCGTGCTGGATCCGCCGAAATCATAGTCCCACACGTGGTCCAGTAGCTGGGTGCGGGTGAGCACGCGGCCGGGGTTGAGCATGAAGTAGCGCAGCAGCCGGAACTCGGTCGGCGACAGCTCGATAAGGCGCCCGCCACGGCGGACCTCGTAGCTGTCCTGGTCGAGCGTCAGGTCCGCGAACAACAGGACCGGCTCGGCGGGAGCAGGGCGGGTGCGGCGCAGCACGGTGCGAACCCGGGCGGCCAGTTCCTCCAGCCCGAACGGCTTGGTCATGTAGTCATCGCCGCCGATGGTGAGCCCGGTGACCTTGTCGTCCTGGGTGTCCTTCGCGGTCAGGAAGATCACCGGGACCCGGTTGCCGTCCCTGCGCAGCCTGCGGACTATCTCGAACCCGTCGATGTCGGGCAGCATCACGTCCAGGATGAGCAGGTCGAAGGGGCGGTTCCTGGCGAGGCGGAGCGCGTCCGTGCCGTTCTCCGCGGCGGTCACCTCGAAGCCGAGGAAGCGCAGTGAAGCGGCGACGGCCTCTCTCAAGAAGAGCTCGTCGTCTACCACGAGCAGGTTCCCGTCGTCAGCTGGCATCACGTCATCGCAGCATATGGCGGTGAACGTCGTGTGCGAGAAATCTGCAAGTTTCGTGTGAAACGTCGCCCGGCGGCGGCGGACGGCCCGCGTCCCCGGGTTGACACAGAACTCACACAAAGATCGTGCAGCTTCTCCAGAACCGCCGTAGAAGGTAAGGCCCGTACCGAGGCTCAGGCGTACTCCGGCTCCTTCCGGAGCCCGGGCGGCATGCGATGCAACGGAGGATCTGGTGACACAACTTGGCCCCCCGGCCACAGAGAGCGGCCGCAACGATAGTGGGCGGCCGACGGTGCGCGGATCACGGCTCGCCCGGCGGCGCCGCATGCTGCTCGGGGTGGGCATCGCGGCGGCCTTGCTGGCCGTCGGCGGGCTGATCGGCGCCTCCTTCGTGAAGTCGCCGCAGCAGCTGGCCGCGGACACCGCGGCGCCGCCCGCCACGGTGACCACGGCCACGGTCGTCTCCCAGGTCCTTACCTCCTCGGTCGAGATGCGCGGCGTGGTGTACCCGGCGACGCAGTACGACGTGTACGCGAGCGCTCCGTCGTCGAGTTCGCCGTCGGATTCGGGGTCGGCCGCGGGCAACTCGTCCGCCGGGGGAGGATCGTCGGCCACGGGCGGAAGCGGGTCCGCGGTGTACATATCGAAGCTGCACGTCGCCGCCGGCGACACGATCGCCAGCGGCGAACAGCTCGCCGAGATCGACGGCCAGCCGCTGTTCGCGCTGACCGGCACGGTGCCCGCGTGGCGGGACCTGACGCCGGGCGAGAGCGGACCGGACGTGACCGAGCTGCAAAAGGCCCTCGCCTCGCTCGGGTACTACGACGACGGTGACACGCCCGGCTACTTCGGTTCGGCGACCGAGTACGCCGTGTACCTGTACTACGAGCACCTCGGCTACACCCCGCCGTCCTCGGGCGGCGTGCCGGCCGCGGATGTGGTGTTCCTGCCGTCGCTGCCCGCGACGGTAGTCGCGGTGAACGGCGCGACCGGCCAGCAGCCCGGCCAGCCGTTCCTCGAGCTCGCCGCCCGCGGGTCGCTGGCGCTGACCGGTGAACTGCCGCCGGCCTACGCCGGTCAGGTGAAGTCCGGCCTGGATGTGACGATCTACGACGAGGTGACCGGCATCCACGCGACGGGGACCGTGGCTGACCTGGGGACGGCGACCACCGTAGCGCCGACAGGAACGGTGGTGGACGTCGGGGGCGGCTCGGGTTCGGCGGGCTCTTCGGGGTCCGCCGGCTCCGGGTCTTCCGGGTCTTCCGGGTCTTCCGGGTCGTCCGGGTCGTCCGGCTCAAGCAGCTCTGGTAGCTCGGGCGCGACGTTGTTCATCCCGCTGACCGTGACTCCGTCCAAGCCGCTGGCTTCGGCGCTGAACGGCGAGAACGTCCTGGTCACCGTCGAGACGGGGAAGACCGAGGGGCCGGTGCTCACGGTGCCGGTCGCCGCGATCGTCGGCACGGCGTCCGGCACGAGCGACGTCACCGTGGTGGGCGCGCACGGGAAGCAGACCCAGATCCCGGTGACGCCGGGCATTTCCGAGAACGGCTATGTCCAGGTGACTCCGGTGACCTCTGGGGCGCTGGCCGCCGGCGATCACGTGGTGGTGAGTGGTTGATGACAGCGCGCAACCTCGGGCCGGTAATCGAACTGCGTGGCCTGGCCCGCACCTACCCCGGCCCGCCGCCGGTGCCGGCGCTGCGCCCGGCCGACCTGGTGATCGAGGCGGGCGACTACGTCGCGGTGACCGGGCCGTCCGGCTCGGGCAAGTCGACGCTGCTGCACCTGCTGGGCCTGCTCGACTCACCGACCGAGGGCAGCTACCTGCTGGACGGCCTGGACACTTCCGCGCTGAACGACCGGGACCGGTCCGCGCTGCGCGGCAGGCGGATCGGGTTCGTCTTCCAGTCGTTCCACCTGCTGCCCTACCGGACGGCGGTGGAGAACGTGCTGCTCGCCGAGCTCTACAACCAGACGCCGCGAGGCGGCCGGGTGCAGGCGGCGGTCGACGTGCTCGACGCGGTCGGGCTGGGACACCGGCTCGACGCGCTGCCCACCACGCTGTCCGGCGGGGAATGCCAGCGGGTCGCGATAGCGCGGGCGCTGGTCAACCGGCCGAGCCTGCTGCTGTGCGACGAGCCGACGGGGAACCTGGACTCGCGGAACGCGGCCGCGCTCATGGCACTGCTCGACCAGCTGAACGCGGCCGGTTTCACGATCGTGGTGATCACGCACGACGCAGGAGTGGCGGCGCACGCCGGCCGGACGGTCGCGATCAGCGACGGGGTGCTGTCGATGCGAATCGAGGCCGATCATGCGTAGGTCACGTACTGGCCTGCCGACCTCGCGGCTGACCGCGCGGGACGCCACGGCCGAGGCGGTCGCGGGGATCGTGCAGCGGCCGGGCCGGGCCGGGCTGACCATGCTTGGCACGGTCCTCGGCGTGGGCGCGTTCGTGGCCGTGCTCGGCCTGACCGCCACCGGGGCGGGCCAGATCTCACACCAGTTCACGGTCCTGCAGGACACCACGGTAACCGTGGAAGACAACGGTCCGGCCAACGACGTCGCCCCGCCCGACACCAACCCCGCGATCGGCTTCCCGGCCGACGCGGATGCGATCGCCGACCATGTCAACGGGGTGGCCGCGGCGGGTGTCTGGTGGCCGGTCTCGCTCCCGGAGGGCACGAACTTCACCGGCTCGCTCGCGGTCTCCGCCACCCCCTCCCAGACGGTCAACCTGCTGGCCGCCTCGCCAGGCGCGGTGCAGGCGATGGGACTGACGATGGTCGCGGGCTCGCCGCTGAGCAGGTACGAGAACGACACCAGCCAGCACGTCGCGATGATCGACACCACCACGGCGGCCGCACTCGGCATCTCCCCCGCGCGCCTGCCCAGCCATCCCGCCGTGTTCGTCGACGGCATCGCGTACACGGTGGTCGGCGTCTACAGCTCCGCGCAGCGCGTGGTGACCGACGAGAGCGCGATGCTGATCCCGGAGAATACGGCCCTGGCCGATTTCGGCAATCCGGAGCCTGGCATCGGGAACCAGGACGAGGCCCAGCTGGT
Organism: uncultured Actinomycetes bacterium; assembly: GCA_963798675.1. Taxonomy (GTDB): domain Bacteria; phylum Actinomycetota; class Actinomycetes; order Streptosporangiales; family Streptosporangiaceae; genus Palsa-504. The sequence continues at coordinate 26,772 of CAWCUJ010000015.1, read as the reverse complement.
CATCGCGACCAGAATCGGCGCCGCGCAGGCGGTAGCACGGCAGATGGCTGCCGCCGAACTGCCGGCCGACCCAGCCGGCTGATCGTGACGTCTCCGCCCAACCCACAGAACCTGCAGGGCGAGGTGAGCGGCGACCTGGCCGGCCTGTTCCTGGTCCTGGCCTCGATCAGCCTGCTGATCGGCGCGGTCGGGATCGCGAACACGACGCTGGTCGCCGTGCTCGAGCGCACCGAGGAGATCGGCCTGCGCCGCGCCGTCGGCGCCCGGCCGCGGCACATCGCCGCGCAGTTCCTCGCGGAGTCCACGGCGCTCGGCACGCTCGGCGGGCTGATCGGCACCTGCATCGGCGTCGGGACCGTGGTGATCTTCGCCGCGGCCAAGGACTGGACCGCCGTGCTGAACCCGGCATTTACGCTGCCCGCGCCGCTGATCGGCAGCGTCGTCGGCCTGCTGGCCGGTGCGTACCCCGCGCTGCGCGCGGCGCGGACCAGCCCGCTCGCGGCGCTGCGGCACGCATGAAAGGAACGATGATGGGAATCCGCACCGGCTTCTGCCTCCTGATCTGCTTTTGCGCAGGCCTTACCGCCTGCACTGCCGCCGCGCCCAGGGGACCAGACACGACCGTGAGCACGCCCGGTGTCGGCCAGCCGCAGCCGCCCTCCTCGGTCCAGGCGGCGCTGTCCCGGGAGGCGTTCACCCCCTACGCCGCGCTCGGCCAGTCCAACAACGACGGGCTGGCGCCCAATGAGTCGAGTAACGCGCTCGCCATCGCGTGCATGACCGCAGCGGGCTACCCGAACAGCGGCAACACCCCGTTCGCTATCAGCCTCGGACCAGCAAACCTGGCGTTCTCGCAGCCCTGGGGGGAATGGGGCTACCTGGGAGTCGCCGAGGCGGAGCAGTACGGCTTCCGGGTTCCCCCCGGCTCCGCGCTGACCGCCCTGGGCATCGACGTCCCGCCGCCGGGCACGAACCCGGCCAGCCTCCCCCAGGCGGAGCAGACCGCGATGGGCAAGTGCGCCACCATCGTGCAGGACTTCACCAACGCCGCGCAAAACGGCTCGCTGGCCGGCATCCAGGCGCTGATCAACGACATCTACAACGACGTGCTGAAGGACGCGGCGGTAAAGAACGCCACGAACGCCTGGTCCGCCTGCATGGCGAAGAACGGCTACACCTTCCACCAGCCGCAGGCCGTATGGGGACAGGAGCTGCAGGCCATGTACGGCGGCAGCCACCAGATCAGCCCCGATACCCCGGTGAGCGCAGCCGCCAACCAGGCGCAGATCGCGACGGCCGCCACGGATGCCGACTGCACCCAGTCCGCGGACCTGGCCGGGATCTACTTCGCCGTCCAGGCCAGCTACGAGCAGCAGATCGTCAACGCCAACGCCCAAGCGCTCACCGCCGCGGTCCAGCAATACCGCACCGCCTACGCCAAGGAACTGAACAAGCTCCCGGCGCTGCTGCGGACGACGAAGGCTATACCGTTCCCGGCAATTAAGCCGACGCGGACCGCATCCTAGCCACCGGCTGACTTCAAAGGGACCACCATGGGCATCCGTTCCGGCCTAGCCGAAGATCGCGACCCTGGACTTACGCAGCTCAGGTGCGGTCACGCGCCGGATCCGAGCAGGTGGGCGTTGACCGCCCGGGCCTGCCCGGCCAGCCCTGGCACCTCGGTGACGGCCACGCCCGCGGCCCGGAGCTGTTCGGCACCTTCGCCGTCGGTGAACAGGCGGGGCTCGCGCCAGGCGAAGACAACGCGCGGGATGCCCGCCGCGACGATGTGCTGGACGCAGGTCACCGGGCGTGACGCCCGGGCACCGCAGGGCACGAGTGAGCTGTAGATGGTGGCGTGCCGCAGCCGGGGATCGGACGGACCCAGCTTACGGAGGGCCAGCTTACGAAGGGCCACCTCCTCGGCGTGATCGTGGTCCTCCTGCTCGCGGGAGAACCCGGTGGCCAGCACCTCGCCGTCCTCGCCGACGATGACCGCCCCGACGGAAAAAGCCGTGCCCGACGGCGGGCACAGCCGCGCCAGCTGCACCGCCCAGCGCAGGAACCGGTGATCCGGACCGCCGGGGCCGAGCAGGTAGCGGAACAGCCCGACCTCGCCTACCCGGGAGACTTCGGCGAGCGTCATCGGGGCAGCGGGGACGGGGCGGGGGAGGTTGAGCCGGGGCGCGGTCTTCGGGTCGGGGTCGGCCACGAAGAAGGGGGCCACGGCGAGGTCGAGCTCGTCGGCCAGGCCTCCGGCCAGGAAGGCGCCGAGTAGCCGGGCTCCTCCTTCGACCATGAGACGCAGTACGCCTCGTTCGGCCAAATCGGAAAGGACGAGATCGAGGGAGAGCGGATCGCCGGCGTCGATGACTACGGCGCTATGCCCCAGCCGCGCCCGGGCCCGGCCGATCGCGGGGCTGGCGCTGTACACCAGGCGAAGCACGCCAGGGGCGAAGAAACGAGCCTGCGGGTCCAGGTCGCCGGTGGCGGTGAGGGTGACCCGGACCGGATGGGCGGGCAGGCCGCGGGCGACCCGGCGGGCGCGGCGGCGCGGGTCCCTGATCAGCAGCCGCGGGTTGTCCTGCCGGACCGTCTGCGCGCCGACCATGATCGCGTCGCAGCCCGCCCGGACCTCGTCCACGCGGTCCAGGTCGGCGGGACCCGACAGGATCAGGCGCCGCGGGCTCGCGTCGTCCAGGTAGCCGTCGGCCGAGGTGGCGCAGGACAGCAGCACGTACGGGCGCGACGCCAAGCGAATCCCCCTTTGGCCGGTGTCAGCCCAGCGTAGCTTCGTGCTTTACTGGTCAGCGATGCTTGAGACAGTGAATCCGGCCACCGGCGAAGTGCTGGCCACCTTCCCCGTGCACGGGCGCCGCGAGGTCGATGCCGCCGTGGCCCAGGCCCGCGAGGCCGCGGTGTGGTGGGCCGGGCTTGGCTGGTCCGGCCGGCGGATCCGCCTGCTCGCCTGGAAGTCGTACCTGACCAGGTACATAAGCCGGCTGGCCCAGCTCGTGCACGTCGAGACCGGCAAGCCGCTCGACGACGCCAAGCTCGAGATCATCCTGGCCATCGTGCACATCGACTGGGCCGCCCGGCATGCCCGCCGGGTGCTGCGCCCGCACCGGGTGCGCAGCGGCCTCGCGGCCATCAACCAGGCGTCCACGGTCGAATACCAGCCGCTTGGCGTGATCGGCGTGATCGCGCCGTGGAACTACCCGGTGTTCACCCCGGTGGGCTCGATCGCGTACGCGCTGGCGGCCGGCAACGCGGTCGTCTTCAAGCCGTCGGAGCTGACCCCGGCGACCGGGGAATGGCTGGTCCGGTCGTTCGGCGAGGCGCTGGGCAGCTTCGGGGAGTCCAAGCCGGCCTTCCAGCTGGTCACCGGGCCCGGTGCCACCGGGGAGGCGCTGGCGCGCAGCGGCGTCGCCAAGATCGCGTTCACCGGTTCGGCGGCCACCGCGCGCAAGGTGATGGGCGCCGCCGCCGATACCCTCACCCCGGTCCTGGCCGAGTGCGGCGGCAAGGACGCCCTGCTGGTGAGCGCCGACGCCGACCTGGACGCGGCCGCCGACGCCGCCGCCTGGGGCGCGATGTCCAACGCCGGGCAGACCTGCATCGGGATCGAGCGCGTTTACGTGGTCGAGGCGGTGTACCACAGCTTCACCGAACGGCTGACCCAGCGGGTGTCCGGGCTGCGCCCGGGGTTCGACCGCGAGGCCTCCTACGGGCCGATGACCCTGCCGTCACAGCCGGAGATCGTGGCCAAGCACGTGGCGGACGCGCTGGCCCGGGGCGGCCGCTCGGTGGTCGCCGGGGCGGAGCCGGTGGTCGGCGGGGCGGACGCGGTGGTCGCGCCGTACGTGCGGCCGGTGATCCTGACCGAGGTGCCTGAGCATTCCACGGCGGTGACCGAGGAGACGTTCGGGCCGACCGTGACGGTGACGCCGGTGGCGGACCTGGCCGAGGGCGTCTCGTTGGCCAACGCGGGGCGTTACGGGCTGGGGTCGGCGGTGTTCGCCAGGGACCGTTCGGCGGCCATGGCGGCGGCACGCTCGTTGCGCAGCGGGATGACCTCGGTAAATTCGGTGCTCGGGTTCGCGATCGTGCCGGCGCTGCCGTTTGGCGGGGTGGGCGAGTCGGGGTTCGGGCGGATTCATGGTGCCGATGGGCTGCGTGAGTTCACCCGCCCCAAGGCCATCACGCGTCAGCGGATGCGGCCGCTGATTAACCTCACCTCGTTCGGCCGGACCGACCGGGATATGCGCCGGATCATCACCTTGGTTACCTTGCTGCACGGTCGGCTTTACCGGCCCCGGGGGGCGCGCCGGGGGCGCTAGGGACTCGCAGGGTGGCCGGGACTGGCAGGGTGGCCGGGACTGGCAGGGTGGCCGGGACTGGCAGGGTGGCCGGAGCTGGCAGGATGGCCGGGACTGGCAGGGTGGCCGGAGCTGGCAGGGCTGGCGGCGATCACCATGGCGTCGACGGGATCGGCGGGGTCGGCCGCGGCCAGCGGCGCCCGGCCCGCGATCAGGTCGGCGGCGCGTTCGGCGATCGCGATCGTGGGCGCGTTGGTGTTCCCCCGCGGCGCAACCGGCATCACCGACGCGTCGACCACTCGCAGCCCGGCCACGCCGCGGACCCGGAGCTCGGGGTCGACCACGCTGTTCCACCGCGACTCCCCGCCCATCGCGCAGGTGCCGACCGGGTGGTAGAGGGTCACCACGCTGGACCGGACGTACGCCAGGAGCTCGGCGTCGGAGCGGATGTGCGCGCCGGGGGCCAGCTCGCTCTCGCAGATCGCGGCCATCGGCCTGGCCGTTATGAACTCCCTGGCCATCTTCAGCCCCGCGGCCAGCGCCCGCCCGTCCCGGTCGTCGGACAGGTAGCCAGGGTCGATGGCCGGCCGGTGCCTGGGGTCGGCGCTGCGCAGCCTGATCCGGCCGCGGCTGGCCACGTCGACCAGGCCGACCAGCACTGTCATCGCGCGCTGGGCGGGGTCGGCCAGGCCCTGGTTGCGGTACGGCGCGGGCAGCACGTGCAGCTGCAGGTCCGGTGCGGGCAGCCCGGGTTCGGAGTGGGCGAAGCCGCCCGCCTCGGCTGTATTGCTCGTCAGCGGGCCACGGTGAGTCAGCCGCCAGCGCAGCACGTTCCCGTTGCCGCTCTTCTCCCACAGGCCGCGGACCCCCGGCGTGGACCAGATGACCGGCAGCACCGGGTGGTCGCCGAGGTTCACGCCGACACCGCGGATGTCCGCCACCACGTCGATGCCCATCTCGATCAGGTGATCGGCCGGGCCGACGCCGGACAGCATCAGCAGCTGGGGGCTGTTGATCGCGCCGCCGGACAGGATGACCTCGGCGTTGGCCTGGGCGGTCTGGGTCTCGCCGTGGTGCAGGTAGCTCACGCCGGCGGCCCGGCCGCCCTCGATGATCACCTTGGTCACCAGGGCGTCGGTGTGGACGACCAGGTTCGGCCGGGACATGGCGGGGTGCAGGTAGGCCGTGGCCGCCGAACACCTTTGGCCGTTCCGCTGGGTCAGCTGGTACCAGCCGACGCCATCCTGGCGCGGCCCGTTGAAGTCGCCGTTGGCCGTCGCGCCCTGTTCCTGGGCCGCCGCGATGAACGCCTCGCAGGCTTGTGATTTGTACCGCGGGTCGGTGACGGCCAGCGGCCCGCCCGTGCCGTGGTAGGCGGAGGCTCCACGCGAGTTGTCCTCGGCCCGGCGGAAGTATGGCATCAGGTCCGTATAGCCCCAGCCGGTGCAGCCGTGCTCGTCCCGCCAGATCTGGTAGTCATGGCGGTTGCCGCGAATGTAGACCATCGCGTTGATCGACGACGAGCCGCCGAGGACCTTGCCCCGCGGCCAGTAGATGGACCGTCCGGCCGCGCGGTGCTGCGGAACGGTCAGGTAGTTCCAGTCGTATTCGGTCTGGAACAGCCTGTTCAGCGCGGCGGGGGCGCGGATCTCATCGGCGTCATCGGCCGGCCCGGCTTCGAGGAGCAGGACGCTGACGGTGGGATCGGCGGACAGCCGCGCCGCCAGGACGCAGCCCGCGCTTCCGGCGCCGACGATGATGTAGTCATACACGGCGGTCTCCTATGAGGGGTAAAGGGAACAATAACGCGTGAGCCGGAGGGGCGCGGCGGCGCCGGGACTGAGGAGCGGGGGCCGAGCGACGAGGGAAGGCGGCGCGCCGTGACGGGGGCAGGGGAGGCGGGTGGGGCTCCGGAGGCGGGTGGGGCTCCGGAGGCGGGTGGGGCTCCGGCGGGTGGGGCTCCGGAGGCGAGCGGGGAGACGGGGTTGTCCGGAGTCCGGCGGGCCCCCGAGAACCGCCGGATCCGGACGTCCGCGATGCTCACCGCAAGCTGACGTGCTAGCCACGCCGATACGCACGGTAACAGCGGTTGGAACCCCTGTGCGTCCGGTCGCTGCTGATCACCAATGTGATCACTCATCGTAATCATACGATGCCACAACGTGCGATGAATGTGAACACCCCTGGTCAATCGGATGATCACTTTTTGGTCGCGACCGTTCGGGCCATGGGTCAGCGAGGTCCGCTCACGGTTTCCCTTAGGGTGGGTTCATGTCGCGTAACCGCAGCGAAAACCCCGTCGTGCTGTCCCGCATCTATACACGTACCGGCGACGACGGCAGCACCGCGCTCGCCGACGGCAGCCGGACCGCCAAGACCGACTCGCGCCTCGCCGCCTACGCCGACGTGGAGGAAGCGAACTGCGCCATCGGCGTGGCGATTACCTTCGGTAATCTCTCCGCCGACATATCAGGGCTGCTCGCCAGGGTGCAGAACGAGCTATTCGACGTCGGCGCCGACTTGGCCAACCCGGTGTCCGACACGCCGCCGCCCTATCCGCCGCTGCGGATCGACGACGCCTACATCACCCGGCTGGAGAACGAGTGCGACTCGTACAACTCCGTGCTGCCGACACTGCGCAGCTTCCTGCTGCCGGGCGGCAGCCCGGGGACCACGCTGCTGCACATGGCGCGGACCGTCACGCGCAGGGCCGAACGCAGCGCCTGGGCCGCGGTCGGTGAGCACGGTGACTCGGTGAGCCCGCTGCCCGCCCGTTACCTGAACCGCCTGTCCGACCTGCTGTTCATCCTCGCCCGCCAGGCCAACGCGGGCCACGACGACGTGCTGTGGAAGCCAGGCGGCGAACGCGGCTGAACGTTTTACAGGGCTACGCCTAGGTGGGAGCCGGGCGGGGCGGCCTCGAGCCAGAGAGCAGGCCGGTGAGCGCCGCCTCGCCCAAGGCCAGCTCGACGGTCTCGGCGTCCAGAGCGCCGCCGAACCCGGTTACGGCGAACCCGGATTAGCCGGCCGAACGGAGCGGCCGAGCCATGAGCACCGCCCGAGCCATCGAGCACCGCCGCGGGGGCCGACGGGCCAAGCTGGCTGCCGTCCTCGGCTAGCTTGCACTCGACCACGATCCTGCCGGGCCCCAGGCTGGCCGCCTCGGCGTCGCTGGGCAGCCGCCGGGACACCAAGGTCAGGTCGTGCCGGGGGAAGACCTCGTCCGGCCGCATCGAGAGCCCGAAGATGCCGAACCAGCACAGTTCCTCGCGCTGGTAGGACGCTACGCCGAGACGCCAGGGCCCGCTCCCCTTGCGCAGGCCGCACTCCACCGTGCCGCCGCCGCGCTCGAGCAGGAACCTGCGGGCGGCGATGATGGCGGCGGCCACGATCAGGATGACCAGGAAGGCGGCGAAGAGCCAGGCCGCATCAAGCGCCAGCGCTCCGCCCACTGAAGGTTAAGCCTGGTCCCCTGCGGCCCGCAGCAGCGCCTTGGCGTACTTGGCCTCGGGGCTATCCTCGGCGGTCGGGCTGGCTTCGGCGAGCGCGGCGGCCAGCTCCTCACGGGTTACCTCTACGTCGACGTCCTGGCCGAGCTGGGCCTGGGCGGCCAGGATCGACACCTGGTCGTCGGCCACGGACAGGAACCCGCCGCTGACCGCCGCCTTGACCCTGGACTCCTCGGTGACGATCTCGACCAGGCTGCCCTCGGCCAGGATGCCGAACACCGGAGCGCGCCCGGTGAGCACGCCGATGTCACCCTCGGTGGTCTTGGCGATCACCGTACTGGCCTCGCCCGACCACAGCTCGCGGTCCGGGATGACCAGCGCTACCCGCAAGGTCACCGCTCCATCCCCTTGGCCTTCGTCTCCACGTCCTCGATCCCGCCGACCATGTAGAACGCCTGCTCGGGCAGGTTGTCGTACTTACCCTCGGCGATCGCCTTGAACGAGGAGATCGTCTCCTCAAGCGGTGTGAAGACACCCGGCTGCCCGGTGAACTGCTCGGCCACGTACATGGGCTGGGACAGGAACCGCTCGATCCGCCTGGCCCGCTGCACCACGACCTTGTCCTCTTCGCCAAGTTCGTCGACGCCGAGGATGGCGATGATGTCCTGCAGTTCCTTGTACCGCTGCAGGATCTGCTGTACCTCGCGGGCTACGTTGTAGTGCTCCTGGCCGACGTACCTGGCGTCCAGGATCCGTGAGGTGGAGTCTAGCGGGTCCACGGCCGGGTAGATCCCCTTCTCGGTGATCTCCCTGGACAGCACCGTGGTCGCGTCCAGGTGGGCGAACACGGTGTGCGGCGCCGGGTCGGTGATGTCGTCGGCGGGCACGTAGATCGCCTGCATGGAGGTGATCGAGTGACCGCGGGTCGACGTGATCCGCTCCTGCAGCTGGCCCATCTCGTCGGCCAGCGTCGGCTGGTAACCGACGGCCGAGGGCATCCGGCCGAGCAGCGTGGACACCTCCGAGCCGGCCTGGGTGAAGCGGAAGATGTTGTCGATGAACAGCAGCACGTCCTGCTTCTGCACGTCGCGGAAGTACTCGGCCATGGTCAGCGCCGACAGGCCGACGCGCAGCCGGGTACCCGGCGGCTCGTCCATCTGGCCGAACACCAGCGCGGTGTCGTTGATGACGCCGGACTCGGTCATCTCGAGGAACAGGTCGTTGCCCTCGCGGGTGCGCTCCCCCACCCCGGCGAACACCGAGACGCCGCCGAAGTTCAGGGCCACGCGGCGGATCATCTCCTGGATCAGCACGGTCTTGCCGACCCCGGCCCCGCCGAACAGCCCGATCTTGCCGCCCCGGACGTACGGGGTCAGCAGGTCGAGGACCTTGATGCCGGTGGTGAACATCTCGGTCCTCGGCTCGAGCTGGTCCAGCGGCGGGGGCTCGCGGTGGATCGGCCACCGCTCGGTGATGTTCAGGGAGGAGGTGGGCACGTCGAGCGTCTCGCCGAGGGCGTTGAACACGTGCCCCTTGGTGACATCGCCGACTGGCACCTCGATCGGCGCGCCGGTGTTGGTCACCTCGGCGCCGCGGACCAGGCCGTCCGTGGGCTGCATGGAGATGGCGCGCACGAGGTCGTCGCCCAGGTGCTGCTCCACCTCCAGCGTCAGCAGCCGCGTGTCGTCGCCGAGCGTGACCTCGGTGTGCAGCGCGTAGTAGATCTCCGGCATCTGGTCCGCGGGGAACTCGACGTCCACGACGGGGCCGATGATCCGCGCGACACGGCCGGCGCCCGTGGCGGCTTCGCCGCTCTCGGCTGAGTTTTCAACGGTCGCGGTCATGTGTCCCTCACTCACTCGTTGCGCTTGCGTCAGCGAGCGCGTTGGCGCCGCCGACGATCTCGCTGATTTCCTGGGTGATCTCGGCCTGCCGGGCGTTGTTCGCCTCACGCGTCAGCGTCTCGAGCAGATCACCCGCGTTGTCGGTGGCCGCCTTCATCGCGCGCCGCCGCGAGGCCAGCTCGGCGGCCGCCGCCTCCAGCATGGCGTAGAAGATCCGGCTCGCCACGTACTGCGGCATCAGGGCGTCGAGCACCTCGGGCGGCGACGGCTCGAACTCGTACTGCGGCAGCGGGCCGGACGGGCTCGGCTCTTCGGTGTCCTCGATCTGCAGCGGCAGGAGCCTGCGGACCACGGGCCGCTGCGTCAGCATGGAGACGAACTCGGTGCTGACCAGGTGGATCTCGTCCACGCCGCCGCCTTCGGCTCCGTCCCGACCGGCATTGAACGCCTCGATCAGCGTGGTGGCGATCTGCTGCGCGTCCCGGTACCTCGGCGCGGCGGAGAAACCGCTCCAGGATTCCGCGACGTCAAGCTCGCGGAACCGGTGCCAGGCGATGCCCTTACGGCCGGCCACGTACAGGACCGGCTCGATGCCCCGGTCCCGCAGCAGCTGCCGCAGCCGGGCCGACTCACGCAGCACGTTGGCGTTGTAGGCGCCGGCGAAGCCCTGGTCGCTGGTCAAGATCAGCACCGCGGCCCGCGACGGGTTCTCCGGCTCCTCGGTGAACGGGTGGTTGATCGTGGTCGAACGGCTGATCACCGCCTCCACCGCGCGGGTGAGCTCCCGCGCGTACGGCTCGGCCGCGCGCATCTGCTGCTGCGCCCGGACGATCCGTGACGACGCGATCAGCTCCTGCGCACGGGTGATCTTGGCGATGGACTGGACCGAGCTGATCCGCCGCCTGACCAGACGAAGCTGGGCTCCCATGGGCTACTTCTTCTCGGTGTTCTCGGGCTGGGGTGGGTTCCGCCGGGCGATCTTCTCCTGGCCCTCGTCCTCCAGCGCCTCGGCCGGCTCGTCTTCGCCGCTGAGCAGCTCGCCGGAGCTGGTCTCGAAGACCTTGCGGAACTCCTCGATCGCGTCCTTGAGCGCGGTGATGGTGTCCTCGCTCAGGTCGAGCGTTTCCCTGATCGTCTGCAGGATGCCGGCGTGCTGCCGCTTCAGGTACTCGAGGAACTCGCTCTCGAACCGGCTGACGTCCTCGATCGGCACGTCGTCCAGGTAGCCGTTGCCGCCGGCCCAGATCGACACCACCTGGTTTTCGACCGGGAACGGGTCGTACTGCGGCTGCTTGAGCAGCTCCACCAGCCGCGCGCCCCGGTCGAGCTGAGCCCGGGAGGCCGCGTCCAGGTCGGAGGCGAACGCGGCGAACGCCTCGAGGTCGCGGTACTGCGACAGCGCCAGCCGCAGGCTGCCCGCGACCTTCTTCATCGCCTTGATCTGCGCGTTACCGCCGACCCGGGAGACCGACCGGCCGACGTTGATGGCGGGACGGACGCCCGAGTTGAACAGGTCGGTCTCGAGGAAGATCTGCCCGTCGGTGATGGAGATGACGTTCGTCGGGATGTAGGCGGAGATGTCGTTCGCCTTGGTCTCGACGATCGGCAGCCCGGTCAGCGACCCCCCGCCCAGGTCGTCGGACAGCTTGGCGCACCGCTCGAGCAGCCGGGAGTGCAGGTAGAAGACGTCGCCCGGGTACGCCTCGCGTCCCGGCGGCCTGCGCAGCAGCAGCGAGATCGCGCGGTACGCGTCGGCCTGCTTGGACAGGTCGTCGAAGATGATCAGCGCGTGCTTGCCCTGGTACATCCAGTGCTGCCCGATGGCCGAACCGGTGTACGGCGCGATGTACTTGTAGCCCGCCGGGTCGGAGGCCGGGGCGGCGACGATCGTGGTGTACTCCAGCGCGCCGGTTTCCTCAAGCGTCTGGCGGACCGAGGCGATGGTCGAGCCCTTCTGGCCCACCGCGACGTAGACGCAGCGCACCTGGCGGGTGACGTCGCCCGACTCCCAGTTCGCCTTCTGGTTGATGATCGCGTCGATGGCGATGGCGCTCTTGCCGGTCTGCCGGTCGCCGATGATCAGCTCCCGCTGGCCCCGGCCGATCGCGGTCATCGCGTCGATGGCCTTGATGCCGGTCTGCAGCGGCTCCCTCACCGGCTGGCGCTCCACCACCGAGGGGGCCTGCGTCTCGAGCGGCCGCAGTTCGGTGTCCTCGATCGGGCCCAGGCCGTCCAGCGGCTCGCCCAGCGGGCCGACCATCCGGCCGAGGAAGCTGTCGCCGACGGGCACGGACAGGATCTCGCCGGTCCGGCGGACCTGCTGGCCCTCTTCGATCTCGTTGAACTCGCCGAGGATCACGACGCCGATCTCGCGCACGTCCAGGTTGAGGGCCAGGCCCCGGACGCCGTTCTCGAACACGAGCAGCTCGTTGGCCATGGCCGAGGGCAGTCCCTCGACCCGGGCGATGCCGTCACCGCATTCGGTCACGGTGCCGACCTCTTCGCGTGCGGCGCCCTCGGGCTCGTACTCCTGGACGAAACGCGCCAGCGCGTCCCGGATCTCCTCCGGCCGGATCGTCAGCTCAGCCATTGTCCTCTATGTCTTTCCTTGCGTAGGCTTCCCGGCTCGTCTGTTGGTCAGCGGCGGCGGATTCTCCCGCTTTCGATAGCATGTCAGCCCGCCAGCTTGCGCCGAACGGCGGCCAGCCGGCTGGCCACGGTCCCGTCAATAAGCTCATCCCCGATCTGGATGGAAATACCACCCACAATCGAGGGGTCAATCACGACATTTAGGTGAACTTGGTGCCCGTAGGAGGCGGCCAGCGCGTCGGCGAGCCGCCTGCGCTGGGTCGCGGACAGCTCGACCGCCGAGCGCACCACCGCGATCAGCTGCTCCCGGCGCCGCGCCGCGATGCCGGCGCACAGGTCCAGGGCCGCGACGAGCGACCGTCCGCGCGGATGCAGCACCACCTGGCTGATCAGGCGCAGGGTCACCGGGGTCACCTTGCCGTCGAGCAGCGTGCTGAGCAGGCCCTGCTTACGCTCCGCGGGCAGCGAGGGATCGGCCAGCGCGGCGCGCAGGTCAGGCTGCCCGGCGACCACGCGGCCGAACCTGAACAGCCCGTCCTCCAGCTCGTCGAGTTCGCCGTCCGCTTCCGCGGCGAGCACCATCGCCTGGATGGCAAGCTCCTCGATCGCGTCGACCATGTCGCCCGGGGTCGCCCAATGGGCTTCGGCAGCCGCCACGACCAGCGACTCGGTGCGCTGGGTCACCTTGCCGTGCAGCAGCGCGCCCGCGACCGCGCCCTTCTCCGCCGCGGGCTTGCCCGGATCGGCCAGCGCGCGCCGCAGCGGGTGCTCGGTGTCGAGCAGGCCGACGACCGCGAACAGCTCGTCGCCGAGCCTGGTGGCCACGGCGGCGCTGGAAATGTCCTCCGCCTCCAGCCGCTCGGTGAGCTCGGCGAACGAGGCCCTACTCGCACCGCGCACGCTCATCGCCTCCCGCTCGTACGTCAAGGAGATTTGGTCCGAACGGGCCGCGGGGAGCGCCCCGGCACCGCGCTGCGTGCCACGGGGGGGCGACCCCCCTGGCACCCCCCGCATTACACGCCTGATCGGCTTCACTGGCTAGATACCTCGAGCTCGCCGAGGAACCGGTCCACCAGCCGCTGCTGCCGGGCCTCCTCGGTGAGCGACTCGCCCACGATTCGGCTGGCCAGCTCGACCGACAGCGTGCCGACCTCGGTCCGCAGCGTGTTCAGCGCCTGCTGCCGCTCGGCCTCGATCTGCACCTGCGCGGCCTCGGTCACCCGGCGCGCCTCGGCCTGAGCCTGCTCGCGCATCTCGGCGATGATCTGGGCGCCCTGCTCCCTGGCTTCCTCGCGGAGCCTGGCCGCCTCGTGCCGGGCCTCGGCGAGCTGCTCGCGGTACTGGTCAAGCAGCTGCTTGGCCTCGGCCTGCGCCTCCTCGGACCGGGCCAGGCCGCCCTCGATCAGCTCGGTGCGCTCGGCCAGCGTCTGCTGGATCCGGGGCAGCAGCAGCTTGGCCAGGACGCCGAACACCAAGACGAAGAGGATCGTGCCGATGATGAACTCCGGCCACGAGGGGAGCAGCGGGTTCGTCGACGCCGTGCTGTCAGCGAGCTGGATCATGACGCGGTTACCTCAGTACTTGAAGATGAACGGGGCCACGAGGCCGATCAGCGCGAGCGCCTCGGTCAGCGAGAAGCCGATCCACATGTACAGTGAGATGCGGCCGGTGGCCTCCGGCTGGCGGGCCATGGCCTCGATCGCGTGGCCGAAGACCAGGCCGATGCCGATGCCGGGGCCGATGGCCGCGAGACCATAGCCGATGGCGCCGGCGTTGATGCTTATCACGCTCTTGGGAGTAACAGCGGCGGCGGTTACGAGAGCAGTGGTAAGAGACATAGATCAGTCCTTTACGTGTCGTACCGGCGGCTCGTCCCGCCGGATGGGTCGGAGGTACAGCGCGGTCAATGCACCGGCTCCACCGAGCTGGCTATGTAGGTCGCGGTCAGCGTGGTGAAGATGAATGCTTGCAGCAGGGTGACCAGGATCTCGAGCAGGAAGACGAAGATCGCCAGCGCGAAGGAACCCACGGCGTAGAGCAGCCCGATGGACAGGGTCAGCAGGTACCACGACGCGATCGTGAAGATCGTCAGCAGCAGGTGGCCGGCGAACATGTTCCCGAAGAGCCGCACCCCGAGGGTGAACGGCTGGAAGACGAAGAACCTGAGCAGCTCGACCGGAACCAGGATGATGTAGATCGGCCACGGCACGCCCGGCGGGATCATGTTCCTGAGGTAACCCCATGCCCCCTGGTTCTTGACGCCCAGGTACAGGTAGAGGAAGTAGACGATGAACACCATCGGCCACACGAAGCCGATCCTGGACGTGACCGGGAACTGGAAGACCGGGATCAGTTCCATCAGGTTCATGATGTAGATGAAAAAGAACAGCGACACGAGGAACGGCAGGTAGGAGTCGCCCCGCTTGCCGAGCGACGGGCGGAGGATCTGGTCCCGGACGCCCAGGATCGCGATCTCGCCGAGGTTCTGCATGCCGCGCGGGACCAGCTTCGGCTTACGAAACGCCACCCAGAAGAACACGATCACCACGAGCGCGCTCAGGATCGCGAGAAGCATCGGCTTGGTGAACCCGAACGAGCCGATGGTGAAGAACGGCTTCCAGTCGAAATCCTGCAGGCCCGGGGCAGGGAATCCGCACCCGTTGAAGATGTGGCAGCCCCCGCTGGCGAGCACGCTCGACGTCACCGGTCACCGGTCATCTCCTTTCGTGCCTTTGCGCTGGTCCTGGGGCTGCGCCAGTGCTCCCTGCGCCGTAGCGGTAGATGATGTAACCGATCGAGATGCCCAGGCCGACCAGCATGCCGACCGGGAAGAGCAGCGAGACGTGTACAGCCCGGCCGATCAGCCAGCCGATGCTGCCGTAGGCGAGCATCCCGGAGAGCAGGTAGCCGAACACCGTCCAGCCGGTATCCAGGCCCTGGGCCCGGCCCTCCGCCGCACGGCCGTTCTGTCGAGCCGGGTGGCGGCTTGGTTGCCGTGGCTGCTCATCTCACCCGCCTCGCCGCGCCGTTTGCTGTTCCGGCTCGACGTAGAGCATCTTGACCTTGATCGCCGTGATGACCTGCGTGGCGCTCCACACCAGGATGCAGCCGATCGCGATGAAGCCGAGGGCCCTGGTGCTGAACGCGGTCGTGCCGTTCAGCGCGGAGACCACGACCGCCAGGGCCACGATCTTGACCAGGTAGGTGATGATCGCGGCCAGCATCATGGCAGGCGGACTGACCCGCGCGGCCCGGCCCACCACGACCACGCTGATCCCGAAGAACACGGTGACGATGGCCACCCCGATGAGGGCGCCGATCAGTCCCTTGGTGCCGACCAGGGCGGCGCTTACGGCGACCATGATCGCGGCCGCGATGGCCGTCAGCGCTCCCGCGCGCCGCACGATCGTGGCGTACTTCGCCAGCATTACATGGCTCCTGAGGGTTCGACAGCAACACTGCTGACGCGGAACAATATCCCGCGTACGTTGCAGGAGCCGGTTGCCGCGCCGCTGTCGCGGTGCGGGTATCCGGTCAGGTTTACGAAAGGTATCACGGGCCTCTCATTAGCCGTAGAGGGGCTGCTCGTGAAACATATCACAAAGTCCTTGACTCTGTCTTTACCTGATCGCACACAATTTATGACCAACACCAGGCGCGAGACCCCGCCAGACCCGCCTTCCCGTCCCGGATCCGCGCCTCGCGCGCACCGCCGCCCTCGGGACGGCCTCGCAAAATACCCTCATAGCCGGGACATTTCTCCCGCTCTGGTGCATCGGCGTGGGCTCGCGGCGGGTGACGGCGTCCGAGGTAGGCAAGGACAAGCGAAGGTAAAGAACAGCTAAAGCCGAGTCCTTCTGGACGTCTACCTGGGCCGCGCGTCGGGTCGCTGAGCCTGGGGAAATGGGTCATGGCCGTCGAGGGGGTCCTCCTCGGACAGCGCCTCCGCCTCCGGGAGCGGCGCGGCACTGGGGTACGGGGCCGGACCAGTGAATGGCGGCTGGCCAGCGGCGGGATCCTGCCCGGGGAAGGGCGGCTGGCCGAGGAAAGGATGCTGGCCGGAGCCCGGGTCCTGGGTGGGGAACGGGTCACGACCGGGAAACCGGTCGTCGCTGGGGAAGGGATCCTGGCCGGGGAAGGGATCCTGGGCCGGGAAGGGACCCTGGCCGGAGAAGGGATCCGGGCCGGAGAACGGGTTCTGGGCCGGGAAGGGACCCTGGCCGGGGAACGGGTTCTGGGCCGGGAAGGGACCCTGGCCGGGAAAGGGACCCTGGCCGGGCAACGGGTTCTGGGCCGGGAAGGGACCCTGGCCGGGAAAGGGACCCTGGCCGGGCAACGGGTTCTGGGCCGGGAAGGGGTCAGCGCCAGGGAGACGGCCGGCCCGGGGCAGCGCATCGGCGGAGAACGGGCCCGGATCCGAGGGGTACGAATCCCCGGGGAACGGGCTGGCCTCGCGGAACGGGCCCGTCTCCGGGGAGTATCCGGGCCGCGGACCGTCGCCAGATGGCTTCGCGCCGTTGACAGCGGCGCCGGACGCCGCGGCGAGCGGCGCGGAGTATCGCAGCGCGTCAGGCGCTGGCGCCGCGGGCCGCCGGGCGACAGCGGGCGCGGCGCCGACAGGCGCCGCCTTATTCCGGGCCCAGGCCCGCCAGGGGCGCAGCCACGGCATGGTGGCGGGCAGCAGGGCGAGCACCGCCACCACGGTGGCGGCGGCGAATACGACCGAGGGGCTCCGCACGATCGAGAGCGATACCACGGTGACCGAGAACAGCGCGGCCCACAGGTACATGATCAGCACGCTCTGCCGGTAGGAATGGCCGATGTTGAGCAGTCGGTGATGCAGGTGCTGCCGGTCGGCGGCCATCAGCGGCTTGCCTGCCCGGGTCCGCCGGATGACCGCGAACATCAGGTCCGCGTACGGGATGACGAAGATCGCGGCCGGCACCAGCAGCGGGAGAAGCGTGGGGAACCGGTCCAGGGTGTGGGTGTGCGAATAGTTGGTAAGCAGGGCCGGGTCGAGCGAATCGGTGCTGGATATCGGCCCGTAGGCGAGCAATAGGCCGAGCAGCATGGCGCCGATGTCGCCCATGAAGATCCGCGCCGGGTAGAAGTTGTGCGGCAGGAACCCGATGCACATGCCGGCCAGCAGCGCGGACGCCACCGCGGGCAGCGACTGCGAGGTGGTGCCGATGTTGCGGATCAGCGTGTACGAGTAGACCAGAAACGACAGCGCGGCGACGGCCACGATGCCGGCCGCGAGCCCATCGAGGCCGTCGATGAAGTTGATCGCGTTGATGGTGACCACGACCAGCAAGATGGTCAGCGTCACGCTCAGGTCCGGTTCGAGCGAGAATACGCCGCCATTGGGCATCGGCAGCCAGGGCAGCGACTGGCCGCTCCAGACCAGGATGCCGGCCGCGGCCACCTGCCCGGCCAGCTTGCTGATCGCGCTGAGGCCCCACCGGTCATCGACGAACCCGACGACGACCACCAGGCCGCCGGCCAGCAGCAGCCCGGCTTCGCTCCTCGACCCGGCCGTCTGGAAGGGATCCTGCAAGAAGGAGAGCCGGCTAGCGATCAGCAGTCCGGCGACGAGGCCGCCGTACATGGCTAGGCCGCCAAGCAGCGGGGTCGGCTCGGTATGCGTATCCCTGGCCCGCGGCTCATGAATCGCGCGGGTGACGACCGCAAACCGCCGCACCAACGGGGTGAGCAGGTAGGTCACCGCCGCGGTGACGAGCAAGACTAGGGCGTACTCGCGCATGCCGCCTCAGCGGGCCTGGATCTGATCGGACCCTTTATCTTTCATCACGGCCACTTTATGGCACCGGCTACGCGCTTGCGGGCGGCTCACCGGCGGCGGGGTCCAGAGAACCTCCTGAGCCCTCGAGGGGATGCGGCGCCGCGGGCTTGAAGTCGGCCACCCGGCTGTCGGCGGGGCCCGCGCTCTCGGCGTAGTGCTCGTTCTCCGCGATGACCGACGAAACCGCGCGCAGTCGGTCCACGGAGACCGCGCCGGCCCGGAGCACCTTCGGTATGGTCCCGGTCAAATCGAGAATCGTCGAGGGGATGATGTCGGCGCACGGCCCGCCGTCGAGGTACACGGATACCGCCTCGCCAAGCTGCTGCTCCGCCTCATCGGCGCTGGTAGCCGACGGCTGGCCGTGCCGGTTGGCACTGGACACCGCGAGCGGCCCGGTCTGCTTGAGCACGTCGAGCGCGACCGAATGCAGCGGCATCCGCAGGGCGACCGTGCCCTTGGTGTCACCCAGATCCCAGAGCAGCGTCGGGCTGGCCCGGAACACCAAAGTGAGCGCGCCGGGCCAGAACTCGTCGATCAGGTCCTGCCCGAACGCCCCGAGGTCCTCCACCAGCGCCGCCGCAGCCCGCGCGGTGCCGATCAGAACGGGTGGCGGCATGCTCCGGCCCCGGCCCTTGGCCGCCAGCATGGTGGTAACCGCCGACGGGGTGAACGCGTCCGCGCCGATGCCGTACACCGTATCGGTCGGCAGCACGATCAATTCGCCGCCGCGAGCCGCCGTCACCGCGGCGTCAATTCCCGCGGTTCGCATCTGCGCGTCCCGACAGTCGTAACGCATGCTCATCTGGCCGCAACTCCGCTCATTTCCGGCAGCATGTCTCAGGCCCCTTCGCCCGACCAGGCCGCGGTGACGAAGCGGTCACGGCCGGCCAAGTCCTTGTTGTTGCGCGTGTCCCGCCAGCCGGACTCCTCTGGGAACACCCAGTACACCGCCGCCCCCTGCTGAGCGCCGTGCTCGACGGCGACAAGACCGCCGGGCCGGAGCAGTCGCCGGGCCGTGCGTTCTACCGCGCGAACAGCGTCCAGCCCATCGGCGCCGCTCCACAGCGCGGCCGGCGGGTCGTACTCGCTGACCTCAGGCTCGACCAGGGCCCCCACCGGGATGTACGGCGGGTTGCTGATCACGAGGTCAACCGTACCGTTGAGTTCGCCGAGCACGTCGCCGAAGTCGCCCGGGTGCAGCATGACGCGCCCGGCCGTGTACGGGACGCTCTCCACGTACTTGCTGACGTTGCGCTCGGCCCAGGCCCGGGCGAGCGGATCGGCCTCGACCGCGTGCACCCTGGCCCGGGGCACCTCCTGCCCGATGGCCAGGGCGATAGCCCCGGAGCCTGTGCCCAGGTCGGCCACCACCGGCTCGGCGACGTCCATGTCGCGCAGCCTGGCGATGGCCCAGCCGGTCATCACCTCGGTCTCCGGGCGCGGCACGAACACCCCCGGCCCCACGTCGAGCTCGAGATATCGGAAGTGGGCGCGGCCGGTGATGTGCTGCAGCGGCTCGCGGGCCGCCCGGCGCGCGATGTCGGCCCAGAACCGCGCGTCGAAATCGGAGTCGCGTACCGTGTGCAGCTCGCCTCGCCTGACATTGTGCACGCTGGCCGCGATCAGCTCGGCGTCCGCGCGCGGCGATTCCACTCCGGCATCGGCAAGCCGCAGCGCGGCCAGCGCTACCTCGTCAAGCAGCAGGCTCATCATCGCCAGGGCCAACCAGCTTCGCGGCCAGGTCCGCGGCCGCCAACGCGTCGATCACCGCATCGAGGTCACCGTCGATGACCTGGTCGAGGTTATAGGCCTTGTAGCCCACCCGGTGATCGGAGATGCGATTTTCCGGGAAGTTGTAGGTGCGGACCCGCTCCGAGCGATCCACCGTGCGCACCTGGCTGCGCCGTTCCGCGCTCGCCTTCGCGTCGGCGTCGGCTTCGGCCTGCGCGAGCAGCCGCGCGCGCAGCACGCGCATCGCCTGCTCCTTGTTCTGCAGCTGGCTCTTCTCGTTCTGGCAGGACACCACGATCCCGCTCGGCAGGTGGGTGATCCGTACCGCCGAGTCGGTCGTGTTGACGCTCTGTCCGCCCGGGCCCGAGGATCTGAACACGTCGACCTTCAGGTCGTTGTCGTTAATTTGCACCTCGACCGGCTCGGCCTCGGGCGCGACCAGGACGCCGGCCGCGGAGGTGTGGATGCGGCCCTGGGATTCGGTCACCGGCACCCGCTGCACGCGGTGCACTCCGCCCTCGTACTTCAGCCGGGACCAGGCGCCCTCGGCGCCCTTGCCCTTCACGGCAACGGTCGCGTCCTTGATCCCGCCCAGCCCAGTGACGGTGGAGTCCAGGATCTCGGTCTTCCAGCCACGCCGTTCGGCGTAACGCTGATACATCCGGAGCAGGTCGCCGGCGAACAGCGCCGATTCCTCGCCGCCCTCGCCCGCCTTGACCTCGAGAATGATGTCACGCCCGTCGTTGGGGTCCCGCGGCACGAGCAGCTTCTGCAGCTGGGCCTCGAGTTCCTCCCGGTGCGCAGCGAACTGCTCGCCCTCGGCGGCGAACGAGGAGTCTTCCCTGGCCAGCTCGCGCGCTGCCCCCTCGTCTGCCGAGGTCTGCTGCCACTGGAGGTAAGCGTGCACGATCGGGGTCAGCTCGGCGTAGCGACGGCCAAGCGTGCGTGCTTTCTCCTGATCGGAATGCACGTTCGGGTCGGCGAGGGCATGCTCGAGCTCTGCATGCTCGCTAACCAATTCGCTTAGCCGGTCGAACACCGGTAAATCCTTCCAATATTCTCGGTGCCCATAGGCGGTGGTGATGACTCGCCTGGCTGTCGGGCAGCTACACGAGCCACCCGAACGCCATTCGAATCACCATCGCGCCCACCGGGTCTTGCCAGCCACTGCTGGCCGTAAACCTGGGCTTCGCGCCCGAACAGGGCTCGCGCCGATACCACTCGACGTATGGCTACGGTGGACCGCTTGCGACTATCGTCGCGGGCGGGCGGCTGGATGGTTTGAGCCTGCCGGGCCGGGCCCTGCAGGCTCTGGGTTTACTTCTTGTCGGAGGGCTTGGTCGAAGGGTTCTTGCCGAACCTCTTCTCGAACCTGGCGACCCGGCCACCGGTGTCGAGGATCTTCTGCTTGCCGGTATAGAACGGGTGGCAGTTAGAGCAGACCTCGACGTGGATCGTGCCGCTGGGTGCGGTGCTCCGCGTGGTGAACGTGTTCCCGCAGCCACAGGTCACCGTGGTGACGTTGTACTGGGGGTGAATGTCAGCCTTCATGTGACAACTCCTGCCTCGAGCGGTCGCCGGGTCGCCCGAGGGCGTGAACCGGTACCGCATGGTTGCGGCTTCTAGTGTGCCAGACAGTGAAACCAGTTTTCTTGATCCCGCATTCCCGCTGTCCAGGTGGTCAGCAGGTGCTGAAACCGGGCTCCCACGCGCGGCGCGGCGCCGTGGAAGCCCGGATCAGGGCGTCAGGAGGAGCCGAGGGTGGTCTTCTGCACCTGGAGCAGGAACTCGGCGTTGCTCTTGGTCTTGCGCATCTGCTCCATGAGCAGCTCAAGCGCCTGCTGTGGCTCAAGCGCGTGCAGCACCCGGCGCAGCTGCCAGATGATCTTGAGCTCGTCCGGCGAGAGCAGGATCTCTTCCTTACGGGTGCTCGACGCATCCACGTCGACCGCCGGGAAGAGCCGCTTCTCCGCAAGCTCACGACGCAGCCGCAGCTCCATGTTGCCGGTGCCCTTGAACTCCTCGAAGATAACCTCGTCCATCCGGGAGCCGGTCTCGACCAGGGCCGCCGCCAGGATCGTCAGCGAGCCGCCGTGCTCGATGTTGCGCGCCGCGCCGAAGAACCGCTTGGGCGGGTACAGCGCCGTGGAGTCCACACCGCCGGACAGGATGCGGCCGCTTGCGGGCGCCGAGTTGTTGTACGCGCGGCCCAGCCGGGTGATGTTGTCGAGCAGGATGACCACGTCGTGGCCCATCTCCACGAGCCGCTTGGCCCGCTCGATGGCCAGCTCGGCCACCGTGGTGTGGTCGTCGGCCGGGTGGTCGAAGGTGGAGTGGATGACCTCGCCCTTCACCGTCCGCTGCATGTCGGTGACCTCTTCCGGCCGCTCGTCGACGAGGACGACCATGAGGTGGCACTCCGGGTTGTTCTTGGTGATGGCGTTGGCAATCGACTGCAGGATCATCGTCTTGCCCGCCTTCGGCGGCGACACGATCAAGCCGCGCTGGCCCTTGCCGATGGGGCAGATCAGGTCGATGATCCGGGTGGTCATATTGCCGGGATCGGTCTCCAGCCTGAGCCTTTCCTGCGGGTACAGCGGCACCAGCTTGGAGAACTCCGGCCGGCCCACGGACTTCTCGGGGTCCAGGCCGTTGACCTTGTCCAGCCGGACCAAGGCGTTGAACTTCTCCCGGCGCTCTCCGTCGCGCGGCTGCCGAACGGCGCCCTCGATGACGTCGCCCTTGCGCAGGCCGTGCTTGCGCACCTGGGAGAGCGAGACGTACACGTCGTTCGACCCGGGCAGGTAGCCGGTGGTGCGGACGAAGGCGTATCCCTGCGAGTCAAGCACGTCGAGGATGCCGGCGATCGGGATGAGCACGTCATCCTCGCTGATCACGGTCTCCGGCTCGGCCTGGCGGTCGCGCCTGCGGTTCCTGTTCCTGAACCGGTCCCGGCTGCGGCCGCGCCCGCCGCTATCGTCGTACTGGTCGCCCGAAGGCCCGCGGTTGGCCGCCATGGGCTCCCGGTCACGGCCACCGCGCTCCTGGGAGCCATAATCACGGCCGCCCTGATCACGGCCGCCCTGGTCACGGCCGCCCTGGTCACGGCCGCCCTGGTCACGGCCGCCCTGGTCACGGCCGGACGGCTCGCGGCCGCCCTGGTCACGGCCGGACGGCTCGCGGCCGCCGTTGTCACGGCCGGACGGCTCGCGGGCGCCCTGGTCCCGGCCGCGCGACGGCTGTTCGTCGCGGCGCCCGCTCCGGCGCCGCCGGTCACCGCGCTGCGCCTCGCCTGGCGTGGCCTCGTCCCGTGTACCCGGCTGGATGTCCTCGCGCGCGCCTTGCGGCACGCCGCCGGCTTCCTGGGCTCCGGCTTCCTGGGCTCCGGCTTCCCGGGCTCCGGCCTCCTGGGCTCCGGCCTCCTGGGCTCCGGCCTCCCGGGCTCCGGCCTCCCGGGCTCCGGCCTCCCGGGCTCCGGCCTCCTGGGCTCCGGCCTGCTGAGCGGGAGCCTGCTGAGCTGCGGCTGGCTGCGCCGGGGCCTGCTGCGGCCGGCCGTTGGGCCGGTCAGTCCCGGCCGACTGGTCGAAGCTGAGCTGCTGCCCGGCTCCGTCCACGCCGATCCCGCCGCGCGCGCTGGCGCCCAGGCCTGACGCGGCACCGTCTCCGATGCCGGGTTGCGTATGTGTATCTGGTTCCATAGCGTCCTGCTTCCGCAGGCGGGCCGAGTCAGCTCCCGCGGACGCGACACGCTGGTTCGAACCTTGGTTAGCAGCACCCGCCCCCTGCCGGGGCGCTCCACCCTGCCGGGCCTCAATTGCCTCGACGAGCTGTCCCTTGCGCATCCGGCCAGCTCCCGGTATGCCCATCGTTTGCGCGATGCGCTGCAGCTCGGGCATGAGCAGCGAGGAAAGGCCAGTGCCACCGCGACTGCGCGACTTGGACGTCGACGCCCTCGCTCCTGGCGCCCCCGGCTCCCCCTGTGCTGATCCGTCAGCGGCCGCGGACGGCGCCGAGATACCGACGGGGGCGTCCTCAGGCGCGCTGGGCGCGCCACCGAGGAGTTCGGTTGTGTCGCTCACTAATGGTCCTTCCATGATTCTCGGCCGCCTGGGTGAACCCGCTAGGCCCGTCGACCCGGTACAGCGGCCCCATTGGGGCCAGAGTTGATTCGCGCTGCTCTGATAGCCGCCGAATGTCCACGATTCCCGCAACGCCTTGCGTTCCTCCGTGCGTCGCTATGTCTCCGCATGCTAGGGAGATGAGTCGGGGAGCGCCCAGGCGGCTGTACCGCTCGCCGGCGTCCCCAGATTGCGCGCTCCCGGCAGGCTGACCGTGCTCCTCACCTGAGGAGACAACGGGACATCCTGCGTCAAAGACCTTGGGTACGGCAACGATACCGTCCCAACGGAGTTTACCGGCGAGCGCCTGGTTTGCAGACGAGCACCCAATCCAGAACGGGGCACCCGATGCGTCACTAAGCCTAACACCATGAGGACTCACGGCATTCCTTCGCAGCCGTCCGTGTCGCTCGGAAGAAGAGGCAACGGTCCCAAAGAGGCCCCCTAGCAGGCCTCGGACACCCAGCGTGCGCAGTTCCAGGATCGATGTCTTGGCCTGGATCTGCCGCTACATGCCCGGCCGGACGGATTGGCCGCTCGTTTCCCGCGTCAGTACCCCAACTGGGACTCCGGGCGCAGGACACGCGCACCATGCCGCTCGACGTCTAGCGAGCTTATGTGCCATGCAATACCCGTTTCTCTCACGATTGAACCCAAGCTGTCCAGGTCGTGACGATAATCAGGGTTTTTCGGCCCGCTCAGCAACGCCAGGACGGATGGGCCCGCCCCGGACACGACGGCGGGAATACCAGCCTCCCGCAGCCGGCCGACCAACGTGCTGGTTTCCGGCATCGCCGCCGCCCGGTAGTCCTGGTGCAGCCAGTCCCGGGTCGCGGCGAGCAGCACGCCCGCTGTCTCCGGCGGCCCGGCGGGCAGTTGCGTCAGCGCGGCCACCAGCAGAGCGCTGCGCCCGGCGTTGGCCGCCGCGTCCCGGTGCGGCACCAGGTCGGGGAGCAGGCGCCTGGCTACCTCCGTGCGCACCGGCGCCGGTGCCAGGCACACCACGGGCCTGATCGAGGGTAGCGGCTCAAGCCGGACCATCCGCGGCTGGCCGTCCGCGGTCCAGGCGATGGTCATCCCCCCGGCCAGGCAGGCGGCTGCGTTGTCCGGATGCCCCTCGAGTTCGGCGGCCAGCCCGAGCAAGGCGTCGCCCGCGTCGCCCGCGTCGCCCGCGGCGCCCGCGGCGGGCCGGCCAGGCTCGGCCAGGGCCCGCGCGGCCAGGATGCCGGCCACGATCGCGGCGGCCGAGGAGCCGAGGCCGCGGCCGTGCGGGATCCGGTTCACGCAGCGCAGCCCGATGCCCGGCGGCTGGCCCCCGGTGATGGCGAACGCCGCCCGCATCGCCCGCACGACCAGGTGCTCCTCGCCGGTCCCGGCCAGGTCCGCGCCCTCGCCGAAGATCTCGATGGAGAGTCCAGACTCGCAGACCCACGCGTCCACCTCGTCGTACAGGCTCAGCGCGAGTCCGAGCGCGTCGAAACCCGGCCCCAGATTGGCACTCGTCGCGGGCACCCGCACCCGCACCACGTTGTTAGTCCAGGCCATCTGACTCCTTAGTGAGCGGGTTGGGTCCGGCGCGATGGAACATCGAGCCGGCTATCACCGGCACGATGGAGCATCGCGCCGGCTGCGGACGGACGGGCCACGGGGTGGCCGGGGCTGGCGGGACGGGTGCGGCGGGTGCGGGACGGGTGCGGCGGGTGCGGACCGCGGGCGGCTAGGCTAGGCCTAGCGCGGTCGCGGCGGCGTCGGCCTCGGCGGGGATGACGGCCGGGGCGGGAGCGCCGGACAGCGCCCAGTCCGGATCCTTCAGGCCGTTGCCGGTGATCGTGCAGACCACCCTGGACCCGGCCGGGATCTGCCCGCTCGCGCTGACTCGCAGCAGCCCTGCCACGCTGGCCGCGGAGGCGAGCTCGCCGAACACCGCCTCCTGGGTTGCCAGCAGGCGGTAGGCGGCGAGAATTTCCCGGTCGGTGACCGAGTCGATCAGGCCGCCCGACTCGTCGCGAGCCGCCTCGGCCAGCAGCCAGGACGCCGGGTTGCCGATCCTGATCGCGGTAGCGATGGTTTGCGGCTGCAGCACGGGCCGGCCGGTCACGATCGGCGCGGCGCCGCTGGCCTGAAAGCCGAACATCCGCGGCGACCGGGACGCCAGGCCCGCTCGCCGGTACTCGGTGTATCCCATCCAGTAGGCGGTGATGTTCCCCGCGTTGCCAACCGGCAGGCAGTGAAAATCGGGCGCGTCGCCGAGTTCATCCACGATCTCGAACGCGGCGGTCTTCTGGCCCTGCAGCCGGTCCGGGTTGACCGAGTTGACCAGCGCCACCGGATACTCGGCGGCCAGCTTCCTGGCCAGCTCCAGGCAGTCATCGAACGAGCCTTCGACCTGCAGCAGCCTGGCCCCGTGCACCAGCGCCTGGGCGAGCTTGCCGATGGCGATCTTGCCGCGCGGCACGAGCACCGCGCAGGTGATCCCGGCCCGGGCCGCGTAGGCGGCGGCGCTGGCGCTGGTGTTGCCGGTCGACGCGCAGATCACCGCCTTGGCGCCGGCCCCGGCCGCCATGCTGATGGCCACCGTCATACCGCGGTCCTTGAACGAACCGGTCGGGTTGGCCCCCTCGACCTTGAGATATACCTCGCAGCCACTACGAGCGGACAGGACGGGGGCGGGCAGCAGCGGGGTGCCGCCCTCGTGCAGGCTGACCACCGGCGTGGTTTCGGTGACCGGCAGCCGGTCCCGGTATTCGGCGATCACGCCCTGCCAGGCTCTGCTGGCCTCGGGGGGACGATCCCCCCCAGACCCCCCCTGATCACGAGGGGGCTGCCCGCCCCCCCGTTTCCCCCCGGGGAGGGGCTGCCCGCCCCCCCGTTCGCCCCCGGGGAGGGGCTGCCCGCCCCCCCGTACTCCCTCGGCCCTCG
>CAWCUJ010000014.1:0-195701 GCA_963798675.1 uncultured Actinomycetes bacterium | reverse complement strand
ACTACAGCAGCAGTTCGTTATAGATTGCCTGTCTTCGCTGGTAGTGGCTGGTTCTGGCGCGGTGCTGGTGGGTCTTCGCCAGTTGGACCAGGCCCAGGCGGCGGCGCGGGCGGGACGTGGGTGATCAGGTGTGCCAGGAGACGGCGGACCTCGCCGAGCGTGACCGGGATGAGGCCGCTGCCAGGGCTTTTGGGGCGGTCGCCGCCGTGACGGCCAGGTAGGCGTGGGCCAGCATGGCGAGGGTGACGTGGCGGTACCAGGCGTCGTAGCGGCGGACCTGGTACTGGTCCAGGCCGGTCTCGTTCTTCGCGGTCTGGAAGCATTCCTCGACGGCCCAGCGGGAGCCGGCGACCCGGATCAGCTCCTCGTCGGGCGGTCCCGGCCGGGGCGCAGCACAGGTAGTAGGCGAGCTCCAGCTCACCTTTGGCGTTGCGGGTCAGCGAGCGGCGCACCAGCAGGTACCGGGACCAGCCCGGCGGCTCGCCGCCGTCTTCGGGCAAGGTGGCGGCCGCCCAGTCGAAGACCCGGGGCCCCTTGGACCCGTTCCCGCAGCTGCGCCGCTTCCACGCCTGGTCCGGGGCGTGCGCGGCCAGGACGTCGGCGCGGGAGGTCGCCGGCGTTGCCCGGGTCGGCCTGGTTGCTGGCCACGGCGACGACGTAGCCGATGCGGCGCTGCTCCAGCCAGTCCCGGAACTTCCCGTCCCGGCCGTAGGCCTCATCCGCGGTCACCCACGCCGCGGGCACCCCGCGTCCAGCGCCCGGCCCAGCATCAGCCGGGCGAGCTCGGGCTTGGTGGCGAACTGCACGTCATCGGGCACGCCCGCCTCCCGGCAGCGATCCCGGTCCTCGGTCCACGTCTTCGGCAGGTACAGCTCGCGGTCGATCAGCGCCCGGCCCTGCGCCGTGGCGTAGGCGCAGAACACGCCCAGCTGGCAGTTCTCCACCCGCCCGGCCGTACCTGAGTACTGCCGCTGCACCCCCGCCGACCTGGTCCCCTTCTTGACGAACCCGGTCTCGTCCACCACCAGCACGCCGCCCGCGTCGCCCAGGTGCCGCACGACGTAGCCGCGCACGTCATCGCGGACCCCGTCCGCGTCCCAGGCCGCCCTGTTCAGCAGCCGCTGCATCCCGTCCGGCGTCGCGTCCCCGGCCGCCTCGGCCAGAGTCCACCCGTTCTTGCCGCCAGCGGCGCCAGCAGCCCCCGCACATACGCCCGCGCCCGCAGCCGCGGCTCAACCCGCGGGAACCGGCCCGCCACCAGCGCGAACAAGTCATCCAGCCCGCGACCCACACAGCCAGGTCATCGTCATCCAGCACACGGCCAGCGTACGCGAGAAAATATAACGAAATACTGCTGTAGTACTAGGTCTGGGAGCCCGAGCTGGCGCGGCCGCGCCAGGCAGCGGCTAAGCGCGAGTGCAGGCGGGCGATACAAAGCGGTGGAGCCCCGGCACTCGGCGCCCAGCCGCCGGGACGAATCCTTAAGAAAAGCACCCTGGCCCGGCTGATCGGCGGAAGAGCGGTTTGGTCCCTGCCGATGAGTGCGAGTTCCAGGTCGTTGTCCCGGCCTGCCGGCGAGCGCACGAATGCCAGGGCATCGGCCCGGACGAATGCCGCCGGCCTCCCCGGATCCGATGAGCCATGACCCGCCTGCCGGGCGGTGAGCTCCAGCGCGATCGGCGGCGCCGACCAGCCGAGCGCCAGGTCCCGGACGACCTGCCTGATGATCTGCCGCTCGTGGCCGCCAGTCGCGAACGGCTGCCTGGTCGCCCGGGCAAGATCCAGACGGTGCATCCACAGGTCGCGGTTGTAAATGATGTCGGCCAGGTAGCCGACGCTTGCCGGGGGTGCCGGGTACGCCGCTGCTGATAGTGATGCGGCGCAACGCCCCGGATCGGCGCCTTCGGCCTGAACGGCGCGAGGCTACCGAACGCGAAGCGTTCCACCATCTCGGGCCCGGGCTCGCAGGGGTGGTCGTCGACCTGCGCCGCCACGTGCGCGTCCACGCTGGTCTTGTCACGGTGACGGAGTCTGCTCGCCGGTTCGCGGCGCAGCATGGTGCGTAGGCGCTGGCCGTCTTCGCACTGGGCGACCAGGTGCGAGACCAGGGTTCGCACGTCCCATTCGGTGCCGTCGGTGGGCCAATCCCAGTCGCGGTCGCCGAGCTGGCGAAGCAACTTGACCGCGGCCCGGCCTTCGGCATCGCTGGTGCTGCCTGGTCGCTATCCGGCTGGCGCAGGCGCGAGGCCGTCACGATCGATCCGATCATGATCCGCTCTCCCCTTTGAGGCGTCAGAGTCCCGCAGCATGCCCAGCTCCGCTTGGGGAATGAAGTGCCGGTGTGAACGCAGCGGCGGTCAGCTACCGCCCCGTTCGCGGCGCCGCGCGCTCTCCCGCGGGTCTGTGATCGTGGTGACCGTGCCGCCGGGCAGGTCAGTGTGGTGCTCGACGGTGTAGAAACGGACCTCGTGGCCGTCAGGGTCATGCACTTCGGGCAAGATCCAGCCGATGCTGGCCCAGTGCACCCCGGCGTGCTGTTGACCCAGCGCGATCAGCCGGGCTGCGAGCTGGTCGATCGCCTCCTTGCCCGGGGCGCCGATGGCGAAGTAGTCAAATCCTGCTGCTGCCCGAGCCCGTTCGGGGTTGAGCCGCAGGCCTACCATCGGCTCCCCGCTGGGATGAGACAGCCCGTAACCCATCAGCCGGCCCTGCTCGACGAACTCCATCCGCGCTGCCCGTGTTGATCGGCCGCTGATCGAACACCGGCGCTGCCAACGGCCCGGCGCGAATGTCACACTCCGGGGTAATGCTGCACCCAGAACCTGGGCGTCAGCACTGCCTGTTTCGCCGCCGAGACAGCAGGTCCTGTGCGCAGCGCGGCGGGAGCCCAGCATGCATCGCGCGTCCTCGATGAGCCGCGCTGGCAGTTCCGGCCAGCTGAGCCGCCCCGCGACACGGCCCGAGCCAACCACGACATGACCTTATACACCGTAGACGCCGATGACCAGCGCCGTCGCGGCGCCGCTGTCGAGATAGCGCAGCGCGCTGCCGAACATCGGGTCGGCTGCCCGCACCCGCGTGGCGTGGACATCCAGGCGCCGGGCGCAGCGTGGGGTCGGCGGCCGGCTGCTCCTCGGCCCAGGCGAGGATCTCCTCGATGAGCTTGCTGGCGTCGGCCCGGGCCGGGCCGGCCCAGCCCTCCAGTCCCGAGGACTCCAGCGCGGCGGCCGCGGCGTAGTACGCCGACCGGGAGTACCCGAACGCCGCGGTCTCGGTCACTGGGGAGCCGCCGACCCTGACCTTGCGCACCATCTCGTACTTGACCTGCACGGCGTCCCGCGCGTCGAAGAAGCCGCTGCCCAGGAACTCCGGGTCGGTCGCCTGCTCCGGGGCGTCCTGGCAGAGTACGCCTGGCACTATAACGGCCACCGTCCACACCAGGGGCTGCAGCAGGAGCCTCCGCAGCGGCAGCCCAGCCACGCGACCGATATCGCCGCCCGGATCGGGCGTAGGCAGGTCCTTGGCGGTCTGATCAGCGAGTACCGCAGAGCGTCCTAGCGGGCACGAAACGCCAGGCCAGCGGTCATAAACGAGTTTTGGCACGGGACAGGCCTCCTCACGCTGAGACCACAGGTGCCGCGATGACCTACCCCCGTCGGCTTCTACTTGGCTCACGATTCGTGGGTACAACGCCTATCTGAAGGGCGTCCCTAGTACTGGCCGGTCACCGGGGCTCCAGTGATCCGCTGCTGGAGGTGTTCACGTTGCCGCTGGTGAACGTTTTCGTCCGAGCAGAAACCGGTGCCGCTGCGCTTGAGACATAGCAGGCCGAGCAGCGTGCCATCCGGCCCGAGGACGGCAAGCCGGCGCCGGTTGGCCGCGATCATCTGCTGCAGTGCGGTATCCGCCGGCGCCGTCGGCGTGGTCACCCGCCCGCTCAGACGGCCAAGCCGCGCAGCGGGCGCTGAATCGGTCGCCTCCGGGCCGAGGTCGGCACGGTCAATTACGGTGAGCAACCGGGTACCGGACATAATCAGGACGGCGTGCACGTGATCGTCGGCGAAGAGCTGACGAACGTCGCCGACGGTGCTGTCCTCATGACAGAGTTTCGGGTGGCGCACCATCACGTCAGCGACGGTTTCCATGCAGTTCGCGTCGGCCTCGGTGATCAGCGCTACGGTCACGGCAGCTTCTTCTCCGTGGTCATGTCGTAGGCCGGCGCCGTGCCGGAGGACGGCGCCGGCGATCCGGATGAGGGTTCGTGCGGATGGCGGACGAGCCGGGCGAGGAACGCGGCGGCGACCAGCGCCCATGCCGCGACGGCGACCCAGAGCATGAACCGGGCGAGGGGTTCCATGAATGCCAGGTGGGCTGCTTTGCCGAAGGTCAGGGTGGCTACGCTGTACATGCCGAGGGGGAACACCACGCTCCACAGGGTGGGCTCGTAGGTGAGCGGCCAGTGGCGGCGGACGTGCCGCCACAGGCCCAGGATGATCAGCAGCGGGATCCACCAGGTGCCGAACGCCCACAGGGCGAAGGTGAACCCCTCGACGAACCCGGCGGTCGCCCGCACGACCGGGATACCTGCGGGGAGAGCGAGGTCACGGGCTCCTGCCAGGACGGAGATCGCGGTGGCGCCCATCAGGATCCAGTACGGCGGCCCGAGGGTGGCGGGCGTCAGGGGGACGGTGAGCCAGCGCAGCAGGATCAGCGCGACGACCATCAGGTACAGCAGCAGCCCGACGCACCACAGCCCGGCGGCGACCGGGGCGAGCAGCACGGTCTGCGACGGCCATGCCGGGACCAGGACCGCTGCCGCGATCGACAGGGACTGGGTGGCGACGATCCACAGCAGCCAGCTGCCGTTGACGCCGCCGAGGACCGAGTCGTGGGCCCGGGTGAGCAGCAGGCTGGCGGGCACGCCGTAGGTGAGCACGAGCCACACGGCGGCGGCGAGGGCAGCCAGGATGGCGGTGGCCAGCGGATGGCCGGCCAATGCGAGCCGGACGCCGAGCACGTCCAGCCCGGCGGTGATGGTGAAGAACCCGAACACCCGGTCCGGCGCCTGGATGTCAGCGGCCACGCTGGAGCGGAAGAACACGAGCCGGGCGGCCAGCGCCGCGCCCAGCACGACCAGCCCGGCGGAGGCAGCGGCCAGCAGCGCACGGGACAGCCACGACGGCCCGAGCAGGAACGTTCCGGTGGAGATGATGCCGGTGGCCATCACGAACGCGAAGTAGCCCGGGTGCAGATCCCGGACAGCCGTCGCCGTCCGGCCAAGGGGTCGTGCCTGCCCGCCCGTATCGGTGCTCACAACGGTGATTGTTCCCGGTTTCGCTGGCGGCCTAGTAGGGGACGCCGATCTTGCGCCACCGGCGGCCGCTGGTGCCGGGTTCGGCGGGCGGGACGGCTTTGCGGCCGCGGTAGACGATGTAGGGCCGCCACAGGTACCACAGCGGGGCGCTCCAGGCGTGCACGAGCCGGCTGAACGGCCACACCGCCCAGATCAGCCACGCGGAGGCGGCGTGCACCTGGTAGACGACCGGCGCGTTCGCGATCGCGGTGACGTCGGGGGAGCCGCTGAACAGGCCGCGGAACCAGGGCGCGACGGTGGTGCGGTAGTCGTAGCCGTGGCCGAGCAAGTTGATGAAGATGGTGGGTACGACGCCGGTGATGATGATGATCAGCAGCAGGATCAGCGCGAGGTAGTCGACCGGGCTGGTGGTCGCCCGGACCCGGGGCACCAGCAGCCGCAGGCCGGCCAGGATGATCACCCCGGCGATGATCAGCACCGCGGCCAGGGTCCCGGCGCCGGCGGAGAACCACCGGTAGACGTTCTCGGGGATGCCGATGGCGCGGGTCCAGCGTTCGGGGATCAGCACGCCGATCACATGCCCGCCGATGGCCGCGAAGGTGCCGTAGTGGAACGATGGGGGCGCCCCATTTGAGCAGCCGGCGTTCCTGCAGCTGGGTGGAGCGGCTGGTCCAGCCGAACTGGTCGTACCGCCAGCGCCAGATGTGCCCGACGGCGAAGATGCCGAGTGCCAGGTAGGGCAGCGCCACCCACACGAAGATCTGCCAGGCGCTGGTGCTGCTCATCGCGGCCGCCCGGGTGTGCCCGCGTTGTAGCCGGCCAGGTACTCGGGGGGCGCGAACGGTTCCAGCCCTACGTCTTCCTGGGGCGGTCCGGACTCCCACGCTTTCAGCACCTGCCCGATCTCGCGGCGGCCGAGCTTGGGCAGCTGCCCGCAGACGGCGGCCACGATCGATTCGTACGGCGTCGCGGCTTTGTCCAGGGCGCGGCGCAGCAGCTCCAGATCGGCCCGGTGCGCGTGCAGCAGCCGCTCCCCGCGCGGGCACAGGTCGGCGAAGTCCAGCACCATCGGCAGATAGTCCGGCAACTCCTGCCCGGACGGGACGAACCCGGCGTCGCGGTAGGCAGTCTTGAACGCGATCATCGCCATGCCGCGTTTGCGGGTGTCGCCGTAGCGGTAGTAGGTCAGGTACAGCGCGCACCGCCTTCGCAGGTCGAACGTCTCGACGTAGTGCTGGGCGACCTCGGTCGGCGGTGTGGCGCGCAGCCAGGTCAGGAACTGCCCGAACGCCGCGCGGGCCGGCCTGGGCGCCGTCTGCGCGGCGTACGCGTCGAGTTCGTCCAGGCCATCAAACAGGGCGCTCGTCGGGTACTGCAGCAGCACTGAGGCGAGTTTGTAGGTAGCGGTCATCAGTCGTCCTGGCCGAGCACCGGCAGTTGGGTGCGCCCGTCCGGCCGCCAGCTCTGAACGCCGTGCGGGCCAGGGGGACCGTTGCCGCCCATCCCGGGCCCGCCGTCGGTGTCCAGGCTGCAGAACAGCTGCTCGTGCTGACCCATCAGGGCGCCGGCGTCTTCGGCGTGGGCCTTCGGGATCACGTAGCGGTCGTCGTACTTGGCGATCGCGAGCAGCCGGTACAGGTCGTCCAGATCGTCCAGGCTGGCGTTCACCGTTGCGGTCAGCTTCTCGTTGGGGACGAGACCGAGCTGTCCGGCGCGTTGGATGGCGCGGACCACCGCCAGCTTGCGTAGCACCAGCTGCACGGTCTCGGCCTTGCCGGCAGTGAACAGGCTGGCCAGGTACTCGATCGGGATCCGGAGCGCGTCGATGGTCGCGAACACCTGATCGGGATCAGCATCGTCGTAGCCTTCGGCGTGCACGATGTCCGACACCGGCGACAGCGGCGGGATGTACCAGACCATCGGCAGGGTGCGGTACTCCGGGTGCAGTGGCAGCGCCACCCGGTGCCGCACCGCGAGCTGGTAGATCGGCGAGCGACGCGCTGCTTGCATCCAGTCCTCGGGGATGCCCTGCTCGGCCGCCGCGGCCTGCACCTGCGGGTCCTCGGGGTCGAGGAACACCGACATCTGCGCTTCGTAGAGATCCTGCTCGTCCGGGGTGGCGGCGGCGTCGAGGACCTTGTCGGCGTCGTAGAGGATCAGGCCCAGGTAGCGCAGCCGCCCGACGCACGTTTCCGAGCAGATCGTCGGCTGGCCGGCCTCGATGCGGGGGAAGCAGAAAGTGCACTTCTCGGCCTTGCCGGTGCGGTGGTTGAAGTAGACCTTCTTGTACGGGCACCCCGAGACGCACATCCGCCAGCCCCGGCACTTGTCCTGGTCCACCAGGACGATGCCGTCCTCCTCGCGCTTGTACATCGCCCCCGAGGGGCAGGACGCGACGCAGGACGGGTTGAGGCAGTGCTCGCAGATGCGCGGCAGGTAGAACATGAACACCTGCTCGAACTCCATCTTGACCTTGTCCTGCAGCCCGGCCAGGTTCGGGTCGGTCATCGCCCGCTCGGGTGCGCCGGCCAGGTCGTCCTCGAAGTTGCTGCCCCAGTTGACCTTCATGTCCTTGCCGGTCAGGGCGGAAATCGAATGGGCGCTGGGGTTGCGGGTGCCGAGCGGGGCCTGGATGAGGGTCTGGTAGTCGTAGGTCCACGGGTCGCCGTAGTCGTCGATCGTCGGCAGGTCCGGGTTGTAGAAGATCGTCAGCAGCTTGCGCAGCCGCCCGCCCGCCTTGAGCTGTAGCCGGCCTTTCCTGTCGAGCGCCCAGCCGCCGTGCCACTGCTCCTGGTCCTCGTACCGCTTCGGATAGCCGACGCCTGGCTTAGTCTCCACGTTGTTGAAGTACACGTACTCGGTCCCCGGCCGGTTGGTCCACACTTGCTTGCAGGTCACCGTGCAGGTGTGGCAGCCGATGCACTTGTCGAGGTTCATCACCATCGACATCTGCGCCATGACCCTCATGAGTACTCGACCTCCTGGGCGCGGCGGCGGATGACGGTGATCTCGTCGCGCTGGTTGCCGGTGGGCCCGTAGTAGTTGAACCCGTAGGACAACTGCGCGTATCCGCCGATCATGTGTGTCGGCTTGACGACCAGCCGGGTGAGGGAGTTGTCGCCACCGCCGTGCCAGCCGGACACCTCCGACTTCGGGGTCATCAGATGCCGGTCCTTCGCGTGATACATGAACACCGTCCCCTCCGGCATCCGGTGCGTCACCACCGCCCGGCAGGCCACCACGCCGTTGCGGTTGTAGGCCTCGATCCAGTCGTTGTCGGCCACGCTGATCTTCGCGGCGTCGGCAGGGCTCATCCAGATCACCGGCCCGCCGCGGAACAGCCGCAGCATGTGCAGGTTGTCCTGGTACTCCGAGTGGATCGACCACTTTGAGTGCGGGGTCAGGTAGCGCACCGTGATCTCCGGCCGGCCGCTCTCGCGCAGCCCCTGCTCGCCGAAGTGCCGGACGTAGTCCAACGGCGGCCGGTAGGTCGGCAGCGCCTCGCCGTACTCGGCGATCCAGTCGTGATCGAGGAAGAAGTGCATCCGGCCGGTCAGGGTGTGCCATGGCTTCTTGCGTTCGACGTTGACCACGAACGGCGAGTAGCGCCGGCCGCCGGTCTCGCTGCCCGACCACTCCGGGGAGGTGATCACCGCACGGGGCTGCACCTGCGTGTCGGCGAAGCTGATCCGCTCACCGGCGCGTTCCTCGGCCAGATCGGCCAGCCGCACGCCCGTGCGCTCTTCGAGGTCCTTCCATGCCTGCACGGCGACCTGGCCGTTGGTCGTGCCCGACAAGGCGAGGATCGCCTCGGCCAGGTGGATGTCGCGGGTCAGCCTGGGCCGCCCGTCGGCAACGCCGCCGCGGACCCGCCCGTTGGTGCGCCCGAGCAGGTCGACTGCCGCGGCGGGCTTCCAGCTGACGCCCTTGACCCCGGTGCCCAGCGTGTCGACAAGTGGCCCGAGGGCCGCCATCTTCGCTGCGACCGCGGCGTAGTCGCGCTCGACGGTAACCAGCTGCGGCATCGTCACGCCCGGGATCGGGTCGCACTCGCCGTGCTTCCAGTCGCGGACGATGCCGGCGGGTTGGGCCAGTTCGTCGGCGGTGTCGTGCAGCAGCGGCGCGGCGATCACGTCGGTGCGAGTGCCCAGATGCTCGGCCGCGAGCCGCGAGAAGGCCTCGGCGATGGTCTTGAAAACGTCGAAGTCGGTGCGGGTTTCCCACGGCGGGGCGATGGCGGGGTTGAACGAGTGCACGAACGGGTGCATGTCGGTGGTGGAGATGTCGTGCTTCTCGTACCAGGTCGCGGCCGGCAGCACGATGTCGGAGTACGTACAGGTGCTGGTCATCCGGAAGTCGACGGTGGTGACCAGGTCCAGCTTGGCCCGCGGCGCGTCCTCCTGCCAGCGCACTTCGCCCGGCCGCAGCCGCTCGGGTGACTCGTCGGCGCGCACCGCGTCCTCGACGCCGAGCAGGTGCCGCATGAAGTACTCCATGCCCTTGCCCGAGGAGCCGAGCAGGTTGGCCCGCCACACCGTCATCACCCGGGGGAAGTTGGCCGGGTTGTCCGGGTCCTCGCCGGCGAAGCCCAGCCGGCCGGCCTTCAGTTCGTCGACGACGTAGTTGTTCACGCTCTTGCCGGCCGCCGCCGCCTGGTCGGCGAGGTCGAGGGGGTTGCGGTCGAAGGCCGGATGCGACGGCGTCCAGCCCATCCGCGAGGCTTGCGCCAGGGTGTCGGCGAACGCCTGCCCGCGGAACAGGCCCCGGCCGAGCGGGCTGGCCAGTTCGTCCGCGCCGAAGCTCTCGTAGCGCCACTGGTCGGTGTGCAGGTAGAAGAACGAGGTGCCGGTCATGTGCCGGGTGGGACGCTGCCAGTCCAGACCGAACGCCATCTGCATGAATCCGGTCAGCGGACGCACCTTCTCCTGACCCACGTAGTGCGCCCAGCCGCCGCCGTTCACGCCCTGGCAGCCGCACAGCATCGTCAGCGTGAAGAACGTGCGGTAGATCTGGTCGGAGTGGAACCAGTGGTTGGTCCCGGCCCCCATCGCGATCATCGACCGGCCCTTGGACAGCTCGGCGTTGCGCGCGAACTCCCGCGCCACCCGGGCCGCCGCTTGCGCCGGCACAGAGGTGATCACCTGCTGCCATGCCGGCGTATAGGGCTGCACGGGGTCGTCGTAGCCGGACGGCCAGTCGCCGGGCAGCCCGTCACGACCCACCGCGTACTGCGCCATCAGCAGGTCGAACACCGTCGTGACCAGCCGGGCACCGATCCGCCGGACCGGCACGCCGCGGCGGATCACGCCGCCGCCCTCGGTGTCTCCGACGTCGAAGCGAGGCAGGTCGACGGCGATGGCGTCCTCGCGCGTGTCATAGAAGCTCAGGACAGGGTTGACGTCTCCCAACTCCAGGTTCCACTTGCCCTTGCCGGCCTCGCCGAAGTGCGTCGCGAGAGTGCCGTTGGGAAAGAAGGGCTCACCGGTGGCCGAATCGAGCAGGACGGTCTGGTGCGCCGAACCGCCATCCTCCAGGTCCGCTGCGGTCAGGAACCGGTCCGGCACATGCGCGTCCCCGTTGCCGTGTTTGCGCAGGGTCACCAGGAACGGCAGATCGGTGTAGGCCTTGACGTAGTCGGTGAAGTAGGGCACCTGCCGATCCCGGAAGAACTCGGTGAGCACGACGTGGCCCATCGCCATCGCCAGTGCCCCGTCGGTGCCGGGGTTGCACGGCAGCCAGTCGTCGGCGAACTTGGTGTGGTCGGAATAGTCGGGAGAGACCACGACCACCTTCTGTCCCCGGTAGCGGGCCTCGGTCATGAAGTGCGCGTCCGGGGTCCGGGTGATCGGCAGGTTGGTGCCCCAGATGATCAGGTAGCTGGAGTTCCACCAGTCGCCGGACTCGGGCACGTCGGTCTGGTCGCCGAACACCTGCGGCGACGCGATCGGCATGTCGGCGTACCAGTCGTAGAAGGACAGGATGGTGCCGCCGATCATCGACAGGAACCGGGTGCCCGCCGCGTACGACACCTGTGACATCGCCGGAATGGGGGAGAACCCGACCACCCGGTCCGGGCCGTACTCCCTGATCGTGTGCACGTGCGCCGCGGCGATCAGTTCGCTAACCTCCGCCCAGGTGGCCCGGACGAACCCGCCCATCCCGCGGGCGCCCTTGTAGCGTGCGGTGCGCTGCGGGTCGCCGGTGATCTCGGCCCAGGCCTGGACCGGGTTGTCCAGCCGCGTCCGTGCCTCGCGCCAGATCTCCAGCAGCGGGCCGCGTACATAGGGGTAGCGCACCCGCGATGGCGAATAGGTGTACCAGGAGAACGACGCGCCGCGCGGACAGCCGCGCGGCTCATATTCCGGCGAGTCCGGGCCGGTGGACGGGTAGTCGGTCTGCTGGGTCTCCCAGGTGATGATTCCGTCCTTGACGTACACCTTCCACGAGCATGACCCGGTGCAGTTCACCCCGTGCGTCGAGCGGACCTCTTTGTCGTGCCGCCACCGCTCCCGGTAGAACTCCTCCGCGCCCCGCCCGCCCTTCCGGTGCACCTCCCGGAAATCGGGGCTCGGCTGGCCGCCGGGCACGAAGAACTGCGCCTTGCGCAGCAGTTGCTCGACGGGCTCCCCGGCCGGCAGCAACGGCGCGAGCTGGCCGCGGGCCTGCCCGTCGCCGGTGGTCAGTGCCTGCCCGTCGCGTGCGTCTTCGTGCCGTGTGATCGGCTCGGTCACCTGACCCCCTCGTTAGTTTCGCGCCTGGGGTTGCGCCGCTTACGCTTACCCCTATCACGGCCGCCCCGTCGGCATGCAAGGTCCCGGGGAGAACCGCGGGCCCGCCGGAGTCAGGCGGCGTGCCGGGAACGCGACCAGCATCGGGTGCGCCGGGTGGTCCGCGATCTTGATCTTGCTGTGCACGGCATCTCCTTCCGCCGCAGGTGTTGCGCGGCCACCGTAGCCGGGCTGGCTTGCAGCTTCCCTGCAACCTCCGGGCCGCCTACTCAGCGTTGGCGTTGCTGGCAGTGCGTGCAGAAGTTGGTCGCGCGGCCAGCGACCGTGGTGCGGATGATCGGCGTGCCGCATACGTCGCAGGGCAGGCCCTGCCTGCGGAACACGTGCGCTTGGCCGAGGTAGCCGGGGCGGCCGCGGGCCTGGTTGACGTAGCCGGCGAAGCTGGTGCCGCCGCTATCGACCGCGGCGCGGAGGATGGTCCGGATCGCGGCGTGCAGGCGGAGTGCCTCGGCCTGGCTGAGGCCGCCCGCCGGGCGGGACGGGTGGATGCGGGCGCGGTTCAGGACCTCGTCGGCGTAGATGTTGCCGATGCCCGCGATGGCGGTCTGGTCGAGCAGGACCGCCTTGACCGGGGCGCGGGGATGCCGGGCCAGCGCCTGCTGCAGCGCGGTGG
Source organism: uncultured Actinomycetes bacterium (assembly GCA_963798675.1). GTDB lineage: Bacteria > Actinomycetota > Actinomycetes > Streptosporangiales > Streptosporangiaceae > Palsa-504. The sequence goes on along the minus strand of CAWCUJ010000014.1, from coordinate 182,986 downwards.
GTGTGAAGTTCCGGCCGAGCGGGTCCGGGCCGAGCCGGCGGAGGAACGGATCGGTCCGGCCCGGGTCCGGCCCGGCCGGGCGGATCCAGCGGAACCGCCGCGCGTCGTTGTAGTACAGGCAGCACGCAAGGCCGAGCCGGAAGACGGCCCGGGTAGTCGCGTTCGGCATCGGCCGCAGCATGCTCGGGGTGGGATGGCCGCCCGCGAACACGGTGGCAGCATCGGAGGTCAGGACGAGCTGGCCGTTCATCGTGGGATGGATGGGCAGGCTGCCGGATTCCCCGGCGCCGCTGCCGGGCTCGCGGAGGAACAAGATCAGGACCTTGCCCCGGCGTGCCACGCGGCTGATCTCGTGGCCGCCGGTATCATGCTTGATCGCGTCGCCGGGCCCGCCGGAGACCTTGCGGTCGCCGACCTCGAGCGCCGTGATGCGCATGCCGGTGATGCGGGCGGCCAGGCCGCGGCGCAGCGTCTCCACCTCGGGTAGCTCGGGCACGGTCAGGGCCGCCCGCGTAGCGCGTGCTCACGGTTTTCGTGATACCCGGTGCTCCTCGCGGTTTGCTGGCGGGACGGCGCGTGCCCGGGGTCAGCAGCCGGCGAGTTCGCGGAGCCGCGGGACCAGGATCAGGTAGCCGCTGTCCTGGGCCTGGTCCAGGGCGGTGACGGTGGTTGCGCGGCACGCTGCGTCGTCGCCCTGGCTGGCGAGAAGCTCGGCCTGCGCCCACCGGGCCTCGTGGCGGGTCAACGGCGTTCCTCCGGCCAAGGCGGCCCGGACGTGCGGCGCGGCCTCGCCCGGCCGGCCCTGGCGGGCCAGGAGGGCGCCGAGCCGGGCCGCTGCCCAGGCGCGGAACAACGGGATGCCCTCGGCGGCCTCCAGCGAGCGGCGGTAGGCGGATTCGGCGCGGCTGGGCAGCCCTGCCGCCTCGCAGGCGATCCCCAGGCCGCGGTGCGCGGCGGCGGCCCATTCGGCATGCCCGATGCGGGCGGCGATGCCGGCTGCCTGCTCGGCCGCTTCCATCGCATCGGCGGCCTGGCCGAGGGCGGCCAGGGCTTCGGCGCGGTGCCACAGGCATTCGGCCTCGACGGCGGGGTGGCGGGCGGCGCGGGCCCACGCGAGGGTCTCGTCGATCTCGGCGAGGCCGTCGGCGGCGCGGCCGAGGAAGGCGAGGGCGTGGCCGCGGGTGGCGCGCGGGCTCCACAGCCGCAGCATCTCGCCCGGGGTGACCGGCAGGTGGGCGAGCCGGTCGAGCTGGGTGACCGCGTTGGGCAGCCTGCCGTCGATGAAGCATTCCATGGCCCGCCAGTACAGCAGGCGGGCGCTGCCGCCGCTGTCGCCGGCCTGGTCCAGCAGCCGGGCGGCCCGCCGCACCCGGTGCCGGGCGCGGGCCAGGTTGCCCCCGGTCAGGTCGATGATCGCGCCCGCCGCGAGGGCCTGGCCCAGGGCGGCGGGCTGGTCGCCGGCTTCGGCGATCGCCAGTTCGGCCAGCTCGCCGCCGCGGGCCGCGCTGGCGGTCCTGGCTTCCAGGATGGCCAGCTGGGCCAGTACCCGGGACCGGGAGGCGGGATCATCCAGGCTGTCCAGCGCGGCGGTGAAGTCGGCGCGGGCCGCGGCGAGCTGGCCGGCGCGGCGGTGGGCCTCCCCGCGCGCCTCCAGCAGCGCCGCCCGGGTGCGGCCGACCGGGTCGAGCGACAGGCCGGTCCCGGCCAGCCGCATGGCCGCGCGGTCGCAGATCCGGTCCAGCTGGCGGCGTGCGGCGGCGGCGTAGGCCATGGCGGCGCCGTCGTGGTCGCCGCTGGCGGCCAGGTGGCTGCCGGCCTCGGCCGGGTCAGCGCCGGATTGCGCCAGCGCCTGGGCGAGTAGCGCGTGGCACCGGGCGGTTTCGGCGGGCCGCATCGTGGCGGTGACCGCCTGGCGGACCAGCTCGTGGCCGGGTGCCCAGCCCCGCGGGCCCGGGCTGGCCAGCCCGGCGCTGCCCAGCCCTTCCAGGGTGTCCAGCGCGGAATGCAGGCCGGTGCCGCTCGCGGCGGCCAGCAGCGCCGCCGGCGCCGGGCGGTCTAGCAGCGCGAGCAGGCCTAGCATGTCCCGGCACCGGGAGGGCAGCCCGGCCAGCCGGTTCCCGGCGGCCTGCCCGATCCCTGCGGCGACGATGCTCGCGGCCCCGGCGGCGCCGCGGCCCGGCCGCAGCCGCCACCTGCTGTCACCATCGCGGGTGATCGCCCCCTGCCGGGCCAGGGCGGCGATGACTTCGGTGACGGTGAACGGGGTGCGGCCGGCCTGCCTGATGATGGCCCCGGCCAGCAGCTGGTCGCCGAACAGGCCCCTGATGGCCCCGGCCGGCAGCGGCCCGAGCGTGATGCTGGTCATCTGAGCGGCCGGCACGCCGAGTGCCTCGGCAGGATCGACGCCAGCAGTGCCGTCTGCCCGGTAGGCGGCCGCGAGGCTGACGCCGTCCAGGCGGCGCAGCAGCAGCCCTAGCAGCGTCAGGCTCGCCGGGTCGGCCCACTGCAGGTCATCGGCCACGATCAGGCAGCGCGGCCGGGCCATGGCCGCGATGAGGCGGACCGCGCCCTGCACGGCGAACGCCTGGCGGTCCTGCTCATCCAGGCCGCCGGGAACGGCACCGGGCGGCCCGGCGAGGCCGGGCACGACCCCGGCCAGCGCGCTGGCCTCCGGCTCCGTCAGGACAGCCGCTACCGGGACGGGCAGCCGCCCGGCTGCCTGGCTGAGCAGGCGGGCCGCCAGCGACCACGCCTCGTCCTGATCCGGGGCGAACGCCTGCGCGCTCAGCACGGGCACGCCGGCCCGCCGCGCCGCCTCTTCCAGCAGCGCGGACTTGCCGATGCCGTTCGGCCCGGTGACCAGCACGACCCGGGGACCGCGGCCGGCCGCCGCCGCCGCGATCACCGCGGATTCCTCCTCCCGGCCGGTGAACGGGTCGCTCCGGCCGCAGGGCGAGCCTTGCGGCCTGGCGGGCCGCGCCGCATGGCGGTGATCCGGCTGCCCGCCGGGTGGCTGGCCGGCCAGGATGCGCTGGTGGATCTCGCGGGCCTGCGGGGTGGGTTCCAGGCCGGTCTCGGTGGCCAGGCGATCCCGGTACTCGCCGAAGGCGGCCAGCGCCCCGGCCTGGTCACCGGCGGCGGCGAGAGCCCGGGCCAGCAGCAGCACCGAGGACTCGCGCAGCGGCTCGGCCGTCACCGCTTGCCTGGCCCACAAGACAGCCTCCGCCCGGGCGGCCGTGTCCGTGCTGTCCAGGGCGGCGGCCGCGGCTCCGTCCAGCGCCTCCAGGTAAGCCAGCCACAGATGCCGCCGGTCGGCTTGCGCCCAGTCGGCGTAGGTGTCTTCGGGGAGCGGCTCGCCGCGCCAGATGCCGAGCGCCACGCGGAACGAGGCGAGGGCCCCGGCCGGGCGCGCGGCCAGCGTGGCCCGGCCGGCCTGCACCGCCGCCAGGAACGCCTCGGCATCGACCCAGCACCGGCGGCCGTCGGCCAGGACGTACCCGCCCGGGCCGGTCCGGATCAGCGTCCGGTCGCCCAGCGCCCGGCGGAGCCGGCTGACCAGGACCTCGATGTTCCCCGGGGCGTCTGCCGGGGGATCATCCGGCCACAGCGCGCCGGCGATCAGGTCCTTCGAGACCAGGGTCCCGCGCCGCAGTGCGAGCAGGCGCAGCAGCCGCCGGGCCAGCCTGCCGCCGAACTCCCGCAGTGCGATCTCCTGGCCGTCACGGTCCACCGCGAACCGGCCGAGCAGCCTGATCCTGGTCACCGCGGCGCCGCCTGACGGCCGGCTGCCGGGAGCGTGCCGCGCGGCTGATCCGTGCAGCCCGGGAACGCTGGCTGGCCGGGGACTCGCCGCGCCCGGCTGCCGTCCGGTGATGACCGTCATGGCCGGTTCACCGCCATGCGAGCCGCGGGTGAACGCCCCGGGCTGCCCTCATCTTGCAACGCACGCTTCCTTTGCGTGCCGGGGCGGCGGTCAGGTTGTGCTGGATGCGATCCGGCCAGCGTGACGCTGCCCCCGGACACCACGCTATACCGGGCGCGGCCGGTATAGCGGCTGGCCCTCATCGCCCCAGGCGTTAGGCCCCTCCAGGCGCTCATGTCAGGGACCAAGGTCCCGCCCGCCCCGTGGCGGGAAAGAAGATGTCACGTTGCGATCACGGCCCCGAGCACGAGGAGCGCCAGGCTGAGCGCGGCGATCGCGGCGCGCAGGGCAGCGGCGCTCCGCGCGCCCCGCCGGACCTTCGCCGTGAATTCTGCGCTGCCGGGGCCGCGCAGCGCGTCCTGCCGCAGCCGGGTCATCCGCCGGGCCTGCGCGACCCCGGCCACAGTCACGGCCACCAGGCCCGCCGCGACCACCGCGCTGGCTGTCAGCTGCCCCTCCCAGCGGTAGGTGGAGGCCAGGACGGCCCCGCTGGCCAGCGCCACTGTCAGCGCCACCCCGCCGGCCAGCCCGTACGCACGGCCCAGGCCGCGGAAGAACGCCACCCGCTCCGCAGGCCCCAAGGTGGCGCGGGCGACCCTGGCCACCACGAAGATGGCGACCAGGCCGCCGATCCAGACGGCCGTCGCGAGCAGGAGCACGGCGGTGAGCGAGGTTTCGGCAGGCCGCGGTAGCGTAAGCGCTATGGCCGTGCCGGTGGTCACGGTGCGGGCTCCAGCGTGGCGTCGACGGTGACCTTCGCCCCGGCGAACAGCCGGGAGACCGGGCACAGGTCGCTGGCCTCGCCGGCCATCGTGTCGAAGGCGGCTTTGCCCAGGCCGGGGACCCGGGCGGTCACGCCGGGGTGCGAGGAGACGATGGTGGGGCCGCCGCCGGCTTGGTCGAGGGTGACGGTGGCAGTGATGGCCAGCCGCTCCGGGACGGCCTTGTGCTGGCCGAGCCGCAGTGCCAGCGCCATCGCGTAGCAGGCGGAGTGCGCCGCGGCGGCCAGTTCCTCCGGGCTGGTCTTCCCATCGGCCCGCTCGGTCCGGGCCGCCCAGGTCACGGGCAGCTCGCCCGTCGCGCCGCTGCCCATCCGTACCGTCCCGGTGCCGCTGGCCAGCGGGCCTTCCCACGTGGTCTGAGCCATTCGTACCGCGATTGCCATGGATGCCTCCTCGTGCGAATGTCTTATCTCTGCTTTCCGCGCACGCCCGGTCGCTCGCGCCGCCCGTGACGGCGCAAGCGCGGAATACGCGCCGCGCGGCCGGTCAGATGGCTGCCTGGCGGCGGGTGACCTGCATCCGCCACCGGGCCGGCCCGTCCTGCAGGACGGTGAACCGGTAGCCGCCCGGGCTGAGCTCGCCGAGCTCCCGCCACACCGGGTCCAGGCTGGTGCCGGACTGCAGTTCGACCTGCTCGCCGCGGCGCATCCGCAGCAGCCGGTCTACGGCCGCGGCGACCGCTTGGTCCGGGGGGAGCGCGTCGAGGTCGGCCACGGGCCCCTCGGTGAGCGGGTACCACTCGTGCGGGTGGCCGCCGAGGTGCACGGTGCCCGGCACGTCCTGCGGCGCGCGGCCCGACGCGAGCAGATCGTCCTCGTTGCGCAGGTGCCGCTCGAGTTGGACGACGAAGTCGCGGACGGCGGCGGCGAGCTGGGCGGGGGACATGGGCTGGTCCCCGGCGGCCGCCCGGGCCAGCAAATCGGCGGCAGCGCGCAGCCGCACGTGATCCCTGGCCAGCCCGGCCACCGTCTGGGCGGGGACAGCGGGGAACAGCAGCGCCTCCTCGTCAGACACCTGGCGCAGCACCTCGGCCTGGGCGTAGCCAGCCAGCGCCGCCAGTTCCGCGCCGGGCCACCGGCCATGCTCGGTCGCGGTCAGCAGCTTCTCAGCGCTCGCCGTGACCTGCCACAGCAAGAGCACGTGCTCCTCGGCCAGCGTCAGCGGCGGCCGTGCGGTCAGGCCTGCAGACTCCGTCGGCTGCCCGCTCCTCGCCACCAGGTCCACCTCGGTCATGACATCCTCCTAAACATTTTCACTAAATCTATAGTAAAAATAAAAGGAGTGTCTGTCAACGGCCGTTCCGCTGAGCCGGGCAGGCCGCCGCCCGTGCGGCAGTCAACGTGGCGATGATCTCGGTGTGCGTGCCGCCCCTGCTGAGAAGCAGGCTTACTGCCTGAGCAGAGCATGCGTTGCGATGGCGTTCCGGTGCCTGGCGGAGCGCCGGGCCTGAGGGCGCCGGGCCACCGCAACGTGACCGCGCCGGGGGCCGCTGAGTTTTGCCAAGTTGGCTAGTATATAAGTGATGGCCTATGGCCAGGTCGGCGGCTGGAGAGGAGCGGGTGAGGTGACCGTTACGCCGGACAAGACCGCCAGAGCAGCACGGGCCGTGGAGGCGCTCCTGGCCCGCCACGCTGAGCTGCAAGGAGTGCTGGAGCACTGGGCGGGCGTGCTGGCCGCCACGGCGGTCAGCAGCGGCCCGGTCCGGCCGGCGCGGAACCTGCTGCGCGCCTTCCTCGCCGACGAGGTGCTGCCGCATGCCCGCGCCGAGGAACGCACGCTCTACCGGGCGGCGCGCCGTGACCCGGGCGCCAGCCTGCTTGTGCAGGCGCTGATCAGCGAGCACCGTGACCTAGCATCCAGGGCCGCTACGCTGGGTGAGCCGGCACAGCCAGCTGCCATCGCCGCGCAGGCCGCGGCGATCAGCGCATTGTTCGCCAGCCACGCGGCCAAGGAGGACTCCCTGCTGCTGCCCGCGCTGGAGCGTTCCGGCGCCGACCTCGCCGCCTTGCTCGCCCGGGAGCCCGGACTGGCAGGCCATCCCTGCGCGGCATGACGCGTCGGTTGCGACCGGACCGCAACCCTCGGCGGCGCACCGCCGACCGGGCCGAGGCCGCCACCATCATGTCAGACCTGCTCGCGGTGTTCCTGGCGGCCCGCTTGCCGCCCTGGCGGCCGTCGGCTGGGTGGCCGCTTGCCGCCTCACACGCCGAGTGATCACGCACCGGCCCGCAATGGACCGGCCGGGCGTGCGGAACGTGAGCAGCCGGCGCGGTGGCCCTCGCTGACCACGGCCCCGCACTCCTCACAGACCAGGCATGCCCAGCAGGCTGGATCCCCGCCGTCTCCGGCCTCTCCGGATTCGGCCGCCTCGGTTACCGCCCGCAGGGGATCACTGGCGGGTTCGCTCCTTCCCCGTGGCGGCTGATCGCTGGTCATCGTCTTCTTCTCCTCCCTGAATCCGCTCAGCCGTGCCTACGCCGAGATCCTCGGCTCGGCCGCGGATCTGCGCACCGTCAGGCGGCAGCCTGCGCGGTGGGCAGGCCTGACCGTGAGGCGCTGTGTGGTCAGGCCGCCAAGTCCCTCGGTGAGTCCCTCGGCCAGGCCGAGGTGCAGCCGGCAGATCGTGTCCGGGTCCGCTGCGGCCACCTCGGCGAACGGGCAGCGGCCGAGGGTGAACTCGATCACCGCCCCCCGGTCGGCGCGGGCCGGGCGGAACCCGCGCCGCGATATCTCCTGCTCCAGCAGGTCGGCCGGGTCGCCCGTCCCCGGCATCTCGGCGGCGCGGCGGTGCCCCTCCTGCCGGCCGGCCTGCCGCGGGTCCTGCCCGCGGCGCAGCGCCGCCGACAGCAGGCCGGCCAGCCAGGCGTAGGCGCCCGGAGTGCCCCATTCGCCGGCCGCCTCGGGGTGCAGCCGGTACAGCAACCGGGGCCGCCCGGGCCGGTCGCGGCGCTCGGCCTCCTCGGTCACCAGCCCGGCGTCTTTGAGCACGGCGAGGTGCTGCCGGATCGCGTTGTGGTGGAGCCCGGCGTACACGGTGAGCTCGGCCACGGTGACGGGAGCCTGCGCGTCCGCGATGTAGCGGAACAGCCGGTGGCGCGTGGGATCGCCCAGCGCCTTAGCCTGAAGCTGCAGGTCCGCAGCCATCGCGAGCACCTTCCGGGGAGATTCTCTAGCGCCTGCCAGAATAACTCCTGCTGACCGGCGGCGCCGTCGCCTGGCGGGCACGGTCACATCACACGGAAGCCAAGCGCCGAGGCCGCGGTGTCGTCCATCATCGACGGATCCCACGGCGGATCCCACACGACCCGGACGTCGACCGGCAGGCGGTCCCCGGCCGCCTGCCCCACCGCGGCCCTCGCCTCTTCCGGCAGGCTTTCCGAGACCGGACAGCCGGGGGTGGTCATCGTCATCTCCACGACGAGGACGCCATCGTCGATGCGCACGCCGTAGACCAGGCCGAGCGAGACCACGTCCAGGTACAGCTCCGGGTCGTAGACGCCGGCGAGCGCGTTCCACGCCGCGCTGACCGGGTTGTCCGGGTCGGCCACGCCTGGCCCGGAACCGGGCGTGCTCACGGCTGCCGCCGGAAGATGACCTGCCAGTCACCATCGCCCAGGTCGGCCGCGTCGTAGCTGAACCCCTGCGAGCCGAGCACGCCCTCGAGCGGGACCGGCTCGAACGGCGCCAGCACGACCAGTTCCTCGCCGTCGGCCAGGCCCGCCACCGCGGCCATGATCGTGTCGAACGGCTCACCGCCGGCCGCGATGATCGGCCGCGCGTCCACAGTAGCCACGCCGCACCTCCTCCCCGGCCGCCAGCAGGCCAGGTCATTATTTACAGCAGATACTAGAAAAATATCATGTGAAAGGCGCTCGCGCGCATGACTGCAACGGGCCAGTGCCGTGCACCGGTCCGCCTGCCGCCGGATCGCGAGCCTACTAGGGCATCGCTGGAGTCCTGGTTCATGCGCGCGGCGCCCGTTCCGGCTACGGCCCGGGTCCTCCCCGTGGCGCGGCGGCCTGCGCCGTTCCAAGACCCGACCCCGTCCGCAGCCGCGCCTGCCCCTGGCTGCCGCCCTGCCGCGGAGGGCATGCGGCCACACGCCCTACGCGAAATATTTACACCTAAATTTAGTTTTAACTAGTAGATGCTGGAGGAAGTGATGGATGGTCGGCCACGGATCCTGATCGTCGGCGGCGGTTACGGCGGCATGCACACCGCGCTGCGCCTGGAACGGCTGCTGCACCCGGGCGAGGCGACGGTGACGGTAGCCGACTCGCGGTCCTACATGACCTACCAGCCGCTGCTTGCCGAGGCGGCCGCCGGCAACCTGGAGCCCAGGCATGTGGTGGTCCCGCTGCGCGGCGTCCTGCGCCGCACCCAGGTCATCAAGGCAGCGGTCAGCTCCATCGACCACGGGAGCCGGGTCGCCTACCTCACCACCGGCGACGGCGCCGACACGCCCCTCCGCTACGACGTGCTGGTGCTGGCGCCGGGATCGGTCTCCCGGGTGCTGCCGATCCCCGGCCTGGCTGAGACCGGGATCGGGTTCAAGACCATCGGCGAGGCCATCCACCTGCGCAACCACGTGCTCGGCCGGCTCGACGCAGCGGCGTCGGCCAGCTCGGCCGAGGCTCGCCAGGCCGCGCTGACGTTCGTGTTCATCGGCGGCGGCTACGCCGGGGTGGAGGCGCTGACCGAACTGCAGGACATGGCCTTCGACGCGTGCGCCCGTTATCCCGAGCTCAGCCACCGGGAGATGCGCTGGATCCTGGTGGAGGCGGCGGACCGGATCCTGCCCGAGGTCAGCCCGGCGATGGCGGACTACACCGCCGCCCTGCTGCGCCGCCGGCACATCGAGGTCCGGCTGCGGACCCGGCTGACCTCCGCCGAAGGCGGCCGGATACGACTAGATGACGGCGCTGAGTTCCCCGCCGGGACCCTGGTGTGGACGGCCGGGGTTGCTCCCAGCCCGCTGGCCAGGAACGCGGGCCTGCCTACGGATGCCAGCGGCTGGGTCATCGTCAACGAGTTCCTCGCGGTCGACGGCGCCGACGGCGCGTGGGCTCTGGGCGACTGCGCCGCCGTCCCGGACCTGGCCGCCGGTAACGGGTCGTTGTGCGCGCCGACCGCCCAGCACGCCTACCGGCAGGCCCGCCGGCTCGCGGGCAACATTGTCGCCGTGCTGCGCGGCGGCGAGCCGCGCCCCTACCGGCATGCCTCCGCCGGGTCGGTGGCCAGCCTGGGCCTGTACCGCGGCGTCGCGGAGGTCTACGGGCTGCGGATGCGGGGCTTCCCCGCCTGGATAGTCCACCGCACATACCACCTGATGCGGCTGCCGACGATGAACCGGCGGCTGCGCGTGGTCTCGGACTGGACGCTGGCGCTGCTGTTCCCGCGCGAGGTCGTCTCCCTCGACGTGCTGGAGCACCCGCACCAGGACTTCCAGGCCGCGCTGCGCGTCATCGCCACCGGGCCGCCCCATAGACGTCATTCCCCGGATCAGGAAGAGAAAGAAGATGACCATCATGCTTACCCTCGGTGAGCAGCAAGAACTCCGCCAGATCGAGCAGGAACTGCGGGATGCCGACCGCGGGTTCGGTTGGCGGCTGACCATGCTTCAGGGCATGCTGCGCTGGGCCCGCCCGGGTCGGCAGGCGTATCTGCTGGTCCTGGCCATGCTGGTGGCGGCGCTGCTGCGGCTCATCGCGGCGGCAGGGCGGCTGCTGATAGCGGTTGCCGAGGGGGCGATGCTGATGGAACCGGCCGCCCTGATGGCTCTTGGAGACACGGCCTGGCCGGGCTGGGGGTCCGGGCGGGCGCCTGGTCACGGCACCAGCACGGCGCAAGACCGGCCGCGATCCGAGGGCACGGACCTGCCATGAGCACGCCGCGAAGCATGGACGGCTGGGTTCGCGCGTGCCGCCTGGCCGACCTCGGCGAGGATCAGCCGGTGCACGCAGAGGTCGGCCAATGCCCGGTGTGCCTGGTTCTTACCGGCGGAGCGGTGTACGCGCTGCGCGACGAGTGCACCCATCAGGCCGTGCCGCTGTCGGAAGGTGAGGTGGCCGGCGGCGCGATCGAGTGCTGGCTGCACGGCTCTCGCTTCGACCTGGCGACCGGCCGGGTGCTCTCACCTCCGGCGACCCGGCCGGTCACCGTCTACGGCGTCAGGACCGACGGCGAGGACGTTTTCGTGCACCTGGGCGCGGACGGGACGGGCGAGCGCGACCGGATGCCGGGCTGACGCCCGGCGGACGCCCTGCCACTGAGTGCGTGGAAGTGAGTGATGGTGATGGAACCACAGGCTGGGGGCGGGATGCCGCTGGCGATGAGGGCCCGCAGGCTGTGGCCGGACCGCAATCCGCTGCGGCGGGCCGCCGACCGGGTCGAGTTCGCCATCGCTGCCCTGCTGCTCGTGGCGTTGCTGGTCGGCGTGCCGCTGACCGCGCTGACCGCGGCCCGGTGGGCGGCGGCATCCGGGCTCCGCGCCGAGCGGGCCCAGGCCGGGTGGCACCAGGTGCCGGCGGTCCTGCTGCACGACGCGCCCACGCCGCCCGGCGGCCTGTCCTTCCCGGTGCCGTGGCCGCAGGTGCTGGCCCGGTGGGCCAGCCCGGCCGGGCCGCGCACCGGGAAGATCGACGCCCCGCCGGGCGCAAAAGCCGGCAGTACCGTGATGGTCTGGATCGACCGGCCGGGCAGGCTGACCGGGGCGCCCGTTGCTGCCGCCGGCCTGGCCGGCCGGGTGCTGCTGGCCGCCATGGCGGCACCTGTCGCGCTATCGGTCATGCTGCTGGTCCTCTGGGCCTACGCCGGCATCTTCCTGGACTGGCGCCGGATGGCTGCCTGGGACGCCGACTGGGCGGTGACCGAGCCGCAGTGGACCGGGCGGCACTAATCAGAATCGGCGTCGCAGGACATGGAGGCAGTGATAGTGATGGGGCAACTTACGCGCTGCTGAGTCATCAGCTCGCGGCCGCGCCGGCCGCCAACACCGAGGGCCCGGTGCAGGTCGGCGAGCTTGGCCTGGGCCTGCTGCTGTCCGCGGTCATCGGGCTGGAGCGGGAGGTCAGGCAGAAGAGCGCCTGGCTGCGCACGCACACCCTGGCCGGGGTGGGCGCCGCCCTGTTCATGCTGGTCAGCAAGTACGGGTTCAGCGACGTGCTGCGCACCGGCCAGGTGGTCGTGGACCCGTCCCGGGTGGCCGCCCAGGTCGTCACCGGCATCGGGTTCCTCGGGGCGGGGCTGATCTTCGTCCGCCGCGACTCGGTGCACGGCCTGACCACCGCGGCGTCGGTCTGGGTAACCGCGGCGGCCGGGCGAGCGGCCGGTGCCGGGCTGCCGCTGCTCGCGGTCGCGGCCACCGTGGCGTACCTTATCATCGCCCTGGCCTTCCAGTACGTCTCCCGGCGGCTGCCGCGTTCCGGTACCGCGATCTCGCTGCTGCGGGTCCGCTATCTGGACGGCCACGGCATCTTGCGCCGGGTGCTCCAGGCCGCCACCGCGTGCGGCTTCGTGGTCGACGAGCTTGCCACCGGCAGCGGCGGCGCGGACGACGGGCACCAGCCCGGTGCAGCTGACGGGCAGCGCGTGGTCGAGGTCGTGCTGCAGGTGCACGGCACGGGCTCGGTGAACGACCTGGCGACCCGGCTGTCCGAGCTGCCGGCGTGCGCGCGGTGACCTCCGAGGACGCCAACGCGCCGGCCGGTTAGCGCTAATCGTGACTGGCGGGCTCCTCGGTGCTCCCGGCGGCGTGCCGGGCCAGGACGAACAGCAGGTCCGACAGCCGGTTGAGGTAGCGCAGCACCTCGTCGCCGACGGGACGGCCGCAGGCCCGCGCCCGGACGGCGTGGCGCTCGGCGCGCCGCGCCACGGCGCGGGCGAGGTCGAGCAGCGCGCCGGCCTGTGTCGCACCAGGCACCACGAACACCGGCCGCAGCGGGCGTTCGGCGATAAGGTCGTCGATCAGCTGCTCGACGTCGGCGGTCATCTCCGCGGTGACCAGGGAGATCCCGGGGACCAGGCGGTTCCGCTGCCGCGGGCTGGCCGCCAGGTCCGCCGCGACCGCGAACAGCTCCCGCTGCAGCCGCAGCACCACCCCGGACAGCCGCGGCTCCAGGCCGGCGGCGCGGGCCGCGCCGAGAGCGGCGACCGCCTCATCGATGTCGCCATAGGCGTCGACCAGCTCGTCGCCCTTGGACACCCGGCCGCCGTACAGCAGGCCGGTGGTGCCGTCATCCCCGGTCTTGGTGTAGATCCTGCTCCTGGTCATGATGGGCTCTCTGTAGCTGTGGCCGGCTGCGCTGCTCCCCACGGCTGCGGCTCGGTGAAGAACTCCTCGGCGTGCACCCGGCCGGGCCTGGCCCCGCAGGCGCCGGCCGCTGCCGCGCACGCGGTCACGAACCGGGGCGCTCCGGCGACGTAGACCCGCCAGCCGGACAGGTCCGGGAACCAGCCGGCGAGGATCACCGGGATGCGCCCGGCCGGCGGCGGGCCGTCCGCCCGGGTCAGCGTGCGCAGGTACCGGAATCCGGGGTGTCGGCGCTGCCAGGTGCGGAACCGCTCGTCGTCGATCAGGTCCTGCTGCGTGCGGGCGGAGAAGAACAGGACGACCGGGGCGCGCGTCCGGCCCCAGAGCGCTGCCTCGGCCAGGGCGCGCACCGGGGCCAGCCCGGATCCGCCCGCGAGGTACAGCACCGGGCCGGGCTCGCCGGGCGCGGCGGTGAACGAGCCGTACGGCCCGGACAGCAGCACCCGGTCGCCGGGGCGGAGCACGTCATGCACCCAGGACGAGACCTGGCCGCCAGGTACCCGGGTGACCAGCAGGCTGACCAGGCCATCACGGCGCGGCGCGTTCGCGATCGAGTAGGAGCGGACTACGAGCTCAGCGCCCGGGTCGCCGAGCAGCACGTACTGGCCTGGCTGGTAGCGCAGCGGCGGCCCGGCCGGGCGCAGCAGCAGCTCGGCGATCACCGGGGTCCGCCGCCGCTTGGCCGCCACCGTGAACTCGGCATCTTCGGCTATCACCGGGCCTCCCCCAGGTCGCCGCGGGCGGCGAGCGCGTCGAGCAGCAGGTGGAAGTACACCAGCCCGGCGTAGGGCTGCCAGCGGCGCGACAGCGTGGCTACCGCGTCATAGCCCGCGTCCTCGGCAATGCCGAAGCGGCGGCGCAGGTTGTTGCGGGCGCCGACATCGTTGCCGGGCAGCACGTGATAGCGGGCCAGGCCGCGCAGCATGACGTACTCGGCGCTCCAGCGGCCGATGCCGGGCAGGCCGAGCAGGGTGCTCATCGCCCGGTCATCGCCGGCGTCGCGCAGCGCCTCCAGGTCCAGCGCCCCGGCTGCCGCCTGCCCGGCGATGGCGGTGATGGTGCGGGCCTTCGCCGTGCTGAACCCCAGGGCGCGCAGCTCGGCCGGGTCCGCGGCGGCGAGCCGGCCCGGTGCCGGGAAGCCGTACCGGGTCACGGGTCCGGGTACGGCGGGACCGAAGCGGCGGGCCAGCCGGCTGAGCAGGTGAATGCCCACGTCCAGGGACAGCTGCTGGCAGGCGACGGCGTTGACCACGGCTTCGAACACGGTCGGGAAGCAGGGAGGGCGCATCCCGCGGAACCGCAGCGCCAGCGCATTCAGCCGGGCATCGCCGGCGGCGACCCGGTAAAACCCGGCAAGGCCCGCATGGAGGCCCAGTATGCGTGCCAGGACCGGGCGGGCCTCGGTAACGGCGGCGCGGCCAGCCGGCCCCGCGGGGCCGTGCAGCTCCGCGATCAGCTTCGGCGGGCTCGCCGCGAGGTCCTGGCGGACGGTGACCTCGGCCGGCTCGCCGGCCAGGCTCAGCACCCGCCGGTAGCACCCTGCGTCGAAGCGGTCCACCTCGTTGTGCGCCCGGCGCCGCAGCGCCCACACCACGTAATCCAGGCGGAACGGTGAGCTGACGTTGATCACCAGCCGGGATGGCTGCCCGGCCCGGCGCGCCCGGCCGGCTCCGATGGCGGTCATGCTCCCGGCCTCGCGCTATTCCCCGGATCCGCGGGACGGAGCCGCAGCTCGGCCGTTCCGGTCCCGGGGACGGCCTGCCGGTGACACGAGCAGCAGCAGGCGGTGCCGGCGTAACTGCCCTTGCAGCGGTAGTGCAGGGCAGCCTCGCACCAGCCGGAGACGTAGCGGTGGACGCGGATCTGCGCACGGGGCGTTGCCATGGCGCACGACCTTTCCGGACGAGGCCTGCGCATGTGGGTGACGGCGGAAGCGGAGGCCAGGGCACCGCATGAAGCCGGCCGTCCTGGCCTCCGTGTCCGCTGGACCGGATCGCGGGACCTTTTTCCTCATCTACATTGTTTCAACAAGAACACCCTCGTAGGGATTCCGGTGCAGACGAAGGGCCGGACGCTGCTCGGCAAGGCGGGGCTGGCCGCGGGCACGGCCGCCCAGCCATGCCCGCCCTGGTTAGTATTTCTAGTATCCGCTAGATTTATTCTGCGCGTCATGCTGCGCTGAGCCGCTCGCCGCAGGCGAGCCGCCGGAGAAGGGAGGGACGATGACAGCATCGCCGCACGTACCCGCGAGGCCGCCCGTGCCGCCGCGCCCGGTGAAGCAAGGGGAGACGGGCGGGGCCTGGCCGGGCCGCCCGCCGGGGGTGCCTGCCGTGGTCCCGCCGCCGGGAGTGCCCCTGAGCTTCCTGGCGGCCGCTGCCCTCGGGCTGACGGCCTGCGGCGCCGCCTTGATCTGGGCGCGCGGGGCCGCGACGACCGACCCCACCGCCGACCCGGTGGTCGCCGCGGCCCACTTCGGCGTGCTAGCGACCCTGTCCACCGGGGTGCTCGGCGCGCTGCACCAGTTCACGCCAGTGGTGACGCACCGCCCGCTGCGTTCGGTCGCCCTGGCCTGGGCCACGTTCGCGACCTGGCTGGGCGCCGCCTGGCTGCTCCCGTCCGGGATCGCCGCGCAGCAGGAACCGGTGGTGGAGGCCGGGGGCGCCCTGGCCGCGGTCGCGGTCACCCTGCTGGTCGTAAACCTGTCCGCCCCGCTGGCCGCGCGGGGCAAGGGCCACACGGTCACCGGGCTGCGGCTCGCGCTGGCCGGGTTCGCGGCGACGGCGTGCTTCGGCGTCACCTACGTGGCCGACCGGCGCGGGAACTGGTTCGACCTGTCCGGCCACGTCGTGCTCGCGCACGCGGTCATCGGCCTGTTCGCCTGGCTGGGGCTCACCTACGTCGCCGTGGCCGAGAAGCTGTGGCCGATGTTCTTCCTGGCCCACGTCCCCGGCCGGCACCTGGCCGGGCGGCTGGCGGTCTGGCTGATCCCCGCCGGGGTGACGCTGCTGTCGCCCGGCCTGCTGGCCAGCATCGACTGGCTGGCCTGGGCTGGGGCCGCCGTGCTCGCGGCCGGCCTGGCCGCGCACCTGACGTCGCTGGCCGCGCACGTCCGGCACCGGCGCCGCAAGGGCGGCCTGCACCTGGCGTTCGTCGCCACCTCGGCCGGCTTTCTCATCGCTGGGGCCGGGCTGGCGCTCGCCGCGACCCTGGTCATGCCCCGCGACCACCACGCGGGCATGGCGCTGGCCGCCGCCGCCGTGACCGCGTTCGCCGGCTGGCTGCTTGAGGCCCTCGCCGGACACGCGCACAAGGTCGTGCCGTTCATCTTGTGGTCGGTGCTGCGCGGCCGCGGCATCGCCATCAATTCCTCGGGCGGGCCGCTGGGCTTTGGCGACCTCTACGACCACCGGCTTGCCGCGGCGACCTACGCGCTGGTGACCGCGGGCGTCACAGCGGTGGCCGCGGGGTTCAGCGCCACGCAGCCCGCCGCGCTCGCGGCCGGCGGCGGCTTGCTTGCCGCGGCCGGGCTCACGGCGGCGGCGAACCTGTCCGTGACGCCCGCCCTGCTGCTGCGCAAGGCTCCGGGCTCGCCGGCGCTGGCCGGGGATGCCGGGTCTGCCTGAGCGCTACGGATGTCGCCGTGCGGCAGTCGCAAGGAAACGGCAAGCCCCGGCATGCACGATTCCGGTAACGCCAGGGTTCCGGGCTGGCCGTGAAGTCCCCGGCCAGCCCTGAGGGGCCATAGAGACGATGGAATCACCGGTGGCAGAGCAGCCCGGCCAAGGAGGTGTCATGGCAGTGAACGAAGGCGCGGACGCTCTCCTGCCACGGGTACAAGACGCGCCGTGGCGCGATGATGGTTACTGGCGTCGTCGCGCGGCCTGCCGCGGCAAGGACCCGGAGCTGTTCTTCCCGGTCGGCTCGGCCGGCCCGGCACTGGCGCAGATCGCCGAAGCCAAGAAGATCTGCGCCCGCTGCCCGGTGCTACGGGCGTGCCTTGTGTCCGCGATGGCCACCGGGCAGGAGTACGGGATCTGGGGCGGGCTCACCGAGGACGAGCGGCGGCGGCTCCGCCGCTGGCGGGCCGCGTGAGAGTCTTCCCCGGCCACGTGTCGCGGCCCGTTTCGAAGCTGGACGGCAGCGTGATGCACGGCGGCCGCTGTTCCGGCGCGACATGCCTTCCCTCCGTATCTGCGTCATTTCACCGCGTTCCGGCAGCGGACTGCGCGTCAGCGACCGTCCGGACGCGGGTTAGGGGTATCCCGTGACTACGCTTCAGCAGACGCCGGCCGCGGGCGTGACACCGCGCGCACAGCGCAAGGGATCGATCCTCGCGTACTGGCTGTCCTCCACCGATCACAAGATCATCGGGCATCTGTACCTGATCACCTCGTTCTTCTTCTTCCTGTGCGCCGGGGTCATGGCGCTGCTGATGCGGATCCAGCTGCTCGGCCCGGACCAGCGCTTCGTGTCCGACCAGCAGTACAACGAGCTGTTCACCATGCACGGCGTCCTCATGCTGCTGCTGTTCGCCACCCCGCTGTTCATCGGGTTCACGAACGAGGTGCTGCCGCTGCAGATCGGCGCGCCCGACGTGGCGTTCCCGCGGCTCAACATCCTGAGCTACTACTTCTTCGCCTTCGGCGGGCTGATCCTGCTGGCCAGCTTCCTGTCCCCGGGCGGCGCCGCATCGTTCGGCTGGTACGCCTACGCCCCGCTGAACAGCGCGATCTACTCGCCCGGCGTCGGCGCCGACATGTTCATCATGGGCCTGGTGCTGTCCGGTCTGGGCACCATCTTGTCCGGGGTCAACTTCATCACCACCATCTTCTGCATGCGCGCGCCCGGCATGACGATGTTCCGGATGCCGATCTTCACCTGGAACGCGCTGCTGACCTCGATGCTGGTGCTGATGGCGTTCCCGGTACTCGCCGCCGCGCTGCTGGTGCTCGAGATCGACCGGCGGCTGGGCGCGCACGTCTTCGACGCCGCCAGCGGCGGGGCGATCTTGTGGCAGAACCTGTTCTGGTTCTTCGGCCACCCCGAGGTGTACATCCTCGCGCTGCCGTTCTTCGGCATCGCGAGCGAGATCTTCCCGGTGTTCAGCCGTAAGCCGCTGTTCGGTTACAAGACGCTGATCGCCGCGACGGTCGCGATCGCCGGGCTGTCGATGACCGTGTGGGCGCACCACATGTTCACCACCGGCGCGGTGCTGCTGCCGTTCTTCTCGTTCATGTCGTTCCTGATCGCGGTGCCGACCGGGATCAAGTTCTTCAACTGGATCGGCACCATGTGGAAGGGCCAGCTCACCTTCGAGCCGCCGATGCTGTTCTCGGTCGGGTTCCTGGTCGTGTTCTTGTTCGGCGGCATCACCGGCGTGCTCCTGGCCTCCCCGCCGCTGAACTTCGCGGTGTCGGACTCCTATTTCGTGGTCGCGCACTTCCACTACGTGCTGGCCGGGACGGTGCTGTTCACGATGTTCGCCGGGTTCTACTTCTGGTGGCCGAAGATGACCGGCAAGATGCTGAACAGCAGGCTCGGCAAGCTCCAGTTCTGGCTGCTGTTCATCGGGTTCAACATGACGTTCCTGGTCCAGCACTGGATGGGCGTCGAGGGCATGCCGCGGCGCGTCGCCAACTACCCCGACCTGCCGGGGAACGTGACGACGCTCAACATCA
Organism: uncultured Actinomycetes bacterium; assembly: GCA_963798675.1. Lineage (GTDB taxonomy): Bacteria > Actinomycetota > Actinomycetes > Streptosporangiales > Streptosporangiaceae > Palsa-504. The sequence continues at coordinate 164,293 of CAWCUJ010000014.1, read as the reverse complement.
TCTCCAGCGTGGGGTCATGGGTTCTGGCCCTGTCGATCCTGGTGTTCTTCTGGAACATGTACGTGACCTGGCGGCACGGGGTGAAGGTGACCGAAGAGGATCCGTGGGGCTACTGCAGCTCGCTGGAGTGGGCGACGTCCTGCCCGCCGCCCCGGCACAACTTCTACCGGATTCCGCGGATCAGGTCCGAGCGGCCGGCGTTCGAGGCGCACTACCCGCACATCAAGTGGGGCCGGGAGTCGCGCGGCATCGAGCAGACCATCCCGGCGATCAGCAACGGGGAACCCAGGCCGGAGTTACAGCGTACTCTGGCCGTCTCACGGGAGGCGGGCGGTCCACTGGCCGGAGGTGAACTTGACCCGTGCCAGCTCCCGCGCCCCTCGCAGTTCCGCGGGCGTCAGCCCGCCGCCGGTGAGGCCGTACCGCCTGCGGAAGCAGCTGATCATCGCGGCGATGACCTGCTCCCTCGGCAGGCGGGTCTGCCGCCGCAGCGGATCGACGCGCTTGACCGCGCTCGGGATGCCCTTGCCGGACAGCGTCTCCCGGCCGGTGCGCAGCACGCGCAGCATCTTCTGCGCGTCGATGTCGTAGGCCATCGTCACGTGGTGCAGCACCCCGCCTGCCGCTCGCTTCTGCGCGGCGCCGCCGATCTTGCCCCGGCCGGAGGTGATGTCGTTGAGCGGCTGGTACCAGGCGGCCAGGCCCAGGTCCCCGGTCAGCGCGGCGATCACCCAGTCGTCGAGGAACGCATACGAGTCGGCGTACGACAACCCAGCGACCAGCGATTCCGGCGCGTACAACGCGTAGGTGATGGTGTTGCCCGGCTCGATGAACATCGCGCCGCCGCCGCTGATCCGGCGCACCACGGTGATCCCGAGGCGGCGGGCCTGGCCGGCGTCGACCTCGTTGCGCAGCGACTGGAAGCTGCCGATGACCACGGCGGGCGCCGACCACTCCCAGATCCGCAGCGTCGGCGGGCGCCGCCCGGCGGCGACCTCGCGCAGGAGCACCTCGTCGATCGCCATGTGCAGCGCCGGGTCCTGCGGTCCGTCGCGGACGAGTTGCCAGTCGTGGTCGCGCCAGTCGCTGGCCCGAAGGACGGCGCGGCGCACGGCGACGGCCACCGCACTGGGAGAGATACCGGCGGGCACCGCCTCGCCGCCGGGCGCCGCCCGGATGCTCGCGGTGATCGCCGCGGTGTCCGCGCTCACCGGGAGCCCGGTCACCGCGGCGCCGATCCGCTCGAGCACGCCACCGGGTCCCGGGAAGAAGTCGTCGCTGACCCGGACGCGGGCCAGGCGGCCGCCTGCCACCTCGACGTCCGCCGCTACGAGCTCGCCGCCGGGCGGCTTGTACTCACCGTGCATGCTTCATCCGCGCTGGCCCTTCCGCCAGTGCGCCAGTCCGCTAGGCGCTGGCGCGCCCGATCCGCACCCGCCACGTCCCCGGCCCGGCCTCAACGTAGTCCCAGGTGAACTGGCCGCGGTACTGAGCCTCGAACTGGTACCGCAACGGCAGCGGGTCGTGGTCGCTGGCCAGCACGAACCCGCGCCCGGGCCGCAGCTGCCCGGTAGGCGGTGAAGATCGCGTCATGACGCTGCCCGTGCGGCAGTTGCCGTACGTCCAGGTCTGGCTCCTGGCCGCCGCCGTCCTTGCCGTCCGATCCGGCACCGCCAGTCTCGCCGGCCCTGGAAGGCGTGGCCGTGAGCGGCCGCCCGATCCGCACCCGCCACGTCTGCGGCCCGGCTTGCCGGTAGTCCCAGGTGAACTGGCCGGCGTGCTCGGCTTCGAACTGGTAGCGCAGGGGCTTGGGGTCGTGGTCGTTGACCAGGACGAAGCCGGTGCCGGGAGTGAGGGCGTGGTAGGCCGCGAAGATCGCCTCGTGCCGCCGGGCGGGAGGCAGGTCGCGGACGTCGAGGTCCGGGTCGCTGGCCGGCGTCCGGACGGCTGGGTTACCGCCGGCGGGGCCTGCCTGGGCTGGCGCGCCGCCGGCGTGGCGGGCGAGCCCGTGCAGCGCCGCGGTCACCTTGACCGCCAGATCGGGCCGGGGCTCGCGCAGCGCCGCCCAGGCCGCGGCGGCGAGCCGGCACGCCCGGTCCGCCTGCCCGGCCCTGGCCAGCGCCGTCGCGGCCTGCAGCAGCAGCGACAGCACGGTGGCCTGCGGATCAGCGGCAGGGGCCGCTTCCGCCGGGCTCGCCTGCGCGGCTTGCCGGGTGCGGCGGTGCATGCCGGCCAGCAGCTCCGGCAGGTCCGCGACGTCGCTGGCGAGCAGCGCCGGGAGCAGGATGTCGTTCTCCTTCGCCACGTGCCCGGCGAACAGCCTGGCTATCTCCTCCGCGCGCCGTGCCGCGCCGGCGGCGTCTGCCGCCTCGGCGAGCCGCCCGGCCGCTTCGGACAAGATCGTGTGCTCGGCGGTCATCTCGCTGACGGTGCCGGCCAGGCCATCGAGTGCGGCGGCCGCCGGGTAGATGGTGGTTTCCTCGGCCGCCGCGTGCGGGAGGATCTCCCCGGCCAGGTAAGCGATCAGCCCGGCCACGGCGGCCTCATGCGGCCGGCCCGCTGCCGCCGCCGCCGATACCGCGCTCACCCGCGCGCTGAGCTGCTCACCGAGGACCTGGTGATGGGCGCGCATCGCCTCGTACGCTTCGGTTCCCGTGATCGTCACGTCATCTCCCTCCTCAAGCCGCCATCGGCGGACCATTGCCACAGCCTTACTAGTATTTACTATACAAACTAGATAAATAGTTTCCGGGAAGGGCCTGGCTGATTGTTACGGGCGGTCCCGGCGAAGTTCTCGCAAGGGGCCGCGGACGTCACCCGGCCAGCAGGACGCCGAGGAACAGAGCGGCCAGGGCGCTGAGACCGGTGAGCGCGCCGAATACCGCCAGCCCTGCCGCGCTGCGGGCGCGGGCGTGCAACGCCGCGGTGACCCCGGAGATGGCCACGACGACGAGTTTCACCACGAGCGTGGTCTCGTAGCTTCCGGTGATCTGCGAGCGGACGGCGATCACGTTCCAGATGCCGGTGACGATCAGGACGGCGAACGCGGGCCAGGCGACCTGGTTGAAGCGCCTGGCGGCGGCCCGGGGGATCCCGGCGCCGAGGCGGCGCAAAGCCGGGACCAGCGCGGCCAGCGTGATCTGCCCGCCCACCCAGACGGTCGCGGCGAGAACGTGCAGGAACAGCCGGACCGTATCCCAGCTAGCGGCCAGCACGGCCGGGACTGCGTGATACGGGCCGCGCCTTCATCATGCACACCCATCCGCCCGGCAGTTCTCCGGAGCCGAGGAACGCCCGCAGCTGGCCGGCGGCTGCCGCGGGCAGCGCCTCGTCGGCGCGCGGGTAGAGGATCTTCTCCTCTTTCAGGTTGTGGTGCAGAAGCTGGACGGTCATCCGCTTGCAAAGCGCGAGCCCGGTGCCAGTGCCGGCGTCGGTCGCGCGTTCCAGCGAGTCGAGCGTGCCCCATATCTGCGCGTGCTCGCGCAGCATGACGAACACCGGAGCCGCCAGCCCTGGCTCGGCCTCGCGCAGCAGCGGGAACAGGAACTCCTCCTCCAGGTAGATGTGGCGGCGCAGCGCGCGGATCGCCCGCGTCAGCGGCTGCCGGTCCCCGGGCGCTGCGGTGAACGCCGCGATCTGTTCATCGATCTCGTGGTGCTCTCGTTCGAGAGCCGCCGCCAGTGAGCCGGTCTCCATGTCCGCCTCTCGTTAACCGCGATCCTGCCGCTGGCCGCGGGCCGGGCGCGGCCAGGTCGCCCGGGCAGGGGAACGTTCCGGGCACCGGGTCCCCGGCGTACCAGCGGCCGGTCGTCATGCTTCCGGCCGGAGCCTCCCGAGCCTTCCTGATGTTTATACTATGCCATTAGTGCAAAAATCTGCGGAGGTGGCGGTGTACTTCACTGACCGGGGCATCGAGGAGCGTGGCGAGCGGCGGGGCGAGGACCAGGTCACGCCGGGCTGGCTGGCCGCCCGGCTCCAGGCCTTCGCCGGCCTGCATCCCGGGTCCGGCGTCCCGGCCTGGCTGGCCACCTGGCTGGCCCGCGCCGACGACGAGGACGAGCTGTGAACCGCGCGTCACCTGGTTCGCTGGCGGGCGGGTGAGGCGATGCGCTACCTCCTGGAGGTCCGGCTGGCCGCAGGGGACGTGGGAAGCCGGGTGGTGATCCGCTGGCGCCGCCCGGCCGGGAACGGCGAGGAGACCGCCGACGTCCTGGGGGTCCTGGAGGCGGCCGACGCTGTTTCCTTCACAGTCCGTAAGGCATCCGGTGAGCTGGTGACCATCCCCCGGGATCGCGCCCTGGCCGGCAAGACCGTGCCCGCGCGATCCCGCGCCGCAAGCCCCGCGAGGCGGGATCGGGCGCGGGGGGAGTCACCCCCGGCCGTTCGGGATGGAAGGTCTTCTCATCCCGGGAGTGCGGCATGACGATGGTGTGCGGCGATCCGGCGGGGTTCGCCGTCGACTGGGACTGGCAGCGCGGCCTGACCGTGTGGGTGCTTGCCGGGCGGCGTTCCGAGCCCCGGTTTGACCGTAAGGTGCTTGAGCATGAGCTGCCGGCCCGGCCGGCCAGCGAGCGGCAGGCGCGGGCCGCGGCACGCCGCTGGTGGCGGACGGAGGGCCGCGCCGGGGCGCTCAGCGCGGCCAGAGCCAGCGCCGGGCCGCTTGAGCGGTGACCTCCGGATCCCGCGCACCCGAGCCCGGGCCCCCCGGAAGCCGGGGTTATCGAGGTGCGGCTCAACCTGAGGTGAGCAAGCACAGCCGCCAGCTAGTGCCTGGCTGGCGCAGGACATGCGGATCAACGGCTGCGGTCATCACATCCCTCTGGTGGAGAGCCGGGGAAATAGGGCGGGTCGTTGTGTCTCCGGCGGGCTCCGGGGACAAGCACGAGCCGTAACGGGCCGCCGGCAGGGCGGGGACAGGACCGCTGCCAGGCGCAGGGCCGGCGAACTCAGCGGGCGGCGAGCCGGCGCAGCACGTAGGGAAGGATGCCGCCGTGCCGGTAGTAGGCGGCCTCGGCCGGGGTGTCGATGCGGACCGTCGCGGTGAACTCGCGGGTCCCGCCGGGCCCGGCGGCCGTGACGGTGACGGTGCGCGCCACCTCCTCGGTTCCGGCCATGCCGCGAACTGAGTAGATCTCCTCTCCGGTCAGGCCCAGCGACCCGGCGTCCTCCCCGGCCGGGAACTGCAGCGGCAGCACGCCCATGCCGATCAGGTTAGACCGGTGGATGCGCTCGAACGAGGCGGCCAGCACCGCGCGGACGCCGAGCAGCGCGGTGCCCTTGGCGGCCCAGTCCCGGGACGACCCGGAGCCGTATTCCTGGCCGGCGATGACCAGCAGCGGCACGCCCTCGGCAGCGTACCGCTGCGCCGCGTTGAAGATGCTCATCTGCTCCCCGCCCGGCAGGTGCCGGGTGAACCCGCCTTCGGTGCCGGGGGCGAGCCGGTTGCGCAGCCGGATGTTGGCGAAGGTGCCGCGGATCATCACCTCGTGGTTGCCGCGCCGCGACCCGTAGGAGTTGAAATCCCGCGGCTGCACCCCGTGCCCGGTCAGGTACCGGCCCGCCGGGGAATCGGGCCTGATCGCCCCGGCCGGGGAGATGTGGTCGGTGGTGACCGAGTCGCCGAGCAGGGCCAGCACCCGGGCGCCCTCGACGTCGGCCAGCGGGCCAGGTTGCGCGGGCAATTCATCGAAGAACGGCGGGCGGCGCACGTAGGTGGAGGACCGGTCCCAGGCGAACATGTCACCGGCCGGGACCGGCAGGGACCGCCACCGCTCGTCCCCGGCGAACACTTCCGCGTATTCGCGGGTGTACATGTCCGGGCGCAGGCAGGAGGCGATGACCTCGCCGATCTCGGCCTGCGACGGCCAGATATCGCGCAGGTAGACCGGCTGCCCGTCGCCGCCGGTGCCCAGCGGGTCGGTGATCAGGTCGGTGTCCATGGTGCCGGCCAGGGCGTAGGCGACCACCAGCGGCGGTGAGGCCAGGTAGTTCAGCTTGGTCTCGGGGTGGATGCGGCCCTCGAAGTTGCGGTTCCCGGACAGCACCGAGCACACCGCCAGGTCGCCTTCGGCGATGGCGGCGGAGACCGCGGGGATCAGCGGCCCGGAGTTGCCGATGCAGGTGGTGCAGCCGTAGCCGACCAGGTTGAAGCCGAGCTTGTCCAGCCACGGGGTCAGCCCGGCCCGGTCGTAGTAGTCCATGACCACCCGCGAGCCCGGCGCCAGCGAGGTCTTCACCCACGGTTTCGGGGCCAGGCCGCGTCCGGCGGCCTTCTTCGCCAGCAGCGCGGCGGCGATCATCACCTCGGGGTTGGAGGTGTTGGTGCAGGAAGTGATCGCGGCGATCACCACCGCCCCGTCGTCGAGCTCCACGGTCTGCTCCCCGAGAGTGATCTTGACCGGGCGGCGTGGCCGGGCGGGCAGGCCGGTCTCCTGGCTGAACGTCGCGGGACGGTCGCCGTCCCGGTTGCCGGTGACCGCGATGGGGTCGGATGCCGGGAACGACTCGGCGCCGGCCTTGTCCAGGCCGGCCGGCGGCCCGGCCGGGGCGTACTGGCCGAGCACCGCGCGGAACGCCTGCGGCGCCTGGGCCAGCGGGATCCGGTCCTGCGGCCGTTTCGGCCCGGCGATCGACGGAACTACCGCGGCCAGGTCCAGGTCCAGGACGCGTGAGTAGGCCGGCACATGGTCTGGGTCGTGCCACAGGCCCTGCTCCCTGGCGTACGCCTCGACCAGCGCCACCTGCGCCTCGGGGCGGCCGGTCAGCCGCAGGTAGGCCAGGGTCACCTCGTCGATCGGGAAGATCGCGCTGGTGCAGCCGTACTCCGGGCTCATGTTCCCGATCGTGGCCCGGTTGGCCACCGGCACCGCGGCCACGCCGGGTCCGAAGAACTCCACGAACGTGCCGACCACCCCGACCGAGCGGAGCAGCTCGGCGATCGTGAGCACCAGGTCGGTGGCGGTGGCTGCCCTCGGGCAGCTCGCCGGACAGCCGGACCCCGATCACCTGCGGGATCAGCATGGACAGCGGCTGGCCGAGCATCGCCGCCTCGGCCTCGATGCCGCCCACCCCCCAGCCGAGCACGCCCAGCCCGTTGACCATCGGGGTGTGCGAGTCGGTGCCGACCAGCGTGTCGCAGAACGCGGTGCCGTCCTCGGCGAACACCACCCGGGCCAGGTGCTCGAGGTTGACCTGGTGGCAGATCCCGGTGCCCGGCGGCACCACCCGCAGCCCGGGCAGCGCCTGCTGGCCCCAGCGCAGGAACGCATACCGCTCGGCGTTGCGCCGGTACTCCAGGTCGATGTTGCGCTCCAGGGCGTCCGGGCGGCCGAAGAAGTCGGCGATCACCGAGTGGTCGATGATCAGCTCGGCCGGGCGCAGCGGGCTCACCCGCGAAGGGTCGCCGCCGAGCGCGGCCATCGCCTCCCGCATCGCCGCCAGGTCCACCAGGCACGGCACCCCGGTGAAGTCCTGCAGCAGCACCCGGGCCGGGGTGAAGGCGATCTCCGCGGACGGCTCGGCCGCCGGGTCCCACTCCGCGAGCGCCTGGATCTGCGCGGCGGTGACCAGGTGCCCGTCCTCGTTGCGCAGCAGGTTCTCCAGCAGCACCTTCAGGCAGTACGGCAGCCGCACAGCGCCGCCGATCGCGTCCAGCCGGAAGACCCGGTAAGTGCTGCCACCGGCAGTCAGCGTGCCGGCCGCACCGAAGCTATCCGCGGGCATCAGGCACCCCGGCACCCGTCGGCGCCGTCGGGCAGGTCGAGGCCGTCCAGGCTCAGCACGTCCGAGCGCAGCCCGACGGCGAGCCGGTTCCAGCCGTTGATCGCGACGATCGCGAACGTCAGCGCGGCGGTCTCCTCCGGGGAGAACTCCGTCTCGACCGCGGCGTACACCTCGTCCGGCGCGCCGGTGCGGGGCAGCTCGGTCAGCGCCTCGCACCAGGCCAGCGCGGCTCGCTCCCGTGCGGTGTAGTAGGGCGCCTCCCGCCAGGCCGCGACGGTGTCCAGCCGGGTCTGATGCTCGCCGCGGGCTCGGGCGTCCCGGTTGTGCATCGCCAGGCAGTACGTGCAGCCGTTGATCTGCGAGGCCCGGACCCGCACCAGCTCCAGCAGTCCCGGCTCCAGCGTGGCCGAGCGCACGGCGCGCTCCAGTCCGGCCATCGCCTGTACCCCCTCGGGGAACACTTTGCGGTAATCGACCCGCATCGGCGTTTCCTCCTTCCCGGTCGTGTCACCCCGGCCGGCCGCATTGGCCGGCCGGGGAGCTCGTTCTGTCTGAATTGGGTTTTCTCAGCCTGGCGGAGTGCGGCCCGGGCGGCGGCGCCACGAGCGCAGCACCCCGCCCAGCGGGTCGTACCGCTGATCGGCTGACCGCTCCTTCATCGGGATGATCGCGTTGTCGGTGATCTTGATCCCGGCCGGGCAGACCTCGGTGCAGCACTTGGTTATGTTGCACAGGCCCAGGCCATGCAGCTCGCGCAGCACCCCACGCCGGTCCCGGGCGTCCAGCGGGTGCATGTCCAGCTCGGCGTGCCGGATGAAGTACCGCGGCCCGGCATAGGCCGCCTTGTTGTCCTCGTGATCGCGGATCACGTGGCAGACGTCCTGGCACAGCCAGCACTCGATGCACTTGCGGAACTCCTGGCTGCGGTCGACGTCGGCCTGGGCCATCCGGTACTCCCCGGGCTTCAATCCGTCCGGCGGGGCGAAGGACGGCACCCCCAGCGCCCAGCCGTAGTTGACCGATACGTCGGTGACCAGGTCGCGGATCACGGGGAAGGTGCGCAGCGGGGTGATCGTGATCGGACCGGGCGGCAGTACCGACAGCCGGGTCATGCACAGCAGCTTCGGGCGGCCGTTGATCTCGGCGCTGCACGAGCCGCACTTGCCGGCCTTGCAATTCCACCGGATCGCCAGGTCCCCGGCCTGGGTGGCCTGCAGCCGGTGCAGCACGTCCAGAACCACCTCGCCCTCGTGCACGGCAACCCCGTAGTCCGCGAGCCCGCCGCCGGTCCTGTCGCCGCGCCACACCCGCAGGTACCTGGTGGCCTGGTCCGCCATCGCCGTCCTCCCTTCAGAACACTCGCGGGTCGTGGATGACGCCGCTGGCCACTAGCCGCACGTACAGGTCGGTCAGCGCCACCCAGACCAGGGACAGCCAGGCAAAGTTGCCGTGGTAGGGATTCAGCCGGGACACGAACGTCCACGCCTTGTACCGGACCGGGTGCCTGGAGAAGTGGTTGATCCGCCCGCCGACCGCGTGCCGGCAGGCGTGGCAGGACAGCGAGTACAGCCACAGCAGCACCGCGTTGACCACCAGGACGACCGTGCCGACGCCGATCCCGATGTGCCCGCCGAAGTCGAACGCGACGATCGCGTCCCAGCTGAGGATCACGTTGAAGACCAGCGCGGCGTAGAAGAAGTACCGGTGCAGGTTCTGGCCGAGCAGCGGGAACCGGGTCTCGCCGGTGTAGCGGCGGCGCGGCTCGGGGACCGCGCAGGCCGGCGGGGCCAGCCACCACGACCGGTAGTAGGCCTTGCGGTAGTAGTAGCAGGTCAACCGGAACCCCAGCGGGAAGATCAGGATGATCACCGCCGGGGTGACGATCCACCAGGTGCCGAACCAGCCCAGGTGCGGGGCACCTGCTGAACCCGGCACCGTCCCGCAGTGGAACGACAGGCACGGCGAGTAGAACGGCGAGATGTAGGGCGCGGCGTAGTAGTCCCGGTTGGCGATCGCCGCGTAGGCCGCATAGGCGACGAAGGCCAGCAGCACCGCGAAGGTGGTCAGCGGGTAGGCCCACCACCGGTCGGTCCGCAGGGTGCGTGCCGCGATCGCCGCCCGGCCCGGCGACCGGACACCCGAAGCCTTCGCCGTCCGGATAGCCATCTCAGCCGTCCGCCCCATCCGTTTCAGGGGCACGGTCATGCCATGGCCACAGCCCCGCACCGCGCATGCACTCCTCGGCCTCGGCCACCAGCGCCGAGGCGTCCGGGTGCCCGGCCAGCAGGTCACGCCGCCACTGGGCGGCGCTGACACCCCTGCCCGCAGCATCTGCCGCCCGCACCGCCAGCGCCTTCACCCGCGGCGAGCAGGAAGCCCCCTCCAGCCACTCTGCCAACGCCGGATCACCGGTCTCCGGCAGGTCGGCCCACCCCAGGTCATCACGCACCCCGGATCCACCTCCGTTCAAGAGTCTGTGTCCGGCCCCGGATCGATGCTCTCTCGGGGAGCCTGCAGGTTCCTTGCAAGCTCGTGGCCCGACGATGGGGTGAGGCGGTGCGGACCGGAGGTGACACCGATGAGCACGGAGCAGCAGCACCTGGAATCGCGCCCGGCGCTGGCCGGCGGCGCGGGCGATGACCTGGAGCTTGACCGGGAGGAGTGGGCGGCGCTCTGCCCGCGGAAGATCACAGATGAGCAGTGGTCCCGGTTCGAGGGGTACATGGAAGAGATCTTCACCGCCATGGGCATGCCCGCCAGGACCGCCTCCACCGCTGACACCCCGCGCCGGTTCCTGCGGGCGATCTTCGACGCGACCAGCGGGTACGAGGGCGATGAGAAGCTGGTGACCGCGTTCCCCACCGAATGCCATGGCGGGCCGGACTGCCGGATCAGCCAGGTGGTAGAGGGGCCGATCCCGTTCTTCTCCCTGTGCGAGCATCACAGCCTGCCGTTCTTCGGCAAGGCCTACGTCGGGTACATCGCGCACGAGCACATCCTGGGCCTGTCCAAGCTGACCCGGCTGGTGCGGCTATTCGCCCGCCGGTTCACCGTGCAGGAGCGGATCGGCCAGCAGCTCGCCGACGCGCTGGAGCGGATCCTTCAGCCGCATGGGGTCGCGGTGCACCTGGAGGCGGTGCACCTGTGCACGCAGATGCGCGGCGTCCGCGAGATCGAATCCAGCACCCGCACCACCTACTGGCGCGGCAGCTACGACGACGACCCGCAGCTTCGCGCCGAGTTCTTCGGCCTCTGCAGCCGGCCCGGCTGACCAGCATGGCGGGATCCGGTACCAGCCAGGCCGCGGGCGGGCTGCCGCCGCCGCTGGCCGTGCTGTACGAGCGGGCCGGGCTGCCCGCCTGGCCCCTGCCGCGGGTGCTCGCCGAGGTCTACGGCGGGGATCTCGGGTTCCGGCAGCCGTGCGTGTACGCCAACTTCGTCGCCTCGGTGGACGGCGTGACCGCCCTCGGCCCGGAGTACCCGTCCTCCGGGTCGGCGATCAGCTTGCATGACCCGGCGGACCGGTTCGTCATGGGCCTGCTGCGGGCCTGCGCGGACGTGGTGCTCATCGGCGCGGGCACCCTACGCGCCACGCCGGGCCACCGATGGACTCCGGCATATGTGTGCCCGGCCGCGGCCGACGGCTATGCCGCCCTGCGCCGCACCCGCGGGCTTCCCATCGACGCGCTGCTCGCGGTGGTCACCGCCCGCGGCGACATTCCCGCCGGGCATCCCGCCCTGCGCGCCGACGCGCTCATCCTCACCACGGCGGCCGGAGCCCGTCGCCTGCACGGCCGGCTGCCGCCCCGGTGCACCATCCTCGACCTCGGCGGCCAGCCGGAGCTGTCGCCCGCCGACGTGCTCGCCGCCGCCCGCGCCAGGGGCGGCAGCATGGTGCTCACTGAGGGCGGGCCGCGGCTGCTCGGCCAGCTCGCCGCCGGCGGGCTGCTGGATGAGTTGTTCCTCACCGTCTCCCCGGTGCTGGCTGGCCGCGCGAGACACCGCCCGGCCCGGGCTGGTCGCTGGGCTGGAACTGCTCCCCGGCCGGACCGAGCCCGCCGAGCTGCTCAGCGTGCGCCGGCACGGGTCCTACCTGTTCCTGCGGTACGCGATGCGCGGCACCGCGCCCGCGGCGGAACCCGGCGGCAGCTGACAGCCCTGTCCTGGGCGGCCTGGAGGCCGCGGTCCCGCCTGCAAGGAAGCTGCAGGCTTCCGGCGTGACCATAAACCAGGAAACGAGGCGCGCAGGAACATCGAAGGGGAGGCGCCATGGCCAGGATCGCGATCAACGGCCTGGGCCGCATCGGACGCGCGGCGCTCAAGATCCTCGAGTACGCCGACGGCGCCGAGGTGGTCGCGGTCAACGACCTCATCCCCCCGGACAACCTGGCCTACCTGCTGCGCTACGACACCGTCTATGGCCGCTGGCACACGAGCGTCACCGCAGACGGTGACGCCCTTGCCGTCGGCGGCCGGAAGATCCCGGTACTCGCCAGGCGCGACCCGGCCGAACTGCCATGGCGCGACCTCGGCGTCGACCTGGTGCTCGAATGCACCGGCGCGTTCCGTCGTGCAGAAGACCTGAAAAAGCACCTGGCCGCGGGGGCGCGGCGGGTGATCCTGTCCGCGCCCGCGCGTACCGAGACGATCGCGACCGTGGTGCACGGCGTGAACCGGGCACCGGAGGGGGAGCAGGTGATCTCCTGCGCGAGCTGCACCACCAACTGCATCACCCCGGTCGCCGAGGTGCTGGACCGCCGGTTCGGCATCCGGCAGGCGATCATGACCACCGTCCACGCCTACACCTCCTCCCAGCAGCTCATCGACGGACCCTCCAAGGACTTCCGGCGCGGCCGGGCCGGAGCCGCGAACATGCTCCCGGCCTCCACCGGCGCCGCGCTCGCCACCACCAAGGCGCTGCCCGCCCTGGCCGGGAAGTTCGACGGGGTCGCGATCCGGGTGCCGATCCCGGCCGGGTCCATCGCCGACGTCACAGCCGTCACCGCCCGCCCCGTTACCCGCGAGGAGGTCAACGACGCCTTCCGGGACGAGGCGGCCACCGGCCGCTACCGCGGCATCCTCGGGGTCGCCGAAGACCCGGTCGTCTCCGCCGACATCATCGGCGACCCGCGGGCCTCGGTGGCGGACGCGGCGATGACCCGGGTGGTGGACCGGGCCCTGGTCAAGATCATGAGCTGGTATGACAACGAGTGGGGATTCACCTGCCAGATGATCCGGGAGGCGTTCGCCGCCCTCGGCCTGCCAGCGCCCGATCTGAGCCAGGTCCGGCCATGAAGGTCAAGGAGATCATGACGACCCGGGTGGTCACCGTCGGCCCGGACACCCCGGTCCCGGTGATCGCGAGCCTGCTGCGGGACAACCGGGTCAGCGGGGTTCCGGTGGTGGACGCGGACGGCGCGGTCGTGGGCCTGGTCAGCGAGTATGACCTGCTCGCCCGCGAAGGAGAGACGGCGGCCGAGGTGATGACCGGCTCGGTGATCACCGTCACGGAGGACACCGACGTGGACGACGTCCGGCACCTGCTGGTCGAGCGGCGCATCCGGCGGGTGCCGGTCACCAGCGGCCAGCGGCTGGCGGGGATCGTCAGCCGTGGCGACGTGGTGGCGCTGCTGACCACCGAATGGGTGTGCCAGGTCTGCGGCGAGGCCGCCCGCGGCCAGCACCCGCCATCGCGGTGCCCCCGGTGCCACGCCAGCTCCGGCCGGTTCATCCTGCAGGACGCCTGCCCTGGGGACTGAGGAGGCACACAGACATGACGGACCCGGCAGGCACAGGCCTGACCCGCGAAGACCCCGCCGTGCTGCGGGAGTACTACCAGCAGATGGCCCTGATCCGCGCCTTCGAGCTGCGCGCGGCCGAGATGTACACCCGGGCCAGGATCGGCGGCTACTGCCACCTCAACCTCGGCGAGGAAGCCACCGTGGCCGGCCTGACCGCTGCCCTCCGCGACGGTGACTACCTGTTCGCCACCTACCGCGAGCACGGGTACGCGCTGGCCCGCGGCGCCGACCCCGGCCGGGTGATGGCCGAACTGTTCGGACGGGTCGACGGGCTGTCGCGCGGCCGGGGCGGGTCGATGCACCTGTTCGACCGCGAGAGACGCCTGCTCGGCGGGTACGGCATCGTCGGCGGCCAGATCCCGCTGGCAACCGGCGCCGCGTTCGCCCTCGCCTACAAGACAGGCCCCGCACCGGACGCGCCCGCAGTGATGTGCCTGCTGGGTGACGCCACCACCAACATCGGCGCGTTCCACGAGTCGCTGAACCTGGCCGCGCTGTGGCACCTGCCGATCGTGTACGTGATCGTCAATAACCAGCTCGGCATGGGCACCCCGGTCGAGGCGGCGGCCGCCGAGCCGGAACTGTGGAAACGCGGCTGCTCCTACCGGATGCCCGGGCAGCGGGTGGACGGCAACGACGTGCTCGCCGTCCGCGACGCCGCCCGCGCCGCCCTGGACCGGGCCCGCGGCGAGCACCAGCCCGCGCTGCTGGAGACGGTCAGCTACCGGCTGCGCGGCCACTCGGTGGTCGACCCCGCCCGGTACCGCACCGCCGAAGACACCGAACGGCTGCGCCGGGAAGACCCGCTGCCCGCCTTCCGCACCCACCTCATGGCCAGCGGAGTCCTCGACGAGGAGACCGCGGCGCAGATCGACGCAGAGGCAGACAAGGCGGTCGCCGCCGCCGTGGACTTCGCCGACGCCAGCCCCGCCCCCGACGTCACCACCCTCTTCGACCACGTGTACGCCACCCCCGTCGCCAGCGTGTACCGCGGGCTGCCCGGCGACCCGCTCAGCGGGGGTGGTGCAGCATGACGGTGATCAGCTACCGGCAGGCCCTGCACGACACGCTCCGCGCCGAGCTGCAACGGGATGAGAACGTGTTCCTGATCGGCGAGGAGATCGGCGTCTTCGAGGGCTCCTACAAGATCACCGCCGGGCTGCTGGCCGAATTCGGGCCGCGCCGGGTGCGGGACACCCCGATCTGCGAGGAGGGGTTCACCGGTGTCGCGATCGGGGCCGCGATGATGGGGCTGCGGCCGGTGGTGGAGATCATGACGATCAACTTCAGCCTGCTGGCCATCGACCAGATCGTCAACAACGCCGCCAAGCTCCGGTCACTGTCCGGCGGCCAGGTCAGCGTGCCGCTGGTGATCCGCACCCCGGGCGGCGGCGGCCAGCAGCTGTCGGCCACCCACTCGCAGAACCTGGAGGTCTTCTACGCCCACGTGCCCGGGCTGAAGGTGGTCGCCCCGGCCACGTGTGCCGACGCCAAGGGCCTGCTGGCCGCCGCGATCCGTGACGACGACCCGGTCCTCGTGCTGGAGAACCTGGCCCTCTACAACACCAAGGGGGAGGTACCTGACGGCGAGCACGTGGCGGAGATCGGCCGCGCCGCCGTGCTCAAGCCGGGCCGCGACATCACGGTCATCGGCTATTCGCGCGCTGCGGTGATCGCGCTCGACGTCGCCCGCAAGCTGGAAGACGACGGGATCTCCGCCGAGGTCATCGACCTGCGTAGCCTCCGCCCCCTGGACCGGGACACCGTCTGCGCCTCGGTCCGCAAGACCAGCCGCGCGGTCATCGTCGAGGACGACTGGCTCAGCTACGGCACCGGCGCGGAGGTCGCCGCGACGATCCAGGAGGGCGCGTTCGACTACCTCGACGCCCCGGTCCGGCGAGTCGCCGCCGCCGAGGTCCCGCTCCCGTACGCCAAGCCGCTGGAACTGGCGGCCCTGCCCGACGCCGGGGCGATCACCCGGGTCATCCGCCAGACCCTCGGGGGGAACTGATGCCCGACGTGCTCATGCCCCGGCTGTCGGACACCATGGAGGAAGGTGTCCTCAGCCAGTGGGTCAAGCACGAAGGCGACCGGGTCCGCAAGGGCGACGTGCTGGCGGTGATCGAGACCGACAAGGCCGCCATGGACATGGAGGCCTACGACGAGGGCGTGCTCACCCGCATCCTGGTCGCCGAGGGAGCATCGGTCCCCATCGGCACCCCGATCGCCGTCATCGGCGAGGCCGCCGCCGCAGGCACCGCGCCGTCGCCGATGCCCGCTCCCGATCAGGCAGAACGAGCGGTGGTTCCTGCCCCGGCACCCGCACCGCCCACCGCGGCATCGCCCGCCGGGCGGCTGCCCGCGTCTCCACTGGCCCGCAAGCTCGCCCGTGAGCGCGGGGTCGACCCTAGCACCGTCTCCGGCAGCGGCCCCGGCGGCCGGATCGTCCGCGCCGACATCGAGAACGCCACCCGCGAACACGGTGCCGCCCAGCCGGTGCCGCAGCCGACGGCACCCACCGGTCCGGCGCGGCCCGCGCCTGGCAGCCCTTCGGCCGCGCCTCTCGAGGGCGTGATCCCGTCACCTATTCCCTCTGCCGCGGCGCCGCTGGCCCCGGCGGCGGACGCCGAGGAGATCCCGCTGACCACGGTGCGCCGCCTCACCGCGCAGCGGCTCGCCGCCAGCGCCCGCGAGGCCCCGCACTTCTACCTGACCGTCGTCGCCGCCGCGGACGACCTGCTCGCTTTCCGCGCCCAGGCTAACCAGCGGCGTGGCGCGGACCTCAAGATCACCGTCACCGACCTGCTCACCCGGGCCTGCGCGACGGCGCTGGCCGCCCACCCTGAGGTCAACGTCTCCTGGGACGAGACCCGCATCCTGCGGTACCGCCACGTCAACATCGGCATCGCGGTCGCCATCGACGACGGGCTCATCGTCCCCGTCATCCGCGACGCCGACCGCAAGACCGTGACCGAGATCGCCCGCGAGGCACACGACCTCACCACCCGGGCCCGGGCCCGCAAGCTCACCCCGGACGAGCTGTCCGGCGGCACCTTCACCGTCAGCAACCTCGGCATGTACGGCATCCGCCAGTTCACCGCCGTCATCAACCCGCCGCAGGCCGCCATCCTCGCCGTCGGCGAAGCTATCCGCCAGCCCGTCGTACGCGGCGACCAGGTCACCATCGCCACCACCATGACGCTGACCCTGTCCATCGACCACCGGGCCGTCGACGGCGCCACCGCCGCCCGCTTCCTCACCGACCTCAGGGAACTGATCGAGCAACCACTGGACATCGTGCTCTGAAGCCCGCCCGGAATATTTTCACGAAAGAGATTGTTTAAACTAACAGTAGTGGTTAAGAGGAGGTGCCTGATGACCATCATCTATGAAGGCGCCACCGAGCAGGTCAGGCAGGTCGTCCACCACCACGCGGTGCTGCGCCGCGGCCTGGAACGGCGCGCCGGGGCGCTCTGCGAGGCGGCGGAGAACGGCATCCGGTTCCAGCGGCAGATGGGGACGCTCCGGGAGTACCTGACCGGCGAGATCCTGCCCCATGCCCAGGCGGAGGAACGCACCCTCTACCCGGCGGCGGCTACCCACGCCCGCGGCAGCGAGCTGGTCCTCGCCCTGACTGCCGAGCACCGCGAGCTGGCATACCTCGCCGGGCGGCTCCAGCCCGGCGCGGACGGCACCGAGGCCGCCACCGTCGCGGAATGGATCGCGACGCTGTTCGCCGGGCACGTGGCCAAGGAGAACGACCTGCTGCTGCCCGCGCTCACCGGCTCCGGCGCGGACCTGGCCGCCCTACTCGCGGACATGCACGAGCGGCCATCGCCGAGGCCCCCATCAGCCCGGTAGCCAGATTTGTCTGCAGCCCGGTGGCGTGCCTGTCACCGTCATCGTCCCCGAAGGAGGGGAGATCATCATGTACCCGGACTCGGCGCTTTCAGCGGGCCAGCTCGCCATCATCGCGGTGGTCGCCGTCGTCTCGTTGGCGGCATGGCTCATCGCGGTGTTCCTCGCCGCCCGGCAGCCACGCGGCACATCCGCGGCCGTGAACGCCGGACCGCATGAAGAGGAAACGGGCGCAACCGTGACGCGGCTTCCACCTGACGCCAGGCCAGCGGATAAGGCCGCGGCCTTATCCGGCACACCGCCGCCGGAGTGCACCAGCATGGCGGCCCCGGGAACGGGTACGCGAACAGCCACGTCACGGAAACAGGCGCCAGCAAAACGCCAACTGCACGATCACCTGGAGGTGTGATGACAGACTCGATAGCCAGGCTCCGGACGGCAGGAGTGTCGGTCTGGCTGGATGACCTGAGCCGGGAACGGCTGACCACCGGCAGCCTCGCCGCGCTTCGCGACCGGGGCGTGTCAGGCGTGACGACCAACCCGACGATCTTCGCGAAGGCCATCACCGACAGCGACGCCTACGCCGGCCAGATCCGGGACCTGAAGCTGCGCCAGGCGCCTGCGGATCAGGCGCTGCGGGAGCTGACCGCCTCCGACGTGCGTCAGGCGTGCGACGTGCTGCGCCCGGTGTATGACGCGACCGGCGGGGTGGACGGCCGAGTGTCGATCGAGGTCGACCCGCGGATCGCCCATGACACCGGCCGGACGGTCGCCGAGGCGCGCGCGCTGTGGTGGCTGGTGGACCGGCCCAACCTGTTTGTGAAGATCCCGGCCGCCAAGCAGGGCCTGCCCGCGATCACCGCGTGCCTGGCCGACGGGATCAGCATCAACGTCACGCTGATCTTCTCCCTCGCCCGCTACGCCGAGGTGATCGAGGCATTCCTGGCCGGCCTGGAAGCCGCTCGCGCCGCCGGGCGGGACCTGTCCGGCATCGCCTCGGTGGCCTCGTTCTTCGTGTCCCGCGTGGACACCGAGGTCGACAGGCGGCTGGACAAGATCGGCACGCCGCAGGCCGCCGCGCTGCGCGGCAAGGCCGCCATCGCCAACGCCCGGCTCGCCTACCAGCGTTACGAGCAGGCCATCGCGACCGGACGGTGGAGGTCGCTGGAGCGGGCCGGAGCCCGGCCGCAGCGCCCGCTGTGGGCCTCCACCAGCGTCAAGGACCCTGCCTACGACGACACCCGGTACGTCACTGGCCTGGTCGCATCCGGCCTGATCAACACCATGCCCGAGGCCACGTTCAACGCGGTCACCGACCACGGGCAGATCCCCGGCGACAGCATCCACGGCACCTACCACCAGTCGCAGGCCGTGCTCGACGAGCTGGCCGCGCTCGGCATCGACTACGCCGACGTCGTCCAGGTCCTGGAAGACCAGGGCGTGACCACATTCGACGCGAGCTGGGATCACCTTGGCCAGCGGCTCGCCACCGCCCTCGGCGCACAACAGGAGTGACGCGATGCCAGCCTCAGGCACATTCGTCATCGCCGGCGGCGGCCTGGCCGGCGCCAAGACCGCGGAAGCGCTGCGCGAGCAGGGTTTCGACGGCCGGATCGTGCTGGCCGCCGAGGAGGATATCCGCCCCTACGAACGGCCGCCGCTGTCCAAGGACTACCTGCAGGGCAAGACCAGCCGCGAGGAAATCTTCGTGCACGCCCTGGACTGGTACGACGCCAACGCGGTCGAGCTGCTGCTTCGCACGGCGGTCACCGGGATCGACCGGGGCCGCCGGGAGGTGACGCTGTCCGATGGCGGGCACCTGGCCTACGACAGGCTGCTGCTGGCCACCGGATCGGTCCCGCGCCGCCTGCCGCTGCCCGGCGCGGACGCCGACGGCGTGCTGTACCTGCGCCGGGCCCCCGACAGCGACCGGATCCGGGACACCTTCGCCACCGCGTCCCGCGTACTCATCATCGGCGCCGGCTGGATCGGCCTGGAGGTAGCGGCTGCCGCCCGCGCCGCCGGGGTGGACGTCACCATCCTGGAAGCGGCCGAACTGCCGCTGCTGCACGTCCTCGGCCTGCAGGTCGCGCCGGTATTCGCCGGGCTGCACCGCGAGCACCGCGTCGACCTGCGGCTCGGCGTCCGGGTCGCCGAGATGACCACCAGCGGCGGGAAGGCGACCGGGGCGCGGCTCGCGGACGGCACCCGGATCGGCGCGGACGCGGTGATCGTCGGCATCGGCGCCGCCCCGCAGACCCGGCTGGCCGAGGCGGCAGGCCTGGACGTGCGCGACGGCGTGGTGACCGACGCGTCGCTGCGCACCTCCGACCCTGCCATCTACGCAGCCGGTGACATCGCCAGCGCATTCCACCCCATGCTGGGCACGCACATCAGGGTCGAGCACTGGGCGAACGCGCTGCACCAGCCGCAGACCGCCGCGGCGGCCATGCTCGGCCGCGACGCCGTCTACGACCGGGTGCCGTACTTCTACACCGACCAGTACGACCTGGGCATGGAATACGCCGGCTACGCCGGGCCTGGCGGCTACGACCGGGTGGTCTTCCGCGGCGACGTCGGCAAGCGCGAGTTCATCGCGTTCTGGATGTCCGGCGGCCGCGTCGTCGCCGGGATGAACGTCAACATCTGGGACGTCAACGACGCGATCCAGGCCCTGATCCGGTCCGGCCAGCCCGCCGACCCGGCCCGGCTCGCCGACCCCACCGTACCGCTCGATGAGGTCACCGCCACGCACGACCGGAGATCCTCGTGACAACCAGAACGGGCATTCCTGCCGCTCTCGTCAAGGACTGAAGAAACGGAGGCCCATGATGGGCACTGACGTCCGGGTCCGCCGCGTCTACGACGAACCCTCTCCAGAGGATGGCGCTCGCGTGCTGGTGGACCGGGTATGGCCGCGAGGGATGCGCAAGGAGGCCGCCCGGCTCGACGAGTGGGCAAAAGACGCCGCGCCATCGGCGGAACTGCGGACCTGGTACCGCCACGACCCGGCCAAGTTCGACGAATTCCGGCGCCGGTACACCGCCGAACTGGCCCAGCCTGGGGCGAAGGAAGCCCTCGCCCGGCTCCGCGCCCTCGCCGCGGACCGGCCGGTGACACTGCTGACCGCCACCAGGGACCTCGACCTCAGCCAGGCCGCCGTCCTCGCCGGTCTGCTGCGGGAGACGACATAACCGCACGCTAGCGGGTGCCGGCCGCGGCTGGCTGGCGCTCGCCCGGGTCGTCGCGTGCCGTCAGGCGGGCGACGCACAGGCTAGGCTCGACGAACGGATCCAGCCGGTCGGCGGTGACCGGCGCCCGCATCCGGGCAAGCGCCCCCCGCATCAGCCCCAGATGCAGCGAGCAGATGACGTCCTGATGATGCTGGGCCACCTCACGGAACGGGCACTGCCGCAGGCACAGCCGGTACTGCCCGCCGCCGTCGGCCTCCGCCTGCGGCGCGAAGCCCAGCTCCTCCATGATCGCGGTCAGCTTCGCGAGCGCCTCCTCTGCGGTCAGCCGCTGATACGGCGGCGGCTGCTCGGTGAGGTAAGCGCCCCACTCGCGCCCGGCCTCCTCCGCAGCGCTGCCCGGCTCCGGCATGGTCCCGGCGATCAGGCTGGTCAGCATCTCCGCCAGCAGCCGGTAGCGCCGCCGCCCGGCGGGACCGTCGGCGACCGCCCGGTAGCCGATCCTGGGCCTGCCGGGCGCCTCCCGGTCCTCCGTCTCACGGACGGCCAGGCCCGCCTCCACCAGCGCCTCCAGATGGAAACGCGCCGTGTTCGGGTGCAGCCCCATCCGCCGCGCGACTTCCCGGACGCCGAGCGGGCCGTCCGCGGCGCGCAGCATGTCCAGCACGTCGGCACGGCTGCGGCCGAGCGGGGACGTGTCCTCGGATGCGAGGAGCTGCTCTGTATCCATAGGCCTATTTTATATCAGTAGCCGTAGTAGAAATTAAGAGGGCAGTGGACGCGCCCGCCGGTCTTTTGCCAGCGCTGTCGCTGCCAGCGGCGAGTGCGTACGAAGCCCGGCCGGGACCGAAGCCCGCCCGATCCAGCCCCAGCCGTTCCCCGGGGGCGGCGTGCCAGGTCTGTACAGGACCGCCGCCTGTCATGTCCGTGCTGGCAGCCCCGTCAGGCCGCCCGGGCGATCGTCGCAGGCCGGGTATCCTGGCCCGGCGCTGTTCCGGCATGCAGGCCGGCCGTGCTGGCGAGATCGGCTAGATAGCGAAGCCCTTCGATGCCGGGCCGCACGATCTGGTCCGGGCCGATGACCGCGGGGATCACCTGGCTGGGCAGCGCCAGCCACTCCTGCCGCCACCGCCGGATCCGCCGCCACCCGGCTGTGGTCAGCGGCCCGCCGTCCGGCGCGATCGTGCCGCCCGACCGGCGCACGATCCGGGCCATATCCGGATCCCGGAGCAGCAGGCTGGGAATGTCCGGGCTGGCCAGCCGGTCGGTGATGTCTTCCTGCGGCCACATCACCCCGGTGATCAGGCGGCGCACCTCGTAGGCGCTGCTGAGGTGCAGGCCCTGCACCCAGATGGCGCGGAACAGGCGGCGGCGCAGTTCACCGGCGACGCCGTCGCTCACCGCCTCGGCGTAGGCGGCCACCGCCGCCTGCGTGTTGCTGACCAGGACCGGCGGCGCGGCCGGAACGTGCTCGCCGGGCCGGGCGAGCGAGGCCACCTCCGCAAGCTCCCGGTCCCACGTGGCCCGGTCGCTGTCCGATCGGCTGCCGGTTACCGGCAGGCCGCGGTCGTGCTCAACGGCCCGCCAGTCCACTGCGACCCCCGCCCGGCTCAGCAGGTCAGCCCGCTGGCTGGCCAGGTACGAGTACGGGCAGTTGAAATCCCCGTAAACGATCACCGTCATCACGGCCACCTCCAGATCCATCGACGCTGTAGCGGCTATTGGCGCGGCGGGAGAGCGGTGACGAACGGAGTGTCTGCACCCACCACGCCAACCTTGGCAGCGCCGCCCGGCGAGCCGAGCGGCTCGCCGCGGCCGGGCATCGGCTCGGCGAAGAACCGCGCGTTCTCCCCCGCGTACACCTGCCACTTATCCGGCAGGTCGTCCTCGTAGTAGATCGCCTCCACCGGGCAGACCGGCTCGCAGGCCCCGCAGTCCACGCACTCGTCCGGGTGGATGTACAGCATCCGCCCGCCCTCGTAAATGCAGTCAACCGGGCACTCTTCCACGCATGCGCGGTCTAGCACGTCAACGCACGGCTCCCCGATCACGTAGGTCATCGCGCATCCTCTCCGTCACGCATCCTAGTCACCTTATTTTAAACTATCTATATTGTGAAAAACGACGCAGGTCATCTGCCAGCCGGTTAGGTCGTGTCCGGCGGGGCCGAGGAATGCTCCCATGCGATTGGTAACCGCGTCGGCACGTCATCGGCGGGCGGCGGCCAGTTAGCGGGCGATCCGGACGGAGGCGGGCGCCCTGACGGTGCCCCGGAGGCGATCTGCGCGCGGCGATGGCCGGATCGGCGCGGGCATTCTCGAGTCCGCGCTAACGGTTCCCCAGGCGCGGATGTCGCGCTAGCCGGTCCGTGCTCCGGCTGACCAGCCAGCAGAGGTGGCGGCGTCTCCCAGACGTCCAGCAGCACGATGCTACTGACTAGATCAGCGCTGAAAGTGTCGCATATCACGCTTACAGTGCCGGGCATGGACGACCCGCCCAGCAGGTACGACGTCACCGTACGAGTCGCCAAGGATGACGGCCATCCCCCCGACCCGGCGGCCTTCGCGGTCGCAGCCGGCCGGGCAGCGTCGAGCATGAACGCAAGCGTCGTCAGCGCGCACACGGCCGAGGAGATCATCTGCGTCGTCTGCGTTGCCGCGCCAGGCCGGCCCTGGGCGGTTGCCGTCGCCCTGGCCGTCGTCGCCGACGCGCTCAAGGCTGAAGATCCGGTCCCGCCACCCAGCCGGTGAGCGGCTGGTGCGCGCTGTCGTGCGGCGGTTCGAAGAACACCGTCTGCCGGAGCTGGTCGTGGCAGCTGTTGCACGCGACTTGGACGTGTCCCATGCCGCGGCCGTGCCCGGCAGCCTCCCGGGCCGGTTCGCATATGCACGGCGTCCAGCTCACCCGCGCCTTGCCGGGCCACAGCTGGTGACCGAACGGACAGGATTCAGGCTTGTTCTCGAACAGACAAGCGGACATCTAAACGACCATGGCCTGACCAGCTGCCACGAGTCAATGATCATCGTGACGTGCGCGGATGATCGGTGCCGGAGCCATCGGGCAACTCATCTTCGGCCCAGAAAGCCCTCGGAGCGGCAGAGCTGAGGGAGGTCGCCGACGACCGCGGCGATCTGCTGGCCGGGCCCGCGCTCGGCTCGGCCAAGAGCAGGGCCCGGAGTACGAGGCGAGAGGGCAAGCCGTGGCCGAGCTGTGCCGGAAGGCTGGTGCCGACGAGGCTTTGATCCCGCGGTGGATCGAGGAGGGCCGCCGCAGGGCCGAGGCCGCTAAGCTGCCGCCGTTCAGCCGGCCAGGTCGTTCACCACGCAGACCTTGAGCCGTTGCGGTTGACCAGGGCGGACGTCTGCAGGTCACCGATCAGCGCGTAATCCTCGATCCTCATGGGAACTCCTCTCCAGGCGTTCTGCCCGCCCTGCCCTGGCGGCGGCGCGCACCTGATTGCATCGTCCCTCCCGAACGGCTCCAGCCGCCACAGGCTTGTGCTGCACCTCAGGCCATCCGCTTTGGCCCGGGCCCCGGGTGGAAGTGCAGGGGCTGGCGCCGGCGGCGCGGATGCGCCGGTCCGCTCACTGCTCACCGTGCGCCTCTGAGTCAGACCGCATGTAGGCCGCGATGGGGGCAGCAAGAGCGTCCGCGTGCCTGCGGCGGGAGCGGTGGGTCTGGCCGGGGGTTACCGGAACAGCCCGGAGATGAGGTTGACCGAGCCTGCGACGATGACGACGCCGAACACATAGGACAAGATGGCGTGGGCCAGCACCGTGCGCCGGATCCGGGGGTCGCGCAGCGTGGTGTCGGATACCTGGTAGGTCATGCCGATGGTGAAGGCGACGTAGGCGAAGTCGCGGTAGCCGGGATGTTACTGGTCGTCTTCGGCGCCGAACGCGATGCCGCCGGGCTTTGACCGGAAGTGCTGGCCGGCGTAGCGCAGGGTGTAGACGGTGTTGATCACGGCCCACGACAGCACCACGGTCAGCACGGCGGCGCCGATCAGCAGCATCCGCGGTGCGCCGCTGTCCTGCCCGGCGAGGTGAAGGGCGTAACCCGCCCCCAGGCGGGACGGGGATGGCCGCGGTGACCGAATGACGGTGAAACCGAGCAAGGCAGCTATTGCCATCGCGCCCGGCATCGCGCGTCGACGGCGGCAACGCCGCGACCTTGGCCGTCACTGGTTACCCCGCCAAGGTCAGCGCGAGCTAGCTGGACCTGCTGCTGACCCGACCGGGGCCGGGCGTCAGCTTGGGACGCCGTCAGGTCGCGACCTGACGCACCCGCCGGTTTGGCGACCTCGCCAGGTGGTGAACGAGCGGAGCAATCTCGATCCAACCTCCGGCGCGGGCAGTATCAACACGCACCCGCCAAAGCGATCACACTCCGGTTATGCGCACTACTTCTGGACAGGCGCTTAGCTAAACGTCCCTCCGACGGTTATCCCCCCTGGGTGAAATAGTACCTCAAGATGGCTTCGGCCTGCTTACCTTGAGGGGTAAAGTCTATGTTGCCCGGACCGGCCTGGCCTGGGTCTGCACTCCAATCCCACCACACGACACCACGCCACCAGCTGAACTGCCGCCAGTACCAAAGAAGCGCCTTATAGTCTCTGGCCTGTTCGGCTTGGTCCGGCGCGCCTCCCGGAGCATATGACCACGGAGTCAGATGATCCCCGGCCACATTACGGTAACCGACCTCCGTAAAGATAATCGGCTTATGATAGCGGCGCAGCGGCGATACATAACTCTTGTTGATCCGCTGCCAATCAGCTACCAGACTACCCAGTGATCCGCTGCCGCCGAGACTGAAGTAAACCGACACGCCGATTCGGTCAAGATACGGCCAGATGCCAACCTGGAGCGCGTCCACTCCGTGCTGTGCGGAGTACGTCAGCCACCCGGTGAACACCGACCGCAGCGGGCGGATAATATAGCGAACCCACATGGCGGTGTTTGAAACGTGGACGGTCGGGTTGGTGACGTCAATCATCTCGGTGCCAATGCAGATCCCGCTGGCGCCAGCCGCTTGCGCGATCTGGCCGTAATGGACCAGCCATCCTCCGTAGTTGCGGAACCAGGCCGTCCGGTCGGCCGGATCGATGTGGGCGCGCCATTCAGACCGGCCTGCCACGTCGATGTGCATGCTGAGCATGACCTCGAGCCCAATCGACCGGGCGAACTTGATGACCCGGACGAGGCTGGCATCGCTCGGCATGTCGGGGCATGCCCATATAAACGACGACGTAAGGCTGGCCTGGCAGAGCGGCAGCACTATCGACAGGGTGTTGCCGTGGTCCGCCTTCAGTTGATGGATGGCCTCCAGCCCGTCAACGCTGTCGACAGCGCCGAACCATGGCACGAGACTCGCCCCAAGTACTCGCGGGCTTGGCGTTACCGAGGCGCTGGCCGCTGCACATGGCAGGAATCCCCAGGTACACGCAAGCACGGCAGCCGTAGCCATAAGTGAACGAAACCTGCGCATTGGGAAGATCACGACGTCGATTCGGGAAACCAGATCCGCGCTATCTTCCGGCTAATGGTTGGCGGGTCGGCCGCCGTTGCCTCGTGCAGCCGAGATTTGATCCTGACTTGGACTTGTCGCATCGTTGTCCTTTCGCTGGTCCATGCGCACGCTGTCATTTCACTTACGAACGGCGACGGAGTCCCGTGACACTGAGCAGAAGGAAGTTCAACGGCCTCCGGCGGATTGCCATGTTGACGAGGGCAGCAGGCGCGTTAGCAGCCGCACTCGGACAGCATGCCCACAGCATGGCGCAAAGACCGCGACCCGGCATTGACGTCACCAGCCATCAGGGGGTGATGCTGGCAGGTATATCGGCATTCCAGCTAGCCAGTATGGAGACCGGACGCGCCCGCGGGCTCAAGGTCCTTGTAAACCTCGAAGAAGTGTGGATCTCCAAGCGCTCCAACTCGGGGCCCGGAGTTATGGCTGCTTGCCCACGACGGCCTCGGTATGGCTGGGCGTGCAGTCGGAGATGGAGCTGGCGCTCGCGGGGCTGCATCAATTGAATTCACTACCCGGCTAGCCGGTACGCGACAGGTAGAGCCAGCATCCGGGCCGACGGAGGCTGGCCGTGATGCGCAATCCCGCGGGCGGAGCGATCCTCTTACTCAGCGCTCTGGCAGGCCGGAGTGACCCGAGCCTGTCGGAGCGACCAAATCATCCCGGCGATCCGATCCAAATGAAGCTGCTGGCATCCAGGACCGGCTTTGGCGATCCGATGGGAGCCTTGAGATGAATGACACATGCGACCGGTGCGGACCCGCGGTCCGCGCTGCATACCGCGTGCACAAGCGGGGTGAGCTATACCTGTGCCGGCATTGTGCGCCGCGGCTGTGGCCCGCGCTGTCCGCGCAAGACTGGACTATATGGCCTGTCAGCGCGTATGCAGCCGCACCGCAAGCGGACGGGTATGCCAACGCTGACGCCCGGGAGTGATCCGGGCGGAAGCTCGTGACCTGCGGCGGCCCGGACGGCCCGGCTGAAGTGGCTAACTGTCGCTCGCCGGAAACTCGGCCAGGATCCGCATTCCCGCACCGGCGTGGCTGTAGATGTCGATCGTTCCGCCCAGGGCTTCGACTCGGTCGGTGAGGCTGATCAGCCCGGAACCCCGTGAGGGATCGGCCCCGCCGATGCCGTCGTCGCGGTGCGCTCTGCCGCGAGCTGGTCGGCGACCTCGGGTTCGGGTTAGCCCCCAGGCGCGGTGGTGGCGGCCCCCCATACCGGGAGTCATGTTGGCCTCATTGGAATGCCCCCGGGCGGGAGGCAGGCTGGCAAGTACGGTCCTCGCCAGGACCGGAGTTGCCGAGCAGGCCCGCGGAGGCCGACATGTACCCCTGCAGCATCCGGACCCTTCAGGCCGACGCGTTGTTCGCGTCGGCGCTGCAGCGCAGCGATGTGCTGCACGCCAGCCAGATCCGGCGGGCCATCGCCGCGGCCCTCGACGGGTACGGCGCCCCGGGATGCGCCGGACGGGTCGCGCAGGAATTCGGCGACCACCCGGAGACCGCGGCCGTCCGGATGCGCTGGGCGCGCGCCACGGTGGCTGCCCTGGACGGTCAGCCCGCCCCGAGGATCCGGCGCACGGCCGCCGCGGACAGCTCCGCCTTGGGCAGGAACCCGGCCGCGGGGCTCTCGGCTATCAGGTCGGCGTAATCCGCGCCGGCGTACGTGGAGATCATGATCAGCGCCGCTGACTGCCCGTCGCCAGCTAGCTGCCTGGCCGCATCGAAACCGGACTCCTGGCCCAGGCGGATATCGATCAGCACCACGTCCGGCCGCAGCGCCCGGGCCCGCTGGACAGCCTCGGCGGAGCTGCCCGCCACCCCGGCGACCGCCACCCCATCCCGCTCCAGCAACGCCTGCGCCACGTTGAGGAACGCCTCGTCGTCATCGACTATCACGCACCGTAGCTGCACCAGGCCAGTGTGCCAGCCGGCGACCCGGTCCGCATTGCAGCTAGCAGGAGTCGTTACGTTAGCGCGTTTCCAGAAAAGCGAGAACCGCGAGCACCCGGCGGTGCGACTCGGCTGTTTCCGGCAACCGGAGCTTCATCATGATGCTGCGCACGTGCTTTTCGACCGTGCCCTCGGTCACCCACAGGGCCTGCCCGATCCCGGCATTGGACCGTCCCTCCGCCATCAGGGCGAGTACCTCCCGCTCCCGAGACGTCAAGACATCCAGCGGATCATTGGTCCGTCGCGCCGCCACCAGTTCCTGTACCAGCGCGGGGTCCACCGCCGACCCGCCCCGGACCACCCGCTTGAGCGTGTCGATGAACTCCGCCACGTCGGTGACGCGGCTCTTGAGCAGGTACCCGGTGCGGTGCCCGCTCGCGATCAGGTCCATCGCGTGCTCAACTTCCACGTGAGCCGACAGCACGACCACTGCCGTCTCGGGGAATTCCCGCTGAATCACCCGGGCCGCATCCAGGCCCTCGGTCGTATGTTTCGGTGGCATCCGGATATCTACCACCGCGAGCTCCGGCCGCTGTTGCTTGACCACCTCGATGAGCTCGGCGGCGTCGCCTGCCTGCCCGACGACCTCTAGCCCTGACCGGTCCAGCAGGCTGGCCAAGCCCTCCCGCAGCAGGACGTCATCGTCTGCCAGCACCACCCGTATGAGGCTCTCAGTCACACGACGATTATCGGTCCGAACCAGGTCCAGGGCTACTCCGGGGTCGGTGCGCGATGGATGATTAACTCGCCCGGGCGCGTGGTCCTCCGCGTCAGGGCGCATCGATGAGCCGCCGGATCATACTCGCCGACAGCTGCGACTTTGGCATGAACCCGGCTGCGGGCGCTTCCTCTATCAAGTCCGTGAAGTCCGCCTCCGCGTGCGTCGAGATCAAGATCACCGTGGGGTCGCCCAAGTCCGCCTCCGCGAGCTGCCGGGCGAGATCAAAGCCGCTTTCGTGCCCGAGCATGATGTCTACGAGGATGACGTCGGGGCGCAATTCTCGCGCTTTCCCGAGCGCATCGGCGATGGAAGACGCGACCCCCACCACCGTCAGTCCCTCTCGCTGGAGGATGTAGGCGGCAGCGTTCAGAAAGGATGCGTTGTCGTCAACTATGAGACACCGGAGCAGCATTTCAGCATGATCCCATGCGAAGGCCTCCCGAAGCATTGCAGGAAGCAGGAATACTTAGTAGCGCCACCGGCCGGACTCAGGTTGAGCGCGGCATCGGCCATGCGCAGCGGCGCGGCCGGTTCCGGCCGGGTGTGGCGGAGTCAGTCCAGGCACTCGCCCCCGGGGCTAGCGAGGGCCTGGGTGGCCGTCCAGCGTTGAATGATCCTTGGCTGCCTGTGGCGGCGTGGCAGACTCGGCTAGACCTTCGGAGCCGTCACTCCCCGGTGCACCGAGAGGGAACTCGGCGAGCATCGAGGTCCCTGTGCCGCGCGGGCTGGCCAGCATCAGCCTTCCGCCGAGTGCTTCGACCCGGTCTCGCAGCCCTACGATTCCGGAGCCCTGGCCGGATTGGCTCCCCCAGTGCCGTTGTCACGGACATGGACGCAGAGCGTTTCGTTGTCGATCCTCACTTCTACTTCGGCAGCCGAGGCGCTGGCGTGCTTGACGGCGTTCGCCACCGCCTCCGTCCGGCTCATAACGGAAGATCTGAGCGGCGCCGGCGTCGGCCAGGCTGCCCACCTCCTTGGCTACGGCGGCGAAGACCTTGCCCTCCGAGACGCCCTTGGCGACGAGCGTGGCCACCCGGCGCAGGGCGGCCTGCTCGCTGGCCAGCTCCTCGGCCTTGGCGCGATGCCGCCGGTTCTGGCTCGCCAGCTCGCCGATAATCAGACCCGCCGCAAGGTACACGGCCGTCCCCACTAGGTCCTGGCCGTCGTAGGGTTCAGCGTGTACAGCGGCGGCGGCCGTGTCGATCATGTGACCAGTTTGCCTGGCGGCGGACCGAGTGAGGGAGGTGATAAATACCTATTGCTCTACCTACCTACGGCATCCGAGGCCCGCCCGTGGGTTCCGGTTAGCCCCCAGGCGCGGTGGTGGCGGCCCTCCATACCGGGAGTCATGTTTGCCTCATTGGAATGCCCCCGGGCGGGAGGCAGGCTGGCAGACACGGTCCTCGCCAGGGCCGGAGTTGTCGAGCAGGCCCGCGGAGGCCGACATGTACCCCTGCAGCATCCGGACCCTTCAGGCCGACGCGTTGTTCGCGTCGGCGCTGCAGCGCAGCGATGTGCTGCGCACCACCCAGATCCGGCGGGCCATCGCCGCGGCCCTCGACGGGTACGGCGCCCTGGGATGCGCCGGACGGGTCGCGCAGGAATTCGGCGACCACCCGGAGACCGCGGCCGTCCGGATGCGCTGGGCTCGCGCCACGGTGGCTGCCCTGGACGGTCAGCCCGCCCCGAGAGAGATCATGATCACCGCCGCCTGACTGGCCGTTGCCGGGCAGCTATCTGGCCGCATCGTAACCGGGCTTCTGGTCCACGATTCGTTTCTGCATTCTGCTCATCCACTGGCACCAGCCAATCGTTCGGCGTGGCGTGCCTCTACCCGTTAAGGTCTGCCCGTGAGAGCGATTCGCCGGTTTACCGTCCGCGTTACCCTGCCCGAGCCGCTGGCCGCGTTGCACGGCTTGATGCTGAACCTCCGCTGGTCCTGGCACGCGCCGACCGCTGACCTGTTCGCGTCGATCGATCCCGCCGCCTGGGAAGCCGCCGGCGCGGATCCGATCGCGATGCTGAGCGCGCTGCCGTCGGCCAAGATCGCCGCGCTGGCGGCCGACGTGGATTTCCTCGCCCGGCTCGGCGAGGCCGAGCGGGACCTGAGCGACTACATGTCCGACCCGCGCTGGTACGCGTCGGCCGGCCCGGATGGTCCGGGGCCGGCTCGCCCGGCCCGGCGGCGATCGCGTATTTCTCGCCGGAGTACGGCATCACCGCCGCGCTGCCGCAGTATTCGGGCGGCCTGGGCATCCTGGCCGGTGATCACCTGAAGTCGGCGAGCGACCTGGGCGTGCCGCTGATCGCGGTCGGCCTGCTCTACCGGCATGGTTACTTCACCCAGTCGCTGTCCGCCGACGGCTGGCAGGCCGAGCGGTACCCCTCCGATGACCCGAACGGGCTGCCGCTGGAGGTGCTCCGCGGCGCCGGCGGCGCCCCGGTCAAGGTGGCGGTGGGCCTGACCGCGGGCCGGCAGCTGTCCGCCCAGGTCTGGGCGGCCCAGGTGGGCCGGGTCCCGCTGCTGCTGCTCGACTCCTACGTGGAGGAGAACGAGCCGGACCTGCATGAGGTCACCGACCGGCTGTACGGCGGCGGCAGCGACCACAGGCTCCGCCAGGAACTGCTGCTCGGCGTGGGCGGGGTGCGCGCCGTCCGCGCGTTCTGCGCGCTGCGCGGGTACCCCGCGCCCGAGGTGTTCCACACCAACGAGGGGCACGCCGGGTTCCTCGGCCTGGAGCGGATCCGCGAGTACGCCGGGCAGGGGCTGAGCTTCGAGGCGGCCATCGAGGTCTGCCGGGCGGGCACGGTCTTCACCACCCACACGCCGGTGGCCGCGGGCATCGACCGGTTCGAGCGCAGCCTGATCGCCGAGCACTTCGCCGGCGACCCGCTGCTGCCCGTCGACCGGGTGCTCGCGCTCGGCGCGGAGACCTACCCCGGCGGCGACCCCGACGTGTTCAACATGGCCGTGATGGGCATGCGCCTGGCCCAGCGGGTCAACGGCGTCTCGCTGCTGCACGGCCAGGTGAGCCGGGAGATGTTCGCCGGCCTGTGGCCGGGCTTCGACACCCGCGAGGTGCCCATCGGCTCGGTCACCAACGGCGTCCACACCCCCACCTGGGTGGCCCCCGAGATCTTGTCGATGGCCGGCGCCTCACCAGGCGAGGCGAGCGGCGGGGACTGGGGCCGGGCCGCGGCCGCCCCGGCCGGTGAGCTGTGGGAGGCCAGGCACGCGCTGCGCGCCCGGCTGGTGGCCCAGACCCGGCGCCGGCTGCATGCCTCCTGGCGGCAGCGCGGCGCGTCGGGGGCCGAACTGACCTGGATCGATGACGTCCTGGACGAGGACGTGCTGACGATCGGGTTCGCCCGCCGGGTTCCCTCCTACAAGCGGCTGACGCTGATGCTGAACGACCCCGCCCAGCTCAGCCGGCTGCTGAACGACCCGTCGCAGCCGGTGCAGATCGTGGTCGCGGGCAAGGCCCATCCCGCCGACGAGGGCGGCAAGGGCCTGATCCAGCAGATGGTCCGGTTCAGCGACTCCCCGGACGTGCGGCGCCGGATCGTGTTCCTGCCCGACTACGACATGGCCATGGCCCGCGCCCTGGTGCAGGGCTGCGACGTGTGGCTGAACAACCCGCTGCGGCCGCTCGAGGCCTGCGGCACCTCCGGCATGAAGGCCGCGCTGAACGGCGGGCTGAACGTCTCCGTGCGCGACGGCTGGTGGGACGAGTGGTACGACGGCGGGAACGGCTGGGAGATACCGTCCGCGGACGGCGTGCCCGACCCCGGGCGGCGCGACGAGCTCGAGGCCACGGCGCTTTACGAGCTCCTGGGCAAGTCGGTGGCGCCGCTGTTCTACGAGCGGGACCCGGACGGGATCCCGCAGGGCTGGGTCGAGCGGATCAGGCACACGTTCCGCTCGCTCGGGCCGAAGGTGCAGGCCGAGCGGATGGTCCGGGAGTACGTCACGGCGCTGTACGTGCCGGCCGCGGCGTCCTCCCGTGACCTGGCCGACGCCACCGGCGGGTTCGGGCCTGCGCGCGAGCTTGCGGCCTGGAAGCAGCGCGTGGTGCGGGCCTGGCCGCAGGTGCGGATCGAGCACGTGGAGACCGAAGCCGACGGGCAGGCCCTGGGTTCGGCGCTGACCGTGCGGGTCTCGATGGCGCTCGGCCCGCTCACCTCGGACGACGTCCGGGTGGAAGTCGCGTACGGGCGGCCCGACGACGCCGACGAGATCGCCTCCCCGGCCTACGCCGCGCTGATCGCCGAGCCCCCGGCTTCCGGAGTTGCCAACGGGCTCGTCCGGTATTCCGGTGAGGTGCCACTCGACCAGCCCGGATCGTTCGGGTATACGGTGCGAGTGCTGCCGGACCATCCGCTGCTCGACAGCCGCGCCGAACTCGGACTGGTGACCTACCCGCAGGCACCGGCCGGCATGACCAACGGCGACCTGCGCTAGAGTGCGGCTTCCTGGAGAACGGCCCGGGCCAGGCCAGGCCACCTTTACCGGCCGCTGAGGCCTTCACCGGCCGCGGTCTTCACTTCGGCGACGGCGGTAACGCCAGGCCGTGACGACCAGGGCGACCACCACCACGGCCACCGCGACGGAGCCCCTCAGCCCCTATTAGCGACCGCACCGCAGATGGCCACGCCAACATCTTGTTGAAGTTGCTGCGGCTCCACGGGCCGCCCTGTACGCCCCGGAAGACCAGCGCCACGGGTCCCGACCCGACGAACTCCGACATGTGCTGTTCGAGATCCGGGATGATCGTCCGGCGCACGCCGGGCCATTCGCGCGGGCGCAGATCAGGCCGGCTCAGGTCACGCAGTGCCGGTCCAGCATGCAGCCGTGTTCTTCGGCGCTCCATCGTCCCATTCGCGGTCGCCACGGCAGAATGCTTCCTCCGGTCGCATGGCATGGCGATCGGATACCGGCAGGCCTCTCCGGTTCGGGAGGTCGTAAGGAGCAACTGCAGCCGTTAGCGCGTTAGCGTTTCAGCTGGGAGAATCGGGAAGATGGCAAAACGCCGGATAAGACCAGGCATCGTCCGCTGGTCGAGCGGGCTGCTCGCCAGCGTGCTGCTGGTTGCTGCGGTGAGCGGTCTGACCGTGCTGTTCCAGTCGTGGCTTCTGCCGCTTCGGGTGCTCTACATCCTGGCAGTAGTGCCGGTTGCCATCGTCTGGGGCACCGGACTGGCGGCACTGACCGCGGTCCTGAGCGCGGTGGCCTACGACTACCTATTCGTTCCGCCCACCCACTCGTTCAAAATCGCCGACGCGCGGAACACTATTGCGCTTGGGGTTTTCCTGGTCACGGCGGTGGTCGTGGGAGGGCTGGCGGCCCGGCTAAGACGGGCGGCGGTGGAGTCGGGCCGCCTGTCCGACCAGCAGGCCGCGCTGCGACGGGTGGCGACGCTCGTCGCGCGGGGAGCGCCACCCCCGGAGATCTTCTCGGTGGTCGCGCGTGAACTCGCCGAGGAGTTCGGCGCAACCATCACGGCCGTGCTTCGCTACGAAGACGACGGCACCGCGACCGTCGTCGGCGGCTGGGGCGACCAAGGCACGCAGATCCCGATCGGCGCCCGGCTAAAGCTCGCGGGCCAGGGCGTGGCCGTCTCGGTGCGGCAAACCGGCGCGGCGGCACGGACAGAGCGCTTCGACGGGCCGCCGGGCTCGGTCACGCGCCTTTTCCAGGAGGCCGGAGGCACTACAGGCACTGGGAGCCCCATCGCGGTCGAAGGCCGTCTGTGGGGTGTGGCAGTCGCTGCGTCGCGGAACGCTGAGGCGTTCCCGGCCGGAACTGAGACCCGCATCGCCGAATTCACCGAGCTCGTCGCGACCGCGATCGCCAACGCTCAAGCGCGGATGGAGTTGCGCGGCTACGCCGAGGAGCAGGCCGCGCTACAGCGGGTGGCCACGCTACTTGCTCGGGCGACGCCCCCGGAAAAGCTATTCTTCGCCGTCACCGAGGAGGTTGGTCGGCTGCTTTGCGTTGATCTCACGGTACTAGGTCGTTACGGCCACGGCATCGAGACGCTGATAGCGGCCTGGAGCAAGAGCGGCACGCTCGGCGCATTGGGGGAAGCATTGCAGCTAGGTGGGAACAACGTTGCCACACTTGTGTTCGAGACGGGCCGTCCGGCGCGGATCGATGATTATCCCGAGGCGACCGGTGAATCCGCCGCCGCCCGCGCCTGGGGCCTGCGCGGGTGTGTCGGCGTGCCGGTCAATGTCGAGGGCCGGCTCTGGGGCGTCATGTATGCCGCGTCCACCACTGCGGCGCCGCTCCCGGCCGACACCGAGCCGCGGCTAGCAAAGTTCACCGAGCTGGTCGCGACCGCGATCGCCAACGCTGAGGCCCGGGCCGAGCTGATCGCCTCGCGGGCACGTATCGTCGCTACTGCTGATGAGACCAGGCGCCGCATCGAGCGTGACCTGCACGACGGCGCCCAGCAAAGCCTGGTCTCGCTGGCGCTGCAGCTGCGCGCGGCGCAGGCGGCGGTGCCACCCGAACTCAGCGAACTCAGCGCCGACCTGGAGCGCGTCACCGCCGGGCTGACGGACGCTCTGGAGGAACTGCGTGAGTACGCGCGCGGCATTCATCCCGCCGTCCTTGCCGGGCACGGTCTTGGCTCCGCCTTGAAGGCGCTCGCTCGCCGCTCCCCGATACCGGTTGACCTAGACCTCCGGACGGACGGGCGGCTGCCCGAGCCGATCGAGGTGGCCGTATACTACGTCGTGTCGGAGGCGCTGACGAACGCAGCGAAGCACGCGAACACCCCTAAAGCTGCCGTGGAGGTCGAAGCCGTCGCCGGTGCCCTGCGCATCTCGGTTCGCGACGACGGCCGCGGGGGCGCCGGCTTCACCCGCGGCACCGGCCTGGTCGGCCTCAAGGACCGCGTCGAGGCGCTCGGCGGCCGGATCTGGCTCCACAGCCCGCATGGCGCGGGAACCACCCTGCGCGCCGAACTTCCGCTCACCAACACGGACGCGGTCGACCGGAGGCTCGCGGGCGGGGGTTTCACAGGCATTACCTGATCCAGGAGGCCATGACCGCGGAAGTTGCGAGGTATGGAGCCTGGCTGGTCCATTACGGCCAGATCGCGCAAGCGGCCGACGCCAGCGGGATCTGGCCGGCGTGGCTGGAGATGTCGATCGTTCCGCCCAAGGCTTCGACTCGGTCGGTGAGGCTGATCCTCGGAATGGACGAACTCCCGCGTGGGCCGATGGCTTTACCGGCCGCTGAGGCCTTCACCGGCCGCGCCGCCGTCTTCACTTCGGCGACGACGGTAACGCCAGGCCGCGACGACCAGGGCGACCACCACCACGGCCGCGATGATGTAGGTCGGGCCGTGGAAGGCGCTGGCGATGGACTCCCAGTTCTTGCCCACCGCGTAGCCAGCCACGGCCAGCGCCGTGGTCCACGGGAGGCACCCGATCGTGGTGTAGATGCCGAACCGCAGCGCGGGCATCTCCGCGATCCCGGCCGGCAGCGAGATGAACGTCCTGATCACCGGGAGCATGCGCCCGATCAGCACGGCCCTGCTGCCGTGCCGGTTGAACCAGGCGATGCCGGCATCGATGTCATGCTCGCGGATCCCGGTTCGCCGGCCCAACGCCCCTGTGCCAGCCGACGGAGGGCGGGCTCGGCGCCGAAGCGCCCGACCGCCCACGCCGCGTAGCTGCCGGCCACGTTGCCCGCGATCCCGGCCGCGATGACACCGACGAGGTTGAGGTGCGTGCCGGGGACCGCCCCGGCCGCCAGGGCCCCGCCGAACGTCATGATCAGCTCAGAGGGCACCGGGAGGCATGCCGACTCCGCCAGCATCAAGATGAATATGGCCAGGTACCCATAGTTGCTTATGAAAGTTTGCACAAGTGTCTTCCTTCAGTGCTGAGAAACGGCGGCCCGTTCGGCTCGATAATCCAACGGTCCTTGACGGGGCTTACGGCGGGCCACACGGCAGGTGCTCGTTCTTCCTGCCGGCTGAGGCGGAAGGGCGCGTGTGCTCATCAGCGGACGATGCGGAGGGCCAGGCGCGGCGGGCAGCCGCGCTGCACCAGCCGGGCGATCGGTTCCATGGTTCACCCCGGCAACGGAATCACGTTAACCAGATCGGCCAGCACCTGTTCGGCCTGGGCTGCGGGAAACAACCTGTGCGCGAGCACCGGCATGGCTAGCGCCTGTACGTCGTCGGGGATCACGTAGTCGCGCCCGTCGAGCGCCGCATACGCACGGCAGGCACGGACCAGATGCAAGGTCGCCCGTGGCGATGCGCCAAGCCGCAGGCCCGGATGGGTACGAGTCGCGGCGACCAGGTTGACGGCATACCGGCGGACCGGTTCGGCTAGGTGCACGTTCCGCACTGCGTGAGTAAGGGCACGTAGCTCGGTGGCATTAGCGACCGGGACGAGCCGGTCCAGCGGAGAGGACGCCGAGTGGAGGTCCAGCATGCCAAGCTCGGCGGAGAGCGTCGGGTAGCCGACGGAGATCCTGGCCATGAATCTGTCCCGCTGTGCCTCCGGTAGCGAATATGTGCCTTCCATCTCCAAGGGGTTTTGCGTTGCGATGACCATGAAGGGCGGCTCGAGCTGGTATGTGTGCCCGTCCACCGTCACCTGCCGCTCTTCCATGCATTCCAGCAGCGCGGCCTGGGTCTTGGACGGGGCGCGATTGATCTCGTCGCCGAGCACGATGTTGGAGAACACTGGGCCTGGCTTGAATTCGAACTCGCGGGTCTGCGGGACGTAAGCGCTGACCCCGGTGATATCGCTGGGCAGCAGGTCCGGAGTGAACTGAATCCGGCTGACCGAGCAGTCCACCGACCGCGCCAGCGCCTTGGCGAGCATTGTCTTGCCGACGCCCGGGACGTCTTCGATCAGCACGTGCCCTTCGGCGAGCAGCACGGTGAGGACAAGCCGGACAACTTCGGCCTTTCCTTCGATCACCGACTGGATCGCTGCGCTGATCCTGTCGACCGTTCCTGCGAAATCCTCGAACATTCCGCTGCGTTCTGCATCCGTGCTCAATATCATGTGATCTCCTTAAAAAGTGCTCGCATGGTCCTGGCCCGGACCTATGCGCGATTCCGCCGCCTGGTTCACTGAGCGGGCTATCCGGACGGTGTCGTCCGTGAGTGCCGACGGCGATCTAGTGGCTTTTCCCCTTACCCGGACGAGATGACAGCGCTCAACATTTCCAGGCCCCGCTCCAGGATGAATTGAGTCTCCTGCGCCTCGGTCAGATCCCTGATGGTTATTACGGCTGCCGCGTCATCTTTCGTGTCGATAGGCATGACAGTGACAGCGGCGCGGAACCGGCGGCTGTCGCCGCGGCTTCCCACTAGATCGAGGAAGCAGTCGGCTTGATTTCGCCGCCGTGACCAGCCGCCAGAGCAAGGCGCTGGCTGCCCCGGGAAAAGGTCCTGGATGAGCATGCCGTTGAGCTGGCGCTCACGGAAGCCGAACAAAGACGCAGCCCTGGCATTGGCTTGCCGGATCCTGCCCTGCGCGTCCACGATCACCATGGCGTCAGGGAACGACCCGAGCAGCCGGGGCAGCCGGCTCTTCATGGCACGCTCACGTGGTTGCCGCGGGTGGCGCGAGCCGGACGGACTTCCCGCTGACGGCACGATGTCATGGGTCTCCTTGGTATGAGCCGTAAGGGCTGTGGCGTGCGAATGTGGGTGGCGCGCCATAGAAAGTTCACCGCAGGACGCCGACCGTGACATCCCGGCAATCGACCATCTTGACCGCTATGCAGACCGGCGGCCTGGATGTGTAGTGGGTCGGTCAACGTCGCCTTGACTATGCAGGTGAGTGCTATCGATGGGGGCGGCAGTGGCCATGGCGTCACGTCTGGCCCGAGGCAACACGTCACCGCCTGCGACGTGCTGGACGGCATGTCCTTTATCCGGCGACGAACCAGGGTGCCGCCCCTGGCCATCCGTGCTGGGTCTATAGGCGGCTGCTTGATCGATCCCGGCCTTGCTCTGACCTGCGCTTGCGCGCCAGGCCTCTCGGCCGAGAATCTGAATTGCGGCGGCGCATGGGATGGCGAGCAAGCATGCCACGAAGCCGCCGAAGAGCCCGCCGACCCAGCTGCCGATCGAGTACCCGGCCACTACAGAGATGAATACGAGCAGCGGACTGATCTTCACAGTCCTGCTCATGACCAACGGGTTCAGGATGTGATTCTCGACCTGGGTATAGACAAGGAATACCACGAGGGTCACGATCCCTGCGGTAACTGAATGGCCAAAGGCAAACAATATGGTGGGTATGCCGGCCAGCGCGCCGCCGACTATCGGGAGGAAGTCGACCAGGGCGACCCACAATGCCCACACGGGGGCGAAGGGAACCCCCGCGGCCAGCAACGTGACCAGGACGACGGTCCCGGCGATGGCCGACGTGAGCAGGTTGCCCACCGCATAGCCCGCGACGGACCGGCGCACCTCGGCCGCCATTCCGACGCAGCGCGCCGCCCGCTCAGGTGACATCCGGGCCAGTATCCCGGATCGCAGCTTCGGACCCTCGAGTAGCAAGAGCAACGTGAGCATGAAGACCGTCGTCAGGGTGGCCGCAAGCGACACCGCACTTTTCCCCACGGCGAGTGCCGACTTACCGAAGCCCTGGGCCGCGTTCATCAGCGTCGGCGCGTTTCGCTGCGCCCACGCCTGGACGTGGTAGCGGCGCAGCAGGTGGCCGGCCCAGCCTTGGCCGTGCTCGGCGTTGGCCACATATCCAGGCAGCTGATTCGCCAGGTGAGTGGTCCCGGCGGCCAGAGGGTAACCGCATCCCACCACCACGCCGACAGATATCAGCACGGCGGAAACGGTAACGATGGCCACGGCGATGCCTCGGCGCGGCGCGATCCGGCGCTGGAGCATCACCACGAGCGGATTCAGGATCAAGGCAATGAACCCTGACACGGCCAGCAAGATCAAGATGTCGCGGAGGCGGTAGAGCACCTTGCCACCCACGTAAACCGTGGCAGCCAGGCCGACGATGGTGACGATGGTCCACAGCGGGATGCCGCGTGATTCCGCTGCGCCCCTGAGCAGGGTCCACCGGGTGCCGCCCGACTGGCCGTCAGGCGCACCCGCCTCCCCACCACGGCCCGTCCCGCACCGCGGGCAAGTTGATTCTGATTGCATATTAAATTCCTACTGGCGGTGCCGCACGGCGCCATCCCCGTGATTGACCATCTTCGGGATGGCCGGAAACTATGCAGCCCGGCGGCCGGGCATTAGGCAGGGGAACGGCTATCCCTAATGGCTGAGCGCAGCGAGCATCCATACAGCGCCGAGTATCAGCATCACAACGAGCACGACGGCGATGACGACCAGGACGAGCTCAATCGCAATCCTGAATACTTGGTTGCCCGCCGATCGGCGCCGTCCGCGCCGCGCTTGCTTTCTATCCGGGGCCGTGCGCCACCAGCCATTCAGCGGCTTTTTCGGCGGTGTAAGGCCGCCGAGAGCCGAGAAGCAGTCCCACAGCTGAGGATCCTCGGATAGAAGCTGGTACTCGATGGCGTCGAGAGCCCATTGCTCGTCGTCTTGCAAGCTCATGTCGTCTCCCGCCTCCGCCAGGTCTTTTGCCGACAGACCACTGCGGTGGCGCAGTGATTCGGCCGCAAGCTGTTGTGAAAGCCTCCCGCCGGCTCCTGTTGACGACGCGCGGCGTATACAGAGCTTG
Organism: uncultured Actinomycetes bacterium; assembly: GCA_963798675.1. Taxonomy (GTDB): domain Bacteria; phylum Actinomycetota; class Actinomycetes; order Streptosporangiales; family Streptosporangiaceae; genus Palsa-504. The sequence continues at coordinate 123,813 of CAWCUJ010000014.1, read as the reverse complement.
CGGAAAAAGACCGCAGGCCGTCATCGCTGCGATTGACCATTTCTCGGTGGGCCAGCCACTATGCAGTCCGGGCCAGGCCTGGTGCTGCTGGGCGGGGCTCCGCGGTGCGCGCGGAGCCGTTGCTCGCCGCGGCGGGCGGCGACATCGCCTCCGCTGGGCCTGAGGGTCTGTGCGATTGGCGGGCTTACCCGGCAGCCAGACGTGAGGTGGGCGTGAGCAGGCCGAGGGCGCGGGCCCGGTCCACCGTTTCGGCGCGGCGGTGGCTGCCGAGCTTGGCGTACACATGGCTCATGTGCGTCTTGACGGTACTGACCGACACGTACAGCTCGCCGGCGATCTCCGACGCGCTCAGATGCGTCGGCAGGTAGCGCAGCACGCGGGTCTCGCTGTGGGTGAGCGGCTCGGCCAGCGCCAGCCCGCGGGCCGACGGCCCCGGCAGGGATTCTCCGGGATCGGGCCGGCCCATCCCCCCGGCTGCTCCTTGCTGCGGGACCGATCCCTCCGCAGGACTGCTGCCTGGCCCGTCAGGCTCTGCTTGGGCAAGCAGGTCGAGGATCCGGCCGATCATAGCGGCGTGAGCGGTGCGGGTACGGCGATGCCGGTCGAGCAGTTCCGGCGCTGGGTGGAGGAGGAACGGAAACAGCATGCGCTCCGGCTCGGCAAGCTCCAGCGCGCGCTCGAGGGCGCGCGCGGCGGCCTCCGCGTCGCCGAGCGCGTCCCGGGTTATCGCCTCCAGCAAGAAAGCCTGAACCAGTCCGGTACCACTGGAGTTCCCCACCGGGAGCGACCCGTCGACAACGGGCGCGAGCGCATCTTCCGCGGCCTGCGGGTGATCCTGGGCGAGTCGCAGCGCCCCCAGGACGATGCGCATCTCCGCGGTCTCATGCTGCTGTTCGTCCAGCCCGGCCAGGGCCGATTCCACCCGTCCGATCTCTCCGAGCCGCAGGAAGGCATGCAGTGAGAACGCCCGGGCCCGCCCCGCCGGCGGGTGCGGCGTGACGAGCAGCCCGGCCAGCCGTTCGGCAGCCCGGAAAGCGGCCAGCGCATCGTGTCCACGGCCGCACGCAAGCTCGAGTGCTCCGCGAGCGTACTGCGCCATTATCCCCTCGGCCGGCTGCATCTCGGGCCGGACGGCACGCTCAGCGCGGTCCAGCCACGACTTCGCCTGCTCCAGCCGACCCTGGCTGAGCGACGAGACGCCGAGCACCACATAGGCGGGCGCCGTGACCGGCTCCTCGGCCCAGCCGTGCCGTCGGGCCAGCTCGATGGCCTGCATGCTCAGCTCCACGGCCTGCCGGGTAGACCGCTGCCAGGCGGCCATCGCCCAATTCGCCAGCCCGTCGACCTCAAGGTAAGGCCGGCCGAGTCGGCGAGCCAGGGCGATGCCCTGACCGAAATGCCGCTCCGCCTCCTCTCGGTCTGTCCACGCCTCCCCGATGGCAAGGCCGATCAACGCTAGCGCGCGCAGTTCCTCGCCCGGCCCCCGTCGCGCCATATTCAGGTTCTCGGCACAGGCCAGAAGGCGCTGCACCTCTTCCCGGACGGCGAGGAGGTCGCTGCGCTGCCGGGCAAGCCGCAGTCCCAGAACGGCGAGCACGACGCGGAACCGGCCGCGCCGGTCCTCGGGCAGCGACACCAGCCCACGGCTCGCCTGGGCCAGATGGCATTCGGCTGTTTCCAGCGATCCCCGGGTTAGCTCGCCGACGGCCATCAGCGCGGTGAGCTCGGCATTTGCTGCGACGACGTTGGCCGGAAACGAGGTCAGCAGCTGGTGCGCGGCGGTGCCCTGCCCGTCCAGGACCAGGTTCCAGCCAGTGGTCGAACAGCAGCCGGGCGGCCAGGTCCCAGTCCAGCGCCGCCTGGGCGTGCCGGACCGCCTCGGTCGGTGATCCGTGCCCGCCGTACCACCGGGCGGCGGCGCCGTGCAGTACGGCCAGCTCTCCGGGGCTGGTCCGGCGCAGCTCACGCTGCAGCAAGTCGGTGAACAGCTGGTGGTAGCGGAACCACGATCGCCGTGCATCCAGGGCAACCACGAACGCGCCGGCCTCCTCCAGGTCCGCCAGCATCGCCTCGCTGCCGGAGTCTCCGGTCAGCAAGTCGGCGAGCTCGCCGTTGACACGCTCACACATCGAAGTGCGCAACAGCATCCGCCGCACCTTCTCGCTCTGCCGCTCCAGTACCTCGTCCAGCAGGTACGCGGCCACCGTGCGCTCGCTCCCGGAGAACTGCGCGGCGAACTGCTCCGGGTTCGGGTGCCCGGCCAGCGACAGCGCCGCCAGCCGCAGCCCGGCCGCCCATCCCTCGGTCCGCGCGTGCAACTGCGTCAGGGCGGGATCGGACAGCGAGATCCCGGTCGTGTCGAACAGCGCGCGCGCATCGTCGAGGTTAAACCTGAGGTCATCCGCGCGGAGCTCGGTCAGCTGGCCCTCCAGCCGCAGCCGGTGTAGCCCCAGCCGCAGGTCATGCCGGGCGGCCAGCACGAACCGCAGCTCCGGGTGTGCGCGCTGTACCAGCAACTGAAGCTGCCGCAGTCCCCCGGCCGAGCATAGCTCGTCCAGGTCGTCGATGACGAGCCAGAGCCGGTCCTCCAGGGGGTCGAGATCCTCAAGCAGCCGCTCGACGACCGCGCAGCCGTTGAGATCGGGTGCCGCGGTCAGCGGCCGCACCAGCTTCGACCCGGCGATCGTGTCCCGCAACGCGTCGATTACCGAGATCCAGAACCGCTGCGGATCACGCTCCTGGCGTTGAACCTGAACGCAGGCGGCGCTGTCGATCAGGCCCGCCTCGGCGATCCAGGACCGCAGGAGCACCGTCTTCCCGCTCCCGGCCGGCGCCGATATCTGGGTGACGCGTTCTGCTTCCTCCAGCCGCCCGATCAGCGCGCGGCGCATCACGATTCCCCGTACGGCGGGATCCGGATCGTCAGCCGTCCCGTACTTGTCAGCAGACTCCATGCGCTTCCCCAGATCAGCAGACTCGTATGGCGTGCTACTGACGATCCCCCAACGGGCCGTTCCTGTCCCTACCGCAAGCATCCAACTCTGCTACCTGCTAGCTGGAATAGTTGCAGCGGCCCTGAACGTCACGCAGGACGCCGATGAACCGCCGTCATACCATCCGGATGATTCGTCCCTGGTGCTAGCCGATCGGCCGAGTTATTCCACCACCGTGATGGTTCCGAGCTGCGCCTGTTCGAGTATCTTGCCGGTGGAAGCCCGGACGAGCCCTTCGATGGTGTAGGTACCGGCCCTCGCGGCTGTCCAGGCGTAGGTCTCGTTCAGTACCTGGTGCGGCGCGACGTTCTGGCCTGCCCAGGACTGGGAGCCCACGACTGTGCCGGCCGAGTCGAGGACCTCGATGACCACGGTCACGTTGGAGGCCATAGCTGGCCCGGAGTTCGTGACGTCCACCGTGGCGTTCGTCGCGGCCTTTGGTGTCGTGGGGTTGGGCGAGATCGCTTGCCGGGAGATGCGGAAGGCCGATGCTGGCGAAGGGGCCGGCGGCGGGGCTGACGCGGGGGCTGAGGCAGGCGCGGGGTTTCCGCGACCGCCGCTGAGGTTGACGGAGAAGGAGTCGGTCGCCAGACCCGCGCCGCCCCGCCACAGTTCGAAGCCTGCCTCGACGTCAATGAGGTACCACGACGTGCGGATATAACCGCGGCGGACCGCGTCCGCGGCCAGCGCGCCGACGTCCAAGTTGCTCACCGACGTCGTCGGGCTGGCCATCACGTAGCTGATTGTGTCACCCCACGACTGGGCGCCTTCCCACACCTGATACGAGACACCGCCGATGGTGGCCGTGCCGACCTGAGAGCCGAACGGCTGGACGGGGCCGTGGTGGTTCAGCCAGACCATCAGCTCGGCGCCGTCGGGCTGGCCCGTGGCGGCAGGCGTCCGGTTGAACCACAGGTCGTAGGCGGCGTCGTAAGCGGCGCTGCCCTCGGGTTGCCTGGTTTTCCAGTTGGTCGTCACTGTTCCCGGAATGGTCAGCCCGGTGACCTGGACCGGATGGGCGCCCAGTCCGCCGTGGGTGCAGTTGCCCCAGTGGCAGCCCGCGTAGATCGACGGGTAGCCGCCGGGAGCGGCGTTGGTCGCGTTGTCGATCGAGGAGTTCGTCACGGCGAAGCCGGCGTTGCCGCTGGTTGTGATGCTTTCAGGCGCACCAGAGCCCCACTCGTTGTTCTGCACCGTATAGGCGCCGCCGGCGACTGGCCTGCTCTGCATGCCGCTCAGCGACGTGGTGGTCGCCTGCACACTACCTGCAGCCAGCACGGTCGCCGCCGCAGTACCAAACAGAGCCGCGCAAGACGCAGTCACCAGCGCCACCCGTCGCTTTCTCACGGTCGATCTTCTTCTCATCAGCGCACGATGTCGTGGAGTCTGCCTGTCCTGGCCAGGATCAGATGCAGCCGGCGAAGGCGCTCCGCCGGCCAGCGGCGATCCATGACCTAGCTGGCCACGGGCGTTAGAACCGAGTGAAGTTTGCACAGGAGGAAGCCTAGGAAGAGACTGACTCGGAAGTCGTCGTACGCATGAACGAGCTTTGCGTGCACCGATAGGCGGGGTACCTCCTCCCTCAATTGAGGTAGAGGAGTCGACCTCCAGTCGCGCCAGGTCCGTCAGCAGACCCTTGGCGAGTGTCGCCAACCTGCATAGTGTTCCAGCCTTGCCGAAGATGGTTGATCGCGGGGATGGCACCCAGGGCGGCCACCGATTAGAACTCTCGGTATGCGATGGGAGTTGCCATGATCATTTTTATTCTCGGCATGTTGCTTGGCGTACTTGGAGGCGGCGCGGTGTGCGTGCGGTACCTCCGCCACGAGATAGCGGCCGACATCGGCCCGCAACTGCGGCGCATGCACGGCCAGCTGGATAACCTCGAGGCGGCAGTGAATCTCGCCGTCATGACCCGGTACGCCGACCTGAGCACGGCACAGCTTCAGCCTCCTCGTCCTCCCGCGCTCGGGCTAACCCCGCCGAATGATGTGAGCTAGCGACGCTATGACGACCCGTAGGGCGCTACTGCCGCAGCTTGCGTCCGTCCTGCCGACGACTCTCGTGGCGGGCCATGTAGGCGGCGGCGTCAGCGCGGTTGCGGACGCTGACCTTGCGGTAAGCGTTCTGGAGGTGCGGTAAGCGTTCTGGAGGTGCGGTAAGCGTTCTGGAGGTGCCGTTCGCAGGCTGAGTAGCGCGGGAACCTGACGGGGGAACGGGTACGGCCAGGTCGTAATACAGACGGCGCAGCTGGGCCATCGGGTCGGGTGCCGGGTCGTGCAGCGACGGGGACGCGGACAAGAAGGCCTTGATGCGGTCCGCCAGCAGCGGCAGAGCGCCGCCGCCGTGCGGCACGATAATGTTCATCCCCGGGTGGCGTGTCAGGGTCCCGGCGAGAATCAGGCCGGTGACGGCGCGGGCGGTGTCGAAGATGAATTCGATCATGGGCCGCGGGCGGCCCAGGGCGGTCTGCTGCCAGCAGGGCGGCGACGTCGGGTGGACCAAGACCGTGGCCCGGCGGCGCGCCAGCTCGGCGAACACCGGTTCCAGCCGCTGGTCGCCGAGGTAGACGCCGTGAGCGTTGGTTTCCACGATGACGCCATCGGCGCCCAGGGTGTCGAAGGCGTATCCGAGTTCCGCCACGCCGCCATCACCGCCGCCGGCCGTGCCGCGCTCAGGCAGCCGTCCCCCGTCACACCGAGCAGGTCCGGCGCCTGGTCCTTGACCGACTCACCCCGCAGCAGATCGACCAGCTCGCGGATATTTCCCGCAGGATCCTCGACGGTCTCGACCGATCCTGACCTCGGCGCAGGAGCCGATTAGCCTCCTTACGAGCGGGGCTCCCCAACGCCACCCGGCGCGGCGTGCCTCACACGGAGGCTTCTGGAACTAGCCCATCCTCGACGAGATGCCGCGTGGCCGCGTGGTCGTGAAGAAGACCGCGGAGTTGACGGTGGGCACGGTGGAGTCGCGAGCCCACGGTTCCGATCCGAGTACCTACGAGGCCAGCGATCTCCCGGTAAGCGTAGCCTTCGATATCGGCGAGGTACACGACTGTGCGAAGGTCTTCGCTGAGCGCCTGGAGCGCCAGCTTGACACTCGGGTCAGCCTGGCGTTCAAGGGCCTCGGTTTCCGCCGACTTCAGTTCAACCGTGGGATCAGGCCACCCCCGGGTCGGTTGCCATTCCGGAACATCGCTGGCCATTGCTGGCTGGGGTTCGCGCTGTCGTTTCCGGTAGCTGTTGATGAACGTGGTGATGAGGATGCGGTGCAGCCAGGCCCTCACGTTGGTGCCGGGCTCAAACTGCCCGAACGAGGTGTATGCCTTCACGAAGGTATCCTGAACCAGGTCTTCGGCGTCGGCACGATTCCGAGTCAGGCACAGCGCCGACGGATACATCTTGTCCAGGTACGGCAGCGCGTCTCGCTCGAACGACGCAGCCTGCTCCTCCCGCATGTCCTGCCGCGCAGACGCCGCGCCGGATACCAGCGTCACCTCAGTGCTCATCGCCTCTGCCCCATTCATCTTCATCTCTTATTGGTGCATCAAGTGTCATGCTCGGCCGGGTGAGCCCACGTCGTACGATCTGGACGATTTGGCGCGAGTCGTACCGCTCGCCAGGTGCCGAACAGATCATCCAGGTCGGACGGCGGCCTCACCAACTCGGGGCCCGCAACACCCGGATCGTCCGAACCGTATGACGACTGCTCATCCCCACCAGCGCGATGCTCGTAGGCGAGGTGGTCGAATGAGGAAGAGCACAATGGATCAAGACCACCGCGGGCTGAGCAGAACTAACCGCAACTGGTCAGTGCAACGCGGCCACGCCGATCAGCGTCAGCGCGCCTGCGGTCCCGATCTGCCTTCCGCAACCCGGTGACGCATGCGGCCCTAGGCGCGAGGGAGTCAACGAAAGTGCCCTTGATAAGGATTCCGCGCCGTTTCCGCAGCGCGGCCTTCCAGTCGCCCGGCATCGTAGCTGTCGCGCGCGTGGACCGGAAGACCAAGAACATCACCAAGCGCCTCAACCCGGGCGAGATCGCCATCATCGACCATTCCGACCTGGACCGCGTAAGCGCCGAGGAGCTGATCAGGCGCAAGGTCGCGGCCGTGGTCAACGCCGCGGTCAGCATCACCGGGCGGTACCCCAACCTCGGCCCGCAACTGCTGCTCGAGGCGGGCATCCCGGTCGTCGACGGGGCCGGGCCCGACGTCCTGATCAAGGTGCCCGACGGTGCCGTGGTCCGGCTGGATGAGGAGACCCTCTACCTCGGCGACACCGTGGTGGCCAAGGGCACGCCGCTGACCGGGGAACTGGTCCAGGCGGCGATGACCGAGGCCAGGGCCATGGTCGGGGTGCAGATCGAGTCGTTCGCCGCGAACACCCTGGAGTTCCTCCGGCGGGAGCACGAACTGCTCACGCACGGCATCCCGGCGCCCGACATGGACACGGACATGGACGGCCGGCACGCGCTGGTCGTGGTACGCGGCTACCACTACCGCGAGGACCTGGCCGCGCTGCGGCCCTACATCCGCGAGTACAAGCCGGTGATGGTGGCCGTGGACGGCGGCGCGGACGCGCTGATCGAGGCCGGCTACCAGCCCGACGCCATCTTCGGCGACATGGACTCGGTGTCGGATGAGGCGCTCTGCTGCGCCGAACTCGTGGTGCACGCCTACCCGGACGGCCGCGCGCCCGGGCTAGCCCGGGTCCGTGAGCTCGGCCTGGACGCCATCACCATCCCCGCCCCGGGGACGAGCGAGGATGTCGCCCTGCTCGTCGCCGACGCCAAGGGCGCTACCCTGATCGCGGTGGTGGGCACGCATCACACGCTGGAGGAGTTCCTCGACAAGGGCCGGCCGGGGATGTCCAGCACGTTCATCACGCACCTGAGGGTGGCCGGGAAGCTGGTCAACGCGCGGGGGATGCACCAGCTCTACCACAGCCGGATCTCCGGCTGGTCGCTGCTGGTCCTGGTGCTGGCCGCGGCGGTGACGGTGTTCGTCGCCGTGGTGTTCTCGCCCGCGAGCCCGATCCTGGCCAGGTACTTTGAAGCGACCTGGCATTCTTTCTACTACTGGCTGGCCGGGAAACTCTCGTGATCGACTCCCGTCACCACCCGCCGCTCAGCAGGCGCCGATCCGCGCGTTGCTGAGCAGGGCCGGGCCGAGGGCCGCCCAGGCGTCCCCGTAGTAGGTCGGGTGGCTGTGCTGCTGCGCGCTGGCGCGCTGCAGCAGCCGACGGCCGGCGGACTGGCGGCCGGCCGCGTCGGCAGCGGCCGCCGCCGCCACCAAGGGCAGGGGGTCCGCGGCCGGGTTGATGATGACGCCGCTGGGAAGCAGCGCCTGCGCCTGCGCCCGGCCGGGCTGCCGGAGCAGCGCCCACCATCGGTCAGCCAGTGCGCGGGCGCGCGGATCGCACGAGACCGCGAACCAGACTACGGTCCGCTGGGCATCGAGCCCATACTCGGCCTCCGGCTCGCTGCCGTTCGGAGCGGGCGCGGGTGCCAGTACTCCTCCGTCCATCAGCTGCGCCCAGTCTGGCGGCAGATACCGCCCGCTTGCGGTGAGGCGGCTCGTCAGCGCCACTGCCCCGTCAGCGAGCTGCTGCCACTGCTGGTTCCCGGTCAGCCGGGCTAGGCCAGTCAGGGCCGGCAGGGCCCAGTAGCTGGGATCCAGGCTGGCCGGGCGGCCGGTGGCCCACGGACCAGCGGTCAGGACCGGCGTTCCGCCAGGCCCGGTGGTGACCTCCTGCCGCAGCACCGCAGCCGCCACCTGCTGCCCCTCCTGATGCCGCTCAGCAGCGCCCGGCCCTTGGTAGCGCAGCAGTGCCCACGCAATCAGCAGGTCCGCATCACTAGCCGGCTGCGTGCTGAGCAGGTGCCCGGCGGCGTCTGCGTGGTAACCGAAAAGCCCGCCGGGCAGCTGGAGGTGATCTTGGGTCCATTGCCAGATACGACCGAAGACGGCAGGCTCGTTGACGACCTCTGCCAGCAGCAGACCGTATGCCTGGCCCTCGCTGACCGTGTCATTGCCCTGGTCAGGACGGGCGACCCGGCCATCGGGCCGGACATAGGCGGCCAGAAATGCGGAGGCTGAGCGCTGCGCAGTTCTGTCTTGACGTGCCGGGCGCGAGTCAAAAGCTCCCACAGCACAGCCGACAACCGTGGCAGCGAGCATCAACCACACGGCAAGCCGGCGAAGCTTAACGGGCATGGTTGCCGGCCCTCTACGCCTGTCGGGCTTGTCCCCACCGGTGGGCCAATTCCGCCGTGATCTTTGCCCACTGTGTTCCTTCCTCCTTTGAGCATCCCGCGCGTGGGTTGCGCCGACGAGCGTGGTTTGCGGCCAATAACCGCCGAGATCGCTTCTACGCCAGCCAACGCGTCGTGGTTGCGGCGGCTGACCGGGCAGCGCTCAAACATCCGACGTGACACTCCTGCCAGTGAGAGCACCCGTGGGCGCCACCAGCGCATTTCCGGCAGATGCACTGGCAGAAGCCCCTTTTACTGCAAACTCTCATTTCAGTTCGGCTTCCTCTTACTCCCCAGCCTTTTCGGTGTGCACGTCTGCTTCAGGACGGCATCACTTCAAAGGATTGCGTGATGGTCAATGAACTGAGTCATTGCGATCAAGTAGCGCCGCCCGGTTCCCCGCCGCGTCTGTTCCGGTCACAGAACCGGTCAAGACAATCCCGGCAGTGCCAGAATGCGGCCAGCCAACGCCATTTTCCGCATGACGTGCAGTAGTTTTCCATCTCGGGTCCTTTTATGATTGTGATTCTGGGATGATCTAACTGCCTCAGAATGCGCTCTGATAAAAAGCTTCCGGCCATTGTGAGCGCGGGCCGCTCTCCGTTCGCGTGGTGGCACGGACGCCCGGATCAGCGCCTTGGCGCCAGGAAGCTGTTACGCTGCGGCCTGTGCTGGGGATCGGACCGGGCCGACTTCGAACCAGACCGTGCGGGCGCTATCGCTTGCGACCTTGATTCCCCATTCACGGGCAAGCTGACCGACGATCCGCAGGCCCAGGCTCTGCTGCCCTTCTGGCTTTGTCCGCTGGATCCAGGGGCCGCCTTGATCCTCGATCTCAACGCGGACATGGCCTTCGTCGTAGCGCTCGACGTTAACGGTGAAGCGCCCTCCCTCGCAACGCGAGTTGCTGTGGAGAACCGAGTTGGTGGCCACCTCGGATAGGCATAGCACGGCGTCAGTGGCCAGCGGCGAATCAGTAAGCAAAATGTCTAGATACTGGCGTGCCCAGGTGACCTGGCTGGCCGTCGCGGGGAAGCTGATGCTGGACCGGCGCGGGCATTCAGAATGCGCCTGGGCGGGACCGTCACCGCTATCTGGATCGAACATGACTCGCTTCCTTCCTTCGGTAGAAGCTTGGCGGGCTTCAGGACGATGGCAGCCGACGATGCGCCTGTTCAATGAGCACGTCGGCACCTCAAATATTCCTACCGAATGACCCCGGATCATGGCATCACGGTGATCAACCATCTTGGCCACTGTGCAGATCGGAAGCTGACTGCATAGCGGTCCTGCAGCGTCATCCTGACTATGCAGGTGGCTCGGCCAGTGCTGCCTTGCCCGGAATCAGTGCAACGCTGGCAACAGCAACATCACGAGCCTGGACTGCTAGACCCGGCGGCGCCAGCCTCCTGCAGGGTTGTGTACGCCGCGCTGCTACCTCAATTGGGGTAGGCGGGACTGCCTCAATCGAGTTCGGAAAATTCAGCCAAACGTGCGACGATTTCTAAAGCGTTTCGGTACTACGCTTCCGGCGTGACCAAACTCTTGTGGGTGGAGCATGCGTGCCCGGCCAGAAATCGCCTCAGGTGCCGAGTGCTCCTCGGACCTAACGGCGGCGGAAAGCCGACCGCATACGCCAAGGCGCCAAACAGGCAGCCAACCCGCAGAAAACAGCTCTGGAGCGTACCAATGAAATTGACGCCGACGACAACAATTCCTGACAAGCCGGATGGTGATCTGGTCTCCCCGCGCGGGCCGAAACCCCGCCTGGCGCGGTCCCTGCGGGGCATCGTGCCAAAGCTCGTCGCGCTGACCGCGGCCGCGGCGGCAGGAATCGGCTTGTACGTTTCTCTGTCATCGACAAGCCCGCCGTCAGGCGGACCAAGCACCGTCGCGCAGCTGCGCGTGTCGGGAAACGAACTGGTCAGCGCGAGCGGCCAGCAGGTGGTGCTCCGCGGGGTGGACCGCTCAGGCACCGAGTACGAGTGCGTCCAGGGCCACGGCATATTCGACGGGCCGAGCGACCAGGCGTCGATCAGCGTGATGCGGTCCCGCGGCATCAACGCAGTGCGGGTCCCGCTTAACGAGGCGTGCTGGAATGGTGAGTCCTACATCAAGCGGGCCTACGACGGCGTCCGCTACCGGGCCGCCGTCACGGCCTACGTCAGGCGGCTGACCGCCAGCGGCATGGTCGCGATCGTGGACCTGCACTGGACCGACGGCGCCTACACCGGGAACACCTCGGCCTGCTCCTCCGCCGAGGCGGCCTGCCAGAAGCCGATGCCCGACGCGGCCCAGGCGGTGCCGTTCTGGAGGTCGGTGGCCCGCACCTTCAAGGGCAACGACGCAGTCATCTTCGACCTGTTCAACGAGCCCTACCCCGAACAAGCCGACGGCGGCAACCAGACCGAGGGCTGGCAGTGCTGGCTGCACGGCGGCGACTGCGTGGGCATCGGCTACCGGGTAGCCGGCATGCAGACCCTGGCCAACGCGGTCCGCTCCGCCGGCGCCGGCAACGTGATCATGCTCGGCGGGCTGGAATGGTCCAACGACCTGACCGGGTGGCTGTCCCACGAACCCGTCGATCCGGACCACAACCTGGCCGCGTCCTGGCACTCCTACAACTTCAACGCCTGCAGCACGCGGTCGTGCTGGACCAGCCAGATCGCCCCGGTAACCGCCAAGGTCCCGCTCATCGCGGGAGAGATCGGCGAGAACGACTGCGCCCATGCCTACATCGGCTCGCTAATGAGCTGGCTGAACTCAAAGTCGGCCAGCTATTTGGCCTGGGCCTGGAACACCGACTTCAACTGCGCTTCCGGACCCGGCCTGATCACCAGCTACACCGGCACTCCCACCGCCTACGGCGCGGGGTACGAATCCATGCTGCAGATGCTGGCCCCGGGCTCGACGCGCCCGCACCGCTTATCCCACGTGGCGCGCGCCCGCGCTGCGACGTCGTGAAGAGAACGCCATAGCCGGCTCCACGAGGCTGGCCTCGGTCATCTTGCCGGGGCCAGCCTCGGCGACGTCAACCTCCGTGGCCGCGGCCGGCCGAGGACGATTGTGGTGTGAGCTCCGGCCCATCAGCCTTGCGACGGCGTTATACGCGACGCGGCCTACGGAGCCGCCTGCTGATTCCCCACCGGGTGACCCGCCACAATGCCTCCCGCACGATTGACTTGCTCATCTTGCTGGCGCCATGAGCGCGCTCCACGAAGGTGATCGGTACCTCGGCCACAGCGAGACCCGCCTGGACCGCGCGCCGGACCAGGTTGATCTGGAAGCAGTAGCCTACGGATTCGACATCTTCCAGCCCGATTTTCCACAGGGCGCTGGACCGGTAAGCACGGTATCCTCCGGTTATGTCGCGCAATGGAGTGCCGAGCATTATGCGCGCATAAGCGTTGCCGGCGCGGGAGAGGAGTTCGCGTGACTTCGGCCAGTTGAGTGTCTTTCCGCCGTGAATCCACCGTGAGCCGAGAACAATATCGGCGCTAGCGAGCGCGGCGAGCAGCTTTGGCAGCTCCTCGGGCTGATGCGAGCCGTCCGCGTCCATCTCCACGATGGTGTCGTATCCCTGATCCAGAGCCGCCTGAAAGCCCGCGATGTACGCGGCTCCAAGGCCCGCCTTGGCGGGACGATGGAGCACGTGGATGTGCTCGTCCGCGGCAGCGAGTTCGTCGGCGATCTCCCCGGTTCCGTCGGGGCTGTTGTCATCGACGATGAGCAAGTCCGCGCCGAGGACCGCGGACCGCACACGGGCGGTGATGAGACGTATATTGTCCCTCTCGTTATAGGTGGGAATTACCACGGCCACGCGACCGGCGAATTCGATTGCTTCGGTCATGCTTCCTGCCATTTCCTAGATAAGCGTGCGCAAATCGGCACACTGAAGTCTTACCGAGTGGCCGGCGTGCGGCCATCCCTGCGATTGACCATCTCGCGCTTGTATGGAGCACTATGCAGACAGCGAGCCGATGTCATCCGCGGAAACCCCATTCCGTGGCCTTGGCGACCGCATCGAGCCGGCTACTTGCCCCGAGCTTGGCCAGGATTGACCGGACGTGGGTTCGTACGGTGGCGTAGCTAATGTGCAAGCGCTGAGCCACGGTCCTGTTGTCGGCGCCGCGGGTCATCAGCGTCAGTATTTGCTGTTCCCGGGGGGTCAGGCTGTCCAGCAGCTGCGCGTGCCGCTCACGCTGACGGGAGCCTTCGCGGTGCCGGGCCAGGGCCCTCATGATGAGGTCAGCCGGTATGACGGTCTCGCCCGCGGCCACGGCGCGGATCGACTGGATGATCTCCTCGCCTGTCGCGGACTTGACCAGGTACCCGCTGGCGCCCACTTCGATCGCGGCCAGCAGCGGCTCATTGCCGGCGTCGGCGCTGATAACAACGATCGCGGTGGACGGCGACCGGGAGCGTATGTGCTCGACCGCGTTGTAGGCGGTGCCGTCGGGGAGATGATAGTCAATCACGGCCACGTCTGCCGCGGCCTTCTCGACCGCAGGGATGACCTCCGAGACGGACAACGCAACCCCGGTGATCGTAATCTCCGGGTAGTCCTCGAGCAGGGACGCCAATCCCTCCGCGACGACCGGGTGATCTTCGACGATCAGCACCCGGATGGTACGGACTGGTTCATCCGGCGCGCTCATGACCCTCATCTGGCTCGGTAGAGGACACGCTCAGAGGAACCCAGAACTCGACCGTGGTACCGGCGCCGGGGCTGCTTTCGATGCGGCACCATCCGCCGGCGAGCTCGGCACGTTCTCTGATAAGTACGAGGCCGAGGTGGCCAGGGCGGTCTTCGATGTCGGCCGGGTCGTAGCCCACGCCGTCATCGGCTATCCGAATCAGGTAGCCGTCCTCGACGTCATGGAGCTCAACCGCCACAGTGCTGGCCCGGGCGTGCTTGCGTACGTTTGCCAGAACCTCCACGACGTTTCGGTATATCAGCAGGGCGGTGCCGTCAGGAGCCTGGGCGCTCAGCCTGTCGTCCAGCCGGTAGGCGATCCCGGTGTCGGAGCGCATTTGCTCCAGGTAGTCTCGCAGGGCCGGGCCCAGGCTGCCTCCTTCCAGGCCAGATGGCCTCAGGTCGAAGATAAGCTGGCGCAAGTGGCTGGATGACAGGGTGAGGGCCTCCTGGAGTTTGTCCAGGATCCCCCGTTCCGGCTCATCGCGGAGCCGGAGCCGGAGCTGCTGCAGCCGGAAGTTGGCCGCACTCATCAGCTGGATGGCGTCATCATGAATGTCGGCGGCGATACGAAGGCGCTCTTCCTCCCTGGCCCGGATGAGATGCCGGAGCAAGGCCTGGCGATCCCGGCTTTCCGACATCAGTATTTCCATGCCTCGCCTCAGGACGAACTGAGTTCGCTGTGCGTCCGTGAGGTCTCTGATGCTGATTATCGCTGCCGTGACCTGCTTGATCTTTACCGGCATGACGGCGACCATCGCCGGGAACCGGCTGGAGTCGCTACGGCTGCCCACGAGTTCGATGTGCTGACCGGCCTCGTCTTGCGGGCCGGACCGCTCGCTGGGGAGGGCCAGCGGCTGACCGGGGAACAGGGCCTGGATAAGCAGGCCGCTCATCGCGCGCTGGTCGAAGCCGAACAACGACGCGGCCTGGGCGCTGGCCTGGATGATCCGGCCGTGTGAATCCACGATCACCATGGCGTCCGGGAACGCCTGGGGCAGATCCGTAAGCCAGCTTTTCATGTCGCGCTCGGCGGCTACTCTTCGGATCATGCTCACGGCTAGGCGCCCTCGCTGACAACGGCCGGCGTACGCGGGCCGTCTGCGGTGAAATCAGCCAGGCTGACGGGTGCCCGGCCCGGGCATGCTGCCAGCGGAGGCATGACCGCCGCGAGCGGAGCGGTCAGCGTGTCGTAGTGGCGGCCGATCCGGGTACCGGCGGCCACGGCGGCGGCAGCGTCGCTCACCGCCGCCCAGAACGCCCAGTCCACCCGGCGCAGCCGATGGGCGGTCGCCAGGGCCTCGCGGCGCGCCAGGGACGCCGCCGCCAGGATCTGGTACCGTTCCTGCTCCGTCGTGGCCTGAACCAACCGGGCCCAGGCCTTGGCGCGGTCCGCGGGACATACCTGCTTCCACGCGTCCATCACCTGGTCCACCTCTCCTGCCGTGAGGTCGGCAATGCCGCTGATGAGGGCCAGCACGCGCTGGCCATCCTGGCCGAACATCGGGTTCATGAGGGGTCCTCCAGATCGGGGAATCCGGCCGGGACCGGGATCATCTGCTGTGCTCCAGGCGGGGCCGCGGCTACGGGCTGGGAGCCCGCCGCCGCGGCCCCGCCGCCGCGGGCTAGGAGCCCGCAGCCGGCTGGCTGGCTGACGACTGGCCCGCCGGGGGCTGGCTAGCTGACGACTGGCCCGCCGACGGCTGGCTAGCTGACGACTGGCCCGCCGACGGCTGGCTAGCTGACGACTGGCCCGCCGACGGCTGGCTAGCTGACGACTGGCCCGCCGAGGGCTGGCTAGCTGACGACTGGCCCGCCGACGGTTGGGGTGACGGCGTGCCGCCCAGGCTCGGGGGCAGGGTGTAAGGCGGCTGCGACGGGACGTCGACTGGCTGGGCGGGCGCGGTCACGGAGACCTTGGCGGTGGCCGTGCCGCCGCTTTGCTGGCCGACCATGGTGAAGTACAGCGCGGGCCCGGTCCCGTTCGGGATGACGTACTTCCCGGCCGCCGCGGCGTTGCCGTGGCCGTCGACGCGGAAGGCGCTGACCAGCTGCCCGCTGTTGCCCTGGCCGCGGCCGAGGTAGACCTCGACCACCTCGTTGGCGGCGAAGCCGCTGGCGTAGAACGACACGGTGGTGCCGGGCATGGCGCCGTAGGTGCTGACCTGGGCGACGGGGCTGTAAGGCAGAACGTCGAAGCCCGTGGTCACCGCAGCGCGGCTCTCCTCGCCGATTGCCGTCAGGGTCTGGCGGCCGGTGAGCCCGAACGGCACCACGAAGCTGGTACTGAAGCTACCGCCGGAGTTGGCCTGGACGGTCAGCGCCGGCGTGCCGCCTGAGGCGTTGAAATAGATGAGCACCTGCTCGCCGGGGGCGAACCCGCTGCCCGTGTAGGTCATCGTCTTGCCGGACAGGACGGCGTAAGGGTGCGGTGTCGTGCTGGGGTACAGCCCTAGCATCTGGTAGGGGGCGGTGGCGGTGGCGTCGGTTTTCGTGCCGACCAGCACCAAGGTGGTGGGGCCGACGGGGGCCACGCCGACCAGGACGCTGGCGCGGCTGATAGACCCGGAGCCGTCGGCGGTCAAGGTGGCGGCCGGGATGCCGTTCATCCGGCCCCAGAAGACGTTGACCGTCTCGCCCGGCCCGAACCCGGTCGCGGATATGGTCACGGTGTTTCCGGGCTGGCCGGCCATCTTGCCGAGGATGGACACACTCGCGGCGCCGGCAGGTGACACGAGCTCGGCGGTAGCCGACTTGCTGCTGCCCTGTTCCTGAGCCACGACAGTCGTGCTCGAACCGCTTATCGACGACGGCATGGTGAACTCGGTGAAGAGCGAACCGGTTTTGTTGGTCTTCCCCATGGCCACCTCAGTGCCCTGCCTTGAGCGCTTGGCGAGCAGCTGCACTTTCACCGTGGCGCCCGGGTCGAAACCGCCGCCCTGGACGCTGACCTGACCGCCCGGTGCCACCAGGCCCGGGTTCAGCAGGAGAATTGGCTGGCCCGCGGCGGCGATGCTGTGGCCGCCCAGGGTGACCCGCGTGGACGGACTGGGCCTGGGGATCGCAGAGGTTGCGCTCACTGAGGGGGAGGCGCTACTGCTGGCGCTGACAGCTTTCCCGCCCCCGCCGCTGAACACATGGACGCCTTCGTAGGCGATCACAACGACCACGAGGCCCGCGAGGACCGGCTTCCACTTGCTCTTCCCCGACCTCTTCGCCGGCGGGTTCTGCGGCGGAGGACCTCCGGTAGTCCTTGGCGGGGCCGGACTCTCCGCGACGCGCTCTTCCTGGGCTGGGCTTTCCGTGGAATGACCCACCGCGGACGGACTCTCCACGTTGCGCGTTTCCGCGGACGGAAATTCCAGGAGCTTACCTCCCGCGGGAGGGTTTTCCGCGGATGGGATCTCCAGGAGCCTGCCTCCTGCGGGAGGGTTTTCCGCGGACGGGATTTCCAGGAGCCTGCCTCCCGTGGGGGGCTTCTCTGCGCTGCGCCTTTCCGAAGATGAGCTTTCCATGAAACTACCTCTCGAGAGCGGACTCTCTTCGACATGCCTTTCTGGGGTTGGACTTTCCATGAGATTACCTCTCGGGGTGGTTATTTCTGGACTTTGTATATCTCGACCTGAAGGTTGCCCCGGCCGGCGTGCCATACTTCGACCGAATGGTTATCCAGGGCGTTGAGGATCCAGTTCTCCTGGCCCCCGGCATTGTTAACCATCATGGCCTGGCGCATGTCGTTGGACATCGCGATGTAGTCGATGTCCCGCCAGTTGCCGCCGCCGAACTCCTTGTTCAGCACCACCGGGTCGCCCACGGCGTTCCAGTGGGAAACGTCGTACGGATAGGACGGGTGCCCGTCGTGCAGCGCCACCCAGATGTCATCATCTGAGATGATCCTGGCGTTGGGAGGAACGTTGTGCTGGATCCAGGAAATCTGCTCCTGCTGCAGGTATGCCAGCGGGAGGTAATAGACGTCGTTCGCTTGCAGCTGGCCTTTCTGGCCGTGGGTCAGCAGATATCCGCCGACCGGGAGCAGCAGCAGCGCGGCGGCCAGTACCGGGATGGCGGCCCGGACAAAGGGAATCGGGATCCGCTGCAGGGCCCGGTCGGCGACGAAGGCGATGCATAGCGCGTACATCGGGATCAGCGGTATGACGTAGAAGTCGAGGATGACGCTGCCGCGGGCCAGGTAGAAGGCGATCTCGACGGCCAGCGTGCCGGCCACCAGGAAACCGAGGTTCCGTTTCCTGTCACGGAAGCCCAAGTACACGCAGACCAGCATGGCTACGGTTCCGCCCACCATCAGGAACGGGTCCTTGGGCAGCCACATCGTGAACAGGAAGCTGCTGTGGGAGAACAGCGTTCCCTGGTTGCGGTGGAGCTGGTACCACATCTCATACACCAGTGACACGTGGCCCGCGGGAGCATGGCTCATGCTGAACTGGAAGCTGCTCGGCAGCAGCTCGTTCTTGAGCGTCGCGAACAGGAAATAGACGCTGACCGTAGCGCTCGCTGCGAATAGCCAGAACATCGTGGTGAAATGGCGGTTCGGGTCGCCCTTGAGCCTGCGGATCAGGAGGTAGAAGATAGTCGGGGCGAAGAATATGGCGTTCTCCTTGGTCAGCACGGAAATCCCGAAGGCCAGTCCCGACCACATGCCAGTGAAAACCCGGGTCTCACGGCGCAGCACAAGATATATGCTCAGCAGCACCCAGAAGACCATGATGTTGTCCAGCAGCACCATGCGCTCGTAATAGATGGCGAGCGGTGAGAAATTGAAGAAGAACGTGGCGATCAGCGGTGCCCGCAGGCCGCCGGACAGCCGGCGGGCGATTTCGAACAGGAAGAAGACGCTGGCCGCATGGAGCAGCAGCATGAGCACCCGGCCGGTGTCCACCGGGTTGCCGAACGCCAGGAACTGGTGCGGCAAGATGGCGTCCCAGGCGGCGATGAACAGCCAGCCGCCGGGTGCGTGGTCGTAGATGTAGGTGTAGGGGTTCAGCTGGCCTAGGTGGATCACCGCCCAGGCCCGCTCCATGTAAATACCCTCGTCCGTGGCGTACAGCGGGTACTCGAACAGGTGATAGCCCAAGGTGGCCAGGCCGCTGAGGATCGCGAAGAGCAGGGCGGCCTTGCCCCTGCGGCCCAGTGGGCGCTGGTCCGGTTCCCATGTAGTGTCCGGACTGTGTGGCCGGGCGGTGCCGGCTGTCGCCGGGGCCAGGTGACGGGCGCCAGTGGGGCTGGTCGCCGCGATGGCCGGTTTACGCGGCACGGCGGGTTCCCTCCATCCGTTCTGCGGTCATGGTGTCGGAGTGGTCACGGTGAGCGCCCACGTGCTTTGTTTTCTCCCAGGTGTTGATGCCGCGCATCTGACGTCGCACGGCCCGCAATGCGGCGTAGGCCAGGACGAGCTGGTAGGGGGTCCAGGCCAGCGCGAGCTTGACGGCGGCCATGGGCGATGCCTTCAGGCCGTGCGCCCGGGTGAACTCATACAGGCCGATCTCCGAACTCAGCAGATTGGCCAGCAGCGCGAGCACCGGCAGGTAGGAGACCAGCGCGACCAGCACCGGGACCTTGAACGCGAACATCGTGGCCAGCGCGAAGGCGAAATAGAGGCCGAGCATGGCCTGGGTGTAGGGAAAGGCCAGGGTGTAGGCGGCCAGCCAGCGCTGCTTGCGGGTAGGCAGGCCCTTCCAGGTGCCCTTGCGCAGGGTCTGCATGAATCCCTGGTTCCACCGGGTCCGCTGCTTGATGAACTGCTGCAGCGATGGCGGTGTCTCCTCCTTGGTCACATAGCGGTCGTCGTAGACCACCCGCACCGATTCGCCCATGCTCGACAGGCGCAAGCCGATATCGGCATCCTCGGTCAGGTTCGTCTCGTCCCAGCCATCGACGCTCATCAGCAGGCCGCGTTCGAAGAAGACGGTGTTGCCGCCCAGCGGGATGGCACCGGCACGGGCATGATAGTGAAGCCGGCTCTTGAACCAGAAGAAATACTCTAGGACGTTCAGCGCCGAGTACCAGCTGGTCTGGAAGTTCATCAGCTGGACGCCCGCCTGGACAACCTTCACGTGCTCGGTCACCATCACCGTGTTCACCAGGTTGAAGATGTCGGGATGGATATCGTCTTCGGCGTCGAAGATGGTGACGACATCGTGCGCGGCATACGGCAGGGCGGCATTGAGCCCATGGGGCTTGTTGATCGGCCCGTCATCGAACACCACGACGTTGACGTTGTTCAGCCCGTGCTGCCGCAGCTCCTTGATCTTCTCTGCTGCCGCGCTGATGGTGCCCTGGTCATCTACTGAGCAGATCACCAGAATCTGAATCAGATCCGCCGGGTAGTCCGCCCGCGCTACCCGCTCGATCGTGCCCGCTATCACCTCTTCCTCGTGGCGGCACGGCAGCATCACGGTGAAGGAAAGCCGGAGCGAGGTGAACTCCTCCGGAGCCCTGGAACCAGAAGATGGCCGGTTCCAGGTGTACAGCTGCAGGTACAAGGTATGGGCTGCCTGCATGAAGATCAGTACCGAGATTAGCGTTATCCCGGCGTAGAGCAGGTCCTTAATCATTTCTGCTGCCCCCACACCCAGCGCACGCTGAATGAATAATTCGCGGCGAACCCGGCGGCGATGCCAATGAGGTCAGCCATGAGGAAGTTGAGCCCCAGCCGGGTGAGCAGCCAGACGCTTAGGACATTGAGGGCCAGGCCCGTCAGCGAGGCGGTATTGAACTTCGCGAACCGCCAGAGCGAGGGTGAGCGTACGCCGAACGTCCAGGTGTCGTTCAGCAGGTAGTTACTTATCGCCGCGAGCTCCACGGCCAAGGCCGATGCCGCCACAAGTGGCAGGCCCGCCCACCGGGAAAGCACGTAAAGCACCGAGGTGTTGATGATGACCCCGGTACCGCCGACAACGGCGAATTTTAGTATGCGGCTTGTGCTGAGACGGGAAGAAAAGTCCCGCACGGGACAGCCGTCGTTGATCGATACGGCCGACTCAGAATTCATGGCTCTCTCACGCAAGAACCGGCGCACGGTTAAAGTCACCCCCCCATCGGAGGCTCGGTTAGATCGGTAGGTCCTTCGTTGAAATTTCTACGCGAGCCTGGCAGGGAGTGACATCCTGGGTATCAACCATCTTGGGGTGCGCCGTGACTATGCAGAGCAGCGAGGTGCCGCGTCGAAACGGCCGCGATACTCGCTTCGGATTGCGGGTGGAGGCCGGATACCTGTCGAACGGCCATTGATAGAGATCGCCTGCATAATGCAGTTTTTAGAACAAAGTAGCTTAGTGATTCTGTGAGGGGTAAGGCTGTGGCTTTGCCGCGCATTACCGCCAGCGCCCCGCAACGCGGAATGCTGGCAGGTACTTACTCATTCCAGGTAGCCGGTAGTCGAGTTTGGTGCCTGCATTAAAGACCAGACCCATGCCTGTCCGCGATCATGGCTATAGGCATCGGGTACGCCGCTACCACTGCCGTAAGGCCTAGCCAAGCAGGCGGTGAAATGAGTGCTGTGATATCTCCAGCAGGACCGGATGGCGGCTGGCGTAACGGTCATCCTGCGTCTGCATAGTTCGGTCGAGCCCGCAAATGGCCAGTTACCGGGATGGCACGAAGCGCGGTTGCAGATAGAAATTCCATGGAAACACCAGCCCGCTCATGGCCAGCGGAACCGGAACATATCCCGAGGAGAACTCCACGCATGTCCAGTGCCAGTCAGCCAGAAAACAATGATGTAACCCGTCGTCCAGGCTCCGAGGTGCAGGTGCGGCATTTTGCCGGAGGAGCGCGGCTCTGGCGGCGACTGCGGACAGCACGCAGAGGCCGGCTTCGTTTGTCCTCCAGCCAGCAACACGTTCTCGCCGCAGTGCAGAACGAACTGCAGGCGGACGCGGAGCTCGCCACTGCGTTCTCCTCCTTTACCAGCGTGACCGCCGGCACGGCCATGCCCAAGACCGAGCGGCTGCCGGCTCTGAGCTTGCTGGGGGGGCGGCGAGCGTTCCTGAAACGGCGGATCATGCTTGTCGTAATCGTGGTTGCTGTCCTGGGGCCGGTGCTGGCGTTGGCGCTAGCGGCATGCTCGGCGGGGCGGCAGACTGGCTGCGATCCTGCCTACGCATTCGCTCCCGCATGCCATGGACCGTCCTGGGCGCCGACCGGCGTGGGAGGGCAGCTTCAGGCGTCTTACCGGCCGCCCGCTTATGGCCAGTCGTGATGACCGTGCGGAGCCTGGTGATGAGCTCACTGAGGAAGGTGCTGCGGAGGCTGTTCGGCCCGCTGACGACGCGGGGCCGGTCGTTTCTGGCGGCGGGCGGCGCAGCGGTGGTGTGCGGCCTGGCGATTCCCGAGCCGGACCTGGTCCGGGTCGGCGCGCTTATCTTCATCCTGCCGGTCGTCTCAGCGCTGACCGTGCGCCGGTCGCGGTACCGGCTGGCCTGCAGCCGCCGACTGGATCCGCCGCGGGTTGCGGTCGGCCAGCCCACCATGGTGACCGTGCGGGTGGAGAGCGTCTCGCGGCTGCGCGCCGGCGTGCTGGTGGCCGAGGACGTCACCCCGGACCCGCTGAGGGTACTGGGGTCCAGCCCGCGGTTCGTGCTGGATGAGATCGAGCCGGGCGGGTACCAGGAGCTGTCCTACCAGATCCGGCCCGAAGCCCGGGGTAAGTTCGCCGTGGGCCCGCTGCGGATCCAGGTCGCGGACACGTTCGGGCTGGTGAAGATGACCAAGTTGGTCCACGCAACGAGCGCGCTGGTGGTCACGCCCAAGATCGTCGCGCTACCGCGGGCCGCCGCGCCGAGCAGCTGGCTCGGCGAGGGCGACGGCGGGATGCGGACGATTTCGGCGGCCGGCGAGGACGACGCGGCCCCACGGACCTACCAGGACGGCGACAGCCTGCACCGGGTGCACTGGAAGTCAACGGCACGGTACGGCGAGCTGATGGTCCGCCAGGAGGAGCACCAGCGGCGCAACAGCGCGTCGGTGTTCCTGGACACTCGCCAGTGCGCGCACGCCGGCCGCGGGCCGTCGTCGAGTTTCGAGTTCGCGGTCAGCGCGGCCGCCTCGATCGGCGCGCACCTGACTGAGGAGGGCTTCCGGGCCCGCCTGATCACCGAGGTCGGCGAGATCGCCCCCCTCGGCACCTTCTCTGACACCCTGCTCGACGTGCTCGCAGTCATAGCCCCGTCACGGGAGGCCAGCCTAGGGTCCAACATCTCCGCGCTAGCCAGCGCGAGCGGCCAGCTGATCGCGGTGGCCGGGCGGCTGTCGGCGGATGACGCCGCCCAGCTGGCCGCGGCCCGGCGCGGGAACGCGCCCGCGATGGCGCTGCTGCTCGCCGTCTCGGCCTGGACGTCCGGCGGGACCTGCCAGGACGCGGCACGGTCCGCGGAGATCCTGTCTGCTGCGGGCTGGCGGGTCGTCGTCGCGACGGCCGGCGCGCCGCTGGCGGCGGCCTGGCAGCAGTTGCACCAGCCCTTCGGGCCCCTCGGGCTTCTGGATTCGGCCGACCGGCGGCTAGGGGTGAGGTAGCGTGCGGCCAGATCGCAAGATGACGATTACCGCTGCGGTGGCCTGCGTTCTGGTCTCCATGGCAGTGACGCCGCTGTTCTTTAGCCCTCTGTGGTTCGCTGCCGCGGCGGGCGCGGTGATCACGGCGGCCGGCGCCGGGACGCTGACCCGGCTGTGGGCCCCCCGCGTGCCGCCGGTGCTGGCCTGCCTGGCCGCCGGGATGGCGGCCCTGCTGCTGTACCTGAACCTCGTCTTCGAGGCCCGTCACTCGCTGCTTTACGTGATCCCGACGCCGGGTTCCCTGGCCCGGCTGTGGGATCTGGCCGGCGCCGGGGTGGACGAGGCGCACATATATAACCAGCCTGCGCCGGGCCTGCCCGGGCTGATCCTGCTGGCCGCCGCGGGCGTGGGGATCACCGCGGTCATGACCGACCTGATCGCGGTGCGGCTGCGGTCGGCCGCGCTGGCCGGACTGCCGCTGCTGGTCCTGTTCGGCGTGCCGGTCCTGATGGTCAGCCCGCACAACCAGCTGGTCAACGGCCTGGTGTTCGGCCTCGGCGGGGCGGGTTACCTCGCCATGCTCGCGGTCGGCAGCCGGGCCAGCGGGAGCACCACGGTGCTGGCCGCGGCGGGCGGCCTTAGCTCAATCGTGGTGGCGCTGTGCGCGCCGTTGATACTATCCAGTGCGCACCTGAGCACGCTGTTCTCCTCAGGCGCCGAGGCCGGGGGCCTGCCACAGACCATGGCCCAGCTGCATGAGAGCCGTGCGAGGGTGGTGTTCACCTACACCACCACCGCTTCGCCGAGCCTGCAGCGGAACGACCCGCAGTACTTCCGGCAGTACGTGTTCGACACCCTGGACGAGACGGGCTGGCAGCTGACCAGCTACCCGCCAGGCGCGGCGCAGGCCAGCTCACTCCCCCAGGCACCGGGACTGAGCGACCTGTCCGCTGCTCAGCCGGTGACCACGACGGTAACCGCCACCGGCTTCTCGGGTGCGCACCCGGCCTTCCTGCCGTTGCCGTACCCGGAGATCCGGGTCAGCGCACCGGGGCGGTGGCTGGCCGACCCTGACCTCATGATCTACTCCCCGGCCAGCTCACTGGCCGGCATAACCTACTCGGCGGTCAGCTACGCCGTTGACCCCAGCCAGGCGCAGCTGACAGCCGTGCCCGCGCTGACCGGGGTGCCCGGCCTGGCGCCGGACCTGCAGCTTCCCCCGTCCTACCGGACCGCGGCGCTGAAGCGGCTGGCGCAAGCCCAGACATCCGGCCAGTCCACCGAGTTTGGCAAGGTGAATGCGCTGGCAACCTGGCTGTCGGCACCCCCGTTCCGGTACAGCCTGTCCGCGGCGCCGTCCTCCAGCGCGACCGGCCTGCTGTCGTTCCTGACCACGACCAAGACCAGTTACTGCGTCCAGTACGCGTCCGCGATGACCGTGCTCACCAGACTGCTCGGCATCCCGGCCCGGTTCGTGACCGGCTACACCGCCGGCATCCCGGGCAAAGACGGCAGCAATGTGGTCAAGACCACCGACGCGCACGCCTGGACCGAAGTGTACTTCCCCACCTTCGGCTGGATCCGTTTCGAGCCCACCCCGGGCGAGCAGGGGGGCGGCGGCACTGCCAGCAGGCCGGACTATATGGACGCCCCGACCAAGACCACGACGACCGGCTCCACCGATCCGGTCATCGAGGCCACCGCCGGACCCGGCAGCCTCTCGCCCCGCCCGCACGCCAACCGCCCCACTCCGAAGCCTCCGCAGCAGGCGGGCCAGCCCGGCACCGGCCCGCACGGTCACCCAGCGGGAACGTCGCAGGCGGCAGGCACCGCACTGGCCGTGGCGGCGGCGATCGCGCTAGCCGTCATCGCCCCCGCTGCCCTCCGCGACGCCCGGCGCCGATGGCGGTGGATGCGCGCCAACGGCGACGCCGCCCGGGCCCATGTCGCCTGGCGCGAGTTTCGCGATGACCTGACGGATTTCGGGTTTCGCGGTCGGCCCAGCGAACCACCCCGCACCCTGGCCGACCGGGTCAGCGGCACGCTGCCATCCCCTGCCCGCGCCGCGGTTCGCAGGCTGGCCCGGGCAGAAGAACGCGCCCGCTATGCGGCCTGCCCGCCCGCACCAGAGGACCTGCGCCGCGACGGCACCACCGCACGGCGCGGCCTGGCCGCTACCGCCCGCCGCAGCGTTCGCTGGCGTGCCCGTGTGCTCCCCGCCTCCCTGCTGGTCAGCACCGCCGCTGCGGTTGGTCACATCATGCACTGGGAACGGGCCCGCCACGGGTAAGACAACCGGTGATGGCGTCGCCTTCGTAACTAGCTCGGCAGGCTCTGGCCCGCCATCTTGACCAGCGAAACCCCGGCAAGCTTCCCATTCCGCCGGCCGGGCAGGGTAGCGTAACGTTGGTCTGTTATGGCACCGGTGCGGCGCGGAGCGGGTAATCTGCCGGCGGAGCTGACCAGCTTCGTCGGCCGCCGCGGTGAGGTGGCCGAGGTCAGGCGGCTCCTGGTGGAGTCCCGGCTGGTGACGCTGACCGGAGTGGGCGGGGTCGGCAAGACCCGGCTGGCACTGCGGGCCGCCGCCGAGCTTCGGCGGGCCTTCGGTGACGGGGTATGGCTGGTCCGGCTGGACCAGCTGCGGGATGAGGCGCTGGCGGCCCAGGCCGTCGCGGGCGTGCTGGGCCTGCAGCCTCGGGCCGGTCTCTCGCCGGAAGCGGCGCTCGCCGCGTATGTGGCGAACCGGCAGCTGCTGCTGGTGCTGGACAATTGCGAGCACCTCGTGGACGCCGCCGCCAAGCTGGCGGACCTGCTGCTGCGTGGTGCAGCCGGGTTGCGGGTACTGGCCACCAGCCGGGAGTCGCTGAACATCGCCGGGGAGACGGTGCTGCCAGTGCCGCCGCTGCCGACCCCCGACCCGAGGCAGCTGCTCACTCTGGGGCAGCTGGGACGGTTCCCTGCGGTGGCCTTGTTCGCCGAGCGAGCGGGCCAGGTGATGCCGGGATTCGCGGTCACCGAGGCGAACATGGCGGCGGTGGCCGGAATCTGCCACCAGGTGGAGGGCCTGCCGCTGGCCCTCGAGCCGGCCGCGGCGCGGACCCGGGTGCTGTCGGCGGAGCAGATCCAGGCCCGGCTGGGTGACCGGCTGGGCCTGCTGACCCGAGGCAGCCGCACCAAGCCGGCCCGGCAGCAGACGCTGCGCGCTTCTATCGAGTGGAGCTATGAGCTGTGCAGCCAGGCGGAGCGGCTGTTGTGGGCGCGGCTGTCGGTGTTCGCCGGCGGGTTCGAGCTGGACGCGGCGGAGGGTATCTGTGCCGATCACCGGCTGGCCGCCTCGGAGGTACTGGAGCTGCTGGCCGCGCTGGCCGACAAGTCGGTCCTGATCGCCGAGCACGGCGAGGGCGGCGGTGTCCGGTACCGGCTGCCGGAAACGCTGCGCGAGTTCGGCCAGGAACGCTTGCAGGAGTCCGGGGAGTACACCATGTTGCGGCGGCGGCACCGTGACTGGTATGAGCAGCTGGCCGTCCGGGCCGACACCGGCTGGCTCAGCCCGCAGATGACGGAGTGGGCGGCCCGGGCTGTTCCGGGAGCACGCCAACGTGCAGGCGGCCCAGGACTTCTGCCAGGCCGAGCCGAGCGAGGCCGAGGCCGGGCTGCGCATCGCGATGCACGTCTGGACCTTTTACTACCGGAACGCAGGGTATCTCAGCGAGGGCCGGTACCGCGTCGGCCAGGCGCTGGCACAGGCACGCGAGCCCACCGTGTGGCGGGCCCGGGGGCTGCTGCTCGCCAGTTTCCTGGCCGCGCCGAGCGGCGACCATGTCGCCGCCCGGACGCTGCTGGCGGAGGGCACCAGCCTGGCCCGGCAGCTGAACGACCCGGCCACCCATGCGTTCGCCGCGTACTGCGCGGGAAATGTCTGCATGTCAACCGGTGACCTGAACCGGGCCATCGCCTACTTCGACGATGGCCTGGCGGCCCTATCCGCGGCCGCCGTTCATGACCGCCAGCGCGCCCACCTGCTGATCTCCCTGGCGATCGCCGCGGGCCTGGCCGCTGACGAAGAGCGTGTTGACAGGTGCCAGCGGGAACTCGCCGCGCTGACCGAGACCGGCGGCGAATCGGTCCGCCGCTGGCACTCCGCGTACTGCCTGTGGGCGCTGGGGCTGGCGGCTTGGCGCCGGGGTGACCTCGACCGAGCCGCTGCCCTGGAGCAGGAAAGCCTGCGGCTGCGGGAAGGCCTCAACGATCTGAGGCGGAGCACCGTCTGCCTGGAGGCGCTGGCCTGGATCGCCGCATCGGGACAGCAGTACCAGCGCGCCGCGGTGCTGCTCGGCGCCGCCGCCGGGCTGTGGCGGTCTATGGCCGTGACCCTGGATGGCGTCGAGCACCTGGCGGGGTACCAGCGGGACTGCTACCGGCAAACCCGGCAGGCCCTGGGCGAGCAGGCGTTCCAGGCCGCCTACGCTCGCGGATTGGAGCTGCCCGCCGAGGACACCTTCGCCTACGCCCTGCAGCACTCGTCGGCGCCGGCCGTGCCCGCCATGTCGGCACCAACCGCACCTGAACCCGGCACTGCGCCGCTGACACCCCGGGAAATGCAGGTGGCCCGCCTGCTCGCCGGAGGCCGCACGAACAAGCAGATCGCCGCCCAGCTGGTGATCTCGCAGCGAACCGCCGAAGGTCACGTGGAGCGCATCCTCACCAAGCTCAGCTTCACCTCGCGAGCCGAGGTAGCCGCCTGGGTCGCAGGGTCACAACCGGATGATCACACTCGGTGAGAGCTGCTTGGGCGTCAAGGCGCCAGTCGTCTAGTCCGAAGTTACTGTAACTCTGCGTAGATATTTATGCCCTGACCTGCGAGAACCCTGATAAGGGCAAGGTTTTTCTGCACAGAAATCCGCGACCATGACCAGCTACCATGATGGGAGTTTGCGCTGGTCAGCCATGTAGCCAGAAGACTTACCACCGAACTCGCGAAGGCCCAGGTCAGCGCCGTAGGTGACATACCACCGCCAAGTAACTTCGGTCTAGTGGCGCCATAGGTTCCGGCATCGCGCCGGCGGCAGATCCCGGCCACCGCCGCCATGTTCGCTTCCTCGATGAGCACGCTGCGTTCAGCCACCTGTCCGGCACGACTGCGCCGCGGGCGCTCGCGGCGCAGTCGTGTCAGCGGCCTGCCAACTGATGGGTATGCGGCACCGGCCGGCCCTCGCCCCTAGAGGACCGACCTGCCCCGGGGAGGTGTCTTGCGCACCGCGACGGTGAGGAGGTCTTTGTCCTCGAGTTCGCCGATCAGCCCGTACTGCCGCAGCAGCTCTCCGATGTCGGTCCGCTCCAGCATCTTCACGATCGGGCCGGGCAGCGGGAGCTTCTCGCCGTCCCTGAGCACCGCGACCGAGTTGAGCAGGGCGCGGACGTCGTACTGCGAGCCCCACGGCTCCGGCACGCCCCGCTCGATGCCGAGCAGGGTGTAGACCGCCTCCATCGCGGTGCGGATGGAGTACTCGACGGTGAAGATGGCGTCCCGCGGGGTCTCGGCGAACTGGCCCAGGAACCCGAAGTTGACCGCGCCCTGGGGCACGACGTCGGGCCGGTCGCCGCCACTGCGGGGCAGGAAGAAGGCGGTGATGTACGGCATCATGCACGGCTTGCTGTCCACGGAGCGGGCGGCCAGCCCGGCGATCTGGTCGGTCGGCACCCCGAGGTGGTAGAGCCATTCCTGGGCGATCTCCTCGCCGGTGCACTCGCGCATCGCCTTGGTGACGTAGTTGCCGGGCCGGTCGGAGTAGGCGCCGTAGAAGTGGCACAGGAGCATGTCGTGCGGTTGGTCGGGGAAGTGCGGTTCGCGTTCGACGTTCCACGACAGCAGCCAGTTGGAATCGCGGATGCTCACCAGGCCGCCGGTGACGATGTTCCCGTCGAACAAGAACGGGTCCCGCTGGCAGATCTGCTGGATGTAGGCCGGGACCTTGTTGTCGAGGGTCCGCAGGCAGACCGAGACGTAGTTGGTCTTGTCGGTGTGGGTGCAGAACTTGTCGGGCCGGCCGAAGGCCGGGTCCTGGGCGGCGATGTTGCGCCACAGCGCCCAGATGCTGCCCTCGCGGATCTCGGTGTCGAAGACGGCCGGGGTGTGGTGGTCCCCCCACGCGGTGCTCTCCACGGGGGAGCCGATGGTGGTCAGAACGAGGTCGTTCTCGGTGACGTCGAGTCCGCCGCGCTGCCCGCCGCGCAGCCATTCGATCCGGCGGGCGGCCTTGCGCCCCGGGCTGGTGTCGAACACGACATTGGTGACCCGCGTGTCGTACTGGATCGTGACGCCCTGCTGCTCCAGCCAGACCAGCAGCGGGCGGATCAGCGAGTCGAACTGGTTGTAGCGCGTGAACTTGATGGTGCTCAGATCCGAGAACCCGCCGAAGTGGTGGATGAACCGGGTCATGTAACGCTTCATCTCCACGGCGCCGTGCCACGCACTGATGGCGAACATCGTCTGCCAGTACACCCAGAAGTTGCTGCGGAAGAACTCCTCCCCCACCATCTCGTCGAACCGCTTGTCGTCCAGGTCCTCCTCGGGGGTGAAGAACAGCTTCATCAGCTCGCCCTGCGCCTTGGATGACAACAGCATCTTGCCGTCGGTCTCATGCGCCTGACCGCGATTTTCGGTCGTCCGCCGCAGCGAGTAGTTGGGATGGTCCTTGTTGATGTAGTAGAAGTCGTCGAGCACCGAGGCGCCCTCCACCGCGAGCGACGGGATCGAGCGGTACAGATCCCACATACACTCGTAGTGATCCTCCATCTCGCGCTCACCGCGGAACAGGTAGCCCCTCTCGGGATCCTTGATGCCATCCAGGCAGCCGCCGACGATGTCGGTCGCCTCATAGATCGTGATGCGGCGGCCATCCATCTGCCCGTCGCGGATCAGGAACGCGGCCGCGGCCAGCGAGGCCACCCCGCCGCCGACCAGATGAGCAGACTTCTGATCCACCCCCCGCGGCTTGCGGGGCCGGGCGAACGCTTCGTAGTTGCCATTGCTGTAGTACATCGACCTCTCCCTTGATCGTTCCTTGCCGTTGGCTGGTACGGACCTCAACAGGCGGCGCCGCCGCCACTCCCGCCGGCGCCGTCCGCGCCGGCGGGTTCAGCCATGGACGCCCGTGCTCCGAACCAAGTGCCGGACGCGCGCTCAGCCAGCGCCGAAGCGCCGGGGATTCACGGTTCGTAGCTGTCCTTCGGTCGCGCCGGGACCCGCTGCTGGTTGCCTCACGAGCTCATGTCTGTCTCCCTGCCTCTCGCCGGAGTCTCGTGCCCGGCCATCGCGGCGACGTGGCGATCCGACCGCCGTGCGCCCGAGCTGCTCGAAGAGCTCGCGGCGGGCGATGAGTCCTGCCCTGCCAGCGGCAGCGGCGTGGGCGTCCGTGGCCCCGGACCGGGCGGCAGGCTCCATGACGCCTGTGGCAGTGTCGATCACCTGAATAGCTTCCCTGGCGGGGGCCGGGGCGGGGAGGTGACAACTACCTGTTGCACTACCTGTTCGCACACCTAGACGACTGACGCCTCGGCCCCAAACAGCCTCAGCCTGCGTCATCGTCCAGTCGGGAGGCAGCAGCCCAGGCGGCTACCTGGGCTCGGGAGGTGAAGCCGAGCTTGGTCAGGATGCGCTCCACGTGGCCTTCGGCGGTCCGGTGCGAGATCACCAGCTGGGCGGCGATCTCCTTGTTGCTGCGGCCCCCGGCGACCAGGCGGGCCACCTGCAGTTCCCGGGGCGTCAACGGCGCGGGCGGTTCGGGTGCGGCCGGTGCCGGTGCGGCGGGTACGGCCGGCGCCAGCGGCTTCTTCAGCGGCTGCTGCAGGGCGTAGGCGAGGGCGTCCCCGGCGGGCAGCTGCAGGCCGCGGGTGTAGGCGGCCTGGAACGCTGCCTCGCCCAGGGCCTGCCGGGCCTGACGCTCGCAGTCCCGCTGGTAGCCCGCCATGGGCTGGTTGCTGTCCAGGGTCGCGCCCTGGGACCGCAGCAGGCTAGCGGCGGCGGCGGCGGCGCCGAGCAGGACCGCGGCGCGCTCGTACTGCCGTCCCGACGCGGCGATCCAGGCGAGCGCCTCCACGCAGTAGGCGGCGCCCATCCGGTGGTTGAGGCGATCCCCCAGCCGTAGGCTCTGCTGCACCAGGTCGGCAGCCCGGCAGAGGTCGCCCCGGCACCAGACCGCCACTCCCAGTGCCCACAGCGAGTATGCGGAGTACCAGCGGCGGAGGAATTCGCCGCCGGGCTCGGTCAGCGCGGCAAGCTCCCGGCGGCAGGCGACAACGCGCTCTTCGTCACCAGCCACGCCGGCGGCAGCCGCCAGGAGGAGAAGCAGGATGACGCGCAGGCGGACATGGACGACGGCAGTCGGCAGGGCCGCCAGCCCGCCTTCGAAGTGGGCGATAGCTTGCGGCAGGTCACTGGCGTACCAGCAGACATTTCCCGCGACAAAGGCGGCAAACGCCGACGTGGCCGGGTCGTCCAGCTGCCGGGCCAGGCCAGTGCCCTGCTCCAGCAGCGCCCGTGCGGCGTCGCGGTCGCCGCTCAGGGTAGCGAGGAGACCGGCGAGCAGCAGCCCCTGCGCCCGCCACACGGTGGGCTCACGGGCCCGGGCCAGCGCCTGGCCGAGCCGGTACCGGCCCTCGCTGACATACCCCGCGTTCCAGTAGTACAAGGGCCAGACGTGCATCGCGAGGCGCAGCCCGGCCTCGCCGGGCTCGGTCTGGCAGAAGTCCTGGGCCACCTGCACGTTGGCGTGCTCCCGGAACAGCCGGGCCGCCCACTCCGTCATCTGCGGGCTGAGCCAGCCGGTGTCGGCCCGGACGGCCAGCTGCTCATGCCAGTCCCGGTGCCGCCGCCGCAGCGCGATGTCCTCCCCGGCCTGCTGCAGGCGTTCCTGGCCGTATTCGCGCAGGGTCTCCGGCAGCCGGTACCGGACGCTGCCGCCCTCGCCGTGCTCGGCGATCAGGACCGACTTGTCGGCCAGCGCGGCCAGCAGCTCCAGCAGGTCACCGGATGCCAGCCGGTGATCGGCGCAGATCCCCTCGACCGCGTCCAGCTCAAACCCGCCGGCGAACACCGACAGCCGCGCCCACAGCAGCCGCTCCGGCTCGCTGCACAGCTCATAGCTCCACTCGATCGACCCCCGCAGCGTCTGCTGGCGGGCCGGATGCGCACGGCTGCCCCGGGTCAGCAGCCCCAGCCGGTCGCCCAGCCGGGCCTCGATCTGCGCCGCGGACAGCATCCGGGCCCGCGCCGCGGCCAGCTCGAGGGCCAGCGGCAGGCCCTCCAGCCGGCGGCAGATCCCGGCCACCGCCGCCATGTTCGCCTCGGTCACCGAAAACCCCGGCACCACCTGCTCGGCCCGCTCGGCGAACAAGGTGACCGCCGGGAACCGCACCAGCTGCGCCAGCGTCAGCTCCTGTGCCGGGTCCGGCGCCGGCAGCGGCGGCACTGGCAGCACCGTCTCCCCGGTGATGTTCAGCGATTCCCGGCTGGTGGCCAGCACCCGCAGCCCGGCCGACGCGCGCAGCAACTGGTCGGCCAGCTTGGCGACCGCGTCCACCAGGTGCTCGCAGTTATCCAGCACCAGCAGCAGCCGCCGATCGGAAATGCAGTCCGCCAGCGCCGCTTCCAACGCGGTGCCGGCCCGTTCCCGCAGGCCCAGCACGCCCGCGACGGCCTGCGCCACCAGCGCCTCGTCGCGCAGCTGGTCCAGCTGAACCAGCCATACCCCGTCGCCGAACGCCCGCCGCAGCCCGGCCGCGGCCCGCAGCGCCAGCCGGGTCTTGCCGACCCCGCCCACCCCGGTCAGCGTCACCAGCCGAGACTCCGCCAGCAGCCGCCTGACCTCGGCCACCTCACCGCGACGGCCGACGAAGCTGGTCAGCTCCGCCGGCAGATTCCCTGTCCCGCGCCGCGCCGGTGCCATAGCACGTGGACGCTACGCCATCCGCCCGGCCCGCAACATGGACCTTGGTCCCGGCCGCCGGGAACGGCATCACCCAGCAAGCCGATGAACTTGTCGTGCGCCCAACCTGCCGGCGGCGCGTGGCCGCTCGCGGTTCTGGTCAGGCTCTGACCGCCCGTGATCATCTGGTTGGGATACAGTGACCCAGGCGGCGACCTGGACTCGGGAGGTGCAGCCGAGATTGGTGACCAGTGCCCCGACGACGGCCGTTTTGTGAGAGCAATGTCGGGTTTGGCGGGCGGGGCGGCAGAGGGAGCGTAAGCCGGGGAGCGCGGGCGACGCAGGGTGTACCACGACTTCTGGCACTGCTCCGCGCAGGTCCGGGACGATGACCCGGTATCCGGCCGCGGCCAGCGCCGGCACCTGGTGCCGCCAGACCCGGCCGGAGTCGGGGAAGCCGTGCAGCAGCACGACCGCCGGCCCCGGCCCCGTGACGTCGTACTCGATCCCGACCCCGCCGACATCGACCCGGCCCATCGCGGCCTCCTTCCTGCGCCTGACCGGTCATACGAACATTGCCGCCGGCCTGCGAGAACATGCCCGAACACCACTCCTGCCACTGGTCACCCCCGGGCTCGCATGACGACTTTGCCGACGCCCTGCGCCCTGCGGGTGACCGCCGGCCACCCCGCGGCACCGCTTGTGGAATGCTGTGGCTTCACTCCGCCGCCATCACGCGCTTCAGAGCGGGTTTTTCATCGCTCATTTATTCAGCGCCTTGAAGGCAGCATGTACGACGCGGATGTCGTGGCTCACTCTGCAAGCTCTAAGTGCGGCTCGGCCTCGAGCAGGGTCCCTACCTAGGTGCTGACCATGGCGGCAGCGGGCCAGGGGCGTCTAGAGGCCTCGTGCTGGCGGACAGCGTACCCTTGAGCGGGACGTGAGGTGTATGCGAGCAGGCCGAGGGCGCGAGCCCGGTCCACCGCTTCGGCGCGGCGGTGGCTGCCGAGCTTGGCGTATAGGTGGCTCATGTGCGTCTTGACGGTGGTGACCGACACGTACAGCTCGCCGGCGATCTCCGACGCGGTCAGATGGGTCGGCAGGTAGCGCAGCACGCGGGTCTCGCTGTGGGTGAGCGGCTCGGCCAGCGCCAGCCCGAGGGCCGACGGCCCCGGCAGGGATTCTCCGAGATCGGGGCGGCTCATCCGCTTGGCGGTGTCGCCGAGCGCTTCGCGGGCGGTTGCCTCGGCCAGCCAGGCCTCGGTCAGCCAGCCGCGCGCGGGGGCCATGCCGCCGAGGGAGATCGGCTCCACCGGAGAGGCCTGCGCTGAGGCGACGCAGGAGTCCGCTGGCGGGGCAGGGCCGCCGAGGACGGATGCCAGCGCGGTGGTCGCTGCGTGCGGATGCAGCCGGACGGCCAGGTCCCAGTCTTGTGCGGCCTGGGCGTGCCGGATCGCCTCGACCGGGTGCCCGTGCCCGGCGAACCAGCCCGCCGCGACGCCGTGCAGCGCGGGGATCAGGGCCGGGTCACTGCGCCGCAACTCCAGCTGCAGCAGGTCCGCGAACAGCCGGTGGTACCGGAACCAGGAACGCCGCATGTCCAGCGGGACCACGAACGCGCCGGCCGCCTCCAGGTCCTGCAAGGCCCGCTCGCCGCCGCTGCCCCCGGTCAGCAGGTCGGCCAGCTCGCCGTTGACCCGCTCCAGGATCGAGGTCTGCAGCAGCAGCCGCCGCACCGGTTCGGCCTGCCGCTCCAGCACCTCGGCCAGCAGGTACTCGGCCACCATCCGGTCGCTGCCGCAGAACTCGGCCGCGAACCGTTCCGGGTCCGGGTGCCGGGCCAGCGACAGCGCGGCCAGCCGCAGCCCGGCCGCCCAGCCCTCGGTCCGCTCGACCAGCAGCGCCACCGCCGGACCGGGCAGCTCCACCCCGGCCGCGCCGAACAGCGCCCGCGCCTCGCCCGCCGTGAACCGCAGGTCCGCCGCGCGGATCTCGGTCAGCTCGCCCTCCAGCCGCAACCGGTGCAGGCCCAGCCCGAAATCATGGCGGGCGGCCAGCACGAACCGCAGCTGCGCCGGGGCCCGCTGCACCAGCGACTCCAGCTGGGCCAGCGCCTGGTCACAGCCCAGCTCGTGCAGGTCATCGATGACCAGCCAGACCTGCTCCTTCACCTGGCCCAGGTCTTCCAGCAGGTGCTCCACCACCGCCCAGCCGTCCAGATCCGGCGCGGCCGTCAACGGCCGCACCAGCCCCGCACCCGCCGCCGTGCCGCGCAGCGCATCCGCGACCGAGATCCAGAACCGCTGCGGATCCCGCTCCTCACCCTGCACCGTCACCCAGCCGGTACGCTCCGCCAGACCCGCCGCGCAGCCCCACGACCGCAGCAAGAACGTCTTCCCGCTCCCAGCCGGCGCCGACACCACCGTCACCCGCGC
The DNA here is from genome assembly GCA_963798675.1 of uncultured Actinomycetes bacterium. Classification (GTDB taxonomy): domain Bacteria; phylum Actinomycetota; class Actinomycetes; order Streptosporangiales; family Streptosporangiaceae; genus Palsa-504. Next base: position 87,998 of record CAWCUJ010000014.1, on the reverse strand, counting down.
CGCCTCAGCCAGCCGCGCCAACAGCCCCCGACGGGCGACCAGACCGGCGCGGCCCGCAGCCGCGACAGTGTCGCCCTCGCCCCCGGATCGGACGGCAGGCTCCATCAGGCTGGTGGCAGTGTCGACCACCCGAATAGCTTCTCCAGCGGGGGCGGGGGCGGGGAGGTGACAACTACCTGTTGCACTACCTGTTTGCACTACCTGCCCGGTGACCTGGAAGCGTGACCTGCGCAGCCACCCCCGCCCGTTCGGTTCTAAAATAATCTGAGACGGACGGTAAGCGCGCTTAGGCCGGCGGAAAGCACCCCGCCCGGTTGCGACGCGGCGGCAAGCGCGCTCTGCTGCCGGAGAAATGGGAGTCGGATTTCCTGTTAGCTTCAATGTCGCGGTGTGGCGCTGCCTGCGATGCTGGCTGGCAGTGCCTAGTCACTGCCTGATCGTCGACGACAACCCTGAGTTCCTCGAGACCGTGCGCCAAGTGCCCGACCGGCAGGGAACTCTGTCCGCCCGCACCCGAGGCAGGCAAGCCCCCCGACAGGAGAGTGCGACATGTCTGGTGCAGGTTCCAGCAGCCGAAGAAGTCACTGCGTGCCCGGGATGAAGCGCGCGGTAGCCGTGGGTGCGGTCTTGGCCCTGGCTGGCCTCGCGTCCTGCTCACATCCAAGCGCGGCGCCGCACAGCGCGACTTCGACCGCCGCCGGGGTTGCCCGGCACGCCCCGACCCCGGCCGTCGTGGCGTCGGGCCTCCACTTCCCGGTGAATCTCACCTTCGACTCCCGCGGAGGACTGTGGTTCACGTCCAGCGCTCGCGGCCACAACCCGACGGACGGGGTTTGGTATATACCGCCCGGCGGGCGGCCTCGCCATGTTGTGAAGGGGCTGGCGGCGGCCGGGTTGGTCTGGGTCGGGAACAGCCTCTACGTCGCGTCGACCACCGTCCCGGGCACCGGCGAGATCACGGTCCTCGAAGGCTTCAACGGAAGTCGCTTCACGAGTCAGCGGGTCAGGCTCGACGGCCTCACGGTAGGGGAACACACCATTGGCTCAATCGCGCTGGGCCCCGACGGGCAGCTCTACATCGGTGTCGGCTCGGTGACTGACCACAGCGGACCGCCGGGGAGTGTCTTGTCGTTTGCACCCGGTGCCGGCCGCCCCGTAGTGAAGGCCACCGGCCTGGCGAGCGGCTTCGGACTCGCGTTCTACGGCCGGCTCCTGCTCGTGACCGATGCCGGGCGCGACGACCTTGGCCCCTTCCGGCCGCCCGAGAAGCTGAACGAGTTCAACCCGGCCGGCCCGGTGGTCAACTTCGGCTTCCCTGGATGCTATGGCCAGGGTGGCCCTTCGTGCGCGGGCACGCGCCCGCCCCTCGCGGCGTTCGCCGCGCACGCGACGCCCACCGCGGTTGCCGTCAAGGGCGACGTTGCCTTTGTCGCCGAGAACGGCTCGTCGTTCCCGCAAAACCCGACGGGGAGCGACATCCAGCGCGTCGACCTGCGCACCGGACAGCACACCGTCTTCTGGCGCTCGCCGGTCAAGCATGATCCTGTCGGCGCGGTCATCGGCCCGGACGGAAACCTCTACGTAACGCTCTTCGCGAGCGGCGAGATCGTACGGTTCACACTATGATCAGGCTCGGCCACGGGAAGCTCGACGGTGAGGCGGGTACCTTGGCCGGGAGGGCTTTCCACGGTCAGTGTTCCGCCGGCCGCCTCAACGCGGTCTTTGAGCCCGATGAGGCTAAGGGCCGCTAGGGCGTCAAAGCCTGACTATCCGGATAGTGCAAGATCCAGGTAGTGCATCAGGTATTTGTCACCTCCCTGACCTGCCTCCACGCCGAGGAAGCTATTAACGTGAGGAACATGGCCGCACGCGTCATGGAGCCTGCCGTCGGGTCCGGGGCCACGGACGGCGCTGTGGCTGCCGCGGCCGGGGCGCCGTCCGGCGACATCAGCGCGACATCCGAGGGGAGGCGGACCGGGGCGTGACCGGTGTCAGCGCGCCGATCCGCGAAGACGAACCCGCCACCCGGCGGAAGGACCTGGCCGCGATGCCCGCGCGGATGCTCCCAGGCCGACTGCTCCGCCTGGCCCGGTCCCTGATCCTGGTGCCGTGGCTGCTGCCGCTGCTGGTCACCGCGTCCGGATGCACCGGCCATCCCGCTGCACTGGGCGCCTCCGATCCGGCCGTCCAGCGAGCGCAGGCCGTGGTCGCTCGCGCTCTGCAGACGACCGGTGACTACCGCGGCCCGCTGCGCGGGCCGCCCGCGCAGCGTCCAGGCCTGATCGTCTTCGTGGCCGCCGATCTCACCAACGGCGGTATCGCCGGGGTGGCGCAAGGCGCTGAGCAGGCCGCACATGCGATCGGCTGGCCGTTGCGCATCCTCGACGGCCAGGCGTCCGTCCAAGGGGAGACCGCCGCCCTCCACCTCGCGCTGACCCTCAAGCCGGCCGGCATCATCCTGGGCGGCGTCGACGCCGCCGGGCAGCACGCGGCACTGCGACAGGCACGGGCGCAGGGCATCCCCGTGGTCGGCTGGCACTCCGCGGTCCGGCCGGGCCCAGATCCGAACGTGGGCCTGTTCACCAACGTGACGACGAACCCCGCCGAGGTCGCTCTCCTCGCCGCCAGCTATGTCATCGCGAAATCCGACGGCACGGCCGGCGCGGTCATCTTCACGGACTCAGAGTACGCAATCGAAACCTACAAGGCCGACGTGATGGCGTCGACGCTCCAGAAGTGCCGACGCTGCTCGATGCTCCAGGTCATCGACGCGCCGATCGCCAACGCGCAAATCAACGTGCCCGCCGTCATCAATTCGCTGCTGGTGACCTACGGAAAGCGCCTCACCTACCTCCTGACCGTCAACGGCGCATACATCACCGGGGCGCGCGTCGCTCTCTTCGGTGCCGGCGTGCAGGGCGATCAACCGCCGTTCTCGGTCGCGGCCGGCGACGGCGACGCATCGGAGCTGGAGCGGATCCGGGCCGGGGACTACCAGCAGGCGACCGTGGCCGAGCCCCTCTACCTGCAAGGCTGGCAGCTCATCGATGAGATAAACCGGGCCCGAGCCGGGCAGCCGCCGTCCGGCTACGTCGCTCCCCCCCACCTCATCACCCAAGCCGACGTGCCGAACGGCGCGGTATTCGATCCGCCCAGCGGCTACCGCCAGAACTACCTCCGCATCTGGCGTCGCTGAGGGTGAGGCGATAGCGCGCCGGAGGGAGGACGGAGGGCGGCGCGGAAGGCCAAGGCGTGACTCGTCGCCAGAGGCTGGTTCTTTCGCGTCCCTTCTCAGATCGCGCTCGCAGATTGCTGTTCGAATTTCCCGGTAGCTTCAATGTGGCGTGGGACGCTGCCTGCGATGCTGACCAGCAGTGCTTATTCATTGTCTTGTCGTCGACGACAATCCTGAGTTCCTCGAGACTGTACGCCAAGTGCTCGACCGACAGGGAACTGCGTTGGGCCTGACGCCTGACGACGAGACCGCGGGCTGAGAGCAGATGCAAGCGATGTTCCGGCCTCACGTTCGCCGCGCGACCTACGTCGCGTGGTCCGGCGTAATCGTCGAATCGCGCCGGAGCTCCAGGCGAGCTCTGCGACGGTGCCATCCGTTCCGTCCGCCCGCGCCCGAGGCAGGCAGGCCCCCCGACAGGAGAGTGCGACATGTCTAGTGCCGGTTCCAGCGGACGAAGAAGTCGCTGCATGCCCGGGATGAAACGGGCGATAGCCGTGGGCGCGGTCCTGGCCGCCCTGGCTGGCCTCGCGTCCTGCTCACAGCCGAGCGCGGCGCCGCACAGCAAGACTTCGACCGCCGCCGGGGTTCCCGGGCACGTCCCGGCCCCGGCCGTGGTGGCGTCGGGCCTGCACTTCCCGGTGAATCTCACCTTCGACTCCCACGGCGGATTGTGGTTCACGTCGAACGTGGTCGGCGGCAAGAACGACCCGACGGATGGGGTCTGGTACATAACGCCCGGCGGGCGGCCTCGCCAAGTCGTCACGGGCCTGGTGCCGGCCGGGCTGGTATGGGTGGGGAACCGCCTCTACGTCGCATCAACCACCACTCCGGGCACCGGCCGGATCACGGTCCTGGAAGGCTTCAACGGAAGTCGCTTCACGAGCCAGCGGGTCAGGCTCGACGGCCTCACGGTGGGGCAACACCTGATCGGCTCGATCGCGCTGGGCCCCGACGGGCACCTCTACATCGGTACCGGCGCCGCGGGCAGCAGCGGCCCGCCGGGGAATGTCCTGTCGTTTGCGCCCGATGGCGGTAGCCCCGTGGTGAAGGCGACCGGCCTGCGGAGTGCCTTCGGGCTTGCGTTCTACGGCCGGCTACTGCTCGTGACCGACACCGGGCGCGACGACCTTGGCCCCTTCCGGCCGCCCGAGAAGCTGAACGAGTTCAACCCGGCCGGCCCCGTGGTGAACTTCGGCTACCCGGGGTGTTACGGCCAGGGTGGCTCGGCGTGCGCGGGCACCCGCCCGCCGCTCGCTACGTTCCCCGCGCACGCCACGCCCGCCGGGATTGCCGTCAAGGGCGACGTTGCCTTCATCGCCGAGAACGGCTCCTCGTTCCTGCAGAACCCGAGCGGGAGCGACATCCAGCGCGTCGACCTGCGCACCGGACAGCACACGGTCTTCTGGCGCTCGCCGGTCAAGCATGATCCCGTCGGCGCGGCCATCGGCCCAGACGGAAACCTCTACGTAACGCTCCTCGCGAGCGGCGAGATCCTACGGTTCACGCTGTGATCGCGGCGCGGCCACGGGAAGCTCGACGGTGATGTGGGTACCTTTGCCGGGGAGGCTCTCCACGGCCATTGTTCCGCCCGCCGCCCCGACGCGATCTTTGAGCCCGATGAGGCCGGAGCCGGCCTCATCGGCTCCCCCGACGCCGTCGTCACTGATCGACAACCGGACGTCGCCGTCGGCAAGAGCCGTGGTGACTTGCACGGCGGAGGCCTGTGAATGCTTGGCCGCGTTCGTCAGAGCCTCGGCGACGACATAGTACGCCGTCACCTCGATGCGCTCGGGAAGCCGGTCATGTGCCTCAAGGTCAAGCATGACGGGGATCGGGGAACGGCGAGCGATGCCCTTCAGAGCAGGCGCGAGACCGCCAGTGGAGAGGATGGCCGGGTGAATGCCGCGAGCGAGCTCGCGCAGTTCATCGTTGGCCTGTTCGGTGCTCACGACCGCCTTGGTGATCAGCTCGGCGACGTCCTCGGAGCCACTGCCTGCCGCTTCCCGAGCCTGCTTGAGCGTGAGAATCGTCGTCACGAGCCGCTGCTGGGCGCCGTCGTGCAGATCGCGCTCGACGCGCCGGCGCGTCTCGTCAGCCGTCGCCACGATGCGCCGGCGCGACATCGCCAGCTCCTCCACCAGCATCCGGGCATCGGTAACATCGCGCGCCGCCGAGTAGATGAGACCTCGCTCGAGCATCGGTCGCGCGCTCCATTCGAGCCAGCGAACCACACCGTCAGACCGGACGAAGCGGCTCTCGAATCGCTCCGCGCCGCGCCCCGCTTGCAGCCTGGCCATCGTCGCCTCCACCGCCTGGCGATCGTCCGGATGGACGAACTCCAGAAGGGGACGTGACTGCAGCTCAGCCGCCTCGTAGCCGAGCGTGCGCTCGAACGCCGGGTTCACGCGCTTCAAGTAGCCGTCGACGCCGAGGACGCACAGCAGGTCGAGCGAGAGGTCGTAAACGTTCGCGATCTCCCGCTCGGCGCGGCGGCGGCGCCGCGTCCCGCGGCCCACCAGGTACACGACGAGCGCGGTCGCGAGCGGCCACGAGAAGGCAAGCGCGGGCAAGGCCCGCTGCACCGCAGTGAGCGGAACCGGCGCGACGTCCACTCGCCAGGCCTGGGTGAGCGCGTCGAAGGTTGCGCCGGCGGCGGGCGTCGCGTCGAACGTGCCGGCCAGACGGCGACCGTCCTGGCTGATGGCCATCTGGTTCGAATCACCACCCAGCGACGAGTTGAGCCAGCCTGCGGGCACGAACACGACGAGGAAACCGCTGTTTCCCTCCCCCTGTCCGAACCGCGCCCCTTGCACCATGAAATAGCCGCGTTGCCCGGCGACCGTCCCGGGCGGTGTCGCAGTCCCGGCGAAGACCGCCAGCGGGTTCCGCAACGTTGCCGCCAGAGCCGGGAGGCCGGACACGTCGACGCCCGGACGCAATGGCAGCCCGGTCACGAACGTCGCCGGCAGGTAGGTCGCGGCAACCCCGGCGGGCCGCGTCCCGGGCAGCCGCGTAATCGGCGCCCCGATTCGCCGCTCGTATGCGCTGCGTCCGCCGCCGGTCACCGGCTCCACCCACATCGCCTGGGTGAGTCCGACCGTTAGGGCGGCACTGCCCTCCAGCGCATTGAACCGGCCGGCGTTCCGCACGGGTTCGCCCTCGAGTGCACTGGCCAGCCCGCTACTGAATGTCTGGGCCTGCTGGAGCAGCCCGCGAACCTGCGCGGCGGCGCTCTCGGCCGACCGGTGGGCGGCCGCGCCGCGATCGGCGTCTACCAAGCGGGTGGTGATGACAAAGCCGACCACGCTCAGCAAGAGGACAAAAAGCGGCACCGCGACCCCGGCCGACGCCACGATGTGGAGTCCGCGCGACCATATCCCTCTCACGCCGTGCATTATTGGTCAATCTGAGCACCCGGCCTTCACGGGGTCAAGGCCCAGGCGTCGCCCCGAGGCGGAAACCCGGCCAGCCGGTAGACAGTTAGCACTCGGTCGAGTGCCTGCCCGCCAGCAGGCTCACCCACCGCTGACCGACTGCACACACGACCTGGTACTTAACGCTGGGACTCAGGCCAGCTTCTATTCCGCATGCCGGGCGGGTGGCGTAGCGTCGGTTTTGTCATGGCACCGAAGCGACGCGTCGTAGGGAATCTGCCGGGGGAGCTGACCAGCTTCGTCGGCCGTCACGGTGAGGTGGCCGAGGTCAGGCGGCTGCTGTCGCGTTCTCGTCTGGTCACGTTGACCGGGGTGGGCGGGGTCGGCAAGACCCGGCTGGCGCTGCGGGCGGCGGCCGAGCTGCGGCGAGCGTTCGGCGACGGGGTGTGGCTGGTCCAGCTCGACCAGCTGCGGGATGAGGCGCTAGTGGCGCAGGCCGTCGCGGGTGCCCTGAGCCTGCATGCCCGGTCCGGCTTCTCGCCCGAAGCGGCACTGGCCGAGTACGTCGCGGACCGGCGGCTGCTGCTGGTGCTGGACAACTGCGAGCACCTGGTGGACGCGGCCGCCAAGCTGGCCGACCTGCTGCTGCGGGCGGCGGAGGGGCTGCGGGTGCTGGCCACCAGCCGGGAATCGCTGAACATTACCGCCGAGACGGTGCTGCCGGTGGCGCCGCTGGCGGCGCCGGACCCGCGGCAGGAGCTGACGCTGGCGCAACTCGGGCAGTTCCCGGCGGTCGGCTTGTTCGCCGAGCGGGCCGGGCAGGTGGTGCCGGGGTTTTCGGTGACCGGCGCGAACAGGGCGGCGGTGGCCGGGATCTGTCACCGGCTGGACGGCCTGCCGCTGGCCATCGAGCTGGCCGCGGCGCGGGTCCGGGTGCTGTCCCCGGAGCAGATCCAGGCCCGGCTGGGTGACCGGCTGGGGCTGCTGACCCGGGGCGGCCGGGCGAACCCGGCGCGGCAGCAGACGCTGCGGGCCTCGATCGTGTGGAGTTATGAGCTGTGCAGCGGCCCGGAGCGGCTGTTGTGGGCCCGGCTGTCGGTGTTCGCCGGCGGGTTCGAGCTGGACGCGGCCGAGGGGATCTGCGCCGATCACCGGCTGGCCGCCGGGGACCTGCTGGAGCTGCTGGCCGCGCTGGCCGACAAGTCGGTGCTGATCGCCGAGCACGGCCAGGGCGGCGTGGCCCGGTACCGGCTGCCGGAAACCCTGCGTGAGTACGGGCAGGAATGTCTGCAAGAGTCTGGTGAGTACACCGCGTTGCGGCGGCGGCACCGGGACTGGTATGAGCAGCTGGCCCGGCAGGCCGACACCGGCTGGCTCAGCCCGCAGACCGCGGACCGGGTGGCCCGGCTGTACCGGGAGCATGCCAACGTGCGGGCGGCCCAGGACTTCTGCCAGGCCGAGCCGGGCGAGGCCGAGGCCGGGCTGCGCATCGCGATGCACGTCTGGCTCTTTTACTACATCGACGGGGGGTACGTCAGCGAGGGCCGGTACCGGCTCGGCCAGGCGCTGGCCCGGTCCCGCGAGCCGACCGTCTGGCGGGTCCGGGGGCTGCTGCTCGCCAGTCTCCTGGCTACCGCGAGCGGCGACCGCGACGCCGCGCTACCGTTGCTGGGGCAGGGCACCAGCCTGGCCCGGCAGCTGGACGACCCGGCCACGCGGGCGTTCGCCGCCTACTGCGCGGCAGTATTCTGCACGTTCGGCGGTGACCTGCAGGAAGCCATCGCCCACTATGAGGACGGGCTGGAGGCCTTGCCCGCGGCTGCCGTCCATGCCCGCCAGCGCGCTCTCCTGCTGCTCAACCTGGCGAACGCCGCCGGCCTGGCCGGTGATGAAGAGCGTGCCGTCGCCTGCCACAAGGAGTTTGTCGCACTGACCGGGGCTGGCGGCGAATTGTCCCACCCCTCGCACTCCGGGTACTGGCTGTGGGTGCAGGGGCTGGCGGCCTGGCGCCGGGGTGACCTCGACCGAGCCGCCGGCCTGCAGCAGCAGAGCCTGCGGCTGCGGGAAGGCCTCACCGACCTGAGGCGCAGCACCTTGTGCGTGGAGGCGCTGGCCTGGATCGCCGCGTCGGGACGGCAGTACGAGCGCGCCGCGGTGCTGCTCGGCACCGCCGCCGCCCTGTGGCGGTCCATCGGCACGACCCTGGACGGCTACGGGCACCTGGTGGGCTTCCAGCGGGACTGCGAGCGCCAGGCCCGGCAGGCCCTGGGCGAGACGGCGTTCCAGGCCGCTTACCACCGCGGTCTGGAGATGCCCGCCGAGGACGCCCTCGCCTACGCCCTGCAGCAGCCGCCGGAGGAGCGGCCGAAAAAGCCGCCGGCACCGGCCGTACCCGATGGTGCGCTGCTGACGCCCCGGGAACTGCAGGTGGCCCGCCTGCTGGCCCGGGGCCGCAGCAACAAGGAGATCGCCGCCCAGCTGGTGATCTCGCAGCGGACCGCCGAAGGCCATGTGGAGCGCATTCTCACCAAGCTCGGGTTCGCCTCCCGCGCCCAGGTAGCCGCCTGGGCCGCCGCCTCACCACCGGACGATGACCGATGAGCATCCTTGACCCAGGCGGCGCGATTCTCTGGCAGTCGGCTGCGGTTGCTCGGTGGCCGGATCCTCCTCGACAGCTCGCGCGGGGCCGGAACCAGCCTTCGCGTGGATCTCCCGCTCACGAACGGCGACGTCACCTCCCCCGCAAGCGGGACACGCTCGCGATCGGCTCTAGGTAATAGGTAGTGCTACGGGTATTTGCCACCTCGCTGACCCGGCGCGCCGCCAGGCAGACTGGCCACGTGATGGACGACCTCCAAACTGGCGTGCTGCGCGGGTGGCGTAGCGTTGGTGCGTTATGGCAGCGGCGCGGCGCGGGGTAGGGAATCTGCCGGCGGAGCTGACCAGCTTCGTCGGCCGCCGCGGTGAGGTGGCCGAGGTCAGGCGGCTGCTGTCGCGTTCTCGTCTGGTCACGTTGACCGGGGTGGGCGGGGTCGGCAAGACCCGGCTGGCGCTCCGGGTGGCCGCCGGGCTGCGGCGGGCGCTCCGTGAGGGGGTGTGGCTGGTCCAGCTCGACCAGCTGCGCGATGAGGCGCTGGTGGCTCAGGCCGTCGGAGGTGCTCTGGGCCTACAGCGACGGGCCGGCGCGCCGGAAGCGGTACTGGCCGAGTACGTCGCGGACCGGCGGCTGCTGCTGGTGCTGGACAACTGCGAGCACCTGGTGGACGCGGTGGCCAAGCTGGCCGACCAGCTGCTCCGCGCCGCACCCGGGCTGCGGGTGCTGGCCACCAGCCGGGAATCACTCAACATCGCCGGGGAGACGGTGCTGCCGGTGCCGCCGCTGGCGGCGCCGGACCCCGGGCAGCCGCTGACGGTGGCGACGCTGGCGCGATTCCCGGCGGTCGCCTTGTTCGCCGAGCGGGCGGCCCAGGTGGCGCCGGGGTTTTCGGTGACCGAGGCGAACAGGGCGGCGGTGGCCGGGATCTGCCGTCGGCTGGAGGGGCTCCCGCTGGCCATCGAGCTGGCCGCGGCGCAGACCCGGGTGCTGTCCCCGGAGCAGATCCAGGCCCGGCTGGGCGACCGGCTGGGCCTGCTGACCCAGGGCAGCCGCGCCAATCCCGCGCGTCAGCAGACGCTGCGGGCCTCGATCGCGTGGAGCTATGAGCTGTGCAGCGAGGCGGAGCGGCTATTGTGGGCGCGGCTGTCGGTGTTCGCCGGCGGGTTCGAGCTGGACGCGGCCGAGGGCATCTGCGCCGATGACCGGCTCACGGCAGAGGATGTGCTGGAGTTGCTGGCGGCGCTGGCCGACAAGTCGGTGCTGATCGCCGAGCACGGCGCGGGCGTGGTCCGGTACCGGCTGTCGGAGACCTTGCGCGAGTTCGGGCAGAGGTGCCTGCAGCGGGCGGGGGAGGACACCGCGCTGCGGCGGCGGCACCGGGACTGGTATGAGCAGCTGGCCCGCCAGGCCGACACGGCTGGCCCAGCCGGCAGACAGCGGACCTGACGGCCCGGCTGTTCCGGGAATATGCCAACGTGCGGGCGGCCCAGGACTTCTGCCAGGCCGAGCCCGGCGAGGCCGAGGCCGGGCTGCGGATCGCCTTGTACGTCCTGACTATCCGGATAGTGCAAGATCCAGGTAGTGCATCAGGTATTTGTCACCTCCCTGACCTGCCTCCACGCCGAGGAAGCTATTAACGTGAGGAACATGGCCGCACGCGTCATGGAGCCTGCCGTCGGGTCCGGGGCCACGGACGGCGCTGTGGCTGCCGCGGCCGGGGCGCCGTCCGGCGACATCAGCGCGACATCCGAGGGGAGGCGGACCGGGGCGTGACCGGTGTCAGCGCGCCGATCCGCGAAGACGAACCCGCCACCCGGCGGAAGGACCTGGCCGCGATGCCCGCGCGGATGCTCCCAGGCCGACTGCTCCGCCTGGCCCGGTCCCTGATCCTGGTGCCGTGGCTGCTGCCGCTGCTGGTCACCGCGTCCGGATGCACCGGCCATCCCGCTGCACTGGGCGCCTCCGATCCGGCCGTCCAGCGAGCGCAGGCCGTGGTCGCTCGCGCTCTGCAGACGACCGGTGACTACCGCGGCCCGCTGCGCGGGCCGCCCGCGCAGCGTCCAGGCCTGATCGTCTTCGTGGCCGCCGATCTCACCAACGGCGGTATCGCCGGGGTGGCGCAAGGCGCTGAGCAGGCCGCACATGCGATCGGCTGGCCGTTGCGCATCCTCGACGGCCAGGCGTCCGTCCAAGGGGAGACCGCCGCCCTCCACCTCGCGCTGACCCTCAAGCCGGCCGGCATCATCCTGGGCGGCGTCGACGCCGCCGGGCAGCACGCGGCACTGCGACAGGCACGGGCGCAGGGCATCCCCGTGGTCGGCTGGCACTCCGCGGTCCGGCCGGGCCCAGATCCGAACGTGGGCCTGTTCACCAACGTGACGACGAACCCCGCCGAGGTCGCTCTCCTCGCCGCCAGCTATGTCATCGCGAAATCCGACGGCACGGCCGGCGCGGTCATCTTCACGGACTCAGAGTACGCAATCGAAACCTACAAGGCCGACGTGATGGCGTCGACGCTCCAGAAGTGCCGACGCTGCTCGATGCTCCAGGTCATCGACGCGCCGATCGCCAACGCGCAAATCAACGTGCCCGCCGTCATCAATTCGCTGCTGGTGACCTACGGAAAGCGCCTCACCTACCTCCTGACCGTCAACGGCGCATACATCACCGGGGCGCGCGTCGCTCTCTTCGGTGCCGGCGTGCAGGGCGATCAACCGCCGTTCTCGGTCGCGGCCGGCGACGGCGACGCATCGGAGCTGGAGCGGATCCGGGCCGGGGACTACCAGCAGGCGACCGTGGCCGAGCCCCTCTACCTGCAAGGCTGGCAGCTCATCGATGAGATAAACCGGGCCCGAGCCGGGCAGCCGCCGTCCGGCTACGTCGCTCCCCCCCACCTCATCACCCAAGCCGACGTGCCGAACGGCGCGGTATTCGATCCGCCCAGCGGCTACCGCCAGAACTACCTCCGCATCTGGCGTCGCTGAGCAGCTCTCAGGCCGCCTTCTTGTGCGGCACGACGGAATGCGGGGCCTTCCGGTTCTGGCGCAACCCGATGCCCTGCATGATCAGCCCCGCGCCGTTGGTCAGGCTGAACAAGCCGAACAGCAGCGCGAGGGTGACCGCGCCCATGGTGGGGCGAGCGAACAGCGACACGCCGAACGCCACCGCACCCAGCCCGCCCAGGATGAACAGGGCACGCGACCGGGCCAGCTCGTCCGCCCGGAAGGCGACGAAGATCCCGAACACGCCGGCGAAAACGGCCCAGCAGCCCACGATCAGCACCAACACCAGCGCGGTGGGCCCCGGCCAGGCCAGGGCGATGACCCCGGCGGCCAGGTCGGCCAGCCCGAGCAGAAGGTGGGCGACGACCCGCCCGGCGGCGGTGCTGTTGAAGGCCAGGACGGCCTGCAGGCCGGCGGCGATGAACGCGGTGACGGCAAACAGGACCACCACCGTGAGGACGGTGACCCCGGGCCAGACCAGCGCAATGATCCCGAGGGCGACGGCGATGATGCCGCGCAGGATCAGGGCAGTGCTTAGTGATTTGAGCATGACAGATTTCCTTTCGGTCCCGGAGGTGTTATTGGCGGCGGGCAGTCAGCTGGCTTGCGCCAGGCGGGCTGGAGGATCTGTAGCGTCGGGCCGGAAGTCGGCCGCGTGGTGGGCGAAGGCCTTCGGGTGGCGCACGACCAGTTCGGCGTGGCGCGCGGCCGCGTGGTCGCGCCACTGACGGGCCTCCCCGCGGTGGCCCGCGGCACCGAGGACGCGGGCGAGGCTGGCCGCGTACTGCGGGTCGTCGCTGGAGGACGCCAGAAGCCGCAGCCGGCTGATGGCGTCCTGGTGGTTACCAAGGGCCGCGTCGACCTCGGCGAGGTGGCCCAGCGCCAGGGCGTAAGCCGGCACCCGGCGCTGGGCGGCGGCAAACCAGGAACGGGCCGCGGGAAGGTCACCCTGGCCGAGCCACATCAGGCCCCGCCGGTAGTCGAGGGAGGCGATGGGGAACGGCGAGATGTCCTGGTAGCAGCGCCGCGCGTCGGCGAACAGCGGCTCCGCCGCGGCGACCTCGCCGTGTTCGGCCTGGAGCACGGCCAGCGCACCGATCGTGGTGAAGCCTGGCCGGCGCTTGACCGCGTCCTCACACAGCACCCGGGCGTGCCAGTAGCACCCGACCGCCTGCAGGATGGGCGCCCGCTCCGCGTCCACCGCGGCGCGGTCCAGGCTGTGCTGCCCGGCGGTCTCGAGGTCGGCCATGGCCTCGACGAAGCGGTGGAAGGTCGCGCGTGTCCGGGCCCGGGCCAGCCAGGCCCGGACATCGTCCGGCGCGTCGTGCACCAGCTCGACGGCTAGCTCCGCGGCTTGCTCGTAGTCGGCGATGCGGCCCAGGACCTCGCCGCGCAGCAGCAGCAGGTCGATCAGGTGGGCCCGCGTGGCCACCACCAGCGGCGCCGCCGCCGGCCCTGGGCGGCCCTGGCGGCCCCGAGCCGCCAGGCCGGCGATCTGCGCGTGCAGATTCGCCACGGCGATGGTCCCGTTGGTGGTGACCGGTTCGCGGTCTGCGGACGGCAGTCTGGTCATGATGCTGCCGTCTCCTGCGGTGGGGCCGACGCTTCGGCGATCGCGGCCATCAGGTCCAGGTCCGGCGGGTTCGGGTTGGGGCTGACCAGGAAGGGGAAGCTACGGCTGGCCGGCCGGGTGGCCTGGTCGACGCCGTCGCTGATCCGCGCTCCGTCGACACCGCCGACCAGCAGCGTGTAGTACGTGTCGACCATGTCGTGGTTGAGCGACCGGCCGCCGCACGTGGTGTGCTGACGGCCCGCGAGCAGGGAGGTCTCGATCTCCAGGTAGCCCTCGTCGGAGAATGGCTTCGACATGTCGACGACGAGGAAATCGGCCAGCAGCAGCTCGGTCAGCGGGTGGGTGCCCTGATCGTCCGGCGGCCAGTCGATCTTGCCGTCGAGGCGGTCGAAGTAGGCCAGGTTGGCGTTCAGCCGGGCCCGGTACGCTCCCACGTAGGCCGGTTTCAGGCTGAAGGTGTCTTCGGCGTTGTACAGGTCCCGGATCTCCAGGTCACGGTTGACCGTGTCGAACTTCTGCGGCTGCAGGGTGAAGTTCTTGATCTCCGGCCGGCCCATCCGCTCCAGCCGCGCCGAGGGCGAGTCGGCGGTCACGGTCTCGGCGACGGCGGCCAGCAGCGGGCCGCCGCCGGGGCAGAACACCGCGGTGTCGAATTCGACGACGATGCTCAGCACGTTCTGCCCCTCCAGGGCGTTGACGCCCCCGGCGGGCCGGAACGCCAGCTTCTCCTGCGCTTCGGTGGCGATATGGCGCACGAAGTCGATGAAGAACGGGTCGAGCCGCGGCCCGGCGAAAATCCGCAGGCCGGGCCCCTGCGCGGACTCGTCGCCGACCAGGAACGAGACCTGCTGGCCGCTGGGCGTGGTGCACGTGCCGTACTGCGCCATGACTCCGCTGCCGTTGCCCTGGACGGGAGCGGCGAAGGTGACGTCGAACGCGTACTCGTCCTGGCCGACCGCGAACGCAGGCGCGGCAGTGACGGGCGTGACGGGCCGGACGCGGAAGCGGTAGCTGAGCGCGTCGGAGAACAGCGACGTGGCGGCGGCCAGGGGAAGCACGTTCATGACGAGCACCAGATGGCCGGGGCGCTCCGGGCTAGGGAACGCGTATACGTCGGTGATGTCGGCGGCGGGGTCGGCGAGCGCCCGCGGGCCGGAGAAGTGGTCGGACATGGCAGAAACTCCTTGTGATGTAGGTATGTCAGGTGTCGAGGTCGGCGAGCCAGCGCAGGGCCCGCAGGCCGGGCATGAAGCAGTACTCACCGCCCCGGTTGACCACGAAAGCGGGGATGCCTTGGACGCGGCGGCGGATCGGACGCTGCGGGACGGTGAACTGGCGGTCGTCGAACCCGCCGATCAGCGGGTCGGTCTCGGCGGGCGCGCCGATGAACTTGCCGTCATTGAGCCACTGGCGCTGGACGAACTCAAACTGCCGGTCCAGGTGCGCCCCGACGAAGGCGAACATCAGCCCGCGGTCGGCGCCGTCGTCCTCCAGCACGCCAGGGGGCAACGACGGGCCGTAGTTGGTGCCGCGCCGGATCATCCGGTGCAGTCGTGCCTGGCCGGTGATTACCGCATCCCGCGGGTTCATCCGCCGGGCGTGCGAGCTCATCGGGCACTTCAGGCCCCGCGGGTCATCACCGTACATGAAGGCGTTGTTGCGCTCGGGGTCGGCGCCCAGGTCGGGGTCGTCCTTGTCCGGGGACAGGCTCAGCGGCGCGCCACTGGGCCAGCGCCCGACCATCTTCGCGGCGAGCCACTCCTGCTCGGCCTGGTCCGCGGCCTGCTCACGCAGGTACCGGCGGAACGCGGCCACCTTCTGGTGCAGCTTGCGGAACGCCACGTAGGTGCCGTTGCGGCCCAGCACCTCCGGCTGCGGTACCGGAGCTGTGCTTCCGCTCTCGTCCTCGTATCCCAGCACGAACTCGCCCGCCTTGAACGGCGTCTCGTGCGGGTTGCTGCCCAGGATGCCGGTGCCCTCCACGGCCGGCTGGCTGATGCCGTCGCTGAAGCCGAACTGCTCGCGACCGTCCGCGGGCACGTGCACGTCCAGGTGCCAGACGGGCACGACGCCGGGCAGGTCGCGGACGGCGTCCTCGGCCATCCTGACCAGGTCCTCCATCGTGAAGGTGTCCTGGGCCAGCACGGTCACCACCAGGTGCACGTCCTTGGAACCCAGCGGGGCCTCCCAGCGCTCCGGCGCGTTGTCCTCCACGTCGCCGATCACGTCCGCCCGGGCGGCCATGCCCTGCCGGAACTGCTCCGGGAACGTGGCCAGCGACTCCGCTGGCACGCCGAGCGCCTGCAGCCCCTGGAAACTGAGGGCCACCGCGAGCGAGACCGGCCGGGCGGGGTCGAACGAGGCGACCGGCTCAAGCAGGGGGATCAGCCGCCGCAGCAGTTCGCGCCCGGCCTGCCGGTCGTCGATCCGCAGCGCCAGGTAGGCGCCCGCGTAGGGATGGGGCCGGGGCATCAGCGCGCCGGCCTGGATGTCGCCGAGATCGAGCTCGGTACCGTTTTCCGTGGTCATGGTCGCTCCTTTGAGCCGTCGTTGAGTACAGCTGTCCCGGGCTCGGCGGGGGCGGCGCTGCCCCCGCCGAGCCCTCGGGTCAGTCCGCGGCCAGCTCGAGCAGCGGCTTCAGGGCCGGCTGCTGCAGCGCCTCGGCGGCGGCCGGATCGTCGAGCACCTGCTCGAAGGCCCGATTCACGCGCTGCTGCCGGTCGAACTGCGGCAGCGTCAGGCCGCTCAGCGCGTTGAAGTACCCGGCGGCCGGGCTCTGGTTCTTCTGGAGGAGCGCCTTGAGCTGGGAGGTGGCCTTCCTCATGATCGCCTCCCACTCGGGGTCACCCGGGACGAACTTCTCGGCCCCGGACTCCTTGGCCCAGGCCACGATCTCCTGGCCCTGGACGGTGTGCTGCATCCAGTCCAGGAACACCCCCACGCCGACCACCAGGATGGCGTCGTCGATGTAGTGGTCCCACTCGGTCTCGAAGGTCGTGGCGAACAGCAGCTGCCGGCCCTCGTTGAAGACCACCATCCGCGCGTCCCGCAGGCCCGTCGCGGCGCTCGTGGCCGGGTCCAGGCCATGGATCGCGTCGGTCATCCGCTTGCTCGCCGCGCTTACTTCCTCTGCGCGGCCGGGCAGGATGTCCCAGAATGTGGCCAGCTCGGAGATCACCCCGTCGGTGATGCCCTTGCCGGACTTCTTGGTGAGCACAGTTGTCATGAGTTCCTCCTGTATGAGATGTGTGACGCTGCGGCATGAGAGCGCCGTGGCGACACAGCAAGTCCACCCGGATGGCGCGGATTATGACTTCGCGGAAATTGACCATCTTGGCCGCCGTGCAGACCGGAGGCCGGCGGCGGAGGAGTTCTACAATGCTTCGCCGGGACTGCGTAGTCGGACTGTCGACCGGTGCCGGAGCCATAGGCGCTCAGCGGTTACCGGGCCAGCGCCGTGCTGAGTTTCCGGCCCTGTGATCAGCGACGGCCAGCGCGGTGAGGGCGTCGATCTCGGCAAGTTCGGCATAGAGTTTGCGAATCTCGTGCTCGTCCCAGACCGGCGAACTGAACCGGTGATGGGTGATGGCCGTGACCATGAGAAACCGGGCAGACGCCGAATCCAGGCCCGCATTTATCCAGTCGGCGCACTCCATTCCGACCTCCTGCCTCATGCACATGGATACGAAATATGCCCCGGCCGGTCCGTCAGATCCGGCCAGAGCGTCGGATTGAATTCCTTACTAATCCTCACGGCCGGAGGGGTGAACCGGCATCACATGGCGGATGTGATTGCTCAAGGACACGGCACGGTCGGCACAATCACCAACGGCATGTGAGCCGCGCTCACCCACCCAGACATGAGGATGACAAGCATCAGCCCTCTGACCGCAGGCCAGAATGGACCGCCTGGCCTGCATAGTGACCCGCGTCCGCTGGCGCGGTCACGCCTGCACTGTGCATTACGGTCGAGATGGTCGATTTCAGCGATGCCAGCGCCCTGAGATCTTCGGTGGACTTTCCATGACGCCACGGTGTGCTGGCTGAGGCGTCTCCAGTCACCAGCACGGTGACGACATGGAAGGAGAGAGCGACATGGCAGATCCGAAGCGGCCAGGGCTGAAATTGGGAGCGAGGACGGAGTTCCTCGTCATCGCGGACGTCATCCCGGGACACGAAGACGTGCTGCGCCAGGTCCTGGCCGAGCACATGGACAACCCGCGTACCCAGGCAGCCATCGACGAGATCGGTACCCTGCACGAGGCGCGGTTCGTGCTCTTGGACGGCGACACGCGGCTCATGTTCTGCAGTAGCTTCGACGGCTCGTGGGATACCTACATCGATGACTTCGCCACGACGGCGATCGGACAGGACTTCGATGTGACCTGGGGGCACGTCCAGGGGTTCCCTGGCATCAAGTCTCCCGAGGTCAAGGACTGGTTCATGGCCCATGCGGTGCAGGCAGGCAACTTTGTTGCCGCCTATCCCGAGCCGACGGTGAAGCAGGTCTGGCAGGCCCTGGCCCTGCAGAAGACGTTCGAGCAGGTGCTGGACACCCCCGGCGCCGCCGAGGCACTCCAGCACCCGGCGCTGAAGCCGCTGCTGGACCTGGCGGCCAACTGAGCCCGCCAGCGCGGGTGTTAGCGGACCGAGGACGCGACGGGACCTCCGGTGTTCGGCAAGATCGTCACAGATCGCACCGAGCTACCAGGGGTCCCGCTTGCCACCACGCCACTGACCCTGCGTTGGCTGGGCGCGAACAAGCCAGGGGCACGGGCCCGGTGGCGAGCCCGGTCAGTGCATTGCGATCCGTGTCAATCACCAGGACGATGTGATACTCGCTCACCAGGAATCCAGTCCGCGAGGCAAGGCCGTGGCATCTTCCGGGGCCTGAGTGTCCGCGACAACCATAGAAGGACCTTGGAATCGCGCCGAGCTAGATGATGAAGGGTAGGAGAGTACATATGGTATAGTTTTCATACCTGGGAGGAACCTGTCTGTGGACTTCGAGTTTGATTCGGCCAAGAGCGCGGCAAATCTCGAGAAGCACGGCATCGACTTCACCCATGTGCAGGCGCTGTGGCAGGACGTGATGCGGGTCGAGATCCCGGCTCGGACGGTTGACGAGCCGAGGTGGCTCGTGATCGGCCGGATCGGCGACGAGCACTGGTCCGCCGTGGTGACATACCGGGAGGGGCGGACCAGGATCATCTCGGCTCGGCGGTCACGCAAGGAGGAGGTAGCGCTCTATGAGGGCTGAGGAGTTTGACCGCAAGTTCGACGCGGACGAGGACGTGACCGACGAGCTGGACCTCGCGGGACTTCGGCGCCCGGCACTGGAACAGCGGCGGGTCAATGTCGATTTCCCGTCATGGATGATCGAGTCTCTTGACCGGGAAGCGCGGCGCCTCGGCGTCACCAGGCAGTCCATCATCAAGGTCTGGATCGCTGAACGCCTCGAGCGAGACCGAACTGCTGCCTGACGTGGCGCCGCATGGCGAACCAGCGGGCCGCCTTCGCCTGAGACCCCGGCCCAGGAACGACAACCCCTTGCCGGGAATGGTGGCGTTAGCGGGAGGTGACGTCATCGGTAGCGGCGAGCGGGAGCTCTACGCGCAGGCTGGTTCCCGCCCCGCGCGGGCTGTCGAGCAAGATCCGGCCGCCAAGCGCCTCGACCCGGTCCTTGAGGCCGACCAGGCCGGTGCCACCGGTGAAGCCGGCGCCGCCCGCGCCGTCGTCGCGGACCACCACGCGCAGGACCTCACCGACGGCCTCCACCTCGACGCTCACGGCCGAGGCGCGTGCATGCCTGACCGCGTTGGTCAGCGCCTCGGCCACGACGTAGTACGCGCTGACCTCGACGTGCTCGGGCAGTCGCCCCTTCGCGCGCAGGTCGAGTTCGACCGGGATCGGCGAGCGGCGGGCGAGCGCCCTGAGGGCGGCGCGCAGGCCGCCCTTCGCCAGGGCCGCCGGGTGGATGCCGCGCGCGATCTCGCCCACCTCGTCCAGCGCGCCGTTGAGTCCCGCGCCGATGCTGTCCAGTTCGGTCGCGAGCTCGCCTAGATCGGGCGGCACCGTTGCCCGCGCCGCACGCAGCCGCAGGGCAAGTGAGACGAGCCGCTGCTGGGCGCCGTCGTGCAGATCCCGCTCGATCTGGCGGCGGGTGGCATCGGCGGTGGCCACGATGCGCGCCCGCGAGGCGGTGAGTGCGGCCTGGGCCTCGGTGTTGGCGATGGCCGTAGCGACCAGCTCGGTGAACCCGGCTAGCCGCGCCTCGGTGTCCGTCGGCAGCGGCTCCTCGCTGGCGGAAACCGCGGTCATGGCGCCCCACAGCCGGCCCTCGACGTTGACCGGCGCTCCGACCGACGCGCGGACGCCCCACGCCTGGGCAAGATCGGCGGCCGGGCCGGAGGTGTCGGCGTAGTCGTGGAGCCGTGCCGGTCGGCCTGTCTGGAACACCAGCGTGGTCACGTTCCGCCCGCCGAGGTTCACCCGGCTGCCGAGGGGGATGGGCGCGGCCACGCCGGTGCGGGTCCACGCGCCGACCGCCGTGGCCCCGCCGTCCGGGTCATACCGCAACAGGCTGGTGTGGTCGGTGCCCAGGAGCCGACCGACCTCCGCGGTGACCGCAGCGAACACTTCCGCCGGCGGCGCCGCGCGGGCGACCAGCGTCGCCACCCGCCGCAGCGCGGCCTGCTCGTCGGCGATCCGGCGAAACTGGGCGTACAGCTGGGCATTGTCGAGGGAGACGGCGAGCTGGCCGGCGATGAGCTTGACCGCGTCGAGCCGTTCGGCGGTGAACGCGCCGCGGATGAGGCGGTTCTCCAGCACCAGCACGGCCTGCAGCGTCCCGCGGGCGAGGACGGGCACGGCCAGCAGCGCGCAGCATGCGACGTCAGCAAAGTAGGGGTCGCGGGTAAAGCGGTCGTCTATGGTGGCGTCGCCCACCACCAGCGGCTCCCCGGTCCGCTGGACGTAGCGCAACACCGACATCGGCACCGCGCGCTCGTGACCGGTGCCGCTGACCCCGACGGCGCTACCGCTGCTGTCGGGGACCGGCAGCAGCCAGTCGTGCCTGTCCTCGCTCCACAGCAGCAGGCGCACGCCGGTGGCCCCGGTCATCGCGCCGAGCACCTCGGCCACGCGTGAATGCAGCCCTTCGACGCTGGTCTCCGAGCTCAGCGCCTGCGACGCAGCCAGGATCCCGAGCAGGTCAATGGCCCCGGTCGTAACGGTGGAGCTGCCATGCGCAAGATCAGCGGGCTGGCCGGGGTCGTGCGCGGCGGTCGCGTCGGGTCCGGGTCGCAGCGCAGGAAACGCCCAGTCCAGCTGGGCGATTTTCGCCGTCGCGCCCCAGGCGAGGTACTCGTGGCGGGCCTGGACGAGCAGGTCATAGCCGACGTGTTCGACGCCGCGAGCCAGGTAGAAGCCGCCCGCGCGTTCGGCGATCAGGGCCCGCTGCCATGGCCGCTGCAGCCGGGCGGCCTCGCGCCGTGCGGCGTCGAAGGCCAGCTCGGCGGCCTGCAAGTCGTCGGCCGCCCAGGCCCGCTCGGCCTCGACCAGCCGCAGCAGGTGCGAGAAGTTACCTGGCGCGTCCGCGGCGCGTTCGGCCAGCCACCTCGTCACCTCGTCCAGCTCGGACAGCAGACCGTCGCGCTCGTCACCATCGGCGGCGCGGGCCAGCCCGGCCAGGGCCAGCCCGCGCAGCAGCCGGGTCCCGGCGGTCGGGTAGCTGCAGGGAGCCGCCGCCAGCAGCGGCATCGCCGCCGCCGTATGCCGCGCCAGGGCGGCAAGATCACCGAAGATGGCCGCGGCGACCGCACGCGTGACATGCGCGAAGAGAAGGGCCAGCGGGTTGCCTGCGTACCTGTCGCCGAGGACCGCCGCACCACCCGCTTCAGCGGAGCTTTCGCCGCGCAGCACACCGGCCAGCCATTGGTGGCTGTCGAGGACCTGGCCGGTGTGTTCGCTGCCGGTCTGCCGCAGGAAGGCCAGCCCCGCCTCCACCTCAGCGGCATACGCGTCCAGCGATGACGCGCATTCCAGCTGGTAGTAGACAGCCTCGTGGTAGACGTGCCCGGCGTAGACCAGGTTGCCACCCGCGATCAGCCCTTCCCGGGCCCGCTGCGCCGTGTGGAGACCGTCTTCGATCGGCCCGAACCAGCAACTCAGGACAGCGAATACGTAGCGAGCCTGCGAGGTCTCGGGCTCGTAGCCGCGCGCCTCGCCCAGGGCCACGATCTGCCGCGCCGCACGGTACCCGGCGGCGTAATCGCCGCGCACCACCACAGCGGCGAAGGCGGCGTGACTGGCGGGGCCGACCAGGCTACGGGCGGGGCCGTGCTCAAGCCAGATCCGCAGCGCCTCCAGGCTCAGCCAGCCGTACGTCTCGATGTCCCCGGCGTAGTAGGCCGGCGACGGGACCACGCTGAGCAGGCGGATCGCGGCGAGCAGTGTGGGGTCGGTGATATCCGGCCGGACCAGCTCGTCGGCGCCGTCGATGTGGTCCAGCCACCGGTACAGGTAGCCGAACTGGCGGTCCAGCTGGGCGGGAAGCAGGTCAGCGGCCGGCACGGTGATGCCGAGCTCACGCAGTGAGTCCAGCCCGAGGCCGAACGCTTCCGCAAAACGGTTCCGTTGGGTCAGGCTGCTCATCTGCACCCATGTCGCGTCCGCGCGGTCCAGCGCGGTGGCCGACAGCCTCTCGATCGTGCCGTACTCCTCGTCCGCCTCCTCCAGGCGCCCCAGGCTGAACAGGGCGGCGTGCCGGCCGTTGTGCACCTCGACCAGCGTGGCGGTCTCACCGGGGTCGATCAGCCGCAGCGCCGCGGCCAGCAGCGTGTTCACCAGCGCGTAGTCGCCGGTCAAGGTGGCCTGGCCGGCCGCGCGCCGCAACAGTCTCACTACCGCGCGCCGCTCCGCGGGGTCGTCGACCGCGTCGGTCACCGGCAGGTACTGTTCCGCGGCGGCGGCGAACAGCTCAGGCACGGCGGCCAGCCGCCGCGCCATGGCCAGCTGCAGGGTGCGCCGCCGCCGCGGGTTCAGTCCGCTGAGGATCACCTCGCGGATCCGGTCGTGGCGGAACCGCACCGCCTGATGCGCACCGGGCTCCGTCACCAGCAGCCCCTCGTCCAGGGCGGGCGCCAGGGCATGGTCGACTACGGCCGCGGGCTCGCCGGTGGCGGCCTGCAGCAGGCTCAGCCCGGCCCGGCCGCCCAGGCAGGCCATGGCCTCCACCAGCCGCCGCGACGCCGGCGGCATCGCGTCAACCCGCGCCCCCGGCCGTCCGGCGAGCTCGGACTGGCCCAGGCGGGCGCGCACCGCCGCCGTGTCCCACCGCCATCCTTCGGCCGTCGCGGCCAGCACCCCGTCGCCGCGCAGCGCGTTGAGCAGCTCCACCGTCTCATACGGATTGCCGGACGTTTGCGGGCTGATCACCTGGGCCAGGCCGACCGCCGCGGCCCGGTCCACATGCAGCATCTCCGCCACCATGGCGACGAGGCTCGGCTCGGGCAGGTTGGCCAGCCGCAGGTGCCGTACTTGCGCCTGGTCACGCCATCGGGACAGCGGCGCCGTCAGCGGATGCGCCGGGTTCACGTCGTCTTCGCGGTAGGTACCCACCAGCAGCAGGCCCTCGACCGGCTCCTCGCTCAGCACCAGGTCGACCACGCCGAGCGCGGTGCGCCCGGCCCACTGCACGTCGTCGATGAACATCACGAGCGGCCGGTCCGGCGAGGCGACCGCCCGCAGTACCGCCACCACCGCCCGTTGCGCCCGGACCTGCGCGGTCAGCGGATCCCCCGGATCCGGCGGCACCGCCAGCAGCGCCGCGAACTCCGGCACCGTCGCGGTCAGCAGGCCCGCGTTCGGCCCGACCGCATCCAAGATCTGTTCGCGGACCTTAGCGAGCTCCTCGTCCGGCTCGGCCAGCAGCAGCCGGCCCAGCGCTCGCAGCGCCTGGTTGACCGCGTTGAACTCCAGGTCGCGCCGGTAGGCGTCGAACTTGCCCGCCACGAACCAGCCATCCGCGCCGGTGACCACCGGCCGCAGTTCATCGGCCAGGACCGTCTTGCCCACTCCCGGCGCGCCGGCCAGCAGCACCCCCCGGCACCGGCCCGCCAGTGCCTCCTCGAACGCCCCCTGCAGCGCCGCCACCTCGCCGTCGCGGCCTACCAGCCGCGACGGCGGCAGCAGCCGCAGCGGAACATCACGCTCGCCGACCCGCCACGCCGCCCCTCCCGGGCGCGCGCCCGCGGGCCGCAACCGCTCCAGGTCGTAGACCACGCCATCGGCCGTCTGGTACCGGTGGTCCGGTTCCTTCTCCAGCAGATGCATGATGATGTCCGACAGGAACTCCGGCACGGCCGGGTTCACCTGCGCCGGCGGTATGGGCACCCGGGCCAGGTGATCATGAGTGAGCCGCAGCGGGTCCCCGGAACCGAACGGCGGCCCGCCGGTGGCCAGCTCATACAGCACCGCGCCCAGCGCGTACAGATCGGCCCGCTGATCCACCGGCCGGGCCGTCCGCCCGGTGGCCTCCGGCGCCAGGTAGGCCAGCGTCCCGGCGATCTCGGCGTGGTGGGTGAACCCGGGGCGGATCTCGGCCAGCGACGTCGCCAGCGTGAGATCCACCAGGCACGGGGCGCCGCCGCGGGCGATCACGATGTTCGCCGGGGTGATGTCCCGGTGCAGCACCCCCGCCCGGTGCATCCCCGCCACCGCCCGGGCCAGCCCCAGCCCCAGCCCGGCCAGCTCACCGGCCGCCAGCGGCGTGGCCACCCCCGCCAGGCTCACGCCGCCCGCGTCCGCCAGCACGATCGACCCGGGATACCGGGGCGCCGACGCCAGCTGCGCGACCCCTTCAATACCGCGCAGCCGCTCCAGCATCGCGGCCTCATGTCGCAGGCGCCGGTCCGCGTCCGGCCCTAGCGGCTCCTTCTTGATGACCGTGCCAGCGGCAAGAAACAGCCGGGTCACCCGCGTGCGCGCGCTCTCATGCACCAGCTCGGCCCGGTCAGGCGGATTCCTGCCCGGCAGCATCCCGCCTGCCACCCTACGCACCTCCACGCACGGCCAGCGCGGCCTCATATTCTGCTTACCCCCGATTGAGGATGAAGCCGACTATATATCGGCACGCGCGTCGATCGCAGTCCTCCCATTACGAAGCGTAACGAGCTTCAGGACTGGTATGCGCCCCATGACTCGTCAGCATCTGATCATCGGGACCAGACCCTGGTCACCAGCTGTGTAACTACGCCGATTCAGGAAACCAGGTCCGTGCTATCTTCCGGCTGACGGTTGGCGCGTCGGGCGCCGTTGCCTGACGCGACCGAGATTTGATCCTGACTCGAATTTGTCGCATGGTTGTCCCTTTCGCTGGTTCATGCATGCTGTCATGTCAATGACGAACGACGACGGAGCCCGGTGACACCGGCCGGGAGGAAGTGCCACGGCCTTCTCGCCTTCTCTAGCAGCATGGCGCAGAGAGCGCGACCCGGCATTGCCGCCACCAGCCATCAGCGAAGGACGCTGGCAGGCATATCCGCATTCCAGTTAGCCGGTATGCAGACCGCGCCAAGAGCCGCTACCGTGACTGCGCACCTGATTCGGCGCCGCTACTTAAGGTGACCGCGCGGGACGTCGCGGACGGACAGGGTGATGGCAGGTGCAGTCAGGTGAAACTGAATTGGTGGTGTGCGAGATCGGTCAGGGCGGCTTGGCGGTCGCCGGTACGAGCGGTCCACTGCAGCAGCCCCTCGCCGCTGTCGAGGCGGGCGATAAGGCGGGCAACCTGATCGCCGTTGGTCCAGGCGGCCTGCAGGTGCCCGCCGGAGGCACTGATGTCGAAGACCCCGTCGAAGGCGGGGTGGGTATTGCGGAACCGGATCAGCCCGAACAGCGCCTGGACAACCGGCCGGCGCAGCTCGTCGTTCACGGCGGCCGCGGTGTAGTGGTGGCGGTTGACGTCACGGCCCACACCGCTCTGG
The DNA here is from genome assembly GCA_963798675.1 of uncultured Actinomycetes bacterium. Taxonomy (GTDB): domain Bacteria; phylum Actinomycetota; class Actinomycetes; order Streptosporangiales; family Streptosporangiaceae; genus Palsa-504. The sequence goes on along the minus strand of CAWCUJ010000014.1, from coordinate 62,231 downwards.
CGGAGCAGTTCCATGTCGTTGCGTCCGGCCAGCAATCCGACGTAGTAGACCTGGGGCGTGCCGGGTGCCCAGAACTGCAGCGCCCTGGCCAGCAGATAGCGGTGGTCGTCCGCGCCGAGCGCATCGTAGAACGTGCAGTTGACCTGATACAGGTCCACGTTCGACGCGGCGGTGCCGGTGGCGAGCCTGGACGTGCCGCCGCTGTTGTCGTGGATCGTCGTGACCAGCTGATCGGTCTGGGCCGGTGTGAGCAGGCCGGGCCGGAATTGGTCGTTGCCGTCAGCGCCGACGTCGATGATGCCGATGCCGTCGTGAGTGTCCAGCACCGTTACGGCGTTGCCAGGCCGCACTTTCATCCAGGCCAGCAGCGGCTGAGGATCACCGGTAGTCAGGGCGTGCAACACCAGCGGCGGCAGGGCGAAGTCGTAGACCTGATCCACCTGCCGCGCGATCTCGATCTGGTCTCGGTAGTAGGAATGGATCTCCACCAGCACCCTCAGGCCGCGCTGATGGCACCAGGTGGTGATCTCGCCGATGAACCGGAACGTTTCCGGTGTCATGAAGCACGACAGGCCGGGGGTCTTGACGGCATACCCCACGGCATCCAGCCGCACCTGAGAGACCCCCGCGGCGGCGAACCGGTCCAGGACGCCGAGCAGGTACTCCCGGGTGATCTGCTGCCCGACGTCGATGTCGATCTGCTGCGGGGTGAACGTGGTCCAGACCAGGCGCTTGCTGCCATCGGCGGGGGTATACGCGGTGAACGGCAACCCCGGCCGCGGCCGGTACAGGCACAGCAGGTCCTCCTCCCGGGCACCCCGGGGAAAGACGGACCCGAAAGTGAGGAACATCCCGTCGTAGGCCGATTGCGGTCCCTTGGCCAGCCAGTCAGCAAATTGCGGGGACGTGCAGGAAACGTGGTTGACGATGAGGTCGGCCATGACCATGTATCCGTCTCGCGCCAGTGCCGCGATGTCATCCCATGAACCGAGCCTCTGATCGACCTTCGTGTGGTCCTGCGGGTCGAAACCCGCGTCCGCGCCGTCGAATGGCACGTAGAAAGGCAGGACGTGGACCCCTGCGAACAGGCCCGCCAGAGGGCCAGCCAGGATCTCCCGCAGCCGTGCCAGGTCACCTCCCAGCCTGGACGCATAAGCGATCAGTTCAACCGAAGCGGTCACGTATCCCCCTCGCAGGCAGGCAGTCACGGGGACTGGGTGGTGAGCGGCAGTTGGGCGGTGACGGTGGTGCCCTCGCCTAGCGTGCTGTGCAGGGTGAACCGGCCGCCGAGGGCCTCGACGCGGTCTTTGAGGCCCAGCAGCCCGGTCCCTGCGCCGAGGCGGGCGCCGCCGACCCCGTCGTCGCGGACCTGGACGGTCAGCGCGTCACCGTCGGCCAGGACCCGCACCGTGACGGCGGCGGCGCGGGAGTGCTTGGCCGCGTTAGCCAGCGCCTCAGACGCCACGTAATAGGCGCACACCTCGACCTGCTCGGGCAGCCGGCCTTGGACTGGCGCGTCCAGGCGAACCGGGATGGGGCAGCGCCGGGCCAGCGTGCGCAGCGCCAGGCCCAGGCCGCCGTCGGCCAGGATGGCCGGATGGATGCCGCGGGCGAACTCGCGCAGCTCCTCCAGCACCCCGGTCAGCCCGCCGGCCACCTGGTCCAGCTCGGCGACCAGTCCCGCCGCGCCGGGCGGCACGTCCGCCTGGGCGGCGCGCAACTGCAGGGCCAGCGTGACCAGCCGCTGCTGGGCGCCGGCGTGCAGTTCCCGCTCGATCTGCCGCCGGGTGGCGTCCGCGGCGGCGATGATCCGCGTCCGCGAGGCCCGCAGCGCGGCCTGCGCCTCGGCGTTGGCGATCGCCGTGGCCACCAGCTCAGTGAACCCGGCCAGCCGTTGCTCGGTATCCGTCGGCAGCGGCTCCCCGGTGGACGACGCGACCATCGCGCCCCACAGCTTGCCTTCGACCCAGACCGGCACGCCTACCCCCGAACGGACGCCCGCCGCGATCGAGGGTGCCAGCCCTGCGCCGGGATCCTTCTCGATCCTGTCCAGCCGGGCCGGCCGGTGGGTGCGGAACACGTCCGTGTGCACGTTGGCTCCGCCGGCCGGAAGCCAGGTGCCGACCGGCATGGGATACGGCCTGTCGGCCCCCCAGTTGCCGGCGGCCGTTACGGCGCCGTCGGGGTCATACCGCCACAGGCTGGTGAAATCGGCGGACACCGCGCGTCCCGCTTCCGCGGTGACCGCCGCGAACACCTCCTGCGGCGCCGCCCCGCGGGCGACCAGCGTCGCCACCCGGCGCAGCGCCGCCTGCTCGCCGGCGAAGCCGCGCAGCTCGGTCCGCGCCTGCGCGTTCGCGATCGCGGTGGCCACCAGCTCAGTGAACCCGGCCAGCCGTTGCTCGGTATCCGTCGGCAGCGGCTTGTCGTGCGTGTTCGCGACGGCCATGACGCCCCAGAGCTGGCTCTCCACGGTGAGCGGGACGCCCACGGCCGAATGGACGCCCGTCTCACGAGCGACGCTGGCGGCCGGGCCGGAAGCCTCGGCGTATCCCTCGATCCGGGCCGGCTGGCCAGTCTTGAACACGAGAGTGTGGATGTTCCGCCCGCCCTGATCGAACTGGGTGCCGACCGGGACAGCCGACGGCAGGGCGGAGACTGCGACGACCGTGGCTGTGCCGTCGCCGGCGTAGCGGCTGAGGAAGCTGACGTCCACGTCGATCACCCGGGTGACTTCGGCGGCGACCGCAGCGAACGCCTCCTCCGGGGGCGCACCGCGGGCGACCAGCGTCGCCACCCGGCGCAGCGCCGCCTGCTCGTCGGCGAAGCCGCGTAGCTCGGTCCGCGCCTGCGCGTTCGCGATCGCGGTGGCCACCAGCTCAGTGAATCCGGCCAGCCGTTGCTCGGTATCAACCGGAAGCCGTCCGCGCCGCGAGGCGACGCCGACCGTGCCCCAGATAGTGCCCTCCACCACGACCGGGGCGTTCACCGCGGAACGAACTCCCTCGGTCCGGAAAACCTCGGGGAGGACCGCCGCGGCCAGATCGTCGGCGTCGAGCCGGGCGGCGCGGCCGGTAGCCCGGACCGAGGCGACTGCGGTGCCTGGATAGGGCTTGAATCGCGTATCCTGCTCGCGCCACACCACGCCGTGCCCGCCCATGAAGGTCGCGTCTCCATTCGCCTCGAACCGCATGATCGACGTGATGTCGGCGCCGAACAACGCGCCGATCTCCTCGGCTACCGCGGCGAACACCTCCGCCGACGGCGCGCCACGGGCGACCAGCGTGGCCACCCGGCGCAGCGCGGCCTGCTCGTCGGCGACCCGGCGGAGTTCCTCGCGGGCATCGGCGTTGGCGATCGCGGCCGCGACCAGTTCGGTGAACCCGGCCAGCCGTGCCTCCGTTTCCGGCGGCGGCGGCTGCCCGGTCACCGACCCCGCGGTCATGAAGCCCCACAACCGGCCCCCGACGGTGATCGGTGCTATGACACCGGACCGGACACCGTGCGACGCCAGCAGCGAGTCGTCCGGGTACCGATCGATGCGGACCGGGTGCCCGGTGGCCTGGACGCGAGCGGCCGGGCCGCCTTCGGGCAGGGGGCCGTGGTAGCTGATTGGCGCGGCCTCGCCCGCCGCGCTCCACGCGGCGACGAGCGTAGCCGTGCCGTCGTCGTTGTACCGGGTCAGGAACGTGCGGTCGGCGTGCAGGACCCGGCCGACCTCCTCGGCGACGGCCGCGAACACATCCGCCTGTGATGCCGCCCGGGCCACCAGCGTCGCCACGCGGCGCAGCGCGGCCTGCTCCCCGGCCAGAGCCGGGCTCTGGCCGGAGCCCGCTTCGGGAGAATTTCCCATACCCGGATCATGCCCGCTGACCGCGAGGAAGTCGCCCTTCTCCGGCGAGATCAGGTGACGCCGGCCTTTACGGCTGTGTCGAGGTGATCGGCCGCCCACGTTCCGGTGGGATCGAGTTCGATCGCGGCGAGGATGGCGGCGCGGCCCAAGGCGTCCGCGTAGGTGGGGAAGGAAAACGGGACCAGCGCAAGCTGCTCGACCGGCATCTGGGCGGCCATCGCCGTCGCCGCCAGCTGCACGAGCTCGACCGCACGCTCCCCCACCACGTGACAGCCCAGGATCGCATGACGCTCGCGGTCGATGACCAGCTTGCAGAACCCCGTCTGGCGGCCATCGATGATCGGCCGCGGGAGCGACTCAAAGCGCACCGTCGCCACCGCCGTCTTATGGGCCTGCCGGGCGGCCGTTTCGGTCAGCCCGACCGAAGCGTACTCAGGGTCGGTGAAGCTGCCGATCGGGCTCACTGGGGCGGGCAGGACCGTGGTCGCTCCGAGGACGGCATTGGTCGCGGCCACCACCCCCTGGCGGACCGCCTCGTGCACGACCATCGCGCGCCCGGTGACATCACCGGCGGCGAAGACGTGCGGCGCGGTCGTGCGCAACTGCGCGTCCACCTCGACATACCCGCGCTGGTCCATCTGCACGCCGGCCCGGTCCAGGGCCAGGCCGCCAGTGTCAGCCACCGATCCGGCCGCGACCACCGCCAATGTCGCCTCGATACGGTGCTGCCCCTGGCCCGAGGAATGCAGCAGGCGCACGCCGGCCGCGCAGCGTTCGAAGCGGTCGATGGTCCCGGCGTCTTCCACGACCTGGACGCCCGACGCGGCCAGGGCGGCAGAAACGGCGTCGGACACCTCATGGTCCTCGGTCCTCAGGATGCGGGGACCGACCTCGACGAGATGGACGCGCGAGCCGAACGCATTGAAGATCGACGCCACCTGCACGCCGGTGGCGCCACCCCCGATGACGATCATCGACGACGGCACCGAGGATAGGTTCCACGCGTCGCTGTGCGTCACGGTCAGCTCGAAGCCGGGAACCGGCAGCGGCCGGGAGATTCCCCCGGTACAGAGGATGACATTGCCTGCCCGGAGCCGCGGCGCGTGGTCGCTCTCAACGGTGTGGGCTTCCGCGAACCGTGCCTGGCCGGCCTGCTCATGGATCCGCACGCCGGCCTGCTCAAGATCACTGCGCAGCAGCGTCTGCTCGCGCACGGCCGCGGTGACCTCCCGGACACGAGCCAGCAGCCGGGGATAATCAACTGAGGGTTCGCGGCCCGCGATCCCGTAGCGAGGCAGCTGCCTGGCCTCCCGGATCAGCCTCGCCGCCTGGGCCAGCGTACGTACCGGCACGGGCCCGTCGTTCGCCGCCATCCCGCCGTACTGATCCCGGGTGATCAGCGCCGTCTTGGCCCCGAGCCGGGCCGCGCGCAGCGCCGCGGCCACACCGGCAGGTCCGGCGCCGACGACTACGACGTCAAAGGGCTCGGGCGGCGATGAGGTCATGACTGGTTCTCCTGGGTCAGCGTGATGCGAGCAGGCCGAGGGTGCGGGCCCGGGCCACGACGTCACGGCGGCGGTGCGCCTGGAGCTTGTCGTAGATGTGGCGCATGTGCGTCCGGATGGTGTTCACGGATAGTGACAGCTGTCCGGCGATCTCCGGCACGGACAGGTCGCCGGGCAGGTAGCGCAGGACGCGGATTTCGGCCTCGCTGAGGGGTTGCGTTAGCTGTGCTATCTCCCGGGGGGGCGATCCCCCCGGGGACCTCCACTGTCCTTCCCCGGGGGGACCCATCCCCCCGGACCCCCCCTGGGAGGGACTGGCCGTCCCCCCGTACCCCCCTGGCCCTTGGGTGAGCAGGGTGAGGATCCGGGAGATCAGGGCGGCGTGCGCGGGGCAATGCCGGGCATGGCGCTCGAGCAGTTCAGGCGCACGGTGGAAGAGGAACGGCACCAGGACGCCGCCGGATTCGGCGACGCTGAGCGCATGCTCGAGGGCGTCTTCGGCGGCGGCGGTGTCGCCGAGCGCGTCGCGGGCGGCCGCCTCCAGTAGCCAGGCGTGGGCCACCCAGCCGCGCGCGGGGTCGGTGTCGCCGAATCCGCTGCCGGCGATCGCCTCCACCGGAGAGACATGTCCGGCCGGGCCGCGGGAGTCGGTTACCGGGACAGGCTCGCCGAGGACGGGGGCCAGCGCGGCGGTCGCCGCCTCCGGGTCGTCCTGGGTGAGGCGCAGCGCGGCCGCGGCGATGCGCATCTCGGGGGTTTCGCGGTCGCGGGCGTCCAGCCGGGCCACGATGCTGTCGGCGCGGGCGGTGTCTCCCAGCCGCACCAGGGCCTGCAGGATGCGGGCCCGCATCCGGGCGACCAGCGGGTCCGGCGTGGCCAGCAGGTCGGCCAGCGGCATGGCGGCCAGGAAGGCGGCCAGCGCCTCGGCGTCCCGGCCGCGGGCCAGGTCGAGCTGGCCGCGGACGATACGCAGCAGAATCCCGGCAGCCGGCCGGACGTCGGCGCGCAGGGCGTGCTCGGCCCGGCTGAGCCACGACTCGGCCTCGTCCAGCTGTCCCTGCCAGAACAGCGCGGTGCCGAGCACCAGGTAGGCGACCGCGACGGCCGACTCATCGGTCCAGCCGTGCCGCGCGGCCAGCTCGATCACCTGCCGGGCCTGCTGCACGCTGCGCGGCAGCGACCGGAAGTGCGTGACCAGGGCCAGGTGGGCCAGGCCGTCGGTCTCCAGGTAGGGCTGCCCGATCCGGCGGGCCAGCGCGGCGCCCTGCTCCAGGTGCCGCTCGGCGTCATCCAGCCGGGCCGCCCACAGCTCGGCGGTGCCCAGGCTGATCAGCGCCAGCGCGTGCAGGTTCAGCCCGCTCGCCCCGGGCGGCCCTTCGGGGGCCAGCAGCCGCTGGGCTTCTTCTTCCACGGCGGGCAGGTCGCCGCCCTGCCGGGCCAGCCGCAGCCGCAGCACCGCCAGCATTTCCTCCAGCCGCCCGCGCCTCTCGGCCGGGACCGACGCCGAGCCGCGGCCGGCCAGGGCCAGGTACCGCCGGGCCTCCTGCAGCGATCCGCGGTCCAGCTCGTCGTAGGCGCGCAGCGCGGCCAGCTCCGGGTCGGCGGCCAGATCGGCCGGGAACCCGGCCAGGAACTCCCGCGCGGTGCCGCCCCGCCCGTCCAGCACCAGACCAAGCCAGTGGTCGGCCAGCAGCCGGACGGCCAGGTCCCAGTCTTGTGCGGCCTGGGCGTGCCGGATCGCCTCGACCGGGTGCCCGTGCCCGGCGAACCAGCCCGCCGCGACGCCGTGCAGCGCGGGGATCAGGGCCGGGTCACTGCGCCGCAACTCCAGCTGCAGCAGGTCCGCGAACAGCCGGTGGTACCGGAACCAGGAACGCCGCATGTCCAGCGGGACCACGAACGCGCCGGCCGCCTCCAGGTCCTGCAAGGCCCGCTCGCCGCCGCTGCCCCCGGTCAGCAGGTCGGCCAGCTCGCCGTTGACCCGCTCCAGGATCGAGGTCTGCAGCAGCAGCCGCCGCACCGGTTCGGCCTGCCGCTCCAGCACCTCGGCCAGCAGGTACTCGGCCACCATCCGGTCGCTGCCGCAGAACTCGGCCGCGAACCGTTCCGGGTCCGGGTGCCGGGCCAGCGACAGCGCGGCCAGCCGCAGCCCGGCCGCCCAGCCCTCGGTCCGCTCGACCAGCAGCGCCACCGCCGGACCGGGCAGCTCCACCCCGGCCGCGCCGAACAGCGCCCGCGCCTCGCCCGCCGTGAACCGCAGGTCCGCCGCGCGGATCTCGGTCAGCTCGCCCTCCAGCCGCAACCGGTGCAGGCCCAGCCCGAAATCATGGCGGGCGGCCAGCACGAACCGCAGCTGCGCCGGGGCCCGCTGCACCAGCGACTCCAGCTGGGCCAGCGCCTGGTCACAGCCCAGCTCGTGCAGGTCATCGATGACCAGCCAGACCTGCTCCTTCACCTGGCCCAGGTCTTCCAGCAGGTGCTCCACCACCGCCCAGCCGTCCAGATCCGGCGCGGCCGTCAACGGCCGCACCAGCCCCGCACCCGCCGCCGTGCCGCGCAGCGCATCCGCGACCGAGATCCAGAACCGCTGCGGATCCCGCTCCTCACCCTGCACCGTCACCCAGCCGGTACGCTCCGCCAGACCCGCCGCGCAGCCCCACGACCGCAGCAAGAACGTCTTCCCGCTCCCAGCCGGCGCCGACACCACCGTCACCCGCGCCGCCTCGGCCAGCCGCGCCAACAGCCCCCGACGGGCGACGATCCCTCCCCTGGCGACGGGAGCGACCGAGCCGGTGGTCGTCTCGGAACGGGCGTCAGGCTCTACGGCTAGCTGGGTCACTGCAGCTTCGTTTCGCACACTCCTCACGATCGCCGATCCGAGGGCTGGCGTCTTGGCAGCAGGCGTCCAATTCATCTTCCAGCTAACCGGAAAGCCTGAGCGCCGCCTGAACGCAGCTACTGCGCTCGAGGAAGCGCGCGGCAATGCGGGTGAGCCGCTTCACATGCGCCCGGTGATGCGCGCCGCTGGCCTGGTGACACGCACCCGGTCCGTTCGGGAAATCTCTTTGAGCCGAACGGACCAGGGCTCAGCTGGCCTGAGCCCGGCCCGCCCCACCTGACGGGTCGCCCGCCCAGAGCTCCACTACCTGAGGCAGGGCAGTGCTCAAGCGTTTACGGCAGCGCTCAATCTCCGCCTCGCCGGACGCGCGGCCGGACCACCGGGCGGCCTCCACCATCTTGCCGGGCTCAAGGTCCTTGTAAACCTTGAAGAAGTGCTGGATCTCCGACCGCTCGAACTCGGGTACGTGATGAATGTCCTGCAGGTGTTCCATCCGGGGATCGGCCGCGGGGACGCACAGAATCTTGTTATCAGGTCCCTTTTCGTCCCTCATCCGGAACATCCCGATGGCTCGTGCCGTGATCAAGCAGCCGGGGAAGGTTGGCTCGTCGAGCAGAACCAGGGCGTCGAGCGGGTCACCGTCCTCGGCCAAGGTGTCCTCGACGAACCCGTAGTCGGCGGGGTACCGGGTCGCCGTGAAGAGCATGCGGTCAAGCCGGATCCGGCCCGTGCGGTGGTCCACCTCGTACTTGTTCCGTTGTCCCTTGGGAATCTCGACGATTACCTCTATGTCCATTTTCACTCCAGTGTTATCCGTGCTCTTCATGGTTCCTGCCCGAGAGCTCCTCAGCAGCGCGGCCGTACTTCTATTCAGGCCGCGAACGAATTGGCGTGTAACGACGAAATGCGCCTCGGCTGCTCCGGTCAGCAGGGTCGAATCCGTGGCGGATCCGGGAAGGCCGCGGCGGCGCGCTCCTCAAACCGGCGTATTATCCGGTTCATGACCAGCGCGACCACGATGGTCAGCAGGCCGGCGACCGCCAGTCCGCCGATCGCGAGGTCGCTTCCCATCCGTATCGCCGCGCTGCCCAGGGCGTAGGCGCCGAAGGAGCAGGCGGCCGCCCACATTGCGCCGGCCGCGGCATTGACGACAAGGAAGCGGGAGCGGTGCATCGCGTTCAGCCCGGCGAAGAATGCGGTGTAGGTCCGCAGTGCGGTAATGAACCGTCCCAGGAACACGATCTTGCCTCCATGGCAGGCGAACAGATACCGCCCCACCTTGAGTTTCCTGGCGTCGAGCCGCACCCAGTGGCCATAGCGCCGCAACAGCCTCGAGCCGCCATGCTGACCCAGCCAGTAGCCGCCGTTGTCACCGGCGATGGCCGCGACGGCCGCGACGAGCGCGATCAGGCCGATGCTGAGCCGGTGAGTCGATCCAGCATAAAGCGCTGCAGCGATCACCGCGGTTTCGCCGGGCAGCGGAGAGCCTACGCTTTCCAGCGCGACGAATAGGAAGACGGCGAGGTACCCGTAGGAATGGAGAAAATGATTGATCAGATGCATGCTCATGGGTCCATGTAAGGAGTTCGGGAGATCTGGCATTGGGAGGGCTTGAGGGTTGGTACCGTCCCGATCGCCTAGCCTCGCCTGCGGGCCAATTTCACGACGAAGAAGACGACGAACGCGAAGACGATCAGCGCCGGGAGCACGTTGTGCCCGAAGCCGTAACCGAGGCTGGCCGCCGTATTTGTCGGCTGATTCCAGCCATTCTTCGAGCCCGTCATCCACGCGGACGGGGAACTCAGATGGGTGGTCATCGGGAAGCTCAGATGGGTGGTCATCGGGAAGCTCAGATGGGTGGTCATCGGGAAGCTCAGATGGGTGGTCATCGACACCTCTTTTCAGTGCCACTCCTTCGGTTCCTGACCCGGGAGCGGCTAGCTAGCTGGCGAGTGGCGCGCCTCGGCTAGCACACCGTGGCGTCATAAGAGTCCTACCGAGCGTCGCGGGCCGCTGGCATCACTGAGATCGACCATCTTGACGGGTATGCAGACCGGAAGCCTGACCATGCAGGCGGACTTCCGGCGACTATGCAGGCGGCGCTGATGACAGGCTGCAGATCACGTGGCGGGCCGACCACCCCGGCGCCCGGTGATCTGCCGTGACCGGACATGTGACAAAGGCCGGGCTGGCACGCCAGTGAATATCACATACGCCTGGTGACGACAGCTCACACGACTCATCGTGATGATGAGTCTCGCTGGGGATTAATGGCATCTGTCCCCGGCCGGTCCGTCACTTCTCGTCTGATGGGGTTCTAGGTGACTCAGCAAGCTGTTCGTGAAACGGTATCGCGCTTGCCCGTACGGGCGGGCGATGGTGCCGGACGCCGGGTGATGGTGGCTGCCTCGGCGCTGTATCCGCCCGCGGGACGGCCGGGGACCGTGGCCCGGCAGGCGCTGCTTGAAGACCTGGCCGAAAGCCTGGCGGCCAGGCTGGTGCTGATGGTGGCGCCGGCGGGGTGGGGGAAGACTTCCCTCCTGCGCGACTGGTGGCTGGCCGCCCAGGATTCCGGAGCGGCGTGGCTGTCGGCCCGGGAGGGTGACAACGACCCGGCGCGGTTCTGGTCCGGGGTCATCGCGGCGCTGGGGACCGCGGCGCCGGGCACCGGCGCGGCGGCGCTGGAGACGCTGGCCGCTCACGGAAGCCTGACACCCGGGTGGGTGGAGACGCTGCTGCTTGACGAGCTGGCCTCGATGCCCCGGCGGATCACATTGGTGATCGATGATTTTCACCTCATCACCAACCCGGATGTGCGTTCGGGCTTCGAATTCCTGGTGGAGCACATGCCGCCGACCCTGAGCCTGATGGTAGCGGCCCGCTGTGACCCGGAGCTGCCGCTGGCCCGGCTGCGCGCCCGGGGGGAACTGGCCGAGATCCGGGCCGGGCAGCTTCGCTTTTCCCAGGAGGAGGCGGAGCTGCTGCTCAACCAGACGCTCGGCGTGACGCTGCCGCCCGATGAGATCCACGCGCTGTGGCAGCGCACCGAGGGCTGGGCCGCGGGCCTGTACCTGGCCGGGTTGTCGCTGCGCGGTCAGAAGGACGGTCACACGGCCAGGTTCATCAGCGCCCTGGCCGGCGATGACCGGCACATCTTCGACTACCTGGCGACCGAGGTGCTAGCCGGGCTGCCGCCTCGGATCCGCGCGTTCTTGCTCCGCACCGCGGTGCTTGGCCGGTTCTGCGCGCCGTTGTGCGACGCGGTGACCAGTTCGGCCGGCTCCCAGGACCTGCTGGATGAAATCGAACACGGCCAGCTGTTCCTGGTGCCGCTGGACAACGCCCGCCGCTGGTACCGCTACCACGATTTGTTCGCCGAGGCGCTGCGCCGTGAGCTCGACCGCGCCGAGCCGGGGCTGGCGCTGCTGTTGCACCGGCGTGCCTCAGCATGGAACCGCCAGCACGGGACCGCCGCCGAGGCGATCGACCACGCTATCGCCGCTGGTGACTTGTGTGAGGCCCGGGAGCTGATAGCCATGCACTGGCAGAAGGTCCTCGATGAGGGGCTGGCCGTGACCGTGGCTTCGTGGCTGGACCGGCTGCCGCCGGAGATGGTCGCGAGCGACGCGCAGATGTGCCTGATACGAGCTCTGCTGGCCAGCCTTCAAGGCCGCCCAGAGGACATAGAGCCGTGGCTGGCCGCAGCCGAGGCGGCCGCGCCGCAGAGCGCCGGCTTTCACGGATCTGCCTCGGTGGAGTCAGCCACCTGCTTTTTCCGGGCGCTGCATCACTGCTTTGATGGCAACCTGGCCGCGGCCGAGCCGGTTAGCCGGCAAGCCGCAGAGCTGGAACTGGAATCGGGCAGTGCCTACTGGCGGGCTCGGACGATCGCGCTGTTCGGTGTGCTCTTGTTCTGGCGGGGCCACGACGCCGACGCCCGGGTGCTTCTCGAGCGGGCGATCCGGCCCGTTCACCAGCCGGCCGACAACCTGGCCCGTCAGCTGGCTCTGAGCTTCATGGCGGCGCTCTCCTGCTGGCAGGGCGACCGCGAGGCGGCCGGGCGCTACGCCCGCGAGGCGGCGGACCTGGGTACCCGTTCCCGGCTCACCGTGGTCGCCGACGTGGTATCGGCTGATCTTCTCGCCGACCGCGGTGAGCTGGCCGCGGCCGAAACGGCCGCGCTCGCCGCGCTGGACGTGGCCCGGCATCATCGGTGGCGCCTTGATACCGCCGCCGCGCTGGTGGGGCTGGCCACGATCTATACCCGCGCTGGGCGCGCCGCCGAGGCCCAGATCCGCCTGAACGAAGCCAGCGACCTCATCGCCACCTTCCCGGACCCGGGCATGCTCGCGAGCCTGCTAGCCGACGCCAAGGGCGCGGCCGGCCAGCTGGCGCCGGCCCCCACGCCTCGTACCCGGGCCCGCCGGCCAGACGGCCTGACCGACCGCGAGGCTCAGGTTCTCAGCCTGCTGACCCGCGGCTGCACCAACCACGAGATCGCCGCCGAGCTCGTGGTCAGCGTGCACACCGTCGAACGGCACCTGCAGAACGCCTACCGCAAGGTCGGCGTGCGCAACCGCGCCGACGCCTCCGCCTACATGGCCCGGGACGGCAGTTGACGGCGCGACGCGGGTCGTCAGCGCCGACCCACAACCTCAGGACACCAGCACGGATGAGACGCCGGGCCCGGGTCAGGACCGCGGCACGGGCCTGCGCGGCGGTCCTGTGCCTGGTCCTCCTCGCTTCGTTCAGCGCGTTCGGGACAGCGGGAAGCGGTATCGGAGCGGGCGAAGGCAGCCCTACCGGGGCGCCGGCACCCGGGGCGCGACCCGGGCCGCCGCCACCGGCGGTGGACCGGTTCCTGGCCGCGTACGTACGGCCCGACGGCCGCATCTGGCGGCCGGACCAGGGCGGTGACACGGTCAGCGAGGGCCAGGCATATGGCCTGCTGCTGGCCGAGGCGGCCGGCCGCGACCACCTGTTCGGCCAGGTCTGGCACTGGACGCAGGCTCACCTGCAACGGCCCGACGGCCTGCTCGCCTGGCACGCGGACGCGGCCGGCCACATCCTCGACCCCGAGCCGGCCAGCGACGCCGACCTGCTGACCGCCTGGGCACTGCTGCGCTACCGCGGCCCCGGCGCGGACCGGATGCACCAAGACGGCCGCCAGGTGGCCGCTGCGATCCTGGCCCATGAGGTCGCCACCGGCCCGGCAGGAACCCTGGTCCTGACGGCCGGCCCATGGGCGGCTGGCCGTCCCGACACGTTGGACCCCAGCTACTGGTCGCTCCCCGCCCTGACCGGCCTGGCCCGTCTCACCGGGAACCACCGGTGGCTGCAGATAGCGGACGGCGCCGTAACCCTGACCGCGCACCTGACCGGCAACGGCGCGCTGTTGCCGCCGGACTGGGCGGAGATGACCTCCGACGGGACGGTGTACCCCCAGACCGCCCAGTACGGGCTCGACGCCCAGCGAACCGTCGTCTGGTTCGCCGCGTCCTGCGTTCCCCAGGCCAGGACGCTGGCCGCCCGCTGGTGGCAGCGGCTGCGGCTCCCCGGCCGATCCCGCGCCCTGGCGCTCAAGCTCGACGGCACGATCGTGAACCCGGAAGCCAACGCGCTGCCCCTCGTCGCGGCCGCGGCCGCCGCCGACGCCGACGGCGCCGTGGGCGCCAGCCGCCGCCTGCTCAGCCTGGCCGACAGCCAGCAGCGGCGCGACCCCGGGTACTACGGCGGCGCCTGGGCCGCGTTCGGCCCCACCCTGCTTGACACCCGCCTCCTGAACGACTGCTGACTTGGCGGCCGCACGGTCCTGAGTCCGGATGCGGTTCCGGGACCTGCCCTCAGACCTCCATGGCGCGCAGGTCGCCTAGGTGCCGGTCAATCTGGGTCATATACGTGGGGGCCGCCCCGAACCCGACCACGGCCCAGATGTGAGCCTGGCACTTCAGGGCCGCCTCGACGTCAGCGGTCGACGCGTACTCCCCGCCACTATGCAGGCAAGTGATACGCGCTATGGAGTGTGCAGAGTGGGCGAGGACCGCCAGCGAGATGAGCCTGGGTTAGCGGGAGGTGACGTCAGCGTCCGCCGCGGCGAGCGGCAGCTCCACGCGTAGGCTGGTGCCCGCCCCGGGAGGGCTGTCGAGGACAATCTGGCCACCGAGCGCTTCCGCGCGGTCCTTCAGGCCGAGCAGGCCGGTGCCGCGGCGGAAATCGGCGCCGCCGGCGCCGTCGTCGTGGACCTCCACGCGCAGCACGGTGCCCGCCGCGTCGGCTTCAAGTTCGACCGTGACGGCCGAGGCGCGCGCGTGCTTGGCCACGTTGGTCAGCGCCTCGGCGATCACGTAGTATGCGCTGACCTCGACATGCTCAGGCAGTCGGCCGCCGACGCGCATGTTGAGGGCGACTGGCACCGGCGAGCGGCGGGCGAGCGCCTTGACGGCCATGCGCAGGCCGCCGCGCGCCAAGATCGCCGGGTGGATGCCGCGGGCGATCTCGCGAAGCTCCTCCAGGGCGCCATCGGCCTCGGCGGTGGCCCGGTCCAACTGCGCGCCGAGCTCGCCGAGCTCGGGCATGACCGCCGCCCGCGCCGCCCGCAAGAACAGCGCTAGGGAGACCAGCCGTTGCTGGGCGCCGTCATGCATGTCCCGCTCGATACGCCTACGCGCGTCGTCGGCGGCCGCGACGATCCGCGCGCGCGAGGTCATCAGCTCGGCCCGGCTTTCGGCGTTGGCGATGGCGGTCTCCAGCAGCTGGGCGAACTGAGCCATGCGCTCCTCGGTGTCGGCCGGCGGTGACTCCTCACGGCTCCAGTACGCGATGGCGACGCCCCATGGTCGACCGTCCGCCACGATGGGCGCTGCGACGCTCACCCGCATACCGGAGCTGCGGATAAATTGGGCAACGGCGCCGTGGGTGTCCTCGTAGTGCTCTACCCGCGCGGGCGCCTGGGAGCAGCGCACCAGCGTCGTCGCGTTCTCCCCTTCGTGGCTGACCCGCGTCCCCGGCGGCGATATCTTCGCGCCCGCCCCCCGGTGGGCGACCACCGTGACCTCGTCGCCGGGCTCATAGCGGCCAAGGGTGACCCCGTCGGCGTCCAGCAGCCGCTGGATCTCCGCCGCCACGGCGTCGAATACTGAGGTGGGCGGGGCCCCTTGCGCGACCAGCGTCGCCACACGCCGCAATGCCGCCTGCTCGTCGGCGATCCGGCGGAACCCGGCGTACAGCTGGGCGTTGTCCAGGGAGACGGCGAGCTGGCCGGCGATGAGCTTGACGGCATCCAACCGCTCGGTGGTGAACGCGCCGCGCAACAGCCGGTTCTCCAGCACCAGCACCGCGCGCAGCGCGCCCCGGCTGACCACCGGCACCGCCAGCACCGCGCAGCACCCCGCGGCGAAATACGGGTCGCGGGCGAACCGGTCATCGGCGGCCGCGTCGGCCACCACCAGCGGCTCACCGGTCCGCTGGACGTACCGCAGCACCGATGCCGGCACTGGGTGCTCCCCGCTCGGGCCGCCGGCCGGGATGGTGCCGTCCCCGCCGGGGGCGGGCACATGCCAGTCCTGCCGTTCGTCGTTCCACAGCGCCAGATGCACGGCCGTGGCGCCGGTCATCGCGCCGAGCACCTCGGCCACCTGGGTGTGCAGCCGGCCGATGCTGGTCTGCGAGCTCAGCGCCTGCGACGCGGACACGATGCCGAGCATGTCGATCGTCCCCGTGGTGACCGCGGCACCGCGCCCGGGATGATTGGCGGGCTGCCCGCCGCCGTCCCCGGCAGCCTCGGCGTGTGGCCGCAGGGCCGGGTAGGCCCAGTCCAGCTGGGCGGCCTTGGCCGTGGCGCCCCACGCGAGGTACTGCTGGCGGGCCTGGGCGAGCAGGTCATAGCCGGCCTGGTCCAGGCCGTGGGCCAGGTAGAACCGGGCGGCGTGTTCGCTGATCAGGGCCCGGTGCCAGGGCCGCGGCCGGGCGGCGGCCTGCCGCCGGGCGGCGTCGAAGGCCAGGGCGGCGGCGCGGAAGTCCCCAGCGGCCCAGGCCCGCTCGGCCTCGAGCAGCCGCAGCAGGTGCAGGAAGTTGTCCGGCGCGTCCGCGGCCCGGGCGGCCAGCCATCCGGTCAGCTCGTCCATCTCGGCCAGCAGGCTGGCCCGCTCCTCGCCGTCGGCGGTGTGGGCCTGCCCGGCCAGGGCCAGCCCGTGCAGCAGCCGGGCCACAGCGCTCGGGTGGGACCCCTCGACCGTCGGCAGCAGCGGCATCAACACCCCGGCGTGCCGGGCCAGGGCCGCCTGATCGCCGAAGACGGCGGCGGCGATCCCGCCGGTGCTATGCACGGCGACAAGCGTCACCGGGTTGCCGCCGTGCCCGCCGGCCGGGACGGCCGCGTCGGCTGCGGCGGACCCTTCGCCGCGCAGCACGCCGGCCAGCCATTGGTAGCTGCCGAGCCACTGGCCGACCTGCTCGTTGCCGGTCCGCCGTGCGAAGGCCAGCCCTGCCTCCACCTCGGCCGCGAAGCCATCCAGCGCCGGCGCGCAGTCCAACATGCAGTAAACGGTCATGTAGTACGCGTATCCGGCGCTGGCCAGGTTGCCGCACGCGATCAGCTCCTCTCGGGCCCGCTGGCCTCCCTGGACGGCTTTTTCAATCGGCTCGAACCAGCATGCCATGACAGCGGACAGGAAGCGCGCCTGAGAGGTGCCGGGCTCATAGCCGTGAGCCTCGCCCACCGCCACGATCCGCCGCACCACCCGGTACCCCGCGGCGTAGTCGCCGCGCAGCATCACAGCGGCCATGGCGGCGTGGCCGGCCGCGCCGACCAGGGCAGAGCCTGGGCCGTGCTCGAGCCAGATCCGCACCGGCTCCAGGCCCAGCCAGGCGGCCGTGGCGTGGTCAGCGGCGTTGTAGGCCGCCGCCACGACCGCATCGATCAGCCGGCCCGCGGCCAGCAGCGCCGGGTCGGTGACCTCCGGCCGGGCCAGGTCCCCGGCGGTGTCGGTCTCGTCCAGCCACCGGTACAGGTAGCCGAACTGCCGGTCCAGCCCGGCGTCGAGCCGGTCCGCCGCTGGGACGGTGATGCCGAGCTCCCGCAGCGATCCCAGGGCCAGGCCGGACGCCTCCGCTACCAGGTTCCGGTTGGTCAGGCTGCGCACCTGTACCACCGTTGCATCCGCGCGATCCAGCACGGCCGGGCACAGCCCCTCGATCGCGCGGTATTCCTCGTCGGCCTCCTCCAGCCGGCCCAGGCTGAACAGCGCGGCGTGCCGGGCCGTGCGCGCCTCGATTAGCGCGCCGGTCTCGTCCGGGCCGATCAACCGCAGCGCGGCGGCCAGCAGCGCATCCACTAGCGCGTAGTCGCCGGTCAGCGCCGCCTGGCCGGCGGCGTGCCGCAGCAGCCCCGCTACCTGGCGCTGCTCCGCGGGGTCCCCAACCGCGTCGGCCACCGGCAGGTACTGCCCGGCTGCGACGGCGAACAGCTCCGGCACGGCGGCTAGCCGCCGCGCCATGCCGAGCCGCAATGTCTGCCGCCGCGGCGGGTCCAGCCCGGCCAGGACCGCCTCGCGGACCCGGTCGTGGCGGAACCGCACCGCCTCCCCCGCCTCGGGCTCGCCCACCAGGACACCCTCCTCCAGCGCGGGCGCCAGCGCCTGCTCCATCATGGTGGCGGGCGTGCCGGTGGCGGCCTGCAGCACGCTCACCTCGGCCCGCCCGCCCAGGCACGCCATCACCTCCACCAGCCGCCGACAGCCCGGCGGCAGCGCCTCGACCTGAGCGGCCACCAGCCCGGTCACCTCGGCGTGGCCCAGGTGCGCCCGCACCGCCGCCGCCTCCCACCGCCACCGGCCGCGCGCCGTGGCCAGCACCCCGTCCCGGCGCAGCGCGTTGAGCAGCTCCACCGTCTCAAACGGATTGCCGGCCGTGTACGGCTCGATCACCCCGGCCAGCCCCGCCGCGCTGCCCGGGTCCACCTGCAGCATCTCCGCCACCATGGCCCCCAGCTCCGCGGCGGGCAGGTTCCCCAGCCGCAGCTGCCGCACCCCGGGCATCTCCCGCCACCGGGCCAGCAGCGGCGCCAGCGGGTGCCCGCCGTCCAGCCCGCCGTCCCGGTACGCGGCCACCAGCAGCAGCCCCGCGGCCGGCTCCCCGCCCAGCACCAGGTCCACGAACCCCAGCGGGGGACGCCCGGCCCACTGCAGGTCATCCACGAACACCACCACCGGCCGGCCCGGCAAGGCCACCGCCCGCAACACTCCCGCCGCCGCCTGCTGCGCCCGCACCTGCGCGGTCAGCGGATCCCCCGGATCGGAGGGCACCCCCAGCAGCGCGGCGAACTCCGGCACCGCCGCGGCCAGCAACCCCGCGTTCGGCCCCGCCGCCGCCAGAACCCGCCCCCGGATCCCAGCAAGGTTCTCCTCCGGCTCAGCCAGCAGCAGCCGGCCCAGCGCCCGCAGCGCCTGATTGACCGGGTCGAACTCCAGATCCCGCCGGAACGGGTCGGACTTGCCCGCCACGAACCAGCCCCCCCGGGCCGCCACCGCCGGGCGCAGCCAGCCGGCCAGCGCCGTCTTGCCCACCCCTGGCGCCCCGCCGACCAGCACCCCCGCACACCCGCCCGCCACCGCCTCCGCCAGCGCCGCCTGCAGCGCCGCGACCTGCGCTTCGCGCCCGGCAAGCCGCGACGGCGCCAGCAGCCGCACCGGCGCATCCCCCTCCCCGGCCCGCCACCCCGCCGCCGGCTGCCCCGCGGCTTCCCGCACCCGCTCCAGATCATGGGCCAGGCCGTCGGCGCTCTGGTAGCGGTGGTCCGGGTCCTTCTCCAGCAGGTGCATGATCACCTGCGACAGCGCCGTCGGGACCGACCGGTTCACCTCATCCGGCGGCACCGGGACCCGGGCCAGGTGATCACGAACCAGCCGCAGCGGATCCCCGGCCCCGAACGGCGGGCCCCCGGTGGCCAGCTCATACAGCACCGCGCCCAGCGCGTACAGATCCGCCCGCGCATCCACCGCCCGGCCGGTCCGCCCGGTCGCCTCCGGCGCCAGGTACGCCAGCGTCCCCACCATCTCGCCCTGGCCGGTGACCTCCGCGCCGATTTCCGCCAGCGGCGCCGCCACCGCGAAATCCACCACGCACGGCACACCATCGGCGGAGACCATGATGTTGGCCGGGGTGATGTCCCGGTGCAGCACGCCGCGGGCGTGCATCCCCGCCTCCGCCCGCGCCAGCTTGACCGCAAGCCCCGCCAGGTCATCGGCCGGCAGTGGCTTCGCCAGCCCGGCCAGGCTCGTCCCGCCAGCGTCCGCCAGCACGACCGACCCCGGGTACTGCGGCGCATCCGCCAGCTGGACCACCCCGGCCACCCCGCGCAGCCGCTCCAGCATCGCCGCCTCATGCCGCACCCGACGCTCCGCCCCCGGGCCCAGCGGCTCCTTGCGGATCACCGTCCCCCCGGGCAGGAACAGGCGGATGACGCGCGTGCGTGCGCTCTCGTGTACAACCTCGGCCCGGATCGGCGGATGCCCGCCCGGCAGCATCCCGCCTGGCCCCATCTGCCACCTCCGCGCGCGCCCGGACCTACCTCACAACCTACATATAAACCCGAATTGAGGGCGGTTGTGCTCCCCCGGCTGGAGCGCGTACGGTCGGGGCTCAGCGGTCAGGCGGCCAGGCCGGGCATGACCTCCGCGAACGGGGCGACCAGGATGTCGTAGTGCCGGCCGATCCGGTCGCCGGCGGCCACGGCCGCGCTGGCATCGCAGGCGGCGGCCCAGAACGCCCTGTCGTCACGGCGCATCCGGCGAGAGGTCTCCAGCGCCTCGCGGCGGGCCAGCGACGCAGCGGCCAGGATCTCGTACCGCTCTTCCTCGCTGGTGGTGCCGTTCAGCTGGGCCCAGGCGCTGGCACGGTCGTCCGGGTTTCCCTGCTTCCACGTCCCGGCCACCTGGTCAACCTGGTCGGCGGACAGGACCGGGATGCCGGTGATCAGCGCCAGGACGCGCTGGCCGTTCCGACCGAAGATCGAGGTCATGGCGTCGGATCGGCGAGGCTCCCGGTCCGCCTCCGGAACGTTCAACACATGCATCGCAGCCTCCGATTATGAGCTATCTGGCTGGGCCTGCCCGAGGCCAGCCGGGGCGGTCGTTACCTCAACAGGACCTCAGTGTCGTCGCGGCCCGGGTGAGCGGCCGACACATGTCCTAGGTGAGATTGCCGACTGGCGCCAGCCAGCAGCCGTGCTACCGGCCAGCAGGCGTGCGACCGCCTGCTGGCCGGTACTCAGCCTGCCTTCCGTGCCCGTCATCCAGGAACCTGGCGCCCTCGGGACAAACGATGTCCGCACGCCCTCGCGACGCCGCCGGACATCCGCCAGCGGGCTAGGCGGATCATCCGCCAAATCATCCAGGTCATGTGACGTCAGGTCACCAAGTTCCGCATGAAGGTTGGCATTGACCAGGAAGGGAGCTGGACATGCCAGTTACCGGCGGACTTGAGAGTGCCGTCGAGGACGCCGCGGTGACGCGTTGCCGCCGCCAGCTAGCGCAGCAGCTGAGAATGGATTCCGTTCACGCGAGCGCTACGGCCGGCTTGGGTCATCCGGCGTCCTCGATGTCTGCAGCCGAGCTGATGGCCGTGCTGCTGGATGGGCATCTCAGGCTCGGCTTCTCTGACCCGCAAGATCCGCGGCGTGACCATCTGATCTTCTCCAGAGGCCGCGCTTGGCCGATGTATTACGCGATGCTGAAGGCCGCCGGAGCGATCCGCGATGAAGAGCTTCTGGGCTTTCCGAAGTCCGGACGCTGGCCGCTGGGTCACTCGTTGCAGCCCACTCTGCCGGCGGATGTGGCGACCAGCTTGATGGGGCAGGGACTGCCCATCGGCGTCGGCTTGGCCCTGGCTGGCAGGCGCCTGGACCGGCTGCCCTGCCGGGTCTGGGTGCTGTGCGGGGACACCGAGATGGCCGAGGACTCCACCTGGGAGGCATTCTGCTACGGCGGGCGGGCGGCCGTGGACAACCTGACCGTGGTCGTCGATGCCAACCGGCTGGGCCACGCCGGCGAGATCATGCTGGGAAGGGATCTGCGCCGGGCGAGGGCTTTCGGCTGGCATGCGCAGGTGATCGACGGGCACGACGTTGACGCGATCGACCGCGCTTACCGGCAGGCAGCCACGAACACGGGGCGGCCCGCGGTGATCTTCGCGCGCACGCGGATGAGCCACGGCGCCATGACAGCCGGGGACCGGCGGGGCCACCCTGGCATGCCATCGGCGGATCCCGAGGGGATGATCGCCGGGCTTGGCCGCGAGCGCCTCCGGGTTCACGTCGCGCGACCTGGGACAGTGCGCCGACCGCATCGTTTCGAGGTCCACGGACAGGAAGAAGTGCCACGCTGGGACG
The DNA here is from genome assembly GCA_963798675.1 of uncultured Actinomycetes bacterium. Taxonomy (GTDB): domain Bacteria; phylum Actinomycetota; class Actinomycetes; order Streptosporangiales; family Streptosporangiaceae; genus Palsa-504. The sequence goes on along the minus strand of CAWCUJ010000014.1, from coordinate 40,650 downwards.
CCGGAGCGCAGATCGCCACCGGCGAGGCCTACGGCGAAGCGCTTGCCGCCCTCGGGCACCGGCGCGGCGACGTCGTGGCCCTGGACGGCGAGGTGGCGAGCGCCACGTACTCCGAACCGTTCGCGCAGGCGCACCCGGAGCGCTACTTCGAGATGTTCATGGCCGAGCGTCCGATGATCGCGGCCGCCGCGGGCATGCAGGCGCGCGGCTGGGCGCCCTTCGCCTCCATATTCTTGTCCCGCGAGTGCGACTTCGGCCGCCTGGCCGCAATCTCACGAGCGAACCTGCAGCTGGTCGGTTCCTACGCCGACCTCACCATCGGCGAGGACGGCGGCTCCTCCCGGGCAGCCCCGGAGGACTTCGCCGCGCTGCGCGAGGTGGCCGGCAGCGCCGTCCTGCACCCCTCCGACGCCAACCAGGTGCCGCCGCTGGTGGCGCAGATGGCCGACCGCCCCGGACTCTCCTACATGCGAACCCTCCGCTCGAAGACGGTCGTTCGGACCCATCCTGATGAGGACATCCGGATCGGCGGCAGCCGCCTGGTGCGTGGCAGCGACTGCGACAACGTCACCGTGGTCGCCTGCGGGGTAACCGTGGCGGAGGCGGAAGAGGCGGCCGGGCGGCTCGAACGCGACGGCGTGCGGGTGCGGGTGATCGACTGTTACTCGATCAAGCCGATCGACGTCGACGCGCTGCGGACGGCGGCCACCCAGACTGCGGTGATCGTCACCGTCGAGGATCACTGGGCCGAGGGTGGCCTTGGCGAAGCCGTGCTCAGCGCTCTCGCCGATGAGCCGCATCGCCCGCCGATCCTGCGGCTCGCGGCGCGCGACATACCCGACCTTCCAGGATCCGGGCAGCCCGCCGGGTTGCTGCACGCGGCCGGCATCGACGCGGCGGGGATCGTACGCGCCGTGCACACCCGCCTGACCCCTACCGCCGCGAGCGCAGATGTGCCCGCTGAAACAGCAGCCTGACTGGAGAAAATAGATGAACACAACCCTGCGCGTCGTGGCTTTTGATCTCGATGACACACTTACCGTATCGAAATCCAGGATCGACCAGCATATGGCCGACCTCCTGGGTGAACTACTCGCCCGGCTGGATGTCTGCATTATTACCGGGGGGACGTTCGAGCAGATCCAGGCTCAAGTGCTCCAGTATCTGCATGCTCCGGCTGGCAGGCTGGCCTATCTGCATATCATGCCTACCTGCGGCACGCGCTACTACGTCTGGAGAAACGGCGCCTGGCACATGCTCTATGCCGAGGACCTGACCGAAGACGAAAAAAGCCGCATAATAAGTGTCCTGGCAGAAGGTGCCAAGGAGCTCGGGTTCTGGAAACAGAAACCATGGGGAGAAATTATAGAGGACCGGGGTAGCCAGATAACCTATTCAGCGCTCGGTCAGGAGGCGCCATCTGATGCAAAGCGTGAATGGGACCGGGACGGTACGAAGAAGCGAAAGCTACGCGACTATGCGGCCGAGCGGCTACCTGGCCTGGAAGTCCGCGTCGGGGGGACTACGTCCGTCGACGTGACGCGGAAAGGAATAGACAAAGCGTATGGTATCAAGCGCTTGATTGAAGAGCTCAATACCTCGCCAGGTCAGTTGCTGTTCATCGGCGATCGACTACGCGAGGGCGGCAACGATTATCCGGTACGAGCGCTCGGAGTCCGCTGGGTGGAAGTTACGCAGTGGCAAGACACAGCGCGCTACGTCCAAGACCTCCTGCGGCAGCTCTAGCCCATGCCAGTATTCGGGCTCACCGGCCAGGCGGAGTTATCAATAAGGGCATCAGCAGGGAGGTGCTGGGTAGTGATAAAGGGTCAGCAAGGGCAAGGAAATTGCGCTTGCGTGCGCAGCTGCTCCAGCAGAAGCAGCCTGAATTCAGCGCCGTTCTTGAGTTCGCGGTACGAGAGGTGTCAATTCAGCTGGCCGCGGTCCCGCTATTTCCTGCATCTGCTCGGCGAGGTGGTTCCCAGACCCTGTTCTGTCACCCGAACACCGTCCGGCACCGGCTCAACCGGGTGGCCGAGCACACCCGCCGGTCGCTGACCGACCCGCGAGCGGTCACCGAACTGACCCTCGCGCTGCAAGCCGACTACCTCGGCTGGGCCGCCTGATGACAGTCTCCCCTACGGATGAAGGATCAGCATGACTATGCCCGATTATGTAACTGCGGTCTTGGCCAAGGCCGAGGCCGGCGGCGTCCACGCCGTTGAGCTGGCTGCCTTGCGCAGGCGCCTGCGCCAGTTGGGCGAGCATAAGGCCGGATTGCTGCCGGGCGAGGTCCTGGAGCCGCTCCGGGACCTGCCACGCTTGGAGAAGCTGCCCGAGCCGCCGCCCGGCCAGGCTCGTGACGTGCTCGACCGGCTGGTGGTCGTCAAGCTCAACGGCGGACTGGGGACGAGCATGGGCCTGTCGGGGCCGAAGTCGCTGCTCGAGGTCAAGCCCAGCGCGAGCTTCCTCGACGTCATCGCCACGCAGGTGCTGGCGCTGCGCGAGCGGCACGGCGCCCGGCTGCCGCTCGTGCTGATGAACTCCGCAACTACCCGTGGCCCCTCGCTCGAGGCTCTGCGTCGCTACGACGGCCTGCGCGTGCCTGATGTGCGGTTGGACTTCCTGCAGGGCCACGAGCCCAAGATCCGTGCGGATGACCTGATGCCGGTGCGGTGGCCGGCCGACCCGGAGCTGGAGTGGTGCCCGCCCGGGCACGGCGACATCTATACCGCGCTGGCGGCGTCCGGCACGCTGGATGCCCTGCTCGGCGCCGGGCTGCGCTACGCCTTCGTGTCCAACTCCGACAACCTCGGCGCGCTCGCCGACGTCCGGATCGCCGCCTGGCTTGCCGCCGAACAGGTGCCGTTCGCGCTGGAGGCGGTGCGCGGCACGGCGGCCGACCGCAAGGGCGGCCACCTCGCGCGCCACCAGGGCCGGGTGGTGCTGCGGGAGACGGCGCAGGTGCCGGAGGGAGACACCTCGTTCACCGACGTCGAGCGCTGGCGCTGGTACAACACCAACAACATCTGGATCGACCTGCGCGCGCTCAAGGAACTGCAGGCCGCCGACCCGGCGGCACCAGATCTGCCGCTGATTGTCAACCGCAAGACTGTCGATCCGCGGGACCCGGCGAGCACCCCGGTGATCCAGCTTGAGTCGGCGATGGGCGCGGCGATCGGCTCGATTCCCGGCGCACGGGCGATCCACGTCCCCCGCTCGCGGTTCGCCCCGGTGAAGACCACCGACGACCTGCTGGTCGTGCGCTCCGATGCCTATCAGCTCACCAGCGACGGGCAGATGAAGCCCCGCTTCGACGACCCGGGGCCGGTCGTCACGCTGGACAAGGACTTCTACAAACTTCTGCCCGGCTTCGAGCAGCGGTTTCCGGCCGGGCCGCCGTCCCTGCGCCGCTGCCGCCGGTTCCAGGTTAACGGCGACGTCACCTTCGGTGCAGACGTCGTAGCCATAGGCGACGTACGGCTAGCCGATCCCCGTCACGTTCCGGACAACGAGGTACTCGGCGGATGAAACTGCCGAACTGCCACTCGGGGTTCCTTACGGGGGCCCCGGGGCCATGGAAGATGGCAAACCCCGTCCGCGAATACGACTGGGGCTCCACCAGAGCGCTTGCCGCGTTGCAGGGTCGCGAGCCGTCCGGCCGACCGGAGGCGGAATTGTGGATGGGCGCACACCCGGCGGAACCGTCACGCCTGTGCCAGCCGGAGGGCAGCGAGGTCAGTTTGGCCGCCGCGATCCACGCCAATCCGGTTGCCGTGCTGGGCCGGGAATGCACGACCCGGTTCGGCGCACGCCTGCCGTTCCTGCTGAAGGTGCTGGCCGTAGCCCGAGCGCTGTCGATCCAGGTGCATCCGTCCCAAGCCCGGGCGGCCGCCGGGTTCGCACGCGAACAAGCGGCCCACACGCCGCAGGCCGAACGCAGCTACGTGGACCCGTACGCCAAGCCGGAAATGCTCCTGCCAGTTACCGAGTTCGTCGCGCTGGCCGGCCTGCGCCCACGGGACCGGGTTATCCAGATGCTCACGAGATTGGATGTTCCGGCACTGCGTCCGGTGCTACTGACCGTGAAGTCGACAGCGGGACAGGCAGGCCCGGCCGGTGTGCTGGCGATCCTGGCCACCTGGCCACGGGGTCAGCGGCGCGCGCTGGCCAGCTCGGTCTGCCAACGCGCACACGGCCTGCTCGGCAGGACGGCCACAAGCCTCGATCGCGACGAGCAGTCAAGCCTCGGATGGGTCATCGCCCTGGCCGAACAGCACCCCGACGACCCGCTGGTAGTGGCGCCATTGCTGCTACGGCTGCACCGACTTGAGCCGGGACAGCCGATGTACCTGCCTGACGGGGTTCCGCACGCCTATCTATCCGGCATAGGGGTGGAGATCATGGCCTCCTCCGACAACGTCGTCCGCGGTGGGCTGACGAGCAAGCGGGTGGACAGCCAGGCACTGGCCGATCTCCTCGCCCCAGACGCCGCGCCGTTGCTGACGGTACCTCGGGTGACCCTCAGCCCGCACGAGGTGCGGTGGCAGCCACCTGTGCCAGATTTCGCGCTGTCGCGGGTCGTGGTCAGCAACGTCCCTGTGACCCTCTCCCGAGAGCCTAGTGACCCAGTTGGGCCAGAGGTGCTGCTGTGCCTGAATGGTGAGGTGACAGTGTCGTCCGATGGCGGCGATGTGAGCCTGCGCGGCGGGCAGTCCGCCTTTGTCTCCGCGTCGGCGTCGCCAGCGGTGCTGGCTGGTACGGGTCAGGTATACCGCGCGACCGTCGGTCGCGCCTCGCCACGCCCAAGGCGGTAAGCAGCCGCGCCGCTACGAAAGTACGACTCACTACCACAGAGGATGACGAATGTGCACGCACACACCCCGGTGTCCGGGCAGCCGGCCAATGCTCGATAAACCGCTTGAGGCCATCATGCTCGTCGGAGGCCAGGGGACCCGGCTGCGGCCGCTGACCATGTCCGCGCCGAAACCCCTGCTGCCGACGGCGGGCGTGCCGTTCCTAGCCCACCTGCTGACCCGGGCGGCCGCGGGCGGCGTCACCCATGTCGTGCTCGCAACCTGCTACAAGGCTGAGATGTTCGCCGCGGCGTTCGGCGATGGCTCAGCGTTCGGGCTGTCCATCGACTACGTTGCCGAGGACGTTCCGCTCGATACAGCCGGCGCGATCCGCAATGCGGCCGACTTGCTGCGGGGCACCAGCGCGGCCGATCCGGTTGTGGTGCTCAACTCCGACATCCTGTCCGGGCACGACCTGAGCGCACAGATCGACCTGCACGTCAAGGCCGACGCCGCGGCGACCCTGCACCTGGTCGAGGTGAACGACCCCTCCCGGTTCGGCGTGGTACCGACCGATGGCACCGGCCGGGTGATGGCGTTCCTGGAAAAGACGCCGAACCCGGTGACTAACCGGATCAATGCCGGCTGCTACGTGTTCCGGCGCGACGTCATCGGCCAGATCCCGGCCGGCCGCCGGGTATCTGTCGAACGGGACACGTTCCCGGGCCTGATCGAAACGGGACAGCTGATCATGGGCTATCACGAGTCCGCGTACTGGCTGGACGTGGGGACGCCACAGACATTCGTACGCGGCTCATGTGACCTGGTGCTTGGACGGCTGGCCGCCTCGGCCGTGCCAGGGCCGCCGGGGGACATGCTCCTGCTTGCGGGCGCGTCGGTGAAGCCGGACGCGTCCGTCTCCGGCGGTTCCGTGGTGGGCAAGGGAGCCTCGGTAGGGTCTGGAGCCACCGTCTACGGCAGCGTGCTCTTCGACTCCGCGACGGTCGGCGAGGGCGCTGTGGTGCGCGGCTCGATTGTTGGCCGGGGGGCCGTAGTGGCTCCCGGTGCGGTGCTGGACGACACGGTAGTAGGGGACGGCGCTTATATCGGGCCGGGCAACGAACTAGCCCGCGGCCTCCGCATCTGGCCGGGCGTGCGGCTTGAGCCGACCTCGGTCCGCTTTTCCTCCGACGCCTGATGACCGGCAACCACGGCAGCATCCTGCCGCGCAGTGATGATGGACATCGGCCGTATGCCGCCTGCCCCGGCGCCAGGACTGTACCCGGGTCCACAGAAGGTTGTACCTGGCTCCATTGGCCCAGCCCAGCAGCGCCAGCAGAATGCCGCACAAGGAAGTCCGCACGCGGCAACCCTTCCGCGTGCCGTAATGCTGGGCCACAGCGGACGAGGCTGACCCCGAAGTTGGAGGAGATATGCGTAGGTACGTAAGGTGGCTGGCGCTGGCCGCGGGTGCACTTGCATTCGGCCTGACTGGGTGGCTGCTGGCCGCGGTGACGCCGATTGCGGCCGGGAAGACGGGCAGCGCGGCCGCGGCCCGCAGCCAGGTTCATCCTGCTGCTCACCGGACCGGTCTTGCCGGACGGGATGAGGGTGGAAGCGTCCGGGACCGTGTCTGTCCCGGACATCCGCAGCAGGGTAGCGGAGCTGCCGTGGCCTGCCCGCTGTCGGTCACCACGACCAGCCTGCCAGGCGCCACGCTAGGCGCCCGCTACTCCGTCCAGATGCTGGCCGTCGGCGGCACCCCGCGATACACCTGGTCGGTCACGGACCGGTGGCTGCCACCGGGGCTGTCGCTGAGCCCGGTCGGAGTGATCTCCGGCTCCCCGGTGCTGGCCGGCGCATTCGACTTCACCGTGCGGGCCACGGACCCGGCCGGGGATAGCGCCGCCGCCAGCCTGTCGGTCACCGTCGGCGGGTGCACGAAGATGATCACAGGCCGTCACGACCAGCCGCTCACCATTGGCGCCGGCGTTACCTGCCTGGACCAAGCGGCCATCTCCGGGCCGGTGGCGGTCGCGCCCGGGGCGATAGTCTCGATCCAGGCCTCCACGCTGGGCGGGCCGCTCTCGGCTCGCAGCCCCGCCAGGCTGGCGATGTGCGGCTCGACGGTCAGCGGCCCGGCCTCGGTGACCGGCGCGGCCGGCCCGGTCCTGGTCGGCGGGGTCAGCGGCACGTCCTGCCCGGCTGACAACATCACCGGCCTGATCACCCTCACGGACGACTCTGGCGGGGTGACGCTGAGCGGGGCCACCATCAGCGGGCCGATCCACATCACCGGCAACGCCGGCCCGGTGATCGTGACCGGGAACACCATCAGCGGGCCGGCCAGCATCAGCGGCAATACCGGCGGCACCGTGGTGGCGGGCAACTCGGTCAATGGGTCACTGTCCTGCTCAGCCAACATCCCCGCCCCGGCCCACCGCGGCAAAGCCAACACCAGCAACGGCCCGGCCACCGGCCAGTGCGCCGACCTGACCTGACCGGGCTCGCTGGCCGCTGCTGCCATCTGCTGCTGCCGCAAGATCAAAAGAGGCTGGTTCCATGATCGGAATCGGCCGTATACCTGGGTGGGCGATACTGGGAACGACAGCAGAAACTTGAGAGTCATGACCCGCCGGTCGACAGAGGTCTGTCCTGGGTCTAGGAACGTCTGCCCCGCGAGGTTCACCAGCCCCCGTCACCTGCATAAAGGCTTGCCAGGGGCTTGCAGCAGTATTAGCAGCCGTGCCGACGTGTGCCGGGGAATGCCGTTTTGTCCGTGTTAGCCCGAAGTTGCCGTAGCTCTTTGTAAGTATCGTGCCCTGAACTGCCGTTTCGGTGAGATGCCGCCACTTATTGTAGTCAGAAAATTGGCGTGTCGCTACCGGGAAATGTCCGGTCACAACGTTATGATCTGGATATGACGCGAACCGGCGGGAAAGTCCACGTAGTCAGAGTCTCCAAGACCGGGTACGTCGACAAGCAGGGCCGCCGCAAGGACTACTCCTCGGCGTACCTGCGCCGCACCTACCGCGACGCCGGCAAGGTCAAGAACGAGACCGTCGCCAACTTGTCCGCGCTGCCCGGCCACGTCATCGACTGGATCGACGCCGGCCTCAAAGGCCAGCACCTCGTCCCCGCCGACGCCGCGGTCACCATCACCGGGTCGGCGCCGCACGGCCACACCGCCGCCGTGCACGCCATGGCCGCCAAGCTGGGCCTGCCCGCGCTGCTCGGCCCGGCGGGCCGCCAGCGGGACCTGGCGCTGGCCCTGATCATCTCCCGGGTCATCGCCCCGGCCTCCAAGCTGTCCACCCTGACCTGGTGGGCCGATGCCACCCTGGGCGCCGACCTCGGCGTCGCCGGCGCCTCCCCCGACGACATCTACGCGGCGATGGACTGGCTCGGGCGCCGGCAGGACGCCATCGAGGCGGACCTGGCCCGCCGCCACCTGGCCCCCGAGCCCAACCCGTCGAAGATGGCGCTGTTCGACCTGTCCAGCTCGTGGCTGGAAGGACGGCACTGCCCGCTGGCCGCCCGCGGCTACTCCCGGGACGGCAAGAAAGGCAAACTGCAGATCGAGTACGGCCTGCTCACCGACCCCTCCGGCCGGCCCGTCGCGGTCCGGGTGTTCCCCGGCAACACCGGCGACCCCGCCGCGTTCACCGAGATCGTCAAGGTGGTGCGGGACAAGTTCGGGCTGGCCAAGATGGTCATGGTCGGGGACCGCGGCATGATCACCAGCGCCCGGATCCAGGCCATGAACGAGAAGGACGACGGGACCCCGCGGCCGGACGCGGACACCTACGAGTGGATCACCGCGCTGCGCGCCCCCGCCATCCGCAAGCTCATGGCCGACGACGGGCCACTCCAGCTGTCCCTGTTCGACCAGCAGGACCTCGCGGAGATCACCTCCGACGACTTCCCCGGCGAGCGGCTGGTCGCCTGCCGGAACCCGGTCCTGGCCGCCGACCGGGCCCGCACCCGCGAGGAACTCCTGGCCGCCACCGAGAAGCTGCTCGCCCCGATCACCGCCCGGGTGGCCGCCGGGCGGCTGGCCGGCGCCGGGCCCATCGGGATCGAGGTCGGCAAGGTGATCAGCACCTACAAGACCGCCAAGCACTTCGCCGTCACCATCACCGACACCAGCCTGGCCGTGGAGCGCAGGCAGGACCGGATCGACGCCGAGGCCGCCCTGGACGGGTTCTACGTGCTCCGCACTCCGGTCCCCGCGCACGAACTCGACGCGGCCGCCGTGGTCACCGCGTACAAGAACCTCAAATACGTGGAACGGGACTTCCGGCACATCAAATCCGACGACCTGGACCTGCGCCCGGTGTTCCACCGGCTCGAGGAACGCGTCAAGGCGCACGTGCTGATCTGCATGCTCGCCTGCTACCTGACCTGGCACCTGCGCCGCGCCTGGACCCCGCTGACCTACACCGACCAGGACCCGCCCCAGCAGGACAACCCGGTCGTCCCGGCGAGCCGGTCCGCAGCCGCCCAGGCCAAGGCCTCCTATCAGCACGACCCGGCCGGGCGCCCCTACCACAGCTTCCGCGGCCTGCTGGATCACCTGGCCACGCTGACCCGCAACCAGGTCCGGTACACCGGCACCGATGTCACCATCGCGATGCTCGCCGAGCCGACCAGCACCCAGCGGCAGGCCTTCGAGCTCATCGGCGTCCCGATCCCGCTCACCTTGAAATAAGTAGCCAGAACACGATCCGGCCGATCCGGTAAAACACCAGGTCAGGCCCGGAATCGCCTACCGAATTGGCCGTAACTTCGGGTTAGCCACGTATTGGACGCCTCCGGACCCGGACCTGGGTTGCTTGTGTGTTGCCCGCTCAGGCCACGATTCAGCATGCCGGGTCGGCGAGGTAGTCCTAAGGCCGTGGCTGAGACGGGGTTGAGCCATGTGACGCCGGGGTACTTGGCGAAATCGGTATCCGTGGAGACGACGGTGAGGCCGTGCTCGAGGGCGAGCGCAGCCAGATGCGCATCCGGCACGAGGTTCCCGGCCGGCCGGCATTCCCGGACGATCCCGCTGAGCACCTGCTGATGCCGCGCTCCCGGTACGGGGATCCAGGCGGCTGGCCGGGACAGCCAGTCCTCGATACGCTGCCACGCATCCGCTGCCGCGGCGGGAGGTGAGTATATGCGCGGGTTGGTGACAAGCCGGAAAAGGCGAGCAAGCTGGGGAAGGGCAAGCCGACGGACCTAGGCGCTCCGGCAGTCCGCTCATCAAGCCAGTCCCGTGCGGCCGCGTGGTGCTCGGAGTCCTCGTCGGTGGAGTAGATGAGGATGTTGGCATCGACCAGGTACATCAGCGGTAATCCTCGCCCTCGGCGATGGCGAGGACCTCGGCGACGTTATCGATGCTGCCCGCAAGGCGCCTGCCCAGCGGTAGCGGGCGAGTCTGGCTCACCTCCGGAGCGGCGTCGGCGCGTTCTTCGGGCTTGGCAAGGCCCACGCGGACGGCTTCGTTGAGCGCCCTGCCTGAAGCTCTCGCCATGCTGGGTCCGGTGCCTTTCCAGCCGGATGGCCAGGTCGTCATCGAGGGTGACCGTAGTCCTCATGGCATCTAGTCATAATGCTCTTGATGCCTTGATGACAACAAATCATCCTGCGAGTCTTATCGGGCTGGAACGGCGCGTTCTAGGGATGTAGCAAGGCCTCGCCAGCACGGCCCCGTTCGGCCGAATAGCACCTGGCGCGCTACGGCGCGCCACCTGGTCGCGGCTGGAAGCGGAACGAAGGGCAGTCGCTGGTATCCAATTGGCGGCGCTCCGCGATCGCAACCGACCGCTCGATGAGAGGTCCGGGGATGCCGGCTTGCTCGCCGTTCCACCGGACCCATTCCGGCAGCAGTTCGTACGCGGCGACCGTGGCGGGCTCCTCCGGCAGCCAGTCGTCGTCCATGTAGGCAAGCAGGGCGCGGACGCGGTGCGGCGAGACCGCGTTCTCGTATCCCGGCAGCGTTCTCCCGGTGACCCAGTCTCCCGCCAGCCACCGGACCGCCTCGCCGCTCGGCTCGCGGCCGTGACGCCGCGCGTACCAGTCGCCGAACGCCATGGCCATGACCTCGGCCGTGGCGGCATGATCGCGGTGCGAGCCGGTCTCGTCCGGCCATTGGTGACCCCGCCCGGCCATCGCGTCGGCGATGTCGTGGATGCGGCGGCTGACGCGGAACAGGTTATCGGCGTAACTGCGCGACTCATCTCCACGGAACGGCCCGTTCGGCGACGCGTCACAGCGCACCAGGAAGCCGAGCTGCGAGTAGTCCGTCACCGGTTCGGGGAGGGCGGTACGGGCCGTGTCATCCTTGCCTTCCCGCCAGGCAGTGACCGCCTGATCCAGCGAATCAAAGACGGCCGCATCCGCCGTAGTGACGGTCACGCAGGCGTCGATGTCCAGCAGGAACACGTGCGGGGCAACGCCGCCGGGGTAGCCGCATTCGGCGAGGACGGCGAACCTGGTGCGGTAATCGTCACGCATCGCCCAGATCCCGCCGGTGACTGATCCCGCCGGGCACAGCCCGAGCCAGTCCGGCGCCGCGGAGAACTGCTGCCGCGTGAGCGCGCGGCCGACATCCTTTACCGCCTGCAAGGCAGCCGACCGCAAGGCGGGCGAGCCGATAGCCGCCAGACCGTGCAGCAGCCGCCACGGCGCCTGCCAGCCGCCGCCCTCTTCAGCCGCCTCCGCCTTGACACGACCCGCCGCGGCCTGGACGAGATCCTCGAACCACCACTCGAACCACAGGCCCCTCTTCGCCTCGTTCAGCGCCCAGTACACCTCGGCGCCAGCCAGCTCGGTGACCGCCTGCTCGAGTTCCCGCGGGCCGGTCGCGGCGATGACCGGGGCCTGCTGGCGAAGCATTCTCCCGATTGACGGGCCGAACCACGCCGGGCGCTCCCGCGGCCCAGCGAGCTGATCCACCAGCGCTGACAGCGCGCGGAATCCCGAGGACGGCTGCCCAGGCTGGGAGCCGGCAGGCAGGAGATCCGCGAATTGCGTGTCCTCGCGCTGAACCGCGGCTCCGGCCGGCCGCTGCCGAGACTTCTGTTGTGCCTTCTTCTGCTTCTTCTTACTCTTGCGGCCACGGGACACCGGAGACATGCTCAGCAGCATAGCGCCACGAGATGGGCTCGCATCGTTCATCGTGGAGCCTTTGCCGGGCGCGGCCGCGCCCGGCGATCGAACCCTCCGAATGGTGGCGCGATCCGATCGTAGTGCTCAGCGAGTTGTCCTGGCCCGCGTCGCGGCGACGAATGCCGCGTCCGCCTGAGGTGACGCGCCTGGGGCGGGCCACCAGCGCTGCCCGGAACGTGTAAACGGGCACACGTCGGGACCGTGGCGGATCTGGACTCCCCCTACCGTGTCAGTCAGGATCCCGGCGGCGGCAGCGAGTTCCACTGCCACTACGTGGCGGATGACCCGCCGGGCAGCTTCCTCCACGCGCTCGTCGGCGAGCGGAGTGGCGCCGATAGCACTGCGCACTCCGGCCGTGCCGCCGGGCCGGAACGCGAGCAGGAGCCGCCTGACGTCGGCCTCGGCTAGCCGACATGCGTGTTATCAGCGACCGCGGCGTTTACGCGGGCGGGGATGCCGCCGGGGAGCGTTCCGGACGGTGCGCGGCCGGGACGGCGCGCTGAGGATCGGCTCGGCGACGAGGACCCGGAAGTCCTCGAGCGTCTCGCGCGCCGGGTAGCCGGAGTCACGCACGGCGCGGACCACATCCTCCCGCTGGGAGCGGGGCAGCTCCTCGAGCTGCTCCCGCACCGCGTCGGGCCCTCCGATCTCCAGCAACTCCAGGACGCTTCCGGCCATCAGCCAGGCGGCCTCCGCCGGGCTCACCTCGTCAGGCCCGCGGTCCTGTTTTTCCGCGAGCAGGGCGACCGGCCCGAGCTCCGGATCGCACAGCAGGCTGGCCAGCAGCTCGTCTCCCTCCGGGACGGCGTTGACGAGGGTCTTCTGCAACGCGACCCGCCGGGAGAGGAACGAGCAGTCGCGGATCGCCTGCACGAGCGGGTCCAGCGAGCCGCCGTGGGCGTCCCGCCAGATGCCGATCTCCTCCGCCGTGGTCTCGGGCGTGTAATGCTCGGCGACCGTGCTGAGCACCTCGGCGGGCGACCCGCCCGCTAGCTCGCCCACGAGCCCTGCCTCCCGGCCCTCGGCCAGCATGCGCTGCCGCATCGCGCGGGTGCCCAGCGGCGTAAGGCTCACCATGCGCCCGGGCTCGGCCAGCCGCTCCCGCAGCGCGGCGGCTCGCTCGCCGCTGAACAGCCGGTCCGTCATATCGGACCCCTCGTCCAGGTCGTCAGCGAACACCGCGCTGGCTACGCCATTCGTCGAGGTCACCGCGCCAAGCGCCTCAAACGCGTCGAAGATGTGCTCCACGTCATTGTCAACCCGACCGCGCAGGCCCGTCTGACCAAGCGGGCTGAGGGAGTCGACGTCGAAGTGTGCCCGGACCGTTTCCCAGACCGACTCCGCGAGCCGGGCCACCGGAACCGGTTCGTCCATGCTGTAGATGGCGGCCAGCACGTCGGGCACGATCACGCCGTAAAGGAGCCGCACCGGCGAGGGCGGCTCATCCGCCCAGATGGGCAGGCGAACGGCGTCGCCGAGATCGAACGCCGCCTCGAACGCGCGCTGCCACAGGGCCTCGGCATCGGTCAGCAGGGGTCGCGCCTTCGCCACCGGCACCAGGCGCGTGCCCTGCTTGCGGACCAGGCGCGCCTTCCTCGCCCAGTTCACGGTCAGGTCCAGGCCCGGGAGCTCGGCGGCGCTGTGGAACCTCAGCCCCTCGTCGGCGGTCCCGAGCAGCGCGATCAGCTCCCGGGCATCGGCGGGCCTGATGTTCCCGGCCGACGTGAGCGCCCGGCCCCTCGGGCCAAGCCATTCCGCGAAGGCGCGGAGCTGCCCGACAACCTTGCTGCGTCCGGCCGCCGCGGTGAGTTCCTCCGGGGCCGGCAGGGTCACAGGAAGCTGGGTGAATTTCCGATCCTGGCCCGGAGCGGGTCGGCCAAGCTGCCGCTCAAGGGCACGCCCCAGCAGATCCTCGTCAAGCAACAGATGGCCTTCACGGACATCGGCCAGGAAGGCGGTCAGCGCCTCGGGGTCGCTGATATCCACGCCGCGGTCCCGGGCGGACATCGCCACCGTCTTCGCCATCCCGTACCGCTCCTGGTCGCCGATCGCGTCAGCGAACTCCTTCACGACGGCATCAATGGCTGATTCGTTCTCCTCGACGACGGCGCCCCGCGGATCGCGCAGCCCATGAGCCTCCAGATAGCGCAGCAGGGTCCGTAGCGTCTCAGGCGCATCCAGCAGGTCTTCGTAGGAGGCCGTGACCTTCTCCGGGATCCACTCCAGCAGCGCCCGGCGTACCTGCGCCGGGTTCCAGTAGCCAAGCCGCCCGTCCGGGCTGAAGTGCCGTGAATCCAGCAGCGTCCCGGCCAGCGGAAGCGACACCACCAGGCCATTCGCCTCGGCCCAGGGCCCGCACCGCCTCACCAGCAGCTCACGGGCGGCGAGGTAGGCATCGGTTTCCTCGATCTCGAAATAGATACGCACCTCTCAAACCTTAGCCACCCACGCCCGCGAAGCCATGGAGAAGGCGCGCGCAGCGGTCAGACCGCGGCCGGAGACATGCAGGCTGTGCACAGCCGCCACCGTCCGTTCGGAGTCAGATGAGATTTCTGAACGGACGGTCGTGCTTCTTCCACGGATCGCGCGGCGGTTAGTCGCGATGGATGTGGCATGCTCGGACGGTGAGTCCGAAGAGTGGTGGTCGCAAGGTCAAGGCGGGCAGGCGGGGCGACAACTGGCAGCACCTGTGTACCGTGGGGCCGAAGCTCGCGGACCCTGTGGAGACGCTCTGCATCGACCCGGACAGGCCGCTGCCATGCTGGGGCTGGGGCGACATCCCGACCAGTACGGCCGCCGCTGGAACGGCGACGGCAGCACCCCGATGCCGCCCGCACCAGACGGAATGGGTGATCTCCCGCCGATTCTGCCCTGGTGGGGACCGCAGCCCTCGCGAGCACGCCAAGCCACCTTGCCCTCCGGCGAGGTCACCGAGATCCGCTACCGCGACCTCATTAGGTGACACGCGCGTAGACTCCGCACGGCAGCCTGCTGACCAACGGCACGGGGCCACGGCCATAGGATTGGCCGGTGATCCTGCGGTGTACGAAGAAGTTCCTGATATTCCTCGATCGCGACCAGGCAGTTCGCTGACCGGAAGCCGAAGGCTATCGGGATTCCCGTGCCGTCAGGACCGAAGTCCCACCAGGTAATGGAAGTTGCCGTCGCCGGCGTTCCGGCGGAGCGTGTGCATGACGCGCCATGTGTCGTCATGGGGGCCTTCGATGTACATGGGCATCCCGTCCCTGCCGAACTCCAGGTCGCACACGCCGTCCCACTCACCGAGATGCCCCGCGGCCTTCGCGAAGTCCGCGTGCGGCTCGAACCCGAGCCCGCGAGCGTACCCGATCGCGCCGAACACGATCCGCTGGGCCAGAACCAGCGGCACCTCTGCGGGTGCCCCCGGATAACTGCGGAAGGCATCAGCGCAAAACGACGGGAGCTTCCTCCTCTCGACCGGCTTCGGCCCCAGGGCGTTCTTCACCCCCAGGCACCAGGTGTCGACCAGGAATTCGCACACCCGCACCGAACTGCCCCGCTCACGGGCAACGACGACGATGACCAGCCCAGATTCCCCTGTCTCGGCTGCCTCGGTGTCCGGCCACTCCGGGTGGCCTGTGAACCGCACGCTCGACGACCAGCCCTGGTTGACCCAGCAACCGATAAGCGGCGCCTTCTGCTCCTGGGGCTCGGCAGCGGCGAGCCGCCGGATCAGCGGCGTCACAGTCGCGGGGCGCACCTTGAGGGCGCGGGCGATCTCCTTCGAGGACCGTCCGCGAGCGCGGAGCTCGCGGACACGTTCCAGCAGTTCATCATCGCGCATTCCACCATGATCCCGGATACCGGCACCCCGGCACGCCGCGTTCGGCGCGACCGGGGAAATCATTCCGCCGGAGCCCAGCAGGCGCAGGCCTTACCCAGGAAGCTTGGCTCCGGCTCGGGAGTCACCCCCGTGACGACCTTCTCGAACTCACAGACCAAGCCGGCTGTGCGGTAGTGGTTCGCGCGCACCTAGTCCGGGAGCCCGGCCAGCGAAGCGCCTCTTCCTCCGTCGCGAGTTCGATGGGGGCGCTCACCGGACCACTCCGTTGAGCCGCTCGGCGCGGAACGCGGAATCATCACCGAGGTGGAAGTAGATGTGACCCTCGAGCGTGCCATCGGGGTTGAGTGCGGCCCAGCCGCGACCGCTCACGTCGTCGCCCTCGTCGGAGCCTTGCCATGAGAACTCAACGCCCGGCCTGCCATCACGATCCGCGTCGCGGCAGTCCAGTTCTCCCGTCACCACGATGAAGCCCAGTCCGCCGAGACCGTCCTCATCGAACTCGATGAAGCCGGGCTGGACCAAGTCGACGGCCTCCTGATCCCAGTTGTCCATCTCTGTGATACGCCACCGGCCTATGATCCTCCTACTCACGGACATGCGACGAGAGTAGCGGCCCGAAGGGCTGCCGTGTGGACAAGGCGGACTTAAGATCGCGAAGGCACTCGGCGTCACCATGTCAGACCTGATGGGCCGCAAGCTTCTTCCCGCCGCCATCCCGCAAGTACCGTACAGCCTGCACGAATTCGCGGACGAAGAAGAGCTCCCGGAAGCCGACCTGTACATGCTAGCGTCCATCCGGTTCCGCGGCGAGCAGCCTCGCATCGCATCAAAGAACGATGGCGGTACATCTACACCGCCATCGCCGGCAGAGCAATCGAAAGGACCGAGCCCCGTCACATCGCGAGAACCGGCGCGTCGGTGAAGATCTCCGCCCTGGCTTCGGTGGCAGCCGCCTGCTGCCGCGACTCGGACGCAGCAGCGAGCGGCTATCGCCGCGCGCCTTCAGCAGGGCGGATTGCGGGTGGCTTCGTCGCTCGATCGGGAATCGGGTCAGCCGACCTTGTCGGCGAACCGGTGGCGGGCGGCCTGCCGGGATACGCCGAGCGCAACAGCGATCCGGTTCCAGCTCCGCCCGCGGGCCCGCGCCGCCACGACCCGCTCGGTCACCAGGGCCTCATCGCGGCGGACCTGCTCCGCGGCCTCGGCTACCGCCCGCAGGTCTGACAGGTCTTCCGCCGCCACGCTGGCCGGGTCAAGGTTGTCCGCGAGATGCTCGAAGCGGCGGGCGGCGTCTTCGATTTCGGCGTCTGTGTGCTTCACGTGATCACCTTTGCCCGATGAACGGGTAGAACTTGGGACGCAGCCGCATGGCGTGGATGACGACCGGATCCTCGCCATTTAGGTCGAGCACGCCAATCTCCAGCAGCGTGCCGTCGTGGGCCGGGCCGATGAGCATGGTCAGGTCATCGTCCATGTCGATCTTCCTGATAGCTGTGCGGACAGCATGCCAGATATCGGCATCGCCCACCCCGTGCTTGCGGGCCGGCGTACCGATCCTCACCGCGGCAGCCCGTATTTCCGCGCATACCCTGTCAACAATTGTTGTCTGCTCATTACTTCCCGTTTCGTGCACCCGGATACGCCAGCCTGGCAACTGCTAGGACCTGCGGACAGGGACGCCTGTTCTGTCGTGCGTCTACGGGGCGCGCACAGTAGTGGCGTTGCGCGATTGGCAGATGACGCTCAGCCTAATGGTCATGAGCTGCTGCATACGGTGCAGACGATAAGCGTGACGACGACGCAGGTGCCGTGGCGGCCGGGCCGACGCGCCTGGGCCGTATCCCATCGCGCTGGGCTCCGCACGACAAGAGCGACCGGGCGGTGGTGCCGACGTTCGCCGAGTACGTCCCGGTAGTGTCGGCGGCTGTGAGCGCCGGGACCCGCCGGGCGTACGGCTCGTACTGGAACCGGATCGTCGAGCACTGGGGTGCCCGGCGCCTGGACGAGCCAACTCCGTCGGAGATCCGGCAGCTGATGACCTGGGTCAAGACCCACGTCGTAGCCCGACGCAACGGCCGGTGCGAGCGCAGCACCTGGTGGCCGCGTGCGCTGCCTATACCGGCGCGCAGTCGAGGACGGGCTGATCAGCGAGGCCGACGACCCGGCCCGGAAGGTGGCCAAGCCGCGGCGGCTGCCGTCCACACGGCGGGCCTGGTACAGCACGGCCAGGACCGCCACGCGCCACCCGGCGGGCAGCTGCTGCGGTACGCCGACGGGCGGCCGATTACATCACGCCGATACGACCACCTGTGGATCCGCATCGGCAGGCAGCTGCCGTGGGTACGGACCCAGCAGATCAGCACCCACTGGATAAGGCACATTGCTCTCTACCAGTTACTTCGGCTTCGTGACCGCCCAGACCTACGCCGGCCACGAAGATCACGGCCGGGGTGGAAAGGCCATGACAACCTACATCCGCGCGGGCCTCCCAGAGGTAGCAACGGCACTAGCCGCCCTGACCAGCGAGGACCATCCGCTGGCGGTCAGCTCACCTTCCCGGCGAGCACTAATTTCCGGCCCGCCGGAATGACCATGCGGAGCACCGACAACGGCACCAGCCCTCGACCTGGACATGTCTACCAGCTACCAGAGGACGGCCCGCTACCAGATCTGGCGCAATACGACCGTCTCATTGACGACGGCATCGCTGCAGCGGACAGCCGAGGCAGCGTGGTCGATCATGTCACGGCCCGGCGACTGGCGATCTGGCTGGCGGCCAGTCCGCAATCACCGGTGTTCGCCCAGGGCCTGGTCCGGTTCATGGAGACCGGAGCCGTCAGCCCTGCACTCAAGACCCAGCTACGCATCCACGCACGCTCCGGGACCTACCCGGACCCTAGAAGACCGGGCCCCCGAAAGGCACACGGTCACCCTGATCCTCGATGCCACCGCCAACGCTGCCATCTTCGCTATTACGGCCCATGCCGACAAGCGCGAAGCTCATGTCCGCGAGGTCGAGCAGTACCGCCAGACCTTCCCGAGGGCTCCTTCGGCAGGCAAAGCCGCCGGGCTATCGCCGCCCGCGAGGGGCGGGTAGCGGCCCGCCTGCGCGCCGTCGAACGTACCTATCGAATGGCGAACGAACATTATGAGGCATTCAGGCCGCCCGAACCGTCTACTGCATCTCGGTCTACTGAGCAGACGACCGACAGGGAGATTGAACTGGAGTAGAAATTCGCCAGTAATGCAGCCGACTGTGCTGGTCTCTGCGGATCGGAACTTGATCCGGGCGCCGCCGACACCCCACCCTAGGTTTACTCTGTGTGATATGTCGTGCTCGGCCAGCGGGTGGTCTACGCCTGCCCGACCAAGCAGCTCGCCCGCCAGGTGCTGCAGAAAGCGAGCGCCCAGGGCCTCCGGGCAGCGCTCCTGATCGGCTCACACTGGGACTGGAACCAGGCCGAACTCGCTCAGTACACCCGGGGCGACGCGATCGCCATCACCACCTACAGCGCTATTTTCAACCTCAACTCGTATCTGGATGATGCTCAGACCCTGGTGTTCGACGATGCCCACGCTGCGGAAGGCTATGTCGCTGAGGCGTGGGCGCTGAGCGTCGGCCGCGAATGATCCAGTACGAGCAGCTCTTCGACGCGCTCGGCGACTCCGTAGAGCCGTCCTTCGTCGCGCGGATGATGGCGCCTGCCGGGCCGGCAGCCGACGGCAGAGAGGTGCGGCTCATTCCGATCGGTGCGGTTGCGCGCCACGCTGAGGACATCGACCGGGTCCTGGCCGGGCTGCAGGGTGATCCCTCCTACCGGTTCAGGATGGTGCGCGCCAGAATCCGCCCTGGCCAGGCAGACCGCCTTGACCAGCGTTTCATGCCCGGTGCCAGGGAGCATGATCACATCCCCGGCGTCAAGGCCGCCCGGCAGGACCTCCTCCTCCACGGAGCGGGACGTTACCGCCTGGCCTGGCACATCCCGGTGGCATCGGCTCGCCCGGCCGGGGTGCGCCTCGCCTGCACAGGTAGCGGCAGCTGGATGCGGCAGGCCGGGACCGGCAGCGTGTGCGGGCCTGGTCAGGTGGCCAGCCCGGGGTGCCGGTAATAGGGCGGCCAGGGATGGTCGCCGCAGTCGCCATCGGGGTGAGCTCGGACAGCCCGGGTGGTGCAGGTGGCAATTGACCCCGGGCTCGTTCGGCGCAGGCGGTCGTGCTCCGGGGCGGCCGATCGGGCCGGTTGCCCGGAGTGGCTCACCGACCAGCGGCTGACGATCCTTGTGGGCCCGCTCGGCGGCCGCGGGGTGGATCCAGCTGATGAGGCCGGTCCCGGGACCCGCGGTTGACGCCGCGGACAGTCAGGCTAAGGGTGCTGGGCGTGGCGGAGCTCGAAGGCGATCACGATCTCGGAGATGCCGCGGAACAGGGCGAAGAAGCCGACCCAGATCAGCAGCAGCGCGCCGCGTACCGGGAGGTACTGCTGGGAGGCCCAGAAACCGAGCAAGACCTCCAAGATGCCGGCCAGCATGCCCAGCCACCAGGTGCTGTTGACCTCCCGGGTGCTGGCGGAGGTGATGATGTCGAGCGTGCCCCGGAAGATGAGCAGCAGCCCCAGGATCGAGGCGAGCGTCCAGAACGCGTTCTCGGGCCGGGCGAAGGCCCAGCCGGCGCCGAAGGCGAAGATGACGCCCATCACCACGTGCAGCCAGCGCCAGCCGGGCAGGACCGCGGCGATGAAGAACTCGTTGACCATGGCCACCAGGAACAAGACGCCCAGCAGGACGCCCACCGTGGGGACCGAGGCGGGGTTAAACCGCAGCGCGACCCACGACAGGATGAGCCAGGCGATGCCGGTCAGCAGGAACATCCACCAGGGGCCGGCCAGCCGCGATAGCCCTGCGCGGGTCCTGGACCGGGTGGCTGTGCGTTCGTCCATGGCGCTCATGGCAGCTTCCTTTCCGCACGGGTGCCTATTTGCGGCGCAGTCCCGCGGCGGCGGGGCCCCGCCTGCCGAATGATTACCCGTTCGGGGAAATGTGACGCCTGCCGGGAGCTGCTGTCACGATGGCGCGCACTGCGCTTGCCGCACTTGAATCAGGCCGGGCAGGAGTGAGGTTGCGCTGGCCTGCTGGCTGAACGTTTACGGCGAGGTCCTGCCGGTGGCATCGGCGGGGGGCGGGGAGGTCTGGCGGCTTTGACGCCGGTCCCCGCGGCGGCACTCCGTGGGCCGCATGCCTGGCCAGGTAACCGGCGCCGCCGGGGCTGGGCCGCGGCGGCGGGCGGGTGATGGCCGGCGGCCGTGGCCTAGGCAGCGCAATCGGCCTGGGGCAAGCCGTGCCGGAGGGGCGGAGGCTTCGGCGGCCGTTCGGATATTGTGTGGATGAGCAACATCGGCACCGCCAATAGCGCCGTTACGAGAAGCGGCCCTCGTTCACCAGGGCGGCATGGCTCACGCGGCGAGCACGGGAGATTACGGGGGTGCCCGCGCGAGAACGGCCCGGGGTTCGGGCTGCCCATTGACGAGGCAGAACGCGGGTTCGATCGTTGGCATGCCAGCCTGTGACACGCACCCAGGAGACGGTGCGCCAGGAGGCATTGTGAAAGCCGGCCCGCGGCCTGGCGTGGCCCCCGGTAACGGCGCGTCGTGTCCGTCGCGCGCCCCGCTGGCTCCTCTGCCCATCCCCTCAATACCCGGCCCTGGGTCGTGATCCGCGAATCCCGGCACGATCATCCGCGGCAGGTGCCGCTGATGGCAGAAGCAACCATCACCCGTGTCATGTGCGGCACCATCAGACCCCGTGGTACTGACAGGGATGCCGGGTCGCGGCCGAGGGGTGCCCGAAGGAGCACGAACGGGCCAGGAATGAAGGCGGGAGGGTCTCCGCCTGGAAGATGGAATCTGGCTGGCCGGGAGCCGCGCCAGAACATGCCCCGATCAGCACGCCAGCTGCCAGGCGGGGCTATCCAGGCCGGGTCTGCGGGGCTCCCGCGGCGAGCACGGTGAGATCAATAACTGGCACACCGCCGCGCATTCCTGGCGGGTGGGGGGTTGACCGTCGTTCGCGCGCGGTGGGAGGTTGGCTGTGGGACGGCCGGGTCACCTAGACGGTGGAAGGCCGGCCGGAACTGCCGACGGTAAGGGGGACGACATGACGTTGTCCGAGCAGATTGATGCCCTGCAGGCCAAGGTGGCTGACCTGAAGAGTTCGCTGGACGCCTCCCGGCACGAGACGAACGAGCAGATCAAGGCGCGGGTGGCCAGCGCCAGGGCCAAGGCCAAGGCCGCGGAGGAAACCGTTCACGGCCAGGCGGATGAGGCGCAGACCCAGTGGCAGTCGGTCAAGGCCGACACTTCGGCCAAGATGGCCGAGCTGCAGGGACGCATCGAGCGTAAACGCGAGGAGCACGATGCGAAGGCGGCCGAGGACGACGCCGAGTGGGCGGAGGATAACGCGGCCGCCGCGCTGGACTATGCGGCCTGGGCCGTGGACCAGGCAGAGGTGGCGGTGCTCGATGCCGCCGACGCTCGCGCCTGGGCCGACGCGCGAGCGGCAGCCTCGCCGCCCGGCTAAGCACGGGCACCCGGGCGGCGCCGATAGCGATCACGGCCCAGACCCGGCGCTATGAATGGACGAGACACCTCTGCAGGGCGCAGCGGTTCGCGGAACAAGGCCGCGAAGTAAGGGCTTGCCGAAAAATAACCCGTAGCTTCCTGGAATACGGCATGCTGATGTGGTAGGGGCGGCAACGAAACAGGGCAGGTCCTGGCGGCGAAGTTCGCGGCGATCTTCCCGCACCTGGATGAGCGGCAGCGGCTGCTGCTGCTGCTGGGCGCGGAGGCCCGGGCGCTCGGTCATGGCGGGATCCGGCTGGTGGCCCGGGCCGCCGGGGTCCGCGAGGCCACGGTGTCCCTGGGGGTGGATGAGCTGGACTCCGGCGCCGAGCCGCTGGGCCGGGCCCGTCAGCCGGGCGGGGGCCGCAAGCGGGCGGCCGACCTGGATCCGGGGCTGCGCCCGGCGCTGCTGGCCCTGGTCGAGCCGCAGGAGCGGGGCGATCCGATGTCGCCGCTGCGGTGGACGGCGAAGTCGACCCGCAACCTGGCGGACGAGCTGACCCGCCAAGGCCATAAGGTCTCTGCGGACACAGTCGGGGACCTGCTGCGGGCGGGGTTCAGCCTGCAGGGCAACGCCAAGACCACCGAGGGCAGGCGGCACCCGGCACCCGCGCAGGGCTGCGCGTGCGCGCCGAACTCGATACCGGCGCCTATGATACCGGGGCCCGGG
The DNA here is from genome assembly GCA_963798675.1 of uncultured Actinomycetes bacterium. Classification (GTDB taxonomy): domain Bacteria; phylum Actinomycetota; class Actinomycetes; order Streptosporangiales; family Streptosporangiaceae; genus Palsa-504. Next base: position 17,593 of record CAWCUJ010000014.1, on the reverse strand, counting down.
TCAGCGACCGGCAGATGGAGGCTCGCACCGGATCAGCAGCTATGTGAGGAAGTCAGCGATGGCCTGTGTGGCGGGTCATCGTTCCAGCTCGTGAGCGCGACACCGGTCATTGCCCAGTCCGCTGCGGACCGGTGCCGGCGATGCCCGGGGGGACGACCTTGCCCTGGTCGATGTCCTGGGACAGTTTGGCCTTGGCGGCTAGGGTCCCCTCGTCCAGCACGCCGGAGCCCGCCGCCCGCGAGATGACGTCGCCGCCGCGGCCGCGCAGCACGTACGCGAAGCCGACGGCGATCAGCATGCCGGCGACCGGCCCCACCAGGTACACCCAGTAGCTGGTCCAGTAGCCGCTGGCCAAGGCGGGGCCGAAGGAGCGGGCCGGGTTCATCGACACGCCGCTGACCGGCGCCGCCCACAGCCCGGCCAGCGCGATGTAGCCGCCGACGCCGAGCGCAGCGATCGCGCCGACGTTCTGCGCGGCCGACGCCGTGCCCAAGATCACGCTGACCAGCAGCGCGGTGAGCACGATCTCCATCAGCAGGGCCTGCCAGTTCTTATACCCCGGGCCCGGCAGCGTCGCCCCCAGGTGCTCGGTGTTCCCGAACACCCAGCGCAGGAACAGGCAGGCCAGCGTCGCGCCGATGAGCTGGGTGAGGATGTAGCCGGGAACCCGCCTCCAGGGGAAGTCCCCGCGCAGCGCGAACGCCAGCGACACCGCCGGGTTCAGGTGCGCGCCGGAGACCGCGCCCATGAACAAGATGATCGCCATCACCATCAGGCCCGGCGCGACCACCGCCGCTGCGAGGCTGATCTGCCCCTTGGCGTGCAAAAGCCCGCCGCCCGCGGCGGCCAGCACCAGCGCGAAGGTGCCCAGCAACTCCGAGAACAACCGCCGCCATTCCTTGCGCGGGTCGTCGAAGTCCTTACGGTCCCCGAACTCGAGCAGCAGCACGTGGTGCGTGCGCGGGAAGGCCGCCCCCAGCGCCGCCGGGTCGACCTGCTGGGCCGCCGGGCCGCTGACATCCGCCCCCTGTCCGGCCGCGTGCTTGCCCGGACCATCCGCCCGGCTCACCGGCACGTTGTCTGCCACGCCCTGATCCTTCCCGCCAAGCGCACCGACAATGCTTCGCAATGAACCGACAATGCTTCGCAATGAACCGACATTGCTTCGCAGTGAGGAGCGTAAGCCCGCGCTCCGATCCTCGCCCGCGCGACGGGAACGGGCCCAGCTCCCGCCGTCCTCGCGCTGCCGCGCGACGTCAGTCCTCAGGCGCAGTCCCGTTCCAGTCCCCTGGTCCTTATCGTTCTTCCCGGCGCGCCCTGCAGGCCAGGGACTAAGGTCCCCACCGCAGAGTAGGGTCGGGCAACCGGGCCCTGGGCAGAAACGTCTTGCAGGCGGGTGGCGGCAGCGCCCAGGACCGGCCGACCGGCCGCGGCAGGAGCATGTGGCGATGACGGCTGAACCGCCGGAAAGCCCGGTCACCGAAGCAGTGCGCAGCCTGGAAGTGCGCTGGATCTTCCCGGGCCAGCTGGAGGCCGCGGTGGCCCGGTGGTTCGCCCGGCTCCCGGCAGCGGTGGAGTCACGCGAGGACACCTACCTGATGGATCCGCCGTTGCGCGGGCTGTCGGTGAAGGTCCGCGGGGGCGGGGCACTGGAGGTGAAGGTATACCGCGGCGGCCCGGGGATCCTGGAGGTGGCGGGCCGCGCCCCCGGCCGCATGGAGACCTGGCACAAGTGGTCCTTTCCGTTCAGCCCGCTTAGCCCCGGCGTCGGTGACCCGCCCGGCTGGAGGCCGGTACACAAGAAGCGGCGGATCAGCCGGTTCTTACTGGCCAGCGGACAGATCGCGGGGCGCGGCGCGCGGCCGACCGAGCAGCCGGGGTGCGAGGTGGAACTCGCCGAGGTCCGCACGGGCGGCCAGGACTGGTGGACTCGGGGATTCGAGGCGACCGGTGGCGCCGAAGTCGGTCGGCGCCCGGCGGTAGTCCGTGCGGCGGTGCCTGACGCCGGTCCGGCCCATCACCAGCAGGTCATGAACGACCCAGCCAGCCGGTGGGAGTATGCCAGGTCGTCTCGAGCACCATGGTGCCCGGGACGTACCTGCGGTGATGCGGCACCTGGGCACTGGTCGGACCGAACCTGAACTCCCCGCGGCCCGGTCCAGCAGCGCCCCGAACACACTCGGCGAGTCGGGGCGGGGCAGGCACAGCCACTCCACCGAGCCGTCCGGCGCGACCAGGCAGCTCTGCTCGCAGTTGGACAGGAAGGCATAGTCCGCAACGGGCGGAAAAGTGCTCATGGGCCCGTAACCCTCCGTAGGCAACAAGCACGCCAGCCGTGATGGGCAGTGCTGACCGGAGCGTTTCATGACCAGCCTAACGTAATCGGCGGGCGCCCGGCCATGTCCCCCGGCCGGGCGAGCTGCTGTTAGACCCGCCGGGCGATGCCACGTGGAGGCGGTGCCAACGGATGGATCACAGACGCCAAAGGCCCCGGGTGACCAGTCCAGTACAGGTGCCGTCAGTGACCTGCGATCTGGCCGCCATCAATGTGGAGGATCTCGCCGGTGATGTAGGCGATGACTCCGGGAACAGGGTGCCGTCGACGACCTCGCTGACCTGGCCGACGCGGCCGAGGGGGCCGGTCGCCGAGTGCGTCGCAGCTTTCCGGCGTGTGTACCGGCGTCTGGATCACGCCTTTGGACACATCGCTGGCCGCTCAAGCCCAGCAGGCAAGGATCGGCCGGCAGTTGAGGATGTTTGCCGCTTACGCGAAAGCCGCGATCCTGTTCTGGCGGATACCCCGCGAGCGCGGTGCTGGCAGCGGTCACCGATGAGCTCTGACCGTCCGTGACGTTCATCATCATCCAAGCCACCGGCAGGAGGTACCTGGTGGGCAAGGTCGTCTCGCACATGACGATATCGCTGGACGGGTTCATCGCCGACCCGCAGGACGGGGTGGCGGAGCTGTCCGGCTGGTATGAGGCGGGCACGGTGACCGTGCCCAGCGCCGGCGAACGGTGGTCGTTCACGGTCGATGAACGCAGCGCGCAACTGCTGCGTGACGCTCCGGCGGCCACCGGCGCCCTGTTGTGCGGACAGCGCCTGTTCGACCACACCAAGGATTGCTTCGATCAGAACAGCGCCTCGACAGGTGCGACAGTCACCAGGTCCTTCGCGGCATCGGCGAGCTGCCGATCGAGCGTGATCAAAGCGTCGGCCTCGAGCTGGGTCAGAGCGACGTACTCAGCGTCAAACGTGTCAGACCACCCGAGCTGCTCGGCGACCTGCCATGCGGCGTTCTGAAGGAGGTAGTCTTCGTGCAGCCGGATCGGCATCCCTTGCGCGTAGAAGAGGCGTCGCTCGGCATCCTTCTTGGTCATCTCACCGCGGTGTACTGCCTGGCAGAGGAGCGACAGCAGCTGCGAGCGTAGAAGCGCCGGGGCCAGCATGTGATGCCCGTCGGGAACCACGGCCTCGTCACCAGCTAGGCGAATGGCGACGTCCGGGCCGATCACGTACCTCGTCATGGAAGATCAGTTCCTCTCCGTTGCTGCGCGACACAAGCGCCTGCCTCAGACTACGGCGATGTCGAGCCCGCTCATCGGCATATCGCGTGACCGCGCTGCTGCGGGGGAGTAGTGGTCGTAACTGCGCCGGATCGGCCCGTTCAATACCGGCTTGCAGGTTCGAGTAGCAGAGACCGGACCGGCCGGTGGTCGGCGCGCATGCGCCGAACCGCCGAGGTCTGCGGGCGAGACAACGGTGAGCGTATGCCGCTGGCCGCCGGGCCCCGGGGGGTGGGGTTGAGGAAGTTCGGCGGGTCCGGGTTCTGTACGATTCGGCTTGGTGTCCTCTGCGGGAGGCGTGGGTGATGAAGGCGGCAGTGATCGATTCGCTGGAGCGGGGCCCGCGGTTCGCCGACTTCGCCGAGCCGGTCGTGACCGGCGGAGAGACCCTGGTCGAGGTCACCGCCGCCGGGCTGCACCCGATCGTGCGGATGCTGGCCAGCGGCGAGCACTACGGCAGCCAGGGCATGCTGCCGATGATCCCCGGTATCGACGGCACGGGCCGCGCCCCGGACGGCACCCGGGTGTATTTCGGTGGTGTCCGCGCCCCCTACGGGCCCATGGCCCAGCGCGCGGCGGCCGGTCTCATCCTGCCGCTGCCCGACGGCCTGGACGAGGTAACCGCCGCCGCCATCGTCAACCCCGGAGTCGGCGCCTGGCTGGCGCTGACCCGGCGGGCCATGCTGCAGCCGGGGGAAACCGTGCTGGTGCTGGGGGCCACCGGCGTGTCCGGCCGGATCGCGGTGGTGCTGGCCGCGCGGATGGGCGCTGGCCGGGTGATCGCGGTCGGCCGCAATCAGGCCGTCTTGGACCGGCTCGGCGCGACGGCCACCGTCACGCTCGGCGGCCCCGATGACCGGGCCGCCCTGGCTGAGGCGGCCGGCCCGGACGGCATCCACGTCATCATCGACTACCTGTGGGGCCAGCCCACCGAGGCGGCCATCGCCGCCATCACGCGGCGCGGCCTGGCCCATACCGCCCCGCGGGTCCGGCTGGTGGAGGTCGGGCAGATGGCCGGGCCGGCCATCTCGTTGCCCGCTGACGTGCTGCGCAGCTCCGGGCTGGAGATCCTCGGCAGCGGCCCGGGCACCATACCCCTGGCCGAGATCACCGGCGCCATACCAGAGTTCATGTCCCTCGCCGCCGCCGGCGACCTGCCGATCGACATCGACGAGGTGCCCCTCGCCGAGGTCGAGCCGGCCTGGCATCGTCGCAGCGGCGGCCGGCGGATCGTCTTCCGGCCCTGAACACCGCGCGGCAATCCAGAAGGCACGGGTGCGTGCGGTCGCCGATGTCGCGGAGCTGACGGCCGCCGACCGGGTGGTCGACGCCGGCTGCGGCCCGGCACCGCCGTACGGCTCGCGGCCCGGCGCGCCGCCACCGCGACCGGCATTGGCCCTGACCCCGCCGTGCCAGGGCTTGCGGATCATTAACACGCTGTCTTGATCGGGAGCGGTGGGTCTGGCGGGGTTACCGGAACAGCCCGGAGATGAGGTTGACCGAGCCTGCGACGATGACGACGCCGAACACATAGGACAGGATGGCGTGGGCCAGCACCGTGCGCCGGATCTGGGGGTCGCGCAGCGTGGTGTCGGACACCTGGTAGCACATGCCGATGGTGAAGGCGACGTAGGCGAAGTCGCGGTAGCCGGGATGTTACTCGTCGTCTTCGGCGCCGAACGCGATGCCGCCGGGCTTTGACCGGAAGTACTGGCCGGCGTAGCGCAGGGTGTAGACGGTGTTGATCACGGCCCACGACAGCACCACGGTCAGCACGGCGGCGCCGATCAGCAGCATCCGCGGTGCGCCGCCGTTCTGTCCGGCGAGGTGAAGTGCGTAACCCGCCCCCAGGAGGCTGGCGACGCTGGCCCCGACCAGGAGCACCCGGGCGGAGCCTTCTGTCTGGTCTTCGCGGGCGGCGAGCTGCGGCGCGCGTGAGCTGTCGGCTCGGATGATGATCGGCCAGGTGGTCAGGAGGAAGATGAGCGCGGCGGCGTTCCAGCCGCCGGCCAGCGCCAGCCCCCACGCTATGAACGGCAGCAGGACAACAGCGACGATCAGCCAGGCGATCAGGACCGTGATCGCCGGGCGCATGGCGGGGGCGTGCCAGCCGAGCCATCGGTGGTACAGGGTAGGTGCCGGGACGCCGGTCATCGTCTAAGTGTTCCCCGTTGCCTCCCGCGTGTCATTCGCCCTGGCCGGCATTCAAGCCGGCAGGTCCGCGGACGTGCCGCTGGCCTTCCTTGGTCGCGGTTTCTGGCCTCATCCCCCTGATCGGCGCGACCCTCGGTGCGGTGATCTGCATCGCGGTGGCGCTGTTCGCCACCCGCCTGTGGCCGACCACGGTGCTCGTGCTCGTCTTCTTCGTGGTTTACCAGCAGATCGAGAACTACCTGATTGCGCCGCGGATCATGCGCGGGCCGGTCCAGCTCAGCGCTGGCGCTGTGCTGGCCGCCTGATCGGCGGAGCGGCCATGGGATTGATCGGCGCCCTGATGGCCATCCCGATCGCCGCCGGGATCAAGGTCCTGCTGTCCGAGCGGCTGCAGGCCCGCGCCGCGGCCGACGCCGGCGCCGCAGCGCTCGGCGACGGCGAGACGGCCCCGCAACCCGGCCAGGCCCGTTCTCATACGCTGCCGCCACCGGACTCGGCGCCTCCCGTAAACGGCCGCAGCAGGCCTGCGACCCGCCGGAACGCCGACTGCAGCGACGCCGAGCTCAGCCAGGTCTGGGATGCGGTCGGCCGGCTGCACGCCCACAAGGTCACGCACCGGAGCCTGACCGCGGACCGCATCCTGCTCACCGACGACGGCCAGGCCATGCTGCTCGACCCGGGCGACGGCGACATAGCAGCCAGCGACCTGCAGATCCGCCTGGACCTGGCCCAGCTCCTCGCCGAGCTCGCCCTGGTCGTCGGGCCGGATCGCGCCGCCGGCCTGGCGGTGGAGAAGATGAGCGCGGACGACCTGGTGGCGGTGGTGTCGCTGCTGCAGCCGGTCGCGCTGGCCCGCCCGACCCGCCAAGCGCTGCGCCGCCGCCGCGACGTGCTGCCCGCGCTGCGCACCCGGCTGCTCGCGGCGGTGCCGGGCGGCGAGGTCACCCCGGCCCGGCTGGAGCGCATCCGGCCGCGCACCCTGCTGACCCTGGTCGCCAGCGTCGCCGCCGTCTACCTGCTGGCAGGCGAGCTGAGCCAGGCCAGCCTCCGCAGCGTGCTGCACAAGGCGGACTGGCGCTGGACCATCGCCGCGCTGGCCCTCTCGGCGGCCACCTACGTTGGCGCCACCGAGGCACTCATCGGGTTCGTCCCCGGGCGGCTGAGCTTCCGCCGCACCCTGCTCGCCCAGCTGGCCAGCTCCTTCGTCACGCTGGTGACCCCCGCCGCCGTCGGCGGGGCCACGCTGAACATCAGGTACCTGCAGCGCCAGAAGATCTCCGCGGCGGCCGCGGCGGCCAGCGTGGGCGTGGCCCAGGTGGTAGCGTTCGTCCTGCACGTCCTGCTCATCCTCGTGTTCGCCGCGATCGCCGGCAGTTCGGCCAGCGAACCGATCCACCCGCCGCCGCGGTGGGCCTGGTTCGTGCTGGTCGGCCTGGTCCTCATCGCGCTCGTGGTGCTGGCCATCCCCGCCGGGCGGCGGATGTTGCGCGCCCGCCTGTCGCCGATGCTGGGCCAGGTGCTGCCCCGGCTGCTCCAGGTCGCGCAGCAGCCGGGCAAGCTCGCCCAGGGCATCGGCGGCACGCTGCTGCTCAGCTTCTGTTACATCCTCTGCCTCGCCGCCTGCGTGGCGGCGTTCAGCCGGTCGGTGCCGATCGCGAAAATCGGCCTGGTGTACCTGACCGGCAGCGCCATCGGGTCGATCATCCCCACCCCCGGCGGCATCGGCGCGGTGGAAGCGGCGCTAACCGCCGGGCTCACGGCCGCGGGCGTGCCGGGCGCGGCCGCGGCCAGCGCGGTGCTGCTGTTCCGGCTGCTGACATTCTGGCTTCCCATCCCGTTCGGCTGGGGTGCCCTGAAGTATCTCGAGCGCGAGCAAGCCCTGTAAGTTCCGGCACAAAATCCAGGGTCCGGCAGGCCTCCGAAGATGGGACTTTCGGCCTGGAGCTGTGGCTCTGCCCTGCTGATCGTGGACCATGCCCGACCACCCAGCACATTCGGAGGAGATCATGCCCCGGTTTCGGGATCGCTGGCCAAGCTGTCGGCGTCCATGACTGAGCTGTGGGGTGGGAGGGGCCGAGCCCGGAGTTCTCGCCGCAGCAGGCGGCCGTGCCGCTGCCTTCGTCGAAGGTGATCACGATCAGTCCGCCGTCCCGGTAGGCCGGCGAGGCGATGATGACCGGCGCCGGTGGCCACCCGGCGCCGCGGAGGAGTACCCGGCCGGGCGACCGGCCGTGCCGGTCCCGGCGCCCGGCGGACCGGTGCTGCTGGTGCACCCGGCGAGAACGAGCGGGACCACCGCGGCGGCGAGCAGCCACCGCCATGCCGTCACCATGAGCGCCTCACCTCCACGGGTCTCTTGACAATATTCAAGTCATAACTGATGATTAATTACAAGACTGATCGTGAAATCCAGCTCGTGAGAGTGAGGGAACGGTCCACCACTAAGGAGCCAACGATGAAATCAGGCATCACCGGCCGCGCGGCCGCCAGGGACGAAGAACTGCTCGTGCACGACTGGCGCGTGGCACGGCTCGCCCAGTTCGGCATCACCGAGTCGCTGGCCGAGGTCTATGCCGACCACATCGACTGGCACCACGTCGCCCGCCTGGTGCAGCGCGGCTGTCCCCCCCGGCTGGCCCTGCGCATCGTCCGGTGACGAGCGCCTGCAGTCTTCTCGCATCACGCTGATGCGCCGCAACTGCGGCGCGTAGAAGGCGAGGGTCCCTTTTCTTCCTGCCGGACAAGGGCGGCCCAGTCAGCTGCGCCGGCTGATCCGTGGGCCGGACGGACTGGCTCACATCATGCGGCTGCCGGTGGCCGCCGTACTCGAGACGCTGCGGCCTCAGTCCCCGGCAACCTGACGTCTTGGTGATCCTGCGCAGGACGGTGAACCACCGTCCGTTCTGCTCCAAAGAGATTTTGTCCGAACGGGCAGTGGTGATTGTCAGCAGGTCAGCATCTCCTATGTGAAGGCGCCGATGCCGGTGATGGCGCGGCCGACGATGAGGGTCTGCATGGTCTCGGTGCCGTCGAAGGTGTGGATCGCTTCCAGGTCGGCCATGTGCCGCATGACCTGGTAGTCGAGCAGGATGCCGTTGCCGCCGAGCATGTCGCGCGCCTCGGCGGTTATCGCGCGCGCCTTGCGGGTGTTGTGCATCTTGGCCAGCCCGGCCACGGTGGGGGTCAGCCGGGCCTCGGCCAGGCGGCCAATCTGCAGGCAGTACAGCTGCATCGCGGTCAGGTCCGCCAGCATCGACACCAGCCGTTGCTGGATGATCTGGAAGCTGGCCAGCTGCTCGCCGAACTGCCGGCGCTCCAGCGCGTACCGCAAGGCGGTGTCGTAGGCGGCGGTGGCGTGGCCCAGCGCCCCCCAGGCGCAGGTGCTCCGGGTGGTGGCCAGGACCCGGGTGGTGTCCTTGAACGAGCGAGCCCCGGGTAGCCGGTTCTCGGCCGGCACCCGCACGTTCTCCAGCGTGATCTCGGCCTGCCACACCGAGCGCAGCGACACCTTGCCCTCGATGACCCGGGCCTGGTAGCCCGGCGATCCCTTCTCCACGACAAACCCGTTGACCTGGCCGTCCTCGGTGTTGCGGGCCCAGACGACCACCAGGTCGGCGACGCTGCCCAGGCCGATCCACCGCTTGCGGCCGTTCAGCACCCAGCCCCCACCCACCTCCCCATCCCCCTTCAATGGGCGGGCCGAGGTTTCCAGGGCGACCTCCTCGTCGACGAAACGCCGGACGGTGATGAAGTGCTCCCATTGCTCGTCGGTGAACCGCTCGCGGACGGAGAAGAAGTCCGTCCCGAGAGATTCCCCGAGGTGCTCGCTAGCCACCTGTGCCAGGTTCAGTTCTCCTCGGCGGTGAGGCCGGCATCCAGGAAGGCCTCCACGACGGGTGCCAGGCGCCCGGCGCCGGTGCCGAGCTCGAGGTGGCCGCCGTGATAGACATGAAGCTGGCTGTGCGGGATCAGCTGGTGCATGATCCGCGCGTTGACCAGCGGGATGATCGGGTCGTCGTCACCGGCCAGGATCAGGGTGGGCGGCTGCAGCTTGCGCAGCCGCGGCAGGCTGGTCCAGCCGATGCCGGAGATCAGCTGGTAGTAGTAGCCCCGGCCCGCGCCGGGGCGCGCGGTGGCAGCCAGCAGCTCCCGGGCCAGGGCCGGGTCCTCCCGCAGGCTGCCGCCGTACAGCTCGCCGGCGACGCGGGCCGCATGCCCCGGGTCGCGGTGACGCCGCGGCGTGAGCATGTGCAGCAGCACTTTGGGGTGCCCGGGCACCATGAGCGCGCCCGGCCCGGTGGCGGCCAGCACCAGGCGGCGCACCCGGTCCGGCCGGCTCAGCGCGAACTGCTGCGCGAGCCCGCCGCCCCAGGAGATGCCGAGCACGTCGGCCCGCGCCACGCCGAGCCGGTCGAGCAGCCCGGTCAGCAGCGGTGCCAGCGCAGCCAGGTGGTAGGGCACGACCGGGGCCGGGGACTCGCCGATGCCGGGCATGTCGAACCGGATGATGGCCCGCCGCGGTTCCAGCGCGTCGACGAACGGGCCGAACAGCTCCAGGCGGGCGCCGATCCCGTTGCACAGCAGCAGCGGCAGCAGGCCCGGGTCCCCGTCCCGCGTGGCGACCCGTAGCACCCGGCCGCGGATGGTGAGCATCTGGATCCGTTCGGCCGCCTCAGCGGTCATAGACGTAGGTCCCGGGCGCGTCGCAGATCGGTGCCAGCCCGCCGCCGCCCAGCTCGGCCGGGGCGGCTTGCTCCTCGCCGCAGCGCCCGGCCAGCCAGGCCGCGTGGTCCGGCCACCAGGACCCGTGGCAGGTCTCGGCGCGCCGCAGCCATCCGGCCGGGTCCTGCGGGGTGTCCTTGGCCACCTGGTACCTGGCCTTGTCGTTGCCGGGCGGGTTCACCATCGCGGCGATGTGCCCGCTGGTGGACAGCACGAACCGCTTGTTCCCGCCCAGCAGGCCGGTGGAGCGGTAGCAGCTCTGCCAGGGGCAGATGTGGTCGGTGATCCCGGCGACCAGGTAGCTGTCGCGGTCGATGGCGGCCAGGTCCACCGGCGAGCCGAGCATGGTCACCTCGCCGGGCCGGGTCAGCGCGTTGCTGACGCCCAGCTGGAGGAAGTCGCGGTGCAGGCCCGCGGTCATCCGGGTGGTGTCCGCGTTCCAGGACAAGATGTCGAACGCCGGCGGCTTGCGGCCGAGCAGGTAGTTGTTGACCCAGTAGTTCCAGATCAGGTCGTTCGGCCGCAGCCAGGCGAACACCTCGGCCAGCGACCGGCCGTCCAGGTAGCCCCGGGCGGCGGATGCGGCCGCGGCCAGCCGGGCGGTCCGCTCGCTGATGACGGCGCTGCCCAGGCCGGCCCGCGCCTGGTCCAGCACGGTGACCATCAGGGTCAGCGCGGCGATCCGGTCCTGCCGGCCGGTGCGCGCCAGGTGCGCGGCCACCATGGCGGCGATGACGCCGCCCGAGCAGACCCCGGTGATCGCGGTCTGCTCGCTGCCCGTGATCCGGGCGATCGCGTCCATGGCGTCGAGCACCGCCTGCCCGTAGGTGCTGAAGTCCCACTTGGCGTGCCGGGACTCCGGGTTGCGCCAGGACATCATGAACACCTGCAAGCCGCTGCCGGCCAGGTACTCGGCCAGGCTGCGGCCGGGGGCCAGGTCGGTCACGTAGAACTTGTTGATCGTCGGCGGGACGATCAGCAGCGGGACCTGCCGGACCGCTGCGGTGGCCGGGCGGTACTGGATCAGCTCGAACACTTCGGTCCGCGCCACCACCGCCCCGGGCGTGACCGCGAGGTCCACTCCGACCTTGAACGCGTCCGGCTCCACCATCGACGGTATCCGCGGCGGGCTCGCCATGTCGGCGGCGAAGTGCCGCAGGCCCGCCAGGGCGCTGCCGCCGCCGGTGTCGATCGCCGCCTTGACCGCCGCCGGGTTGAGCACCGGGTTGTTGCTCGGCGCCAGCGCGTCGATCACGTTGGTCAGCACGAAACCGGCCCGTTCGGTGTCGGACCAGTCCAGGTCCGCGTCCTGGGCCAGGCCCTCCGCCGTCTGCGCGGCCGCCAGGTAGCCCTGCAGCACCCGGCGCAGCAGCGGGTTCCCGGCCCATCCCGGGTCGGCGAACCGCCGGTCCCGCCGGGACGGCTGCACCTGCGAGGTACCCGCGGCGATCCGCGTCAGCTCCCCGAGCAGGGTCTTTTCCTGGACTAATTTTTGTCCGTTTTATTTATTTTCTAATGATTTGATGGAGCGGCGAAACCGGCGGTCATCGGGGATTGCTGATAGCCGGCATTCCGAGGTCGGTGGGTCCGGTGCGGCGGTTGCGTTCAATGCTTCGGTCGAGGCTGGCAAGTTTGCGTTTAGCGGCTTGCAGGCTGACCTCAAGGCCCTGGACTTCTCCGGGCCAGCCGTTCATCCGTGCTTCGGTGATGCGCTCGCGCAGGTTGTGGATGATCTCGGTGAGGTGGGGCCGTTGCTGCGGCGACACGCGGAGCATCGCGCATCGCAAGCAAGCGTGTTCATGCTGGCAGGAAGCCCCGTAAGGACGTCCGCACGTTCCCAGCGCCACCTTGCGCAGCTGGAAGTGCTTCTGGAATTCCTGCCATTCCTGGTCGGTGGGCTCGCGGTATTCTTCGGCGGGCCGGATGGCCCGCCGTTTGTCGAGGAACGCCCGGTAGGAGCGGATCAGGTCGTCTTGGAAGACGGCCATGTACGTTTCCGTAGTGGTCAGGCTCTTGTGGCCGAGAATCCGGGCTGCGATGTGCACGGGCAGCCCGCCGGTGACGGCTGCCGTCGTGAAGCACCTCCGGAAATCGTGGGGCCGGTAGGCCAGGGGCTGGCCCGTGGCGTCCTTGAGGCCGGCGGCGGCGAGCGCGGTGTTGATCAGCTTGTAGACCGTGCCTGGACTGATCACCTCGCGCCGGGCGCCGAGGACACGCTGGAAGAGGTGCGGGAGGAGCGATCCGGTGGTCCGCTCATGGCGGTCGTAGCGGGCGACGAGGGGAACGGCGCCGTCGTTGCCGGCGCGCAGCCGGGTGATCACGGTGGCCAGGACGCTGGCGAGCTCCGGGTCCACCAGCAGCAGGCGTTCCTCGTTGCTCTTGGACGGCACGATCTGCAGCAGGGGCACGATTTCGCCGCTGTCGGGAAGCTTGTAGGACACCAGCGCCAGGTGGGTGATCTCCAGCAGTTCCTCCAGGCGCACCCCTGACAGGCGCAGCGTCCCGACGATCGCCCAGGCCCAGAACGCCTCGTCCTCGCGGCGGGTCAGGTTGACCGTCTCGCCGGTGACCATGTTTTCCGCCGTGACGAAGGAATTGCCCTGGTGCCGGGCCGACAGGCCGGCGCTCTTGAGGGCCCTGCGGCGGTAGCGGGTGCCGGCGTGGTCGAACACCTCGCCCGGTTCGCACCCGGCCGCGGCGGTCAGCAGCGCGGTCGTCTCGGCGAGGCACCGTTCGGCGGCATCAGCCAGCGCGGGCAGGTGCGGCAGGCGCTCACGCACGCGCTGGTGCATTGCGGCCACGGTTTTCCTGCGCGCCTTCTCATACCCCTGGGTGTCGGCCTTGCGCACCGGGCTGGGCACCGCCCACGGCACCCAACTCGGATCTTCCAGCGCCCACTGCTGGATGTCGAGATAGAAGGCGCGGACCCGCATCAGGAGAGCGTGGATGTTCTTGCGCTCCCGTATCGTGCCGTCAGCGTCCGTGATGACCCGCGCGCGTTCCTTCCATGCCTGGGCGATCTCGCCAGGCAGGTGAAGGGTATCGATGCCCGGGTGGTGCCGCTCGATGTCGGCCCAGAAGGTGCCCGCCAGCTCGCCGGCGAGGCCGGCCAGGGTCTTGTAGTCCAGCGCGGGGCGGCGTTCGTCGAGGTAGCGGACGAGCACGTCGCGGATCGGGCGGCAGGAGATGCCGTGGTCGTCGACCAGTTCCGCGGTTGTCCGCTGGCCGCGCCGCTGCGCGGACCGGAGGGTCGTGCCGGCCGGGGTCACCCCGATGTCACCGAGGATGTCCCAGGCCGCGTGCAGTCCCGGGACCTGCCGGCGCGGAGGCTGGGCGTGAACGCTCCACGCGAACATCTCCAGGACGTCGCCGGGGGTCAGCGCGTCGATGTCGGTACCGGTATGCAGCACGATCTTGCTGATCACGCTCAGCGCGTCGCCCCGGTCGCGGCCGCTCAGCCCCCGTTCGGCCGCGGCGTTCTCAAGGCGGGCGAATATCTCGGGCCGCATGATCTCGCGCACCCGGTCGAGCAGCCCTGTCGCCCGGTAAGCGGCCAGGAAGTCGTAACTGGGCAGGACGACCCGGCACATCAGCAGGCAGCCCAGCCCGGCGATGTGCTCTTGCCTCTTGGTGATCGCCTGGCGGGTATCGCCCGGGGCCAGCATCTCGATCCAGCCGGTGTCCCGGTCGGCGCCGGAGACCGTCCACCGGTCCTGCCAGCCCTCGCCGGGGTGGGCATTCAGCCAGTCCAGGATCGTACCGGCTCCCCTGAGCCTCCTGGTGCGGTGCACCGTGGCGGCGGGCCAGTCCGGCAGGCGGGGCAGCAGCGCGAGGATGCCGCCGGCCGGCAGGCGGTCCACCGGACCGGCCCGGTGCCGCTGCAGGAGCTCCTCATCCACGGTGAACGGGCCGCGGGAGGGACGGGTCCCGGGTGCAGTCGTCGTGGTGGTCACTGCGGGGCTCCTCCGAACAGGACGGACAGGTCGCCGGCGTCATAGCCCACTGCGGCCGGGGGCGGCGCGGGCTGCCGGGTGCGCTGCTCCCGCGCGGCCAGGTGCTGCCGGACCCGGCGGATCACCTCGGCCTCGTCCTCAACGAGATAGACGTCGGCGGTGGTGGACAGGTGCGCGTGACCGAGGATCGTCTGCACGTCCCGCATGGACAGCGACTCATCCCGGCTCATCCGCAGCGCCGCGGTATGGCGCAGGTCATGCATCGAATAATTGGCGCCCAGCAGCACGTTGACCCGTTTGAATACCGCCCGCAGCGCCTCGTAGTTCACCGGCTGGCGGCGCAGCCCGCCGCCGTGGTCACGGCGGCGCAGCGTCCACCACAAGGGCTCGTGCGGTTCCAGCGGATCGAGCTCAGCGAGATACAGCCGGATCCACACGAACGCCTCCGGGCTGGCCGGAAGCCACTGCTCCGCCCCGGAGCCCTTCCGGCAGACCCGCACGAGCTGCTCACCCCAGTCCAGGTCGCAGCCCCGCACGCCGAGCAGCTCGCTGGCGCGGGCGCCGGTGCTGATCCCCAGCGCCAGGATCGCCCGGTCCCGGTCCGACCGCAGTCCCGCGAACAGCTCGTTCCACCGTTCGTCGGGCATCGCCCGCGGGGCGCGCCGCGGAACCCGCGGGTTATAGCGGATCTTCCCCTCCGGCCGGAACGGAGTCAGGGGGTTGTGATGCTCGTTCGGCCGCCGGCCGCGCCGGTCCAGCGCGACCGGGTTGACCAGCGGCCCGCCGCCCAGCTCGATCCAGTACTCGTAAAAGCTCCGCAGCACCGCATTGCCGTGCCGGACCGTCCGCGGCTCGTACTGATCACCGAGATAGCGCTTGCGGGTCACCGCGTTGACGGTCCCGGCCGTGGCGGCAAACGCCGTCCTCGGCGAACTGCGCGGCTTCGCGGCCTGCCCCAGCCACAAGACAAAGTCCCTGACCTCGGCCGACGTCGCCTTGTCCCAGTCCACGCCGACGGCCGCCAGCCACCGCCACCACCGCAGCAGGCCATAGGCATAACTGCGGACGCTGCCGGCCCGGTTGCCGCGGGCTATGAAGTCCCGCAGGAACCGCTGGACCGGCTCCACCGGGTCGCCGTCCGGATCGACCACCAGCCACGGCACGACGCCCTCAGCCTCAACGACACGGCCCCACCGCGGCAACCGGATCGAGGCGATGTCCCGCTCGACGAATCCACTCGACAGCACCACGCGTCTCCCTTCGAAAGAGTCGCGTGATTTCTACCGGCCAGCGCTCGGCCGACGCACCCACCACCCCCGGCG
Organism: uncultured Actinomycetes bacterium; assembly: GCA_963798675.1. Lineage (GTDB taxonomy): Bacteria > Actinomycetota > Actinomycetes > Streptosporangiales > Streptosporangiaceae > Palsa-504. The sequence goes on along the minus strand of CAWCUJ010000014.1, from coordinate 1,876 downwards.
TGTCGCCCCGTAGTCCGGTCAACAAACCACAGCACGAACCGCTTGTTCCCGCCCAGCAGCTGAGTGGAACGGTAGCAGCTCTGCCACGGGCAGATGTGGTCGGTGATCCCGGCGACCAGGTAGCTGTCGCGGTCGATGGCGGACAGGTCCACCGGCGAGCCGAGCATGGTTGCCCCGCCGGGCCGCGTCAGCGCGTTGCTGACGCCCATCTGGAGGAAATCGCGGTGCAGGCCCGCGGTCATCCGGGTGGTGTCCGCGTTCCAGGACAAGATGTCGAACGGCGGCGGCTTGCCGCCGAGCAGGTAGTTGTTGACCCAGTAGTTCCAGATCAGGTCGTTCGGCCGCAGCCAGGCGAACACCTCGGCCAGCGACCGGCCGTCCAGGTAGCCGCGCGCGGCGGACCCGGCCGCGGCCAGCCGGGCGTTCCGCTCGTCGATGACGGCGCTGCCCAGGCCGGCCCGCGACTGGTCCAGCACGGTAACCAGGAGGGTGAGCGCGGCGATCCGGTCTTGCCGGCCGGTGTGCGCCAGGTGCGCGGCCACCATGGCGGCGATGATGCCGCCCGAGCAGACCCCGGCGAGCGCGGTCTGCTCGCTTCGCGTGATCCGCGCGACCGCGTCCATCGCGTCGAGCACCGCCTGACCGTAGGTGCTGAAGTCCCACTTGGCGTGCCGGGAGTCCGGGTTGCGCCAGGACATCATGAACACCTGGAAGCCGCTGCCCACCAGGTACTCGGCCATGCTGCGGCCGGGGGCCAGGTCGATCACATAGAACTTGTTGATCGTCGGCGGGACGATCAGCAGCGGGACCTGCCGGACCGCTGCGGTAGCCGGGCGGTACTGGATCAGCTCGAACACCGGCGTGCGCAGCACCACCGCCCCGGGCGTGACCGCGAGATCCATCCCGACCTCGAACGCGTCCGGTTCCACCATCGACGGTATCCGCGGCGGACTCGCCATGTCGGCGGCGAAGTGCCGCAGGCCCGCTAGGGCGCTGCCGCCGCCGGTGTCGATCGCCGCCTTCAGCGCCGCCGGGTTGAGCACCGGGTTGTTGCTCGGCGCCAGCGCGTCGATCAGGTTGCGCAGCACGAAGCCGACCCGTTCGGTGTCGGCCCAGTCCAGGTCCGCGTCCTGCGCCAGGCCCTCTGCCGTCTGGGCGGCCGCCAGGTAGGCCTGCATCGCGCGGCGCAGCAGGGGGTTGCCGGCCCATCCCGGGTCGGCGAACCGCCGGTCCCGCCGGGACGGCTGCACCTGCGAGGTACCCGCGGCGATGCGCGTCAGCTCCCCGAGCAGGTTCCGCGTCCTGCCGGCGACCAGCCGGGGCCGGGCGGCCAGCGCCGCCGCCAGCCGCAGCCCGGAGCCGCCCGGGTTCACCCTGTTCAGCCCGCCGAGCGCCGCGTCGGTGAGCAGCAGGTCCAACGGTGCCGCGGCGGCGTCCGCCGCGGCCGATTCGATCGTTTCGGCGCTCATGGCCTCCTCCTTCAGTCGAGTCTTTTCAGCGGGCTGCTCAGCCCGTGAGCGCGAGGGCCAGGTAGGCCAGGGTGAGGAGGAGGGCCAGCAAGGCGGGCGCCATCTCCTTGACGTTATCGGCTGCCTTCCGGTGGGCGATGATGGCGCCGACGAGCAGCAGGGCCATCCCGGCCGCCGCGGCCAGGCCGAGGGGATGCCACCACAGGCCGGCCAGGATGCCTGCGGCGGCGGCGAGTTCGGCTGCGCCAATGAGCCGGTAGCGGGGCCAGAGGATGCCGAAGTGCGCGGCGGATTTCCGCATCCTGGGCTGGCCGGTGAGCTTGGCGGCCGCGGGGAGCAGGCAGGCCGCGGCCAGCAGCAGCGAGATAGTGACGAACATGGGAACTTCCTAGGGGGTAGTCGTGACG
>CAWCUJ010000013.1:0-313886 GCA_963798675.1 uncultured Actinomycetes bacterium | reverse complement strand
GCCGTCGGCGCGGACCGCCTCCCCGATGGCGCGGCACCGCAGCTGCCCGGGCTCGCCGGTCAGGTCGTAGCGGACGTACGCCTCGACGTCGGCGGTCCAGTGGCCAGCCAGCGCCGGGTGGGCGCGCCAGAAATCCAGGTACGCCTCGGTGCCCGGGAAGGTCTGCCCCAGCCTGGCGATGGCCGGGCCCAGGGTCGCATCGATCGTGGCGTCCAGGTCGATGCCCTCCGGCACCGGCAGCGGGATCCCGCCATCGACCAGGACGAGCCGACGCACGAGTTCCGGGTGCGCGTCGCGGGCGAGCAAGGCGATGTACGCGCCCATCGAATGCCCGGCGAGCACCGGCCGTCCGCCGAAGTGGCGCAGCACCGCCGCCACGTCGCTGGCGTGCCTGTCCAGGCCGTACGGGCCAGGCAGGTCGCGGCTGTGCCCACGACCGCGCAGGTCAGGAGCGGCCAGCGTCCAGTCAGATGGCATGTGGCGCGCCACCGCCTGCCACGCCATGCCGGAGGCCGTAATTCCGTGTACGGCGACCGCCACGCGTTTGCCCGTGCCCCACAGGAGCACGCGAAGGTTCCCGCCGTCTACTGCCACATTTAGCAGTCGGAGTTGCATGTTCACCCTCCACGGTCCCGGCGGGTTTGGCCAGGACCGCCCATGTATAGAGCTTATTATCCGTCATGGCGTTGATCGCGCGATGTCAAGTCGCCGATAAAGGTTTCCCGGAAAACCGTGCCATGCTGGACTGGGGATGGAATGCCAGGTAAAACCAGCCTTGGAGGTGAGCGGGTCATGTCTGCCGCACTTAGTTACTCGTCAGGAGAATCCGCGACGCCGCTGCTTGGCGACACGATCGGCGGCAACTTCGACGCCACCGTGCGGGCCTTCGGTGACCGCGAGGCGCTGGTCGACCGGCCGGCCGGACGGCGGTGGACGTATGCGGAACTCGCCGCCGATGTGGACGCGCTCGCGCTCGGATTGCTCGAGATGGGCATCGCCAAGGGAGACCGGGTTGGCATCTGGGCGCCGAACTGTGCCGAATGGACGCTCACCCAGTACGCGACCGCGAAGATCGGCGCGATCCTGGTGAACATTAACCCGGCGTACCGTGCCCGTGAGCTCGAGTTCGTGCTCAACCAGTCGGGCTGCACGCTGCTCATAGCGGCCGAGAAGCTGAAGACTTCCGATTACCCCGGGATGATCGCCGAGGTGCGGCCGCGCTGCCCGGAACTGAAAACCGTCGTGCTGCTCGGCGGCCCGCAGTGGCAGGCGCTGCTCGAGACCGGGCGGCGCCTGGACCGCGAAGCGCTTGACGTCATCGAGCTAGACACCGACGACCCCATCAACATCCAGTACACCTCGGGCACCACGGGCTTCCCGAAGGGCGCGACGTTGTTGCACCACAACATCCTGAACAACGGGTTCTTCGTCGGCGAGCTGTGCACCTACACCGAGGCGGACAGGATCTGCATCCCGGTGCCGTTCTACCACTGCTTCGGCATGGTCATGGGCAACCTCGCCGCGACCAGCCACGGGGCGTGCATGGTCATCCCCGCGCCGTCCTTCGACCCGGTCGCGACGCTGCAGGCCGTGCAGGCCGAGCGCTGCACCTCGCTCTACGGGGTGCCCACCATGTTCATCGCCGAGCTGTCCACCCCGGACTTCGCCGACTACGACCTGTCCAGCCTGCGCACCGGCATCATGGCCGGCTCGCCCTGCCCGGTCGAGGTGATGAAGCAGGTCATCGAGCGGATGTCGATGGCAGAGGTGTCGATCTGCTACGGCATGACGGAAACCTCGCCGGTGTCCACCCAGACCTGCGCCGACGACTCGCTCGACCGCCGCGTGTCCACCGTGGGCCGGGTCGGGCCGCACCTCGAGGTGAAGGTCGTCGACCCCGAGACGGGCCGGACCGTATCGCGCGGCACGCCCGGCGAGCTGTGCACCCGGGGGTATTCGGTGATGCTCGGCTACTGGGAGCAGCCGGACAAGACCGCCGAGGCCGTGGATGCGGCGCACTGGATGCACACCGGCGATCTCGCGGTCATGGACGCCGACGGGTACCTGGCCATCACCGGCCGGATCAAGGACATGGTGATCCGTGGCGGTGAGAACGTCTACCCGCGGGAAATCGAGGAGTTCCTCTACACCCATCCCGACATCCTGGACGCTCAGGTCATCGGCGTTCCCGACGCCAAGTACGGCGAGGAGCTAATGGTCTGGGTGCGCCTGCGCGCGGGCGCCCCGGCGCTGACCGCCGAGTCGCTGCGCGAGTTCTGCGCCGGCCAGCTCGCGCACTACAAGGTCCCCCGGTACGTGTACATCGCCGACGAGTTCCCGATGACGGTGACCGGCAAGGTGCGCAAGGTCGAGATGCGGGAGCGCGCCGTCGAGATCCTCGGCCTCGACCCCAGCGACCGCCCGTTATCGTGAACGGCTTCGGGGCAGCAACCGCTCACGATGACCGGGTCACGGCGACGGAGGGGGGCGGGTGATGAAGGTTTTGATCGCCGGGGGCGCCGGGTACATCGGCAGCACGATCGCGTCGGCGTGCTTGGACGCGGGGATCAGCCCAGTGATCCTGGACTGCCTGGTGACCGGCCGGCCCGAGTTCACCGCGGGCCGCAGGTTCTATGCAGGCGATATCGCCGACGGGCCGCTGATCGACCGCATCTTCGCCGAACACCCCGACATCGACGCCGTTGTCCACTGCGCGGCCCTGATCGTGGTCCCGGACTCGGTTGCCGATCCCGTGCGGTATTACCGGGCCAACGTCGCCAAGAGCCTGGACTTCGCCGCGCACCTGCTGCGCAACGGCTGCGAGCGGCTGATCTTCAGTTCCTCGGCCGCTATCTACCGCACCAGCGAGGACCTGAGCGTCGACGAAGACTCGGCCATTGACCCGCAGAGCCCGTACGCGCGGACCAAGGCGGTGTGCGAGGCCATGTTCGCCGACATCGCCGTCTCTCAGCCCATCCGCGTGCTGTCCCTGCGCTACTTCAACCCGATCGGCGCGGATCCCAAGATGCGGACGGGGCTGCAGTTGCGGCACCCGACGCATGCCCTGGGCAAGATGATCCAGGCGCAGGCAGAAAGCGTCCCGTTCCTGATCACGGGGACCGACTGGCCGACCCGGGACGGTTCGGGCCTGCGGGACTACATCCACGTCTGGGACCTGGCCGCGGCGCACGTGGCGGCGCTCATCCAATTCGACGCTCTGCCCGGGCCGGTGACGGTCATCAACCTCGGCAGCGGCGCGGGCACTACGGTCCGGGAACTTCTCGCCGCGTTCAACCGGGTGGCCGACCATCCCGTCGAGGCGCGTGCGGCCGGCCGGCGGCCCGGTGACGTGGCCGGCGCCTACACCCGCATCGACCGCGCACGGCGGCTGCTTGGCTGGCGGCCGCGGTACGACATCGCCGAGGGTATCCGGCATTCGCTCCGGTGGGCCGCGCTGCGCGACGAGGTCCTGGCCGCCGACAGCGCTTAGCTTTCCTGGCGTAGCGCGACCGCCGCCTCACGGCCGTAATCGGGCATGGCCTAGATCAGCCGGAGCCGTAATCGCAGTAGCTCGATATATGCGGCGGAAAGGCTCACGGTGGCCAGCATGGTGATGATCGCGAAGTTCCGTGCTGAAGAAGAGGTTACGTGCTGAAGAGATTGAAAAATGATCGTATTGGCTGATATCGCCGGACAGCGTATGATCGAACAGCTTTGGTAGTCAGCCCCGTCCACCCGCCCCGGGGCTGTGGGGGAGCGGAGATGGGCCAGGAGCTTTCGCGACGTCCACCGGCGGCGCCTGCTCGGCAGGAAAACCCGTCATGGCCGACGGTGGCGGGCACCACGGTGCGTCTGTGGCTGGAGCGGCACCATCGGTACCCGGTCGGCCGCCGGCGGCGCCTGGTGTTGGCGCTGAGCGCGCTGGTGGCCATGGCCCTCGGGGCGGGCGTGACGCTGGCCTTCACCCAGCAGGGACCGGACCAGACGGCGTCGCGGCCGCGCGTCTCCAGGCCGGGATCGAACGCGCTGCAGACGGCGGCGGCCGACCGGCACGAGGCGGCGGCGTGGATCGCCCAGCAGGTGGCCTCGAGCGTGGTCGTGGGCTGTGACCCGGAGATGTGCGGCGAGCTGCAGCAGAGCGGCTTTCCCGCGGGTCAGCTCATGGAACTGCAGCCGTCCGCCCCCGACCCGCTCGGTTCGCTCCTGGTGGTCGCGACTCCGGTGATCCGGAACCAGTTCGGCACCCGGCTGGCCAGCGTCTACGCGCCGCTGGTGATCGCCAGCTTCGGCTCGGGCGCGGATCAGGTCGACATCCGCTACGTCGCGCCTGGCGGCACCGCGGCCTTTGAGTCCCAGCTCGCGGCGGACCGGAAGAACCGCATTACCGCGGGCGAGCAGCTGCTGTCGAATAAGCACATCCAGGTCTCCGCCGCCGCGCGTACGGCGCTTCTGGCCGGACAGGTGGATCCGCGCCTTCTTGTAACGCTTTCGGCACTTGCTTACCATTGGCCACTTCACCTGATAGCGTTCGAAGACCCTTCGCCCGGCGTGAGCTCGGACGTACCGCTGCGCGGCGTTGAAATTGGCGCCGCCGCGTCGGCTGGCTTGCCGGCGATGGTTGCGTTCCTGAGTGCCCAGCAAAGCCAGTACGCCCCCGCGGTGGCCCGCATCACTCAGGCCGCGAAAGGCCAGTCGGTGGTTACCGTGCGATACGACGCTCCGGGTCCTATGGGGCTGGGAGGCACATAGAGATTCAACAGCTTGGGGAGGGATCAAAAGTGAAGTTTCCGAGAATAACTAGACGAATAATCATGCTGCTGGCCGCCTCGGCCCTGCTGCTTGGTATTCCCGCCGCCGCGACTGCTTCGGCGGCTTCCGCCACCACGGGTACCGGCTGGATCAGGCTCGCGCACCTGTCCCCGAACACTCCTCCCGTCGACGTCTACCTTTATTCGTTCGGCAATTCCAACGCGCAGATCGTCCTGCACCATGTCGCCTACGGAACGGTCTCGCCCTACGAGGTGGTCACCGCCGGTGACTACAGCGTGGCCATGCGGGCATCCGGGGCCTCCCCGTCGAGCCAGCCGGTCCTGTCCACCAGCGTGACGGTCAAGGCCGATCACGCCTACACGGTGGCGGGCATGGGACCGGAGTCGGGCCTACGGCTTCAGGTCATGGACGACAACCTGACCGCGCCAGCGGGTAAGTCCTCGGTGCGGGTGATCCAGGCGTCGCTCAAGGAGCAGGTCGTGAAGTTCCACTGCAGCTGCGCCCCGGGCGCGGCCGGGGACATCGTGACCAAGGCGTCGTTCGGCTCCGTGAGTCCGTATGCGGCCATCCCGCCGGGTACCTGGACCATGTCGGCGATCGTCGGAAGCAACACCAAGGCGACCCTGCCCACCACGCTCGTCGCGGGCACCGTCCACACGATGGTGGTGCTCGACGGGTCCAACGGCCTTGAGATCGTCAACCTGGTGGACGCGGCCGGGGCCGGCCAGCCGCCGGCGGGCGGGGTCACGACCGGGTTCGGCGGCACCGCGGGGCATGGTCCGGGATCGCCTGTGCCGTGGCTGGCGCTCATCGGAGCCGGCGTGCTGATCGCCCTGACCGGCGGCTTCAGGCTGCGCCGTCACGGACTGCGGCGTCAGCTGAACACCGGGATCTAAGGATGCCGACCCGCAAGCCGGCCGCGATCGTTTTCGCGGCCGGCTTGGTCGTGATCGTGGCGGGAACGGCCGGGCTGCTGCTGACGCACCGCTCGACTCCGGCCCTGCGGCCGGTCGCGGCCGGGGTGGCGGTGCTGCCCGCGCCCACCGGCCCGATCGCGGCCCCGCCGCAGTCGGCGCAGCCGGCCCCGGTCGCCAGTCCGGTCTCGCTGACCATTCCGCTGATCGGCGTGCAGACCCAGCTGATCACGCTGGGCCTGGCCGCCGGGGGCGCGTTGCAGGTGCCGTCCACGACGTCCGTCGCGGGCTGGTACACCGGGAGCCCGCGGCCGGGCGCGATCGGCTCGGCCATCATCGTGGGCCACATCGACTCGGTGGACCATCCCGGGGTGTTCTTCCGGCTGTCCGAGCTGCGCCGCGGCGACGACGTCTACGTCAAGCGAGCCGACGGCACCACGGCGGAGTTCCGCGTCACGACGGTCCAGACGTACCTGAAGGACCACTTCCCGACGGCGACGGTGTACGGCCCCACGCCCGACGCGGAGCTTCGCCTGATCACCTGCGGCGGTGCCTTCGACCCCGCCACCCACCACTACCTGAGCAACATCGTGGTCTACGCCACCGAGGTGAGCTGAGCCCCGGCCCAGCATGCCGGGCTAAGACCATGATGCAGCCTGCACAACCGAGGCCGCGGGCTGGCTGGCCCCCCTCCCAGCCGGCCCGCGGCCAAGATGCCAAAAACTACCGGTTCGGCCCCATGTCAGTGACCGTACGGGAAAACCCCGGACAGCCTCGGACAATCCCTACGAGCACGGTGCGCGGTAGGGTACTCCCGGTACGTAGTTGTCCCACTCCGCCCTGGTGAGCGGCTGGCCGGCGTCCGCGCACACGGCCGCCTCGGCGGCCGCCGCGTTGGTATCCCAGAGCCGGACGGTGCCATCCCCGCTGCCCGCGGCCACCACGCCGCCAGACGGAGAGAAGGCCACCGAGTACACATGCCCGTTCGGCCCGTTGATGGTCGCCATCAGGGACGGATGCGCGGGCACGGCGAGATTCCACAGCCAGACCGTCCCGTCCGTCACCCCCGCGGCCAGCGTCTTGCCGTCCGGGCTGAACGTCACCGAGTAGACGTAGCTGGTCGGCCCGGTCAGCGGCGGGCCGAGGGCGACGGGCCGCGCGGGATCGGCGACCGACCACAGCCGGACGGTCTTGTCCGCGCTGCCGACCGCAAGCAACCGCCCGTTCGGGCTGAACGCCACCGAGATCGCGTAGCTGGTCGGCCCGGCCAGCGGCGCTCCCAAGGACACCGGCTGGGACGGGTCGGCGACCGACCATAGCCGGGTCTTGTCGTCGGCGCTCGCCGCCGCCAGGACGTGACCGTTAGGGCTGAACGCCACCGAGTACACGTAGGCCCCCGAGTCGTGCACCACGGCCACCGGGTGCACCGAGGAGCCGGAAACGGACCAGAGCCGGACCGTCCCGTCGTCGCCGCCGGTGGCCACCAGCCGACCGGACGGGCTGAACGCGACGTACTCGACCATGCCGGTTGCCGAGGCCCGGACCGGCAGCCCGAGGGCCCCGCCGGCCTGGCTGCGCAGCTGGAACATGCCGTTTCCGTAGCCGGCCGCCAGCATGCCGCCGGACGGCGCGAACGCCACCGAGTTCACGAACGTCCCGCCGGGCACCGGCACCGTGGCCAGCGGAGCCCGGGTCGCCGGGTTCCACAGCTGCAAGGTCTGGCTGCCGACCGCGAGCACGTTCCCGGCCGGGCTGAACGCCACGCTGTTCACCGGCGCCCCGGCCATCAGCACCGGCGAGGGCAGCGACCACATCGATACGGTGCCGTCCGCGTCGCCCGCGGCCAGCTGGGACGGCCCGTCCCAGGCCAGCGAGGTGACCGGGTTCTCGTGCGGCAGTTGCGCGGTCAGCGACCTGGTGGCTATGTTCCACACGTAGACGCGGTTGTCGCTGGTCGCCGCGGCCAGCATGTTCTCGGACGGGCTGAACGCGACCGAGTTGACCCAGTTGGCGGGGCCGCTCAGGGAGCCCTGCGGCACCGGGTGCCGGGGCCTCGCCACGTCCCACAGCCAGACCTTGTTGTCCCGGCTGCCGGCCGCCAGCACCTGCCCGGACGGGCCGAACGCGACCGACATCACGATGTCGGCCGGCCCGATCAGCGGCTTGCCCAACGACACCGGCTTGGCCGGGTCGGACACCGACCACAGCCGGACGGTCTTGTCCGCGCTGCCGGCCGCCAGCAGATCACCTGACGGGCTGAACGCGACCGACTCGACGTACCCGGCCGGCCCGTGCAGCGTGGCCAGCAGGGTCGGCGCCAGCGGGTTGGCCACGTTCCACAGCCGGACAGTGTCGTCGGCGCTGCCCGCCGCGAGCAGGTGACCGGACGGGCTGAACGCCACCGAGTACACCGTGTTGGCCGGCCCGGCCAGCGGCTTGCCGAACGGGACCGGCCGCGACGGGTCGGCGATGTTCCACAGCGAGATCTGCCGATCGGCCCCGGCCGCGGCCAGCACCGTGCCATCCGGGCTGATGGCCGTGGTGTACAGCGGGCTAGCCAGGTGGCTGACCAGCGGGCCGCCGATCGACGCGGGGCGGCCCGGACGGGCCACGTTCCACAGCCGCAGCGTCCCGTCGGCGGCGGCCACCGCCAGCAGGCTCCGGCTGGGGTTCAGGCTGACCGACTCGACCACGTCGGATGAATCGGTGAGCCGTGCGGCGGACGGCGTGCCCGACGACTCGAGCACGCTGGCCAGCGCCTCGGGGGTGCGGGCGATGCCGTAGGCGGCCAGGCTGAGCTGCGCGGCCAGCGGGGTGTTCTGGCCGCGCACCTGCCCGGCTTCCACCGCCACCTCGCGAGAGTCGGCGACCTCACGCGCCGAGGCGGCCGCCATCCGCTGCTGGTAGGAGTACCCGGCCAGCCCGCACACCGCCACGACCAGCACCGTCAGCGCACCGACCAGTCGCCGCAGGCGGCGGGTGCGGCTCCGCTCAGCGTGCTCGCGGACCTGCTCCTCGGCGACCGCGGTGGCCATGAACTCGCTGGCCAGCGGGCTCAGCGAGGCGCGATTGTCCTGATCGCCCGCCCAGTGGCTGGCGATCGCCAGCTGCAGGCCGCGCGGTAGAGCCGAACTGTCCCGCCCGGTCTCCTCCCAGATCCGGGCCGCCTCGGTGATCCGCCGTCTGGTCCGCAGGTCGTCCTGCCCGGCGTCGATCCAGGACCGCAGCCGCGGCCAGGCGGTCAGCAGCGCGTCATGGGCGATCCGCACGTGGTCCGCGTCCACGGTGATCAGGCGCTCGTCGACGAACCGGCCGAGCAGGTCGATGGCCCCGGCGCTCCAGCTGTCCAGTTCGGCCAGCGGGACGACGCTGCGGGTCGGCGGAGCGTCGTCGGCCACGTGCACCAGGCGCAGGAACAGCCGCCGGGCCATCTCCTGCTGGCCGTCGGGCAGCGCGGCGAAAACGCCCTCGGCGGTCCTGGTGATCGCGTCGGAGATCCCGCCGCTGGCCCGGTAGTCGGCGACCGTGATCGTGCTGGTACTGCTGAGCTCCCAGGTGCTGAGCAGGGCATGCGAGAGCAGGGGCAGCGCGCCGGGCTCATGGGCGTCCTGCGTGTCAGGCACGGGCGGCGTCTTCGCCGTCTTTGGGGTTTTTGGGTCCAGGTCCCGCAGCAGCAGCTCGACCAGCCCGTCTTCCACCTCCAGGTGCGCTCGCCGGGCCGGCGCCACGATCGCCTGCCGGACCTGCTCGGCGGTCATCGGCCCGAGCACGACCTGCCGGGACTGCAGCGCGGTGGCCAGCCGGGGGTAGCGCAGGGCCTGATCGTAGAAATCGGCCCGCAGGGCCAGGATCACCGTGGCTTTCATGGCCAGGTCGCAGACCGCGGTGATGAACTCGCGCCGCTGGTCCTCGTCCTGACACCGGGTGAAGACCGCCTCGAACTGGTCCACGATCACGTACCGGGTCTCGGCCGTCAGTTGCGCGCCGAGGTCTGCCGCCGGGGCGTCCGTCGGTTCGAACAGCGTCACCGGCCCGGTCAGCCGCGGCATCAGCCCGGCCGCAAGCAGCGACGACTTGCCGGACCCCGACGGTCCCACCACGATCAGCGGCAGCCCGACGCCCGCGCCGATGCCCCAGCCGGTAGCCAGCTCGACCAGCCGCTGCGTCACGTCCTCGCGCCCGAAGAACCACGGCGCGTCCTGCGGCCCGAAGCTGGCCAGCCCGCGGTAGGGCGCGTCGCCGCCGGCCTTCAGCTTGCCGGGGGCCCGCTTGCCGGGCGGGCGCCTGGCCCGGCCCAGCGCCTCCGTCCACCGCCCGAGCCGGACGGGATCTGTCTCGCCGCAGGCGGCCAGGAGCTTGCGCAGCGAATCGGCCTGGCCGGGCGCGGGCAGGTGCCGGCCGGAGAAGTAGTCGCCGGCCGTGCTGGCGGGCAGCCCGGCAGCCTTCGCCACCTGCCGCACGGTCCGGTCCGCGCGATGACGCAGTAAGGTCAGCTCGCGACCGAACTCCTGCGGGGTCACGATCCGGTCCGGATCGGGCTCCCGGCCCTCGTCGGCGGCTGGCGAATGCTCGCTCACGGGCTCCCCCAGGGGCTGTTCTGCTGGACCTGATTCCGCGCACACGATGCTATGACGTCACGGCCCGCCGCAAGGGCGGCTTTGCGGCGAAGCGAAATTGTTGCGCTCTACCGAGCGAGGGCGGCGGCCCTGGCGCACGGCGCGACGGCCTGCTCCAAGCCGGTCCGGATGTTGCAGATCAGCGCCATCTCGCTAGGCACCGGGGGATAGCCTGGGTGGCCGGAGGTGTCATGGACCTGGAGGTAGCTGACAATCCGGATAAGGATCGGTTCGAGATCATCGCCGACGGTGAGCTGGCCGGTTTTGTCCAGTATTACCTGAGCGCCGACGAGATCGCGTTCACGCATACCCAGACCGACGACCAGTTCCGCGGCCAGGGCATCGCCAGCCGACTCGTGCAGTCGAGCCTCGACGCCGCCCGGGAGCGGCATCTGACGGTGCTGCCCTACTGCCCATTCGTGCGGGACTGGATCACCGGGCACCGCGAGTACGCCGACCTGCTCCCGCCAGACCGGCGCCAGCAATTCGGACTGTGAGCGCAGATCAGACGGTGAGCGCGGCGATCGCGGGTGACGAGCCCGCGTTCGCCGCCCTCGCCGAACGGCACCGACGCGAGCTGCACGTCCACTGCTACCGGATGCTGGCCTCGTTCGACGAGGCCGAGGACGCGGTGCAGGAGACGTTCCTGAAGGCGTGGCGCGGCCGGTCTGGCTTCGACGGCGGTTCGCAGTTCCGCGCCTGGCTGTACCGGATCGCCACCAACGTCTGCCTGGACATGCTGCGGCGCAGCTCGCGGCGGACCGCCGGGAGGTCGTTCGCCGAGGTGCCGTGGCTCCAGCCGTACCCGGACCTGCTGCTTGAGGCGGCCGCGCCGAGCAACGAGCAGCCCGAGGCGATGGCCATCCAGCGGGAGACGATCTCGCTGGTGTTCCTGGCCGCCCTGCAGGTGCTGCCGCCGCGGCAGCGCGCGGCGCTGATCGCCCGGGACGTCCTCGGCTGGCCGGCCATCGAGACCGCCTCGGCGCTCGGCACCAGCGTCGCCGCGGCCAACAGCGCCCTGCAGCGGGCCCGGGCGGCGATGCAGTCGCACCTGCCCGCCCGGCGCGCCGAATGGTCCGCGCGGGAGCCGAGCGCAGCAGAACGCGAGCTGGTCGGGCAGTTCATCGAGGCGCACGAGCGGTGCGACGCCGAGGCCGCCATCGCGATCGCGGCCCGGGACATCCGGGTGACCATGCCGCCGCTGCCGTACTGCTTCGACGGGCCGGACGCGATCAGGCCGCTGATGGCCGACGCGGCCTCGATGGGCGAATGGCGGCTGATCCCGGTGGCCGCCAACCGGATGCCGGCCACGGCGAGCTACCTGCGCCGGCCGGGTGACAGCGAGTTCCGCGTGTTCAAGCTCGACGTCATGCGCATCGAGGCCGGGCTGATCGCCGAGATCACCACGTTCAACGCGGAGCTTTTCCCGGCGTTCGGGCTGAAGCCGACGCTGTAAGCGGTGGCCGCTGCCCCGGTGAATCGGCGGTAGCCTGTCCCGCGTGCTCGAACATGTCACGGTGACAGCGCCCACGTCGGCCTCACCGCCGACCCGGCCGCCGAACTGACCCACCTCTTCGACACCTTGGTGCGAATTTGACTCCCGAGAACTTTGACCCCGTCGCGTATAACCGGGCGGCCTGGGACTGCGAGGTGGACCGGGGCAACGAATGGACCCGACCCGTCGGGCCCGATATCATCGCCCGGGCCCGAGCCGGTGACTGGTCGGTGGTGCTCATCGGGTATAAGCCCGTGCCCCGCGACTGGTTTCCCGCCGACCTAACGGGGACCAAGGTGCTGTGCCTTGCCTCAGGCGGCGGCAGCAGGGACCGGTTCTCGCCGCTGCGGGCGCGGACGTCACGGTGTTCGACAACTCACCCAGGCAACTCCATCCCGCAGGCTAGAAGACCCGCGACCGAGCAGGTAATCGGCATCGACCTGGGGCTGACCCATTTCGTGGTGCTGTCGGCCGGCTGGTCCCGCCCAGCCAGGCCATCACACGGGCCGCTACCGCATCGGCATCGCCACCGTAGTCCAGGCCCAGCTTCGCGGCGGCCTGCCCGTAGCCCGCCAGCACCGAGGCGCGGCTGTGGGCGGCAACCCAGGCCAGCACGTCGACCGAGCGTGCCCGCCACAGGCGAGCGATGAAACACAGCGCAGCCAGGCCCACGCGTCAGCTTCTGGGACGCGCAGCGGCTGGCCGAAATCGCACCACACCGCCTGGGCACCCGGCAGCCGGAAGCTGCCCCACCGGGCGGCGAGAGCGTCGATGACCTGCAGGCCCCGGCCGCCTTCGGCCAGGCTCTCCTCCCGGCGTACCCGCGGCGCGGTCGGGCCACCGCCGTCGCAGACGACGATCCGCGCGCCGGCCGACCACAGGCAGTAACCCGCCAGAACCCGGCTGCCTTTCGGGCCGTGCATCACGGCGTTGGCGTACAACTCGCTGACGGCCAGGGCCACATCAGCCGAGTCGACCGGGCAGTGGTGCCGGCTGATCGCGGACCCGATCCAATCCCGCACCTGCCTGGCCTGCTTCTGGTCACCGGTGACGATCCGCCATCCCGGTCCGCGCCATCCGCCGATGATCACCACTGCCTCCCCGCGGCCTGAATGCGTCGGCCGCAGCCCCGGACGGGTCGCTGGCCGTGGCGGCTTGCCTTCGGCGGAAGCGGAAGCGTCCGCGCAGTTCCCTGTGCACCTGGCGGACTGGGCGCGGCACGCGAGAAATGGCTGCCTGCCCGTATCCGGGCCTGGCCGCGCTGTGATCCGGTTGCCATCTCGTCCGTCCTTGTTCAGCAAGGCTGACCGGCGGGACTTCTCGCCAGCCACATCGGGGGGTGCTGAGCTGGTCAGCGGTCGTGTCGCTTCAGATGCTGAGCCAGGTAGACGTCATCGTGCCTGACCGCTTCCACGCGCAGGAAGGGCTCACCAGCGACGATGTGCAAGCCGGACGGCCGGTCACTGACAACAAAGTGTTGCGGCGACGTGTTGCGGGCCGGGACCGGGAAGGCCCACGCTGGCCTGGAAGCACGAGCGGCTAGATGTGAGGGATGCGTGGAGTACAGCCCGACCGTCCGCGGACGGCGCCTGATCCGCGATATCGGGCGGCTGCGCCATGACAGCGGCCTGCCGATGGAGGCCGCCGCGCAGCGGCTCGGCTCGAGCACGAGCAAGCTGTGTCGGCTGGAAAACGGCCGGTCCCGGATCACCACCGATGACCTGGCGGACATGCTCGACCAGTACAGGGTCCACTCACCGCAGCGCGAGGCGCTCATCCAGCTCGGCCGCGACGCCCGCAGGCGCGGCTGGTGGACCGCCTACAGCGACGTGTTCACCGGCGGCTACATCGCCATGGAGGCCGAGGCGGCCAGCGTCCGGGTCAATGCCCACCTGGTGCCTGGGATCTTCCAGACACCCGATTATGCCGGCGAGATGATCCTGCGGACACGCCCCGGCTATCAGCGCCGGGGACGCCGAACGGCGGGTGGCGGCCCGTACCGCCCGGCAGGACGCCCTGTTCAGCAGGGATGATCCGCCGGAGATCCACGTGATCCTGGATGAAGCGGTGCTGCACCGCCAGGTCGGCGGCGCCGCCGTGACCGGCCAGCAGCTCACCGTGCTCGCCGATACCGCAACCTGGCCGAACGTCGCCCTCCAGGTGCTCCCGTTCACCGCCGGCGCCAACGCGGGCATGGACGGCCACTTCGTCATCCTCGCCTTCCCCGATCCCGAGGATCCGCGGGTTGCCTACGTCGAGGGGGCTGATGGGCGATGTGTACCTGGAAGCCGGCGAAAGAGGTGGACCGGTTCACCCTGGCCTGGACCCACTTGGTCACTCAGGCTCTCGAACCGGCCGAATCCGCCGCAACGATCCGCACGCTAGCGAAGGAGCACCAATGACAACCTCGCAGGACTCCATGCTGACCAGCCCATGGCGCAAGTCCAGGCGCAGCACCGGAGGCAACGACTGCGTCGAGGTCGCCCAGGCCGGAACGAGCTGCCTGATACGCGATTCGAAGAACCCTGACGGTGCCCGCCTCGCCGTCAGGCCGCAGACATGGGCCGCTTCCATCCGTGACATCAAGCACGGCACTTACGACAGTTAGCCCTCGCCGCAAACCGGCTTCCCGGCTCACGCTACGTGGCAGCCGGTTTCGTGCCGTAACGCTGGAATGTCCGCCCTGGCGTCCGGGGTGCCCTCGCCAGGCGAGTCGTATGAACCGGTCAGCTTCCACTCGATCGCGTCGAAGCGCTCGCAGAACTCCTGCGCCAAGGCCGTGTCCCCAGCCGCCTGACGGACGATGCGGAGCCGGTTCAGGCACCGCATTGAGGTCACCCCGCCTTCAAGTGCGGGCAGGACTTCTGTCGCCGCGCGACCGCGTCCTGGCGGGCGCCCTGCTTTAGCAGGGCGTCCGCCAGACCCGCGCCGTAGCTGGCCCGGTTGCGGGTGCTCAGCCTGGCCGTCAGCACCTGCCGGTACAGCCGTGCACTGCGGTGCGCATCACCCAAGTTCAGGTACCCTCTGGCCTCCACTCCGGTGATCTCGGTCTCATCGATGAACCGGAGCCATTCGGGCGGGTCGCCATCTCGGGGGCCGCGGTCCAGTTCGTGGCGAGCCTGGATGATCGCCTCCTGGAACGCGGCCTTATCGTCCAGCAGCGAGGCTGCGCTGGCGTGCCGGAGGGCGATCAGGGCGTGCAGCCAGGCCATGGGGATGTAGCGGCCTTCCTCTTGCGCCTGGAAAGCTAGTCTGAGCGACTGCCGGGCCGGCTCCCGGCTCGGGCCGGTGCGCGCCATCTCCGCGTACAGCATCGACTGGTTCGTCAGCACATGCACCGCCAGCACCACGTCCCCGGCACCAGCGGCCAGCTCATGCGCCTGTTTATACAAAGGCGACGCCAGCGGCAGACGCCCGCCGTCGAGCGCGATCCATCCCGTGCACAGCGCTAGCTCTCCGGCCACCGCGAGGAACTGGCGGCTGGTTTCACCGGTCACGCCGTATTTCTTCAGCGCCAGCCGGACGCGCTGCCATTGCTGGAGAGCCGGCGAGAGCAAGGCGGTCCCGCCGACGGCACGGTCCCGGGCATACAGCACGTCCGAGCACGCCTGCCAGTACCGGACGTGAGAGCTATTAACTCCTTGCGGAACGCTCCCGGCCGGCACGGCGGCAGCC
This sequence comes from uncultured Actinomycetes bacterium, assembly GCA_963798675.1. GTDB lineage: Bacteria > Actinomycetota > Actinomycetes > Streptosporangiales > Streptosporangiaceae > Palsa-504. Next base: position 298,416 of record CAWCUJ010000013.1, on the reverse strand, counting down.
ACTCCGGCCGCGGCTGCCAAGCCCCCGAAATCGCGCCTGCTCAGTTCCATGCCCGTCCCGTTCTCGGTGCCGGCCGCCAAGTTGGCGTCAGGGTCGGCGAATACCAGCGGCAGCAGCGCCGCACGCGGCATGCCCACCGCGTCAGCGAACTGGAGCACGGTGCGGATGTCGAACATGCCGTCCCGTACACCACGCTCGTAATAACTCAGAGCGGCCGGGCTCCAGCCGACGATCGCGGCGAGGTCTCGCTGCGACAGGCCGCACGCCGCCCGCACGATCGCCGGGACCGCCGCCAGGTTCACCTGCGCCAGAGCCTCGCGCAGTAGCAGCGAGTCAAACACCCACAGCGGCCGGGATGACATCTCCCGCGACGCCTTCATGCAGGTCAGGCACAACGGGTCACCTCGCCGGGCGAGCAAGCCTGTGCGGCACGCCGGACAGGCCAAGACCGTCGGCACCTTACCTCCCTCCCGCTCCCTGATAACCGCTCGTTCTAGACGCTCGGGAATTTCCGGGTCGCCATCTTGCCGTCGGGACCTGTTCAGGCGGCACCAATGGCGTTCGCGAGTTGTTCCCGCCGTGCGATCGGTCCCTGCGGCCCCGCCGCATTGGCCATGCCGCGATGGTAGGAACATGATGCGCGCGCGGTCCATCATGTTGCGAGATGTTGCGCTATCTCAGCTCGCCTAGCGTCCTGATGATCAGTGCCCGCGCAGCCGCGCCGTAGACAGCGGACGCTTGGAGGTGTTCGAACATCCTGGCGTACAGCTCGATCTCCTGAGGCCGGGTCACCTCGATGCTCGCCGTGGGTGTCTCCAGCGCCACCAGGGAGGTGTCGAAGATCCAGAACCCCGCTGAGGCGATTGCGGTCCTTTCAGCCATCATCGGGATGATCCCGAGCGAGACGGTCGGTACCGACATCATCTCCAGGAGCCGGCCGAGTTGCCCTGCCTGTATCTCGGCGGTGCCGAACCACGTCCGCAATGCCTGTTCTTCCAGTACCACGGCGAACCGCTTGTCGCCCCGGTAGATAACACGTTGCCGCTCCATTCGGGTCGCGACGGCGGTATCGAGATCATCGAGCGCGTCAAGGAAACCCATCCAGAACGGCAGCATGGCACCGCAGTAGGCAGCGGTCTGGAACAGCCCCGGAATGACATTGTGCTCGTAGATCCGGAACAGGCTGGTCCGCTCATACAGCGGGAGAGTGTGGGCGCCCAGGACTCGTTTCATGCCCGCGCGGGCCTGCCGGCGGAATTCCAGGTACGCGGACTGCACGGCATGTGCGGTTGCGATCAGGTCAGGGATCTGCTCCTCAACGCCGCAGCCACGGCACCAGGCCTCGATGTCCTGATCGGACGGTGCCTGCACGCCGTGCTCGATCTTGCTGACCCGGGTGAAGTGCTGGCCGGTGGCCGCCGCCAGTGCCCGCCCCGAAAGGCCCGCCTCCTTGCGGATCTCCCTGAGACGGACACCCAGTGCCTGCTGCGCCTCCTTGGCCGAGCTAGACGGGGGCGTACTCACGGTGCGGTATCGACAGCTTCCAGACGGTCTCGAACGCAGAGCGGCATAGCCGCAGATCAGCAGGGTCAGCCGAGCTGAGCATGCCCGCAGAAAGGCCGTTTCCCGCGTACAGCAGGAATAGCGCCAGGCGGTCATCGAACAGGTAGAAATCATTCCCCGGCAGCGCGACCGACGAGACGAGCCTGCGCGGCACCCACCGGATATCCTCGCCAGCCTCCACCATCGGATACGCGATGCTGTAGGACCAGCGCTGATAGTCGCTCAGCGGCTCGGACACGACTCGCGCCCGGCGGATGGACCTGCCGGCCTTCACGTGCTCGCGCAGCGTGGCGCACCAGCCTTGCAGCCACTGCAGGTCATCGGGCTCCCCGCTGGCCCACTTGGCCATGTGCGGCAACTCCACCGCTGTCCCGTACCCATCGCGCATCTCCAGGTGAAGGGCTTCCCGCTCGAAACCGCGGTGCAGTAGCTCGTCGAACTCCTCATCCGTTACCGGTGTCACGGTCCTCCTGCCGGAAGAACTTGGCCATCCTGTCCGGGATCTCCACCGCTGTTTCCCCGTCCGGGATGCTCATCCGGGACAGCGCATCGCCGTCGGTGACCATCCACCCTTGCACGACCCAGGTTTCCCGGTCGGTCCGATACACCGTGGGTGATCCAGTCGGGTTGGAGTCCGGGTCTTTGCCAATGAACGTCAGGCGCATCGCTGTCTCCTCGTCCTGAGAGTTGCGGAATGTTGCGCTCATGCAAGAGTCGTTCCCCCGCCTGATCTCGTCAAGACCTACGCCCCGGCGGAGCCATGCGTTATGAACCAGTCGCCGCGTATGACGGTTGCTGCGGCCGGTTGACAACGATTCGTTGTGAGTGACCAGCGGGCGCCGCCGCAGATTGTCATGACCGTGAGGTTGCCGGGCAACACTTGTGCCGCGACGCTACGAACAGGGAAGCCGCTTTACCACCCTGTCTTGGGTGCGAGATGGAGGAAACAGCGTGACCGGTAGCGCCACGTCTCCGTTCGGAATTGACACGACGATCCCTACGACGGTGCGGATGTATGACTTCTGGCTCGGTGGTCACGACAACTTCGCCGCCGACTGGGCCGCTGCCCTGAAGGTGAGCGGGGCGGCGCCGGAGGCGCAGCTGATGGCGGTGGAGAACCGCAGGTTTCTGCGCCGGGCAGTGCGCTACCTGGCCGCGGACGCTGGGATCATCCAGTTCCTGGACATCGGCACCGGCCTGCCCACCCAGGGCAACGTGCATCAGGTCGTTCAGGACATCAACCCGGCCGCCCGGGTGGCGTATGTAGACAACGACCCGATGGTGCTGGCCCACTCCCGCGCGCTCAAGACCGGCGGGAACACCGTGGTGATCGAGGCTGACCTGCGGGACCCGCGGGCAATCCTGGATCACCCCGGCACGCGCAAGCTCATCGACTTCGGCCAGCCGCTGGCTGTGCTGCTTGTGGCCGTGCTGCACTTCATCAGCGATGACGACAACCCGCCAGCGATCGTTGCCGCCATCCGCGACACCCTTCCGCCAGGTAGCTATCTCGTGCTGTCGCACGTGAGCGGCGATATCCAGTGCGAGTCCGCCGCCAATGCGGCCGTCCACTACAAGAAGGTGGCGTCCGGCGCGACGTTGCGCGGCCCCGAAGAGATCCTCCGGTTCTTCGCCGACCTGGAGCTGATCGAGCCCGGGGTGGTCCAGGTCCCTTATTGGTGTCCAGACGAACCCGAGACCCATGATGCCAGCAAGGTATGGATTCTCGGCGGTGTCGGCCGTAAGCCCAGCTCACTCCCGGCTGGGCGCCTGTGAAACAACAACTCTTGGGTGCGTGGCCTGTTAACTGCACCGGGGTGGACGGCATGGAACACGCATTAGTCACTGGCGCAGCCGGGTTCACCGGCACGCACCTGGCTGCCGACCTGCTGCAGCGAGCCTGGCTGGTGACGAGGGTCGATGCGCGATCTCCGGCCAGCGATCAGGTAACGGCGGAGAACCTGGCCGTGCTCACGGGAGATAGCGCTGCGGTACGGGGCGTGACCGTATGACGCGGCCGCGGGCTACCAGGAGCCTGAAGCACCGCCGATGCGGGCCAGCTCACCGCGATGCAGGACGCGGCAGCGGTACTGCTCGAATACGAGCGGCACCTCAGCGCGGACGTGATCACCGCCTTGTGCCAGATCCGGGAGGAGACGGCAGCCGAGCTGAAAGCCCGAAGGACATCAGGTCAGCCCGCTCCAGCGCCCAGGCACCGTCCTGCCTCCTGGGCAGCAGATCACCTAGATGCAGTGCCGGGGTGGCCGTGAACTACCCGCAGCGTGGTGTCGCCACCGGGAACCTCGCGGATACTTGCGGTATGTGGCGTTCTCGTCACGATCCGCGCTAGATGTCGGGAATGGCGAGGAGAGCAGAGCATGGGCGCACGCAACATCACCAGGACAGACCAGGCGTCATCGTGCTACTTCCGGACTACGGCCGACGGTGGGACCAGGAAAGCGCTGGTGCAGATCGATGAACGATGCAATCTGCACTGTGCGCACTGTTTCGTGTCGGCTACCAAGGCCGGCGAGTCGATGCCGTATGACGGCATTACCGGACTGCTGATCCCCAGGCTGCAGGCCTGCCGGGTGGAGCGGGTCACGCTGACCGGCGGCGAGCCCACCATCCACCCGCGCTTCACCGGAATCGTCGGGGCCTTGCGCGGCGCGGGGATGCAGGTCGGGTTCTGCACCAACGCGACCACGCTGACCGATGCGCAGATCAGCGAGCTGGCTGGCATTGGCGGGGTGCACGCGAACGTCTCGCTGGACGGGTTCCGGGCAGAATCGCACGGCCGGTTCCGCGGCGACCGGGACAGCTTCGCCGTCACGGTTGCCACCGTGCGCACGCTGGCGGCCGCCGGATTGCTGCGAGGGCTGCTGTGCACGCCCAACTCCCTGGCAGAAGATGAGGAGTACCGGGAGCTGTGCGAGTTCGCGGCCGGGAACGGCGCGTCCTACGTGCTGATGAACCCGCTGTCCTCGATGGGCCGCGGCGTGAAGTCCCGCGGCAAGCTCTCAAGCGGCGAGGAGCGCATGCGCCAGATCCGGGCGCTGACCGCCCCGTTCGACAGCCCGGACCTGGAAATCGTGCACATCCGGTTCCCCAGCACAGACGGCAAGCCACTGGCGGGCTGCGAGGCCGGGACGATCATCTACGTGTTTACCGCCGGCGAGGTGACCGTGTGCCCGTACCTGGTGTTCGCCGCCCGCACCCCGCAGTCCCGGCACGACCCGGCGGAGTTCATCGTGGGTAACATCTTCACCGACCCGGACATCGCGGCGCGGCTCGATGCCTACCGGTTTGCCGGGCGGTACGAGATGGGCGCCAACCCCACCTGCCGGTCCTGCGGCATCGCCGGGCAGTGCGGCAAGGGCTGCCCGGCGGCGGTCATCGCCGTCGGCGAGCGGATCGGCGCGGTGGACGCCGAGGTCTGCCCTGTCACGTCTGGGGAACGGCGGCTGCTGCCGGTCATGACCTCGTGACCGGCGAGCAGAGGCTGTTCATCAGCATCGACGGCCCCGGTGGGTCCGGCAAGTCCTCCGTCGCCGGCCTCGTCACGACGCGGCTTGCCCGCCACGGGCTTGCGGTCCGCCAGACCCGCGAGCCCTCACCGAGACCAAAGCCAGCGCCGGATGCCAGCTGCTCGCCGGCGCGTTCACCGCCGCCGGGTACCACGTCACCTACCCCGAGCCCGGTCCCGGCGAGTACGGCACCATGATCATCAGCAGGGTCGCGGCGGCACCGGACGGGTTCGGCGACCAGATCGGCTACCTGCCGTCCCGGGCCGCAGCCGTGACCCTGCCCGCCCCAGGCGGGCCGCTGCGGGTCATCGGCCTGTACGTGCCCTCGCGAGACGCCAGCGCCGAGAAGACCGAGCGCAAGCGGAAATGGCTGGCCGCCTGCGACACCGCACTTACCTCAGCCACCGCCGGGACGGCGACCATCGTGGCCGGGGACCTGAACATCCTCGAACCCGCCCACCAGCCCCGCTACCCATTCTTCGCCCCGTTCGAGTACGACTTCTACCAGGCCCTGACTAGTACGCATGATCTGACCGACGTGTTCCGGCACCTTCACCCGGACGACGCGGAGTACAGCTGGGTCGGCCGGACCGGTGACGGCTACCGGTACGACTATGCCTTCTGCTCCCGCCCTCTCCGCGATCTGATCACCGAGTGCTGCTACCTGCACCAGCCCCGCCAGGACAAGCTGTCAGACCACTCCGCGCTCACGATCAGTGTCAGCATGACCCCGCCTCAGGCGCTGGCCGTATCCGACCCGGCCGCCGCATCCGAACCGGCAACGCTCTTCTGACCAACCCCAGCCGCGGACACCAAGGCCGCGACGCCGCCACTACGGTCATCCTCGCGAGCACCCACGCCTCGGCGAACCAGGTTCTGGTTAACAAAGCCCTGCGAGCCGGCGCGTTGCGTTGCCTAACAGCCTCCAACGCTGGAAAGGTTGCCAACCGGCGGGCATGGAGGCAGCGGGTGCGCGAGATCGAGCTCAAGTACCGGGTCGAAGACCTGGAAGCGCTGGTGCTTGCGCTGAAGGCCCGAGGCATTGAGCTGAGCGAGTCGGTCTTCCAGGATGACCAGGCCTACGCGCCTGCCGGGTGGCAGTTCGGCGACAGCAAGCTCGGCGTCTCCTTCCTCCGCCTGCGCACGGTGCAGGGCCGTCACTACTTCACGCTGAAGCGGCCTGCGGATAACGCGCAGGACTGCCTGGAATACGAGACGCAGGTCACTGACCGCCAGGCTATGCACCATGCGGCCCTGCACATGGGCTACCGCCCGACCGTCCGTATCGCGAAAACCCGCCGCATGGCCACCCTGGACAACTGCACGCTGTGCATCGACGAGGTTGAGGGTGTCGGCGGATTCCTCGAACTTGAGCGCATGGCCCCCGACCGTGCCGATGCCCAGGCCATCCAGGCGGACCTTGCTGCTTTCGTTAGCTCGCTGGGCATCGCGGCCATCCGGACCGACCAGACGTACGACTCGCTAGTCCACGCCGCTCAGGAATAACCTCGGTAGGTCGTGGCCCGTGGACCGGATCGCGATTATCGGCTCCGGCGGCAGCGGAAAGTCCCACCTGGCCCGCGCGCTCGGCAACACGCTCGGGATCAAGCCCGTGCACCTGGACGGCCTATACTACGACCGAGACTGGAAGCCGCCGTACAAGGAGCAGTTCGCGGCCCTGCAGCGGGACCTGGTGGCCGAGCCGCGGTGGATCATCGACGGCAACTACGCATCCAGCCTGCCGATTCGCCTCGAAGCCGCAGACACGGTCATCTTCCTGGACCTGCCCGCCTGGGCATGCCCATGGGGCATCCTTCAGCGGCGGCCCGCTGGCTCAGCGGCTGCCCGGCCGCGACCGACGCCGCGTAGGCCGCGCGGACCGCCTGCTCCACATCCCCGGCACCTCTGGCGACTGGCCCGCTGATGGCCGCGCGTGGCGCGCGGGCAGCCTGTGGAGCGCAGGTAAGACCGGGAGTGATCCCGGCGCAGCGCAGCGAAGCAGGAACCCTCCCGAAGCCACGCCGGGACGCGGCGTGACAGGCGGGAATCTTCGCCCTTCAGCTCCAGGGCGAAGAGGAAGTCAATCGCTGTTGAATTCCGCGATCGCCGCCTCATAGCGGTCGAGCGCGCGCTCGACCGGCCCGCGCAGCGCCGAGGGCAGCCAGTGCACCGCTCGCTGGAACCCGGCCTCCGCATACGCCTCGAGCACCCGGGCGTCGGCCGGAACGCCCATGACCATCAGCCCGATCGGCCGGTCCGCGCGCGAGCGGAGCTCCGCGGCCCGATCGAGTATGTCCTCGCGGGCAAAATTAGGGAACCACGCGTCCCCGAATGCCAGCACCCGGTCGAGCACGCCCGGCCCGTTGCCGCCCACAAGCACCGGCGGATGGGAGCGCTGGGCGGGCTTCGGCCAGGACCAGATCCGCTCGAACGAGACGTACTCGCCCGCGTAGCTCGCCTCGTCAGACGTCCAGATCGCCTTCATGGCCTCCACCCGCTCCCGCAGCAGAGCCATCCGCCGCCGCGGGTCGGTGCCGTGGTTGGCCATCTCCTCCCGGTTCCAGCCCGCGCCGACGCCGAACTCGAACCGCCCGCCGGACAGGTAGTCCACGCTGGCTACCTCCTTGGCGGTGGTGATCGGGTCCCGCTCGACCACCAGGCAGATGCCGGAGCCTACCCGCAGCCGCGAGGTGACGGTCAGGGCGGCGGTGACCGCGACGAACAGGTCGAAGGTGTGCGCGTACTTGCGTGGCAGCTCACGGCCGCCGGGCCAGGGCGACTGGCGGTCGGCCGGGATGTGGGTGTGCTCGGGGAAGAACAGCGACTCGTGCCCGCGCTCCTCGGCCAGCCGCGCCATCTCTGCGGGCGCGATGGCATCGTGGGTCGGGAAGATCGCTACGCCGGTATCCATGCGGCCAAGCCTAGGCCGCCCGTCCCTGCCGCCACTCAGCTCCCGACCCCAAGATCACCCAGGAACATGGCCTCGACTTCCGGCAGCGACCGGACCATCCTGGTTCCCGCCGGCGGCACCTTCCCGTCAAGCTCGCCCCGGACGATCTGCACCGTGCTGATGCCCATGGCGACGCTGCCCGCGCAGTAACCCGGCTGGTCGTCGACGAAAACGGCGGCCTCCGCGGGCACCCCGAGCCGGTCGAGCGCGCACCGGAAGATCTTCGCCGCCGGCTTGGCCGCGCTCACCTCACACGACAGGACCAGGGCGTCGGCGAGCGCATCCACCCCGAGCGACACCAGCAACGGGCGGGTGTTCTCGGTGCAGTTGCTGACGACCGCGATCTTGATGCCGGGGGCCCGGAGCCCCTCGAGGAACGGGATCACGTCGTCGTACAGCCGCGCGTTCGCGAGCAGTAGTTCGTGGTCCAGGCGCACCATGTCAGCGACCAGGCCGGGATGCGCCTGCCGGCCGGACGCCAGCAGGATCTGGCCGAACGCTTCGGTCTTCGACATCCGCCCGTCGGTCAGCCAGGCCCCGAGCCGGCCGTACTCGGTTTCCCAGACGCCCGGCGGGATGCCGGCCAGCGCCGGCACTTCCCGCCTAAGTACCGAGAAGTCGCAGGTCACGATAGTGTCGTAGGCGTCAACGAGACATGCTTCGAGCCGGGCCACACGTTCAGCGTACGGGCCATCGCCCCGCGATCGCGCACACTGGTTCCGGCAGTCAACTGATGAGCCTGGGGGAGCGGCCATGCGGGGACGTAGGACCACCGGGATCGTGGCCGTCGTGCTCGGCGTCGTCCTGTTCATCGCGGGTCTGGTGGATCACGCGTTCGCGGCCCCCAAGGCAGCGCTGTGCCAGTCCGGCCTCGGCCAGATCGCTCAGGGCTTCGACGGCACCGTGGCGCGCGACTGCGGCCTGGTAACCGCGCTCGAGTGGGCCGTCGGCTGGCTCCTGGTCGCCGGCGTCCTGACCACGGTCTTCGGCGCGGCCGTCCTCTACAGCGTTTGGACCCCGGAAACTCCAGAGACTCCGGAGACCCCGGAGACCCTCTAGCGCGCCGACGAAGGGCCTTGAACGAGCATCAGCTCAGAGGCCCGCGACGGCCCGGGCCGGATCGGTTTCCGGTGAGCCACCGGGTTCCCAGCCCTCGTCCGATCGCGTATACGGATACCAGCGGAGATCGCGGCCGAGGCGAAGTTGCAGATTGCCCGCGGTGACCTGGTTACCGTGGACAGCCTCCTGCGCGCCAGCCTTGGCGCGTAGCGCGGCTCGCGCCGCGGTCAGCAGTTCAAGGGCGTCCGGATCCTCCGCGGCTGGGTCCCACTCGGCGCGCAGCAACTCCAGGCCGGTCATGCCGCCCTGTCGCCAGGCCATCCCCTGGCGTGCGAGGTCGCGTTCGCGAACCCCCGAGCGTGCCGCGAGCGCAGCGAACGCCGGCGTGCCCAGGGCCCGGGCGGCCCGGCGGGACAGGTCGGCGTCTTGGTCGAGGTTGAGCCCGGCGTCGGCGGACAGGCCCATCGCCATCTCCCAGGCCCGGCTGGCCGCATCCGCGGCCAGTTCCAGCAGGTCGTCGCGGAGACCGGACCGCCACGGTGGCGGATCCACCGGAAGCGCCGCCGGAAGCCCGGGCCGCCCGGGCGGCAGCGGCACGGCGGGGATCGGCGCCGAGGGGGGCTCCGCCGCGAACGCGGTCCTGGCGTCCACGCCCGCGTCGGCCGTGGACCGGCCGGCCGATGATGGCGTCTCGGCACCGGCTTGACCAGCCACCCCAGCTTTCGGTGCGGACGCCTGGCCGGATGCCGCGCCACGCCGACGGGTCCGGATCCCGGCCAGCACCTGATCACGGGTGCGGCCGCGCAAGAGGAAGAGGGCGAAGGGATCGGCATCTAGCGCATCGGTGAGGAGGTAACAGGCCGCCGCCGAATGCTTGCACGGGTCCGCGTCGTCCGGGCAGCTGCACCGCGGCCCGAGTTCGCCGCCGCCGGGCAGCAGGTCAAGCCCGGCGGCGGCCACGTCGTCGGCGATCTCAGGCGGCAGCTCGCCATCAAGCAGCGCCGCCGCGTGGCCGAGCCGGGCCGAGATGGCCTCAAGCAGCCGGTCCCATTCGTCGTCGGTGAACCGCCGCACCCGGATCCTGACCTGATACGGCTCGGTCTTCCGGCCTCGGACCCGGGCGCGCGCCTCGCCCGGCGCCAGGGTCAGATCGCCGACCGCGCCGGAGCGCGCGTAGTCCCGGCCGCGTGGCAGCCGGTCGGGGTCCAGCCGAGCTCGCTGCTCCAGCGCCTCAAGCCAGGCCCGCCCCCACCAGGTGCGGCCGAATTCCGCGGGCTCGCTCTCAGCCATGTCGTCGCTCACGGGGCGGCTCGCAGGCTAACCAGCTCGGCGAGCTCGGCGTCGGACAGCTCGGCGAGCCAGCCCTCGCCGGAGCCGATCACGGCGTCAGCGAGCTCACGTTTGGTCTCCAGCAGGGTGGCGATGCGGTCTTCCAGCGTTCCCTCGGCGATGAGCCGGTGCACTTGTACCGGATGGTCCTGGCCGATCCGGTACGCCCGGTCGGTCGCCTGATCCTCCACCGCCGGGTTCCACCACCGGTCGTAGTGCAGCACATGGGTGGCACGGGTCAGCGTCAGGCCGGTGCCGCCTGCCTTCAGCGACAACAGGAAAACAGGTACCTCGCCCGCCTGGAACCGGGCCACCATCTTCTCTCGGCGGGGTACGGGCACCCCGCCGTGCAGGAACTCCGAACCGATCCCGCGCGCGTCGAGATGCTGTTGCAACAGCGTGGCCATCTGGGTGTACTGGGTGAAGACGAGCATCGACTCGCCACCGGCCATGATCACGTCGGTCAGCTCATCGAACGCAGCCAGCTTCCCCGACCGGCCGTCCAGCGGGCCCGGCTGCTTGAGGTACTGAGCCGGATGGTTGCAGATCTGCTTCAGCGCGGTCAGCAGCTTGAACACCAAGCCCGCCCGCTCGATGCCCTGCCTGGTCTCGATCGCCTCCATCGTCTCGCGGACCATCGCCTCGTACAGCGTGACCTGTTCGGCGGTCAGCGGCACGAACAGGTCCGTCACGGTCTTGCGCGGCAGCTCGGGCGCGATGCCGGGGTCGCTCTTCCTGCGCCGCAGCAGGAACGGCCGGACCAGGGCGGCGAACCTGGCCGTGGCCTCGGCGTTGCGGTACCGCTCGACCGGCACCGCGACCCGGCGGGTGAACGCCTCCAGCTGCCCGAGCAGGCCGGGCGTCGTCCAGTCGAGGATCGCCCACAGGTCCGATAGCCGGTTCTCCACTGGCGTTCCGGTCAGCGCGATCCTGGCGGGCGCGGGCACCGCCCGCAGTTCACGTGCGGTCCGCGACAGCGGGTTCTTGGCGTGCTGCGCCTCGTCGGCGACGACCAGGCCCCAGCCTTCCTCGGCGAGCCGCGCGGAGTCGCGAAGCACTACGCCGTAGGTGACCAGGACGACCTCGTTGGCGGCCAGGTCCTGCAGGTGCCGTCCGCCCCCGTGGTACCGGCGGACCGGGATGTCGGGGGCGAACCGGCGTATCTCCCGCTCCCAAGTGCCAAGCAGCGACGCTGGGCACACCACCAGCGTGGGACCCGCCTTGGCGTCCCGCCGGTGCAGGTGCAGCGCGATGACCTGGATGGTCTTGCCCAGCCCCATGTCGTCGGCGAGGCAGCCGCCGAGCCCGGTGGCGCACATGCCGGCCAGCCAGGCCAGGCCCCGCTGCTGGTATGGCCGCAGCGTCGCCGCGAGCCCGGACGGCGGATCAAGGGGCACCGGGGCGGACGCGATGCCCGCGACCTGGGCGGCCAGGTCGGCGAGGCGGCCTTCTGCGACCACCGTGACCGTCTCGCCGTCGATCTCAGCCGAGCCCGCGAGCACGGCGCCGAGCGCTTCGGACGTGCGCATCCGTGTCCGCGGCGGGCGGCGCAGCCGGTCGAGCAGGGCCGGGTCGAGGATCACCCAGCGCCCCCGCAGCCTGATCAGCGGCCGTTTCGCCTCGGCCAGGGCGGCGATCTCGTCAGCCTGGAGGATCGCGCCGTCGAGCGTGAGCTGCCAGCGGAAATCCAGCAGCGCCGCGAGGCCGAACCCGGCGTCCGTCAGTTTTTCCGGTGCCGGCGTGGGGACGGCCCGCAGCTCAAGGCCGTCGTTAAGCATGCTGGACGGCCAGAGCACTTCGATCCCGATGCCGGCCAGCTCCTCGGCGGCCGGGCCGAGCAGGCTGGCCAGCGAGTCGTCGTCGAGGTTGATGACCGACGGGCTGGCCTGCTGCAATACCTCGGCCAGCGGCGGCCATATCGGAGCGCTCCGCCGCAGCGCCAGCAGCAGGTCCGTCTCCGCCTGCGGACCGAACCTAGCTAGCACCGTCTCTGGCTGGCTCCACAGCGCGGCGGCGTCGACGATCAGGCTCGGATCGGCGTTGCTGCGCAGCTGCAGCACGAGCCGGAACGCCGGCGCGGACCCTTCCGCCCCTTCCGCGTCTTCGACCTCTTCCGCTTCTCTAGCGTCCTCGACCTCTTCCGCTTCCTCCGCTGCTGCGGCCTCGATCCGCAGGCCGAGACGTGCGCCGGCCGACAGACCGTCGGAGGTATCGGCCAGCCACTCCGTGAGGTCGCTGACCCGGGTCGGCTCGGCGGTGGCGAACGCTGGGGACGCGGTCGTCTTGGGCGCGGCGGGCGAGCGCGCGATCATGTCGGCGATCGCGTCCCAGAGGTCGCGGATCAGCGCTTCCGGAGAGCGGAGCCGCATCGGGCGCGAGCCGGGAACCGCCAGCGGATGCGCGGTCGGCGGGAAGACGGCGGCGAGCTCGCGCAGCCAGCTGAGGTCGGCCGGATCGAGCGGCCCGGCCCGCCAGACGTCAGTGTCGTCGGCGCCGACGGTCGGCAGCAGACGGCCGCGTGCCACCAGGCCCACGCCTGCGGCGGCGGCCGCGGCCCAGACCCGGACGCTGTGTCGCACCGGCCGCCCGGCGCGCCCATCGGGGTCGATGGCGAGCAGTGCCGGCAGGGCCTCGGCGAGCGGGATGAGATCCGCCGAGATCAGGCGCTTGCGTATGCCATAGGTGCCGCCAGGGAAGACTAGCTCCAGCTTGGCGGATCCCGAGCCCTTGCCCCAGAGCGCGAACACGCCGCGCCGCGGAATCTCGCCCGGTACGAAGACCAGCTCGCCGTCCAGCACGGGCCGTACGATACCGGTTCCCGTGCCGGGCTGCCGGAACTTCCAGCCGGTACGGCAACGCGATATCCGGATCTAGCAGACGGACGGCGGCGCACCGTCCGCCCTAGCCAGACCCCAAGGTGCCGTGGTGAAGTAGGAACAGGTTCTCGTGGAAGGCGCCGGGTGATGACTGTTACCGGGATGGACGGGATAGACCTGTCGGCCACCGAGTTCTGGGGCCTGCCGCTCGCCGAGCGGGCGGCTGCCTTCGCCCAGCTGCGGGCCGAGGGGCGGCCACGGTTCTTCGCCGAGCCTGAGGTCCCGTTCAGAGATCATCTCGGCCCGGGGTACTTCGCCCTGGTGCGGCACGCCGATGTGGTCGAGGCGAGCCTGGCACTCCGACGTGTTCTGCTCCGGCCAGGGCGCGACCAACATCCCGGACCTGCCGGTCGAGTTCAACGAGTACTTCGGGTCGATGATCAACATGGATGACCCGAGGCACTCCCGGCTGCGGCGGATCGTCTCCCGCGCCTTCACCCCGCGGATGATCGCCAAGTTCGAAGATGACGTGCGCCGTGCGGCCACCGCGATCGTCGATGACCTGCTGGCCACCGGGCCGTGCGACTTCGTGCCGAACGTCGCGGCCCGGCTGCCGCTGAAGATCATCTGCGACATGATGGGCGTTCCCGGCGACCAGTACGACATGGTCCTGGCCAACAGCAACATCATCTTGTCCGGGGCGGACCCGGAATTCCTCAGCGAGGACGCGGACGAGGCGGTGACCCGGCTGCTCGGCGCCGGGCAAGCGCTCGCCGACCTGGTCACCGGCCTGGCCGCCGCCCGCACCCAGGCACATGCCCATTCCCCGGCCGGGGTGCCCGCCGAGGATCTGGTCTCCGCGCTGGTGACCGCGAACATCGACGGCGAGCAGCTGACCAGCGCCGAACTCGCCTCGTTCTTCATCTTGCTGGTGGTGGCCGGCAACGAAACCACCCGCACGGCGCTGTCGCACGCGCTGATGTTGTTCACCGAGTTCCCCGACCAGCGCGCCGTGCTCCTGGCCGACCTGGAGGGCCGGATCGAGGGGGCGGTCGAGGAGATCGTCCGCTACTCCTCGCCGGTCACCTTCATGCGGCGGACCCTCACCCGGGACTACGCCATGAACGGCCAGGTCTACCGCAAGGGCGACAAGGTGGTGCTGTACTACTACTCGGCGAACCGCGACGAGGCGGTCTTCGGCGACCCCGAGCGCTTCGACATCACCCGCTCGCCCAACCCGCACGTCGGGTACGGCGCCGCGGGACCGCATTTCTGCCTGGGTGCCCACTTGGCCCGCCGTGAGCTCACCGTCATGCTGCGCGAACTGCTCACCCGCGTCCCCTACATCACCGCCGGCGAGCCGGACCGGCTGCTGTCCAGCTTCGTCAACGGCATCAAGCGCCTGCCCTGCCAATTCAGCGGCTGAGTCAGCTCAGCGGCTGAGTCAGTTCAGCGCCTGAGTGCCTGCCTGATCACGTCCGCGAGCCCAGCCGGCCAGATCACCTCGTCGGTGGAATCTAGCTCCGCCAGCGTCCACCAGTGCCACCCGGCGATTCCGTCCGAGGCGTGCATGTCCGCCACCTCGCCGAACCCGCGGCGGTCGACCTCGACCCGGCCCAGGAAGAACCGCTCGTGCTGCCGGACGATCGTGTCCGCGTTCCCCATGGTCCGTGTCCACTCGTGCACCTCGGGTCCGAGCGGCACGTCGGTCCAGCCCGTCTCCTCGGCCAGTTCCCGCCGCGCCCCGGCCGGGTAATCCTCCCCGTCGTCCAGTCCGCCGCCCGGCGTGCACCAGTGCCGCCCGTTGGGCGGCCCGTCGTCGTACCGGAACAACAGCACCCGGTCCTCCGGGTCGAGCACGATCACCCGCCCCGCCCGCCGCAGCCGCGGTGCGTCTCCGGCCCGGCCGCCGCTTTCCTCGATAAGACTCATAAGCGCCTTCCTCGTAGGTAACGAGAATGTCAGCCCCCGCCTCTACGATGGTCCACCATGGCGGACACGGGCTCGGCGGCCGGCTGTCGGGCACGCGGAGGAGGGTCGGTGTGATGGGTATCCCGGCGGAACGGCCAGCCGGGCCGGACGCGGAGCTGCAGGATGTCCTGGCGCTTTACGCGCCGCTGCTCGCCGGGATCCGCGCGGCCGCTCCGGTCGACCGGCAGGTGTCGCTGCTGGTGGACGAGGCGGTCACGGTGTGGAGCAGGCCGGGGTTCGACACGTTCCTTTCCCTGGCGTCGCTCCGGTTCGCTCCGTTCGACTACCAGATGCAGGCGGCGCGCAGCGCATTGCGGCGGATGCGGGGCCGGGCGATCCTCGCCGATGAGGTCGGGCTCGGCAAGACCATCGAGGCCGGGCTGATCCTCGCCGAACTGAGGCTGCGCGGGCTGGCCGGCCGCGCGCTGGTCATCACCCCGGCCGGGCTGGTGACTCAGTGGCAGGAGGAACTTGAGCGCAAGTTCGGTATGCCGACCGTCCTGGCCGGGCGGGACCCGGCTGCCCAGCGCCGCGAGGCCGGAGCCGCGGGAGCCGACCGGCCCGTCGTGCTCGCCTCGCTGGCGGCCGCACGCCGCGACCCGCTCAAGTCCACGCTGACCGGTGATCCGTGGGACCTGATCATCGTGGACGAGGCGCACCGGGTGCGCGCGCCGCGCAGCGCCTCGGGGAAGCTGATCCGCGAGCTCCGGTCGCGGCATCTGCTGCTGCTGACCGCCACGCCGGTGGAGAACCGGCTGCAGGACCTGTATGAGATGGTGAGCCTGGTCGCGCCGGGGCTGCTGGGCACCGCGGCGCAGTTCCGCGCCGCGCATGGTGCAGGCTCCGCTGCGCCGGACACCGAACCGAGGAACGTCGCGGCGCTCAGGAAGCGGACCGCAGAAGTGATGATCAGGCATCGGCGCAGCGAGGTGAGCGTGCTGCTGCCGCAGCGCCTGGCGGAGACGCTCCGGGTCGAGCCGTCCGGTGCGGAACGCGAGTGGTACTCCGACCTGACCGCGCGGGTGCGCGCCGAGGGCAGGACGGCCGCGTCGGCCCGGCGGCTCACCCTGCGCAGCGTGGCCAGGCTGGCCGGGTCCAGCCCTGCCGCCGCCGCGCCCACGCTGGCCAAGATCGGCTGGGATGACCTGGCCGCGCGGGCCAGGTCGCTCGCCGCCCCGGCCAAGACCGCGGTGCTGATCGACCAGCTTAGGAGGCACACGGCAAGCCAGGATAAGGTCCTCGTCTTCACCGCCTTCCGGCAGACCCTGGATCAGCTAGCCGGCCGCGTGGCCGCGGCCGGCATTCCCGCCGCGATCTATCACGGCAGCCTGCCGCGCGCGGACAAGGAGCGGGCGATAGCCGCGTTCCGTGACGAGGCCCCGGTCATGCTCTCCACCGAGTCCGCCGGGGAGGGCCGCAATCTGCAGTTCTGTCACGTGATGGTGAACATGGACCTGCCGTGGAACCCGATGCAGATCGAGCAGCGGCTGGGTCGGCTGCACCGGGTCGGCCAGGACCACGACGTGCTGCTGACCAACCTGGTGGCCAGCGGCACCATCGAGGAGCAGGTGCTGCGCGTCCTCGAGGCGAAGATCAACCTGTTCGAGCTGGTGGTCGGGGAACTCGACATGATACTGGGCCGGGTGGACGACGACTTCGACTTCGAGACAACGGTGTTTGACGCGTTCGTGGCCTCCGGCGACGAGGCGGAGTTCGGCCAGCGAATGGCGGCCATCGGAGACGACCTGGCCAGGGCCAGGACTGACTACCTGGCCAGCCGGGCCTCGATCGACAACCTCGTCGGCGAGCAGGCCGGGGATCCCGGGGGCGAACCCGAGGGGCGCCAGCAGGCGCTCCGGAGGCGAGCAGGAGACACCGCATGACGGCCGTCGCCGATCCGGCGCTGGGGTTCTGGCTTCGGCACGTGGCCACGGTCGGCGGCCTTTGGGAATCGGACGGGGACACCACGTACGTGGTCCTCCCGCCAGCGTTGCGGGACGCCTACAGGCTGCCCGAAGAGTTCCAGGTCACGGCCGATCCTGACGTCGCGAGGGAAGATGGGGCCACGTTGCTCGCCGCCGGTCACCCCGTCCTCGCCGAGGCCGCCGAACGGGTGCTGGCCTCCGGTGACACCGGGCACCTGGTCCTGGCCAGGCCGACCTCCGTGCCTCCGGGACATGACGTGCTGCTCACCGGGGCGCGGGACGCCTTTCCCGTCGACCACGGCCGGATCGACCTGTCCGGCGAGCCCGCGGTCGTGCTGCATCCGGTCGTACGGGTCGGCGCGCTGGTCACCTATGAACTGTCCGCAGAGGACCGGTTCCAGGAGGAGGCGCAACGCTGGGTGGACGTGCCGTCCAGGCGCGAGCTACCCGCTGACCTGGTCGCCAGGCTGCGCCGCGCGGAAGTCGACGAGCGGGTCAGGCCGCGACAGCCGGAGGGCCTGCCGGTGGCCATCGCTGCTGCCCACCGGCTCATGGATGCCGGCGCTGCCTCTCGCCGCCAGGCGCTCGCCGCCGAGCTGAGCGCTGCCTGCCAGTCCGAGCGCGGTCGTGCCGCCGCCTATTACGCAGACGCGATCGCCGGGATCGAGCGCCGACTGGCAACCGCCTCGGCCGATCGCCGGGCCGTGCTCGAGCAGCGGCTGCACAGCACTCGCGAGGAGCAGGCCAGGCGGCTGGCCGAGATCGCGGAGAAGTACCAGGCGCGCCACGTGATCCGGCCGTACCGGCTGCATGTGATGTTGGTTCCGGCGCTGCGGGTGCAGGCCGATGTGCTGCGCGGTAATCGGCGGTACCCGATGAGCTTGGACTGGCTGCTGCCCGCCGGGGTTTACGCGCCTGTGCGGTGTCCGTCCTGTGCCGGGGAGGCGCCGCTGGTGGCCGGCAAGCTGAAGCTCGGCTGCGAGACGTGCCTGCCCCCGAAGCCGCCCGCCGACGCGCCGGGCACAGCCAGGCTGCCCGCCCTTGACAGACCGGTGTCCGCCGCCGGGTCGACCGCTGCCGCGCGGGGTCCGGCCGGGCCCTCGCCGTCGGCGTCCGCGGCACCGCGGGTCGGCCGGTCGGCACCCGCGGCCAGGCCGGTGCCGCCGGAGGCGAAACGGCGGGCCGCCGTCCCGCCGAAGGTGCGCAAGGAGCACCAGAAGGCCGTCGCGACCCTGGCCGAACGGCTGTGGTGCGCGGTGGCGGCCGGGGACCGCCGCACGCTGGGAAGGGTTCTACATCCCGGTTCGCCGGCCGCAGCGCTGGACCGGGTCCTCGGCCCCGCCGGGCTTTGCCGCGTCCTCGGCATGCCCCCGGGCGAAGAACCTTCCAGATTCGTCGCGGAGACGAACGGTGACGTCATCACCGGGGCGCTGCTCGGCGCCGCCGGTACCGAATGTCCCTATCACATCTGCTGCCGCGACGGGCAGGCCGCCGAAGTGCTTCCTTTCCCGGTCGGCCACGACGGTGCCTTCTGGGGGTTTTACTGGTGGGGCCGGGTCCCTGGCGCCAGGTGGGCGGTCGGCCGGATCGTACCGGAGAATGGGCTGGATCCGGTCGAAGCCCCACTGGCGGTCACCGGTGCGGCATGGAACGGCCTGCCGGTCGCCGCCCGCGCCCTGGCCGCGTGGGAGCGTATTGCCCCCGATCACGAGCGGCTGCTTTCCGCGCACGCGGCGCGCCCGCTCGCCGCGGCTGTGAATCGCCTCGTCGCTTGCCGCGCGGGCGGGCGGGCGACCTTCGCCGAGGCAGCAGTCCGGTTCGGTGTTCCCGAGCAGGATGTGCGCCGGGCCGACCGCGCCGTCCGCGTGCCGCTTGCCCTCGGCCCAGGTCAGCCCTGGTAACCAGGGAATATGAACGAACCGGCTCGCCCCGCGTTCGACAGGCCGTACCATCTGATGCCATGCCGGTAAACCGGATGAACAGGGAACAGTTCTACGCCAGCGTGTCTGCTCTGGATGCCGAGCAACTTCGCAAGATCTTGTGGACCCTCTACTGGCGCGGCACCGCGCAGGCGCGGGAGCGGATCGAGGACGCGCTGAGCCCGCCCGACGAGCCCAAGCGCAAGGCGAAGGATCTGCCGGACCCGGACCAGGTGCTCGACGAGGTGACCGAGTTCGTGTCGCTGGCGCGGGACGGTGCCTACATGTACGGAGACCGGCGGGTGTCACGCACCGAACGGTCCAAGTGGCGGCTGACCTTCCGCAGCCTGGCCACGCAGGCGCAGTCGGCGCTGATCGCTGACTGCCTCGAGGAACTGCCGGGAAGTGCCGAGTTCCACCGCTTCGCCGCGGATATCGGCGCGGACCTGCCGCCGCGCGCCCGTCAGGTAGCAGCCGATCGGTCTCGCGCGCAAGCCCTCATCGGCCCCGCGGCCCAGCAGGGCTGATCGCGACCGGCTCCGCTAGATGACAGTTGCTCAGGAACGGGAGGCTCCGCGGCGGAAGCCGCCAGTAGCGCGCTCGCGAGCAACTGGGGTCTACGCTGGGACACCGGATAACTGCCGCATAGGGAGCGCCGCAGCGCGAGGGGAAGTTCCGATGAGCGTCGTGCCGGACATGGGGCTGCCGAACACGATGAGCGAGGTCGAATACGACGCGCTCCCGGAGGGCGTCGCTCGCCGGATCGAGGTGGTTCACGGTTACGTGATCGTATGCGAATCGCCGACACCGCAGCATCAGCAGGTGGCCCGCCGTCTGGCGAACGCATTCGAGGCCGCCCGGCCGAAAGAGCCGTGCACTCGCGTGCAGATGGAGACCGACGTAGCCCTCTGGCATGTTCCGAAGTACACGTTCCGGCGCCCCGACGTGGTGGTTTACCGCTGCAAGGAGGATCGGAACGCCAAGCCGGAGGCAGCAGATGTCCTATTGATGGTCGAGGTGTCCTCACCGTCGACCGAACGGGAAGATCTCATCGACAAGATGGCCCAGTATGCCGCGGCCGGGATACCTGCCTACCTGGTGGTACGTATGTCTCCTGACGGCAACATCATCGACGCCCGGGAGTTTCACCTTGATGCTGCCACATATCAGTACCGGGTGGAAACGCTAATGGAGCACGGCGTGGTGCTGACCTACCCGTTCAAGGTCGCTGTGCCGTTCGAGGAGCTGGTCGAATAGGCAGGTCGGCTGCTAGCGGCGCCGTAACGCGACCGCCAGGCACGTCCCCGTCTCAGCGGACGCCCGGGACGCCGGATCACCCCCGGCCCGCACCCCGCAACTCCGCCGTCGGTATCCCGACGCCCATCCGGCGTCACAGACCCCGGCAGCCGCAGGCCAGCGACGTAGTGCTGGAACGAAAGTGACCTGTGGTGCGATCGCTAGTCCGTAATCCGGGATCGTGAACGGTTACTGCCCTCCCACGGGCAGTAACCGTTCACGATGATGATCCGGCCTTCCACCCCCCTGCAGATACTCTGGCTCATAGCAGTGCAGCTCCCGCGCCAGCCGCGCGATGAGCACCGTGTCGCATTCATCGGTTTATCCCCGGTCAGGTCTTCCTGCTCCCGCGCCACATGGGAGACCAGCGGCTGCACGCACACGAACGGCAGCCCGCGCACCTCGCACAGGTCCTGCGGCGCCATCCACCCCTGTCCGGGCCAGTCGGGGGATCGCCGGGTCCGCCACCTCGTGCCAAGGGCGCCACGCTCCTGGCTACGCCCCGGGGAGGCAGGTCACACCGACACGGTGGCGCGGATGCTCTCCCGGAGCGAGCTCATGGTAGCCAGCACGGCGCTCGGCTCGTAGCCGCAGTGCGCCATGCAGTTATCGCAGCGCGGGTCCTTACCCCGGCCGAACTTCTCCCACTCAGTCGTCTCGAGCAGTTCGGAGTAAGTCTTGGCGTACCCGTCGGCCAGCAGGTAGCACGGACGCTGCCAGCCGAACAGCGAGTAGGAGGGAACGCCCCATGGCGTGCACGCGAAGTCCCGCTTGCCCTCGAGGAAGTCCAGGAACAGCGGTGAGTGGTTCAGCCGCCACTTCTTCCTTCGCCCCTCGGCGAAGGCGGCGCCGAACAGTTCCCGGGTCTGCTCCACACCGAGGAACCTGTCCTGGCCCGGGGCCTTCTCGTAGGCGTAGCCGGGCGAGATCTCCATCCGGTCGACCTTGAGCTCGTCGTTGAGGTAGTTCAGCACGTCGATCACGGTCTGCGGCGAGTCGGTGTTGAAGAACGTGCTGTTCGTGTAGACCTGAAAACCGGCCGCCTTGGCCTGCTTGATGGCGGCGACGGCCTGGTCGAACACGCCCTCCTTGCTGACCGACTCGTCGTGCCGCTCGCGCAGCCCGTCGATGTGCACCATCCAGGCGAAGTTCTTCGATGGCGTGAACTTGTGCAGGTGCTTGGGCAGCAGCACCGCGTTGGTGCACAGCACCACGAACTTGCGGCGCTCGACCAGCTCGTTGACCATCTCGTGGATCTGCGGGTGCATCAGCGGCTCGCCGCCCGCGAGCGACACCATCGGCGCCCCGCACTCCTCGACCGCGGCGACGGCCTGCTCCACCGGCATCCGCCGCTTGAGCTCGGAGGCCGGGTGCTGGATCTTCCCGCATCCGACGCACTTGAGGTTGCACGCGAACAGCGGCTCGATCTCCACGATCATGGGGAACTTCTCCACCCGGCGCAGCTTCATCTTCATCAGATGCGTGCCGAGCTTGATCGACAGATGCAACGGCAAGCCCATCGTCAACTCCTGTTCAGCTCGTGCGCACTGGGCCGTGACCCGTGCATGCCGCGGACGATCCGCCTCATACATACTTAATGTTCGCTACATACAGCTTGTATGTCCGATAATACATGCGTGACCCCCACCCGTCGAGACGAGCACGTGGCCGATACGCGTCAGGCGCTAGTAGACGCGGCGCGCACACTCTTCACCGAGCAGGGCTACGCCGCCACCGGCACCGAGGAGATCGTGGCCGCCGCCCGGGTGACGCGTGGCGCGCTCTACCATCACTTCCACGACAAGACCGACCTGTTCCGCGCCGTCATGGAGCAGATCGCCCGCGAAGTCGCGGAGCACCTCATTGACGCCGAACTCTCCCGGCCTGCCGCCCCGCCACCTGGCCAGTCGACCACACAGCACGCCGCCGACGCCTGGGACGAAGTCCGTGACGGGCTGCGCGCGTTCCTCGACTTGTGCGTCGTTACCGACGACTTCCAGCGCATCGTGCTGGTGGAGGGACCGGCGGTGCTCGGTCACGAGGCCTGGGACGAGCTGGTGGCCCGGCACGGCTCGAACCTGCTGGCCGAATGGCTGTCCCGCGCGGTCGAGCAGGGCCGCATCGCGCCGGTGCCGATCCAGCCGCTCACCCGCCTGCTGATCGCGATGATCTCCGAGTCCAGCCTGTACATAGCCCGCGCCGACGACCGCGCCGCCGCCCGCGCCGCCATGGGTACGGTCCTCGACCGTCTCCTGAACGGCCTAGAACCAGGCTGAGGACTACCCGGAGCAGGCTGAGCCGCAGGTGTCCTGCAGCGTGTAGCTGCTGACGGTGAAGGTCTCGGGCATGCCGGCGGTGGAGCAGATCTCCCAGCCGAAGTCCACCTGCCCCAGATTAGCGGTGCTGCTGACATATCCATGGGACTGCAGCCAGTGCAGGACGGCGAGGATGTCCACGGTGCCCGACTGCTCGTTGCTCCTGACAAAGGAGATCGTACCGTCGGCGTTCCATAGCTCATACGTGGTGCTGCCGATGACGACGGAGCCCTTATCGTCCCCGGCCGGGGTCTGGCCGTGGTTGTCCACCCAGATCATGATCTCCTCTGGCCCGCTTCCTTTGTCCAGCCAGATGTCATAGGCTGCCTCGGCATCGGTCCCGGGGGTCGCATTCATGGCCTCGGTGAAGCTACTGGTAATCGCAGAGAAGCCGCTGATGGGCGGGTCGGTGTTACTGCTGAGCGTGAATACCTGCGCCACATCGGGATAGGTCAGCACGCCCGTGTTTCCCGCCTTCTGGTCCGACGTCACCGACCAGTCGCCAGGGCCGTGGGAGGTAACCGTCTGGCTCCCGCAGTACGCGCCCGGCTGGCCAGGCTGGACAGAGCCGCAGCCCCACATGTTATTGGCGATGTCGGTGTTATAGCCGTCCGCATCGGTGATGTCCGGGTCGGCGTACGGGCCGCACGTCCCGGACAAGCCAGCGGTGGTACACGGCGCGCCCGCCCCGGACGAACTGGGCGGCGGACTGAAGGAGCTGGACGACGGCTTCGGAGCCGCGCTCGGCGGCGAGCTGGACGAGCCGGGTGACGGGCTCGGCGGGGCGCGGCTACCTGCTACCGCGTGCCCGCCGCATGCCGCGGCCACCATCAGGCACGGCACGGCAGCCAGGAGAACGAGCTTCCTGGACTTCGTGTGAGCAGACATCTGCCTCCCCAGTCGTCAGGAGCGCTCCCCCTGCATGAATCGGCACAGAGAGCCCGGCCGACGGTGGCCGGGGCACCCACGGTACGCGCGTGAGGCGCTTTAACGTTACCCGAGCGATCCGGATGCCCTTCGTCACCGCGCGCCTGGCACCGAGCCGGGCGCGGGGGCAATGTCGATCTCGCCGCACAAGTCGCCGCACCTCTGATCGAACTCGCCGTCTCAGTCGGCTCGGGCCAGCTAGCCTTAAGTGCCTCCCGGACCGTCCGCCCCGCACAGGGCCACCGAAGACTGAACCCCTGAGGAGTCCGCGTGTCATCTCCTTCTGACGATTTCGCCTTCGGTGAAGGGGCAGCTCGGCTAGCCTTCGCGGTACTTTTCCCTGTACCTGAATGCGCCTGTGAACGGGAAAATTGCGACATATGCGCGAGCTGGCAGCTTACCCCACGTACGGCCGACCTGCTGCACAGCGCGCTCGAGATCATGGCTGACCAAGCCTTCGACGACATCGACGTGCATGGCAGTGAGCCGGTTGAGAGGGAAGACGCAGGGGATTGGGGGATATTCGACAGGTTTCCCCGTATCACCTGGAACCAGGATGCGGACTGGCGGCGGCAGGTGGCCCGGGCCTGTGACGACCTCGCGGGCGATATCGCCCGCGGGAAGTGGCCGATCCCGCGGAACAACGCCGAGGAGCTTGTCCTCCACCTGGCTATACATGATGCCCCCGGTTACCTTGAAGAAAAGGAGGATCTTGAAGACGAAGAGCATGACGCGCTCCCTCATCACCGGGATGACTACGACTGGAACGCGTGCTCCGATGATCTTTTCCAGGACCATGACGTCCTGATGCTCTACGACGAGAGCCTCGACGGTGTTGAGGACCCCGGAGCCGGCATCAACCAGTACATGAGAATGGGTGATCTGCGGCCCGGGTCGTGGTTCAAGTTCTTCGGCAACGTCGAGCCGCGCGACGCGAGCAGAGGATTCCGCCGCTGACGGCTTATTAACGCACCCGTTCGGTCGAATACTCGGCAGCCCGCTCCTCCGCCGCCCGCTCCTGCGGGACCGCTGCCCGCCGCGCTGCCGCCCGCCTCGGCAGCAGCAAGGTCAGCCCCGCCGCGGCCAGCACGATCACGGCGTCGATCACCATGGCCAGCACTATCGCGGAGACCCCGGGACAATCCCGGCGGCAACGTCCGGCAGAAAGCCGGGCTGAACCGGGGCATCCTGCGGTCGGGGTGGGGCCTGCTGGTGCGCCGGCTGGCGGACAAGGCCCCGGGCCGGGTGGAGAAGGTCAGACCCGCGTTGACGAGCCAGCGGTGCTCGGCGTGCGGGCAGGCGGACCGGGACTCGCGTGAGAGCCAAGCCGTGTTCCGGTGCACTGGGGGAGGATGTCAACAAACTGTGTACCCGACCGGCCGAGCGCGCTCATCAGGGGTGGTGCGCCGACGGCGCGGCGAGGGCGCGGGCGCTGCGGCGCTGAGCCGGTCGGGTGAATCAGGGTTCGCGTTCAGCCCGGCTCGTGCGTTCAGCCCGGCTCGTGTGCCCCACTCGCCGCTCGAGGAGTTCTTCGGGTCAGAACGTGGCCCTTGACGCAACTGATCGGTTGCCATACTATGGCAACCGATCAGTTGCTACATGCGGGTAGCAGCGCAAACAGGGGCCGCCGCGAGGCACAAGCCCGAGGAAAGGGGTGATCATGACTCAGACATCATCAACACCGACGGAAAGAGAAGGGCTGGCCTTGTCCGACAACATCGAGATCATCACGCGCTTCGAGCACGCGTTTCGCGCGGCCGACCAGGCGACGATCGACGAGCTCTGCGACCCGGGCCTGGTCAATCACAATCCAGCGCCCGACGAAGAGCCGACGCTGGTCGGCTTCAAGCAGAAGGTCGCGGGCTTCAAGGCGAGCTTCCCCGACCTGGAGGAGGACTTGCAGGACATCATCGCCAGCGGCGACACCGTCGCCACCCGGTGGGTCGTGACCGGTTCTCAGCAGCAGGAGCTCATGGGGATCCCCGCCTCCGGCCAGACGATCAGGGTCGAGGGCATGAACTTCTACCGCCTCAAGGACGGTCGCGTGACCGACATCTGGACGCAGTTCGACGGCGTCGCCCTGTTGCAGCAACTCGGCGCCATCCCGGCCTGACGCTTGGGTCAGGGCGGAAGCCTAGTGGGGCATTTCCGCGACACCCTGCGCGACGGCGCATGGCGCGCACAGGGAGACGTCTGCCTCGCCCAGCTTCCGGGTCATGACGGCGCTGCCGTCGCATACGCCCGTGTCATCGGGGTGGGCCGTGCCGCATGGGCAGTGACAGGAACGCCAGTCCCCGCTGAGCGCGGCGCGCCCGGCCTCCATCGCGGCGCGGAGGGCCGGATCGAGCTTGGCCCGCGTCTCGGCGGTCGCGGCCGTCACCTGCTGCCGCCATTCGCCCAGCGCGGCCGTTGCGGCCTGCCAGGCCGCGGCCAGCTGCCGCGCCGGGTTGTCTGCGTTACCCGCCATGACCGCATTTTCTCACCTCGCGGCGGCTGTGGCCAGCCCGGCGGCGGCTTCGGTATCCATCCGGCCCGGCGCACCGCCTGGCCCAGGTCGGTCGCGCGGTCCAGGGCGGTTCTCACCTTGCGACCTCAGCGCGCTGACGGCGGATGCCGGCGAGGTTCCGCAGCCTGGCCCAGTTCACCGGGGGCTTCGGCCTGGGGACGCCGGGCCGTGTCCTGGGCACCCAGACGCGCAGCGCAGACGGGGAGATGGTGCAGGTCACCGGCACCGGCATCGGGATCGCCTCGCCGTCGACGCCGACCGGGATCTGCGCCGCGTCGGCGCTGATCTGGATCGTCTTGGCGGTCAGCACCCGCAGTCCCGCGGCTCTGCGGCCGCGGAGCAGGTCGGCGGCCTGCCCGGCGGTGCGGACCTTGACACCGACCACGCCGAGCACGCCGCGGTCCAGCCGGCCGCGACGGCTCAGGCCGGCGATGTCCCCGGTTCCGTACGGATTGTTGGCCACCAGCAGCGCCTGCGGCGACCTGATCTGCTCGCCGTCCGCCTGCGCCGAAAGCCGCGCCCCGCGGTGGCCCTGCAGCAGGTCCGGGAGCAGGTTCAGCGTCGTCTTCAGCTTGTCGCCCCGGTAGGCCGGGGTCTCGACCACCTCGGCGTACGCGCCGAACGAGGCGTTGTTCACGAAGACCTGGCCGTTGATCATCCCCAGGTCCACCCGCAGCTCGACACCGTCGGACAACGCCCCCAGGCAGGCCGCCGGGTCCTGCCGGTCCAGCCCCAGATCCAGGGCGAAGTGATTGCGGGTGCCCGCGCAGATCACCACGAACGGGATGCCGTGCTCGGCCGCCACGCCGGCCACCAGGGCCTGCGTGCCATCACCGCCGGCCACGCCGAGCAGATCGGCGCCCCGGGCCACCGCCTGGCGGGCCACCTGGGCCACGTCCACGGGCTCGGGCCCGCCGATCAGGAACACCTCGGCGCCCAGCTCTTCCGCCTTCCGCTTCAGGTCGAACTTCTCGACCTTCCCGCCGCCGGACTTCGGATTCATGATCAGGTACGGGCGCCGGGCAGGCGGCTCCGCCGGACGCTCCGGCATCCGCCAGTCCACCGGATCCCCGGCCAGCGCCCCGCGCGCGGTCACGCCCGCCAGCAGCCACACCGCCGCCGACACGATCGCCACCCACAGCACCCCGCGGAACGCGAAAACCACGATCACCGCGACCGGCGCCAGGACCACCACCACCAGCGACAGCCAGCGCACGATCCCCCGCCGGGCCAAGAACAAGAACGCAGCGGCCAGGCTCACCACCGCCGCCGCCGAACCCACCGCCAGCATCGCCAGGCTCCTCAGCCCAGCAAAAACCACCAGGACCACGACCGCCGCAACCACCAGCACCAAACTCAGCCGCGCCAGCCAACGCTGCGCGCGCGTGCCCTCAGGGCTGGACACCGGCGTCACGGCAGCCGCCGGCGCACGCGTCGGGGCGACCTGACGCGATGCCCGCACAGAACATGCCCAACGGAACCATGTCCATCGTTCTGCGCAGGCCACTTCGGGGCTGCCTTCGGGTCGTCCGGGTAGAACAGACCGGCGGCGACCGGGGTCTCGTCCATTCCGGGATTGTCACATGCTGGTGGCTCTGGCACCTCACCCCGTCGGGGGTGACGACGCGTCAAACGGCAGGTGTCGTTCCCGTGAACGCAGGAAAACGTGGCCTTTACTTATTCGGCTCGGTCAACGCCGACCAGCGACACTACTACCGCGCCGCGAAGGTGCTCGCCGCAGCCGACCCGCGAGCCCTGCCGCCGGGCCCCGGGTCACCCTCGGGTGGGTGATGACGCGACCTCAGTCGGCAGCCACGCTGGCGGCAGGCTAAACCACCAGATCACGAGGGGTAACCCTGGTGCGACTACAGACATATGAGATCACGTTCACCGGTCAAGCGGGCTCCACACTGCGCGCGGAATTCGATGATTGCGAGGTCATCGTAGGCTCGGGCACAACAACCCTTCGCGCCGAACTGCCTGACCAGGCAGCCCTGTCCGGGCTCGTACTGCGGATCACCGGCCTCGGGCTTAAGGTAATCGACATGCACCTGGTAGCGCCGCCACCCAATGACTGAGGTCGCGGCCGTGCCCAAGGACAGCTACCCGGCGGGGTCTTGGACGCGAAGGCGTCCGGCCAGCCCCCCCGAGCATCGGCGACTCCGCCCTGGGCATTGTGAGCATGCCGTATCGGGTGGGCGCGCCCCGCGGCAGGGGAGGCCCGCGCTTGGACGCTAGCGGTGTTGAGTCCCGCGGGCTGGCCCGCGGGGTTGTCGGGTCGACGCGGGTGATCGCGTTTGGTGCGAGCAATGTGGCCCCGGCTGGTGCGGCGGTCGGCGGGCTGGTCATCGCCGTGTCGTACGCCGGGTTCGCGTCTCCGCTCGTCGTCCTGATCGCGTTCGTCGCGTCTGTGTGCTGCGCGAGCAGCATCGCGGAGTTCGGTCGGCGGCTGCCGTCGGCCGGCTCGCTGTACACCTACAACAGCTGCGGGCTGGGCCGGACCGGCGGTTTCCTGACCGGCTGGATGATGGTCTTCTCTCACCGGCATCGTCGCCGAACGGCCAGCTCACCGACATCACCGATGCCATGATCTACGCCATCACCGCATTCGCCGGCTTCGAGGCCGCAGCCGCGCTCGGTGAGGAAGCGAGGAACACGCGCCGCTCCATCCCCGCAAGCACCATCGGCGTCGTTATCGTGGCGGGCATTTTCTATCTGCTCGTCGTCTGCGCGGAGACGTTCGGCGTGGGCCGGCGAGGAATCTCCGGCTTCGCCCGGCACCCGAGCCCCCTCGGGTATCTGACCAGCCAGTACTGGTCGCCATCGGCGCTGTGGGCCATCGACCTGGTGGTCATGCTCACCGGCCTCGGCTTCGCCATCGCCGTGGTCAACGCGGCCATCCGGGTGCTGTTCGCGATGGGACGCGAGCAGGCCCTCCCGGCCTCGCTCGCCCGCCTGTCCAGCCGCCAGACCCCGGCTGTCTCGATCGGCTGTGTCGCCGTGCTCGCGCTCGTGCTCGGGCTGCCATTGACCTACGTCGACGGCGGCGCGCGCACGTTCGGGTACCTCGCCGGAGCGGGCGGGCTGTCGATTGTGCTCATCTACCTCGCCGTGAACATCGCGGCCATCCGTGCGTTCCGCACTGAGTTCCGCGACCAGTTCCGGCTCTGGCGGCATCTGCTCCTCCCGGCAACGGCCGCCGTCCTGTTCCTGTTTCCCTTGTGGGGGATCGTTCATCCCCGTGCGCACACACTGGCGGACCTGCTGCCCTTCGCGGCGCTCGGGTGGCTCTGCCTGGGGGCCATCGCGGTCGGCGTCCTGCGGGCCCGGCGGCCGGCAAGCTTCGAGACGCTGGGCAGAGTATTCATGCCAGTCACAGACAGCCAGGAGGGCCGTCGCGCCCTGCGGGCGTCGGGATCCACCTCACGACCGCGCGGCGGCACGTGACCCTCACGAATCTCTCAGATGGCAGCCTGCGGCCGACCGGCCTCGGCCGGATCGGAAGGTGCCGAGACGGTGATGAGGATGAGGACCAGGCCGAGCGGCCGCGGCACAGCATCACGGTGTCGGTTGCGAGGCCGCAGGTGCCGCGCCTGGACTTGCCGGTTCCGTGGCCTCGATTGGCTTGCGGGGGATGAGGACGGCGAGGACCAGGCCGATGAGGGTGATCACGAGCATCACGATGAGGGCGGCGGCGAATGGCTTGCCCTCGGGCAGTTTGACGGCGACCAGGACCGAGCCGACCAGGGCGGTGCCCAGCGACGATCCCAGGTTGGAGACGCTGCGGGACAGGCCGGAGATCTCGCCCTGATCTTTGTCGGGGAAGCTGGACTGGACCACGTTGACCGAGGCGGTCAGCATATCCCCGATCCCCACGCCGAAAAGCAGCAATCCCGGTATCCACCGCCAGATGCCCGCGTGGGCCCGGACCAGGGCCAGCAGCAAGATCATGCCGACCGCGGTGACCAGGAAGCCGGCGATGATCAGCCATCGCTGCGGATGCCGCCGGGCGAACCGGTCGGCGGCGGCCGAGGCGGCCAGGATCCCGATGGTGGCGGGGGTGAGGATCAGGCCGGTCTGGATCGCGTTGTAGTGGTTGACCTCCTGCAGGTAGACCGAGACGGTGAAGAAGGTTCCCTGCAGGATCAGCCACTGGATGGTCTGGGTGCCCAGCCCGAGGTTGGAGATCTTGTTGCGGAACAGCCGCAGCGTCAGCAGCACGTCCCGGCCTTTGCGCTCGGCCGACCGGGTGTACAGGAAGAACCACAGCAGGAACAGCGCGCCGATGGCCACGAACAGCCACACCGGGGAGATGCCGCCTTTCGGGATGATCACGGTGTTCCCGATGGTGAAGTCCTGGCGTGACTTGCCGAAGCCGTAGGTCCTGGACTGCAGCAGCCCGAGTACCAGGAAGAACAGCCCGGCCGCGGACAGGACCGCCCCGGTCAGGTCAAAGCGCGGCCTGGGCTCTTCGGGCGCCGAGTCGGTGATCTTGCGGGCGAGCCAGATGATCCAGGCCACGACCAGCACCTGCAGGCCGAACGAGGCGCGCCAGCTGATCGCGCTGGTCACCAGCCCGCCGATCAGCGGCCCGGCGGCCGCGCCCAGCCCGCCCGCGCCGCTGATCACGCCGAAGTACTTGGCCCGCGACTTGACGTCGGGGAAGGTCACCGTGACCAGGATGTAGATGGGCGGGATCATCAGCGCCGAGCCCACGCCCTCCAGCAGTGAGTACCCGATGATCAGCTGCGGGAGACCCTGTGACAGCGCGGCCAGCAGGCCACCGACCGCGTAGATGGCCAGGCCTAGCACGAAGCATCTCTTGCGGCCCCAGATGTCGGTCAGCTTGCTGCCCGGGATCATCAGCGCCGCCATCGTGAGGGTGAACAGCGTGATCGCCGTCTGCACCCCGGCCACGGTCGTGCCCAGGTCCGAGGCGATCGCGCTGATGGCCACGTTCATGTTCGTGGCCGCGTAACTGGCGATGAACTGCGCCAGCGCCAGCGGCAAGATCATCGCCCGGGCCGCGGCACCCGCCTTCGACGTACCCGTGTCAGCCATCGCAGCCCTTCACCCGCCATGGCTGATTACGCATCCGCACGCCTGCCTCCTCTTGCGGCGATCTGCCCATGCACGGTGCGATCGACGTTTCCGTGGGTGTTCTCGTTGCCTCGCGATCGAACACGCCGGCGCGTGTTTGCTGCTCGCGGACCGTCGGCTTCACCCCGGGAAGCCGACGGCTCCTGCCGCGAGACCCAGGCGCACTCCGAGCGGGAGGCGGCTGCGGTGTGAACACTCAGCGGGATGAGGCTGATCGGCTACTGCGCGGCCGCCTGGCCGTGCAGGGCTTCCTGGAGTTCTTTTTCGTCGTCCTTGGACAATGACGTCTTCAGGACGGTGCCGCCGTACTGGCTCATCGCCTCGACGGCCTTATCCGGAGTCACCTTCTCCAGCATCAGGAACAGCGCCGAGGTGCCGGGCTTGAGCATGTCACGGACCTGGTCCTGGAACTGCTTGTCGATGCTGGTCTTGGCCAGCTTGCCCATCAGGGCGCCCAGCCCGGCGCCGATGGCCATGCCGAAGACGGGGATGAAGAACAGCAGGCCGAACAGCATCCCCCAGAACATGCCCCAGGTGGCCCCGCCGCCTACCGTGTGATGGTTGGTGTGAACGTGGTAGCTGCCGTCCTTGTCCCGCACGATCACCGCGATCGCGTCGGGCTGGATGATCAGATCCCTGGCCAGTCGGCGCGCCTCATCGGCGGCGGCCTCCGCGGTTACCTCATCCGGATATCCGATGGCGACCAGATCAGCCATGGCATTGCCTTTCTCTCGTGGTCCTGGTGTCGTTTGAGCGCGTGACGCGGTCTCGATCCTGCCCTCATCGCGCCGGAGATTGCTCACCCCCGGGGGGGTGATTTATGTGGCTCGTCCGGCGGATGAGCCTGCGCTCAGGTATGTCGGGTATTCCGGCGTCGGCACGCCTGTCTGCCTGCCGGGCGACGTGCCGTGCGTACCAGTTGGCCAGCGGATCGGCGGTGGCGCCGTGTGCGACGACGCTGAGCACCACGGTGATCGTGATGACAGCGGCGGCGTGATCGGCAGTCGGGCTACCCAGCTCCTCCAGGGCAAGGAGGCAGAATACCACCGATGCCAGGCCGCGGGGACCGAACCAGGCCACCAGGGCGATCGTTGCCCGGTCTAGCCGTGTGCCGATCAGTACTACGGCTACCGGCGCCATCCGGATCACCGTCAGGCTGAGGACCGCGTACAGGACGATCTGCCAGTTCAGGACCTCCACCGCGGGTGCGACTGCGACAGCGCCGAACGCCAGCCAGACGAGCAAGGACACCAGCGCGCCGGTTTCCTCAACGAACGGAATCAGGGGTTCGCCCCGCCGGCCACTGGCCGTGCCGAACGCGAGCCCGCCGACGAACGCGGCGATGAACCCGTTGCCGTGCAGCGCCACCGCGGATGCGTAGGCGCACACCGCCAGGCCCAGCACCGCCGGGCCGGCAAAGCCCTCGGCGACCCAGCCCCGCTTGCGTGCCGCGTTCACCAGCAGGCCACCCGCAACCCCCTCGACCACGCCGACGAGAATGCCCAGAGCCAGCTCGGCGACCGCGGCGGCCGGACCGTGGCCGGCCACGTGGCCTCCCGTGGCCGCTCCCGCCAGGGCGACCGACACAAACGGCGTGGCGATCCCGTCATTCAGGCCGCTCTCCACGTTGATCAGCCGGCGGATCCTGGCTGGTACCACCGGGTTGGCCAGCATGCCCGCGCCCAGCGCGGCGTCGGTGGGCGCCAGCGCCGCCCCCACCAGCAGCGCCAGCCAGATACCAGCGCTGCCGTCCAAGGCGAGCGCCAGCAGCGTGCCCAGGCCAATTGTCAGCGGCAGCGCGACCCCGAGCAGCCGCAGGTACAGGCCCGCATCCACCCGCAGCTCGTGCAGCCCGACCCGCGACGCGTCCGAGAACAGGACCAGGGCGAGGGTGAACTCCGCCAGCTCCTTGATCAGCTCCTTACTGGGGACGACGCTCAGGAACGCCAGCGGCCCGTGGGTCAGCAGCAGCCCGACAACGACGAAGGTGATCGGCGCGGTGACATCGAACCGCTCAAGCCGGGCCGACAGCGCGCCCCACCCGAACACCAGCGCCGCCACAATCGCCAGGTCAGATACGCTCACAAACTCTCCCGCCTGCCGAGGGGCACCGCAGTGTGTTATCCGAGGGTCGCGACGAGTACCGCCTTGATGGTGTGCAGGCGGTTTTCGGCTTGGTCGAATACGATGCTGGCCGCCGATTCGAAGACCTCACCGGTCACCTCCAGGCCGGAGCTCATCCCGGTGTGCTCCATCATCTCGCGGCCCACCGTCGGCGTCAGGCGGGCGTGCTCCAGCCCCGGCCGGTGTTCATGACTTTGCGTAGCCTGCCTACTTCGGAATACGCTCCCAATGGCATGTTGATCACCTCGTTACTAGTTCCGGCCTGTTGTCGCCGGCTGTCCTGCCTGGCCGGGCTGATGCCCGTTCCCGGCAACCCGGCTAGCCCCTGCTTTGGCCTTTGCCTTTCCCCTGGCTGCTGCCTTGGCTTTTTCCTTGGCCGCGAAGGGGTCGGCGGGCGCGCCTTCAGGCGCCTCCTTCTCAAGCTCACGCTTGACCGCCTGCAGTTGCTTCCGTTTGTCCGCGCTCACCGTCGGGTACTGGGGATCGATTTCGATTAGCGTGTGTACCAGCACCGCCGCCGCGCAGATCCGCGCGAACCACTTGCGGTCCGCCGGGATGACATACCACGGGGCCCACGCGGTGCTGGTGGCGGACAGCATCTGTGAGAACGCGCGCTGATAGGCATCCCAGCACTGGCGCTCCCGCACGTCGGCCGCGGAGAACTTCCAGTTCTTCTCCGGCAGGTCGAGCCGCTTGAGGAAGCGGGTCCGCTGCTCCTCCTTCGACAAGTTCAGGAACAGCTTCACCAACTTGAACCCGTTATCGGTCAGGTAACGCTCCCAGTCGTTGATCTCCCGGTAGCGCCGCTCCCAGACCCCCTTGCCCGTGGCTTCCCCGGGCAGCTTCTGCCGGCCGAGGATCTCCGGGTGCACCCGCACCACCAGGACCTCCTCGTAATGGGACCGGTTGAAGATCCCGATATCCCCGCGCGCGGGCAGGCGCCGGGCGTAACGCCACAGGTAGTCGTGGTCGAGTTCCTCGGCCGAGGGCACCTTGAAACTACTGACGTGCACGCCCTGCGGGTTCACCCCGCTCATCACGTGGCGGATCGTCCCGTCCTTGCCGCCGGCGTCCAGCGCCTGCAGGCAGACTAGTACCCCGTAGGTGTCCTGGGCGGCCAGCCGGGCCTGATAGTCGGTCAGCATCGTGATACCGGTCTGCAACAGCCCGGTACCGTCCTTCTTCTTCACGACGCCTGCCTTGTAGGCAGGGTCGAAGTCCTTAGCCAGGTTCACCTTCGAGCCTGGCTTGACCCGCAGCGGCTTGATGAGATCCGCGATGCGTTCGGCCCTCTTGTCGGCCATCGTCGGTCCGTCCTTTCTCCGTCGGGTCGCGGTGCTGCCCGGGGAACCTCGTCAGGTGCTGGCCTGGATGGCCGGGCCGGCTTTCAGCTCCGGGCTTTGCGTGGCGGTGGCCTTGCGCTGCCGGGAGAGCTGGATGACCTTGTCGACGGCGACGACCGCGGGCGCGATGAGAGACAGGGCGAGCACGATGATCCACTCGCGTCCGGACAGCGAGGTGGTGTCAAGCAGCCGCTGGAGCATGTTCAGCTCGACGGCGGCCCAGGTGAGGATCCAGCCCAGGATGATCCAGCCCAGGTAGGGGAACACCGGCGAGGACCACGGCGCCTGGCGTTCGCGGCGCATGACCAGGCCGATGTTGACCGCGCTGAACGAGACGATGGCGAAGGCCATGGTCATGTTGACCGACGCGACCGTGGTGCTCGGCTTGCCGGGTCCCCACTCGAGCACGGACAGGGCGGTGGCGGCAACCACGAACCCGGTGATGAACCAGCGGATGATCTGGGGGGTGGTGACGATCTTGGTGCCGGGCTTGCGCGGCGGCCGCTGCATGACCCCGGGGTCGGGGACGTCGACGATGAACCCGATCACCACGGTGATGACCACGAAGAACTTGCAGAACAGCAGCTGGAGCGGGAACAGCGCGACGCCGCCGTTGATGTTCAAGATGGTGGCGTAGACCATCAGCTGCAGCACCGAGGACAAGATGGTCAGCTGCAGCTTGATGTAGGTGGAGATCCGCCGGTAGATGTCGCGGCCCAGGTCGACGGCCTGGACCAGGGTGGCGAAGTTGTCGTCGGTCAGCACGATCTTGGCGGCCTGCTTGGTCACCTCCGAGCCGCTGCCCATGGCCACGCCGATGTCGGCCTGCTTGAGCGCGGCGGCGTCGTTGACCGCGTCGCCGGTCATCGCGACCACGTCGCCGGATTGCTGCATGAGCTTGGCCAGCCGCAGCTTGTCCTCCGGTGCCACCCGGCCGAACACGTGCAGCCGGGGAAGGCGCTCGATCACCTCGGTATCGGACAGGTGCTGCAGTTCCGTGCCGGTGATCACGCCGGGTCCCAGGCCGAGCTCGTCGGCGATCGCCCGGGCGGTCACGGTGTGGTCGCCGGTGATCATCCGCACGTCGACCCCTGCGCCCAGCGCGGCGTGGACCGCGTCCCTGGCCTCGGTGCGCAGCGGGTCCACGATCCCGACCAGCGCGACGAAGACCAGGTCGGTGACGGCGGCCATCGGATCAGCCAGCGCCGCCGACATCGCCGCGTCATCCATGTCCTTGGCGGCGAACGCGAGCACCCGCAGCCCGCGCTCGGACAGCTGGCGGTTGGCGGCCAGGAGTTCGTCCCGGACGGTGCCGATTGGCACCTGCTGGCCATGCCACAGGGCCCGGTCGCAGTGGTTCAGGACGACGTCCGGCGCGCCTTTGACGGTGACCAGGTGCGGTTGCTGGACGATCGGGCCGGCCAGCCAGTCCGGGCGGTCGTGGAAGGTGGCCATGAACTTGTACTCCGAGTCGAACGGCACCTCGGCCAGGCGGGGTAGGGTCTGGCGGGTCTGCTCGGCGTCCACGCCCATCTTCGCGGCCAGCACCACAAACGCCGCCTCGGTCGGGTCGCCGATGACCGACCCGTCGTCGCCCACGGTAGCGTCGGTGCACAGCACCAGGCCCAGGGCCAGGTTGCGGAAGTCCGGCGGCTGCGCCCCGCCCACGCCCAGGATCGCGCCGGTCTTGACGTAGCCGGGGCCTTCGATCTTGAACCAGTCACCGCCGCCCAGCATCTGCGTCGCGGTCATCGCGTTCATCGTCAGCGTGCCGGTCTTGTCGCTGTTGATGACGGTGGTCCCGCCCAGGGTCTCCACGTCGCTCAGCGACTTGACCACCGCCTTGTGCTCGGCGAGCCGCCGCGCCCCCGAGGACAGCATGGCCTGCACGAACGTGGGCAGCCCGGTCGGGATCGCCGCGATCGCGGTGGAGATGCACAGCAGCACCAGCGTGGTGGTGTCCTGGCCCCGCACGAGGCCGAAGATGGCGATGATCGCCACGGCCAGGAACGCGATCAGGCCGAACACCTTGGTCATGCCGTCCAGTTCGCGCTGCAGCGGCGACTTGGACCGCTGGGTGGCGGTGACCATCCCGGCGATCTTGCCCATCTCGGTCGCGCTGCCGGTGGCGGTCACCACGATCGTCGCGGTGCCCCGGGTGACCTGGGTGTTCTGGAACACCAGGTTGGTCCGGTCGCCCAGCGCCACCTCACCCTCGGGCAACGTGCCCGCGTCCTTGGGTATCGGCGCGCTCTCCCCGGTCAGCGCGGCCTCTTGCACCTCCAGCGTGGCCGAGGACGCGATCCGCCCGTCCGCCGGGACCACGTCCCCGGCCTCAAGCAGCACGATGTCGCCCGGCACCAGCGTGGCCGATTCGATCTGCTCGACCTGCCTCGAGCGCCGCACCCGGGCATGCGGCACCTGCAGCTTGGCCAGCGCCTCCACGCTGGCCCGGGCCTTCAGCTCCTGGGCCGTGCCCATCACCACGTTGAACGTCACCAGCCCCAGCACCACCACGGCCGTCGCGATCTGGACGATCGCGAAACTGGCCGCGACCACGATCAGCAGCATGATGTTCATCGGGTTGACCAGCTGGGCCCGGGCCACCACCCACACGCTCGGTGGCGGCTCGGCCGGCAGCTCGTTCGGCCCGTACTGCTCCAGCCGCCGCTTCGCCTCGTGGGCGTCCAGCCCGTCATCCGGGTTGACACCCATCTGCCCGGCCGCGGCTTCCGGCGACAGGGCGTACCAGGCGAGGTTCTCGGCGGGTTGCTGCACGGTGGTCATCTGAGCTCCTCGGGACGGTTGCGGCTTACCCGCTGGCTTGCCCTGGATCCCGATCACGAGGCCAGGATTTTCGCCTTTTGGGCTTGGAACTCGGCGTCGGTGAGGATGCCTTGGGATTTCAGTTCCGCGAGTTCCTTCAGCTGGGTGACGGTGTCCCTGGCGGGCGCTGCATACGTGGGCGGTGGCTCTTGCGCATATTGCTGTTCTTCCTGCCGGGCCCAGCGATTGGCCTGTCGGCGTGATACACGATTCGACACGGCGGTAGCCGTTCCGGCGATGACGGCGGTTCGGGCGACGCCTCGAAGCAGCCCGGGCATGGTGTTGTCCTTCCTTGCTGGATCAGCGGTCGGTTGCGTCGAGGGACGCCGCGATGGTGTCTTGCGGGATGTATCCGGCGGCTACCAGTTCCGCGTCGCCGCGGCGCAGCGCTTGGGTGAATGGTGCTGCCCAGCGGTTCTCGAAGATCAAGATGCCGGCTGAAGAGCCCGGCTCGATCACTGACCTTGCGTCGGCGATGTCGGTGTCGTCTAGGAGTCCCGATGAGGCGCCCTCGAACTTCGCCAGATCGAACTGGCCATCACGATCGATATCCCGCAACTCGACCGCGCGTATCGAGCCGTCCATGGCGCGGCGGACGAACCTGAGGTCGAGGATCCGGATCACGCCGCGGTCAACGAGATCCAGAAGGATGGGAAATCCCTCGCCCGTCATCTTGCTGCCAGGAAACTCGACAATGAGGTAACTGATCGGACCCATGGCGTTCGGCTCGTCTGACTGGACCCTGGGTGTAGTCATTCGGTGTCTCCTTCGTGGTATGTCCAGGGACGGTCATGTTGCGCCTCTATCCCGGAGTGGAGGGACGCTTGGCTCTTTTAGCCTGTCGATCAGTCTGGAGATTGTCGTCACCCTGACGGGGGTGATCCCTCGGCCATTCCCGGCGGCTTTCGGCGGCCAAGGCAGCGACGGCCGACCCGGTGGGACGGTCTCAGAGCAAGCGCAGGTCGGCTGCCCGCTCGATGGCCTCCGAGCGCGACGCTACCCCGAGCTTCTGGTAGATCGATCGGAGGTGAGTCTTCACCGTATTGCGGGAAATGTAGAGCATGGCGGCGATCTGCGGGTAGGTGCTGGTCGGCAGGAGCTTGAGGACACGCAGCTCGCCAGCGGTCAAGGGTTCGGTGAGCACGCGGCGGCACCGCGAGGCGTCCGGTTGTGCGGCGTGCACCTCCAGGGCCGCGCCGATCAGCTGTTGGGTGAACGAGTCCGGCGGCGCATGCGCCGAATCGGCAATCAGGTAGCTGGTCACCTGGGGCGCGGCGGTGACGACCGTGTTGAGGAAGCCGCCATCGCGTGCTGTCTGGATGGCGGCGCCCAGGATGCTTGCCGCCATCGGGTCACCACGCCCGATCGCGGCGGCGGCCAGGAGGAGCTGGCGCATCAGCGCGCGCCGCGGCGTAAGGTTGCCCAGCGCCGGGGACTGCAGATGTTCTTGTGCCGCATGGTAATCGCCGACGGCGAGCGCGATCCTGGCCGGCAGCAGGCCGCGGCGGGCGGCTGGCAGCCCGCTGGCCAGCTCAGCCGGAGAGTGCAGGTCCCCGAGCGACAGGCGCAGCGATGCTTCCAACTCATCGGCTCGGCCCAGCAGTTCCGATCCGGTCCCGGCCAGGATGAGTCGCGCTGCCTTGACAGTGGCCAGTGCCTCCCGGGCCTGCCCGCGGGCGGCCCAGATCCTGGCCCGGTCCAGCAGCGCCAGGAACTCAAACATCGGCCGCCGCCGTTCCGTTATCGACAATGCCTGCTCGGTGAGCTGCTCCGCAGTGTCGAGGTCCCGCCGCTCCAGCGCCAGGCCGGCGAGTACGCGCAGGCTGTCCACGGCGAAAAAATGCTGGTCAAACCCTAGCCGCTGGGCAGCGGCGTAAGCAGCCATGGCGGCATCAGCGGCCTCGGGCAGGCGGCCGGCCTCGAACCATGCGAGCGCCCGCGCACTGGGTACCAGAATCAGCCTGGCCGGTTCGGCGAGCCCGGGGAGCGCAAGAGCCGCCGCTGCCTCACGTTCGACCGCCTCGTAGTCTTCCAGGACCGGGTAGACGCGCAGGAGGATCAACGGGACGGGTGCGTTCCACTCGTCCTGGTGCTGCGTCCGCTCCTGGATGGTCCGCGCGGCGAGAGCCTGATCCACGGCCTCGTTCAGCTGGCCGGTTATCCCGTAGTGGAATGAGCGCATCACCGCGAACCGGGCCGCCAGCCTCGACTCGGGCGGGATCGAGGGCTGGGCGCGCTCTATGAGATCGAGGTACTTGCCGCCACGAGCCGGGTCACCCGACAGCAGCAGGTCGGTGGCCAGGCCCAGCAGCCGGTCGGGCGCATCAGCGAGCAGCGAAGGGGCGACCGTGCTGAGATCCAGTGCGGCCGGGAACGCCGGGTCGTCCAGGAAGGTAGCCACGACTCGGTTCTGCATGAGATCCAGGGCCCGGTCGGCTCGCCGCGCGGCCAGGAAATGCCGGGCCGCGCGCCGTGTGTCCCCCGTGCCCTCGTACCATTCGGCCGCCCGCAGCTGCAGCGCTTGCTCGCGGGCCCGGTCCCTGGCTCGCAGCTCGGCGCGCAGCACCTGGCGCACCAGATGGTGGTACCGGAAGCTGGTCCGCTCGTCATCGAGCGCCACCAGGAACAGGTTGGCCGCGTCAATGGCATGCAGCAGCGTCGCCGCGTCCTGCCTGGTGGTGACGGCTGCGCACGCGTCGGCGGTGATCTCGCCGAGGATGGACGTGTCGAGCATGAACCGGACAGTCTCCGGCGGCTGCTGATCGAGGACTTCAGAGACGAAGTACTCGGCGATCGCGTGGCTGCGGACCTCCAGCGCCCGCGTGACCCGCACCGGGTCGGTGGTGCTGCGCAGCGACAGCGCCGCCATCTGCAGCGCGGCGGCCCACCCCTCGCTGTGCTGGTGAAGCAACGCAAGCTGATCAGCACCGACCCTTACGCCGAAGTTCGCCAGCAGGTTCCCGCTCTCGGCCAGGGAGAAATACAGGTCACGGTTGCGGAGCTCGCACAGCTCACCCGCCATCCGCAGCCGGTGCAGCCGCAGCGGGGGGTCCACCCGGCTGGCCAGCACCAGCTGGGCGGTCTCGGCCGGCCAGCGCTCGACCAGGTCCGTCATGTCCCCGGAGACCCCGGCCGCCGCCGCATGGAAGTCGTCGACCACGATCGCCGACCCTGCGGGCAGCTTCGCGGCATCGTTGACGATCGACGCGGTGACATCGGCCGACATGACGCCGTCTATCGCGAGCAGGTCGGCAGCATCGGCGCCGAACCCAGGCGCCATTGCCCGGGGAGCCTCGATGAAACCGGTCCAGAAGCGGACCGGGTCGGCGTCGGCCTTATCGCACGACAACCACGACGTAGTGTCCGGCGGTCTTGCCGCCGCCCAGCTCGACAACAGCACGCTCTTGCCCGCGCCAGCCGACCCCACCACAACGGTCAGGCGCTGGCCGGCCCCTGCCGTCAGCTGGCCATGGAGCGCGGACCTTATGACCAGCGTGGCGGGCAATGCCGTCGGCCGGAACTTCGCCCGCGCGAACCGCAGGCTCTGCGAAGCGGCGTGCCCGGTAGGCCCATCCTGCACCACGCCACCCTCCGGCAGTTCCGGCAGTTCCGGCAGACAGGAGAACACCATTAAAACCTGGCACGGAGGCTGAGGGGAAGGGATCAAGGGCACGCTGTCGGAGCAAATAGTCCCGGGCCACCCTCCGTGGGGTGATGCCGCAGACCCAGCCGCCGAGAATACTGGCGCATGCCAACTACACGTGAACTACAAGGCTCGAGGCATTATCCGTATGCGATGCCAAACGTATGAGATCATCTTCGTTGGCCAGGCGGGCACCGCGCTACGCGCAGAATTCGACGACTGCGCGATCACCATAGGCCCGGGCACGACGACCCTTCGCGCCCAGCTGCCCGATCAGGGTGCCCTCATGGGGCTGGTGCAGCGGATCAGCAGCCTCGGACTTGAAGTGGTGCACCTGCACCTCGTGGCGCCGCTGCCAGAATAATGGCTGCTCTCTCATGGCTCACCGTGAGGCGTCGATTCACCCCAGTCAGGGTGATGAGCCGTGGGCCCCGAGGAAGGAGGCTGAAGCCTGACGAGTGATCTCCGGGCTAGCGGTATCATGCACGGGCGCCGTCGATCCGGCAGTGGAAGGGCGGAACACCATGGTCAAGGCGGAGCGGCTGCGCCTGGACGAGGCGGACACAGGCGATATTCCCAGGCGGCGCTTGGGCCCGTATCTCAGCGGGCGGCCGGGGGCGGCGCGATGACTGGGTGGCCGGGGCAGCCGGTGATCTATGAGATCAACACCGCAGTGTGGCTAGATGAGCTGTCCCGGGCGGCCGGGCGGCGGGTTACCTTGGCCGGCGTGGCGGCCGCGGCCTGGGATGCGGCCGTCCCGGCCGGAGTGGACGCGGTTCTGGCTGATGGGGGTGTGGGGGCGGAGCCCGGCCGGGCTGGCGCTGGCGAGCGCCAATGCCGAGCTGCAGGCCTCGTTCGCCGACGCGCTGCCGGACCTGCGGCACGCCGATGTCATCGGGTCGCCGTACTGCGTGCGCCGCTACGTCGTCGATGCGGCCTTCGGCGGCCCCGATGCACTGGCCGTGGCGCGAGCCGCCCTGGCGGCGCGCGGCGCGCGGCTGATCCTGGATTACGTGCCCAACCACGTCGCGCCGGATCACCCGTGGGTAGCCAGCCGCCCGGAGCTGTTCGTCCGCGGCGACGCGGACGACATCAAGGCCGACCCGGCAGGATGGATGGCCGCGGCCGGGCAGGTGCTGGCCCATGGCCGCGACCCGTACTTTCCGCCCTGGCCCGATGTGGTGCAATTGGACGCGTTCTCCCCGGCCCTGCGCGCCGCGACCGCGGACGTGCTGACCGATATCGCCGGGCAGTGCGACGGGATCCGCTGCGACATGGCCATGCTGATGACCAACCAGGTCTTCGCCAGGACCTGGAGCGGCCGGACCGGGCCCCCGCCGGATGCGGAGTTCTGGCCGGCCGTGCTCGGCGCGCTGCGCGCCCGGCACCCGGAGACCGTGATGATCGCCGAGGCCTACTGGGACATGGAGTGGGTGCTTCAGCAGCAGGGCTTCAACTTCTGCTACGACAAGCGGCTCTATGACCGGATCATCAGCCAGGACGCCTCCGCCGTCCGCGACCACCTGCGCGCGGACCTGAGCTACCAGTCCCGGCTGGTGCGCTTCCTGGAGAACCATGACGAGCCGCGCATTGCCAGCTGCCTTCCGGGCGACCCCGAACGGGCCGCGGCCGTGGCCATCGCCACGCTGCCCGGCGCGACCTTGTGGCACGAAGGACAATTCGAGGGCCGGCGCGTCCGTCCGCCGGTGTTCCTGTCCCGCCGCCCGGATGAGCCTCCGGACGCCGAACTCGCCGGCTGGTACCGCCGCCTGCTGGCCGCGGTCGACAGCCACCAGGTGCGGGCCGGGGCATGGCGGCTGCTGCAGGCCAGCGGCTGGCCCGACAACCAGTCCTGCCGCAACCTGGCCGCCTGGTCCTGGGCCGGGGACGGCGGCGGTGACCGGCACCTGGTGGTGGTCAACCTGTCCGGGCAGCCGACGCAGGCGCGCATCCCGCTGGACTGGCCGGACCTGCCCGGCCGCAGCTGGCGGCTGACCGACATTCTCGGGCCGAGCGTGTTCAAGCGGGACGGCGGTGAGCTGGCCAGCCCCGGGCTGTTCGTCGACCTGGGGCCGTGGCAGTTCCACCTGCTCGCCCTGCAGTGACCAATCACGGCCGGGGCATGGTGTTCAGCTGGCTGCCTGGCCTGCAGGCGGTCAGGTCCTACCGGCGTGAGTGGCTCGCCAGGGACGTCGTCGCGGGAGTTGTGCTCAC
Source organism: uncultured Actinomycetes bacterium (assembly GCA_963798675.1). Classification (GTDB taxonomy): domain Bacteria; phylum Actinomycetota; class Actinomycetes; order Streptosporangiales; family Streptosporangiaceae; genus Palsa-504. The sequence goes on along the minus strand of CAWCUJ010000013.1, from coordinate 255,063 downwards.
CACGCTGCTGGTCCCGCAGGGCATGGCGTATGCGGAACTGGCGGGCCTGCCACCCATCACCGGCCTGTACACCTCGATCATGTGCCTGCTGGGTTATGCGGTGTTCGGCCCGTCGCGGATCCTGGTGCTGGGTCCGGATTCCTCGCTCGGGCCGATGATCGCCGCGACGATCCTGCCGCTGGCCGGCGCCGACGGCGACCCCGAGCGCGCGATCGCGCTGGCCTCGATCCTCGCGATCATGGTCGCGGCGATCATGATCCTGGGGGCGGTGGCCAAGCTCGGCTTCATCGCCGACCTGATCTCCAAGCCGACGATGATCGGCTACATGAACGGCCTGGCGCTGACCATCCTGGTCGGGCAGCTGCCCAAACTGTTCGGGTTCAAGGTCAGCGCCGATGACCTCATCGGTGAGATCACCGGGTTCGTCAAAGGGCTGGCCCACGGCGAGGCGGTCACCGCCGCGGCCGTGGTCGGGATCGCCGGGATCGCGCTGATCCTGGTGCTGCAGCGGTGGCTGCCGAAGGTCCCGGCGGTGCTGATCATGGTGGTGCTCGCGATCGCGGCGACGACGATCTTCAGCCTGGCTGATCACGGGGTCAGCCTGGTCGGGGTGCTCCCCAAGGGGTTCCCGCCGCTCACCATCCCGTCTGTCCGCCTGGCCGATCTCGGGCCCCTGTTCGCCGGGGCCCTGGGCATCGCGCTGGTCTCCCTGGCCGACACGATCTCCACCGCGTCGGCGTTCGCGGCCCGCACCGGGCAGGAGGTCCGCGGCAACGGCGAGATGATCGGCATCGGCGCGGCGAACCTGGCCGCCGGCCTGTTCCAGGGGTTCCCGGTCAGCACCAGCGGGTCGCGGACCGCGGTGGCGGAACGGTCGGGCGCCAAGACCCAGCTGACCGGGGTCACCGGGGCTGTCTTGATTATCCTCATGATCGTGCTGATCCCGGGCCTGTTCCGGAACCTGCCCCAGCCAGCGCTGGCCGCGGTCGTGATCACCGCATCACTGTCCCTGGCCGACATCCCAAGCACGATGCGGCTGTGGCGGCAGCGCAAGGCCGAGTTCCTGCTGTCGATCGCGGCGTTCCTCGGCGTCGCGCTGCTTGGGGTACTGCCCGGGATCGCGATCGCCGTCGGCCTGTCCATCCTCAACGTCTTCCGGCGGGCCTGGCGGCCCTACGACACCGAACTCGGACGGGCGGAAGGGCTGGAAGGCTACCAGGACATGCGCACCCACCCGGACGCCCGGCACCTGCCCGGCCTGGTGATCTACCGGTTCGACGCCCCGCTGTTCTTCGCCAACGCCAAGACGTTCCGCGACGAGGTCAGGAGGCTGGCCAAGGCTGAGCCGAAGCCCACATGGATCGTGATCGCGGCGGAGCCGATGACCGACGTGGATACGACCGCTTCGGACGTGCTTGAGGACCTGGACGAGGCGCTGAACGCCCAGGGCACCAGCCTCGTGTTCGCCGAGCTCAAGGATCCGGTACGGGACAAGATCGAACGTTACGGGCTGACCCGCACGATCGACCCACACCACTTCTTCCCCACCCTGGAATCCGCCGTCACCGCCTTCCGCCAGGAGACCGGCGCCGAATGGACCGCCGCCGACCAGGCCACCGATCACCTGACGGGACCAGGCCGAACCGACGCCAAAACAGGGCCGCCGCGCGACCTTCCCGCATCACCACCCGTCAGCTAGGCAGGCAGGACCGGCAATTGCATATGGCGCTGCTCAAACGCTGGGCTCCGGGCCGCCACTCAGCCGGATACGTCGGAGAGATCTGCCAGCAGTTGGTCGGCTACGGTCTCTTCGTAGATGGCCCGACCGGTCGCGCGCATGGTTTCGCGCAACTCGGGTTCCCACGGTGTCGGCACCGGGTCTCCGGCCAGGGCGACGGCCGTGTCGCCGGCCTTGACGCCCGATAGGTAGTCGCCGGCGGTCATCCGCCACGGCCGGGCGCCGTGGCGGTCGATGGCCCTCGCCGTCATGGCAACACCCGGCCAGTCGAAGTCGCCGTGGTACGCCAGTTCGCCGCCCGAGGCTACGGCGATCTGGACCAGCTTGTGAAACGCCGTGGAGGGCTGGCCTTCCGCGCAGATGAGCGGCGGGCACGCGGGACCGAGTTCCGCGCAGGCGCGCCGGAGCACGGCCGGATTCTCGCATGCGAATATCCGGGCCGGAGAAAGCCGGATCGGGTGGGCGTCGAGCTGCTGCAGCGTCACCTGGAACGGGGTGCCGTAGCGGGCCGCGCCGGTCAGCCATTCGGCCAGGCCGTCTCCCCGCGCGGCGAGGTTGAGGACGAGCACCCGGCTGGCCAGGTCATCGACGATGACGTCGGAAAGATCCCACAGCGCGCGTCGCTGCGCGGCGGAGGCCGGACGGGCCACGCCCTCGCGAAGGGCCAGCGCCCGCATGACCAGGGTGGCGAGCGTAGTGCCGTGGTTCAGCGCCTTCGTGTCGCCGGTGATGCCGGCGGCGAGCGCGGGCAATGCGACGGGCGGGGCATCAACTGGCCGGACAGCGAGGAACTCCAGGACCCGGACCGCCCGACCCAGAGCCGTCGTATCGCCGGTGTTGCCCAGGCGCGTGATCGTGCCGTCCCTACTCAGGTCGGCCAGCCACACCCGGTACCAGGAACAGGACTCGTTCAGCGGGCTGTCCTCGGCCACCGCGATCAGGCCAGCGCGGACGTCAGCCAGAAGGGCAGTCTCGGCGGGCCGGTTGCGCAAGGGCTCGCCGAGAGCGGCGAGTACGTCCGCCAGGCCGAGGCCGGTCGCCCGGCTCACAGCGGCGTCCAGGTCGGCCAGCCGCACGGTCATGCGTTGCGTCCCCGCGGGCTGATGGACGCCGGTGACGCCGATGATCGCCTTGCGCTCGGCGTCGTCCGGGACGGTGATGCTGATCCGGCCGGTCAGCTGGCCGCCCGTTCGCTCCAGGGACCTGCGGGCCGCGGTGAGCAGCCGCCGGTACTCAGGGCCGCCGTACCGGTCCAGGCCCGGCTCCCTCATTCCGAATCCGTCTCGTCGTCGAGGTCTTCTTCGACGGCGGTTACCAGCGTGCCGCCGGCCTGGGCGGGGACGTGCCGGGTGGGGCGGAAGCCGAGCAGTTCGGCGGAGAGGTCCTCGTTACCTGCGTATCCAGCGTCGGCGTCGATGAGCTGCTCGCCGTCCCAGAGGACAAGAAAGGTCGATATTGCGTGAGTGGCCTTGTCGTGCTGCATGTCATAGTGCGCGATCAACGGGACGGTCGGATAGCGGACCCAGAGGTCGTGTCCGGTCATGAACAAGTCGAGGTCGAATTTGACCGTCAGGCCCAGCAGTTCGGGCTTGAACATGTCATCGATCCCGGCGAACGCCTCATCCAGGGCCACCATGCGCGGGCATGTCGGCTTCGAGGACGAATACAGCGCGTTGGCGGCGGCGAATAGCGGCATGTGGATCGCGGCGGATTTCTCCCCGCCGGACATCTCGGAGTGCTTCTTCCTGGTGAGCCGCTGCGGGGGAGTGCCGGGGGAGAGGAGCTGGAGTTCGAAAGCGTGCCAGGACCGGTAGTCGAGGACCGCGGCGAGCACTTCCCTGTAGGTGTCGCGCGGGTTGCTCGCGCGATGGTCATGGATCATCGCCCGGAGCAGCGCGCGCAACTCGGCCAGCCCATCGGGACCCAGACCCGCGGCGTCGCGGTCGAGCATCCTCGATACCGCGGCCTGCTGCTCGGTCCGCCGGTCCGAACGGACCCAGCTGATCCCGATCGCCATGCCCGAGGACATCGGCTTGGAGCGGGTGTCGGCGTCCATCGCGGCGACCAGATCCTTCGCCGCAAGCACCCGGGAGTGGATCTGCTGGGCGAGCGCGGTGAGCAGCGAATCCTCAAGCACCGTCCGCTCCCGCTCTTCCAGCAGCACGCCCTGGTTCTCCACGTCCTCGGCGATCTTGCGGGCGAAGGCGGCGGCGGACTTGCGCCCCTCGTTGGTGGCGACCTCGACGATGAACGGCGCGCTCCCGGTCAGGTCGGCCTGGTACCCGTCCTCGCCCGCCTTGAGCGCATTCTCGAAATCCCGGAACGCGCTCCACATCCGGTCCACGGCGTTCTTGAGCACTCCGTCGGTGATCGCGCGCCCGCCCGTGGTCGCGGCGGTGTAGGCCGCAAGCAGCGCGGTGACGCCGACGGGCAGCACCGCGCCGATCGCATCGCCGGGGTCGGCATCGCCCGGGTGGGCATCGCCGGGGTCGGCATTGACAGCGCCGGCATCGACAGGGGGCGCCCAGTCCGCGAGCGCGGCGGCCGCCTGCTCCGCCCCCGGCCATGAGCTGGCGCCGGGCCAGGGCACCGTTTCTGTGACGCCAAGCAGCGGGCGCAGGTCGCCGTGAGCGTAAGGCGCGAATACGGCCGCCTGGGCGAACAGCTCGGAAATCGCCACGACCAGGGCCCCGCGGGAGAGCTGCAAATCTCGCCGCGCGGCCACGAGCTTGTCGTGTTCCACCGCGGCGTTACCGCCTGCGGTCTTCTGCTCCGCTCTCGCCCCGCGCAGGGCAACCTCGGTCTCGGAAATCTCGGCGCTGATCTGCTCGTACTCGGCTCCGCTGGCGTGCTCGAAAACGCGAAGTTCCTCATCCCGTGCCACCAGATCGTCCTGCTTTTCCCCGAGCAGTTCGGCGGTTTCGTCATTCTCGCCGCTGAGGCGATCGATGCGGGCGCGCCGTCCCTTCAGGTCCTGGTCAAGGTCGGCCACGTCGCCGCGGGCGCGGACAAGTTCTTCCGCCGCGCGCTCGAACTCCGCGACGGCACGCTCCACGGCGCCGACCTCGTCCGGGCTGACCGGCATGTCACGGTCGGCAGCGGCCCGCCGCAGTCGCCGGGTCCGCGCGTCAAGTTCCGCGATCTTAGCGTCGAGCGCCGTCATTGCTTTCTCAAGCTGGCCGCGGGCTGCCGACAGGCGGGCCGCCGCCTCGCCGACCTTCTGCAGCGCCTCCGCGACCGGCGCCGTCCTTGGCAGCTCACGCCGCGCGAGTTCCAGATTCGCCAGGGCTTCGTCGACGAGGTCGAGTTCGGCCGCTAGCTCATCTCGCTGCCGCCTGACCTCGGCGATCTGGCGGTCGAGCTCGGCGAGGCGAAGGCGGCGCCTGGCGGCCCGGTTGGTCGCTCCGATGAACTCGGGAGCGGGCTTGGGCCGAGCACCGAGATGCGGACCATAGCTGAACTGCGCCCGGGTGGTAACGACAGGAACGCCGGCGGCGCCAGATTGGATCGAATCCGCCAGGGCGATCGACGCGAGGACCGCCTCGACCAGGGTCGGTGCGACCATCTCCTGCCGCTCAGGGACGAGTATGTCGGCGAGCGTCCGTCCGGTCGGCCGTATCGCGGGCGGCAGCGCGACGAGGTAGCCGTCGGCCTCGGCCGCGGCGACCGCTGCCGACGTCAGCGCAGGATCGGGATGAACCCAGGCGGTCAGCAGGCCGGCCCGTATAGCGCGCCTTCGATCGCGGCGGCGGTGCCGGCGTCCACCCCAGGACCGAAATCCGCCAGCTGCCAGAGCGGCGCCCCGGCTCGTTCGGCCCGATGGGCAGGCCGCAGATCCGACGCCGGCGGTCCGTCGTCACGCTCGCCTGCTACGGTCTCCCGTTCCTCCGCCAGCCGCGCCGCGGCGTCGGCGAGATCCGCGTCGCGGGTCCTGAGCCGCTCGCGCCGGGCAGTCAGCGCATGCCCCCGTTCGGCGGTCAGCGTACCGAACAGCTCGGCCAGGCTCGGTGCGTCCGGTTCACCGATCCCGTCCAGCGCCGCCAGGAGCAGTTCGGCCTGTCCGGAGGTGACCGCGGCGTACGGCTCGTCGCCGGTCCATCGGCCCGCCCAGGCTTCCAACTGCCCGGACAGGGCCGCGCGGGCGGTCGCCAGCCGGTCATCGGCCTCGCGGCAGGACGTCTCGCAGGTCTCCGACAACTGCCGGGCCGTGCCGAGTGAGGCCGCCGCGCCGACCCGGTCCCGTTCCGCGTCTCGGACCTGGGCAAGGTGGTCGCGGACCGTCCGGATGTCATCGCGGCGCGCCGCGGCCCGCGCCTTCGCCGTGACCGGCAGATCCGCACCGGTATCGGCAGGTGAACCGTCGCGGCTGATGCCGGAGCTGTCGGCGGCCTCGGTGAGACGGCGCGCGTGCCGGTCGACCGCCCGGCCGACGTCGGCCAGCCGGTCCGCGACATCAGCTGCCTCGACAGACAGATCGTCGACATTGGCGCGAGCGCGGGCCAGCCGGGCCTGCTCGGCCGTCAGGTCCCTTTTCTCCCTGTCGAGCTGGCCGCGCCGGAGCGCGAGCTTCTCGTGGTCCTTGTACTCGTCTCGGTTCTTCAGCGCGAACAGGCGTGCCTGGCATGTCTCGAGGCTGGTCTTCGCGCCGGCTTCGGCTTCCCGCCAGCGCTGTTCCTGCGCGCCTGACCGGGAGACCTCGCGCGCGGCGTTCCCGATCGCGCCGAGATGACCCGCCGCCACCGTCATCCGGGCAGCGACCTGATCAAGCTCATGCCGCGTGTGCACCCGGAGGTAGGAGACGTACTGCTCCAGAAAGGCGCGAACCGCGGTGTCCGCGGCGGCCAGGTCATCGTACTGTTTCTGGACGGCGGCCAGGTTCTCGAAGTCCCTGGCCGCCTGCGTGACGAGGTCGTCGTCGACCGGGCTCAGGCCCGCGGTCAGCGTCTCCGAGACCTTGCCCGGGTCGAGGTCCTTCGCGAGCAGCGGGCGACGCAGCGCGATCAGCAGGTCCAGCAGCTGGGTGTACCGTTCCCGGCCGAGACCGAACAGCCTGGCGTCCACGGCATCGGTGTACGCGCCCCTCTTGTCGCCGTAGTACGCGTCGCGCCCGAGGATCGCGGTCAGTTGCTTGGTCGTCAGCGGCCGGGAATCGGCGGAAAGCAGGCCGAAATCGATGCCCATCCGCTTGCCGGTGACGTAGAACGACGGGCGTGGACGGTCCATGTTCTTGTGTACGGACAGGCCAATGACCAGGGTGACGGTCTCGTCCGGCCGCCCGAACTCCATCCACACGTAGCCATGCTCGGAATCCTGCCCGCGGTAGAGGAGGTTCGCCTTCATCGTGCGGTTCTCGCCGCTGAACGGGTCGAGGCGGCGGGCGTCCAGGCTGCCGTCAAGAACGAATGGGAAGAGGACCTCGAGGGCCTTGGTCTTACCCGAGCCGTTGTGGCCGCGCAGCGCGAGCCGGCCGTCGGCGAAGGCGAACTCCTCGTCGTAGTAGTCCCACAGGTTGATTATCCCGGCGCGGACTGGCTTGAACCGCGTCTCGGTCATGAGGGGGCCTCCGTCGTCTGCCCGGAGAAGTCGAACATGGCCTGGCCATCGCGGCGGGCCCCCGCTGGCAGCGCCGCGGTGATGTTACGGTAGCGCGCGGCGGCCGGCAGGATCGCCACGCCGCCGGGCATCCGCCGGACCAGCCGCAGATCATCGAGGAGCCTGGTCGCGACGTCGAGCAGTCCGTGGCGGTCGTACTGCCATTGCGCGGTGAACGAGGCCGCGCCGAAGTGCTCGTACAGTTCGTCGAGCATGCGCTCCAGCCGGGTCCGGTCGATGAAAGGCACCTCGAGCGGGTCGCCTTCCACCGCGGCCCCCCACGGAGCCCAATCGGCGCGGTCAGGGTCCGCCATCCCGGAGTCGATGCGTTCGAGCAAGTCGCGGAGGTCATCGGCGGCGAAGGGAACGGGTATCCGGGTCAGCGCCGGCCCGTCATCAGGATCCTCAAGCACGTCCGCGATCTTGGCCAGCAGCAGCCCGGCCGTCCTGTTGACGGCACCGCCGCGTCCGGGGAACGGCTGATCGGTAAACCGGCCGGTGGGGTCGACCAGCATCACGCCCTCGGCCCGCCGTTCCACCACGAGCCCGGTGAGCCGGGCGAGGTTGTCGGCCAGATCGGTGCCGCGCAGCGCGGCGGCGGTCTCGGTGTCCAGGGTCGCATAGTAGAGCACCGGGTGCTCAACAAGCAGGCGGCGGGCCCGCCGCGCGGTTGCCTCCCGCTGCGCGGACCGTCGGCTGCTGATGTCGGGGACGTCGAGCAGCCCGGCGGCGCCGCCGAGTTGCTGGATCGGGCGCGCGGGCCGGAACAGCGAGGCACACACGTCGTGGTCGATGTCGTAGAGGGCGTCGCCGCGTTCGCTGTCGTGCGCCCAGGTGTCCGCCGAGCCGTCGGACAGGCGCAGCGCGTCATGGTCGGTGAGCCAGTCCAGCACGTCGACGACGGCACGCTTGTGCTCGGTGACGGTGGCATCGAAGCCGAGACCGTCGATCGCGTTGGCCGCCGGGGCAAAGGCGCTGACCAGATCCGCGAGGCTGATCTCGATCCTGGAGCGCTGGAAGACGGCGAGTACCAGGCACAGGTAGGACAACCGCCGCCGGTCGAACTGCCTGCCGCTTCTGGCCGTAAAGACCGAACGCTGCGTCGCGTCAAGCGTGTCGAGCCGTCGCAGCAGCCGTACCTGGTGCGCGGTCGCGATCAGCGTATACCCGAGCAGTTCGGCGAAGTCCCTGGCGATCAGGTCCGCCCACCGCAGCACCGAAGCGAGCGCGCCGGCCCTGGGACGCGCCGTGGTGATGAGATCGTTCGTGAGTACCAGCCGGACGGCGTAGTGATAGGAGCCCAGATCGCTCGGCGCGACCCCGTCGGCGGCCCGCGGCTCAGCCACCCGCCACCGCCTGCTGCCCCCGGACGGCGCCAGGGTCGGCATCCGGGCCGGCGCGATTTCCAGGCTGAGGCCGGGCAGGTGCAGGACGCCGTGCGCCGTGCGCACAGCGCTGCCGGTCGCCGAAGGCACCAGCCGGATGGTCATCACATCGTTCCCGCCCGTCCCGCCGGTGATCCGCCCGGCCACGACGGACCTGGCCTCGAGCGCCCGGGTCAGCAGCTTCAGCAGCACCCGGGTCTCGGCCTCATCAAGCACCCGGTCGCTCACCCCCCAGCTGAGCAGCCCCCGTGCCGCCTCCCGCTCCGCCGCGCGCTGTTCGGCCTGGCGCCGACGCAACTCGGCCCGGATGCCGGCCTGGGCACCGAGCCGTTGCGGCAGGCCCGGGCTGGGCGCCTTGCCGCGGCGGAACAGCGTCATCGCGACCTCGACGCCCGGCGCATCGATCCAGGACAGCCGGGACGAAATCAGGTCGCTGTCGTCGTGCACGCCGCCAGTATGCCGTGCCAGCCGCAGGTTGAACGCGGCCGACATCAGCGCGTGAGCGGCATCCTCGTCCGCCACGTCGAAGGCCCACTGCGCGAGGTGCTTGAGCTGGGTGGAGCGGTTGACCCCGCCGCGCTGCGACTCGGTGATCTGGCGCAGCAAGGCGATCACGCTGGAGACGCCGGCCCGGGTCGCCACGGCTAGTTCGGCGGTGCGCGAATGTTGGCCTGCCTCGGCCACGAACCAGGCGCGGATCCCCGTCCACCGGCGCCGCCAGTCGTCGAGCACCTCGTCACGGCGCATCAGCGGCCGGTCATCGGCCTCGGCCGCGCGATTGAGCAGCGTCCCGATGCCGGTCGCCTCGACCTGCTCGACCGCCTGGGCCAGACGTGGCAGGTACCGGTCGAGTTCGGCCATGAAGTCGCTCATGTGCGCCATCAGCGCGTGCTTGTAGCGCAGGAACATCTCCGGCGACGCATCCGTCGAGCGGGTGATGTCGCCGAGCGTCAGGTGAAACCGGGCGGACCGGCCCGCCATGTCCTCGGTCACCCGGTCGAGGCTGGCCAGCCGGCGCACGATCTCGTCGCCGTCACCGTCGCGATTCGCCTCCGCCAGGCCGCGTAGGTCACGCACGATGTCGGAGAACGCCAGCCGGGACAGGTTGACGTCCTCCAGGCGCGCGGCGAGCACGCCCTCGACCGCCGTATACGCGCGGTGCCCGAGTTCGGTGAACTGATAGACCGACTGCCGGTTCCGGTACCGTGCCAGACTCCCGGCCCGTGACGCGTCCTCCAGTCGGTGCAGCACTCCGTCGTCGGATAGGTTGTCCAGCCGTTCCCGCAGGTTGCCCACGCTCGCCGGGACGCCGTCGTGCACGGCCGCCAGTTCGCCCAGGGCGGCCGCTACGTCATCGGTGTGGGACTGCGTCACGTGGATCCCGCGGAGCCGGTCTATCGCGCGCAGCACCCACAGGTACGCGACGTAGTCATCGCGGCGGGTGAAGTTGAACAGCCGGAACCTGTCGCTGACCGCGAGCGCATCGAGATCATAGGAGTCGACTGTGCCGCCCGCCATCGCCATCGCCATCGCGAAAATCTGTTCCCTGCATGCCCGATCCTATGATGCTGACGCTGGTTACCCTACGCGCCCGCCGCGGTCGCCGAGGTGAGTCACTTTTGGCCGAACGGGCCCGGGTTCCCGCCCCGATTACCAGCGTGCTCCCGCTCTCTGCCGGCGTAAGGGCCGGCGTAAGGGCCGGCGTAGGGGCTGCGGCGCCCACAGCGGACCAGCGTACCGGTGTATCAGAAGTGTCGGCTTCGGCTCTGTCATTTCGGGGGGATACCAGGATCTGACGCAAGGCCTGGTTCCCGGCCGCGGAGCTACGGGGGCGCTCAGCGAGGTCCGGTCGTGAAACCAGAGAGGGTGATGGCGTGGGAAGCGATAAATCGTCCAGCGGCACATCGGGCCATCCTTCAGGCTCCGACGGCCCGGCAGCGAATGACCAGGAAGAGATCGTCGTCACGCCGGGCGGTCCGCGCGCGCGGCGCCTGGTCACCGCAGTCGGCCCCGGTCAAGCCGTGCACTTCACCGAACGAGGAGGCCTGGTCATGCCAGCCAATGCTCAATCCAACCAGAACCCGCCGGATGAGTTCGTACTCACGCCGGGAGGATACCGGCATAAGTCGCTTGTGCATTCAGTGGGGGCAGGGGTCGCGGTTAATGTCGCGACCGATGTGATCCGCCTGATGAATATCGAGACCGCGGACGTGATCGAGGAAATCCCGCCGAGTCCGACGGCACCGGGAACGGTTCCGGCCCTCGGCAGCGGCTGGATCACGTATTTCTACTGGAACAACGGAACCGGCACGCCAGTGTCCTCATTCAAGACGATGTGGCAGGTGCCGCCCCCGCCCTCCGTCCAGGACCCTGGAGAGGTGGTCTTCCTGTTCAATGGCATCCAGAACTACGGTGCCAATTTCGGCATCCTGCAGCCTGTGCTGCAGTGGGGAGTTTCGGCGGCCGGCGGCGGCGCGTACTGGTCGGTCGCCAGCTGGTACGTAACGTCTGGCGGCCAGGCGTTCCACACCAACCTGGTGCGAGTGAACCCCGGCGACACTCTCATCGGAGTGATGACCCTGACCGGGCAGTCCGGCAGCGCGTTCAGCTACACGTCGCAGTTCCAGGGCATCAATGGCACCGAGCTGCCCGTGCAGAATATCGCGCAGCTCATGTGGTGCAACGAGACCCTTGAGGCATACGGAATCAATACGTCCGGCAACTACCCGAACACGCCGCTGACCGAGTTCACGGAGATCAATATCCGCACCGGGGCGGCCGTGCCGGCGGTCACCTGGACAGCGGTGGACAGCGTAACCGACTGCGGGCAGCACGGAGTCGTGGACAGCAACTCGGCCAGCTACGGTGAAGTGGACATCTACTACTCCGGCGCGCTTGCCGACCTCGAGCTCTGCAGCGTCCAGCAGAACGCGGACGGCCGGCTGGAGGCTTTCGCGGTAGGCACCGACAATGGCCTATGGCATATCTGGGAGACCGCGCCCAACGGCAACTGGTCGGGCTGGGCGCCGCTAGGCGGCGTGATCACCAGCGAGCCGACGGTCGCGCGCAACCACGACGGCCGCCTGGAGGTGTTCGCCCGCGGCACGGACAACGCCCTGTGGCACATCTGGCAGACCGCGCCGAACAACGGCTGGTCGGGCTGGGCGTCGCTGGGCGGCGTGATCACCAGCAGGCCAGCCGTCGCCAACGACGCTGACGGCCGCCTGGAAGTGTTCGCCCGCGGCACCGACGACGCCCTGTGGCACATCTGGCAGACCGCGCCGGGCAACGGCTGGTCGGGCTGGGCGTCGCTGGGCGGCGTGATCACCAGCGAGCCGAAGGTCACCAACGACGCTGACGGCCGCCTGGAAGTGTTCGCCCGCGGCACGGACAACGCCCTGTGGCACATCTGGCAGACGGCGCCGAACAACGGCTGGTCAGCCTGGGCGTCCCTAGGCGGCGTGATTACCAGCAATGTGAGTATCATGCAGAACGCCGACGGCCGCCTGGAGGCCTTTGTGCGTGGTACGGACAACGCCCTGTGGCACATCTGGCAGACCGCGCCGGGCAGCGGCTGGTCGGGCTGGGCGTCGCTGGGCGGCGTGATCACCAGCGACCCGGCGTGCGCGCGCAACCAGGACGGCCGGCTGGAGGTGTTCGCCCGCGGCACGGACAATGCCCTGTGGCACATCTGGCAGACGGCGCCGAACAACGGCTGGTCAGCCTGGGCGTCCCTGGGCGGCGTGATCACCAGCACGCCCACGGTCACCAACGACGCCAACGGCCGCCTGCAAGCGTTCGCCCGGGGCACCGACGACGCCTTGTGGCACATCTGGCAGACCGCGCCGGGCAACGGCTGGTCAGCCTGGGCGTCCCTGGGCGGAAAGCTCTTCACCCTGTAATGGCAACCCGGACGGCGGAGATTCAATCTCCGCCGTCCGGCAACGGGCGGGTTCGCGGTATAGGCAGCAAAGTCCCATCCTCCCAGGCCTTGACGTCAGCCGCTCCGTTAGGCGATCCTAACCGTTAGTGGATCCTAACCGAGCAAGTGACGGCTGGAGCGTGCTGGCGGACGGCACCCGGCGCGCCATCGTCAGCCGCCTGGCAGACGGTCCGCAGGCGGTGGGACAACTGGCCACGGGGCTGCCGGTCAGCCGGTCGGCGGTCTCCCAGCACCTAAAGGTCCTCAAGGACGCCGGCCTGGTCAGTGAACGCGCGGTTGGCACCAGGCGTGTCTACCGGCTCAATCCGGCGGCAGTAGCCGCGTTGCGCGATCAGCTCGACACCTTCTGGCAGCGGGCCCTGGCCAGCTACGTGGCCGTTGCCGAACAAGCGACGGAGGAGAGTCCATGACCCGAACCGAGGTCCCCGTTGTCCGCAAGCAGGTGGTGGTCAACGCGCCGGTCGAGCAGGCCTTCACAGCGTTCACCGAGAGGTTCGGCGACTTCAAGCCGCCGGAGCACAACCTGCTCGCGGCCGCGATCGCCGAGACAGTCTTCGAGCCCCACGTCGGCGGACACATCTACGACCGCGCCGTCGACGGCAGCGAGTGCCGGTGGGCGCGGATCCTGGCCTACGAGCCACCAGCCCGCGTGGTATTCAGCTGGGACATCAGCCCGCAATGGCAGGTCGAGACCGACCCGGAGCTGACCAGCGAGGTCGAGGTCCGGTTCGTGCCCGAGGGACCGGACCGCACCCGGGTCGAACTGGAGCACCGCCACCTCGACCGGCACGGTCCCGGCTGGCAGTCGGTCAGCGACGGCGTGGACGGCGACCAGGGCTGGCCACTCTACCTGGCCCGGTACGCCGCCCTGCTCGAGAGACGCTGACACGGCACGACGCCGTGATCGGCTACATCACCGCCCCGCCCTGAGCCACTCGCCCTGGCCCGGCACCAGAGGACGGAAGTCATCATCGTGTGCGGTTACTGCCCTGATACGGGCAGTAACCGTGCACGATCATGGGAGCGGCACACGCCCGGGACGGCAGAGCCAGGTGAGCTGAGCCGCGTGCGAGAGGTGAGACCTGCTGGGGCCACGTTGCCCGGCACGGCACTAAACGTCTGTGACCAGCTTGACGGGCTGGCCAGTGACTGAGGTCACGGTCTGGAAGTCGCGGTCATCGCATAGCACGATGAGATGCTCGCGTTCCGCGGTCGCGGCGATGAGCAGGTCTACGGGCCCGGCGGAGCGGTGCTTGCCGGTCTCGGTCGGCCGTTGCTGGATCTCGTCGGCGCGGCCAGGCGGCGCATGTCGGTGTCGGTGCTGTTGTCCAGGCGGGCGGCTTTGAGACGTTTGAAGACCTGTCAGGGAACAACGCAAGTAACCGTAATGCTAGCCGTCTGCCCGGCGGTGATCTTCGCGGACAAGGGCTGTGAGCACGGCAGCTCCTGCTCTCTCTCGCTGGCGCCGGATCCGCTGCTTGTCTCGGTGGAGGACGAACGGCCGGAGACCTGGTATGTGCCGGGCGGGAGCCGTACCGAGAAGGTCCCCGAGGTTCCGACCTGGACGGCGACCTGCCTGTGGCCAGCCGCGGTGAAGGTCACCGTGCCGGGGATGGGCCGCTCGCCCGGCTGCTTTCCGCCCGGACCAATCGGGCCGCCTTCCATGACCAGCCTTCCGGCCAGGTGGCCTGTCACCAGTCCCTGTCCGCCGGTTGCTGCGCAGCCAGCCATCAGCAGCGCGGCTAGCAGGAAAGCGCAGCTTCGCAGATGCCTCATGTTCCCCCTGGTTCCTGTTAAGCGGCCTTTGGACGCGCCCGTACGGTTACTCGGTTCCCGGTCACATCCCAGGAGCAACTATGCGGCGACACCGCCCGCGCTCGAGAACGCGCAGCTCCGTCACAGGGCGTACGTTATTCACCGGGGCGTCGACCGGGAGCCACGACATGAACGTCTCGCTAGATGAGTACAGGCTTGGTGGGCTGCGCTGGATCGTGCTGCATGGTCAGGACCGCGAGGTGTTCCGGGCACTCGGGGAACACACCCGTGACGAGATTGCCGCGCTCATGCAGACGTCGCCGCTGCTGGCCAGGCTCCGCGAGCATGTCTCAAGCCCGCCGGGAAGCGATCGCCTGGCCACCGTGCGCCAGGCCAGTTCACAGCGTTTCCCTGAGGTCTGGGCGGAACTAGCCGCCGTCGCCGAAGGGGCGGCGGTGCGGTTCGAGGATCTGTCGCTGCTGAACTTCCGCGGTGACGTCGGCCAGGTGGCCGGCGGCATCGGGTGCAGCGACCTGGCGTGGCGACGGGAACGCTCCGTCATCGGCCACAACGAAGATGGCGCGCCAGAAAACGTCGGGCGGTGCGCCCTGCTCACGCTGGTTCTCGACGGCCTGCCGACCGTCACTGCCTTCTGGTATCCCGGCTTCCTGCCAAGCAACGCGTTTGCCGTGACTGGCAACGGGCTGGTGTCGAGCATCGATCACCTCCCGGTCGCCTCGCCCGGCGACGGCGCGGCCAGGCATTTCGTGGGCCGCGGGCTGCAGCGATCAGCGAGAACTGTCGACGAGGCCGTTGACTACCTGCGGACGCACCCCTCGGCGGGCGGGTTCGCCTACACGATCGGCGACCGGACCGGGCGGATCGTCAGCGTCGAGGCCGCAGCCGGGCGCCTTGCTCTCGTCGAAGTCGGTCCAGGGTCGGGTCCGCTGCTGTGGCACACCAACCACGGACGGTACCTTCCGGGCTCCGAGCCATCACCGGACGGCAATAGCGTGGCGCGGGGTGAGACACTAGGCGCCCTCACCATCCCTGCGGAGGATCCCGATCCGGCCTGGTTCCTGCATGTCCTGGCCGGCGCGTCGCTACCGGCTGGCGTCCGCTGCGACCCCGCGCCCGGCCACCCGGCCACCACGCTGTGCACGTTCATCGCTGACCTCACCGCAGCCGAGGCCGTCATCGCCGCCCGGGACGACCAGCCGATAGCAATCCCGCTACGCGACCTGGCCGGAGGGAATCCGCACCGTCAGCGCCAGCTAGTGAGCTCTTTAGGCCTCAGCGGCCTTCGCGGCCGCCGCGGAGGAGTTGTTCGAGCGGGATGAGGACTTGCGGCTCCTCGCCCGCGTGGGCTTCCGCGGTTCTTCGATCAGCTTGACGGTGACATCGGGTCCGCCGGCCTCGATGATCTGGACGCGCTTGGGCAGCATGGCCAGGAACGCCCGGAAGCTCCGGCACCCGTAGTTGTGCTCGTCAAACGCCGCGTCAAGCGCCAGCATCTTGCTTTTCAGCCCGCCGGCCGTCATCGTCTCGGCGTTGGATTCCTCGAACGCCCGGACCAGCAGTTGCTCCGCCGATGCGATGTCGAACGCGGCATTCACCGCGGGCCGTACTTCAGGCTCGACTTCCGCAACGAGCGTGCCCCAGTACTTATACTCCGAGCAGACCGAGACGAGCTTCCTGCTGGCGTTCGCCTCGGTCCCGACCCCCACCACCCACTTGCCGAACTCCCTGAGCCGCTGCACCAGCGGCGAGTAATCGCCGTCGCCGCTGACCAGGACGAACACGCTGATCTCCGGATGTACGATCAGCGTCTCCATGGCGTCGACGGCCATCCGGATGTCGGCGGCGTTCTTGTTCTGGATGCCGACCCGCGCCACCTGGATGAGGTCGACGCCGTTCATCGCCAGGTCATCCTGGTGACTGCCGAAGAGCGTGTTGGCCCAGTCCGCATAGGCGCGGCGCACCGAAGCGTTGCCGTAACCGCGGCACAGCCGGGTCAGCGCCTCATACGGCGCCGGGTTCGCCTGATCGGGCAGCTCCTTGACCGCGCCGAGGACCAGGTTCTCGAAATCCACGAACACCGCGACCTGCGCGGACCCGTCAGGCTCCATCGTCCATCTCCTCAGCCCATCTGGCGATCTGCCGACCTGCCGACCTGCCGACCTGCCGACCTGCCGACTCAGCGATGAAACGCTACCGCAGGTAGGCGAGCCAGTCACCGAGCCGGGGCGCTACGGACGGCGAGCGGCGCTGGCATGCCGGGATCAGGACGTTCCGCGCGGCCGAGCACTTCACGGTTGAGCAGGGCAAAATCACCCGGCTGCGGCAGACCCACGATACCGCCGCCCTGCGGGCGGTCGGCTCCGTCGGCTGACAGCGTATTAAAGGTGCTGGCAGATGGCCTGCAGGGCCGCGACGCCGCCGACTATCTCCGCCACCGGAGCAAGCATGCCAATCAATGCCTTGACTCGCTGCTTGAGTCGTCGGCGAGTGTCCGGGTCGTTTTTCCTTAGGCCCGGCAAGTCATCTTTCAAGGCGGTAACCGCCTCCAAGGCGTCATCATGATCATCCGGGGCCACGGTAGGGTCACTGTCTCTCTCGAGACGCTGGCGTATCTTAGTCAGCTCCCTTTGTAGCTGCTCCCACGGATCGGCACTCTGCGCCCCGAAGTTACTTGTCACCGTACTACCCTCGAAGTTTCCAGAGTAAATGGCCGCATCGCCGATGACGGTGTATTCGTGTTGGCTCGGAGATTTCTTGCTTCCAGTCATTGTCGTCTCGTCTCTTAAGCCTAGCTGGGATTAGCGTTATTGGACGAGCCGGCCCCATTGCCGTTCATGTTTGCGGTCACCGTGCTATCTTTGAAGGTTCCAGAGAAAATGGCCGCATCGCCGATTACGGTATAACTCTGCATGACATTTACTTGCCGCTCGTAATCCTCGGTGTCTATATTGCATCTCACCAGGTAGTCTTTGGTTACCCTAGTGATCTTCTTAACCATTATCTGGATGATGCGGCTAGAATCCATCGCGCGGTTCATGTTCTCGAGGCGCGGCTGAGCGTAGCGCTCGCGAGTGCTGTACAGGCCTGGCGCGGGGTCGTCAGCCCCGCCGGATTCACGCGGCTTAATGCTTAGGTCATGAATTCTCCTGGCCGCTGTCCCGAACTGCCGTGCGGTCATCGCTGCCGCCTTGAACGTCAGGATGATCGGACTCTCTGCCGCCAGTCTGTCCGCGACCCTGAGGTCGGCGACGACTGGCGCTAGGATGTGCGGCCACATTACTATCGTGAGGGCGTGTCCCTGCAAAGTTACGTGGATATAGACGGAAATTACGACCTGGCCGTCCAGGCTGGATGTGCTGGCGCGCACATAATATCGTTCGCCATTCTGCGATTGAGACCGGTCGGCCGCGGCTAGAATATCCGCGGCGGCTCGTGTGTCATGATAGTTGAGTCGCAGTGTCCTAACGCGAAATACCAGGTGTTTCCTGGATTCGGGGACGCAGACGGCTGTGACGGGCATGACACTTAGATACGGGAAGCCCTCGGTGAAATGTACCGGCGCCTGGAAGCTGAGCTCGTCATTTTCTGCCGACAACGGCCCGTGTGCGTATCCGGACGCCTGGCCGCCGCTAACGCCCTGGGATAGAAGGTGGAGCCCGATATACGTCAGCAATTGCGATATAGTGAACTCGGTAATCTCTTTGTCCGCGTCGAGCGGTTTATCGAGCATGACAAAGATCTCAAGCGGCTTAAGTGGGATGCCCGTCCCGATGAATCTAAGGTCGTCATGGTAGACTTTACTCGGGATTTTTGCCGGGACGTTTTTATGACCGCGCTCTTCCTTGTCGGAGCTCGTTTTGCCCTCACCCTGGTCGTCCGAGTCCGGGTGCTGCTGAGGTGGCGGCATCCGCTGTAGTCTCCGCAGGCGGTACAAGGATAGCAAGATATCGGCCATGAAAATGATGAAGCATGCCGCTAGGCAGGCCAGCGGAATAGCAAATGAGACCTGTCCTCGGTAGATTCCTATAAATAGCACTACCGCTACCGCTATGATGGCTGCGGCTGTCCATAGCGAGAACAAGCGGACCCGGCCCATGATCATGATAACTGCAATGGCGAGCCCGAAAACGATGGCTGTCCCCTGTGGCTCTAGGACCGCAGATGCGATCACGACTGCAACCATCGCTACGTCACGAATAATGGTCTGCAGAAGGGCCATACGGCAATGCCTTCGGACTTCGGTTATGTCGACCGCCGACATCGGCACTGCGCCCTCGGCACTGAAGAGAACGTTTACGGCGTATGGTCTTCCGACCGGCCGCAGCCTCGCGCCGACCCGCCCCTGGCCGGCCGTCCTTAGCGGAAGCATCCCGCCACGCAGGTGCGGCGCCGCGCAAAGATAGCGGGTCGCGAGGCTCACCGAAGTATGACTGTCCGCAGACTTGCGCGTCCCCCTCATGACCGCCCCTCCTCGTTCGCAGCTCGGGCCTGCACCCTTCCAAGATTCGGACTATTAGGGCAAACATTCCGAAAACTGCATTTAAGAGATGTAAGACTTAAGTCATGAAGTGACCATCCGTCACGTTCCGGCCGCTGTCAAGGGGCGACTGTAAGCCTCATGACGGCGCGACCGAATCGAAGCAGGATCTTCCTATGCTCAATTTCCTCAGCGTCCTCGCCAGTGCCGTAGGCCTCAAGAAGCGACCACGATGAGGCTCTATACCAATAAACCCACTGGCGTACTCAGAGATCCGCGGGCAGGTGCGGCAGAAACACGCCGCCCCGGGTGTCGCGATGGCGGCTCCGGGGCGGCGTACGTCAAGTTCATGCAGATGCCCGCACAAGCCGGGCTAGTGCACGTGGAGCTGCCAGTCGCTCGGCACCCGCCCCTTGGGCCCGGGCACCCCCTGGTCAACGGGATGATGCTCGGGCGGCGCGAGCTCGGGACCGTCGTACATTTCCTTGGTCTCGTAGCTGAAGAACCAGTCCTCGCCGGGTTCGAAGCTGCGGATGAACGGGTGTCCGGTGGCCGTCGCATGGGCAGTCGCGTGCTGCATCGGCGAGGTGTCGCAGCAGCCGATGTGCCCGCACTGCGCGCACCGACGCAGGTGCACCCACCAGCCGCCCGCGGCCTCGCACTCGGCGCATCCGGTACCGCTCGGCGGCACCGAAGGATCAATTCCCGGGATCTCCGTCATTAACTCTCCTCAGCATCGTCTTGCGCGGTGATCGGCAGCCGCACCCGGAACCGCGTGTCACCTGGTTCCGACACCAATGTCAAATCCCCGTGGTGCTTGTTCACCACGATTCGCCAGGAGATATCGAGCCCCAGCCCGGTCCCCTCGCCCACCGGCTTGGTGGTGAAGAACGGCTCGAATATCCGGTTCTGGATCTCCGGCGGCACCCCCGGCCCGGTGTCACAGAATTCCACGAACACCTGTTCCCGGTCCATCCCGGTGCGCACCGTCAGCGTCCCGGAACCCTTCATCGCGGACACCGCGTTGTCGATCAGGTTCGTCCACACCTGGTTCAGCTCGCCCGCATAAGCCGGAATAACAGGCAACCCCGCGAAGTACTCCTTCACTACCTCAATCCCCGGCGGGATCTTCCCGGACAGCATCATCAGCGTGCTGTCCAGCAGTTCGTGCACGTCGACTACCTGATACGGGGCCCGGTCCAGCTGCGAGTACTGCTTGGCCGCGCCCACCAGCGTCGAGATCCGGGTGGTCGAATCCTCGATCTCGTTCATCAGCAGCTCGGTCTCGACGGTGTAGTTCAGCCACCGCAGCGCGCTCTCCAGCATCTCCGGGTCGACGGTCATCGCGACGTGCTCGAGCCACGCGGCATCGAGCCCGGCCGCGACGAACGTCGGGGCCATGTCCCAGCCGTTCCGCACGCCGTGGTCATCGAGCCAGTCCGTGATGGCGTCCTCCCGGTCCGACGCCTCGAGCGGCGCCAGGGCGAGCGCCTTCGGCACCCGTTCGGCCGCCTCTTCCTGCAGCCGGATCAGCGTCTCCAGCGTGGTCCGGTCCCATCGCCCGCTCGCGATCATGCCCAGCTTGTGCCGCATCCCGGCGACCCGCTCGCGCAGCGACGCCGTGGCCCGCACCGCGGCGGCGGCCGGGTTGTTCAGCTCGTGGGTCAGGCCCGCCGACAGCGAGCCGAGCGCCAGCAGCCGTTCCCGCTGCCCGATCGCCTGCTGCGCGTTCTTGTAGCCGAAGAACAGCCCCTCGAGCAGGTGCACCGCCATCGGGAACCAGTCGCGCATCAGCTCGGCGAAGACCGAAGCGTCCAGCACGAAGAACCGCGACGGCTCGGTTACCCTCACCGAGTTGTTGTAGACCTGCGGCATCCGGTCACCGAGGTAGGCGGTGAAGGCGCCGGAGTACACCCCGCGCGACGACGTCCGGCCGGTCTCGATGTCGTCCGCGCCCACCCGGCGCGACATCACCACGGTTCCCGAGAGCAGCACGTAAAAGCAGGTCGCGGGGGCACCCTCCGCGTAGACGGGCCCCGGCTCGATCAGCTCGACGTGGCCTCGCTCGCACAGCCACTGCAGCTGGTCGCCGCTGAGCTTCTCGAACAGGAACAGCGTCCGCAGCTCGTCGACGCTGCACGTCAGCGAATTCGAGGACTGGCACGCCGCGGTCATCTCAGCGCTCATCGCTTCTCCAGGTATCGGTGCACGAGCATGACGGCCAGCGCTCCTTCCCCGACGGCCGAAGCCACCCGCTTGGCCGACTCCGCCCGCGCGTCCCCGGCCACGAACACCCCGGGCACGCTGGTCTCCAGGTGGTACGGCATCCGGTCAAGCTCCCATCCGCGCGGCCGCTCTCCGCCGACCGACAGGTCCGGGCCCGCGACCACGAACCCCGCAGAGTCCCGCACCACCACTCCATCCAGCCAGTCAGTCAGCGGCGCCGCGCCGATAAACAAGAACAACAACTGCGCCCCGACTGTTTCCGTCTCGCCGGATGCGGTGCTCCGCAGCGTCAGGTTCTCCAGGTGATCATCGCCCGCGCCCGCGATGACCTCGGTACACGTCCGCACGGCGATGTTCGGAATGTCCGCGATCTGCTTGATCAGGTAGTACGACATCGACTTTTCCAGCGACGGACCGCGGACCAGGATCGTGACCGACTTCGCGTGCCGCGCCAGGTACACCGCGGCCTGCCCGGCCGAGTTCGCCCCGCCGACGATGTACACGTCCTGCCCGAGACAGGCGGCGGCCTCGGTCAGAGCCGACCCGTAATAGACCCCGCGCCCGGTCAGCTCGGCCAGCCCGGGTGCGTTCAGCTGCCGGTAGGACACCCCGGTGGCCAGGATGATCGTGTGCGCGTCGATGCTCGTGCCGTCCGCGAACCGAACCCCCCGCGCCGACCCCTTGATGTCCAGCTCGATCACGTCCCTGGTGGTCAGCACCTCGGCTCCGAACTTCGTCGCCTGACGCCGCGCCCGGTCCGTCAGCTGCGCGCCGGACACCCCGTCCGGGAAGCCCAGGTAGTTCTCGATCCGCGAGCTCTGCCCGGCCTGGCCGCCGGTGGCGGTGCGCTCGACCAGCACGGTGCGCAGCCCCTCGGACGCGCCGTAGACCGCGGCGCCGAGGCCGGCCCGCCGCCGATCACGATGAGGTCGTAGAAGTCCTTGGACGGCGTCGTGGCCAGCCCGACTCGCGAGGCCAGCTCGGCGTCGGTCGGCTCGATCAGCGGCTCGCCGTCCGGCGTGATCACCACCGGCAGCGCCAGCCCGTCCGCCTGGGCGGCCTCGAGCAGCCGCTGCCCCTCGGGCTCGTCGGAGGTGTACCACCGGTAAGGCACCTGGTTGCGGGCCAGGAACTCGCGCACCTCGGAGCAGCGCGCCGACCAGCGGTGCCCGACGACCTTGGTCTCCGGCACCGGCCGGTGATCCGAGGTCAGCCACGCGTCGAGCAGCGCGTCGACCACCGGGTAGAGCTTCTCCTCCGGCGGGTCCCACGGCTTGAGCAGGTAGTGGTCGAGATCGACCACGTTGATCGCGTCGATCGCGGCCCCGGTGTCGGCGTAGGCGGTGAGCAGCACGCGCCGCGCCCCCGGATAGATGTCCATCGCCCGCTCGAGGAACTCGATCCCGTTCATCTCGGGCATCCGGTAGTCGGCCAGGATCACTGCCACCAGGTCGCCACGCAGCTTCATCTGCCGCAGCGCCTCCAGCGCCGACGGGCCCGACTCGGCCCGCACGATCCGGTTCCGTTCCCCGTAGCGGCGCCGCAGGTCCCGGGCGACCGCCCGGGACACGCCGGGGTCGTCGTCGACGGTGAGGATCGCCGTACGGATCGTCTCGCCCTGCTCGGTCATAACGCCCATAGTAAGTCGGTCCTGTCACAGTCCCGAGAAAGGTCCCCACGTAGGTCGTACCGACAAAGACTTTTCTCCCGAACGGGCCTGGTTACTTGCCCCCCGCCAGGATTCTCGCCTGTATCGGTGCCAGGCCGTCCCCGCAGGGCTCAACTTGGTCCGCGGCAGCATGCAGCGCACGGCGGACGAAGTCGGCAAAGATATGCCACTGCGCCGGGGGACTTTCCGGCCCGGGGCCGGTGTCGGCCATCACTCACGCTCCAGGGCCGTACGGAGGGCGCTCATGCCGCGGGACGTGTGACTTTTGACGGCGCCGCGGCTGATGCCCATGGTGGCGGCGATCTCGGCCTCGGACAGGTCGGCGTAGTAGCGCAGCACGATCGCCTCGCGCTGCCGGTCGGGCAGGTCGCGCAGGGCGGCGACGACGGCGTCCCGTTCGAGCAGGACCATGGCGCCGTGCTCGGCGCTCGGCATGTCCGGCGGGGCATTCTGCAGGTTCTTGTCGACCACGGTGCGGTGGCGCAGGACCGAACGGGACCGGTTCACCACGGCCTGCCGCAGGTAGGCCAGCGCCTTCTCGGTATCCCTCAGCCGCTGCCAGCCATCGTGCATCGCGACGAACGCGTCCTGCACCACTTCCTCGGCGGTTTGCGTGTCCCGCACCAGCATGGCGGCCAGCCGGACCAAGGCCCGGTAGTGCTCGGAATACAGCTCGGTGACCGCCCGGTCGGCGTTCCACTCCGTGCAGGCCGCGCCCCGCTGCCCAGCGGCTCCGGTGTCCCCGCGCAGCCAGGTCCGGTACCGTTCCAGGCCCTTGTCAAGGTCGTATCCGGCGCCGAACCGGGGCTCGTGCAGCTCGGTGAACTGCTGGTAAAGGCGGGAAAGCAGCACGTCCTCTGGTGAGGTGCCTGTGTCGCGGCCGGCGGCCCTCATGGCGCTGCTCCTTCCGGGTCGTCACCGTCAAACGGGTGGTCCGTGCCTACTTGTAGGAGCAGCCTGCGCCGGATCCGATACAGGTGCACGCTCACCGTTTTCGCGTCTAGGCCGAGAACCGAGGCGATCTCGCTTTCCTTCATGTCCAGCTGCCAGCGCAGCAGGGCGACCGCGTGCTGCCGTTCCGGCAGGCCCTGGATGATCCGCCAGCACCGTTCCACCGTGATCGATGACAGCACTTGCTCGGGAGGGGCCTGCTCCGGCGGGTCGGCCTGGATCTTCCGGAATAGGGCCTCGATCCGCGGCAGTCGGTCGCGGAAGGCTGTCTCGCGGCGGAAGCCGTCTATCGCCATGTTGGCCAGCGTGCGGCGGAGCCAGCCGCGGCGCTGCTCCTCGGTCAGATCCCCCAGAACCTGCCAGGCCTCGGCCGCCGCCTCGAAGGCCGCCTGGACCAGATCCTCGGCCAGCGCCCGGTCTCCGCGGGTCAGCGCGCAGGCATGCCCGAACAGGTCACGGGCATGAGCCTTGAAGCAGGCCGCTAGCTCCCCAGCCTCGCGCGGTGAGATTCTCCCCTCACTCACCGCCCACCTCCTTGCCGGTAAAGGTAGCCGAAGAGGCAGCCGGTATCACCGGGGAGCGGGAAGAATCACGCCGCTGACCCGTTTGGCATCGCGAAACCCTTACTTCAGGTGTTGGTGATCTCGCCCGCCGGACGGCGGGCGGTGGGGTGCGTCGTGCGGACGTAGCCGAACTGCAGCAGCATCTGCGGGTTCCCCGGCAGCGCCAGCCGGTCCCGGATCAGGGTCCGGGTCGCGGTGACCTCGAGCGGCTGGGTGTACAGGCTGGCGAACACCCACGTGGTGGTGGCGTGCAGCAGCAGCCGGTGCAGCGCCTGCCCGGCGTGCAGCCAGTCCGTCCGGCGGTCACCCCGGGTCACAAGCACCGCGGTGGCGGCCGGGGGTTCGCCGCCGCCGGGCAGCAGGGCCAGGCCGCGGTCCAGGTCGAAGTCGCGCTGCGGCAGCCGCCGCCTGGGCCTGCGCTGGGCGCGATCAGCGAAGGCGATGGCCGGGACGCCGTCCCGAGCCCGGTTGTCGAAGCTGCGGGTCCACCGCCGCGTCTCGGCCCGGACCTGCGGGTCCAGGTCCAGCCGGCTGGCCGCCGCGGCGATGGTCGCCAGCCGCTGGTAAGCGAGGTCTCCCTCCACCAGCGCCAGTTCGGCCCCCTCTGCCAGCGCGTCATGCTGCAGGCCGGCGAGCAGCCCGGCCGGCATCGGACCTGGTTCGAACGGTCCCCGGTGGGTGTGCCGGTGCGGTACCGCCTCAAGCATCCGGCGTTCCGCGTGGGTGACCGGGGCCGCCGGACCAATCCCGACCCGGGCCAGCAGGCGTGACCGGTTCGGGTCCGGCATCAGCTCGATCACCGGCAGGTATCCGAGTCCCCGCACTGCCAGCCGCAGCCCGAACAAGGCGGCACCGCAGCTGATGATCATTTCCCGACCCAGGGGATCGGCCCGCAGCTTACGCCGCGGATCGCAGTACAGCTCGACCCAGGATGGCCCGACCTGGAACCGCCACGGCTGCGTGTTATGCACGGACGGCGCGCGAGCCGCCGTGCTGATCAGGAACTGAGCGTGGTCGGCGAGGAGCGGTGCTGCGTGAATAGCCTTCTCCGGCACGGGGCTCACCTGCCCTTCATCGGGGCCATGATCATGCCCGGCCGGCCAGGGAGCCAGGGTCCTTGGACGGCCCGCGGCGGTGACCAAGGTCCCGCGAGAAATGGCGCTAACCTTCTGCTCATGGACCAATCGGAGGACACCAACGCGGCCATCTGGCAGTCCGGGGAGGCTGTTCAGGCTTGGGCGACCCAAGCGCAGGCCCAGGAGCGATACCGTGCGGAACACCGGCGGTTCATGGCGGCGCTGCTCCCGTTCGGCCCGAAGGAGGCGTTCACGTTCCTGGATCTGGGGGCGGGGACCGGGGCCGCGGCACGCACGATCCTCGACCTGCATCCGGGCAGCACCGCGATCCTCGCTGACTTCTCGGCTGAGATGATGCGGGCGGGGGAGCGAGAGATGCAGCCGTACGCCGGGCGCTACCGGTACGTCGAGTTCGACATGTCGGCCCGCGGCGAGTGGCCCGCGGCCATCCCCGCGGCGCTCGATGCCGTGGTGACCTCGATGTGCGTCCACCACCTGACCGACGAACGCAAGCAGGGATTGTTCACCGAGATATTCGACCGCCTCGTTCCTGGCGGCTGGTACCTCAACTACGACCCGGTGCGCGCGGGGGATCCCGTGGCCGAAGCCACCTGGCAGCGAGTGAACGACCGCGACAACCCCGAGACGGGCCACAACCGGCTGCACCGCACGCCGCTGGAACAGGCCCGCTGGGATAACCACGTGCGCCACATCATCCCTCTGGGCCCGCAGCTTGAATACCTGCGGTCGGCCGGATTCGAAGGCGTCGACGCCTACTGGAAGCAACTGGAGAAGGTCATCTACGGCGGGCGCCGGCCCGTCTAGGCCTGTCGTCGCCTGGTCGCGGTGAGAACCTCCGACATTGCGTCAAGATAGCAGTGTGCCAGGAACTCTCAGACTCCAAATCGACGCCACGACCGTGGCCATGCTTCGCGCCCGCGGCAGCTTCAAGTGGACGGCTCCCGGGCCGGACGGGTTTGGTGCCGCCGTCGCCGAGATGGACTTCGGTGCCGCGCCCGCCATCCTCGAGGCGCTCGCCGGGCTTTCTGCCGACGCGAACTTCGGCTACCTGCCGCAGTTCCTGGCCGGCGAACTGGCCGCGGCCTGCGCGGAGTTCACCAAACGACGCTACGGCTGGGACGTTGATCCCGCGCTGATCCATCATGTCCCCGACGTGCTCAAGGCGCTCGAGATCGCCATCACCCATTTCTCCCGCCCCGGCTCACCGGTGATCCTGCCGACGCCCGCCTACATGCCGTTCCTCAGCCTGCCGGGCTTCCTCGGCCGCGAGATCATCCAGGTCCAGATGCATGATGACGCCGGTTTCTTCACCCTCGACCTCGACGCGATCGAGGACGCCTTCCGGGCCGGGGGACATCTGCTCATCTTCTGCAACCCGTACAACCCGCTCGGCCGGGTCTTCACCCCCCAGGAGATGACCCAGCTGACCGAGGTCGTCGACCGGCACCACGGCCGGGTCTTCGCCGATGAGATCCACGGCCCGCTCGTCTATCCCGGGATGCGCCACATCCCCTACGCGTCCACCTCCGACGCCGCCGCGTCCCACGCCCTGACCGCCACCTCCGCCTCCAAGGCGTGGAACTTGCCCGGCCTCAAGTGCGCCCAGGTGATCCTCACCAACGGGCCCGACCGGCAGCGCTGGGAGGAGATGGGATTCTTCGCCGCACATGGCGCGAGCAATCCCGGCGTCGTCGCTAACATCGCCGCGTTCCGGCACGGCGAGGCCTGGCTGGACGAAGTCCTCGGCTACCTCGACGAAGGCCGCCACCTGCTGGCCGGCCTGCTCCGCCGCCACCTGCCCCAGGTCCGCTACCGCCCGCCCGACGGCACCTATCTGGCCTGGCTTGACTGCACCGCGATGGACCTGCCCGACTCACCCGGCGCGCTCGTCACCGACCGCGCCCGCATCATGGTCGTGGACGGACCCGCCTTCGGCGCAGGCGGAGCCGGAGCCTTCCGCTTCAATTTCGCCACCCCGCACCCCATCCTCACCGAGATGGTCGAGCACATCGCGGCCGCCCTGACCGATAATGCGGACTGGGTCGCGGTGTCGCGAGCCGACGGGAGGACGGCATGAGCATACATGCGGAGGACAGCAGTTATGCTCTGCTGACCGACGGCGCCACGATCGAGATCCGGGCCGCGCGGTCCGATGACTTCGACGCGGTCCGGGACATGCACGCCAAGATGTCCCCGGACAACCTGTACCTGCGCTTTTTCAGCATGAGCCCGCTGGTTGCCGAGCAGGAGGCGCGCCGGGTATGCCGCCAGCCCGGGCCGGACCACGCGGCGCTGCTGGCCGTGCTGGACGACGAGGTGGTCGGCTGCGGCACCTACGAGCAGGCCGGTACTGGGTCCCTGTCCGCGGAGGTCGCCTTCACGGTCGCCGATGACCTGCACCACCGCGGCATCGGCATGCTGCTGCTTGAGCACCTGGTCTCGCTGGGCCGCGGCCGGGGGTTGCGCGCCTTTACCGCGGAGACGCTGAGCGAGAACGCGGCCATGTTGCGGGTCTTCGCTGACGCGGGGCTGCAGGCGCAGCGTTCCCTGGTGGATGGCGTGTATGACTTGACGTTCCCGCTGCCCGCCGACGAGGCGGACGCCGCCCTGGGCACCTACCGCGATACGGTCGCCGTGCGGGAGCGGTCGGCCGACGTGGCGAGCATGCGGCCCGTGCTGATGCCGGCCTCGGTGGCGGTCATCGGCGTGAGCCGGCGCCCCGGATCGGTCGGGCGGGCGATCTTGGCGAACATCATCGACGGCGGGTTCCCTGGCCCGGTCTACCTGGTCAACCCGGGTGCGGCTGAGCTGGACGGCATCGGTTGCCTGCCGTCGGCGGCCGCGCTGCCGGACCACGTCGACCTGGCGGTCATCGCCGCGCCGGCCGGGGCGGTGCTTGGGATCGCGGAGGACTGCGGGCGGCGGGGGGTCGGGGCGCTGGTGGTGATCGCGGCCGGACTCAGCGGCCCGGCCCGCGCGGAACTGCTGGGCATCTGCCGCCGCTATGGCATGCGGATGGTCGGGCCGGCCAGTTTCGGCGTGGCCAACCCCGGCATCGGCCTGGACGCGACGTTCGCGGCCCGCCATCCCGCGGCGGGAATGGCCGGCCTGGCGCTGCAGTCCACAGGCGGCACCGGTTTCGTGCTGGTGGAGCACCTGTCCCGGCTGGGCGTGGGGATCTCCACCCTGGTCTCGTTCGGCGATAAGGACGACGTGTCCGGCACCGACATGCTGCAGTGGTGGGAGTCCGACGAGGGGACCAAGCTGGCCTTGTTGTACCTGGAATCGATCGGGAACCCGCCCAAGTTCGCCCGCGCTGCCCGCCGCGTGGGCCGTACCATGCCGGTGCTGACCGTGGACGTGGGCCGGTCCGCGACGGGCGGGCGCCTGGCCGGGGCCCGCGCCGCGAGGGCGGCTACCCCGCTGGTCACCAGGCAGGCCCTGTTCGAGCAGGCCGGCATCATCGCGACCGCTAACCTCGGCGAGCTGCTCGATGCCACGGCGCTGCTGGCCTCGCAGCCGGTGCCCGCAGGAGGCAGGGTCGGCGTGGTGTCCAACACCCGCGGCGCCGCGGTGCTCGCCGCCGACGCGTGCGGCGACGCGGGCCTGCAGGTCGCCGTCCTGGCCGGGAAAACCCAGCGGGCGCTGCGGGACATGCTCGGCCGGGAGGCCCTGGTGGCCGGGCCGGTCGATACCACCGTGCTGGTCGCGCCCGGCCGGTTCCGCCAGTGCCTGGAGCTCGTCGGCGCCGACCCGGGCGTGGACGCGGTGCTGGCGCTGACCGCCACGACCGCGGGCAGCGACCTGGTCCCCGAGGTGAGCGCCGCGCGGCTGCCGGTGCCGATCGCGGCGGCCGTGCTGGACCAGGTCGAAGTCGTCCGGCTGCTGCCAGGCCCGGGCGGGGACTGCGCTCCGGTCCCGGCCTATGCCTACGCCGAGTCCGCCGTCCGCGCCCTGAGCCACGCCGCGCGCTACGGCACCTGGCGGGCTACCCCGCCAGGACACGTGCCGGACCTGGCGGGCCTGCGCCAGGACCGGGCCAGGGACCTGGTCGCCGGGGTTCTCGCCGACCCGCCCCGGGGCGGCTGGCTGCCCCTGGACCCCACCGTGGAACTGCTCGGCTGCTACGGCGTGCCGCTGGCGGACAGCATCGGGGTCATCGCCGAGGACGCCGCGATCGCGGCGGCGGCCAGCTTCAGCGGCCCGGTGGCGCTCCGGGCGGACGTGCCTGGCCTGCTGCGCACCAGCGCCGCCGGCGACGTGCTGACCGGCCTGCATGGCGCGGATGAGGTCCGGCACGGGTTCCGCTCGCTGAAGGAGATCTTCGGCGACCGGCTGGCCGGCGTCATCGTCCAGCCGGTTATCACCGGCGGCGTCGAGGTGAGGATCAGCGTGCTGCACGACCAGGTGGCCGGCCCGCTGGTGCTGTTCGGGCTCGGCGGCGCGACCGGCGATGTGCTGGCCGACCAGGCCGCCCGGCTCGCTCCCCTGACTGATTCCGACGCCGACGACCTGATCCGGTCGGCCCGGGCCGGCCCCCTGCTGCTCGGGCGCCACGGGGTTCCGGCCGCCGACCTCGCCGCGCTGCGGGACATGCTGCTGCGGATCTCCCGGATGGCCGATGACCTGCCGCAGATCGCCGAGCTCGAGCTGAGTCCGGTCATCGCCCGCCCCGACGGCGTCCAGGCGGTCGACGGCCGGATCCGCATCCAGGCCGCGGAACCCGCCGACGCCCACCTACGCCGACTGCCATGACGCACCAGTCAGCGCTGCCGAGGACCTGCACCTTGCATGTGGCCTGGGACGAGCGGCTCACCGACTATGACTTCGGGCCTGGCCATCCGATGGCACCGGTGCGGGTGGAGCTGACGATGCGGCTCGCGCACGAGTTCGGGCTGTGGAGCCAGCCCGGTGTGACGGTGGCCGTTCCGGCCCCGGCCACCGACGCGGACCTGGAGCTGGTGCACGACGCGCCGTACGTCGCGGCCGTGGAGGCGGTCAGCCGCTGGGCTGAGCACCCCGATGCCAGCGCGGGCCTGGCGGGGTGCCAGCTCCGGGTGGCGCGGATGTTCGGGCTGGGCACCGAGGATAACCCGGTCTTTCCCGGCATGCATGAGGCGTCGGCGCTGGTGACCGGGGCGACGCTGGCCGCGGCCGGCGCCGTCTGGTCGGGCACGGCCCAGCACGGGGCCAGCATCGCGGGCGGCATGCATCATGCCATGGCCGCTCACGCCAGCGGATTCGGCGTCTACAACGATCCGGCGATCGCGATCGGCTGGCTGCTGGGCCAGGGCGCCGAGCGCGTCGCCTACGTGGACATCGACGCGCACCACGGCGACGGAGTGCAGGCGGCGTTCTACGCCGATCCGCGGGTGCTGACGATCAGCTTGCACCAGCATCCGGCGACCCTGTTCCCGTTCACCGGCCTGCCCGCTGAGGCGGGCGGGCCCGGCGCCGAGGGGTCGGCGGTCAATGTGGCGCTGCCGGCCGGCACCGGCGATGCCAGCTGGCTGCGCGCCTTCCACGCGATCGTCCCGCCGCTGCTGCGGGCCTTCCGGCCGCAGGTGCTGGTCAGCCAGCACGGCTGCGACACGCACCGGCTGGATCCCCTGGCCGACCTGGAGCTGAGCATCGACGCGCAGCGCGCCGCCCATGCCGCGATCCACGCACTCGCCCACCGCCTGGCCGGCGGACGCTGGCTGCTGACCGGCGGCGGCGGCTATGAGCTGCTCGAGGTGGTGCCGCGGACCTGGACACACCTGCTGGCGGAGGCGGCCGGGTACCCGATCGATCCCCGTGCGCGCATCCCTGCCTCCTGGCGCGAGTACGCGTTCCGCCGCACCGGCTGGGAGGCGCCGGAGGTGATGACCGAGGGCAGCGAGCCAGAATTCGTGGGGTTCGAGGCCGGATACGATCCGGCCGATGCGGTCGACAGGGCCATCATCGGCACCCGGTCGGCTGTCTTCCCCGAGCACGGGATGATGCCCGTACCCTAGCGCGCGCCCCTCAGGCAGACGCCCCGCGGGCCGCCAGAATGTCCAGGACGCGCACCACGTTGACTCGCAGATCCTCGGCGGCGCCCAGATTCCCGGCGAGATGGTGCAGGAGTGCCTGCTGGAACAGCCCGTCCAGGATCGCGTACGCCGCACAGGGGGACAGCGCCACCTCAAAACCAGCGAACGAGGCGTACCGGCTGATGACCCGCCAGATCATCTCCTCGCGACGCTGGTCGATCTCCAGCACGTCGGCGCGGAACGACTCCTCGAACAGGCTCTGGTTCCGCAGGTCGTACCAGAGGCGGTGCATCGGCGCGTCGGTCCGCAGGGTCTGCGTCATGGCCGCGCTGAACTCCCGCTTGAGCTCGTCCGCCGAACAGGCGGTCGCCACGATCTCGTCGTAACGGGTCACGCAGGCGGCCTCGTACTGGCGCACGCAGTGCGTGATCAGGTCTTCCTTGTCGCTGAAGTAGTAGTGCAGCACGCCGTGCGAGAACTGGGAGTTCTGCGCGATCTCGCGCAGGCTGGTGCGGGCGTAACCGAATTCCGCCAGCGTCTGCAGCGCGGCGTCGGCCAGCTGCGCCCGCCGTTCGGCGAACTTGTCGACCTGCCGCCGCGAGACCCGCTCCCGGTTCGTCTGCGCCCCGGGAGACGCCAGGGCGACAGGGGACGAGGCCGCCTCGTCGACCTGCGGGGCCACCTCCGTCACAGCACAGCTTCCCGTCAGCTCACGAAAACGCCCGCGCCTTGCGGGCTCGGACCAACTGTATCTCGGCCAGCGCCCGCCGCCCAGAACAAAGCTTGACAAGTGTCTAAGAAAGTCTTGACGACTGTCCAGATTCCATGGCAGTGTGACCTACGTCGCACCGCCAACCAAGGAGATGCCCGATGAGTGTGTACGAGCTGACCGGACGCAAGGCCCTGGTCACCGGCGGGGCGCGCGGGCTCGGCGCCGGGATGGCCGAGGCGCTGGCCCGGGCTGGTGCGGCCGTGGTCATCGGCGACATCCGCGAGGAACTCGGCCAGGCGACCGTCGACGCGATCAAGAAGGCAGGCGGTGACGCCGCGTTCCTCCCGCTGAACGTGACCGACGACCACAGCTGGGAGCGGTGCATCGAGGGTACGATCGCCGAACTCGGCGGCCTGGACATCGTGGTCAACAACGCCGGCGTCGAGATCTCCAGCCTGATCGTCGACCTGGACCCGGATGACATCCGCAAGATGCTCGAGGTCAACATCCTCGGCACCTCGCTCGGCATCAAGCACGCCTTCCGCGCCATGCGCCCGGGCGGCCCGGCCGGCCGCGGCGGCGCGGTGGTCAACATCGCGTCGGTCGCCGCCACGATCGCCTTCCCCGGCATCGCCGTCTACTCCGCGACCAAGTCCGCGGTCGACCGGCTGACCCGGGTGGCTGCGATGGAATCCGGCAAGCTCGGCTACGCGGTGCGGGTGAACTGCATCTACCCGGGCCTGGTGCCGACCGAGATGGGCAACCAGCTCGCTCAGGACATGGTGACACTCGGCCTGTTCCCGAGCGTGGAAGAGTGCGTCGGCACCGTCGTCGGGCTCACCCCGCACGGCCGTCTCGGCGAGGTCGCGGACATGGCCGACGCCGTGGTGTTCCTCGCCTCCGACGCGGCCCGTTTCATCACCGGCGCCGGGCTGCCCGTCGACGGCGGCATGGGCATGTAAGCCACACGGAGAGGACAGCAAACCAATGACCAAGCCCGTCATCGTCTACGGCGCCTCCGGCTACACCGGCCGCCTGATCTGCGAGTACCTGCGCGAGTTTAACCTGCCGTTCGTCGCCGCCGGCCGCGACAAGACTCATATCCAAGAAGCTGTCGACAAGGTGCCAGGCATCGACACGGTAGAGCACGAGATCGTCGAGGTCGCCCACGACGTGGCCCCGCTGACCGAACTGTTCCAGGGCGCCAGCGTGGTCTGCAACACCGTGGGGCCGTTCGCCCAGCATGGCCGTGAGGTCGTCGAGGCCTGCCTGAACGCCGGCTGCCACTACCTGGACACCACGGGGGAGCAGGACTGGCTGATCACCTGCGACGAGGACTATGGCCAGCAGATGGCAGGAAAGGGCCTGCTGCTCGCCCCGGGCATCGCCCAGATGTACACCACCGGCGAGATCGCCGCCCAGCTCTGCCTGGAGAAGCCGGGCGTCGACACGCTCGACATCCTGGTCTTCTGGAAGGGCATGCCGACCATCGCATCGACCCGGACGATCCTGGTCAACGCGGCCCTGGCCAAGGCGTATTACCTGGAGCAGAACTCCTACGTCGAATGGCCCGCCGACGCGGGCCTATACGACGTGGTGGTCCCGGGCCAGCACGAGACCGGCCTGGCGCTGCCGTGGGGCGGTACCTCGCACCCGGTGTGGTTCAAGCGCGACCCCCGGGTGGCCAACGTCAAGGTGCTTGGCGGGGTGTTCAACCGCGCGCTCATGCTGGGCGTCCCGCAGCTCGTCAAGGCTGTCCTTGAGCAGATCGAGGGCCTGCCGGAAAGCGAGAAGCTCCGGGTCCTGACTGAACAGGCGGCCGGCGTCATGAACCAGATGCCGCCGCGCGAAGCCACCCGGGTCAACACCTCGCTGGACTCGGTGCACGCCTCCGGCCCGCTGGGCCGCGCCCACTGCGTGATCCACGGCAACTCCAACTACAAGCAGACCGGCCTGATGCAGGCCTACGGGGCGTACTCGCTGCTCCAGCAGCCACCCAGGCGCGTCGGCTTCGCGTCCGGCTGCCAGGCCTTCGGCCACCGCGAGCTACTCGGCGTGCTGCGCAGCTTCGGCCTGGTCATGGAGCCGAACCTCACCGTCCACCACTAAGACACGAAGGACGACAGAGCGTGCGCCTGGCCGACTTCCTGGACAAGGGCGCCTCCCTGGGCCCGGAGGCACCTTGCCTGACCACGACCAGGCGCACACTGTCCTATTTCGACGTCCAGCGGCTGTCGTGGCGGGTCGCCCGCGCGCTCGACCGCTCCGGGATCGTTCCTGGCGACAAGGTCGCGATCTTGTCGGCGAACGACCCGGTCGCGTTCAGCTGCGTATTCGGCATCTCCCGGGCCGGCGCGGTATGGTGCCCGGTCAACCCGCGCAACGAGGCGGCGGAGAACCGCGACCTGCTCGACTTCTTCGACTGCACGTGCCTCATCTTCCAGGCCGCCTTCGCCCCGCTGGTCACCAAGATCCTGCCTGACCTGCCGAAGCTCACCACCTTGGTCTGCCTCGACGGCGAACAGGCCGGAGCTGTGCCGTTCGAGGAGTGGATCGGGCCCGAGGCCGCCGAGCCCTGGCAGGCTGAAACACCCGACGACATCGTCATGCTGGTCGGCACCGGCGGCACCACCGGTCGCCCCAAGGGCGTGATGCTCACCGGCCACAACATCGAGACGATGTCCGCGCTGACGCTGATGAGCTACCCGTTTCGCCCGCGCCCGCGTTACCTGGCCCTCGCGCCGCTCACCCACGCGGCAGGCGTGCTGTGCTTCCCGGTCATGACGCTTGGCGGCGAGATCGTCATCATGCCCGCGCCGGATTTGACCGAGTTCCTGGCCCTGGTCGAGCAGCACAAGATCACCCACTCGTTCCTGCCGCCGACGCTGATCTACATGCTCCTCGACCACGATCGGCTCGCCCGCACCGACACCTCTCACCTGCAGTGCCTGTGGTACGGCGCGGCCCCGATGTCGGCCAGCCGCCTCGAGGAGGCCCTGACGAAGATCGGCCCGGTGATGGGCCAGCTGTTCGGCCAGTCCGAAGCCCCGATGATGATCTCCACCATGGCGCCCGCCGAACACTTCCGCGACGACGGCTCGCTCGCCACCGAGCGCCTGTCCTCGGCCGGGCGGCCCACCCCGCTCACCACGGTCGCGATCACGGACGACGAAGGCCACCTGCTCGGCCCGGGCGAGCGCGGTGAGATCGTGGCCCGCGGCCCGCTTGTCATGGCCGGCTACTACAAGAACCCGCAGGCCTCGGCCGAAGCCGCCCGGCACGGCTGGCATCACACCGGGGACATCGGCTACCTCGACGAGGACAACTACCTCTTCATTGTCGACCGCGCCAAGGACATGATCATCACCGGCGGCTTCAACGTCTACTCGGCCGAAGTCGAGCAGGTCCTGCTGGCTCACCCGGCCGTGCAGGATTGCGCGGTCATCGGGCTGCCCGACGAGAAATGGGGCGAGCGCGTCACCGCAGTCGTGCAACTCCGCCCCGGCCAGACGGTGACCGAGGTCGAGGTCCGGTCCTTCGTCAAGGAGCGCCTGGGCAGCGTGAAGGCTCCCAAGCAGGTTGAGATCTGGCCCGACCTGCCCAGGTCGAAGGTCGGGAAGATCCTCAAGGTCGACGTCAAGGCCCGGCTCCTGAGCCGTCCTTCCCCGATATCGAGGGGCGGATCCTGACTCTTGGTGAATCGGTCATAATCGGCTTGTTGTGACCGTAGGCTCGAAAGCACCATGACAGTCACCGCCGATGACCTTGACAGCGTGATCTCATGCGTGATGAGCGGGCTGCTGCCCGTCACCGACCGGGACTGGTCGGTGCGGGCGGGCACCCTGGAATGGGATTGCTGGCATACCGCCGAGCACATCGGTGACTGCCTGCTGTCCTACGCCTGGCAGCTCGCGGTCCAGCCCACCGGCCGCTACGTCCGCGCCATCGCGACGGCGGAGAAGCACGCCTCCCCGGCCGAGGTGCTGGAATTCGCCGTCACCGGCGGCCGGGTCCTCGCCTCGATGGTGCGGACGTCTCGCGCGCACGTCCGCGCGTACCATCCGGCCGGGATGGCCGATCCGGAGGGCTTCGCCGGCCTGGGCTGCCACGAGGCCCTGCTGCACGGCAACGACATCGCCCAGGCCTTCGGGCTCGGCCTCGATCCGTCGCGCGACGTGTGCCGCCGTGTCCTGGCCCGGATCTTCCCGCAGGTCTCCGCCGAGCTGTCCGGGTCCGACCCGTGGACCGCATTGCTCTGGGCCGGCGGCCGCATCGACCTCCCGGGACACCCCCAGCGCCCAAGCTGGCGCCCCCACCCCGCCCCGCTCACTGGCACCGGCCCCATGCCCCGTCTCAGCTCGGCTTGATCAGATCCCAGCGATTCCCCGCCCCGCGCCACTCCCGCCTGGGAACGCCTACGGCTTGTACGAGCCGGGGATCCAGGCGCGGGTGCTGACGCTGACGGTGTTCCAGGCGTTGATCGTCACGATGAGGCTGACCAGCGCGGCGACCTCCTGCGGGCTGAACTCCGCGGCCACGTGCTGGTACGCCTGGTCGGGGACGTGCGTGTCGGACAGGCGCGGTAGTCAACGGATGATCGATGTGCCCATCGTCGGGGCGGGCGCCCCGGCCAGGTGGTGGATGACGTCGTGGCGGGAGACGCCGTTGGAGAACATGCGCCTGGCCGCCTGGAACATCGGGCTGTCCTCGTCGCGCCACAGTTCCTCGACCACCCGGTAGGCGGTGTCCACGAATTCCTCGCTGGTCATGCCGGCGGGCGGGGTGCAACCGCCGAACTCGGCCTGGACGAGACGGCGGCGGTCAGCCGCGTCCGCGAGGTCCAACGGAGCGTGCCGCTGCGGTATCGGCAGCGCGAACATGCGGCGCCCCACGTTTTCTGCGAGCCAGGAAACGTCGACGTCGCTGGCGGCCAGGCCGGACGCGTAGCCGCGGACCACGACCGCGTCCGGGTCGTCGTAGGCCGCCTCGAACCGGTCGAGGACCCTCGGCACCTGCTCCACCAGCACCTCGGTCCCGGCCTCGCCCAGGTCCCGGCACCCGGCCGACCAGCGGACCCACGCGGTCACCGCGGGCTCGAGGTGGCTGCGCTGCGCGGGGGACAGGACGAAGGTGTTCGGCACGTGGCCGAGGAGTATGTAGGCGAGCTTGCGGGGACCGACCCGGGTCGGCGGCTCGCCTGGGACACGGCCGCTGTACCCGGTGAGGACCTCGGCCCAGAACCGCGTGGACTCCTCGTCGGCCGCGACGGCCTCGGCGGCCAGCGGGCTCTTCATGAACTCGTCGACGGCGGCCGCGCGGTCGGCCGCGGTGTACGCCGTGCTGGCGCCGGTATCGTCCGGCGGGAGGCGGCGGACCCGCGTCCGGGCGATCGGCAGGTACGCGAGGGTATCGGCAGACAGGTCCGGGTTCGGGTCGTAGTCCGTCCGGTCCAGCGGGCCGAGCAGGCGACGGCGCGCCTCGCCCAGGCTGATCTGCTCGGACCGGTCGAACTCCTCGGTATCGCCGCTGATGGCCTCGATCAGGCGGGCCGCGTTCGGGGACACGCCGATCGCGGTGGCGACGGGGATCCCGGTCAGGTCAACCTGCACCACGATGCCATGTTCTGCCTCGCCATAGCCGAACGTCACGGCGATGGCCTCGTCGTCACCGAACGCGTCGTAGCGACGCCAGGCCTGGCCGGGGGTCACCTTGCCGATTCCGGTCACCCAGTCCGGCGGGTAGATGCCCGCGCCGGTCAGTTGGGACAGCGCCTGACTGGCCGCCCGCTTGGTGTCCTGCGTGCCGAGCGCCATGAGCAGCCGGAGCAGCGCCGCGCCGTCGGGCGTCCGCCTGCGGACCGCCCCGTCCACCAGCACGGTGGAGATGAACTTCTCGGCCTCGTCGGGATCGAGCTCGCCCGTCACGCGCGGGATGGCCATGCAGGTCGCGGTCTCGAGTTCGGCCCGCAGCGGGTCGCCCGCCGCGATCCCGGCCCACAGGCTCGACATCACCCGCTCGACGATGGCGTCCGCCTCGCCTCGCCCGCTACCGGAAGAGGCCTTGTCGGCCGCTACCTTGCTGGTGGCCGGCGCCTTGCTGGTGGCCGGCGCCGTGCTGGCCGCCGCCCGGCCGGCCGGAGTGCCGCGACGCGGCTTGGTCTTCTTGCTCACCGCGTCATCCTATGGCCCCCAGCCGACAGAACTCGGTGTCGAGGGCGTCAAGCCATGCGCCCGGGCCGGAATGCAAACCCTCCAGCCGGGCGATCAGAAGCTGACCGCGCGGACGACGCCCACCTCCGCCTCGCCGCCGATGACGGGCACAGTGGCGAGTTCGTCAGGGACGACGGCACCGAGCAGGCGCAGCGCCGCCACGGTGACCGGGGTCCGGGCCCGGTGCGCCCCGTCCTCGATCTTGACCACGCCGGCCCGGACCCCGTTGCCGTCGGCCAGCGCGAACGCGTCGACTCCCTCGGCCCCGCCCTTGACCAGCAGGCCGGGCACCGCGTCCATCAGCCGCCGCTCGTCGCGGCTGGTGCCGCTTGTCCATTCGGGGTGCGCGCGCATGGCGTCGGCCACCCGGCGCTCGGGCGTGCCAGGAGCCGCGAGCA
The DNA here is from genome assembly GCA_963798675.1 of uncultured Actinomycetes bacterium. Classification (GTDB taxonomy): domain Bacteria; phylum Actinomycetota; class Actinomycetes; order Streptosporangiales; family Streptosporangiaceae; genus Palsa-504. The sequence continues at coordinate 216,313 of CAWCUJ010000013.1, read as the reverse complement.
CCAGGGCCAGGAAAGCCCGCGCCAGCCCGGTCAGCGTGAGGGCGAACAGCGGCGCGCCGCAGCCGTCCACGCCGGTGGCGGTGGCCGGCTGGCCGGCCAGTTCCTCGACCGTGCGCCGGATCGCCTGCTGCAGCGGATGTTCCGGAGCCAGGTACCGGCGCGTCGGCCAGCCGTTGAGCACGCAGGTGGCCAGCATCGCGGCGTGCTTGCCGGAGCAGTTCATCCGGATCCTGGACATGTCCTCGCCACGGGCGATGACCCGGCGCGCGGTCTCCGGGTCGAGCGGCCAGGACGGCGGGCAGCGCAGGTCATGCTCGGTCAGCCCGGCGCCGGACAGGATCTTGCGGACCCCGTCCACGTGGAAGTCCTCGCCCGAGTGGCTGGCTGCGGCCAGCGCCAGCAGCTCGCCGTCCAGGTCGAGCCCGCCGCGCAGCATGGCCACCGCCTGCAGCGGCTTGTTCGCGGACCGGGGGAAGAAGGGCGCCGCGGTGTTCCCAGCGCTGAGCACCAGGGTCCCGTCGGCGGCCAGGCCCGCGACCGCGCCGCGGTGCCGCGATTCGGTGAAGCCGGACCGCACGACCTCGGCGACCACGGGATTCACGCCGTTGTGTTCCGTGAAGATCGTCATACCCGCAGTCTGCCCAATTCCCGCAGGCCCCGCGCGCCGGGTACCCTGCCGCAGTCCGCCCGCGGCTACTTTGACGCTCCGGCGCTGGAATCCGCGGCCGGGCCCAGGCCGGCCAGCACGCACTGCGGCCGGGCCCGCAGCGACACCGGGTCCTGGGACCGGTACGCGGTCTGGCAGAACGACCGCGCCTGCGACCCGCAGTAGTGCAGGGTGGACCCCCCGGTGGTGTTCGGCACGATGACGTTCACGCAGCCGTTCGCCGAAGTCCCGTACTGGTCATGCGCCACCACCCCCCAGGCGATCAGGCCGCCGAAGACGACGATCACCAGCACCGCGGCGATCGCGAAGATCCGCTTCTGCCGCGGTGTGAGGCGCCCCGCCCGGGGATTGGTTTTGGCGTACATGGATGCCCAGTGTAAACAGCCACCGCGTTGGCTGCCCGGCCCCGCTGGCCCTGTGTTAGCGTCGGCCGCAAACAAGCCATTTAGGGGAGGCGCACGAAATGGTAACGCGCGATGCGCGGTGGCCTGCGGGTACGCCGTGCTGGGTGGATGTCAGCGTGGACGACGTACCGAAGGCGATCGCCTTCTACCAGGCCCTCTTCGGCTGGGACATCCAGGCGGGCGGCCCGGAGGTGGGCGGCTACGCCATCGCCCACCTCAATGACCGGATCGTCGCCGGCATCGGTCCGAAGTTCGCCGCGCCCGACGCCCCGTCGGCCTGGACGACCTACCTGGCCGCCGACGACGCCGACGCGGTCGCGGAGAAGATCAGGGCGGCTGGCGGCCAGGTGGTGCAGGGGCCGACGGACGTCATGGAAGAGGGCCGGATGGCCATCGCCCTCGACACTACCGGGGCCTCGTTCGGTCTGTGGCAGGGCGGTAAGACGACCGGTGTCGGCGCGGCCAACGAGACTGGCGCGCTCACCTGGAACGAGCACGTCAGCTGGGACTTCGACGCCGGCAAGGCCTTCTACCGCGCCGTGTTCGGCTACGAGTACCAGGACGTGAGCGGGGACGGCTTCCGGTACGCGATGCTCATGGTCGACGGCCGCGAGGTCGGCGGCATCGGCCAGTACGTGCCGGGGACGCCGGCCGGGAGCCCGGCCGCCTGGAGCGCCTACTTCGCCGTCGACGGCACCGACGCCGCGATGGCCGCCGTCGTCGAGCACGGCGGCAGCGTCGTCCAGCCCATCAGGGACAGCCCGTACGGCCGGATCGGGGTGGTCGCCGACAACCAGGGCGCGGTCTTCTCTCTGATCACCAGTCCGCAGCCGCAGTAAGCGTCACCTGTCCTGCTCGGTTGAGCGCACCAGGACCTCGTACCGCAGGTTCGTTCGGACCATTTCTCTTGATTTCCTCTGCGTTCCGGCGGAGGGTTCCGGTATGGACTCTGAGCCTGGCTACCTCCGGATCGCCACCGAGGAGGCGTTTGCGCCGCCGGAGCTGATCACGCTGTGGCGCGCGATGCTGGCGGACGGGACGTGCGACGATCCCGGCTTCGTCAGCCTCCCCGGCTTTTACCTGCGCAGCAAGGCCGAACGTCCGGCCGCCATCCTGGCCCGCCTGCAGGACCTGGGCGAACGGCGGATCGCCGACATGGACGCAGCGGGCATCGACCGCCAGATCGTCTCGCTGACCTGCCCGGGCACCCAGATCCTCGACCGGGACCGGGCGATCGCCATGGCCACGCTGGCCAACGACCAGCTGGCGGCGGCGTGCCAGCGGCATCCCGACCGGTTCAGCGGGCTGACCGCGATCGCCCCGCAGGACCCGAAGGGCGCGGCGGAGGAGATCGAACGCGGCGCGCGCCAGCTCGGTCTGGTGGGCGTCATCATCAACTCCCACACCCAGGGCGAGTACCTCGACGATCAGAAGTTCTGGCCCATCTTCGAGGCCGCCGAGGCCCTGGACACCCCCATCTACCTGCACCCGAACACACCGCCGCGGAACATGATCGGCCCCATGCTCGAGGCCGGGCTGGACAGCGCGATCTACGGGTTCGCCGTCGAGACCGGGCTGCACCTGCTGCGGATCATCACCGCCGGGGTCTTCGACCGGTTTCCCCGGCTGCGGATCGTGGTCGGCCACCTGGGGGAGGCGCTGCCGTTCTGGCTCTACCGGCTGGATTACATGCACGCGGCGACGGTGAAGGCCGGCCGGTACGAGGCAATCAAGCCTCTTCGCCGGCGGCCGAGCGAGTACCTGCGGTCGAACGTCTGGGTGACGACCAGCGGCATGGCCTGGGCGCCGGCCATCATGTTCTGCCGCGAGGTGCTCGGGCCGGACCGCGTGATGTACGCGATGGACTACCCGTATGAGTACGCGCCGCAGGAAGTGACCGCCCAGGATGGCCTGCCCCTGGACGCCGCCGCGAAAAAGGCGTTCTTCCAGGGCATCGCCGAGCAAGTCTTCGGCCTGCTCCGCTAGCCTGCCCTGGCCAGCCGGCCCCGCTAGCTGACGGGCGGGGTTCCGTGGGTGTGGAAGGACTCGATCGTCTTCAGGCCCCACGCCTGGCCCTTGGCCCGTTCGGCCTCCGTCCAGGTGATCGTGCGCCAGTCCGGGGCCAGCACCAGCCGGGCGACCGGGTTGCACAGCTCGATCCGGTTCCCGCCCGGCTCGTAGACGTACAGGAAGAACGTCTGCTGGATCGCGTGCTTGTGCGGCCCGGTCTCGATGAACACCCCGCGGTCCAGGCAGATGTCCGCCGCGCGCAAGATGTCCTCGCGGGTGTCCGGCGCGAACGCGACGTGGTGCAGCCGCCCGGCCGTACCGGTCCAGTCCCGGGTGTACACCAGGTCGTAGCCCTTGTTGGTGAAGTGCAGCCACTGCGCTGAGATCGTCCCGTCGTCGAGCATGATCTGCTCGGTGACCCGCCCGCCGAGCACGTCGCGGACGAAGTCCCCGTTGGGCGGCACGTCCTGGGCGAGGTAGTTAACGTGGTCCAGCCGCCGGACGCAGACGCCGCGCGCCGGGTAGGCCTGGGCCTGGTTCTTCAGCGATGGCCTGAGCTCGTCCGGCGGCGTGTACCACTCGGTCTCCCAGTACAGCTCCATCTCGTGCCCGTCTGGATCGCAGAACAGGTACGTGCGGCCGATACCCGGATCGCCGTCCTTCCAGCTGATGCCGAGCCCGGTCGCCTCGATCGCCGCCACCCGGGCCTCGAGGGCGGCCTGGCTCGAGGCCCGCAGCCCCACCCGGCGGATGCCCGAGGTGTCGTGCGCGGTCAGCTTGACCGTGTGGTGCTCGTAGTCATCCCACGTGCGCAGGTAGACCGAGTTGCCCTCCCGGCCGGTCTCGGTCAGGCCGAGAATGTCCACGAAGAACCGCAGGCTCGCGTCCGGGTCCGGCGTCAACAACTCGATGTGCCCAAGATGGGCCACCTCGTGCAGCGGCGGCCGGGTGGCCGCCGCGTGCTGCCCACTCATCACGGTAACCTCCGGGGGAAGACGGCGCCGTCGAAGAGCTTGCGCGCGGTGCGCACCACTCCCGAGCGGAGCACCGTGGGCGGCTGGCTCGTCTGGTCGACCTCGACCTCGACCTCGACGTGCCCGGTCGGGTGCTCGATGTCGAAACGCGTCTGTCCCGGCTTGACGGCGGCCAGGTCGGATCCGGCCGCGCCGTCGAGCAGCAGCGCGGTCGCGACGCTGACCGCGCCGAGCACTCCGATCGAGTCGTGCACCCGCACCGGGATGAAGGTCCGGGTGCAGATCGTCCCGCCGTCCGCCGGGGCGGCCACGAGGGAGATCTTCGGCACCGAGGCGGCGGACACGTCGCCCAGACCCATCAGTTGCCCGGCGGCAAGCTGCAGCGCCCGCACCCGCTGCCCTAGTCCGGCGTCTGCGTCGAGTTCGGCGACGGTCTCGTACCCGGTCCGGCCGAGCTCGGCGGCGGCCACCACCACCACCGGCATGCCGTTGTCGATGCAGGTGACGGTGATGCACCGGGGGGTGCTTGTGGGTTCGTTCCCCTGTGGTGGCACCTCGATGACGTCGGTGACGTGTCCGGTGGGTAGCAGCGCGCTGGTGGCCGAGCCCTCGGTCCCGGCGAAGTCGAGCACCACGGGCGCGGCCGTCCCCGGCACCCCGGCGATCGCGGTGTCGCCGTCGTAGTCGACCACGCCGTCCGCGCCGGGGAACGCCGCGGTGGCCAGGCTGCCGGAGTTGACCATGTAGATCCGCACCGGCGCCCCCCGGACCAGGCCGCGCTCGACCGCGAACGGGCCGACCCCGGCCAGCAGGTTGCCGCAGTTCTGCCGGTCAGAAACTGTGGCCTCGCCGACGCCGACCTGCAGGAACAGATAATCGACGTCAGCATCCGCGCGGGCCGAGCTCCAGATCACCGCCACCTTGGAGGTCAGCGGATGCGCCCCGCCGATCCCGTCGATCTGCCTGGCATCCGGGCTGCCCATGATCCGCAGCAGCAGATCGTCGCGCATAGCCGGATCCGCGGGCAGGTCCGCCGCGAGGAAGTACGCTCCCTTCGACGTCCCGCCCCGCATCATCATGCACCGTACCCCGGCGTCACCCGACCCCGTCAGTCCCTTTCTCACCGCCAGCCACACCCCCACCACAGCGAATTCAATGAATGTGGCGCTCTACCCGATAGAACCATTACGATGTCACACCCATGTCCTGGCTGGCGGGCACGTATTCGACGCCGCGGGCGGCGAGCTTGTCGCGGAGGCCGTACAGATCCAGGCCGAGCTGGCCGTCGGCCAGGGCCTTGCGGCTCTGCTCTTCCCTGGCCACCCGGGCCCGCGCGGCCGCCAGTGCCTGGCCGGCATCGGCGCGCGGCACGCACACCACGCCGTCGTCGTCGGCGATGATCGCGTCGCCCGGCCGGACGATCTGCCCGCCGATCGAGACGGGCAGGTTGACCGAGCCCGGTGTCTCCTTGACCGTGCCCTGGGCGCTGACCGCCGCCGACCAGACACCGAAGCCCATCGCCCGCAGTTCGGCCACGTCCCGGACGCCGGCCTCGATGACCAGGCCGCGGACCCCGCGCGCGGCCAGCGAGGTCGCCAGCAGCTCACCGAACATCCCGTCGGTGCAGGGGGAGGCCGCCGTGACCACCAGCAGGTCCCCGGCCTGGCACTGCTCCACCGCCGCGTGGATCATGAGGTTGTCGCCTGGCCAGCACAGCGCGGTGACGGCGGTCCCGCCGACTCGGATCCCGTCCTGGATGGGCCGCAGGCCCGGCCCGAGGTACCCGGCCCGGCCGATCGCCTCGTGCACGGTGGCCACGCCGAGTACGGCCAGCTGGTCCACGACGCCCAGGTCCGCCCGGGCCACCCCGGTGACGATCACGTTACGCATCAGCTGAGCCTGTCCGTGACCTGCGGGAACACCCGCATGTAGGCCTCGCCGAGGGTGGCCTGCGGCAGGCCCAGGTTAGGTCCGGCGTTGCGCTTGAGCTGCGTGCCGCGCCGTCTGGCCAGGTCGGTGTAGTACTCCCACAGGTGCTGCTGGGCGCCCATGCACTCCATGGCCTTGCGCTTGGCCTCGAAGACCGGCGTGATGTCCAGCAGGACCTCGGGCTTGAAGCCGCACATCTCCGGCTGATGCGGCTCGAACAGGAAGACAGGCGGTGCGCCGATCGGCTCGCCGGGAGCCGGGTAACCGATCGCCTGGGCCAGCACCCGGGCCCGCAGCGCCATCTGCCCGGCGGCCGGATGGTCGCCGTTGTACGGGTCGGCGAGTGGGTGGGTGAGCACCACCGACGGGTTGACCTCCCGGTATACCCGGACAATCCGGTCAACCAGCTCATCGGCCTCGCGCAGCGGGTAGTCCCCGGCGTCGAGGAACTCGATCTCGGCCCCGAGCGCGGCCGCGGCGCTTTCCGCCTCGCCCCGGCGCAGCGCCTTGATCTCTGCCAGCGTCTTGCCCGCCCGCCAGGCGCTGGCCGACTCGCCTCGCTCCCCGTAGGTCAGGCAGAGCACCCTCACCCGGTCGCCGCGCGAGGCGGCCAGCGCCACCGCGCCGCCCGCACGCCAGACGAAATCGGCGGCGTGCGCGCTGATGACGAGCATGGATTCCTGCTGGCTCACCAGGCTTCCTCCTTGTGCTGATCGAGCTTGTGCTGATCGAGCTTGTGCTGATCGAGCAGGGCCGTCATGACGCTGCGCAGGTGGCGGCGGGTGGCCTCCTCGGCCTCGGCGGGTCGGCGCTCGGCGATCGCGGCAATGATCGCCAGGTGCTCGGGCAGCGACGCCTGGGGACGCCCGGGGCGCAGTGACAGCTGGAACTGATGCCGGACCAGTTGCCCGTTCAGCCGCTCGAGCAGGGCGGCTGCTACCGTCTGGCCGGAAATCTCCTGCACCAGCCGGTGCAGCTCGTGATTGAGCGCGGAGTACTTCAGCGGCTCGCCGTCCGCGACGCTGCGCTGGAGGTCCCCGCCTAGCCGCTGCAGCCGCTCGGCCTGGGGTCCGGTGATCCGCTCGGCCGCCTTGGCCGCGCACAGTCCCTCCAGCGCCATCCGGCACTCGGTGATCGCGACCGCCTCGCCGAGGGTGACGGCCCGTACCCGCGCGCCGCGGTTCGGTATCCGCTCGACCAGCCCCTCGGCCGTCAGGTCGAACAGCGCTGCGCGCAGGCTGGCGCGCGTCACGCCGAGCATCCTGGCCAGTTCCTCCTCGACCAGGCGCTGCCCGGGTGCCATGTCCCCGGCCAGGATTGCCTGCCGCAGCCGGTCACCGGCCAGCCGCCGCCCCTGGGCTCCGCTAACCGCGGAAGCCCCGGGCGTCCCGGGCGCCTGGGGCACCCTTGGCACCCCTGGCACCCCTGGCACCCCGCGTGCTCCAGCCGTGTCCGGCGGCGTGTCGTGAGGCACTCCCACGTGGCGATCCTAGAAATATCCAACAAAATTGTCAACAATCTGTCGGATCGCCGGCGGTCGGATCGCCAGCGGTCGGATCGCCGACGGTCGGCGCTGTCACGCGGGCGCGGGGGCGAGCTGCTCCGCTATGCCGCTGGCCCACTGCCTGATCTCGGCCCAGTCACGGAAGTCCCCTTCCAGGCCGCGGAATATCGGCAGCGAGGACCGCTGCGCGTAGCTCAGGACCTTGCGGTCGAGCTTGCCGGCGAATATCCGGTGATCCCGCGCGTGGGTGGCTATGCGCAGGCCGGCCATCTCGACGGGATCTCTCGCCATGCCCTGGGCCGTCCCGCTCACGGGATTCCCGACCGGGCCGCTCGAGAATAGCCACACCGGACGGCTGCGGAGCGGGTCGAGGCACCTGTTCACCAGGTCTGTGGCCGAGTCAAGCCAATGGCTCAGGTAGACCGCGCTGCCGATGATGACCGCGTCATAATCCTGGATGGACCGGACTTCGCCCGGCGGGAGGACCGTGACGGTCAGGCCCTGCTCGGTGAGTACCTCCGCGATCACCTCGGCGATATCGGAGGTTGACCCGTGCGTCGAGGCTGCCGAGATCAGCACCCTCACACCCCGGGCCGGATCCGGCGCGGCTGTGCCCGGGAACGTCATGATCGCTACCTCCTTGTCCGCGCCGGAGGCATCACCTCCGGAGTGCTCCGTACCGAGCATGTCAGGGCCCCTTTCGCCGGCCATAGGGCCGAACGTCCCTGCTGACCAGCCTTCCGATCGGCTGAGCCTTGGCCCGGCCTGGTCGGCCAGCTGGCGGCGCTCCATCCCGGCGCCCGGGTCAGCTGGCGGCCGATCGGCGCCGGTGCGACCGCCGCAGGCGCCTGATCAACCGGCGTGCGGGTGGCTGACCTGGCCGAGGAACAGGGGCAGGCTGGTCGCGGTATCGATGATCGCGAACAGGAACGGCCGGTCCACGACCATCGTCACCGGCGGCGGAGCCCGGAATGCCGCCATGGCCACCATGGCGATGGCGGTAGCCGCCGCGGCCTCCGTGCCGTGCTCGTCAACGTCGATATAAGCCTTGTGCACCACCACGCCGATCCGCAGCGGCTCGGCGTCGGTGATGCCGCTGAAGTCCGCGTTGTCGCGGAATGCCTCGGTCACGCCCAGCCGCCGCAGGCCCGGGATAAGGTCGAACGCCGCTTCCAGCCGGAACCTGGGCAGCGACAGCGTGACCTGGTGCCTGGCCGCTCCGGCCAGCAGGCCACCCAGGCCGGCGGCACCGGCCTTCGGCCGCAGCGCCGATAGCGGGCCGTCGGGCAGCACCACGGCCATGGCTAGACCCATGTCACGGTAAGGGAGCAGCACGGCCTGGTATCCGTCGCCGCGAAGGTAGGCCTGCGGTGCCGTGAGGTGCATCATCGGCACGGTCAGGCCCGGGCGGTCCTGGCCATCGGGGTAGAACGGCGCGTTGGCCGTCGCGCTCTCGGGGAACGGCTGCGTCCACGCCGCCTTCAGGTACACCGCGCTGGCGAGTACCAGCCTGGTCAGCCGGCTCACGACGCCGGACGGCAGCAATCCGGTGATCTTGTCCTCGGTTTGCTCGGCGATCACGCGGTTGATCAAGGTCCGGGCCGCCTCGGGCGCCGCGGCGAAATCGGCTTCGGCGAGCGTGGCCGCGGCCCGGTTGAGCTGGGCGGTGAACTCGGCCCGCAGCGGGAGCCCGGACTGAACCCATACGGTGTTCGGCGCCCGGAGCGTCGCAGACCCGCTGCCGGGCCCGCTGCCGGGCCCGCTGCCGGGCCCGCTGCCCGGTCTGCCGCCCCGCCTGGCTGACACTAGACTCAGCCCGCTGACCGCCACGTCCTGCTGACGGTCCGATCCGTCCAGGTGCAGCGCACGGGCCAGCTCCGCCGCCGTCTCGCCGCGCGCTCCGCACAGGGCCATCCGCAGCGCGCTGGCCACGCTGGCCGGCGAGAAGACCGTGTTGGCGGAGTCCTCGGCCAGCAACTGGTACATGTCCGCGCCGAACGCGGCGTCGGCCGCCGTGGCCGCCCGCGCCTCGGTCAGCGCCGCTGGTTCGTTCCGCACCATCGGTTCGTACCCGAACGAGATGAAACCATGGCGAGATGAGCTGGTTCATTACGGCGGATAACGACCTTCGAGCCGGCCCGCCGCAGGTTACGCTTCACCCGTGAGCGGACTCGAGGACTTTGCCCGGCTGGTCGACGGTGATCACGGTCTGTGCGTGGTGTCCACGCTGCGGCCCGACGGGACGATCCAGTCGTCGGTGGTGAACGCGGGCGTGCTCCCGCATCCCGTCACCGGCGAACAGGTCGTGGGGCTGGTGAGCCGCGGTGACGCGCACCGGCTGGCTAACCTGAGGGCCCGGCCGCGGGCCACGGTGGTCATCCGGGCGGGCTGGCAGTGGGCCGCCGTCGAAGGGCCGGTCGAGCTGGCCGGCCCCGACGACCCGCTGCCAGGGGTCGACGCCGGGCGGCTGCGCCTGCTGCTGCGCGAGATCTTCACCGCTGCGGGCGGGACGCACGACGACTTCGACACCTACGACCGGGTGATGGCCGACGAGCGGCGGGCCGCCGTCCTGGTGGCCCCCGCTCGGATCTCGCCCGCCCCACGCGGCTGAGGACCTCCCGTCGGCGTAACTGCCCGTCGCCCTCCTCGCGGCACCGATGAGTTTCCCGGCCAGCCGTGGTCTAGGTTGGGCAAGTTGCCTGCCGACAGGAGAAACTCATGGGCAAGATCGTGGTCACCGAATTCATATCCCTCGACGGGGTCTTCGAGGACCCGGGCGGCGCCGAGGGTTACCAGCACGGCGGCTGGTCGTTCACGTTCGACCAGGGCGCCGACGGCGGCAAGTTCAAGCTGGACGAGCTGATGGCCGCCGATGCCCAGCTGCTCGGCCGGGTCACCTACGACGGGTTCGCCCAGGCGTGGCCGACCATCGAGGATCCGGTGGGGTTCGCCAGCAAGATGAACGCCATGCCGAAGTACGTAGTCTCCGCCACCCTGACCGACCCCGCCTGGAACAACACGACGGTTATCACCCTGGAGGAGGCGGGCAAGCTCAAGGACCAGTACCAGGGCGACATCCTGATCGCGGGCAGCGGCCAGCTCGTCCGCGCCCTCACCGCCCTGGGCCTGGTGGACGAGTACCGGCTGATGGTCTTCCCGCTGGTCCTCGGCACCGGCAAGCGCCTGTTCGACGGCGCGGCGCGGACCAGGCTGAAGCTCGCCGACGTCACAAGCATCGGGCCCGACGGCGTGACCATCCAGCGCTACGTGCCTGCCTGAGCGCGCTCAGACCAGCCGCGCTCAGGCAGGCCGCGGGTTAGCCAGAGACCGTGACGTTCGCCCCGTTCTCGCGCTGCAGATCACCCATGGTGGCGGTCGCGTGCACTACCGCGGTCGCGTTCTGGGCGTACCGCGGCGGGGCCACCAGGAAGGTGGCCGTCGGTGCCTTGCCCGGCGTGACCAGGCCGAACACCGTCGGCCCGGTCGGCACTGCCGTCCAGCCCTGCGGCAGCTGCAGCGCCAGGCGGACGCCGTGCAGCGTCGCGTCGCCGGAGGCGCTCAGCGTCACCCGCACTGGCGAGAACCGGCCCGGCCGCATGGTCGAAGGCGCGCTGACCGTCACCTGGCGGGCCCCAGGTGTCGAGGCCATCGTGAACGCGCCCTGCAGCGGCAGGTCCGCCAGCGCCGAGGAGTCACCCACGTAGACCCGGTACGAACCGGCCGTCTGCGTCCAGCCGTTCGCCGTGTCGCTCCACCACGACATGTTCTGCGGGGTGAGGACGAACGAGACCCGGGCCGAGGCCCCGGCCGCCAGGCTGACCCGCTGGAACCCGAAGAGCTGCCGCGGCGGCTCGCCGGTGGCCGGCGGGTCGCCGAGGTAAAGCTGGGCCACCTCGGACCCGGCCCGCTTCCCGGTGTTGGTGACCACCGCGGACACGCGCACGTCCTGCGTCCCGTTCACCACGGACCGGCTCACCGACAGGTCGCTGAACGCGAACTGCGTGTAGGACAGCCCGAACCCGAACGGGAACATCGGCGTGATGTCCTTGGCGTCATACCAGCGGTAGCCCACGTCGATGCCCTCGGAGTACAGCACGTCCGTGCCGTTCCCCGGGAACTGGGCGGTCGTGGCGGCAGGTACCTGGCTCAGCGAGGCGGGGAACGTCACCGGCAGGTGGCCGCCGGGATCGGTCTGCCCGAACAGCACGCTGGCCAGCGAGGTCCCGCTGGTCTGGCCGGGGTACCAGGCGTCCAGCACCCCTGCCACCTGCGACAGCCACGGCATCGCGACCGGCGCGCCGGCGTTGACGACCACGACCGTGTGCGGGTTCGCCGCCGCGACCGCGGAGATCAGCTCGTCCTGCGCGGACGGCAGATTCAGCGACGGCCGGTCCGTCGCCTCGGACTCGGTGTCGTCGGACACCACCACCACGGCGACCGACGCCGACTTGGCCGCGCTGACCGCGGCCGCGATGCCGGGCGCCAGCGCCGAGGGCGTCCCCCACAGCAGCTGGGAGGAGGCGCCGCTGATCGCCAGCGTGTACGTCTTGCCCGCCGTCAGGCTGACCGCGACCGAGTAGGTCGACACCGGCGGCGTGCCCGGGTCGTCGATCAGGTGCGTGCCGTTCAGCGACAGGTACGTCGAGGTGTAGCAGCCGCACGGGTTGGTGACGGCCAGCACGTAGGTGCCGGTCTCCGGCGCGGTGAGCGTACCCGTGTAGCTGCCGCCGAACGGGGTGGGCGCGTAGGCCGGCGACAGGTCGGACGAGGGGATCGAGGGCAGCGACGTGTCGGTCGGCAGGCCCTGGGAGTAGGCGACGTTCGTCCCGCTCCCGGCGGCGGCCTTGATGCCGGCCAGCGGGCTCACCGTGCCCGAGGGGATCACGTAGGCGCTGCCGCCGCCCGCGTAGATCGGCGAGGCGTTCGCGGCCGGGCCGACGACGGCGATGGTCCCGCCGCCCGCTGACGACAGCGGCAGCACGGAGCCGGCGTTCTTCAGCAGCGTGGTGCCGGCCTCGGCCACCTGGGTGGTCAGCGCGACGTGCGCCGGCGTGGTCACCGTGTCCGTGGGCGAGCCGGTGCGCGGCTGGCTGAACAGGTTGAACCGGAACATCTCGGTCAGGATCACCTGGACCATCGTGTTCAGCGCGCTCTTCGGGATCGTGCCGTTGGTGATGTCGGTCTGCAGCGCCGTCCCGTAGTACGTGTTGAACGGCTGCTCCTGGTCGGTGCCCTCCAGCGCTCCCTGGGTCGAGTGCAGCGCGCCGTAGTCCGAGGTCACGAAGCCGGGGAAGTCCCACTGATCGCGCAGCACGCTGGTCTCGAGGTAGGAGTTGTTGCAGGCGAAGGCGCCGTTCACGCTCGCGTACGAGCACATGACCGACGCGGCGTCGGCCTGCGTCACCGCCGCGTAGAACGACGGCAGATAGATCTCCTGCTCCGCCCGGGTGTCCACCACCACGTTGTCGGCGGGCGTGTTCCTGTACGTTTCCTGGTTGTACGCGGCGTAGTGCTTCACCTGGGACAGCACGTCCTGGCTCTGCACGCCTTCGATCTCGCTCACGTCAAGCGCGGAGTTCAGGGCCGGGTCCTCCGACAGTGCCTCGAACGACCGGCCCCAGCGCGGATCACGGTCGATGTTCACGGTGGGGCCGAGGTTGACGCTTGCGCCCTTGCCGTACTCCTCGGCGCCGATCACCGTGCCGTATTGCTTGGCCAGGGACGGGTCCCAGGTCGCCGCCAGCGCCACGCCGGACGGCAGTTGGGTGACGTCGGTCAGCCCGTCGGCGACCCCGGACGGCCCGTCCTCCTCACCGACCGCCGGGATGCACAGCGCGGGGATGGCCGGCGTGTAGAACACATACGGGTTGGTGGTGCCGTGGCCCTCCACCATGCTGATCTCGTCGGCCAGGCTCATCTGGCTCATCAGCTGGGCGACGCGCTGAGCGATGGGCGCCCGGGACGAGACCCACGGGCAGGCCGGGCTCGCCGCGACCTGGCTCGGCGCGACCGGGCTCGCTCCGGCCGCGCCCGCTGTGACCGCGCCAGCGGTGGCCGACAGCGCGAGCAGCGACGCGAGGACCCCAGCCGTTAGCAGGCGCCCCTTTCTGCGCCGTCTGTAACTGGACATAACATTCCGAAGTCCAGCACCAATCATCACGTGTCCTCCGGTTTCGGACGTATCCCCCCTTTTGGACCGTGTAATTCAACAAGATCTAACACCTAATCCGGGCTGTGCGAAAGCCCTACCCGTACTTGGATTTGCTCGCTGGCACAATGCTCTGGTGAGGCAAAAACAGTCAGTGGAGCAGCGGATCGCCGACGAACTCGGCGTGGCCGTCCGCCAGGTCAGCGCCGCGGTCGAGTTGCTCGACGGCGGCGCCACCGTGCCGTTCATCGCCAGGTACCGCAAGGAAGCCACCGGCACGCTCGACGACGCGCAGCTGCGCACGCTCGAGGAGCGGCTGCGCTACCTGCGCGAACTCGACGAGCGCCGCGAGGCGATCCTTAAAGAGATCCAAACCCAGGGCAAGCTGACCAGCGAGCTCGAGCAGCAGATCCGCGCCGCCGACTCCAAGGCCCGGCTGGAGGATCTCTACCTGCCTTACAAGCCGAAACGGCGCACCAAGGCACAGATCGCCCGCGAGGCCGGCCTGGAGCCGCTGGCCGACCTGCTCCTCGGCGACCCGCAACGGGATCCGCAGCACGAGGCCGCGAGCTTCGTCGACCCTGGCCGCGGCGTCCCGGACACGAACACCGCCCTCGACGGCGCCCGCGCCATCCTGGTCGAGCGGTTCGGCGAGGACGCGGACCTGCTCGGCGAGCTACGCGAGTCGATGGCCGCGCGCGGCTCGCTAACGTCCAAGGTCCGCGAAGGCCAGGAGCAAAAGGGCGCCAAGTTCGCCGACTACTTCGAGTTCAGCGAGCCGTTTTCGCGGCTGCCCTCGCACCGCGTGCTGGCGCTGTTCCGCGGCGAGAAGGAGGAGATCCTCGACCTCACCCTGGACCCGGGGGCCGACGACGCGGAGAACGAGGCACGCATCGCCGACCGCTTCGGCCTCAGCGGCCAGGGCCGGCCCGCCGACCCGTGGCTGGCCGCCACAGTGCACTGGGCCTGGCGCACCCGCATCCTGATGCACCTGAGCGTGGACATCCGGGTCCGGCTGTGGCAGGCGGCCGAGGACGAGGCGGTCCGGGTGTTCGCCGCCAACCTCCGCGACCTGCTGCTGGCCGCCCCGGCCGGCGCGAGGACCACGATCGGCCTGGACCCGGGCTTTCGCACCGGCGTCAAGGTGGCGGTCACCGACGCCACGGGCAAGGTGCTGGGCACCGCCACGATCTACCCGCACGAGCCGCAGCGCCGCTGGGACGAGGCCATCGACGTCCTCGCGAAGCTGGCCAGACAGCACCACGCCGAGCTCGTCGCCATCGGCAACGGCACCGCGTCTCGGGAGACCGACCGGCTGGCCGCCGACCTGATCAAGCGCCACCCCGACCTTAAGCTCACCAAGGTCGTGGTGTCCGAAGCGGGCGCGTCCGTCTATTCCGCCTCGGCCTACGCCTCGGCCGAACTGCCCGGGCTCGACGTCTCGCTCCGCGGCGCAGTGTCGATCGCGCGGCGGCTGCAGGACCCGCTGGCCGAACTGGTCAAGATCGACCCGAAGTCCATCGGCGTCGGCCAGTACCAGCACGACGTGGCCGAGGGTAAGCTGTCGCACTCGCTGGACGCCGTTGTCGAGGACTGCGTGAACGCGGTCGGCGTGGACCTGAACACCGCCTCGCAGCCGCTGCTGGCCCGGGTGTCGGGCATCACCGCGGGCCTGGCGACCGCGATCGTGGCCCGGCGCGATTCCGCCGGCCCCTTCAAGACCAGGCAACAGCTGATGCGGGTGCCGCGGCTCGGTCCGAAGGCCTTCGAGCAGTGCGCCGGGTTCCTGCGCATCCGCGGCGGCGACGACCCGCTCGACGCGTCCGGCGTGCACCCCGAGGCCTATCCGGTGGTCCGCCGCATCCTGGTCGTGACAGGGAGCCCAGCCGATGAGCTCATCGGCAAGACCGCGGTCCTTCGCGGCCTGCGCCCGGAGAGGTTCACCGACGACCGGTTCGGGCTGCCGACCGTCACCGACATCCTGCGCGAGCTGGAGAAGCCGGGCCGCGACCCGCGCCCCGCGTTCGCCACCGCGACGTTCGCCGAGGGCGTGGAGAAGCTCGAGGACCTCGAGCCGGGGATGGTGCTCGAGGGCGTGGTGACCAACGTGGCCGCGTTCGGCGCGTTCGTCGACGTCGGCGTGCACCAGGACGGCCTGGTGCACGTGTCGGCCATGTCGCGCAACTTTGTCTCCGACCCCCGTTCGGTAGTCAAGTCCGGCGACGTGGTGCGGGTGAAGGTGCTCTCCGTCGACATCGGAAGGCACCGGATCTCGCTCACCCTTCGGCTGGACGACGAAGGACCGCGTTCCGGCCGGCCGCCGCCGGCCAGCCGAGGACCGTTCGTCAGCTAATTCGGGCCAAACGGCCCATGGTTCCAGCTCCCGATCCGCCGCGAGCGGCTCCGGGTCTGGACGCCCCAACCCGAAGAACCCCGACGCCCCCAAGGCCCAGAAAGCCCCGGACGGCGCGCTGGCTGACGCCCTGCGCCGGGCGGGCCTAGTTCCAAAGCCCCCCGGCCGCCGCGACGACCGCCCTGGCCGCCGTTAGCCGGGGGAATACTCGCGCGCGCGGTGCGCCTGCACACCGGTAGCATCGGGTAACCAGTTCTGTTCGACGATGAAGGAGCGCACCGTGTCCAGCCAGCAGCTTCGTATCACCCTCGCAGGCCGCGAGCATGTGGTCGAGGCTGGCACCACGGCCGGCGCGGCCCTTCCCGCCGAGGGGTCGGTCATCGCGGCCCGGGTCAACGGCGAGCTGCGCGACCTGGCGTACCAGGTCGCCGACGGCGACGAAGTGGAGCCGGTGGACATCGCCAGCGACGACGGGCGGTACATCCTGCGGCACTCCACCGCGCACGTCATGGCCCAGGCCGTGCAGGACCTGTTCCCGCAGGCCAAGCTGGGCATCGGGCCGCCGGTGGAGAACGGGTTCTACTACGACTTCGACGTCGACCGGCCGTTCACCCCGGCGGACCTGAAGGCCATCGAGGGCCGGATGCGCCAGATAGTCAAGCAGGGCCAGCGGTTCTTCCGGCGGGTGGTGACCGACGAGCAGGCCGCCGAAGAACTCGCCGCCGAGCCGTACAAGCTCGAGTTGATCGGGCTCAAGGGTCACGCGACCGGCTCAGCGGAGTTCGAATCGGGCGAGTCGGTCGAGGTCGGTGCCGGGGACGGCGCCGAGCTGACCATCTACGACAACCTGGATCCGGCCAGCGGCGAGCTGTGCTGGAAAGACCTGTGCCGCGGCCCGCACCTGCCTACCACCAGGACCATCCCGGCGTTCAAGCTGATGCGCACCAGCGGTGCCTACTGGCGGGGGAGCGAGAAGAACCCGCAGCTGCAGCGGATCTACGGCACCGCCTGGGAGACCCGGGACTCCCAGGACGCCTACGTCAGGATGCTCGAGGAGGCCGAGAAGCGCGACCACCGCAAGCTGGGCGCCGAGCTCGACCTGTTCTCGTTCCCGACCGAGATCGGCAGCGGTCTGCCGGTCTTCCATCCCAAGGGCGGCATCATCCGCCGGGTGATGGAGGACTACTCGCGCCGCCGTCACGAGGAGGCCGGCTACGAGTTCGTCAACACCCCGCACGTGACCAAGGAAGACCTGTTCATCACCTCCGGGCACCTGGAGTGGTACAAGGACGGCATGTTCCCGCCCATGGTGCTGGACGGTGCCACCTACTACGCCAAGCCGATGAACTGCCCGATGCACATCCTGATCTACGCGGCGCGCGGGCGGTCCTACCGGGAGCTGCCGCTGCGGCTTTTCGAGTTCGGGACGGTCTACCGGTACGAGAAGTCCGGCGTGGTGCACGGCCTGACCCGGGCCCGCGGTTTCACCCAGGACGACGCGCACATCTTCTGCGCCCCCGAGCAGCTGCAGGACGAGCTCGCGTCGCTGCTGAAATTCGTGGTCGGGCTGCTGCGCGACTTCGGGCTGACCGAGTTCGAGGCGGAGCTGTCCACCCGGCCGGACAAGTACGTCGGCGAGCCCGAGGAGTGGGCGGTCGCCGAGGCCGCGCTCAAGCACGCGCTGGACTCCTCGGGCCTGAAGTACGTGATCGCCGAGGGTGAGGGCGCCTTCTACGCGCCCAAGATCGACGTCCACGTCAAGGACGCGATCGGGCGCCGCTGGCAGCTTTCCACCCTGCAGGTGGACCTGCAGGAACCGGGCCGGTTCGGTATCGAATACACGGCGGATGACGGATCGAGAAGGCGCCCTTACATGATCCACCGGGCGCTGTTCGGGTCGATCGAGCGGTTCTTCGGCATCCTGGTCGAGCACTACGCGGGGGCCTTCCCGCCGTGGCTCGCGCCGGTCCAGGCCGTCGGCATCCCGATCTCGGACGCGCACGTGCCCTACCTGGACAAGATCGCGGCGAGCCTGCGCGAGCAGGGCATCCGCGTCGAGGTCGACGCCAGCGACGACCGAATGCAGAAGAAGATCAGGACCGCCCAGCGGCAGAAGGTGCCGTTCATGCTGATCGCGGGCGACGACGACGTGGCGGCAGAAGCGGTGTCGTTCCGCTACCGGGACGGGTCGCAGAAGAATGGCGTGCCCGTGGCGGACGCCGTCGCGGAGATCCTCACCGCCGTGCGCGACCGCGTCCAGGTGTAACCTCGTGCCGGATCCGGACCTGTCCGATGACCAGCTCTTCGCGGGCGTCCCCGACGCGTTCGGACGGCTGTGGACGCCGCACCGGATGGCGTACATCAAGGGGGAGAACAAGCCGTCGGGTCCGGACCAGGACTGCCCGTTCGACCGCGCACCGAGGCTGAGCGACGAGGAAGGCCTGATCGTCGCCCGGGGCGCCCTGGTCTACGCGGTGCTCAACCTGTACCCGTACAACGCCGGCCACATCCTGATCTGCCCGTACCGGCACATAGCCGACTACACCGAGCTGACCCCCGACGAGACGGCGGAGTTCGCTGAGTTCACCAAGCGCGCCGTCCGCGCGCTGCGCCAGGCATCCGGTGCCCAGGGCTTCAACATCGGCGTCAACCTAGGCTCGGTGGCGGGCGCCGGCATCGCCGCCCACCTGCACCAGCACGTGGTGCCCCGATGGGGCGGCGACACCAACTTCATGCCGGTGGTCGGCCATACCCGCGTGCTGCCCCAGCTCCTCGCCGACACCCGTAAGCTCCTGGCCGAAGCCTGGCCCCCCGCCTAGCCCGGCCGTTCCCCGCCCAGCCTTCAGTCCGCACCAGCCCTCAGCCCTTCCCCGCCCAGCCCCTCCTCCCCGGGCTTCACTTCAGTCCCAGCAGCAAGCTCCCGCCAACGCATGAGTGTGGCACTCTACCCATTCTTCGGGCTGTTGCAGAATGCCCGGCTCCGGGCCCTTGGTGGGGGGAATCGACAGCCGAGGGTCGCTTCTCGCCCGAAAAGTGGGGAGGAACTGCCTCGAAGACAGCCGATCCGGATGCTCTGTGGAGATCATTTTCGAGACGATTCGATTCTGCAACAGCCCGTCTTGCGGGCACGGTGGAACATTGAGCCGGCTCCAGCCGGCACGGTGGAACATTGCGCCGGCGCGCTGCGTCCCTGGGGGCGGTGTGGGACTTAGACAACACCTCTCTAGCTGGCGGGCTGGCTTGCCTTGATCTGGAAGACGAAGTCTCTTACGGCCGGGAAGGCGAGGTCTGGGCGGTCGCGGAAGATGGTGTGGCGCGCACCGGGAAGCTTCACCAGGCGGGTGGTCTCCGCCGGTAGCTTGCTGGCTAGCTCCTCGACTACGGGCAGCGGGCAGATCGGGTCGTCTTCACCCGTGAGGACCAGCACGGGACACCGGACGGCGCCGGTCACGCTCCAGGGGTCGAAGCCGCTGGCCCGCTGATTGGCGTAGTGCAGGTTGACGTCCATGTTCTTGATCATCCGGGCCAGGAACTGGCGGGATTCTCCGGCCCAGCCGGGCGTGCTGCTGTACAGCGGGTAGCAGACCCGGTTGAACTCAGCTCGATAGTCCCCGGTCTCATCGGCGTAGGTGCGCCGCGCGACGTCGGCTGCCTCGGGGCCGCCGAGGCGGCCGAACGCCTCGATGACGCGCTGCTGATCGCTGCGGCCCCCGGTGGTGTTGGCCAGGATGACCCCGCCGGGGTGACCGGGGAACAGCTCCGCGTAGGTGAGGGCGACGTCCCCGCCGAAGCTGCTGCCGAGCACCACCGGCTTGTCCAGCCCGAGCGCGTCGCACAGCCGCCGCAGGTCATCAGCCCAGGTCCGCAGATTCCAGAACTCGGCGCTGCTCCGATCGCTGCGGCCGTGGCCCCGCAGGTCGAAGTACACCACCTGGAAATCCTCGGCCAGCGGCCCCAGGGCGGACTTCACCGTCATGTGATCCAGGCCGGGACCGCCGTGGACCGCCACCACGACCGGGCGCTCAGCGGTCGTGTCTCCCTGCGGGATGACCGACGGCCCGGACACATCGAACCACAAGGACACATCGTCGAGGCTGATACGCATGCGACCTCCATGACGTCTGCGGGCCGGGCTCAGAGGTCCACGCTAATCCCGATGGGGAGCTTGCGGGCCGCTGCCGGGCGGTCCGCACGGCGAGGCCCGGGCCGGGCGCTTCGCGCGCCGCCAAGCGCGCGAAGCGCAGGCAGGGGCGGCTGATGATCTTGTCATTACATGGACCGGCCGTTCCCCGGTGGGTGGCGGGGAACGGCCGTTATCCTGAGAGCAGGGTCAGAGCTGGATAGTCGCTTCGATGGCCAGGCTTGAGATGTCAGAGCGAGTAGGTGGCCTCGATTACGAGACGGCGCACTGAGCTGCCCTGACTGATGTGGGATTTATCAAAGACCCCTCTTCCGAGGAGGGTGCGCTTTCTCGCTGGGATCGCGCGTCCCCGTCTGGAGTGTGTGGGCCCCTGGCCCCGTCTAGCGGGGCCTGTGTGCCCCAAGCCCCAGAGCACGGCAGTCTCGGGTCACCAGGAGCGGATCCTCTTCGCGCACACCAGCAATCTCGGTGGTTCGTCGTGACCCCGGACCTGAACCCAGCCACATGAAGCCCCAGTCCATGTTCCCCCGGCGCCGGCACCCGGCGTCGGAAGCGGGCGGGCAGCTTAACGCGCTGTCAAAGCTCGGGCTGTGCGGAGGATGCCCGCGCTGGGCCTGCTCGGGCAGGCTGGCAGCGGCGGGACCGGGAGTCAATTCGTCATGCAACGAGCCAGATCGTCATGCAACGAGCCAGATCGTTATGTAACAAGCAGCCGGGTGTGTCCTTGGCTCCCTACCATGAGCCATCCGCAGCTGGATGACAGCATCTGCTCTCATCACCGGCCATGGTGTTCTCGTTCCGGAGGAAGAGATGACACAGCCACCGGCTGGGCAGCCGCTGCCGTCTTCTGGCCGGCCGCAGCCACTCGATGGCCAGCTTCCGCAGCCCGGTGGCCCTGGTGGCGACTACCCGCCGGCCCTGCCCCTCGTGACTCCGGCAAAGCGGGGCAATGCCTTCGCGGTCGCCGGCATTGTGCTCGGGATCCTGATCTGGCCGCTGGGCCTGCTCTTCTCGATTATCGGGCTGGTTAAATCCAAGGCGCGGGCCGGCTCCGGCAAGGTCCTGTCGATCGTCGGCATCGTGGTTTCGCTGGTCGGCGCGGCCACGTCCATCCCCTTTGCCGTCACCGTGTTCAGGTCAATGGCGGCGGACCCCGGGTGCGTCATCGAGAACGAATTCGATGCGATGACGAACAAATTCGAAGCGGACGGTAGCGCAATGATCCATTATGAAGGCGACTCCTCCCCCGAGCGAGCCGCCGTCCAGCATTTCATCGGCGACGCGCAGGCGCTTCGGTCGGAACTGAATGTCGCGGCAGCTGAGGCACAGCACCAGCCGGTCCGGGCCAAGATCGGCATCATGACCAGCGACCTGGACGTCATGACGTCCAGATTGCAGGCCGTCTTGCACGGTGACGCGAGCCAGATCAGCCAGTTCAGCCAGATCGGCCAGGTGTTCATCGCCTTTACCGCGCTGACGGACGAGGTCACATCACTCATTTCACTCTGTCCGCCGACACTGTTATCTGTCGCACACCCCGCTGCCTGCTCGTGCCGGGCTCGCCGGCCCCACGCGACTGGTCTTGCGGCCCGCGGGTTCCGCGCCGCACCAGGAGGTCAGCGCCCCAAGGGCACCATCGAGAGTCTTCGGGGTCCCGCCATGCCCGGACGCGAGCTGTTCCGCCGGCCCTGGCTGAGGCGCGGCGCGGGACCCGGAGTCACTTCAGCACGGGAGGGCCTGGGCGTCCCGGAAGGCTACCGGGCCCGGGACTGCCTGCGTCGCCGGCGGTCACGGGCCCGCTGGCTCAGCGTGGTCTTCGCGTTGAACGCGCCCAGCAGGGCCTGGTCGGCGCGGGACCCGAGGCCGGGCAGCAAGCCGATCTGGCGGGCGAAGGTGGCCCCGTCGTAGTAGATGGTGTTGTGCTGGATGAGCCCGTCGGCGATCTCCATCACGTCGACGCCGCGGATGTCGACCCGGCGGCCGGTCGGGGCGATTCCCTGGAACGGGCCGCCGGTGAACGCGCCGGCCGCGTGCCACTGGACCACCGCCGAGGCGTCGTCGGCCACGACCCTGTTGACGGCCATCGTGAAATCGGGGAAGGCGGCGAACATCTCGCGAAAGAAGGCCCGGACCGCCTCGTGCCCGCGGATCTCGCCAATTGCGACAAAGTCGTCGACGTATCCCGGTGCCCCCATGGCGACGATGCCATCGGGGTCCTTCCTACTGACGGCGTCGAAGACCGCGCGGGCCACGTCAGCCGGAATACGTGTGGCAGCAGAGCTCATAGCTCCTCCTTCCATGCCGGCTGGGCCCGTTCGGCTGAGCCCGCTACCGACCATCATCCCCGCCGAGATCGTGCCCGTGGAAGCCCTCCGTTGAGGACAACATCGCGCTGGGGCGGCATGAGCGGGCTTCTGACACTGCAGGGATCGTGCAGGCGGCGGTTGTTCGCGCGGATCGGGGAGTTGTTGGCGGATCGTTCGGTGCTGATGATCTCGCACCGGTTCTCGACGGTGCGGTCGGCGGACCGGATCTACACCCTGAACGAGGAGTGCCTGATGAGTCGGGGACGCATGAGGAGCTGATGGCTCTTGGGGACGTGCGCGGAGCTGTTCTCGTTGCAGGCGTCGCCGTACCAGTGATCGCTTGTGCGCGGTGATGCGGTGGCGGCGTGACGACTACTGGGATGCTCCGGTCCACCTGGACCGGAGCTGCTCCATGATCTGGTTCGCCTCATCTTGGCTGATCTCGACGAACTCATTTTCAAGGTCGCCGCGCTCGGCGGAAATCAGGGACCAACTGCTCCTCCAGACCAGGTCCCGGGTGAAAGCCTCATCACGCAAGCCGCCGGCCTCGGTGTAGGTACGTCGGAACAGGCCGGCGGGCCGCTCGCGGCTGCTCCGCTCGTCAATAACAACATAATATGTGACTTTATCCGGCATTTCATCCTCTCTCTGGGTAGTCAGGAATGTCCTCCGCGCCGGGTGGGACCGGGATCGCGGCGGATACCTCACGCTGGAAGGCTCTGAGCACCATGGTCTCCAACTCATCGGGCTTGGGCTGTGCACGGAGCTTCTCGTAGGCAGAGTGCGTGATCTGCTTCGCCTCGAAGCTGATCCGGGTATGAAACTGCAGCTCAAAGCGCTGACCTGACTCAGGATCAATCCATTGGCTATTAATACCCTTGTATTGTTCATCAGTCCAGGAATTCTTGCGCGTGACTTGCTTAAAGCCCTGCTCTTCCATGCGCCCGATTTCGGCCCAGACGCCGTGGGAGTAGCGGGCCTCCTCGTACTGAAAGGTGAACCGTATCGTATCGGGGATCAGGGAAACAGCCTCATTTGGCGAGAGGTTCTTCTCTTCAATGCGGTCGGCGACCTTTTCCTTGATGCGGTCGCGATCCTTGAGGCGGTACTCGAATCCGGCGAGGTGACGATCGGGATCAAGGCTCTCTATCTCAAGCATGGCCGGCGAGATCCTTTGCCGTTCGCACTTGGAGATCTGGTCACATGCCTGGTCGAGTTCCGCTTCGAGAGTGCGGTCCGGGAATCGGTCGCCATCCCCGCGAGAGGACCCCGGCGAGTCGCCGGAGTGATCCGCCGACGCGTGCTCCTCCGGCGGCCACTTGCGTTGATACTCCGCCCACACCCTCTGGGACCACCCGGTTACCTCGTCCCAGGGCTTTCCGTTGGCAGCCCGTTCGGGAGGCTGGGCCGCACCCCCTGGGTCGGCCGTGTTCCGTGGCTCTGTGCGCGTCTCCCCGGCGGTGGCGGCGCGCAGGTCCTCGTAGTACTCGTGGCGGGAACGCGTCTCGCTGCGGGCGGCACCACGCTGGTCAGCCAACTCGCCGCCGTGACCAGAGCCATCGGAGCGGTCGGCCGAACGATCCGAGTGGTCGTCTGACGGCACGTCCGCGTCATCGGGCTGGTCAGTACCCACGAGACCTCTTAATCGTTCGGCACCTGCCAGGTCGCGCAGAGAGATAGTACTCACGATTGGTAACGTGCCGGACGGGCACCTGGTTCGCCGGTGTTCTGGCACGAAGGCGGCCCGTCTGGCCCGTGCCCGGCGCGGCCACCGCACGTGCTCATGGAGTACCAGAGGCGGGAACCCGTGCGGGTGGTGTCGAAGAACCATAAGACGCAGACGGGATCTTCGCAGCGGTGGCTGCTAACGGCAACTCGTCGTCACACTGACCTGCCTGACGAGTCGGTGGATCTCGTTATAACTGACCCGCCATACGCCGGCCTCTGGTCAGTTCGGCGAGTCCCCGCCGAAGTACTTGTCGTCCTGCTGGACCGGGGCCACGTCATCGGCGGCGGCCTTCTCGATCTCCTCGAGATCGAGCTCCTCGTACCTGCTGCGGACCAGGCTGGGCGGCTCGTCCGCGTCGGCTGACGACCCGCGGGAACTCAGCCAGGAAACATGCCCATAGCGCGACTCCCTCGTGCAGCTCCCGGACGGGTCTCGCGTGATCGGGGACCTGGGTGTAGCTAGGTCTACCCTAAAGACGGCGGTCATCCCCATGTCGGCGGCGGGCGGGCGGTGCCTAGCATGAGGCGGTGACCACGCCGGAAACGCAAATCCGTCAGGAACCGACTCGCCGCGCCGACCCGGCGGGCAACGAGCGCCTGACGGCGATGACCGGAGCTGTGCTGCTCGTGCTGTTCGTCGCCGAGTGCCTCACCCTGCTGAACATCGGCAACCTGCTCACGCTGCACGTCTTCCTGGGCATGCTGCTGCTGGGCCCGGTCGGCCTGAAGATCGGGTCCACGCTCTGGCGTTTCACCAGGTACTACACCGGCTCGGCGGCTTACGTGCGGAAGGGACCGCCGGCTCCGCTGCAGCGGGTGACAGGGCCGTTCGTCATCTTGACCACCGTGGCCGTCCTGGGCACCGGGATCATGCTGGCCGTCGAGGGCCCGGGCAACGGGTCCTGGGGCCGGCTGCACCACCTGTCGTTCTTTCTCTGGGCGTTCGTCATCGTCATCCACCTAGCCTCGTACGTCCCGAAGCTGCCCAGGATGCTGTCGGGCCGGGCGGATCACGCTCGCCACCTGCTTGCGGCCCGGGCCACGCGCTGGCTCCTGCTGTGCGGTTCCCTGGCGGCCGGCCTTGGGCTGGCGTTCGCCACCTATCACCTCTCGGCCAAATTTGGCGGCTCGCACAGTATCATCCCGTAAACCAGGCGCCTGGCCGGTTGCCCTTGCCGCTTGGCTGGCCGCGTCCCCGGACGGTGGTTTGGGGATTTGGACCCCTGCTCTATGGGCAAGGCATCCAGCCACGATTCTTGGGCCTCGGCTGACCCTCTGATGGGTGCACAGGAAGCGCCAGGACCGCTAGTCCGGCTTGGAGTCGGCGGCTACCTTGGCCGCCAGGTGCGATGGGAGCGGCTCGTGCCGCAGGTACTGACGCGTGAAGGATCCCGTCCCGTGCGATACCGAACGCAGGTCGATGGCGTACCTGGTGATCTCGAGCTCCGGGATCTCCGCCTTGACCAGGGTCCGGCCCACGCCCACCGGCTCGGTGCCGAGTACCCGGCCGCGGCGTGAAGACAGGTCGGACATCACCGCGCCCACGTACTCGTCGGGCACCAGAATGGACATCTCGTCCACCGGCTCGAGCAGCATGGGCTGGGCCTTGTCGACCGCGTCGCGCAGCGCTAGCCGGCCTTCTGGAAGGCCATGTCGGAGGAGTCGACCGAGTGCGCCTTGCCGTCATACAGGGTGACCCGGACACCGGTCATCGGATAGCCGGCCGTGACGCCCTGCTCCATCTGCCACCGGACGCCCTTTTCTACCGACGGGATGAACTGCCTCGGCACCACCCCGCCGACGATCTTGTCGACGAACTCGAAGCCGGCCGAGTCGCTGAGGGGCTCCACCTCGATATGGCAGATGCCGTACTCGCCGTGCCCGCCGGTCTGCTTGACGTTACGGCCGAGTCCGTGAGCCTTGCCCGAGATCGTCTCCCGCAGCGGGACGCGCAGGTCGGTGGTCTCCACCGCGACGCCGTGCCGGCGGGCGAGCCGGTCGAGCAGGACGTCGGCGTGCGCCTCGCCCATGCACCACAGCACCAGCTGCCTGGTCTCGGCGTTATTCTCCAGGCGCAGCGTCGGATCCTCGGCGACCAGGCGGGACAGTGCCTGGGACAGCTTGTCCTCGTCGGCCTTGGACTTGGCCACGATGGCCACCGGCAGCAGCGGCTCGGGCATCGACCACGATTCCATCAACAGCGGCCGGTCCTTATCCGACAGCGTGTCACCGGTCTCGGCGGTGCCGAGCTTGGCCACGGCGCAAATGTCACCGGCCGAGCACTGGGTGACGGGCCGCTGCTGCTTGCCAAGCGGCGAGGTCAGCGCGCCCATCCGCTCGTCGTTGTCGTGGTCCTCGTGCCCGCGGGCGACGCGCCCATGGCCGGACACGTGCACGGAGGCGTCGGGGCGCAGCGTGCCGGAGAACACGCGGACCAGGCTGATCCGGCCGACGTAGGGGTCGGAGGTGGTCTTGATCACCTCGGCCAGCAGCGGGCCCTTGGGGTCGCTGGTCAGGCCCGTGACGGGCTTTCCGTCCGGCGTGGTGACATCGGGCAGCGGGTGCTCGGCGGGGGACGGGAACGCCTCGGTCATGATCTCGAGCAGTTCGAGCATGCCGATCTTCTGCGGGGCGGAGGTGGCGAGCACCGGGAAGAAACTGCCGCGCGCGACCGCCTTCTCCAGGTCCTCGATGAGCACCTTGGGGTCGATGTCCTCGCCGGACAGGTACCTGTCCATCAGAGACTCATCTTCGCTCTCGGTGATGATGCCCTCGATCAGCTCGCTGCGCAGCTCGGACATGCGGTCTTCGTCCTCGGCCGCCGGAGCGCCCTCGGTGCGCACCCCGCCCGCGTAGCTGTACAGCTTCTGGGACAGCAGCCCGATCAGCCCGGTGGCCGGCTCACCGACGGGCAGGTACAGCGGCGCTACAGCGTCCCCGAAGGCTTCACGGCACGCATCCAGCGTCGCCTGGAACTCGGCCCGCTGGTGATCGATCTTGGTGATCACGACCGCGCGCGGCATGCCGACGGCGGCGCACTCCTCCCACAGCATCCTGGTCACGCCGTCGATGCCGTCGGTGGCCGAGACGGCGAAGAGCGCTGAGTCCGCCGCGCGGAGCCCGGCCCGAAGGTCCCCCGTGAAGTCGGCGTAGCCGGGCGTGTCGAGCAGGTTGACCTTGATGCCGTTATGCACGACCGGCGCGAGCGTCAGGTTGACCGAACGCTGCTGCCTGACCTCGACCTCGTCGAAGTCGCTGACCGTGGTGCCCTCTTCGATGCTGCCCGGGCGCTGGATGGTGCCGGTCGCGGCGAGCAGCGCCTCGACCAGGCTGGACTTCCCGGTACCAGAATGGCCGACCAGCACCACATTCCGTACTTGATCGGCCGCCGGTGCCCTGCCCGCGGCTCCTCCCGCCCCACTGGCTGTTGCTGTCACTGCCGTTCGCCTCCTTGCGAGTTGCTGGGTGCGCACGACCAGCCTTAACCCGCGAGCACCGTGTCCACAAGACCCACGGCAAGAATCTCCCCGGTTGCCAGAAATGCAAGCCCAACCCAACGGCAGAATACTGAAGCTCAGCCCGGCGGTAGGATCGGACGGCCATGCTGAACGTGCTGCGGCCCGCCATGACACGCCTGTTCACCCCGGTGGGCAAGCTGCTCGCGCGCACCCCAATCACACCGAACGCCATCACCGTCATCGGCACGGTGGGCGTGGCCGGCGGCGCGCTCGGGCTGTTCCCCATAGGTGAGCTGTTCCCCGGCGCCTTCACCTGCACGATCTTCGTGTTCCTCGACATGCTGGACGGCGTGCTGGCGCGGATTAAGGGCACCACCGGCACCTGGGGCGCGTTCCTCGACTCCACCATGGACCGGATCGCCGACGCCGGCATCTTCAGCGGCCTGGTGATCTGGTTCTCCCTCGGCGGGCACAACCCGCTGCTCGCTGGGGTGTCACTGTTCTGCCTGGTGGCGGGCAACCTGGTGTCGTATGTCAAGGCGCGGGCCGAGGGTCTGGGCCTGCCCTGCAACGTGGGCCTGATCGAACGCCCCGAGCGGATGGTGATCTCGCTGGTGGCCGTCGGCGTTTCCGGGCTCGGCGTGCCATACATTCTCAACATAGGGCTCTGGGCCCTCGCGGTCGGCAGCGCCTTTACGTTCTGGCAGCGAGTGCACGCGGTATATAAGGCAGCGAAGGCTCCCGGAGATCAGGATGGCTCTCCGTCGGCTAGGGACGGCGGGGATCAGCATGGCTGAGAAAGGTAAGCGGTGGCCATACTGAGTCGTCAGCTGAGCGAGCGGCTGACGGGGATCGCGTACCAGCTGGGCTGGAAGGTGATCTGCCGCTTTCCGCAGTCGTGGGCGCGCTGGGTCTTCACCGAGGTGGCCAATATCGCCTGGCGCCGGCAGGGGCCGAAGGTCCAGGTGCTCGAGGCCAACCTGCGCCGGGTGCTGAGCTGGAAGCACGGTACAGCCGAGGTAGACGGCAAGGAACTGCGCACGTTGTCCCGGGCCGCACTGCAGTCCTACGCCAGGTACTGGCTGGAGGTGTTCCGGCTGCCGGTGATCCCCAGCGAGCGGCTGGTGACCGGGATGCACTTCCAGGGACCAGGCGAGGAGGCGTTGTTCTCTTGCCTGGGGGCCGGCCGCGGCGTGATCATCGCGCTGCCGCACATGGGCAACTTCGAGCAGGCCGGCGCCTGGGTCATCGCCCGCGGGGCCGGGAAGTTCACCACCGTCGCCGAACGGCTGCGGCCCGAGTCGGTGTACGAGAGCTTCGTGCGGTTCAGGCAGAGGCTGGGGTTCGAGGTGCTTCCGCTGACCGGCGGAGGCAGCCCGTTCGGCATCCTGGCTCACCGGCTGCGCGCCGGCGGCCTGGTCTGCCTGGTCAGCGACCGCGACCTGAAGGCAAGCGGGGTCGAGGTCGAGATGTTCGGGGAGAAGGCGCGGATCGCCGCCACGGCCGCGCTCGCGGTGCACACCGGCGCGGCGCTGATGCCGACCGCGACCTGGTTCGACGGAGACGACTGGGGCGCGTACATCTATGCCGAGATTCCGGTGCCTGAGACCGGCACCCGCGCCGAGAAGGTCGCGGCGATGAGCCAGCAAATGGCCCAGGTGTTCACCGAGGCGATCGCCGAGCACCCGCAGGACTGGCACATGCTGCAGCGGGTGTTCACCGCCGACCTTGACCCGGCCCGGCTCGAGGCCCTGGTGCCGGCTCCCCGGAGCGAGCCATGAAGATCGGGATTGTCTGTCCGTATTCATGGGACGTTCCCGGCGGCGTGCAATCACATATCAGGGATCTGGCCGAGGCATTGATTGATTACGGTCATGAAGTCTCGGTGATCTCCCCGGCCGACGATGACACGCCGCTGCCGCCTTATGTCGTGGGGGCCGGCCGGGCGGTGCCAGTGCCCTACAACGGGTCGGTGGCACGGCTGTCGTTCGGCTTCCTGTCGGTCAATCGAGTGCGGCGCTGGTTGCGAGACGGCGAGTTCGACGTGCTGCACGTGCACGAGCCCGAGATCCCCAGCCTGTCGCTGCTGGCCTGCTGGGTGGCTACGGGGCCGATCGTCGCCACCGTGCACACCGCGATCCCGCGCTCCCGCGTACTCCTCGTCACCTACCCAGTGGTGCGTACCGGGATGGAGAAGATCAACGGCCGGATCGCGGTGTCGGAGGCAGCCCGCACCACACTGGTCGAGCACATCGGCGGCGACGCTGTTGTCATCCCGAACGGCGTGGCGACGCGCAGATTCCGTAAGGCCGATCCGCTGCCAGGCTGGCCCGGCCCGGGGGGCGCAATCGGCTTCCTTGGCCGGATGGACGAGCCGCGCAAGGGCCTGTCGGTACTGCTCAAGGCGTTCGAGATCCTCGGCCCGGCCCGCCACGGGCTGCGGTTGCTTATCGCGGGCCGAGCTGGGGACCCTGACGAGATATTGCACCGGGTGCCCGCCGAACTACGTGACCGGGTGGTGCTGCTCGGGCAGATAAACGATGAAGACAAGGCACGAATGTTGCACTCGGTCGACGTGTTCTGCTCGCCGAACACCGGCGGCGAGTCGTTCGGCATCGTGACCGCCGAGGCGATGGCGGCCGGCGTGCCCATAGTGGCCAGCGACATCGACGCGTTCCGCCAGGTGTTGCGCGGCGGCGAGGCGGGGGAGTTGTTCGCCACCGGGGACGCCGCCGACTTGGCCCGGGCGGCCGGCCGGCTGCTCGACGACGCCTCCCGCCGGGCCGAGCTTTCCGCCGCGGCGCTGGCCGCGGTGGCCGACTACGACTGGTCCGTCGTCGCCCGCGCGGTGTTCAGCGTCTACGAGACCGTGGTCCTCGGCAGCACCCGGGTCGCCGTCACCCCGGCCGGCGGCGACTTCCTCCAGGACGGCTAGCCATGATCACCGACATCGTCATCGTGGTGGCGCTGGCGCTATTCACCGGGGTGTACGTATCCTGGCGCGCGGGGCGGATCGACCGCCTGCACGCCCGGGTCGAGATGGCCCGCACCGCCTTGGATGTGACCCTGCTGCGCCGTAGTTCGGTGGCCCTGGAACTGGCCACCTCCGGGCTGCTCGACCCGGCCACCAGCCTGCTGCTGGCCGCCGCGGTGCACGGCACTCGCGGCGGCGACCGCCCACGTGACCTGGCCGAGAGCGACCTGACCCGCGCGCTGCGCGCCGCGTTCAGCCAGCCCGGCTTCCGGCCCTCACTTAGCGGCAAGGAAGGCGCCGACGAACTGCTCGCCGAGGTGGAGGCGGCCGCGCATCAGGTCTTCCTGGCCCGCAAGTTCTACAACGACATGGTCGCGGCGACCCGGGAGGCCAGGCGCCGCCCGCTCGCCCGCGTACTGCGCCTGTCCGGCAAGGCCAAGGCCCCCGAGTTCTTCGAGATGGACGATTCCCTGGTGGCCGAGAAAAGCGGTGCCTCCCTCGGCCTCTAGCCCGCCCGGCCCTGTTCTCCGCATGGGGTCATACGATGTTCATAAATAGTCACGATTGATCAAGCGAGGTTCCGAGTGTCCACTGTCAGTGCTGGCCCGGGGGGACGCCCCCCCCAGACCCCCCCGCAAGGGCACCAGCCGGCCACCGGCACCGCACGGGTGAAGCGCGGCATGGCCGAGATGCTCAAGGGCGGCGTGATCATGGACGTGGTCACGCCCGACCAGGCCAAGATCGCCGAGGACGCCGGCGCGGTCGCCGTGATGGCGCTCGAGCGCGTGCCTGCCGACATCCGCGCGCAGGGCGGGGTGGCCAGGATGAGTGACCCCGACATGATCGACGGCATCATCGCGGCGGTATCCGTTCCCGTCATGGCCAAGTGCCGGATCGGCCACTTCGCCGAGGCGCAGGTGCTGCAGGCCATCGGGGTCGACTACATCGACGAGTCCGAGGTGCTCACCCCCGCCGACGAGGCGCATCACGTCGACAAGTGGAAGTTCACCGTACCGTTCGTGTGCGGCGCCACCAACCTGGGTGAGGCGCTGCGCCGGATCGCCGAGGGCGCGGCGATGATCCGGTCCAAGGGCGAGGCTGGCACCGGCAACGTAGTCGAGGCGACCAGGCACATGCGCTCGATCCGATCGCAGATCGCACGCCTGTCCGGGCTGCCCACCGAAGAGCTGTTCACCGCGGCCAAAGAGCTCGGCGCGCCGTACGAGCTGGTAGCCGACGTGGCGCGGGCCGCGGCTCCCGGTCGTGCTGTTCACCGCGGGCGGGATCGCAACCCCCGCCGACGCCGCGCTGATGATGCAGCTCGGCGCCGAGGGCGTGTTCGTCGGCTCGGGCATCTTCAAGGCAGGCGACCCTGCCAAGCGTGCCGCCGCGATCGTGAAGGCCACTACCTTCCACGACGACCCGGATGTCGTCGCCAAAGTCTCCCGCGGCCTGGGCGAGGCCATGGTCGGCATCAACCTGGACTCCCTCCCCGCCGACCAGCACTACGCCGCCCGCGGCTGGTGACCAAAGGCTGCTCACCCTAACTTGCGCCCGAAACGCCCGGTTGTGCCAACTGGGAAGCAGTTGCGCGCGGCAGCATGGGAAGACAGGCGTCTGCTACAGCGTTTTAACACAACAACCCCTGTTGCTATGAGGCTGCGCTGGCCTCAGCTTTGAGCTGTCCCGAACCGTCGCCGTCCGGAGGAACGATGAAGCCGCCCGCAGGACCGGTCATCGGGGTGCTCGCCCTGCAGGGCGACATCCCCGAGCACCTGCGCGCGCTCGAGGCGGTCGGCGGCCAGCCCACGCCGGTGCGCCGCCCGGAGGAACTCCATCGCATCGACGGGCTGGTCATTCCCGGCGGCGAGTCGAGCACCCTGTGGCGGCTCTCCGTCGCCTTCGACATGCTGGAGCCGCTGCGCAAGCTCATCGCCTCCGGCCTGCCCGCGTTCGGATCCTGCGCCGGGATGATCATGCTCGCGGACCGCCTGACCGACGGCGTCACAGGCCAGCAGACCTACGGCGGCATCGACGTGACCGTCCGCAGGAACGCGTTCGGCCGTCAGGTCGACTCCTTCGAGCGGGATATCACGCTGACCGGGCTAGCAGGGAACGACGATCCACTCCGCGCCGTCTTCATCCGGGCGCCCTGGGTGGAGCAGGTCGGCACGGGCGTCAGCATTCTGGGAACCGACCAGGGCACGGGTAGGATCGTCGCGGTCCGGCAAGGGCCACTGCTGGCGACGGCCTTCCACCCCGAACTCACCCCGGACCGGCGCATTCATCAGCTATTCGTAGACATTGTGAAGGACAACACATGAGCGGCCACTCCAAGTGGGCCACCACCAAGCACAAGAAGGCGGTGGTCGACGCTAAGCGCGGCAAGCTATTCGCCAAGCTGATCAAGAACGTCGAGGTCGCCGCCCGTACCGGCGGCGGAGATCCGGCAGGCAACCCGACGCTGTACGACGCGATCCAGAAGGCCAAGAAGAGCTCGGTCCCGAACGACAACATCGACCGGGCCGTCCACCGCGGCAGCGGTGCCGAAGCCGGCGGCGCGCAGTACGAGAACATCACCTACGAGGGCTACGGCCCCGGCGGCGTCGCGGTGCTCGTGCAGTGCCTGACCGACAACAGGAACAGGGCCGCCTCGGACGTGCGCACCGCGTTCAGCCGCAACGGCGGCTCGATGGCCGACCCCGGCTCGGTGTCCTACCTGTTCCACCGCAAGGGCGTCATCGTGGTGGAGAAGGACGGCGTCACCGAGGACGACGTGCTGACGGCCGTGCTCGACGCGGGCGCCGAGGATGTCAACGACCTTGGCGAGTCCTTCGAGGTGGTGTCCGAGCCGACCGACCTGGTGGCCGCGCGCAAGGCGCTGCAGGACGCCGGGATCGACTACGACTCGGCGGACGTGGCGTTCCTGCCCAGCGTCGAGGTCGACCTCGACGAGGAGCAGGCGAAGCGGGTGTTCCGCCTGATCGAAGCGCTCGAGGACTCCGATGACGTGCAGGACGTGTACGCCAACTACTCGGTCGCCGACGACATCATGGAGAAGCTCGGCTGACAGCTGGCGTGATCATCCGCCTGCTCACGCCCGACCTCGGCTGGGACTCCTACCTGGACCTGACCATACGCCCGGGACAAG
This sequence comes from uncultured Actinomycetes bacterium, assembly GCA_963798675.1. Taxonomy (GTDB): domain Bacteria; phylum Actinomycetota; class Actinomycetes; order Streptosporangiales; family Streptosporangiaceae; genus Palsa-504. The sequence goes on along the minus strand of CAWCUJ010000013.1, from coordinate 182,566 downwards.
CCGGGACAAGGCCGCCTTTCCAGCTACCGAACGAAGCCCGGTGCCTCTCCCGCCGCCCCATGAGCGGGGGTTCCGGGGGTCGTCCCCCGGACTAGCATGGTGCGACACGCCGCGGGGGGTTGCGCGGCGCACTGGGCGCGGACCGGTAGGTTCAAGGCGAACAGATGTTCGCGGATCTAGACAGGGAGCGCCTGGTGGGCCTGACATTCGCTCGGCACCCCATCCGGGTGCTCGGCGTCGACCCCGGGCTGACTAGATGCGGCGTCGGGGTGGTCGAGGGGGCGCCCGGCCGGGCGCTGACGATGGTCCGGGTCAGGGTCATCAAGACGTCGGCCGACGAGGACATCGCGGCGCGGCTGCTGGCCATCGAGACCCAGATCGAGGCCTGCCTGGACGCCGACCGGCCCGACGCAGTGGCCGTGGAGCGTGTGTTCAGCCAGCAGAACGTGCGCACAGTGATGGGCACCGCGCAGGCCGGCGCGGTCGCGATCGTCTGCGCGGCGCGCCGGGGCCTGCCGGTGGCGCTGTACACGCCCAGCGAGGTCAAGGCGGCCGTGACAGGGAGCGGCCGGGCGGACAAGGATCAGGTGACGGCGATGGTGACCCGCCTGCTGCGGGTCACCGATCCGCCCCGCCCGGCCGACGCCGCCGACGCGCTGGCGCTGGCGATCTGTCATATCTGGCGCGGCGGCGGCACCACGCTGCGGCTGGCCGCCGCGCTCGGCGGAGGAGGGAGCGCGTTATGATCGCTCATTTGCGCGGAACCGTAGCCGGCGTCGCGCCGGACGGTGCCGTCATCGAGGTCGGCGGGGTCGGGATGCGCGTGCTGTGCGCCCCGGGCACGCTGGCCACGCTCAAGCCGGGGGAACCCGCGCAGGTGGCCACCTCGCTGGTGGTCAGGGAGGACTCGCTCACCCTGTACGGCTTCTGCTCCGACGACGAGCGGAACGTCTTCGAGCTGCTTCAGACAGCCAGCGGTGTCGGGCCGAGGCTGGCCCTGGCCATGCTGGCCGTGCACGCGCCCGACGCGCTGCGCCGCGCCGTCTCGACCGAGGATCTCGGCGCGCTGACCATGGTTCCCGGCATCGGCAAGAAGGGCGCCCAGCGGATCGTACTCGAGATGAAAGACAGGCTCGGGCCGCCGGGCGATGATGTGGACGGCTGGCCGCCGCGGGCGGCCAAGCGCGCCCCCTCATGGCGGGATCAGGTGCAGTCCGGCCTGGTGAACCTGGGCTGGCCGGCCAGGGACGCCGACCTGGCCATCGCGGCGCTTGAAGACGAGGGCGTGATCGGCGGCTCCGACGGCGACACGGTGGACGTGGCCACGGTGCTGCGGGCCGCCCTGCGCAAGCTGAGTAAGCAGTAGCGGTGATGACCGAGGACGGGGCCCTCCGCCGGGCCGAGGAAGCCGAGCTCGCCGCGCACCGGGCTCGTCCCAATGACCCCAACGAGCCCAACGACCAGGGCGGCGGGGACGAACCCGAAGGGGTGAAAGGGGTGGAAGGGGTCGAAGGGGTGGTGTCCCCGCTGGCCGACGCGGACGAGCGCGCCATTGAGGGTGCGCTGCGGCCTAAGCGGCTCACCGAGTTCGTCGGCCAGGCGCGGGTGCGCGAGCAGCTGTCGCTGATCTTGCAGAGCGCTCTGCGGCGCGGTCGGCCGCCAGACCACGTGCTGCTGGCCGGTCCGCCCGGGCTGGGCAAGACCACGATGGCGATGATCGTCGCCGCCGAGCTCGGCGCGCCGCTGCGCATCACCAGCGGCCCGGCGATCGAACGGTCGGGTGACCTGGCGGCGGTGCTGTCCACGCTCAGCGACGGCGAGGTGATCTTCATCGACGAGATCCACCGCCTGGCCCGGCCCGCCGAGGAGATGCTCTACCTGGCCATGGAGGACTTCCGCGTCGACGTGGTGATCGGCAAGGGCCCGGGCGCGACCGCGATCCCGCTGGACATCGCGCCGTTCACGCTGGTCGGAGCGACCACCCGGGCCGGGCTGCTGCCGGCTCCGCTGCGGGACAGGTTCGGCTTCACCGCCCACCTGGACTTCTACCAGCCCGACGAGCTCGAGGTCATCATCCGCCGGTCGGCCGGGCTGCTCGGGGTGACGCTCACCGACGGGGGTGCCGCGGAGCTTTCCACCCGGTCGCGCGGGACGCCGCGGATCGCCAACCGGCTGCTGCGCCGGGTGCGCGACTACGCCGAAGTCCGCGCCGATGGTGTGGTCACCCCGGAGCTCACCCGGACCGCCCTCGAGCTCTACGAAGTGGACGAGTACGGCCTGGACCGGCTCGACCGCGGCGTGCTTGAGGCGGTAGTCCGCCGCTTCGGCGGCGGCCCGGTCGGCCTGTCCACGCTGGCGGTGGCCCTGGGTGAAGAGGCGGAGACCGTCGAGGTTGTCGCGGAGCCGTTCCTAGTCCGGCGCGGCCTACTGGCGCGGACCCCGCGCGGTCGCGTGGCCACGGCCGCCGGATGGGCGCACCTGGGTCTGGAACCTCCCCCGTCACTGGCCGAACTTCCCTCCCTGTTCGACTGAGGACAGCTGGCGCCCGGCCGGGCCGACCAAGATCGCGCCGAGGTTACGATCACTCCTAAAAACTCGTAGCCTGTTGGTGCGCGGTCAAAGCGCAGCTAAACTTCGGCAGTTGGTCGTTGGCCTCGGCCACGACCACGCTCGCAGAACCAACTGGAAGGATGCCCCGATGGTGGGGAGCCATGCAATTGCAGCCGCGGATGCGGCCGCCAAGTCGTCAAGCAGCGCGCTGACGTTCCCGATCCTGATCGTGCTGGTCTTCGCCGGCTTCTACTTCTTGATGATCAGGCCGCAGCGGCGCCGTCAGCAGGCCGTCGCGCAGCAGCAGAACACCGTCAGCCCCGGCGCCCGGGTCCGGACCACGGCCGGCATGTATGCCACGGTCGTCGCAGTCGACGGCGACGACGTCGTGCTCGAGGTCGCGCCCGGCATAGAGGTCCGCTACATCAAGCGCGCCATCATGGAGGTCATCGCCCCCGGCGAGGCTGACGAGGCCGAGACCTTCACCGACGGCGAGTCCGAGCCGTTTGACGAGCCGAGTTCCTTCCACGACGACGCCGAGGATGACGAGACTCCCGGAACCCACGCGGGTACCGACGGCGTTAATTCAGCAGAAGACGGTCTGGCCAAGTCCGACAAGGACAACGTGCACTGAGCCGCGGGCTGGCATGAGGGAACGACCGATCTAAGACAGGCGGAGAAGTGGCAGCCCCATCAAGAACCGTCCCGCATCCGGGACGGGCGCTCGCGCTTTTGCTCGTGCTCATCCTGGTCATGCTGCTCGGGATACTCGGCGGAAAGCTATTCAGCCCGTCCCAGTGGCAGAGCCAGTTCAAGGTCGGACTCGGCCTTGACCTGTCCAGCGGGACCCAGGTGACCCTGCAGGCCCAGACCCTGTCCGGGAAACCCCCGTCGAGCGGCGACCTGAACGCGGCTGATGCGGTCATCTTGTCGCGGGTCAACGGTACGGGCAACTCCGGTGCCCAGGTCCAGCCGGAGGGCACCAATCTCCTGGTCGTGACGGTGCCGGGCGCGGGATCGAAGCAGACCATCCAGCTGGTGAGCCAGACCGCCCTGCTGATGTTCCGCCAGGTACTGCTGTACCAGCCCTACAGCGCGACCAGCGCGACGCCGACCCCCGCGGCGAGCAGCAGTCCCTCCGCCAGTGCCAGTCCCTCGGCGAGCACCAGCCCGACCGCCAGCGCCACCAGCACGGCCAAGACCTCCGCCAAGATCGTCCCGGACGCCGCGGCCAGCGCCTCGCCGAGCACGTCCGCCAGCGCGTCACCCAGCGCCAGCGCGAGCCCGAGCGCGAGCCCCAGTGCGAGCCCCAGTGCGAGCTCGACCGCTACCTCTTCGGTCTCGTCGTGCACCAAGAACAGCCCGACCCTGGGCACCGACACGTTCGGCAACCCGTGCCTGGTCACCAGCCAGAGCGCGCTGGCGCTCTTCAATGACCCCAAGCTGACCTGCGCGCCAAACGACACCAGCGCCTGGAAGACCGTAGCCGGCTACGCCAGCACGACGCCCTACAACAACCCGGCCGAGCAGGTGGTGGCCTGCGGCAGCAATGGCAACGGCCAGTGGGGCAAGTACCTGCTTGACGTGTCCAAGGTCCAGGGCACGGAGGTCACCTCGGCCACGGCGACGGTGTCCACGACCTCCAATCAGTGGCAGGTCAACCTGACGCTGAACAGCAAGGGCGCCGCCGCCTTCGGCACGCTGACCTCCGACATGTACAACAAGTACTACTCCGCCTACCAGGGCGGCGACCAGAACGCCGGCGTCCTTAACCAGTTGGCGGTCGCCCTGGACGGCAATGTCGTGACGTCGCCCCAGATCCAGTCCGCCATCCCCGGCGGGAACGCTGAGATCACCGGCAACTTCACCCAGGCCCAGGCCACGCAGCTGCAGAACGAGCTGAAGTACGGCTCGGTGCCGCTGGACCTCAAGCCCCTCTACGTGACCTCGGTCTCGGCGCAGGTGGGCCGGAACCAGCTCGACGCCGGCCTGATCGCGGCCGGCATCGGGTTGCTCCTCGTGGTGGCGTACTCCTTCCTCTATTACCGTGGCCTCGGCATCGTGTCCGTCTCCAGCCTGGCCATCGCGGCGCTTATCACGTACCTGGCGGTGGTGCTGCTTTCCAAGTACCAGAACTTCAAGCTCGAGCTGTCCGGGATCGCCGGCCTGATTGTGGCCATCGGCATCACCGCGGACTCGTTCGTCGTTTACTTCGAGCGATTGCGCGACGAGGTGCGCGAGGGCAAGCAGTTGCGCCCGGCGGTCGAGGGCGGCTGGAAGCGCGCCAGGCGCACGATCCTGGTGTCCGACACGGTGTCGTTCCTCGCCGCGGTGCTGCTGTACTACTTCGCCATCGGCGAGGTCAAGGGCTTCGCCTATACCCTCGGCCTGACGACGCTGATCGACGTACTTGTGGTGTTCTTGTTCACCAAGCCGATGGTGACGCTGCTGGCGGGGACAAAGTTCTTCGGCAACGGCCACCCGATGTCCGGCCTGGACCCGGCCCGGCTCGGCGCCAAGACACCGTGGCGGTCCTCGGTTCGCCGCAACCCGGTCAGACGCAGACCTGATCCCGCGACGCGCGGCACGGCGTCCCGAAACACGGGGGGTTCATGATGTCGGCCCTGGGCCAGATCGGCGGCAAGCTTTACCGGGGCGAGGTATCGATCAACTTCGTCGGCCGGCAGCGCCTGTGGTACACGATCTCCGGGGTGATCCTGCTTGTCAGCATCGTGGCGCTGATCGTACGTGGCCTGGTCTTCAGCGTTGACTTCAAGGGCGGAGCGGTCTTCACGTTCCCCTCGTCGCCGACGACGACGCTCAGCCAGGTGCAGACCGCCGTCGATGACGGCGGCGTAAGCGGCGCGATCGTGCAGCAAGTCCGTGGCCAGACGAACGGCTGGCAGGTTCAGACTAAGGCGCTGACGGGTCCGCAGACCGTCAACCTCGAGCAGGCGATGTCCAGCAAGCTCGGCCTGAACTCGGACAACATCAGTGTCACCACCGTCGGCCCGAGTTGGGGCAGCCAGATCTCGGGCAAGGCCCTGGAAGCGCTGATCGCCTTCATGATCGTGATCGTGGGCTACCTGTCGATCGCCTTCGAGTGGAAGATGGCCATCGCGGCGTTCGTCGCCCTGCTGCACGACCTCGTGATCGCCATCGGCATCTACGCGCTGGCCGGTTTCCAGGTCAGCCCCGCGACCGTCATCGGCCTGCTGACCATCCTCGGCTACTCGCTGTACGACACCGTGGTGGTCTTCGACAAGGTGCGGGAGAATACGGCCGGCCTCCTCGGCGGGGCCCGGACCACCTACAGCCAGGCGGCGAACCTGGCGCTGAACCAGACCCTGGTGAGATCGATCAACACCTCGCTGATCGCGCTGCTGCCCGTCGCCGCGATCCTGATCGTCGCGACCTCCCTGCTCGGCGCCAACAACGAGCTCGAGGAACTCGCGCTCGTGCTGTTCGTCGGCATGCTCTCAGGTACGTACTCCTCGATCTTCATCGCCACCCCGGTGCTGGCCGACCTGAAGGAGCGCGAGCCGCAGTACCAGGCGCTGGCCAGGCGGGTGTCCGTGCGCGCCTCCGGCGGCCGAGCGGCTAAGCGGGCCGTGGCGAAGGCGCAGTCTGGGACCCGCGCCCGTCCCGGCGCGCCAGCCGCCGAGCTCTCGCCCGCACAGCTCACCGAGGAGGAGGCGGACGACGCCGACTTCACCGACGAGGCCGCGCCGCCCGCGGACGAACTGCCCGCGGACGAGCTGACCGCCACCGGCTCGCGGGCGCCCGGCGTGCCAGCCAGCCGGGGCACGCCAGACGCCGCCCGGCCGGGGCCGCGGCAGCAGCCGCGCCGGAGCGGCAGCAGCTCGGCGCGGCACCGCCCCAAGAACCCGGCGGGCAAGAAGAAACGGCGCTAGCCGATGACCGGTCCGGCCGGTGATGAGCTGGCCCAGCTCATCACGACCCTCGTCCGTGACATCCCGGACTACCCGCAGCGCGGCGTGGTCTTCAAGGACATCACCCCGCTGCTCGCCGACGGCCCGGCGTTCAGCGCGGTGGTAGACGCCCTGGCCGCGGTGTACGGGCCGGTGGACAAGGTGGCGGGCATCGAAGCTCGCGGCTTCATCCTGGCCGCCCCGGTGGCGTGCCGCCTCGGCGCCGGCTTCGTGCCGATCCGCAAGAAGGGCAAGCTGCCCGGCGTCACGTTCGCGCAGGACTACGACCTCGAGTATGGCACCGCCACCGTCGAGGTGCTAACTGACGCCTTCTCACCTGGCGATCGCGTCCTGGTCATCGACGACGTGCTGGCCACCGGCGGCACCGCCCGCGCCACCGCCGACCTAGTGCACCGCACCGGCGCCCAGGTGGCCGGCCTTGTCGTGCTGCTCGAGCTGTCCTTCCTGAACGGCCGCACAAGGCTGCCCGACCTGCCGGTCAGCGCCCTCCTGACCGTCTAGGTCGGCCGGTAACGGTCCGGGTCGGCCGGTAACGGTCCGGCCGGGAATCGAGCGGCCGCCATCAGGCGTTTATTACGTCCAAGTAGACTGATGGCTTGGCAGATGTGAGGAGCGCGAGTGGCCGGTGAGGTAATTGCGACCGGCACGAGGGCTGTCGACGCTGCCCGGGCGGACGCCGAGCAGGGTATGACCCTGAACGCGGAACAGGCCGAGGCGGCGGTAGCGGCGGGCGTGCCCGACCCTTATGCGTTCAACAGCGACTCAGAAACCCCGCAGGCCACGCAAGAAGTGACCGCGCCTACCTCACCGGCGAGCCCGGTTCCGGCTTCCACCGCACGGTCGGCGCGGGGTTCCGGGATCGGCACCGCCCGAGCCCAGCGGGCCAGGGCAGCGGCCGCGCAGAGCCCGGCCGCCGATGCGGCGGCGCCCGGCGTGGGCGTGCGGCGGCGGCTGGCACGGCTCGGGGCGCAGCGGGGCGCGGGCATCAACCCCGTCCTCGAGCCGCTCATCAAGACCGTGCGCGGGACGCACCCGAAGGCCGACATCCGGCTCATCGAGCGGGCCTACGAGTCGGCCGCCTACTGGCACCGGGACCAGAAGCGGCGCAGCGGCGACCCGTACATCACCCACCCGCTCGCGGTGGCGACCATCCTGGCCGAGCTCGGCATGAACACCGAGACGATCTGCGCCGCGCTGCTGCACGACACGGTGGAAGACACCCCGTACACGCTGACCGAACTGCGCGGCGAGTTCGGCGAGGACGTCGCCGCGCTGGTGGACGGCGTAACCAAGCTGGACAAGGTCAAGTACGGCGAGTCGGCCGAGGCCGAGACCGTCCGCAAAATGGTCGTCGCGATGTCCCGCGACATCCGCGTGCTGGTCATCAAGCTCGCCGACCGGCTGCACAACATGCGGACGCTTCGGTATCTGCCCAGGGAGAAGCAGGAGCGCAAGTCCCGGGAGGTCCTGGAGATCTTCGCCCCGCTCGCCCACCGGCTCGGCATGACCAAGGTGAAGTGGGAGCTGGAGGATCTCGCCTTCGCGACGCTGTACCCCAAGCGGTTTGACGAGATCGTCCGCCTGGTGTCCGCCCGGGCGCCGCGGCGCGAGGCCTTCCTGCAGGAAGTGATCCAAGAGGTGTCCACCGACCTGCGCGAGGCCAAGATCAACCCGAATGTCACCGGCCGTCCCAAGCATTACTACTCGATCTACCAGAAGATGATCGCCAGGGAACTCGGCTTCGACGACATCTACGACCTGGTGGGCATCCGTGTCCTCGTCGATTCGGTCAAGGACTGCTACGCGGCGCTCGGCATCATCCACGCGCGGTGGAATCCCGTCCCCGGGCGGTTCAAGGACTACATCGCGATGCCGAAGTTCAACATGTACCAGTCGCTGCACACCACGGTGATCGGGCCCGGCGGCAGGCCGGTGGAGCTGCAGATCCGGACCTGGGACATGCACCGCCGGGCGGAGTACGGCGTCGCGGCGCACTGGAAGTACAAGGAAGAGACGGTCTTCGGCCGGTCCAAGGACGCCAAGGACGACGCCCAGGAAATGGCCTGGCTCAGGCAGCTTGTCGACTGGCAACGCGAGACCGAGGACCCAGCGGAATTCCTCGAGTCGCTCCGCTTCGACCTGGCCGCCGCCGAGGTCTACGTGTTCACTCCCCGCGGCGAGGTCGTGGCGCTGCCGCAGGGCTCGACGCCGGTGGACTTCGCCTACGCGATCCACACCGAGGTAGGTCACCGGACGGTCGGCGCCCGCGTCAACGGACGCCTGGTGGCGCTGGAGAACGCTCTGGACAACGGCGACACGGTGGAGATCTTCACCTCCAAGGCGCCCGAGGGCGTCGGGTCCGGGCCGAGCCGTGACTGGCTCAAGTTCGTGCAGAGCCCCCGGGCCAGGAACAAGATCCGGCAGTGGTTCTCCAAGGAGCGCAGGGAGGCCGCGGTCGACGCGGGCAAGGACCAGATCGCCCGCGCGATACGCAAGCAGAGCCTGCCGCTGCAGCGGCTCGCCGCCGCCGACAGCCTGCTCCAGCTGGCCCGCGACCTGCACTATACCGACGTCTCAGCGCTGTACGCGGCGGTCGGCGAGGGCCGGGTCAGCGCCCAGTCCGTGGTCGAGAAGCTGGTCAGGTCGGTCGGCGGCCTGGCCGGAGCGCAGGAGGACCTGGCCGAGACTGCGATGCCGACCAAGGCGCCGCAGCCCAGGACGTCCGGCGACTCCGGCGTCGAGGTCAACGGCGCGCCGGACGTGTGGGTGCGGCTGTCCCGCTGCTGCACGCCGGTGCCGGGCGACGAGATCATCGGCTTCGTCACCCACGGCCACGGCGTCTCGGTCCACCGGGTGGACTGCGTGAACTTGGCCCACCTGTCCGAGACCCAGCGGGAGCGGATGGTCGACGTCCACTGGGCGCCGACCGACGGCTCGGTCTTCCTCGTAGCCATCCAGGTGGAGGCGCTCGACCGGACGCGGCTGCTCTCCGACGTGACCCGGGTGCTGTCCGACCAGCACGTGAATATCTTGTCCGCCACGGTGACGACCAGCCGGGACCGGGTGGCGGTCAGCCGGTTCACGTTCGAGATGGGCGATCCCAAGCACCTCGGTCACGTGCTGCGCGCCGTGCGCGCCATCGACGGCGTCTACGACGTCTACCGCATGACGAGCTGACAGCGAGTCATGTCCCCCCGAAGGGGGGCCGAGGGGGTATGGGAAAGGTTTCCCCCCATCGGGGGTTCCAGGGGGGATGGAATCCCACCTGGAGTGGGGGGTTCCGGGGGGTCATCCCCCCGGGCTAGCTACTGAATTCCGCCAGGGTGTGCTCGGCTTCTGTGAGCCACGCCCGGCGGGCGGTCAGGGCTTCCTCTGCCGTTTGCGCGGCCCTGGCGTCGCCGCGGTCGCGCGCCTGGGCCAGCTGCAGCTCCAGCTGCGCGATGGTCGAGCGCAGCTGGGCCACGGTGCCCTCGGCCCGTGCCAGCGCCTCCGGATTCGACCGGCGCCACTGGGCTTCATCCGCCTTGCGCACCGCGTCCTCGACCCGCCGCAGTCCTGACTCCAGGTGCTCGCGCGCGTCCCTGGGCACCGCCCCGATCTGCTCCCAGCGCTCCTGGATGCCGCGCAGCGCGGACTTGGCCGAGCGGATGTCGGTCACCGGCAGCAGCGCCTGGGCCTGGTCGAGCAGCTGCTGCTTGGCCTCGGCGTGCTCACGCAGCGCGGCGTCCTTAGCCGAGAACACATCGGCGCGCGCGGTGAAGAACTTGTCCTGGGCCGCCCGGAACCGCTTCCACAGCTCGGCCTCGGCGTCCCTGTCGGCTCGCCCGGCATCCTTCCACTGGCGCATCAGCTCGCGGAACGCGCTGGTGGTCGGGCCCCACTCAGTGGACCCGGACAGCGCTTCGGCGTCGGCGCACAGCTTCTCCTTGCGGGCCTTCACGTCCTCGCGTTCGGCCTCCAGGGTGGCGAAGTACGCCTTGCGCCGCTTGGTGAACGCGTTGCGGGCCGCGGACAGCCGCTTCCACAGCACCGCCTCGGCGGCCCGCTCGGCGTGCGGTGCCGCCTTCCACTCCTCGAGCAGCTCGCGCATCCGCTCGCCGCTGCTCTTCCAGTGAGTGGCCTCGGCGGCGATCTGCTCCGCCTCGGCGACGATCCGCTCCTTGATCTCCTTAGCCGCCACACGCGCGTGCTCCCGGGCCGCCTTGGCCTCCTCGCGCCGGTGGCCGACGTCCTCGGTCAGCCGCTCCAGACGCGCGCGGAGTCCGTCGAGATCACCGAGCGCGTTGGCGTCGGTGATGCTGCGCGCCAGCCGCTGGACACTTGCCGAGGCCTGGGCAGGAGCCATGTCGGTGGCCGCGATCCGCTGCTCGAGCAAGACCACCTCGGTCTCCAGCGCCTCGTACTTGCGCTGGAAGAAGGCGATCGCCTCCTCTGGGCTCCCCGCCTGCCATGAGCCGATCACCCGCTCGCCGTCGGCGGTTCGGACATAGACCGTCCCGTCGGCGTCTACCCGGCCCCACGGATGGTAGGCGGTGGTCACGGCGAACCTCCTGCATTGTCGTGCTCGTGTCAGGCTTTCTTGATCGTCACGCTGTCAATGATGACCTTCTTCTTGGGGGCGCCGCCGCCTGACTGCGCATACTGACACGAGTATCCATCCTTAGCCACATTCTGGACGATACCGAGTCCGGACGACACTGTCGCGAACGGTGTAAAGGAAGCTGTCAGCCCAGACGTGCTGTCCTTGTACACGATGAAGAACTGGCTGCCGTTTGAGCTCGCCGTGCCTTCGTTCGCCATCGCCACCGTTCCTGCCGGGTATTTGGCACCAGTGAGGTTCTCGCTGGCGAAATCGTAACCCGGCGTCCCGGCACCGACATTGCTTGTCGTGCTGCAGTTCAGCTTGGTGGTGGCGGTGGCGGTGGGGTCACCGCACTGCAGGACGTAGATACCGCTGGTGACTAGCCGATGGCACTGGGTGTTGTTGAAGTAGCCCGCCTCGGCCAGGTGGACGAACGAGTTGACGGTGCAGGTGGCTTTGCTGTTGAGCAGGTTAAACGTGATCTTGCCGAGGTTGGTGTTGATCGTGGCCTGGTAGCTGGCCGCGTAATCGGGCGCGGTCGGCGGGAAGCTCACCTTGCGCGCCACCGGCGTAGCCGCCGTGTAACTGCAGTGATGCGCGGGCTCGGCCACGGCTGTCGCGGTGGCGGTGGGCGAGGGGGTCGCGGACTTCGATGCCGAAGCCGCCGGGTGCTTGGGGCCCCCGCTGGGGAGGAACACCACGAGCAAGGCGATGAGCGCCGCGGCGAGCACCGCGCCGACCCCGATCAGCCCGCGCTTACGCATCTCGCGCTGCCTGGCAAGCCGTTCCTCCTGCTGGCGGCGGTGCTTTTCCCTGGCAATCCTGCGCTGGCGCTCGTTCTTACCCGCCACCGGCTGCGTCCTCCTTGGCCTGTCCCACTGTCCGGCTACCGCTGGTATTCACGGGAGGCAGGCCCACGAACCCGATGCATACCTTTGATCGCGAATCATGGGGCTGCGCCGGGTCGGAAGGGACAACCCCCCGGACCCCCCGCAATATTCGCTATCGTTCGCGAATCGTACCTTCCGGATGCCCGGACCGGTACCCTTCGTTATCGGTTCGCGGCCATGCGGGTTCACTCGGTAGCCTGAGACACCGTACCGTGAGAAAGGACGGCTGTGCTCGTCGCAGGGTTCCCGGCCGGCTCGTTTGCGGCCAACTGTTATGTAGTCGCCTCCGCGCCCGGCGCCGAGTGCGTGATCGTTGATCCGGGCCAGGACGCCGAGCGCGGGATCGGCGAACTCCTGGCCGAGCACCGGCTCAGGCCCGCCGCGGTCCTGCTCACCCACGGTCATATCGACCATGTCTGGTCCGTCGCCCCCGTCTGCGGCGCGAAAGGCATCCCCGCCTACATCCACCCGGACGACCGCGCATTGCTCAGCGATCCGGGCAAGGGTTTCCCGCTCGAAACGGGACAGCAACTGTTCGGCGGCCTGGAATTCACCGAACCCGATGATGTAAAAGAACTGGCCGATGGGATGACTTTGAGTCTTGTGGGTCTCGAGATCGCCGTCGACCACGCGCCCGGGCACACGGAGGGATCCGTGACATTCCGGCTGCCATTGGACTCGCCGATTACAGCACCAGGTAAAAGCAAAATCGCCGGTGGCGTATTGTTCTCTGGTGACTTGCTGTTCGCCGGGTCGATCGGGCGGACCGACCTGCCCGGCGGGGACTACCCGACGATCTTGCGCAGCCTGGCGCGGGTCTGCCTGACCCTGCCGGACGAGACCGTGGTGCTGTCCGGGCACGGGCCGCAGACGACCATCGGCACCGAACGCCGGACGAACCCGTTCCTGGCGGGCCTGGCGCCGGCGTCGGGACCCAGCCGGGGCTTGTGACCATAGCCGGGGCGCGCAGCCGGGTCCGTTCGGATAAAAAAGGTCGCAAGAAATGAGCAGCGGCGCGTCGGGGGCGCATAGCTGCGACAGGAGAGGGGCAGAGCTCGATGATCCGCACGCATGAGGCGGGGACGCTTCGGGCGTCGCACGCCGGGGAGCACGTGGTGCTGGCCGGCTGGGTGGCGCGGCGCAGGGACCACGGCGGCGTGGTTTTTGTCGACCTGCGGGACGCGAGTGGCGTGGTGCAGGTGGTGTGGCGTGGCGAGGAGGCCGTAGCGCACGAGCTACGGGCCGAGTTCTGCGTGCGGGTGCCAGGGACGGTGCGCGCCCGCCCGGCCGGGAACGAGAACCCCGAGCTGCCCACCGGGCAGATCGAGGTCGTCGCGGACGAGGTCGAGGTGCTCAGCCGGGCCGACCCGCTGCCGTTCCCGGTCGAGGGCTCCGCCGAGGTCAGCGAGGACGTCCGACTCAAGTACCGCTACCTGGACATCAGGCGGGACGACACCGCGCGGGCGTTGCGGATCCGGTCGCAGGCCGCCTACCTGCTCTCCGACGTGATGCGTGAGCACCGTTTCGTGAACGTGGAGACGCCTTACCTGACCAGGTCCACGCCGGAGGGCGCGCGCGACTTCCTGGTCCCGGTGCGGCTGCGGCCCGGCAACTGGTACGCGCTGCCGCAGTCGCCTCAGCTGTTCAAGCAGCTGCTCATGGTCGGCGGTCTTGAGCGGTACTACCAGCTGGCCCGGTGCTTCAGGGACGAGGACTTCCGCAAGGATCGGCAGCCCGAGTTCACCCAGATCGACATCGAGATGTCGTTCGTGACCCGCGATGACGTCATCGCCGTGGCCGAGGACATCGTGGCGCGGCTCTGGTCCGAGCTGGCCGGCTACCGGGTGCCCACCCCGCTGCCCCGGATGACCTACTCCGATGCGATGGCGCGGTACGGCTCGGACAAGCCCGACCTGCGCTTCGGCGTCGAGCTCACCAACCTGACCGAGTACTTTGCCGGGACGGATTTCCGCGTGTTCCAGGCGGAGTACGTGGGCGCCGTGGTGATGCCGGGCGGCGCCGCGCAGTCCCGGCGCGAGCTCGACGGCTGGCAGGAGTGGGCCCGCTCCCGCGGGGCGCGCGGCCTCGCCTACGCCTTGATCGGCCCGGACGGCGAGGTCACAGGCCCGGTGGCCAAAAACTTGTCCGAGGCGGAGCGGTCCGGCCTGGCCGTCGCCGTCGGCGCCGCTCCGGGCGACGCCGTGTTCTTCGCGGCCGGGACGGCTAAGGCGGCCAGGGAACTGCTCGGCGCGGCGCGGCTGGAGATCGGCCAGAAGTGCGCCCTGATCGACGAGTCGGCCTGGTCGTTCCTATGGGTCGTGGACGCGCCGATGTTCGAGGAGGACGGCGCGGGCGGCTGGACGTCGGTACACCACCCGTTCACCGCGCCGCTGCCCGAGTGGGCCGACAAGTTCACCGCCGAACCCGGCGGCGCACTGGCCGACGCGTACGACATCGTGTGCAACGGCTACGAGATCGGCGGCGGGTCGATCCGTATCCACAAGTCCGCGATGCAGCAGGACGTGTTCGACGTGATCGGGCTGTCTCCCGAGGAAGCCCGCTCGCAGTTCGGCTTCCTGCTCGACGCCTTCAAGTACGGGCCGCCGCCGCACGGCGGGATCGCGTTCGGCTGGGACCGAGTGGTGATGCTGCTCGTCGGGGCGGCCAGCATCCGCGACGTGATCGCCTTCCCCAAGGCGGCCTCCGGTCTCGACCCGCTCACCGGCGCCCCCACCCCCATCACCCCCGCCCAGCGCCGCGAAGCCGGCATCGACGCGCCCTCTACCCCAACCCCAACCCCCACCCCCACCCCACACGCCACCCCCACCCCCACCCCAACCCCCACCCCACACGCCACCCCCACCCCACCGGTCCCTCCCACCACATAAGCCCCACCTCCGGGCTCGTCCCAAGGGCCCAGCTCATGATCGTGGCCAGTTTTGGGCGCTATTTGCCGCAAACTGGCCACGATCATGGTGTGACTGCGCATTCGAGGCGAGAGCAGCGGTGCGGGGTGCCCGGCCAGCCGCGCGAGCGCAGCACCGAAGCGACAGCGTCCGCGGTCTGGCAACGGTGATCGCCCAGATCGAGAATTCCGAACCTGAGCGTAAGGAGGCCCCGGACTGCGTTGACCGTGTCGCGTCGCTTGTCGCGCCATTGCTCGTCGGTCGGATGCGCCGCGGTCCCGTCGAGTTCTACGCACAGCCGGTACTCCTCGTAGAGATTGTCGAGGTACCTGTTACCAGTGCGCTGCCCGATCCTCGCTTGTCGTTGCGCGGGAGGCAGCCCGTGCGGGCGTTCCACGCGGCGGACATAGCGGGACTCCAGCACGGACAAGATGCCCTCGTCGGCGCTGCCGAGCGCCGTCGCGATCTCGCTACGCCAGCGCAGTTTCTTGCGGGCATCCATGGCGTGACGTATCCGGTCCGCGGTGGTACGCCTCCGGCCGATGGCCCGGCAGATCCACGCGTACGCGTCGTCGAAGCTGGCCGCGGTCTGGATGAGATCAAGCACCGTGTCCTCGACGCGGGTGCAGGGCGGGAGCATCGTCGGATGCCTCGTCCGCAAGATCGCATCTGACCGGTGGATGACGATGCCCTGGATCTTCGCCTGCGCGGGGTGTCGGGACACCGGAACCGTGATCGTGATGAGGGCGCTTGGCTCGTCGATCAGGCCGTGCCGCTCGGCTGCCGTCTGGTGGCTAAGGACTGCACCAGGCCCGGCGCGGAGCAAGGCGCCCCAGAGCACCGTATCCCGGGTAGGCTCACCGGAGAAGGTGGCGTAGACACCGCGCTGAAGCCGCTGCCAGCGACCGCTTCGCACCCAGTTGCGCATTGTCTGCGGATCGATGCTCGTCGCAGAGCTCTGTCGACGGGCAACGGTTTTGCCCTGGGCCGCCAGCAATTCGCGGCGCTGTGACGGTTCGGCTGACATAAGCGCATCGTGCCGTCCGTACCCGGGCCTGGCACCGGAGCCCGGGAAACCTGTGGGCAACGGAGCGCGCGAGCGTCCGTCTGTAGATAAGTTGGGCTCGTTTGTCTCTATTAGTGGTATAGCTTCGCATCCGGCGGGCTGCGCGGGCGGAGATAGGGTCGAAGGATGGCCGGAGCAGTGAGGGGGGCTGGGGAGGCGGGCGGGCAGTCCGAGAGCCTGTTCGACGAGGCGGAAGCGACGGCGGCCGAGGCAGCCGCCCCGCTCGCGGTCCGGATGCGGCCGCGCACCCTGGACGAGGTGATCGGCCAGCGGCACCTGACCGGCGCGGGCACGCCGTTCCGCAAGCTGATCGACAACGACGCGCCGATGTCGCTGCTGCTCTGGGGGCCGCCGGGTACCGGTAAGACCACGCTGGCCTACGTGGTGAGCCAGGTGACCAAGCGCCGCTTCGTGGAGCTCTCCGCGGTCAGCGCCGGGGTCAAGGACGTGCGCGCCGCGGTCGACGCCGCCCGCCGCACGCTGGGCATGAGCGGCGCGCAGACCGTGCTGTTCATCGACGAGGTGCACCGATTCTCCAAGACCCAGCAGGACGCGCTGCTGCCCGCGGTGGAGAACCGCTGGGTGTCGTTCATCGGCGCGACCACGGAGAACCCGTTCTTCTCCGTGGTGTCCCCGCTGCTGTCCCGGTCGCTGCTGCTCACCCTGCAGCCGCTGTCCGACGACGACGTGCGGGAGGTCATCAGCCGCGCGCTGGCCGACCCGCGCGGGCTCGGCGGCGCCGTTAGGCTCGACGACGAGGCCGCCGATCACCTGGTCCGGCTGGCGGGCGGTGACGCCCGGCGCACGCTCACCTACCTAGAGGCGGCCGCCCTCGGGCTACCGAAAGGCGGCCGGATCGACGTCCAGGCCCTGGAGCGCGCGGTGGACCGGGCCGCGGTGCGCTATGACCGCGACGGCGACCAGCACTACGACGTGATCAGCGCGTTCATAAAGTCCATGCGGGGCAGCGACGTGGACGCGGCGCTGCATTACCTGGCCCGGATGATCGCGGCGGGGGAGGACCCGCGGTTCATCGCCAGGCGGCTGATCGTGCACGCCAGCGAGGACGTCGGGATGGCCGACCCCACCGCGCTGCAGACCGCCGTCGCCGCGGCCCAGGCGGTGGAGTTCGTGGGGCTGCCCGAGGCCCGGATCAACCTCGCCCAGGCCGTGATCCACATCTCGCTGGCACCCAAGTCCAACGCGGTCATCAAGGCCATCGGGGCGGCCGACGCGGACGTCCGGGCCGGGCTGGTAGGCGCAGTGCCCGCGCACCTGCGCGACGCGCACTATCCTGGGGCGGGAAAGGTCGGCCACGGCGAAGGCTACCGGTACCCGCACGACTTCGATGATGGCATCGTCCCGCAGCGCTACGCACCCGACTCGGTGGCGGACCGCAGGTATTACCAGCCATCACGGCATGGCCTGGAGGCCCGCGTCGCCGAACGCGCCGAGCGCATCAGGGCCATCCTCGACAAGACCGACAACGAGAAGGAGCAGGCATGACACGGACGGACCCGGCATGAACGCCGCCGAACTCGCCGCGCTGATCGCCGCGGTGTTCTGGGCGCTGCTGGTCTGCGTCGGCGTGTTCGTGCTGTTCCGCCTGGGCCGGCTGCTGTCCGAGAGCAGCAAGCTGGTGGCCGACGTGCGCGAGCGCGGCGACGTGCTGCTGCAGCGCGCGCAGACCGCGGTGGACGGGGCGCAGGCCGCCGTGGACCGGGCCGGGCACCAGCTTGACCGGTCCGAATCCGTCACGGCCAGCATGGACCAGCTCGGCGCCGGGATGACCGAACTCGCCGGCCAGGTCTCGGCACTGGCCGGGCTCGGCCGCGCGATCGCGGCGGGTCCGGTGGGCCGGGTGGGCGCGCTCGCCTACGGGGTGCGGCACGCCGTGAACCTGCGCCGGACGCCGAAAGCCGCGCTGCCCGGCCGCGTAATGGAACGCGACGAGCTGACCCGAGGGAGGGCGACGCGATGATCCGCAGGGGTTTCTGGCTCACCACCGGTGCGGTGACCGGCATCTACGGCTACCGGCGTGTCTCCGCCGTCGGTCGGCGCCTGTCTGCCAGCCTTACCCCAGGGGCCAGCATCGTCTCGGGGGCCAGCGTGACGCCCCGGATCCGGTCGGCTCGCACGGGAGCGTTGCGCCTGGGCAAACAGACCTACCGCTTCAGCCGCGACGTACGGGAGGGCATGGAGCTTTATAGGCTTGCGCACTCCGTGCCCGCAGGCTCTACCCTCTCAACAGACCTAGACCACGACGCTCAACCTGAGGATGGCCACTGATGGAGTCGGCAGAGATCGCCCGCCGCTTCCTTGCGTACTTCGAGCAGCAGGGCCACGCCATCGTGCCCTCGGCCTCCTTGGTTGCCGACGACCCCACGGTGCTGTTCGTCATCGCCGGCATGCAGCCGTTCAAGCCGTTCCTGCTCGGCCAGCGGACGCCGCCGTACCGGCGAGTGGCCGACGTGCAGAAGTGCGTGCGGACGCTGGACATCGAAGAGGTGGGCAAGACCACCAGGCACGCCACCTTCTTCCAGATGCTGGGGAACTGGTCGTTCGGCGATTACTTCAAGCAGGGCGCCATCAGGTACGCCTGGGAGCTGCTGACCAGGTCCGAGGCCGATGGCGGGTTCGGCTTCCCGCAGGACAAGCTGTGGGCCACCATCCTGCACGGTGACGACGAGGCGTTCAGCATCTGGCGGAACGAGATCGGCCTGCCGGAGAACCGGATCCAGGCCCGCGGCCTGGCCGACAACTACTGGCACATGGGCGTGCCAGGCCCCGGCGGCCCGTGCTCGGAGATCTACTACGACCGCGGCCCGGAATACGGCCGCGACGGCGGCCCGGCGGCCGACGAGGACCGTTTCCTCGAGATCTGGAACCTGGTCTTCATGCAGGACCAGCTGAGCAAGGTCCGGGCCAAGGACGACTTCGACATCGAGGGCCTGCTGCCGTCGAAGAACGTCGACACCGGCATGGGCCTGGAGCGGATGGCGTCCATCCTGCAGGGGGTCGACAACCTCTATGAGATCGACACCACCTGGAAGATCCTGGACCGCGCGGCCGAACTCACCGAGCAGAGCTACGGCCGGAACGCGGCGAACGACGTGGCCCTGCGAGTCGTCGCCGACCACGTGCGCAGCGCGGTCATGCTGGTCGAGGACGGCGTACTGCCCAGCAACGAGGGCCGCGGCTACGTGCTGCGGCGGATCGTGCGGCGCAGCATCAGGAACCTGCGCCTGCTGGCCGGCAGCCAGCGCGGTGGCGGCGGCGGCACGGCCTCAACCACAGGCGAGCGTTTCATGCCCGAGCTCACCTCGACCGCGATCGAGGCGATGGCCGGGCTGTACCCGGAGTTGAGGCGAGACGCGGCCAACATCCGCACGGTCATCGAAGCGGAGGAGGTGGCGTTCGCCAGCACGCTGCGCACCGGCACCGCGATATTCGACGCCTCGGTGGAGGAGAACCGGCGCAGGAACTCCGCGACGCTGTCCGGCGCGCAGGCCTTCCAGCTGCACGACACCTACGGCTTCCCGATCGACCTGACCCTGGAGATGGCGGCCGAGCAGGGCCTGACCGTCGACGAGGAAGGTTTCCGCCGGCTCATGGCCGAGCAGCGGGACCGCGCCAAGCGCGACGCGGCCGAGAAGAAGACCGGCAACGCCGACATTTCCGCGTTCTCGGAGATGCTCGAGCGGTCCGGGGCGGTCGCCTTCACCGGCTATGACCAGATCTCCGGCGAGGCGACGATCCTCGGCCTGCTGGTTAACGGCGTGCCGGTGCCCGCGGCGGGCGCGGGCACCGAGGTAGACGTGGTGCTCGACCGCACCCCGTTCTACGCCGAGGGCGGCGGCCAGCTCGCCGACGGGGGCACCATCACCGTGGACGGCGGCGAGATCGCGGTCTCGGACGTGCAGACCCCACTGCCCGGGCTCATCGTGCACCGCGGCAAGGTCACCTCCGGCGAGGTCATGACGAACGCGGCCGCGTTCGCCGAGATCGATGTCGAGCGCCGCCGAGCGCTGTCCCGGTCGCACACCGCGACCCATCTCGTGCACCGCGCGCTGCGCGGCGCGCTGGGGGAGTCGGCGGCGCAGGCGGGCTCGGAGAACGCGCCGGGCAGGCTCAGGTTCGACTTCACCGCTCCGGGCGCGGTACCGCTGACGGTGCTGCGCGACACCGAGGCCGAGGTCAACGAGGTCCTGGTCAACGACCTGGACGTGCGCGCGTTCTACACTTCTCAGGAAGAGGCCCGCGAGATGGGCGCGCTGGCGCTGTTCGGCGAGAAGTACGGCGACCAGGTCCGCGTGGTCGAAGTCGGCGACTACTCCCGCGAGCTGTGCGCCGGCACGCATGTGGCCCGGTCCGGCCAGCTCGGCCTGATCAAGGTGCTCGGCGAGGCGTCCATCGGGTCGGGCGTGCGCCGGATCGAGGCACTGGTGGGCATCGACGCGTTCCGCTTCCTGGCCCGGGAAAGCACGCTGGTCAGCCAGCTCAGCGAGCAGTTCAAGACGCCGCGCGAGCAGCTTCCCGAGCGGATCTCGGCCGTGGTCTCCCGGCTCAGGGAGGCCGAGCGCGAACTGCAGCGGCTGCGGGCCGCCCGGCTGCTCGAGTCGGCCGGCGAAATCGCGGCCGCCGCGGCGGACATCAGCGGGATCGCCCTGGTCGCGCACCGGGTGCCGGACGGGACCGAGCCCGACGACATCCGCAAGCTCGCGCTCGAGGTGCGCGGCCGGGTGCCGCGCGGGCGCCCCGGGGTGGTAGTCATCATCGGCGTGCCCGCGGACAAGCCGGTCGTGGTCATCGCGGTCAACGAGGCAGGCCGCGGCTTCGGCCTGTCGGCGGGTTCGCTGGTCGGGACGGCGGCGCGGGCCCTCGGCGGCAACGGCGGGGGAAAGCCGGACGTCGCCCAGGGCGGCGGCGCGCCCATCCCGGACAGTCACCCCGGCGTCATAGATGAGGCATTTGAGGCTGTTCGTGGGGCTTTGCGGGACACAGTCAGGTCCGGTAGGTAACGTATTGGCATGCTCCTGCGACCTTCCGGGGTCTTCACCGTGTCAGAAACCGCGTCGGCGAGGCGGCTTCCCTTGAAGGGGCGTCCGCCCAGGCAGGGTGCGTTCAGGCACGGGGTGCGGCTGGCGGTCGACATCGGTTCGGTCCGCATCGGGGTGGCCCGCAGCGATCCGGGCGGCGTTCTGGCCACCCCGCTGGCCGTGCTTCCGTCCGGTCCCGGCGCGAAGGCCGAGCTGGCGCGGGCCGAACTGGCCAGGCTGGCCGCCGGGCAGGGCGCGATCGAGGTCATCGTGGGGCTGCCCACGTCGCTATCCGGCCGTGAAGGCGCCGCCGCGACCGGCGCCAGGGAGTTCGCCGCAGACCTGGCCAGACGGCTCGCGCCGATCCCGGTGCGGCTGCTCGACGAGCGGTTCACCACCACCGAGGCGCACGACGCGCTGCGCCGCGGCGGGAAGGACGCCCGCGCCCGCCGCCAAGTCGTCGACGCCGCGGCCGCCGCGGTCCTGCTGCAAGCTGCCCTGGACGCCGAACGTGCCTCCGGCTGCCCCACGGGCCAGCTCGTCCCGGGTGGCGCTGCGTGAGCGAGAACGGAGACGGATGGCCGCAAGGCCCCCGGCCGCCGCAAGGCCCCCGGCCGCCGCAGAGCCCCCGGCCGCCGCAGCACTCACGCGGCTTTCAGGACCCCCGCATGCCCATGGATCCCCGCATGCCCCAGGGGCCACGCATGCCCCAGGGGCCACGCATGCCCCAGGGGCTGCGGGGGTCTCACCGGCCTCCGGATGGGGACGCCTGGCGCCCGGATGAGCACCTCAGGCCGCTGCCGGCCGGGTACGAGCCGGTGCACCACGAGCCCAGGTACGACGAGCCCAGGTACGACAAGCCCGGCCTGGCCGGACCGCCGGACCAGGGCCGACCAATAGACCCGGAAGACTCGCCCTGGCGCAGGACCCAGCGGCTCTCCCGCCCCGAAGCCCAGGAGTGGCACCCCGGCCAGCCCGCGCAAGCCAGCTATGACCCGGCCGATTTCCGCGCGCAGGACCAGCACGGCGAGCGCAGCCCCTACGGCGAGCCGGGTGAGCACCCAGGCGACGTCGAGTACGAGGACGAGTACCGGGCGGGGGACAGGTTCGTCCCCGGCTTCGGCGACGACAGCGACGCCGATTACGAGAGCGACCGACGCGCCCGCCGGGGCGGCCGTCAGGACAGCCGCGGGGGAGGGCGGGGTGGCCGTCGTTCCAGGCGCAGGTTCCGCTGGATCGCGCCGCTGGCCGCGCTGCTGATCATCGTCATCCCGCTGGCCGTAGGCGGCGCCTACGCCTACAGCTTCTACATGGGCAAGTACCACCCGGCCGACTACGTCGGAAACGGCACCGGCTCCGTCGTGGTCCAGGTCACCTCGGGTGACACCCCGACCAGCCTCGGGCCCAAGCTGGTGCAGCTTGGCGTGGTGGCCAGTTCCCGCGCGTTCGTCCTTGCCGCCGAGCACAGCTCCAATCAGTCCGGCCTGTTGCCAGGCTTCTACGGGATGCACAAGCACATGCAGGCATCGCTGGCCTACGCGCTGCTGCTCAATCCGAAGAACCTGATGCAGGTCACGGTGACGATCCCGGAGGGCTGGCGGTTGAGTCAGACCATGGCCTGGCTCGGCGCCAAATCCGGCATCCCGGCCAGCGCCTACGCCACTGCGCTCAAGAACCCGGCATCGCTCGGGCTGCCCAGCTACGCCAACGGCAAGCCCGAGGGCTACCTGTTCCCCGCGACCTACGTGGTCCAGCCGCACGAAACCGCCCTCGGCGTGCTGAAAGGCATGGTGCAGCGGTTCGACCAGGAGGCCGCGACGGTGAACCTGCCCGTGGCGGCCAAGCAGGTGCACCTCAGCCCGGGCCAGGTGATCATCATGGCCAGCCTGGTGCAGGCCGAAGGCGGCCGGCTGTCCGACTACCCGAAGATCGCCCGGGTGATCTACAACCGGCTGGCGCAGGGCATCCCGCTGCAGCTCGACAGCACCGTGCTTTACGGCCTGAACACGTACGGCATCCTCGCCAATGACCAGCAGCTCAACAGCCCGTCGCCGTACAACACCTACCGGCATAAGGGCCTGCCGCCCGGTCCGATCGACAGCCCGGGGAACGCGGCCATCCAGGCCGTGCTGCACCCGGCCCCGGGGAACTGGATCTATTTCGTGACCGTTAACCCGAAGACCGGCGAGACCCTGTTCACCTCGAGCCAGGCCCAGTTCGAGCAGTTCCGGCAGGAACTCCAGCACAACCTGGGCCAGGGTTGACCCGAGGGGTCCCGGGGGAAGGTTCCCCCAGGATCGGGGCTCCCGGAGAGTCGCCCCCCGGGGGGCACAGAGCCGCGGTCCTTGGATCGCCGATCGCGCACTCGCTGTCGCCGATGCTGCACACGGCCGCCTATGCCGCGCTCGGCCGGGGTCCGCGACGGCGACCTGCTGGTCTCCACGGTCCCGGCCGGCGCAGCCGATTTTACGCCGAACGGGCCCGACGTCCCCGCCCTGGCCCCTCCGACGTGTTCGACGCGGTGACCCACCGCACCTTCCTCCTGTCCCGCTAATCCGCCACTAGTTGCGCACCCGTCTCACCAACTCCAACATCCCCCCGCCCCGGCACTAAATTCGTAATTCGATTCAATCTGAGCTACCACGGCGACCGTGAGTTAGTCCGCTACTCTGCTTCGAGCTCCGTGACCCATACACCACTCTCGGAACTTCTGTACCAGTCGCCGCAGTGGCTGAGCCGACCGACAACTAAAGGTTAAGCCGACCGACAACTAAATTTTTCTTGACAAAAATTTTTGTCGGATGTCAGACTGGTCTCATGATCGATGTAGCAGTAATCGCCGATCCGGCCGCCGCTGAGGCCGCGTTGGAGCCGGCCCGAGCGCGCCTGCTGGCTCAGCTGACCGAGCCGAGGTCGGCGTCCATGCTCGCCGCCGCCATCGGCTTGCCCCGGCAGAAGGTCAACTATCACTTGCGGACGCTGGAGCGGCACGGGCTGATAGAGCTGGTAGAGGAGCGCCGCAAGGGGAACGTGACCGAGCGGTTGCTCCGGGCCGCGGCGGCCTCCTACGTGATCTCGCCCTCGGCGCTGGCGGCCGTAGCCCCCGATCCGGCCCGCGCGCCTGACCGCCTGTCGGCCCGCTGGCTGCTGGCCCTGGCCGCGCAGCTCGTCCGCGATGTCGGCGACCTGATCACCGGTGCCACCCGGGCGCAGAAGAAGCTCGCGACGTTCGCGATGGACGGCCGGGTGCGGTTCGCGTCCGCCGCCGACCGTGCCGCCTTCACCAGCGAACTGGTGGAAGCCGTGACCTCGCTGGTGGCGAAGTACCACGACGAGCAGGCCGAAGGCGGCCGCGAGCACCATCTCGTCATCGCCGTCCACCCGGCCGTCACAGCCACCACGGCCAGCACGGCTAGCACGGCCGCCGAGACCGAGGAGACCTGATGGGCCACCCGTTCGAACAGCGCAGCCAGGCCGAAGTGCCTGCGACCCCGGACGAGGTCTGGGCCGCCATCGCCTCCGGGCCCGGGATCGACTCCTGGTTCATGGGCCGCAGCGAGGTGCAGCCCGGCGCTACCGGCACTGTCCGCACCGTCTTCGGCGAGTACGCGCCGGAACTCGACGTGACCGCCTGGGAGCCGGCGAGCCGGTTCGCCTACCGCAGCGGCGAGGCCCCGGACGGGCGGTACATCGCCTATGAGTTCCTGATCGAGGGACGCGCGGGCGGCAGTACCGTGCTGCGCACCGTGACCAGCGGTTTCCTTCCCGGCGACGACTGGGCGGATGAGTTCGAGGCAATGACGCTGGGCGGCGAGATGTACTTCCGGACCCTGGTCGAGTACCTCACTTACTTCGCTGGCCGGTTCGCGCTGCCGGTCACCGCGTTCGGGCCGCCGGGCACGGCCTGGAGCCGCGACCGGGCGTTGCTGTGCCGCGCGCTTGGCTTGTATGAGGCCGCCAAGCCCGGCGACCGGGCCCGATTCATCCCAGCAGACGCGATCGGCCCAGCAGACGCGATCGGCGCCGTGGACGGCGTTGTCTACTTCGCCAACGCCCACACGATCGGCATACGCACGCAAGACGCGCTCTACCGGTTCCTGCGCGGTTTCGGCAAGCCGGCGCTCGCGGCCCACCACCTGTTCGCCGAGAACGCCGATCCGGCCCAGGCCCAGCGGGCCTGGGAATCCTGGCTCAGCCGGACGCTCGCCTGATCGTCCACGCACCCGACCACCAGAACGGAGAATCCCATGAACACCGTACGGTCAGCCGACGGAACGAGCATCGCGTTCACCAAGGCAGGTCAGGGTCCGCCGCTGATCCTGGTCGACGGTGCCCTGTGCAGCCGGTCGTTCGGACCGATGCCCAAGCTCGCCGCGCAGCTCACGCCGCACTTCACCGTCTACACCTACGACCGCAGGGGCCGCGGGGCCAGCGGTGACACGCCGCCCTACGCGGCAGGCCGCGAGGTCGACGACATCGAGGCGCTGGTCGCCCTGGCCAGCGAAGGAGAAAGCGAAGGAGAAACGGTGTCCGTGCACGGCACTTCGTCCGGCTCCGCGCTTGCCCTGGAGGCGGCCAAGCGCATCCCCGCGATCGGGAAGCTGGCGGTGTACGAGCCGCCGTTCATCGTGGACGGCACCCGTTCCCCGATACCCGACGACTACCTGGCCCGGCTCGACCGGCTGGTGGCCGACGGGCGCTCCGGAGATGCGGTCAAGATGTTCATGCGGTTCGTGGGCACGCCGGCGATCTTCACCGCGGTGATGCCGCTCACGCCCGTCTGGCCGAAGCTCAAGGCAGTCGCGCCCACTCTTCCCTACGACATCACGATCGTGCAAGACCATCAGCGGGGAACACCGTTCGCGCCCGCGGAGTGGGCCGCGGTCAAGATCCCGACGCTGGTGGCGGCCGGCGGCAAGAGCCCGGCCTGGATGGCCAACGCGACGCGCGCTCTGGCCGATGCCCTGCCGGATGCCCAGTACCGGACGCTGCCGGGGCAGAACCACATGGTCAAGCCGCAGGCCATCGCCCCCGTGCTGACCGAATTCTTCCTCGCCCACGACTAAACGACTAAACGACTAAACGACTAAACGACTAAACGACTAAACGACTAAACGATGAGAGACGACTAGAAAGGAAAGGGATCATGCGAAAGATCGCCGCGGGACTCTTCATCTCGCTGGACGGCGTAGTGGAGTCACCGGAGAAGTGGACCGGTCCGTACTTCAACGATCAGGTCGGACAGGCCGTCGGAGTCCTGATGGCCGCCAACGACGCCATGCTGCTCGGCCGGACGACCTACGAAGGATTTGCCGCCGCCTTCGGCGGCCAGTCCGGCGGCATGGCAGACCAGATGAACAACACGCCGAAGTTCGTCGTATCCAGCACGCTCACCTCGGCTGACTGGCAGAACTCCACGCTGATCAGCGGTGCAGGTGATGATGTCGCCGAACAGATCCGCGAGCTGAAGCAGCAGCCAGGCATGAACATCGGCATGAGCGGCAGCTCGACCCTGGTCAGCTGGCTACTCCGGCACGATCTGCTCGACCAGCTTGACCTGCTCGTCTTCCCGGTCGTGATCGGCAGCGGCAAGCGCCTGTTCAGCGAGCCGGACGGCCAGGTGCCGCTCGCCCTCACCGGCTCCGAGTCGTTCAGCACCGGCGTGGTCCACCTCAGCTACGAACCGGCCGCGTAGCCGGAACGGATCATGAGCTGCGAAGTGGCCATCGGCCGGATCTCCAAGTGGTGCTCGACTGCCCGGATTAGGACCCGCCCGAGTCGACTCCGGAGACGGGGCGGCCGTCCTCCAGATAGACCAGCCGCTGGCCGCGGGTGGCCGCCCGCACCCGCCGCCTGATCGGACCCCTGAGCAAATCCAGCGCGTCAGGGAGCGGGGCGAGCCGGGACTCGGAGATCTCCTCGGGCTGCAGCACTAGGACGGCGAGCGCCTTGTTGCTCACCCGCCCGCAGTCGAACAGAAACCGGATCCCGCCCGGGCGACCCAGGCGCGGGCGGCGGAAATCCATCGCCGCCAGCCGCCCGCGGGCCAGGTCGATGCCGGTCTCCTCGCGCACCTCGCGCCGGCACGCCTCCCACGGCGACTCCCCGTCCGCCTCCATGACGCCGCCGGGGATCGTCCAGCCGCTCTTGTAGGTCGGCTTGAGGATCAGCAGCCGGCCCGCCCGGTCGAAGATGAGCGCCCCCGCGGATACCGGAATACCCGGGAGAGGCATCGTTTCCTGCATAGCAGGATCCGGCCCCGCCTCGTGGTCACTGGTCACGGTCCCGCCCGTACCCCTCCCCGGCCAAAAATCACGATCATTATCCCGAACGACCCGCGGTGCCCGCCCAGACACTAGTTCACGCCATATCTGGCGGGCGGTCTTTCCTTGGCAGCTTGCTGACAATGGCCGAGTAGGAGGCGTCAATGGCCTCGACGAGCTCATCGTCTCCGATCGCGCCGCCGATCCGCAGCGTGTTCCACCCGGAGCGGCCTATGTAGGCCATCACGGACGCATCGTCCGGGTACCGCAGCAGCCATTCGTCGGCCGCCTCGCGGCTGGCTCCGCACTTCAGGCCCACGGACGGAGCCGCGCCTGACCCGAGGAACGCGAAGATCTTGCTGCCGACCTTGGCCACCACGTCGCCCTCCCAGGGCTCGTCCCGCCAGGCGCCGGGTTTGGCCAGGCAGTATGCCAGCAGATCGTCCCAAGTCATAGACCTTGAATTTACTCGTTTGACCGTGACCGTGCTCTGGCTGGGAGGATGGAGCCGGAGAAGGAGCGCACCGCGGATTCCGGCCCGCAGCGAGCTCAGGGTTCTGGGGACGGGGGCGGAATGGGACCGGTCGGCTTTGACCTCGACATGACGCTGATCAACTCGCGTCCGGCCATCCTGGCTTCCTTCGCCGAGGTCGCGCGCGAGACCGACACCGCCATCGACCTGGACGCGGTGGACCGTCGACTTGGCATCAAGCTCGACGACGAGCTGGCGTTCTGGTTCCCGCCGGAACAGGGTGCCGAGGCGGCCGAGATCTACCGGCGGCATTACGTGAGCCTGGCAGAACGGATGACGACCGCGCTGCCTGGTGCGTACGAGGCGCTGGCCGCGGTCCGGGCGGCGGGGCAGCGCGTGGTCATCATCACGGCCAAGCACCCCATCTCGGTCGGGCCGAGCCTGGGCGCGGTCGGGCTGTCCGCCGACGAGCTGTTCACGCTGGTGCATGGCCCGGAGAAGGCGGCGGTGCTGCGCCGCCTGAAGGCGACGGCCTACGTGGGCGACACGCCGCCGGACATGGCCGCCGCGGTGCAGGCCGGCGTGCGGGCCGTGGGCGTCGCGACCGGCTCGTTCAGCCCTGAAGACCTAGCCGGCGCGGGCGCCGAGGTGGTGCTCGACTCGCTGGACGGCTTCCCGGCCTGGTACCGGTCCGCCGTTTAGGGCTCGCCCTTTCAGGCACTGTCGGCGATGGCCGCCGCTACCCGGTACGGCAGGTGCCGCGGGTGCACGAGCAGCGCCCTGGCCAGCTGGCGGATCCGCGGCCGCAGCGGGGTCAGGGCCTGCTCGCAATGCCGCCAGGCGGCAAGTTCGTCGCCGCCGAAGCACACGGCGATCCCGCTCCGGAACCGCCGTGCGTCGCCGCCGTCGGCACGCCAGGTCGGCAGCCACGCGCGCAGCTCGTCGTCGCCGGTCAGCATCGACCAGTCCCGCAGCCTCTCGGCGATCTGACCCGCCGCGTCGATGACGAAGGCCTGCTCATCGCCGCCCTGGACGCTATGGACCCGGCCTTGGCTACCGGAGCCGTGGCGGATGCTGGCCGAACTGAACCGCGCCCCGACGGCCAGCGCGGCCACCGCGTGGCCGGCTTCGTGCCACGCCGTCCGTACCGCCGCGGTCCGGGCGGGCGCGTAGCTGGCCGCGGCGCCGAGGTCGTAACGTTGCCTGATCCACGCGTCGTGCACAACGGACTCGTCGTCGTAGCGGATGAGCCGGGCTAGTTCGGCCTGGACTTGGACCAGGGTCCTGGCCTCCGCGGGCGTCACCGGGGCGACAACACGCAGAACTCGCTGCCCTCCGGGTCGGCCAGCACGGTCCAGGAGACCTCGCCCTGCCCGACGTCGGCCGGCGCCGCGCCGGCCGTGGTCAGCGCCCTGACCGCGGCCGCGTGGTCCTCGCCCCGATAAGGCGCCACGTCCAGGTGCACCCGGTTCTTGACCGACTTCACGTCCGTTGACGGCAGCAGCTCGAGGTACGGGCCGACGCCCCGCGGTGACCGCAACGACACCCCGCTGGTCGTCGAACTGGCCGACACCCAGCTGGTCGCGTGCCCCCAGAACCCGGCTACGGCGACTGGATCGGCACAATCGGCGACCACGGCGGCGACCGGCCCGGTGTCCCGGTAGACCGGCCGCGGATCCAGGACGCAGAACTCGTTGCCTTCCGGGTCGGCCAGCACGGTCCAGGGCACGTCGCCCTGGCCGATGTCGGTCGGCGCCGCGCCCAGGGCGAGCAGCCGTTCCACCTCCGCGGCCTGGTGCGCCTCGGATTCGGTGGCCAGGTCCAGGTGCACGCGGTTCTTGCCGGTCTTGGCTTCAGGAACCGGCACGAACACCAGCGGCAGCGCCGCCGGGTCGGGGTAGCTGAACCCGTGCGGCCAGACGTCCACGTCGCCGGATTCCTCGGCGCCGACCTCCCAGCCAAGCGCCGCAGCCCAGAACCGCGCCAGCCTCACGGGCTCGGCCGCGTCGATGACCAGGTGCACGAGACGAGTCGGCATCCCTCAACCCTCCCACCCACGCCAGCCGGCCAGCAAGGCAAGCCGGGAGTGAGCGCTGTCAGCCCAGGGCGGCCCTGACCGCCGTGATGGCCCGGTCGCTCGCGCCCGGTGCCCCGGTGTCCACCTTGACCAGAACCGTGCCCAGCCCGAGCGGCGTCACCGACTCCGCCAGCCAGGCCACCCGGTCCGCCATGGCGGGGTTGATCACGTCGCGGTGAATCGGGTGCCTTCCGTGGCCGATCCGGGCGGCCGCCCGGTCCCTGGCCAGCTGGGGGTCGCAGTGGCAGAACACCTCGATGGCCCCGGCGAACTCGGCGAGCGCCCGGTCCCGCCGTGCCCCTCGCCACCAACCCTCGGCGATCGCGTCCGGGACCGCCGAAGCCAGCCGGAACACCACTTCCGCCGCCGCGTCGCCGAGACGATTGGACCAGTCCTCGTCACCCAGCCCGAGGACATCCGCCAGCGCCTCCTTGACCGGATCCAGGGACAGCACGGGGAACCGCAGATCCGCCCCGAGCGCGCGGGCGATCGTCGACTTGCCGGTGCCCGGCGCGCCGGACACCACGATGAGCGTCAAGCTCAGCGCGGCGCGATCGCGTACGGCTTAGGCTTCCTGGTCAGCCACTCCCAGAACGTCCGGGGCCGCGGCCCGGCGAGAAGGTGGCCGCTGCCCACCTTGCCGGTGACCTCGATCCGCAGCTGGACCGGCACGTCGGAACCCCACGGCGCGCGGACCTTGACGTGGCCGCTGCGGATGGCCACGTCGTCGGCGTCCACCACGATCCCGGGCTTGGTCACCAGCCTGACGTGCCCGCTGCGCACGTCGACGTCGAGCTTGAGCGACGGCTGCGTGATCACAGCCTGGGTGAAGTCCAGCTTCACGTGGCCGCTGGTCACCTTCACGTCCATCCGCTGCGGGACCACCCAACGGTCGACCCGCTGCACGTGGCCGCTGCGGATGTCGATGCGCGCCACTTCCTTGGCCGGGGGCGCCGTCGCCGGACTCGCTACGGACCCCTCCGCGGGCAGGTCGGAGACCAGCCGGGCCAGCTCGCCGTAGGTCCGCGCCGTCATGGCCAGTTCCAGCCGCTCGTCGAGTTCCTCCGCGGTCAGCCGCCCGTCCCCGGCGGACACCCGCAGCAGCTCGACCACCCGGTCCCTGTCTTCGTAGGAGGCGCGCAGTTCGCTGCGGGCGATCTCCCCGCCGGGTTCGGATTCCGCCATGAGCAAACTTTAAAACAGGGACTTCCCCGGCGCTGACCGCCGTAGCCGGTTTTTGATCCCGAACGGACCCGGCACCCGCCCCGCCGCCGCCTCCAGCCCTCGACTGGCGGCCCGGCTCGGGCCTAGTCTCCCAGCAACTTGTGCTGAGTGAAGCTGTACCAGTTGCCCGAGTCGTCACGCATGATCGCCTCGACGCCGTAGGGCCGGTCGGCGGGGTCCTGGGTGAACTCGACGCCGCGCCCGGCCAGCGTGCTGTGGTCTCCCTTGCAGTCCGAGGTGGCCATCACGCCCGGCGACAGCGCCCCCTTGGCGACCAGGGCCCGCACCTGCTGCCCCGTCTCCTCGTCGAGCATGGAGTGCAGCGGGTCCATCAGCAGCAGTTCCTGGTTCTCGCTGCCGGGTGGCCGGACGGTCAGCCAGCGCATGCCGTTGTCCAGCCTGAGATCGTTGGTGACGGTGAAGCCGAGCTTCCCGGCGTAGAACTCCTTGGCCGAATCCTGGTCGAGCACCCAGACCGACACGATGGAGATGCCCTTGATCATGCGGCCTCACCTGACTGGTTAATGGTCATGCGGCGACTCTACGGTCCGGCCGCGGGCCCGGGCTTCTCGGGAAGTGATGTGTTATCCAGGGTCAGGCCCGTCTGCCACATCACGTCGGCTGGCTTCATCGCCATGGCCCCAGTGTCCCAAGTGCTTCGGCGGAGCTGAGAGTTTCCTGACGATCTCGCCTCGTTGTGTAAGTGAGCCACTTACTTACACATATGATCCGAGGCATGGCAGGCAAACGCGACGCGCATGAACGGCTTCCCGAGCTGATCTCCGCGGCCGTGCGGGTCTTCACCCGCGAAGGGTACCGATTGGCCAGGATGAGCGACGTCGCGGCCGAGATGGGCCTGTCCGAAGCGGCCATCTACCGGTACGTGGGGAGCAAGGAAGGCCTGTTCGTGCTGGCCATTCGCCACGCGCTGCTGCTCGAGGACCTGCCCGCGGGCGACCTGCCGCTTTCGCCGGCGCCGCTGGCCGCTACCTTGCGGGAGGCGCGTGACTTCATCGCCGAGGTGGTGCCGTTCGGCGCGCTCGCCGAGGCCCTGGCCGGAGAGGGCCGCGGTGATACCGCGGCCGAGCTCGAGAAGATCCTCCGCGAGCTGTTCGAGCTCGAATCGCGGACCAGGGAAGCCGCGGACATGCTCGAGCGCTCGGCCCGGGAACTGCCCGAGATGGCCGACCTGCTCAACGTGGGCATCCGCGCGCCGGTCCTGGCGGCGCTGACCGAGTACCTGACCGGCCGGGCCGAGGCCGGCACGCTGCGCCGCACGCCCGACACGGCGGCAACGGCCCGGCTGGTGCTCGAGACGCTGACCTGGTTCGCCCGGCACCGGTTCTCCGACCCGGACGGCGCCGCCATCCCGGGCGACCTGGCCGCGGAAACGGCGGTAGACGCACTGGTACACGCGCTGGTCCCAGCCCCGGCCGGCCCAGCCCCGGCCGGCCAAGCTCCGGCCGGCCAAGCTCCGGCCGGCCAAGCTCCGGCCGGCCAAGCTCCGGCCGGCCAAGCTCCGGCCGGCCAAGCTCCGGCCGGCCAAGCTCCGGCCGGCGCGCCATGACGGACGAGGCGGCGGTCCACGTCACCGGCCTGCGGATGAGCTTCGGCGCCACCGAGGTCCTGCACGGCGTCGACTTCGATGTCCGCTACGGCGAGGTATTCTGCCTGCTCGGCCCCAACGGCGCGGGCAAGACCACCACCCTGGAGATCCTCGAGGGCTTCAGGGCGCCAACGGCCGGGCAAGTCAGGGTCCTGGGCTTGGACCCGGCCGCGCAGCCGGCCAGGCTGCGCGAGCGGGCCGGGATGGTCTTGCAGGAGTGCGGCTTTCCCCGGCAGGCGCGGGTCGCCGAGCTCCTCGACCTGTGGCGGAGCTACTACCAGAACCCGCGCCCGCTCGGCGACCTGCTCGAGGTAGTGGAGCTCAGCGAGGTCAGGAACACCCAGGTCCGCAAGCTCTCAGGCGGTCAGCGGCGTCGCCTGGACTTCGCCCTGGCCCTCGCGGGCGACCCCGATCTGGTCTTCCTCGACGAGCCGACCACCGGCTTCGACCCGGAAGCCCGTAGGCGATGCTGGGCGGCGATCGAGAACCTGCGCCTGCTGGGCAAGACGATCCTGCTCACCACGCACTACCTGGATGAAGCGGAACAGTTGGCCGACCGGATCGCCATCTTGCGGGCGGGCCGCATCGAGCTTGTCGGGACCACGCATGAGGTCGCAGTCCGGGCCGGCCTGGCCACCCGCATTTCCTTCACCACGCCGTCCGCGCTGCGCCGTGGTCAGATCCCATTGCCGGACGGGATCGACCTGTCTGTCCGCGGGCCGGAGTCGGTCTGCCATACCGCCAACGCGGCCGTGACCCTGCGGCGGCTGCTTGCCTGGGCGCTGCAGCACCGCCTCGGCGACCTGGACGGCCTGGCTGTGACCGCTCCCCGCCTCGAAGACACCTACCTGCAGCTCACCAGCACCAACGGAGATCACGAGTGACGAGAACGGTTCATCTCGCAGTGCGGCAGGCGCTGCTCGAGCAACGCAGCTTCTGGCGTAGTGCCGAGTACGCGCTGTTCACCTTCGCCTTCCCGCTGATGATTCTGCTGCTGATCGGGGCGGCCAACGCCGGCTCGCATCTGCCGGGCACCGACATTAAGAACACCACCGTCTTCGTGCCCGGCATCCTGGCCTTCGGCGTGATCGTCGCCGCCTACGTGAACCTTGGATCCAAGGTCGCGGTGCTGCGCCACGACGGCGTGCTCAAGCGGATCAGGACCACGCCCCTGCCATCAGGGGCCTATATCGGCGGCCTGCTGGTGAGCACGGTCGCCACCGTGATCTTCATCACCGCGGCCACCGGGATGATCGGCTGGCTCGCCTTCGGCGCCGTCCCGCGGCCGGGCGAACTGCTCGCGCTGGCGGCCGGCCTTGTCCTGGGCACCGTATGCTTCGCCACGCTCGGCCTGGCCATCAGTTCGATTATCACCAGCGCCGAATCCGCCGGTCCCGTCGCGTACGCCAGCTTCCTGCCCATCGCGATCATCTCCGGCGTCTTCGATCCCACCTTCAGCGGGCTGCCGGACTGGCTATCCCGCCTGGTAGCCACGTTCCCAGTCAAGGCGCTCGCCCAAGTGCTGCAAAACGCCTATGCGGTGCGCCCCTTCCCGGCCTGGGACCTGGCCAACCTGGCCCTCTGGACGGCCGCAGGCGCCGTCTTCGCCACCTGGCGTTTCCGCTGGCACAGCTGAAGCGTCGGCCACCGGGTCAGCTGACGCGATGGCCGGGAAGGTGATCGGGTCAAGCCTTCACCTGGCGGTCGAGAGCGCGATCCGCCTAGAACGTATGAAGCAGGGTGGCCGGTTTCCCTTCGCCTCGCATCGGCCCGCTTCGGTCGGGACGTTTGGTCCCTGCTGCAGATGACGCTGATCGAAGAAAGGCGGCGGCTAATCCATTCCTGCCCGCGTCTGAGCGCATCACTCGGCGCACCAGACTCTCCTGGCTCTGCGGTGCGGTCCTTTGGGCCGTACTTCGGCTGGGGTGGAAGGCCGGATCATCATCGTGAACGGTTACTGCCCCCCGGCGGGCAGTAACCGTTCACGATCCCGGATTACGGACCAGCGATCGCATCACGGGTCACTTTCGTTGCGCCAACTCCCTATTTCAGACCGCGGCTGAGCGGTAAAAGCGCGGCATTACGTAGCCGAAGCTCTCCGGCTTACTCGATCCGGTCCGCTATGGGTGTGCCGAGCTCCACGGTCCGCGACACCGTGCACAGCCGGTCATGTGATTTCCGCACGGCGTCTGGCAGCAGCGCCCTGGCCCTATTGCCATCCTCACCGTCGGGGAACCTGATCCGGAAGGTCACCACGATATCGGTCAGGCGGTTACCCGCCTCGTCGCGGACCTTGTCCGCATCGACCAGGATCTCGAACTTCTCCGGTTCGGCCCTCCGTGAGGTCAGGATGTCAACGTCGACCGCCGTGCACCCGCCTATCGCGGCGAGCAGCAGGTCGACCGGAGTGAAGTCGGTGCCTTCCCCCTTGCCCATCCTGATCTGGCCGCCGCGGTCGTTGGTGACCACGTACCTGCTGTTCTCGATGCGTTCGAGCCGGACGCTGCGATGTGCGGAATCAGTCGTCATGCTGGCCACATTAACCCTGGCTCTTCCGCTGGGAAGTCCGCTGGCCTACTCAGCTGGTCCCTCCTGCAGACTCAGCTGGTCCCTCCTACAGACGAGTCGGGGTCAGGGTGGAGCCGCAGGCGGCGGGCGACGATGTTGCGGGCAACGTCGGTCAGTCGCTGATCATTGACGTAGGCGTAGGCCCGCAACCGCACGAATGCCTCCGCGATCCCGACACCGAGCTGCTCGGTGAGCATTCCGGTGGCCTGGTCGATCTCGGCCCGGTGCCGGGCCAGGTCCGCGGGCTGGCCGGTCTGTGGTCCGGCGCCTCCCGCCGCCTGGCCCTGGGCGTCAAGCAGCAGCAGCGTCGCGGTGTCGGCGAAGATCAGCGCATCACCCAGCTCGAAAGCGCTCAGCGAACCGGGCCGCTCCCGGTACAAGCCCATGACCCCGGCCCGGATCGCCCCCACCTGCAGCGGGAACGCGAAGATCGCCGCCGCTCCGGCCTGGCAGGCCGCCGGGGCGAACACCGGCCAGCGGCGGACAGCGTACATCTCAGCTAGATCCGAAGCCAGCACCGGGCCGCCGGAGGTGGACGCATCCCGGCACGGGCCCTCTCCCAGGGTCACCTCAAGCTCGGCGAGCTGCTCGCTGACCTCATCAGTGGCCCGCATCAGGTGACTCGCCTCGGTGCCTCGCCCCGCGCTGAGCCATGCCCCGGTGACCTCAACCGCCACGACGGCCGCCGCGCACGCGTCCTCGGCCGATACGCGGCCGCCGCGGCGGGCGGCTTGCCCGGCGACCAGCCCCCAGATCCTGCCCGGTCGGCTATTTGTCAAGCCAGGCCATCCTTGACGGTCATCGGCTCTGCGGCGCGGCTGTGGGGGGTGGTGACGCTAATGCCTCTCGCGTCTGCTTTCGCGGGCCGCCGCGCTCCGCTTCAGAGGATTGCGCCCCTAGCCGCATGGCGGTATTCGGCCAGCGCATCCTGCGGGGCCGCCGCATTGGCACAACCACCCGCCGGGAGCGTCCGGCGCTGTCGGCTGCCTCTTCCACGCTGGCATACACGGAGAAGTCATCGACCAGGCGGGTAATGGCAAGAACCCGCAGCACCTGCCGCCGCGGCGCGGCTAGCAACAGGTCACCCCCGGCGTGCCGGGCCAGCTTCCGTCCGCGCGCCAGCGCTGCCACGCCGCTGGAGTCGATGAACTCCAGAGCCGCCAGATCCACGATCATCTGCGGCTCGCGTTCCGCGAAAGTCACGAGCGCAGCCGCGACACCAGCGGCGTCCACGACGTCCAGCTCCCCGCCCAACGAGACGACGATATGCCCGCCGAACTCGTGGGTACTCAGATCCACGCTGAACATGGGTGCGCCTTCCTGCTTCAGCAGCAAGGCGGGGTCCCGACCCAGCGGCTAGTTCGCCAGCTTCAGCATGAACTCTACGCCCAGCATTCGCTGGCCCGGCCGCTGCCCAGGCGCGGAATGCACTGGCCGCGGTACGCGGGATGTTCGCTGAGCAGTTCGGCGTCGACATCGCGGGGGCGTTTGTCCGGCCGGGCATACGCGTATGCTCGTGATCTGAGGCTTCCTGGCCTGGCCTCCGTCATCGTCGCGTGGTGCCTACAGTTGCGTCTTGACCCTGACCCACGCCAGGACGGCCGGGCGCGAGCGTGCCCGCGTGCTTGGGCGGCCGGTCTTGCTGTATGTTCGTGAGAAGGTGAACGGGGATGGACGGAGAGCTACTGTCGGAGGCGTTTGTAGAGCTGACGGACACGATGGTGGTCGGCTTTGACGTGATCGACTTCCTGCATGTGCTGACCGATCGCAGCGTGCAACTGCTTGACGTGGCCGCCGCCGGGCTGTTGCTGGCTGACCCGCGCGGTGAGCTGCGGGTGGTGGCCGCCTCCAGCCAAGCCGCCCGGCTGCTGGAACTGTTCCAGCTGCAGAATGATCAGGGTCCCTGCCTGGACTGCTTCCGGACCGGCCGGCCCGTCCAGGCCGTGGACCTGGCCGCCGCGGCGGCGCGGTGGCCGCGGTTCGCGCCGGCCGCCTGGCAGGCCGGGTTCGCGTCTGTGCAGGCGCTGCCGATGCGGCTGCGCGAGCAGGTCATCGGCGCGCTGAACCTGTTCCGCGCCGAGGCGGGCGCCCTGGCGGCAGCGGATATCCGCGTCGGCCAGGCCCTGGCCGACGTGGCGACGATCAGCTTGCTGCACGAGCGCAGCATGCGGCACAGTGACACCCTGAACGAGCAGTTGCAGGCCGCGCTGAACAGCCGGGTAGTCATCGAGCAGGCCAAGGGCAAGCTCGCCGAGCGGCTCGGGGTGGACATGGACCAGGCCTTCACCCTGCTCCGCAACCGTGCCCGGACCGGCAACCGGCGCCTGTCCGACCTGGCCCAGGCGTTCATCGACGGCACAGAAACCGTCCCGGGCCTCGACGCGGGCAGGTCCCGGCAACCGCTGTCCGGCGGCGGGCAGTCGCCGCAGCAGCCCCGGCCAGGCTCGCGGCTCAGTCCCTAGCCCTGCCGCCCCTTCGTCGGCTGGAGAGGAACCCACGTGTGCTTCTCGCCTCAGGCCGACGTTGGCGGCGGCTTGCTGATCGCCGTGATCGGCGTTGATGCCGTTCGCCATATCCGTCAGCGCCGTGAGTTCATCGCGCTGGCGTGGATCCCCTTGCTGCTCGGTGCCCACCAGTTCATCGAGGCGCTCGTCTGGCTGTGGCTCCAGGGCCATGTACCGCGCGGAATCGGCCATGTCGCGCTGTGGGCCTACCTGCTGATCGCATTTGTCGTGCTGCCCGTATTCATTCCCCTGGCCATCATCGCGGTTGAGCCAACTAGGCGGCGAAAGCAGATGATGGTGCCCTTCGCGGTGCTCGGGGTCGCGATCGCCGTGACGCTGTTCGCCGCGATGGCCCGTGGCCCGGTCGGCGTGAGGCTGGCCCCGTACCACCTGTCCTACAGCATCCGACTGCATGACGGCTTCCTGATCGTCGCGCTGTATGTCGTGGTCGTATGCGGGCCGCTGCTGGCGTCGGGCTACCGCAACGTCGCGCTTTTCGGCGTCGTCAACCTCGTTGCCGTCATCGTCATTGCCCGGCTCACCATTTCCGGGTTCGCTTCGGTGTGGTGCGGGTGGGCGGCCGTCTCCAGCGCCGCTATCACACTGCATTGCCGCTTCGCCAAGCCCCCGCCGCAGCCCATCAGGCCCGGGCCTGACGGGCTCATTTCGGCCGGCTGACCAGCTTGCTCGCGCCGCGCCTCCGCAGATGCCGGTCGGCGATCTGGTCAGGATTCGCAGCTGATTCCGGATGAGCGCTGTGCTGTCTGCAGGCCACAGCTGAGAGTGTCGAGGCCGGAGGTGAAGCGCTGCTCGCGGTCGTCGGCCCAGGCATGGGTGCCGAGCGCGGCCAGGGTGGGGAAGCTGCTGGCAGGCAGGGAGCGGAGGAATGCGTGCAGTTGCTGTCTGGACGCGCTGTCGCGCAGTCGCTGCTCGGCGGGCGAGGCGGGGCCGGCGAGGGCGAAGCCGAGGGTGTAGTCGTAGATCAGGCGAAAGGCCAGGGCGGCCTGGTGCCCCGGTAGGCCGGCCGCATGCAGTGGCGCCAGGAATGCCTCGGCTAGAGCCAGGGATGCGGGGCTGATGGGGTCGCGGGTCTTGAGCAGGGCGGCAATGCCAGGATGGTTCTCCAGGACCGCGCGCAGCCGACGCGCTAGCGTGGCGACCTGCGCGATCCAGGGCAGAGCGGGGTCGGTCCGGCAGTCGACCTCGGCGAGCACGGCATCCAGGATCAGGTCGTAAAGTTGTTCCTTGCTGCGGACGTGGCGGTACAACGCGCCGGGAACCACGCCGAGGCGGCGGGCAAGGGCGCGCATGCTTAGGGCCTGCGCGCCATCCGTGCTAATGACCGCGAGGGCCTCGGCGACGACCCGCTCGCGGGTGAGCGCGCGGCGGCTGGTCTCCCCGTCGTCCGGCAGGTTGAACCAGAGGGAGCGCGTGTCCGCGTCTTCGGCCCGCTGACCTGCCATGCTTGCCTCCGGCCCATCCGTGTTGGATTGTGAACAATGTTCACCGTAACGTGCACATTGTAGCTCGGAACTGAATAGTGTTCAGAACATGGCGTTTACCCTCGGGAGATACCTCCTCCTTATGCTATTTGTCGCGCAAGACCGACTATCCGTACGTCAATTCATCACTGACTGAGGACCCGATTATGGGCAATATCGCCTGGCTCGTTCCCGGCCTGGCTGACAGCCAGATACCGCGAGGCCCCATTATCGGCGCGGCGATCTCGCTGTCCTGTGATCTGGGCACCAGTCGGACCACCAGGGTCGGCCCCCGGACAGCGCAGCAGTGAACGAGCCCAGTCTCGTCCAGCCCGTGGGCTGTCGGCGGGTGATGAGCACCGGCCTCGGCATCACTCTGGTCGCAATCGGGGCGATCGTGCGGTTTGCTTTCCCCGCGACCTTCATCCACGGCCTGAATGTGCACGTCGTGGGTGTCATCGTGATGCTGTCCGGCGTCTTCGGCATGCTGTTGTCGCTGCTGGTCTGGGGTCCGCTGAGCCGTCGCCGTAACCACCGCGGTGGTCACGGCCGCGGGGCGCTCCCGCTCGCCCGGCAGCAGAGTATCTACCAGGACCAGCCGCCAGCGCGGGGCCCGTCGCCGCCGTGACCGGGAGTCCGCGCTGCGGGAAGGCATCACAACACGATAGACCCGGCGATCCAGCTAAGGCGGCGCCGAACTACTGGCTGACGGAGTTGGCGTCGCGCTCGCGGACGGCGTTGCGGTCGGTGAGCGGGCCAGGCCTGGTGTGCTAGTCGGGGACACCGAACTCGTTGGCGTGTGCGTCGGGGTTGGCGTCGGCGTCGGCGTCGGCGTCGGCGTCGGCGTCGGCGTCGTTGTTGCCGGTGCCGTCGTCTGGGTCGGCTCAGGCGTGGTTGCGGGCTGCCCCGTCGTGGACGAGTTGCCGGCGGTTGTGCTCGACGGCGGCATGAAGGCCACCCAGGTGACCAGGGTGACCAGGAAGACCGCGGTCAGGATCCAGGTCGAGGTTCGCACCCGCTGCACTTGCCGCGTCAGCCGCGTCAGCCGCGTCAGCCGCATCAGTCGGCCCCGGTCGGCCCGGCCGTATCGACATTGGCCGGCAGGTGGATGCCCTCGTCCCGGAGCCCGGCCGTGATCAGGGCGCGCAGGCGCCGCGCGACTTCGAACTGCTTGCCGGGCAAGGTCTTGGTCACCAGGCGGATCTGGAAGTGGTCCACGTCGATGCTCTGCACGCCCAGGTCGGTCGGGGGACCGAGCATCAGCCGGTGCAGGTCCGGATTCTTGTACGCCTGTTCCCCGATCAGCCGCAGCAGGTCGCTCACCCCGTTGACGTCCGAGCCCGCGGGTACCGGCACGTCCACGATGGCACTGGCCCAGTCGCGCGAGAGGTTGGTCACCTGGGTGATCTGGCCGTTGGGGGTAATGACCACCTCGCCGTCGATGGTCCGCACGGTGGTCACCCGCAACGTGACGTCCTGGACGGTCCCGATTGCCGGGTCGGGAATGCTCGGTACCGAGAGGCGGATGAGGTCCCCGAAGCCGTACTGGCGCTCCGTGATGATGAAGAAACCCGCCAGGATGTCCTGGACGATGCGCTGCGCGCCGAACCCGAGCGCGACCCCGGCCACGGCGGCCGGGGCGACCAGACTCGCCAGCGGGATGCCCAACCGCTCCGCGATAGCCACCGCGGCGACGCAGTAGATGATCGCCAGGGTGGCCCAGGTGATCACCTGCGCCAGTGCGTGCCGGTGCTTTGAGGCTTCCGACCTGACCAGCGCGTCCGCCTCCCGGGCATTTGCGTCAATCCGGCTCGTGATCCTCCCGCCCAGCCAGGTCGCCAGCCGCGTCAGCAGGATCGTCCCGATCACGAGCAGCACGATCTCCAGACCACTGCCGCGCACCCACGAAGAGACGCCATGCGCCCACGAAGAAGCGTCGGTCAGCGGTTGCACAGACAGGAACATAACCCTCCATCATTGCCGAACCCGCCGTTCGGCGACTAGCCGTCGGCGACTGCGGACTACGGCAGGCACGCCGAACGTTCATCGTCGAGACCGCAGTGCCAGGCTACTTCCGCGGGCAAAGGTCTTCGACAGCGTGGCAGCGTGGCAGCGTGGCAGCGTGGCAGCGTGACAGCGCGACAGCGTCTCGGTCAGGACCGGCCGCCCCGCCGCAGATCTCCGCGCCCCTGGCGGGGCCGTGCACTTGCTGGCCTGGGCAGCAGGGGTACTGTTGTGAACGGGACTATCGCCCTTGTCGTGCCAACGTGGACGCGAGATTGCGACTCCGGCTGCTCTGGACCCCGGCGGCACCTGACAATCCAGGTCGGCCAGGTGGCGCGCCATGACAGCTGCTATCGAATCGGCCAGCAGCTCGGCATCTCCCAGATGCAGGTCTCCCGGCTGCTCGGCCACGCGCTCGGCCACCTCCGCCCGCGCCTGCTCGGGCTGGAGGAGCGACCGCCAGGTGAGGACCGTTTGCGGCCACAGGCCGGTAGGCGGTAGGAGGCATGCATGGAAGTGGCGGTAGGAGGCATGCATGGAAGTGACAGACGTGTGGGTCGGCAATGATGAAGGTACCGAAATCATCCGCGCGCGCGACATCGTGGGCGCCAGCCTGGACTATGACGGAAACGTCACGGTGCGGCTAGCCGGCGGAGACGGCGCGGTTGTGACGATCGTCAGGCACAGGACGCATCATGAGGAGCGCAGGCCCGACGACTTTCACCGCCAACTGGTCCGTGTCGTCGCCGAGCTGTCGGATGCGGCGGGCGCCTTCCTGGTGCGGGCGGTACACCACGAAACCCGTGGCTGGCAGTGGGTCAGCGAGCCGCTGTAGTGGCGATAAAGACGCATGAGGCCGAACGGGCCGTAGTGCACGTGGCCGGGCCCCGATGTCGCTCGGGACGGCGTGCGGTACGCTGGGCTGCACGTACTAAGGCGCTGCCAGCAGGGCACGCCGGTCGTCTGTCGCTCGGTAAGCGAACTGGTTTCCACGGATGTGGCGCCTTCGACAACGCGGCCACTCAAATCCTGGAGACCATTGTCTTGTCCGCTCTGCCTGCAGAAAAGTCCGTAGTCAATCCCGTCGGCCAGCCGCAAACGATCCGGCGCCGTCGGCGCCAAGAGCGCCCCAAGCTGATTCCGGCTCCTGTCGTTACCTTCGCTGATCTAGGCGTACCGGCACCCCTGGTGGCCGCCCTGAGCGAAGACGGCATCACCGTGCCGTTCCCTGTCCAGGCCGCTACGCTGCCCGACGCCCTGGCCGGCGTCGACATTCTCGGGCGGGCCCAGACCGGCTCTGGGAAGACGCTCGGATTCTCTCTCCCGCTCGTGGCCAGGCTGGCCGGGGGGTACACGATGGCATGCCGCCCGCGTGGCCTGGTGCTGGTGCCGACCCGCGAGCTAGCTACCCAGGTCCAGGCGGTCCTCTCGCCGCTGGCGCACGCCATGGGGCTAAGCGTCGCCGCCATCTTCGGTGGCATCCCGCAGAGTCCGCAGGTGGCTGCCCTGCGCAACCGCGCCGATATCGTCGTTGCCTGCCCGGGGCGCCTGGCCGACCTCATCGGGCAGGACCACTGCCATCTCGGCGATGTCGAGGTCACCGTGCTCGACGAAGCCGATCACATGGCCGACCTGGGGTTCCTGCCGATCGTGCGACGGCTGATGGAGGCGACTCCGCCCGAAGGCCAGCGGCTGCTGTTCTCAGCGACCCTCGATGGTGCCGTGGATGTCCTCGCCCGGCGTTTCCTGACCCGGCCGGCCCGGCACTCCGTTGATGACGCCTCCCCGCCGGCCCAGATCATCCATCATCTGCTTACCGTCACCCCGGCCGACCGGGTGGAGGTTGTCGCGACCCTGGCCAGCGGTGACAACCGCGTGTTGATCTTCACCAGGACCAAGCACGGGGCGCAGCGGCTAGCCCGGCAACTGAACATGGCGGGGGCGCCCGCGGCAGAACTCCACGGGAACCTGGCCCAGGGTGCTCGCAGCCGTAACCTGGCGGCGTTCGGATCCGGCGAGGTGCGCGTCATGGTGGCGACCGACATCGCTGCCCGCGGCATCCATGTGGACGGTATCGACCTGGTGATTCACGCCGATCCCCCGACCGAGCACAAGGCCTACGTGCACCGATCTGGCCGGACGGCCCGCAACGGCGCCGACGGGGCGGTGGTCACCGTGCAGACCGCGGCGCAGGCGGCCGAGGTCCGCATGCTGATGCGCAAGGCGGGGGTGACACCGCAGGCAGCTACCGCCAGTCCAGGTTCGGCGGTGCTGCGCTCGATCGCGGGTCCCGCGGTCGGGCGCATCGCTCCCGTCACCAAGCTCGCCAGGGTCCCGGCAGCGGACGGCGCCCAGGCTACTGGCCGCGGCGCCGCGGCCGCGTCCGGAAGCTTCCGGGGCCGCGGCGGGCGGGGACGGCGCAGCTAAGGGCTCGCGCGCCCGGTCTCCTCGCCGTCGCAAAATACGGGGCAAAATACGGGTCAGGTCTGAGATCGTTAGGCGCGGAGGTAAAAGCAGGGTATTGTCAATAATGTTGCTCCGGACCCCGGCAGCGGTTACGACCGAGAAATAGCGGCCTGAGAAATAGCAGGCCACGTCGCGGGATCCGGAGTTTTTTATGCCCCGGAACCCCCTGGGCTTGCTCATTCGATGCAGGCCGCTAGCTTTGCCGCGTGCATTTCTGGGCCTGGCCGTTGCCGTGTTTTCGCGGATCCGGCCGCGCCCAGAAAGGAACGAGCGCGATGACTGATCAGCTCACTGTCGGCTATGAAGGCACGGAGCCGTTCCCGGGCGGCGGCAGCACGCCGCGCACCATCGAAGGCGGGGTCCGGGTGGCGGTGACAGCCGCGATCGTCATCGTGCCGTTCGCCGGGCTGGCGGTGGCGGTATGGCTCGCCTGGGGTCATGGCCTGGACCTGGCAGACATCCTGCTCGCAGCGGCTTTCTACCTGGTGACGGGGCTTGGGGTGACCATC
The DNA here is from genome assembly GCA_963798675.1 of uncultured Actinomycetes bacterium. Classification (GTDB taxonomy): domain Bacteria; phylum Actinomycetota; class Actinomycetes; order Streptosporangiales; family Streptosporangiaceae; genus Palsa-504. The sequence goes on along the minus strand of CAWCUJ010000013.1, from coordinate 138,406 downwards.
GGCTTCCACCGGCTGCTCACCCACCGCAGCTTCACCGCGGCGCCTGCGCTGCGGGTCGCGCTGGCTATCGCGGGGTCGATGAGCTTCGAGGGCGACGTCATCGGCTGGGTCGCCATCCACCGCCGTCATCACGCCTTTTCCGACAGGCCGGGCGACCCGCATTCGCCGTACCGGTACGGAACCAGCCTGTCCGGGCAACTCCGTGGTCTCGCCCACGCGCACGTTGGCTGGCTGCTGCGCGACGACCCCACCCCGGCCGCGCGCTATGCCCCGGACATGGTAGCCGACCCGGCCATGCGGACGATCTCGGCAGCGTTCCCTGCCTTGTGCGCCGTGTCGCTTGGGCTGCCGTTCGCCCTGGGCTGGGCCATCGGCGGCAGCTGGCACGCCGCCCTGGCCGCCCTGCTGTGGGCCGGACTGGTCCGCGTCACCTTGCTGCAGCACGTCACCTGGAGCGTCAACTCGCTGTGCCACGTGATCGGCACCCGCCCCTTCACTACTCGCCGTTACGACCGCGCCACCAACTTGTGGCCTCTCGCCCTGCTCTCCCTCGGCGAAAGCTGGCACAACATGCACCATTCCGATCCAACCTGCGCCAGGCATGGCGCTGATCCCTGGCAGATCGATATCTCCGCCGCCGTCATTCGCGTCTTCGAGCGCCTCGGCTGGGCGACCGCCGTGCACTGGCCTGCTCCCGCTCGCCTGGACTCCCGCCGCCGCGTTCAGGACCAGCCTCAGTCGTGCCAGGTACTCCAGGCCGGCGAGACGCTGATCTCGCCGGTGCCCCGCTTGACCGTGAACGATGTTCACACTACAGTGAACAGCGTAGCTCGGAATTAGAATGGTGTTCACCTCATTGGTGTTCTTCCGGGTCGCCGGGCCATCGGTCCGGCCAGCTGCCAGGGAGAACGAAATGACCACCACCATGACGAGCTGGGACCCGTTCGAGGATCTTTCCGAACGGCCGCACGGACTTGGACCCGCCGCCGGGGGAGCATGACCTTCCTGCCAGCACCGCTCAACACGGCGGTGACGGCAGGAAGCACACAAGGAAGGGCATAGACCATGTCCAGTACCACCGAATCCCCGACGACGATCACCCTGACGCCGCCCTTTACGCCGAAGCCGCACGCCACGCTCCCGGCTGCAGTCGGCCCGAGGCACTCATGACCAGCATCGGTGCCGCCTCCCCCCATACCGGCAGTCATCCGGGAGCAGGTCTGGCGGCCGCCCGCACCATCGTCAGGCTACGGGGCGCCCTTGACGTCGCCGCCGCCCCGGCGCTGCGGGAACGCCTGATCGGCATGCTTCATCCCGGCATGAGCCTGCTGGTTCTCGATCTGTCACACGTGCCGTCTTGTGACTCGGCGGGACTAGCCATCCTGATCGGCGCGCAACGTCGCGCCAGACTGCATGGCATCGTCATGCGCCTGGCCGCGCCCAGCCTCCCGGTCGCGAAGCTGCTGCGCCATACCGGCCTGGACCGCAGCCTCACCATCTGTCCCGATCTCCGTAGCGCGCTCGCGGTGGAACGGCACGAGCCCGCGAAGGCGTCCCCATCCAGGCAAGTCCTGGCCGGCTAGTAATACAGCCGGAGATCGTTATGTTCATCGGTGCCGCTGGCCAGCTGCATCCCGTGAATAGTGTAGGACCGGAGTTATTTTGTTCGGGCCAGGCGCCGTAAAAAGGCGCAGCGGCCTAGAAAAGGGCAAGAGCCCGCAGGAGTAACTTTCTCCCGCGCGATCCGTCGCGCCGGACCGGCTACCCGTACCTCATTTTCATCACTGACTGAGGAGTCGGTTATGGGCATTATCGCTTGGATCGTTCTCGGCCTCGGCGCGGGCCTGCTGGCCAATATGCTGATCCCTGGCAGAAGATCACAGGGCCTTGTCTTCACCTGCGCGATCGGGGTCGCCGGGGCACTGCTGGGTGGCTGGGCGGCGACCAAGTTGTTCCACGTCGTCACCCTGCACGGGTTCTTCAACCTCTCCACCTGGCTGACCGCCATCGCCGGGGCGGCGGTCCTGCTGCTGGCCTACCATCTGGTCACCGGCCGGGGGAACGCTGGCAGCACCACCCGGCGCGGGCCCAACTGGGCGCACCGGTGAACGGGCTGATCTAGCCGCGGGGCGGCGCCTGGCGACCGGGCCCGGCGCAGCTGAAAAAGCGCCGTTCGCTATCTGCACCAGAATTATCCACGCCAAATTCGAGAATCCGGGAAAGTGTAGTAACATTACGAATGAAAGTGTAGTAACATTAGAAATGTTGCTCCGGACTCCGGCGGTTGAACGCGCGAGAATTCGGGGCTGCATGGCAGGATCCGGATTTTTCGTTATTTTGCAGCAGTGTCGGCCTGGGCGCCGCATGCCGAAGGACGGTGAACCCGCGGGAGAATAATTCTCCCGCCGCGATCCGCCCAGCATGACTGACTGCCGTACACGTCATTTCGCCGGTCACCAAAGGAGTCGGCTATGGGCATCATCAAACGAGCGCGGCCTCCGGTCACGAATACCGACGTCCACCATTTACACCAAGGAGAACCGCGATGAGACGAAGAACCTTTGACATCCTGATGGTCACCGCAGGCCTGTTCCTGGCGGTCACGCTGATCGTGTCTGGCGTGTTGCTGACCTGGGCCCATAACTTCATCGGCAACGAAGTGCACACCCAACTCGCCGCCCAGCAGATCTACTTCCCGGCCAGCAACAGCCCGGCCATCAAGGCACCGGAGTTCGCCGCGATGCACCAATACGCCGGGCAGCAGCTGACCACCGGCGCCCAGGCCGAGGTCTACGCCGACCACTTCATCGCCAATCACCTTAAGGTGATCGGCGGCGGCAAGACCTACGCGCAGCTGTCGGCCGAGGCCATCGCGCAGCCCAAGAACGCCGTGCTGGCGGGCCAGGTCGCGACGGTGTTCAAGGGTGAGACCCTGCGCGGCCTGCTGCTCAACGCCTACGCCTTCGGGACCATGGGCATGATCGCCGGCTTCGCCGCGATCGCCGCGTTCATCGCCGCCGCCGTCATGCTGGTGCTCAGCGGCCTCGGTCTGGTGCACGCCCGCCGCGTCTCCCCGGCAGCCGAGATCCTCGGCGGCCATCCCACCCCCGAGCCGACCCCCCTCCCCGCGTGATTGTCGGCCGACCAGGCCTGAGCTGAATCGGGCCCCTCGGAGTCCGAACGACCGTGGTGACAGCCCTGCGCAGGGCTGTCACCACAGCCCGTTCGGGGGTCATGATCGGATCCGCCGACCCGGTGTGGGTGCCGGCCAGCCAGCCGGGGACCCGGACGTGCAGTCCTGACGCCCGATGTCAAGTCCGAGGCCGGGGCGCAGGCCGCTGTCAGTCGGCCGAGGAGTTATCGTTGTAGAGAACAGTCCGGGCTGCTGACGCGGTGCACGATGCGGCCCCTGCCCGGCGTCCGCCGCTCGGGACCCCGGCGGCACATCGACTAGCCCAGCCGCGATGTGCCTTCCAGGAGTCCCGCAAGTGCAATCCTCCGAATCAGGCCCGGTGCCGCTCGGCCAGCGCCCCGGCCGTCTCCCGCCCATCCCTAACGACCGTGTGCGGCTATCCCGGCAGGCTAGGGCGGCCGAGCCCGCTGCTGCGCCCGAGATGTCACACCGGGAAGTCGCGGGGCGGCGAGCATGAACGTCAAGGCCTGCGGGGCGACTCGCCGGATGTCCCGGCTGATGCGATGGCTGGCCGGGCGGAACGCGCTCAGGCGGCCCGTTGACAGGATCGAGGGCGCGGTCCTGGTGGCGTTGTCCGCCGCCTTCCTCCTGGCCGTGGCCGTGGCGTCTATCCTTGGCACGCACACGTACGAGTCGCAGCGCGCGGCTTCGGCCGGCCTGCGCCCGGCTGCGGCGGTGCTGATTCAGGCCGGGCCGTTTTACGGCAGCCTGGCCCACCCAGGGCAGGCTGAGGCGCGCTGGCGCGGCCCAGGGGGCAGCGAGCAATCCGGCGTGCTGACCACCGTGACGGCACCCGGCATCACCGGTGCGGCGGCGGGCGCCCGGATACCGGTCTGGCTGGATCGCTCGGGTCAGCCCGTCGCGCCTCCGGACGGCCAGGTCACCGTCATCGTTAACGCGCTGGCGGTGGCCGCCGCTGCGGTCGGGGGTGCCGGGCTAGCGTTGCTCATCTCCTATGCGCTGTGCCGGCTCGCGCTCGACCGGCGACGGCTGGCCGCGTGGGAATCCGCGTGGTCCTTGACCGGGCCCCGATGGACAACCCGTCGCTAACCCGCAAAGCTCCTCATCAGCGCCCGGCCGAGGCGCGACCAGGGACAGCGCTAGGGCTGGTGCTTGACTGGGCGGAGTAGTTCGGTCAGGGCGGGGGAGTGGGTGATCCGGGCGGCCACGTCCTGGCCCAGGGCCCGCATCTCCGCCTCGGCGTGCCGCGAGTGCGCGGCGAAGCACAGCTCGCCCATCGGCGAGCGCATGGCCCGGGCCCAGTAGCGGACGGCGACCGCCCTGAGCAGCGGGCTGTGCAGTACGGCGAGGTTACGCGGCAGCCCTGCCGTGCCGTCATGGCGCAGGGCGGCGAATGCCCCGGTGATGGCCCGGCACATGAGCGTGAGGGTCGCGCGGTCCGCGGCGAGGCGGACGGGGTCGGTTCCGCACCGGTAGAGGGCCGCCGCGACGCACGCGATGAACGCGGCGTGGTAGGCGAGCCACCCGTCCATGTCAGTGACCCGCTGGACAGCGAACCCGCGCCCCGAAAGGGCCGATTCCAATGCGGCCAGCCGGGGATCAGCTGCCTCCGGCAAGGCCGTCGGCTGCTGCCGTATGCGGACGTAGTCAGCGGTCCCGCCGGTCATGACGCCGCCGACGCCTGGGAACCCGAGGTAGACCGCGCCGGGCAGGTCACCGGGTATGGCCGCCCGGCCCGCCGGGTTATTGCCGAAGAAGACTACGGCCGGCTTCCCGGCCAGGACCGCGAGCTTGGCGCATGCTGAGGCCAGCTGATCGCGCCGGACCGCGACGAGGACGATGTCGTAATCCCCGCTGGCGTCCGGCACCAGGTCGGCTTCGGCGTCAACCCGCCCTCCGCCGAGGACATCGCGGGCGGAAAGGCCGCCCGCCGCCACGTCACTGGTCCTCGGCCCATGGCTCAGCACCGAGACCTTGGTTCCCGCGGCCGCGACGTGGGCACCGTACACGGTTCCGATCACGCCCGCGCCCACGACAAGCATTTTCATGATGACCCCCATGGCCCGGTTATCTGCTCGGTGCCTGTTTCCCGAGCCAGTTCATGGCTTCTTGGCGGCTTTCATAGATGTGCGGGGCCAGGCCCCGGTCGGACAAGTGCTCGCTGAGCTTGAGCCGCATGAAGGAGCTGGTGGTGTACCTGGTCGCGCTGGCGTAGTACCGCTCGGCCAGCGAGCGGATCAAGGCTTTGTAGCCGTCGGCCAGGGCCGGGTCCAGGTAGAAGTTGTCGTAGTTGATGACCATCTGCACCTTCTTGCCGATGGCGGCCAGGCGCTTGCCCACCTCGGTCCCGAGGTCGCGGGGGGCGCCCGTCAGCAGGAACCGCTGCTCCAGCGCCAGCGTCAGCTCCTCGGCGAAGCACTGCCCCACAAACCCCTCGACCACGACCCAGTCGCCGTCACGAACAAGCCGCACCGCCTCGGCGGCGGTGACGACCTTGTCCCGCACCGAACTGCCGGACAGAGATTCCGCAGGGACCCGCATGGTGTTCCTCCTGGAGTGAATCCGGGCGAACCGCTGTCGACGGGGCGGTTATCTGAACGCGGCGATGCCGGTGATGTCGCGGCCGACGATGAGGGTCTGGATCGTCTCGGTGCCCTCGAAGGTGTGGATGGACTCGATGTCGGCCATGTGCCGGATGACGTGGAAGTCGAGCAGGATGCCGTTGCCGCCGAGCATGTCGCGGGCATCGGCTAGCACCCCGCGGGCCTTGCTGGTGTTGTGCAGCTTCGCCAGTCCCGCCAGCGTCGGGGCCAGCTTGCCGGCGGCGTCCAGCTTGGCGATCTGGACACAGTACAGCTGCATCGCGGTGACGTCGGCGAGCATCCGCACCAGCCTCTGCTGGATGATCTGGAAGCTGGCCAGCGGCTGGCCGAACTGCTGGCGGCGCTTGGCGTAGGTCAGCGCGGCGTCGAAGCCCGAGACCGCGTGGCCCAGGGCCATCCACGCGCAGGCGCTGCGGGTCCCGGTCAGGACCGCGGCGCAGTCCTTGAACGAATTCGCACCCGGCAGCCGGTTCTCCGCCGGGACGCGTACCACGTCGAGCTCGATTTCCGCCTGCCAGACCGCCCGCAGCGATGCCTTGCCCTGCATGACCCTGGCGTTATAGCCGGGAGTGCCCTTCTCGACCAGGAATGCCTTCACCGCGCCGTCCGAGGTGTCCCGCGCCCATACGACCACCACGTCGGCGATGCTGCCGTTGCCGATCCACTTCTTGCTCCCGCTGATGACATAGGAGTCCCCGTCGGGGCTGGCGGCGGTCTCCAGCGACACCGAGTCCGACCCGTGCCCGGGCTCGGTCAGCGCGAACGCGCCGATCTTCTCCAGCCGGGCCATCGGCCCCAGCCAGCGCTGCTTGTGCTCTTCTGACCCGCACTTCGCGATCGCCTTCATCGCCAGCCCGGCCTGTACCGCCAGGAAGGTGCCCAGGCTGCCGTCGCCCCGGTTGATCTCCATGTTGATCAGCCCGGCCGACAGCGGATCCATCGGCGGGCAGCCGTAGCCCTCGATCCCGTCGCCGACGATGCCCAGTCCGGACATCTTCTCAATCAGCGGCCACGGGAACTCCGCCCGCTCCCAGTAACCGTTGATCACCGGCAGGACCTCGACATCGACGAACTCACGCGTCCGGACCAGATAGGCCTCCTGCTGCGCGGTGAACGGCTCACGCAGCCCGAAGTAGTCGGTCCCGAGCGCCTCACCGATGCTGTAGTGCAGATCCATAACCGGGCCTCCCTGGGCCATCGCGCCCATCCCCGGCCAGTACGACGCCCGGCGCAGTTCGTGGCATCAGATTCAGCAAGCCGGGCGACACGGCCCAGACCGGTGACCTGCGCAATTAGAGTTCCGCGGCATCAGCCTGGAACTCGCTTTTGCACGAGCCCGCGGGCAGTCCCAAGCCCTCTTCAGCATGCGCCAGGCGCGTCTGCGCAGTTAGGGACGAACGTCCTGATCTGACAGGACATCAGCAAGCGGCGGCCGATCATGACGAGCGCCCAGCTATGCGCCTGGACGACTGTGCCATGGTCATCGTCAGCTCCTCTCGTCTGGGTGTGCTGCTTGCTTGCCGCCAATCGCGAGCCCGCTGTCGGGGTCGAAAAAGTGCAGGTTGCTGGCATCCACCCCGAGCTCGATCCGGTCGCCGGCCCGGACTCGGACGGCCGGATGCCGAGGATCACATCGCGGCCGAAGTATGCTTTGATCTCCGGCCTGGCGCGCACCACGCTCTCCCGGACAGCTAGCTGGTGTCCGGCGAAGATGGTGGATTCGGCGCCGGAGTTGAGGTTCACCGTGCCGTTCGGGTTGATGCCGTCGTCGGTGGCTCCGGTGGCCGGGTTGTAGGTGGCGGTACCGGCCGGGTTCTGGCCGAAGAACCAGCCGGCCGCGATGCCCGCGAGTTGCCGCAGACCGGCCGAGTGGGTGGCCGTCGCGACGGCCAGCAGGGCCAGTACCCGGGTGTCGGCGCCGTAAGCGATCTGCGAGCTGTCGACCGGCGCGGGCCCCCACAGGTTGTCTGGCCCGGTCGCGGTCAGCAGGTGCGGGGTGAAGCGATTAGCGCTGGTCGCAGACCCGCGGCCCGTTGACGGCTGGGGTGCCAAGTCCGACCGGCGTGGTTATCGGTCAGGCCGCGGTGGGCCCTCCCAGCGAGCGCCACTTAACGCAGGCCTTACGCGCAATGTGCTCCGGTCGGCACACTCCGCGTCTGGGCAGCGGCCGGACCAGCGAATGCCGGGCCGCCCGACATACCGGCCGCCGGCCGCCCGACCGGGTGACCATGGCGGAACGGGGCTGCTGCTGCACCGTCGGCGACCATATCTGAGCGTGTCTTGCGCTGCTCGCGGCCTCTTCCACACTGGGGTAAACCGAGAAGACATCGATCAGGCCAGTGGCTTCCAGAATCCGGCGCACCGGCGGCTGCAGTGCTGCCAGGGGGAGGTCACCGCCGCTTTGCCGAGTCCATTTCCGTACTCGCAGCAGCACCGACAGACCGCTGTAGCCGATGCCCTCCAGGCCCGCAAGGTCCACGATGACCGATGGCCCGCAGGCCGTCACGGCCGCGATCAGATGGGACGCGACACCGGGGACGTCGGCCAGGTTAAGCTCTCCGCGCAGGGCGACGACGGCCTGACCGTCGAAGGCCCGGATGCTGAGATCCACGTTAAGCACGGGCTTCCTCCATGATCCGCCGCGCTCGGCGCGAGGTGCCCGGATCGGCGGGAGTCATCCGCCGCAGCTCGGTGATAGGCCGGCCGTCGCCGTCCACGTCCCGGTTACCGGGCGCGCTGACCGCGGCCGAAGTACGAGGGCGGGTTACCTGGCTAAATCCCGGCATCAAATGCTCCCGGCATCTTGGCGGCATTCGCGGACAGCGAACTCGATCAGCCGCCGAGGTCCAGGGCAACAGCTCGAAGTTATCACGGGCGAGCTCACGACCGCCATCACCCGCCACAGCGGTAACGATCGCACACCAACTTAAACCACCTGGCCAGCCAAGTCATGCTATTTGTGGGTATGCGAGCCTGAGCTGGGTAGATGATTAACCTGGCCCAGGTCGCGACGGTGACCGGCGGATGTCCGGGGGAGGACAGCAGCACGTGTACGCCGACGATCGCGATCAGCGCGATCGGGACGAGCACCAGAGTTGAACGCGTCTTTGCCGGGATTACTCATGTCCGTCTGCCCGCATATGGCCTTTACTGGTATATGGATCAGCTGGATAAAACGGATCAGCCGACATATCCGGCGCGCGCTGGCGGATGACAATGCACGGCTCCATGATGATTTACGACGTTCAGAGGAAGGGCTCGCGGCACCAATTATCGCTTCCGCCTCGTCCGCCCTCGCCCGAGTTACCGGCCGGTGATGACAGTGTGGTGGAGAGCCTGCCCTTATCGGGGCCAGCCGACCATGTCAGACGAGACGCTGGTGGACGTAACACCATCTCCACTGCGACCCCGGCTCCAGGCCGGCAGCGAGCGGGTGGTCGGTCTCCTCGTAGTGCGCCCTGGCGTGCCGGTTCGTTGAGTCATCGGAACAGGCTACCCAGCCGCAGCTCAGGCAGATCGCTAGGGACGCCCGGCGATCAGGGCGGTCCTGACAGTCCTGGCAGTGATTCGACTGAGGCGTGACCGGTGTTAGCCCGTCAAGGTGCTCACAGTGCGGCGCCGACCCGTTCAGGCTGATGGCCGGCACGCTTACAGCTATGTTCTGGGCGGGGATCATGGCAGGCACCCTTACCGTGATAGAGACGCCGGGTCCGGCCCGGCTGGTCACTGGCAAGTTAACGCTGATAGCGGCGCGGCGGAAACGGGCAACCTGAGCAGGACCCATCACCAGAACCGATCACCTCGCAGTCACCGGCGGGACGGGCCGGTCAGGCATTCCCACCGGACAGGGTGCGGAAGTAGGCTTACTGGCAGGTTTCCTGTCCCGGGGCCGGGTGCATGCGGGTGGATCCGTCGCTACCGATCGTGGCGGCATCGATGCCCACGATCTCGTGGGCAGTTCCAGGGAGTACAGGGATGGACCGGACACGGACTTGGCGGCGGGTGTGGAGCTTCGCCAGCTGCGCTATTTCGTGACGCTAGCCGAGGAGCTGCATTTCGGCCGGGCGGCTGAGCGGGAGCACATCGTGCAGTCGGCGCTAAGCCAGCAGGTGCAGCGGCTGGAACGTGAGCTGGGGGTCCGCCTGCTGGAACGCAGCACGCATCGCGTCTCACTGACCGCTGCGGGGGCGGTGTTCCTGGTGGAGGCGCGGCAGATCCTGGCGCACGTGGAGCGCGCCGCGGGGGTGGCCCGGAGCGCGGTGGGTGCGGCGGAGAGGTTGCGGGTCGGCATCATCGATTCCAGCTACGACTCGATGCCGCAGATCCTGCACGAGGTCCAGGCTCGCTACCCCGGCCTGGTCATCCACCAGGTCGAGGCCAGCGTGCCCGAGCAGTACCAGCAGCTCAGCGACGGCCGCCTGGACGTCGGCATCGGCCGGGCCGCGCTCGCCCCGCCGCAAATCGCATCTCTGCTGTTCCGCCACGACCTGCTCGGGGTCCTGGTGCCAGCCGGTCACCGGTTCGCCGGACTTGAAGGCGTCCCAGTCGCCGTCCTGGCCGAAGAGCCGCTGCTGCTCGCCGAAGAGGCCCGTGCCCCGGAATTCAACCAGTTCACCGTCGAGATGTGCCGGTCCGCGGGCTTCACCCCCACCGTCTACAGCGGGACCGTGGAGAGCACCCGGGCGGCCGCCGATCTGGTCGCCCAGGGACGCTGCCTGTACTGCGTGCCCTCCTCCTGCGTCTCCGCGATCCCCGGCACCACCTGGCGGCCGCTCACCGAACCGGCCTCCTACTACCCATGGTCGGTACTGTGGCGCCAGGCCGAGGTCTCCGGCCACGTACGCGCCGTCGTCACCTGCGCGCAGGCGATGTCAAAGCGGCTCGGCTGGCTGGCGGTCGCCGGCCAGGCGGCGCCCGTCCGCCTGCGATAGCCGTCGGCGGTGGTCTATGCGGGGATGCGGTCCGTCATATCCGTTGGCGCCGTGAGTTCATCGCGCTGGCGTGGATCCCCGGCCTCAACCCGCCGGGCCCGGGCCTGACGGGCTCATGTCGGCCGGCTAACCGGCGGCGACGGCCTTGGCGTGAATAAGCGTCGGCGCGTGTCGCCAGGTGAGGCAGGCGACCGCGCCGAGGGGGATGGGGGGTAGGTAGGTGACGGCCCGGTACAGCAGCACGGCGGCTGTCACCTGCGCGTCGGCCTGGTGGCCGGCGCCAGCGGCCAGGGTGGCGATCAGTCCGAGTTCGGTGATTCCGAGACCGCCAGGAGTAATGGGCAGCACCGTCAGCAGCCGGACAAACGCGAAGGCCGCCAGGGAGGTCTGCCAGGGCACCTGGGCCTGGGATAGGCCAACGCCACGCAGGCACGCCAGCAGCACGAGCCACAAGGTGAGGTTGCTCGCCGCCGTGGCGGCGGTGATCCGCCAGCCGCGCGCGGCCATCAGGGCGCCGGCCCGGTCGCGGAAGCCGAGCAGTGATGCCGGGACGTCGCAAGACGCCTGCCGGCGTACCACCCGGCAGGCCATGACGAGCGCGAGCTGCAGTACGCGGCCCGCGCGGAACGCGAACGCCTCGCTGCGCATGAGCAGGCCGAGCCCGCCTGCCATGGCCGCGAGCAAGACCAGGCCAACGGCGGCGGCGGCGATCAGGCCGGCCCAGGCCGGCCGACCGTCACCAGGACCAGCAAGGCGAGGACCGGCAGGCCCAGCCGGGCGAAGACATTCCAGATTCCCGACACCAAGGTATAGAGCACGTACTCAGCCGTGCTGACACCCCAGCTCGACAGCATCGCCCAGCTGACCCCCATGGCGAGGGCCCCTCCGGCGGGCAGGGTGTTCGCCACCGCGTTGGAGCCGAGGTTGACCACTGCCGCTTCGCGCAGCCGTATCGATGGCAGTACCGAGCAGATCATGATCCAGGTGGAGACCATACTCGCTGCGGCTGCCGCCGCAACGAGGAGTGCCTGGGCCCACGTCATCGCGTACATGCTGGCCCACACGCTGCGGTAGGACGCGAAATGCGGGAGGGCGAAACCGAATATGGCCGCGACGAGGGCGGCCGGCCCCACGGTGCGCAAGATCTTCCGGCCGGGTCGCGGCCGTGGCCGTCCTGGGCCAGTAATAGTGGCGGCCGGCGATGCGGCAACGGCCGTCATAGGATCCCGTCGTAGGGTGCCACCGTGATCTGATCCATCATGATCATTCCTATGTTCGAAAGGGCGGAGAGTCGGCCCTTCGAACCCATGGAGACGCCCGACCCGCCGTGCCGACCCGGCTGATCAAGCTCCAGTCAATCCTGGCAACGCCAAGGCGGAAATGGGCTACTTGAGATCGGTCCATCACCAGAACCGATCAGTCGGCGGCCGTCCTGCCGGTGCGATGCCCCGCAAGGTGCAGCATGGGCGGAGCAGGATATAAGCCGTCAGCGCCCGGAATCTGCCAGCTGGGGCTAGTCCCGTGACACAATGAGCTGACATGGAAGACGGGGGTCCCTCGGTAACCGCCCGCCGGGTCGCGGCGCACCGGCTCGGCTTCTCCCGGGTTCCCGCGGCCTATGGCGTTCCGGCCGCGGACAATGCCCTGGCCGCCGACGTCGCGGCCGGGCTGGTAGCCCCGGCGAACCGGATGCACGACTACCTCGCCGCGCGCACCTCGTTCTTCGACCGGACCGTCGTCAGCGCCATCGACCGCGGCATGCGGCAGGTCGTGGTCGGCGCGGCCGGCTACGACGGCCGCGCGTTCCGGTACGCCAAGCCGGGCGTCCGCTGGTTCGAGGTAGACCATCCCGCGACCCAGCGGGACAAGCTGGAAAAGCTGGAGCGGCTCGGCATCGCCGCGTCGCACGTGCGGTTCGTGGAGGCCGACTTCACCCGGGACCCGGTGGCGGACCGGCTGCGCGCCGCCGGGCTCGAGGCGAGCGTGCCCAGCCTGTTCCTGCTCGAAGGCGTCGCCGTCTACCTGGAGTCGGCCGTCCTGGAGACCGTGCTCGAGCAGTTCCGCCATGTCGCCGCGCCCGGCAGCCGCCTGGCCATCAGCGTGTCGCTGTCGCGGGAGCACGACGAGGGCGCCCGGGCCCGCTTCCAGGCTGCGGTAGCCGCCCTAGGGGAGCCGGCCAGATCCACGTTCGACGCCGGCCAGGCCGAGGACCTGCTCGCGCGGACCGGGTGGCGGACCATACCCGGCCGCGAGGAGACGGCCGCCAAACGCGAGCGCCTGCGCTCGGCCGGCCTGCTTACGGCCAGCGCCGGCCCGCGGGCGCCCCAGGCATCCGCGCCGTCCAAACGGTCCATGCCGTCCAAGCAGCCGAGGCCGTCCGCGTCACCTCCGCCGGCGGCGTCCCCGCCGGGCTCTGTCTCCTTGTCCGCGCTGCTGTCCCAGACGCTGGTCGCCTACACGATCGAGTTCGACAACGAAGCCGAGCACCGCCTCCCGCATCGCACGACCGATCACGGGGTGTCCGGCCAGGCCGGCGGCGACCCGACGACCTGGCTGGTGTCGCTGGTCATGTGGGAGAACTGCCTGCGGCACGTCACCGACCAGCCGATCACCGTCGGCGAACTCGAGACCCGCGCGCGCACAGGAACGAACCTGGACGGCATGCGGCGCTGGGGCTATATCACCATCGACGGTACCGCCAAGAAGATCCACAAGGGCCGTCCAGGCCCGGCCGCCGTCCTGCGCGCCACCGCCGCCGGGCTGCGGGCGCGCGAAGTGTACCTGCCGTTGCCCGGCCTCATCGAGCAGCGCTGGCGAGAACGCTTCGGCGTCGGCCAGGTTGACCGGCTGCGAGAGTCCCTGGTGGCTGTGGTCAGCCAGCTCGATCCCGGGTTGCCCGACTGCCTGCCGATCCTCGGCGCGGCCCTGCTCAGCCGGGGACCGGACCCCGCGCTCCCGCCGGCGGGCCACGTCGAGGAGGCCGGGCTGCCGCTGTCGGCCCTGCTGTCCCGGGTGCTGCTGTCGTTCGTCCTGGAGTACGAGCGCGAAGCGGGCCTGTCCCTCGCGATCAGCGCGAACGTGCTGCGCGTCCTGGGCGCGGACGGGACCCGGCTTCGCGACCTCCCGCCGCTGACCGGCACCTCCAAGGAGGCCGTTAGCTGGGCGCTGGGCATCCTGATCCGGGAGTACCGGGCGGCCGAGGAACCTGATCCGGCCGCGAGCCGTGGCAAGATCGCTCGCCTCACCCCGGGGGGCCTCCACGCGCAGCGTCTCTACCACGAGTTCCTCGGCACGATCGAGCAGCGCTGGCACGAGCGCTTCACCGGCCGCGCGATCGGCGCCATCCGGACATCGCTGGCCGCGCTGGCCGCCGCGCCCGACGGTGCGCTGCCACCGCTGTTCCGCGGTCTCGAGCCCTACCCGGACAACTGGCGAGCCGCGGTCCGCCGCCCGGCCATCTTGCCGCACTACCCGATGGTCCTGCACCGCGGCGGCTACCCCGACGGCAGTTAACCGGCCGGCCCAAATCCGCGGGTGGTTTAACCCGGACGCAACACGTTGTCACACGGCATCAACAATGCGGGGCTACCGTGTTCCATCCGCTATGACAAACGGCGAAGGCGTGGCGGCACGGCACTTACGGGGATTACGACAGCATTTCATCTGCATACCTTATGAAATGCACAGTTCGAAACGAGGGGTTGCATATGCCCGTTCGGGATTGGTTCGAGCAGCGGTCGTTTCATCACCAGGATTTCAGCGATCTGGCCAGTTCCGGCGAGGCGGTGCGCCGCCCGGCCATCACGCTGATCCTGCCGGCCCGCGAGGTAGCGGGCACCATCGGCCCGATCCTGGACACGGTGGCCAGGCTGAACGAGCGCAGCGGGCTGGTCGACCAGGTGCTCGTGGTCGACGCGGATTCCGCCGACGGTACCGCCGATATCGCCCGGGCTCATGGCGCCGAGGTTTACTCGGAAAACGAATTGCTGCCCGAATACGGGCCCGCCCAGGGCAAAGGCGACGCGATGTGGCGCGCCCTATCGGTGGCTCGCGGCGATATCGTCATGTTCGCCGACGCCGATACGCGTGATTTCGGTGAGCATTTTGTCTACGGTACGCTCGGCCCACTGCTGATGGTGCCCGAAGTCCAGTTCAGCAAGGCCGCCTACCAGCGCCCGTTCACCAGCGCTGAGCAATCGGTCGCCGACGGCGGCGGCCGGGTCACCGAACTGATGGCCAAGCCGTTGCTGAACTTCTTCTTCCCCGAACTCACCGGGTTCGTGCAGCCGCTGGCCGGCGAGTTCGCTGCGTCCCGGGACCTGCTGCTGCGCACCCCGTTCCTGACCGGTTACGGGGTGGAGATCGCGATCCTGATCGACGTGCTCGGCGCCGTCGGGCTGTCCGCGCTGGCCCAGGTGAACCTCGGCTCGCGGCAGAACCGCCACCAGCCGCTATGGGACCTGACCAGGATGAGCTCGGCCGTGCTGCGCGCGCTGGCCCGCCGGGTGCCCGCCCTGGACCACGCCGTGTCCGGGCCCCCGGAGCCCGGCCTGTGGGACCTGCCCGGACCCGTCGGACCCGAGACCTACCTGCACGCGGTCGCCACCCGGGACGGCCTGCGTCTCGACGAGCACCTCACCGAGCTGCTCGAGCGTCCGCCCATGACCCAAGTGCCGCCGGCTGCGGCGGAAACCCCCGCCTACCAGGCCAACAGGTAAATCTGGCTTTGCACGGTTGTGACACCCTGCCCCAAAGGCTGCTTCCCGTGCCGTCAGGGCCGCGATCCCGCGGTCCCCCGGACCTGAGGCGCGCCCGTCATGTGATGTCCCTGCGCACCGTGGTGCGTGCCGCCAGGACGGCCAGTACCACGGCCAGGCCCGCCAGCAGCGCGGTGGCGGCCGCGAACGGCAGCGGCGTGCCGCCGCTGACCCCGTGGGCCGGGCCGAAGCCGGCCGCGCCAAGGGCAGTGCCGGCCAGCGTTGTCCCGGCGGTGTAGGGCAGGTAGGGCCGGATCGAGGTGAACAGCCCGCCGATCAGCGACTCGAAGATGATCGACCAGACGAACACGCCGATCACGGCGGCCAGCTGGGAGCGGACCAGCGACCCGAGCACCGCGCCGAGGCAGCCGAGCAGCGCGCCGCCTATGAGGTGGCCGAGCCCGTAGCGGAGGAAGGTCGCCGCGCCGATCGAGACGGGGTAGCCATGCGCGGCCACGAAGCCCAGCCCCACCCCGGCTGCCACCAGGTAGACGGACAGGCCGAACACCGCGCCGCCGGCGGCGGCTGCCACCATCTTGGCGGCTAGCACCCGGGTCCGGTCCGGGGTGGCCAGGTAAGGTCGAGCCGGTTCCATCGGTCGGTGGCCTGGCCGTCGCCGTTGAAGCGCACCGCCAGGCTTCGGCTCGCATCACCGCGCGGCGCTGATGTGGCGCTGCCCATCGTGCCCCGCCCCCGCCGCGGGTCATCTGATCTTTGATGAGCGTCATGGTCAGGGACGGAAGCTCGGCCAGGGTCGGCTCGGCCACCTCAAGGCTCAGGGCCCGGCAGCCGTACTCCCGCGAGTAACGAAGCAAGGCGGCCGCGAAACCCTCGTCGGTCTCGTCGCCGACCTCCTCCAGCAGCCGGGCCAGTTCGGCCAGTTCGCGCGCGGGCGTCGTCGAGGTGGCGGACAGGCCGGCCAGAAGCGCGAAGGTCTTGTCCTCGTCCCAGCCCAGCAGGTCGCGGCAGCAGAAGGCGAACTCACCCAGGATGAGGTAGAGCGCGCCCTGCAGCAGGAAATGGATCTCGTTGCCCTGCTCATGGAGTTCGACCGCCGCCCGGAAATGGTCTGCCAGCGCCTGATCACCGAGACCGCCCAGGTCGGCCGAACGCAGCCGCGAACCTCGGTCCCGCATCTCGGGTTGCCACTGTTCGTACCATCGCTCGACCAGGCTCTTCGCGACGTCCTGGCGCACGGCCGCCACGCAGCGCCTGAGGCGCCGCCGGATGGACGGCATCAGCCGGCACAGGACCGCGAACACCAGACGCGGCGGAGCCTTGCGGTCCCGGCCGCCAAGCGGGACCACGCGCACGTAACCCCACCCGCCGATCTCCACACAGGCCACGGTCTCGACCAGGAAACCGAAGCGGTCGAACATGCGCCGGAACGATTCGGTCGCGTTCGGCAGGAAGCTGCGGTACATGGGCGAGAGCGGGTTCGGCATATGGCTGGCGTCACGCTGCCAGAATCCCGGCGGGGGCGAAACCGCCACTCCGATGGGCTGGACCAGCGCCGTCACCGGCCGGGTTTCGTGCGTGGCGTCAACGCTCATGGCCATCGTCCCCGGGCGCCTCGGGTGCGGCAGGTGAGCCGGCCAGGCGAGCCAGGGCCGCCGGCCCGACCCGATCCTCGAGCGGCTCGAGCTGCTTCGTCACCGCGGCCTGCCTGGCTGCCGCTCGCCGCTGCCGAACCTGTCGGCCGACCGGGGACGAGTGAGATGGGTCATCTCACTACTCGAGTCCAACGTCAATCATGCGACGGATCGGGCGCTGCCCGGCTCATCGGCACTGATATACCCAGAGCGCTTTCCCGCATGGAGGTGACAACCCACCCGGAAGAGCCATCTTAGCTAAATCCCCCAACCGTCCGGCCAGGTCAGCAGGCCGCCTCGTGATCGAGTCACCTACCCACTCTGACATCTCGGCGAAGTGTATCTGCCGATCCCGGCCCAGGCAGGGAGCGCCCACGCCCCGCCATCGGCTCTTGGCGGAGTCGGCACCGAGGTTAGGTCTGGCTACTGCGGGTATTCAATGACTTGCTTAAAGTCAGCAGACTTCATTCGGGGGTTCAGTCCATGCGTACCTTCCTTACCCGCCTACGCGCCCGAGCCAGCCGGGCTCACCTGCTCGCGGTCGCGTCTGCCGCGGTCGCGGTGAGCCTGGGCATTGTCCTCACGTTCACCAGCACCGCACAGGCTCACAACGAGCCCTGGTATTTCCAGCCGGCTCCGGTTACCCAGCCGCTGCAGGCCTGGTCCGGCAATCCTGACGGGCAGACTAGCTCCCCGGCCAGTTACGCCTCTGTCCTCTGCGTCGGCTCCACCGCCTATATCAGTGTCCGCCTGATCTGGACCAACCAGCGGCGCACCACCTTCCAGATGGCCTACACGCTGGACGCCGGGTCCTGGATATGGACCGGGGACACCTTCACCACCGATTGGAGCGGGACCGGCTGGGGCACCTTCACCCTGGACGGCCTCAGTGCGGGAAACCACCAGGTGGCTCTCGACATCAACACCGTGCCGGGGCCTGGCACCACCTATTACCTGAACGAGACCCGCAACAACGGCGGGACCATCGGGATCTATTTCGCCTGCCCGTCCTGACCGGCGCCCGATCCACAGCACGCAGCGGCTCGGACGGTACCGCCGAGAGGGGTGAGAGCGATGATCAGCCGGGAGGCAGGGGCCTGAGCGGTACCAGGATCCCCGCCAGGCGTCGGCCAGCGGGCCTGTCCAATCGGCCGATGCAGCCCGGACGGGACCCGATCCTTGCGGGAAACGGCACTCTGGCCGGAAGAGAGGTCTTGCCCAAGTCCCACATCAACGCCGACAACCTCACGCGCCGGCTGAGGATCGAAGCCACCTACTCACTGTGACACCGGCGCGGTAGCGCCGCTCCCGCTACCACGCGGGAGTGGCCCGCCCAAGGCCGGGCGCGGGGATCCGGCCGTCATCCGCGGCGTGGCGGAGACGCTCAGCTGCGATGTCTTGGCGCTCGCGACAGTTACCGAGCTGGCTGGGTGTTTTTTCTGCCCATCTGGACGTTTAATCTCTACCTATGTAGAGTCATGTCCGTGAGCGCGCGTTCCGGGTTCTCGGCGCAGACGCTGGCGGTGCTGTCGGCGCTGTGCGGCGAGCCGTGGCGGTGGTGCCACGGCTATGCGCTGGCCAGGCAGACGGGCCTGAAGTCGGGCACGCTGTACCCGATCTTGATCCGGCTGGCCGACCGGGGCCTGGTCGAGGCGTGCTGGCAGGAGGAGCCGCAGCCGGGTCGGCCGCGGCGGCACCTGTACCGGCTGACCGTCGCCGGGCTAGCCGCCACCGTGGACGCGCTGGCCGACGCGACTGGGCCGACGGCCGAGTCGGCCGCCGTGCAGGCGGGCACCAGGAGTGCGCGGGCGGCGTCGGCCGCCCGTGGCGCAGTGGCGGGGGTGGTCTCATGAACAGGCTGAACCGGATGGCAGCCGCAGGCAGGCACGGGGCGGCACGGCTGCTGCCCGCCGGGCGGCGGGACTGGGCCGCGGCGGTCTGGGCCGAGGCCCACGAGGTGCCGCCGGGACTGGCCCGGCTGGCCTGGCGGGCTGGCGGGGTCTGGATGCTCGCGCGGGAAGCGCTGCTGCCGCGCCGGATCGGCAGCGCGGTGCTGTTCGCTGCGGCCGCCGCGGTGGCGGCCTGGGCGGCCTGGCCAGGCTCGTCGGCCAGCTTTGCCACCCCGGGCGTCCGGGGCTATGTGATCACCATGGTGCTGCTCCTGGCCGGGTTGCCGCTGCTAGCCCGCCCGTTCCTCGGCCCGCCCGGCGGCAGCCGGGCCGCCAGGTTCCTCCGCGCCGGCACCTGCGCCGCGCTCCTGGCCCTGATGCCCGCCGAGGCCACGGTCTGCCAGTTCGCCGAAACGCCGCCACGCGGGGGTACTGATCTGCGCCTGTACCTGCTTATCGCCTGGAAGGTCGGTGGTAAGGAGCCGTTGAAGATCCTCTTCCTTGTTCTCATGGCGCTGTACGTGGCGGCCATCTTCTGGATGACCTCGCGGCGGTCACGGATTGCCCCGGCCACGCTCGCCGCCGGCACCGCCGCGGGCATCGCGCTCGGCCTGGTCATGTACGCGGTGGCGCCGCTCGGGCTCAGCAAGGCGGCCACGAACCCGTGGCTGCCGGGATCCGATATCGATCCGCTCGTGCTGCTCGCCTGGCTGCTGCTGCTCGGCGGCCCGGTGACGGCTGCGATCGTAGCCGACCGGCGCTACACCGCCTCAGGCAGCACCCCTCCGCCGGCCGGTGCCAGGACCCGCCAGGTAATGGCGGCGGGGCTCCTGACCAGCCTGGTCGGTGCGCTGTTCGTCACCGTTCTGGGCATGGGCACGACCGCGGTGATGCTCAAGGCGGCCTGGCTGCGGGACTGGCTGTACCACGGTCAGCACCTGTGGTATGGCGTCCAGAACCTGTCCGCCGATCTCCGGACGCTGCCAGCCATCGCCTACAGCCATGAGCTCACCGGCTCCGTGGACGCGGGCGTGCTTAACGCCATCATCATCTTCTTCCCGTTGATCGCGCTTGTACCGACCGTATGCGTAGCGATGAGCCTGACGGGCGACGCCGCGGCGGGCCGGGGCGACCCGCGGCGAGGTGGCGGCGGCCCGCCAGGCCCCGGGCCGGCGCCGGATCCGCGAGATGGCGGCCAGCCGGCCGTAACCGGTGATGACGCAGGCCCGATGGCCGGCTTGCCCGGCTTTCACGAACCAGGCCCAGGCAACGGGCAGGACCGGCTCGGGGCCGCCCTGGCTGACGCTGCCGTCCAGCCTGCCGGAATGCGATAACCACCAGCTCGCCGAGCCCGGCCCCCCGCAAGACGCACGGATCCGGCGTCTCACGCCCAGGTAAACGGGCATCGGCTGGCCGTGAATGGCGGCGAAGGCACGCAGGGCGGGGTCGATGTAGTGTGCCGCACCCTGACGGATAGAGCGGTCTTGTCTAAGTCCCACATCAGTCCAAGCAATCTGGCGCGCAGGCTGAGGATCGAAGCGACTTACCCACTCTGATCTTCCCGGCCACCGTGGAGGGAGCGGGCCGGCCCTGGTCCCCGGAGGGCGATGAACCGGAGGTATTGCCCCGAACCCGGGTTCCCGCCCCGTGGTCCCGGGGATTAGGGAGCCGGCCCCGGGTCAGCGGCGGGCCGCCCGGCACCCATCATATACAAACTGTAATCATTCAATTACTTTTAGCGATATCACGTGGCCGGGACAGCCGGGACGTCTCCGCCGGCTGACTCCCGGGACCACCGCACGGGGACACAGCCAGGGGGCAGGTCATGCACACACTACGGGACCATCAGGCCGGCGCCGGGCCACGCGGCAGGACCCCGGCTCGCCGGCGCGCCGCCGCCGCCGTCACTGCGGCGGCCGCGCTGTCCCTGGCCGTCGGCGCGGTGCCTGCCTCGGCGGCAGGCGGTTACACCGTGACCGCCACCATCCCCGTCGGCCCCTCCTCGTCGGGTGTGGCGGTGGACCCCGCCGCCGGGGCCGTCTATGTGGCCAACGAAGACGGTGGCGGTGATGGCTGGGTGTCGGTGATCGACGCGGCGACCGGCACCGTGACCGACACTCTCCCCGCCGGCTTCGGCCCGGACGCGGTGGCAGTGGACCCCGCCACCCACACCGTCTACGTGACCAACACCGGCGATGACACGGTGTCGGTGATCGACGCGGCGAGCGGCAACGTGACCGCCACCATCGGAGTCGGCGGCTACCCGGACGCGGTGGCGGCGGACCCCGCCGCCGGGACCGTCTACGTGACCAACTACGGCGATAACACCGTGTCGGTGATCGACGCGGCGACCCGCACCGTAACCGCCACCATCGGAGTCGGCACCTACCCGGACGGGGTGGCAGTGAACCCCGCCACCCACACCGCCTACGTGGCCAACAGCGGCGATAACACCGTGTCGGTGATCAGCGCGGCCGGGCCGGTCTCGGGGCCGATCGTGTCGGGATACCGCACCACCCTCTGCGCCGCCGACAGCGGCGATTCCGCCGCCAACGACACCCCCGTCACCATCGCCACCTGCGACGCCAGCCCCGGCCAGGACTGGACCATCACCGGCACAGGCACCCTGCAGGTCAACGGCAAGTGCCTGGACATCTACCGCGACCAGAAAACAAACAAGGCCCCCGTCGAGCTCTGGACCTGCACCGGCGGCGCCAACCAGCAATGGCACGCCACCGCCGGGACACTGGTCAACCCGGTCTCCGGCAAGTGCCTCGACGACCCCAGGTTCAGCACCACCCCCGGCACCCAGCTAGAGATCTACACCTGCAACGGCGGCGCCAACCAGCAATGGAAAATCCCCTGACCGTGCCCGCCGCAGCGCCCGGCCCGCAGCCCCCGGACGCAGATACCACCCCGCCCCCTGCACGCCCCCACCAATAACGGAGTGCAAGGCAAGACAGTACCGCCGCGCCAGTGACCGTGGAATGTGCAAGGACCACGGTTCCCGCCGTGCCGATCACCAAGGAAGGTGCCCGGACCGTGGTTCTCAGGGTGCCGGGTACTACGGGGCCAGGGGCCCACGCGCCCCAGACGGGGACGCGCCTTCCGGCCAGAACACGGCAACCTGCCGGAAGGGCGGTCTTGTCCAAGTCCCACACCCGATCTGGCGGCGCGGCGAGTCGGCTCAATGTTCCATCGAACCGCCCAGAGCCGGCTCAATGTTCCATCGAACCGCCCAGAGCGGTGTTGTCTAAGTCCCACATCAGTCCAAGCAACCTGGCACGCCGGCTGAGGATCGAAGCGACGTACCCACTGTGATCCTCCGCCAGCAGTAACACAGTCATGAGTGAGTGGTTCGTCACGTCAAACCCCAGCCTCACCTGCACAGATGTCCCGGTCTACATCGCGGCGATCCCGCCAGCTACCCGCCGTGTGCGTGTATCCCTCCGCTATACGGGACCGTTCCAACTTTGACTACTCCCGGCCCTGAAGGACCGGGAGTCCAGCCGTCACCGGCTGGGTTCCTGTTTCACCAGGACCTGCGCCCCGGTTTCCCGGCCGTCTGACGGTCCCTCCGCAGGCATCGCCCGGGTTGCCCCGGGCTACGGCTCGACCAGCCGCATCTGTGGTGCACACGGCGTTGATGTCCCCGGGCGGGCCGGGCGCCGCAATTCTGATCCTGCCGGATCCGGTCAGCGCAGTCACGGCGCCGTACGCGCTCCTCCCGGCCCTGAACGGCCGGGCTTCCGCGCTTGGAGATGTCTGGTGAAAACGGCCGTGCCGTCCGCCGACTCACTATCGAGGCCACCATCCAGATTTAGTCATTACCAGCAATTCGTACCGAAGCCGGGGCGGCCGGCGAGTAGCACTCCTACTCGTCGGCCAGCCGAGCGAGGAATCAGCACGCTGCACGGGGCGGCCCGGCCCAGCCCGAACAGCACCCCGCCAAGGGCCGGCCCCGCCAGGCTGGCGCTGTACGTCCGGGCCTCGGTGGCCGCCCACGCCCGCTCCAGCTGCCCGTCCGGCACGATCCCTGGCAGCGCCGCCGTGGCCGCCGGATCGAAGATGGTGCCGGCACCGCCCTCGATCAGGCTCACGACCAGGACGACCGGCCAGGACGCGAGATGCAACACGATCAAGATGCCAAGCACGGCGAGGAGGACGGCGCGCGCTGTCGCAGATGATCATCGTCAGCCGCCGGTCGAACCGGTCCGACAGTGCACCGGCGGGCAGCTGCAGCTCATGAGGCTCACCGCGCAGTTCGGTATCGCCCGGGTGGCGCAGCAGCGACTTCGAAATCAGGGGACGCCGGAAGTATCCGCTACCTAGGTAGACCATAGGCCCCTACCTATGTAGAGTGACCTGTGTGAGGTCACGTTCTGAGTTTTCGGCGCAGACGCTGTTGGTGCTGTCGGCGCTGTGCGAGGAGCCGTCGCAGTGGCGGCACGGGTACGCGCTGGCCGGGCAGACGGGGCTGAAGCCGGGCACGCTGTACCCGATCTTGATCCGGCTGGCTGACCGGGGGCTGGTGGAGGCGTGCTGGCAGGAGGAGCCGGCGCCAGGCCGGCCGCGGCGGCACCTGTACCGTCTGACGGCCGCCGGGCTGGCCAGCGCTTCGGGGGCACTGGCCAGCGCTTCGGGGGCACTGGCCAGCGCTTCGGAGGCGCTAGGCAGCGCGGCCAGGCCGGCGGCGCGGGCGGGTGCGCGGGCGGCGCGGACGGGCCGCAATGTGCTGACACCGGTGGTGCCGTGAGCGGGCTGAGCCCGGGCGGGGGCGCGATCTGGCTGGGCCGGGCGGCAGCAGCGGCCCGGCGCGGAGCGCTGCGACTGGTGCCGGCCGGGCGGCGTGACTGGGCCGAGGCGATCTGGGCCGAGGCGTACGAGGTGCCGTCCGGGTTCAGGCGGCTGGCCTGGCGGGCCGGCGGGGTGCGGGTGATAGCCAGGGAGGCGCTGATGGCACGCAAGATTGGCCGCTGGCTGCTGTTCGCGGTGGCGGCGGCGCTGGCGACTCGGGCAAACTGGCCCGGTCCGCCGGGCAGGTTCGCCACCGCGATCGCCAGGATGGACGTAGTCACGACCGTGCTGCTGCTGGCCGGGCTGCCGCTGCTGGCGCGCTGCTTCCTCGGGCCGGCCATTAACAGCCAGCTCGCCAGGTTCCTGCGCGCCGGCGGGTACGCGGCGATCCTGGCCCTGATGGTGGCCAAGGCCAGCGTTTTGCGGGGCGTTCCCGCCGAGACGGGGCCGGCGCTTCAGTTCGACTGGTTCGCCCAGATCGTTTTCCTGGTCGTCATGGCCGGGTACGTGGCCGCCATCCTCGCTATGACGGCGCCGCGGTCGCGGGTGGCCCCGGCCACGCTGGCCGCCGGCACCGGTGCGGGCATCGCGCTCGGCGTGGTCATGTACGCGGTGGCGCCGCTGGGACTCACTAACGACGCCACCGAGCCGTGGCTCCCGGGCGCCGCTATCGATCCAGTCGTGGTGCTCGCCTGGATCCTGCTGCTGGGCGGGCCAGTGGTGGCTGGCGCCGTGGCCGTGCTCCGCTACCGCGGACCGGGCAGCCCGCAGCAGGTCACTGGCGTCAGGATCTGGCAGGGCGGCGCGGCGGGATTTCTGGCGACCGGGATCGGCGGCTTGATGGTGACGGTACTTGGCACGGGCACGGTCGCGCTGATGCCTCGGGCGGCATGGCTGCGGAACCTGCTGTATCCCGGTCAGCATCTGCTCCCAGCCGTCGCCTACAGCCGCGAGTTCGCCGCCAGCGAGAGGGTCGGGGGCTACGGGCTCATCCTGCTGGCCTTCCCGGTCATCGGGCTCGTCATGGGCCTGTTCGGCGTGGCCATTGGCGACTCGGCGACCTCGTCCGGCTCATCGCCGGGCGGTGGCGGCCCGCCCGGTCCTGAGCCGGTGCCGGATCCGCCGGATCGCGGTCTGGCGGCCGACGCGGGAGCGGGTACGGACGAGCTGTCGAGAGCGGGTCCGGACGGGCTGACGGCCGACGCGGGAGTGAGTACGGACGAGCTGCGGGGCGACCTGCCCGGCTGGAATGAGGAAGGGCCGGACAACGAGCATGGCGAGGTTACGGTCGGCGTGGCTGGTATGTTGGCGTAGCCACCGGCCTGGCCCGCCGTTCCGCCCAGAGCCGCTTTCATGATCGTGGGCCACCGTAACCCCTACAGTGGCAGGTAGCAAGTCCGCAAACACCCGAACTGCCCGTCGGCTCACGATAGAGGCGACGACCCAGCTCTAGTGCCCCGCGGAGAGTACCACCGCTCCCTGGCACCGTGCGGGGAGCGGCCCATCCCAGCAGACCAGCCCCGTCACCGCGCACCGCGCCGGATACCCCGCAGCCGCCAGCCGCATGGAACCAGGCTCACGCGCCGGACAACCCCTGAAATGGTGCCCTCCCGGCGCTGTTTTCCAGCGCGACGCGCGGGAACCCGCGCCGCAGATCCGGCCCGCTCGCCCGGCCGCGCGAAGCCGCCCGTTTAGTTACGTCTATGGTTTCGTCACCCAATAAGGTATTGAGCTACGAAATCGAACGCCGCGGGCACGCCGACAGAACACGGGCCCCGCGCTGCCGCGTGGCGGCCCGAGCCGCCCGCGTGGTGGCCGGGCAAGCCCGGCCACCACTCACACGACCACCAGACACTTGCGGGCGCGCGAAACGCGCGCCCGCAACCCCAGGCAGAAGCCGGACTCCGCCAGGTCCACTTCATATTTGGGACCGGGAGCCTGCCCGGAGAACACGCGACGCGTGTCCCCCGGCCCCATCTAGCGCATCTAGCGGAGCCGGGGGACCGAAGCCCTTTCGTCCGGGCGCGGCTGCGGCTGGGTGAGCGTACCCACGGCCCACCAGGGCGGTCTTTGATAAATCCCACAACCATCAGGCCAGGTCAGCGCGTCGTCTGGTGATCGAGGCGGTCTATCAGCTCTGACCCCTTGCTCCCCAAGCTATGCCCACCGGCGACGAGGCGTGGCCACGCTGCTTCTGGAGCAGGCTCTCACCGACACGCGCGCCGCCTCGTGCCGGAAAATCCAGCTGCTTCACACAAGCGCCATAGCAATGACGGCGCGCACCACCTCTACCGCGTTCTGGGCTTTACTCCCGAAGCTGAGGGCTTCCGTTTGTACCTGGATCCCTAGAGACGTCTTGAATGAATCCCCCAACCTGTCACCCGCCAGCGCCTCGTGATCGAGGCCACGTATCAGTTCTGATCCACTGGCCATGAAGTTAACGGTAGATCTGCCGACGATGGCCGGCATCCACGACCAAGACCACCAGCCGGTCATCGTCGACCGTGTACAGGACCCGGTAGTCACCTGCGACCCTGATCCGCAGAACTCCGTGCATTCCTGTGAGCATCTTCGCGCCCGCGGGCCTCGGATCTTGGCGCAGCGATTCCGTCGCGGCCTTAATGCGTTCCACTACGGGCCGGTCGAGCTTTCGCAGCGCCCGCAACGCTTTCGGGGCGAACTCCAGCGCGTACCGGCGGGACGTCACGTCCCGATGCCGAGCTCCGCCCAGACCTGCTCGGCCGGTACCGGCTCCGCGCCTTCCTCGATCTCGGCCAGTGACTCGCGCGCCGCCTGCGCGTCCGCGAAGTCTTCCAACAGCTCGCGGAGTTGCTGAGGCGTCAGGCTCTCCAGTTCGGCCGCGAGTTCGGCCGAGACGATCGCAGCGAGCCGCTCGCCGTGCTCCGTGAGATAGACGACCTGACCGCGCGCAGCATCATGCGCCGCGTCGGTAACCTGGCCTGGTGCCTCTTCGAGCGGAATCTCGCTCATGTCACTACTGTATGCCGACGGTCCTCACCCGACGCCGAACTGCCCGGGCCCTCTGGGATGAATGCCAGGTCGTCAAGGGCCGCTGACCCGCGAAGCTGCCTGTCGGAATCAAACCGCGCCCGCCGGGCGGCCGGGCTGCTGTTATGGGCAGATCCTTCCTAGAGGCGTCTTTGACAGATCCCACATCCAGTTGGCCAGTTCGGCGCGCCGCCTCGGGATCGAGGCCACTTACCCGCTCTGACGGCTCGCAGCGGCGGGAGATCACCTCCACCAGAGTGCGCACGTTGCTGCATCCATACCTATCCGGTCTGGGGCGCGCGGGGGGCGGGTGCCGGGAGGGGCAGGGTGGTCGATGTGGTTATGGCGGGGTAGGGGTGCCCAGGCCGGCCAGGTAGGTGGCGAGCAGGCGGCGGCACGTCATATCCCAGCCCGGATCCGGCCCTCGCGGCTG
This sequence comes from uncultured Actinomycetes bacterium, assembly GCA_963798675.1. Classification (GTDB taxonomy): domain Bacteria; phylum Actinomycetota; class Actinomycetes; order Streptosporangiales; family Streptosporangiaceae; genus Palsa-504. The sequence continues at coordinate 111,241 of CAWCUJ010000013.1, read as the reverse complement.
GGCGAGCATCGCACCGAATACGACGATCTCACGCGAGGTCACATTCTGCCTGATGGTGCCGTCCGCCCGCCCGCGGTCGATGATCTGCCGCAGGATCTTGTGGATCTGCTCGCGAAGGGCACGGGTCTTCGGCGACCTCAGCGGCGGTCCGCCGTGCAGCGGCAGGACGAGCTCGTTCCGCTGGCTGATCGCCGCCTCGATGAATCGCCGCAGTGCTTCGGCCGCCGTCGTGGCGCCGCGCTCCGCGGCCTGGGCGTTGGCCAGCACCTGCTCGAACGACACGTGGGTGAGGTAGTCAAGCAGGTCTTCCCGGCTGGGGAAGTGCCGGTAGAGAGTTCCGATGCCGACTCCCGCGTCGGCCGCGATCGTGGCCATGGGCACCCGCGGCCCCTCCCGGTGCACGGCCCCGGTCGCGGCCCGGACGAGGGCCTCGTGGTTACGGGCCGCGTCGCTGCGCGGTTCGCGTGAACTGCGCATGGCCATGTGTTTATTGAACCTCTCGCTTCCGCCGCCGGTACGGGCGTTACACTCAAACGGATGAAATCCTCCGGATTTCGTCGGCTTCCCGGCCGAGCCCGTCCGCTTACCGTTACCGCCATCGAAGCCGCAAGGAGGCAGCATGCCGTCTCAGCCTGCTCCGATCCCGCCCGACGACCCGTCGCGCGGGCTCACCGTCGCACGGCCGGACGAAGATCAGAGCCTGCCGCACATCGGGCTCGTCGGAGACACCTACACCATCCTCGTCACCGGCCATGACACTGCCGGCCGGTACACCCTCATCGACATGCACGTCCCGCCGGGCGGAGGGCCGCCACCGCACCGGCACGACTTCGAGGAAATGTTCACCGTTCTGGACGGGGAGGTCCAGGTGACGTTCCGCGGCGAGACCATCGTCGCCCGGGTCGGCCAGACCATCAACGTGCCGGCCAATGCGCCACATGCCTTCACCAACGCCGGAGAGGCACCCGTGCGGTTGCTGTGCCTGTGCGCGCCGGCCGGGCAGGAAGAGTTCTTCACCCTGGTCGGCCACCCGGTGGCCACCCGGACCGAGCCGCCGCCGCCGCTGGACGCCGAGGCGCAGGCCGCGTTCATCGCGAAGTCCATGATGCTCGCCCCGCAGTACAAGACCGAGCTGCTGCCACCGCCCAGCCACGGCTAGCGGATCGTGGCCGTGACCGCCATCTTGATAATCGAGCTGGCCGCGGCGGGCAGCGCCGCGGCCGAGACGAGCGGCCCGCCCCCGGCACCGGGCGAGCCCGCATGTACCGCCGGGTTCAGTTCGGCCGGTACGGCCCGGTCGACGTCCTTCACGTCGCCGAGGTCCCGCGACCGTCGGCGGGCGAGGGACAGGTCCTCGTCGAGGTCGCTCCCGCCGGCATCAATCCAGGCGAGATCGCTATCCGCAACGGCGCGATGGAAGCGATGTTCCCGGCCACCTTGCCGTCCGGCCAGGGCAGCGATTTCGCCGGCCGGGTCGTCGAAACGGGGCCGGGAGTCACCGGGTTCGCGCCCGGCGACGAGGTCATGGGGTGGTCCGACCGCCGGTCGGCGCAGGCCAACCATGTCCTGTCCGATCCGGGTCATCGCCAAGCCGCCGGCCCTGGACTGGATCTGGGCCGGAGCGCTGTGGGCGATCGGCGTCACGTCATTCTCGGCCGTCCGGGCCGTCGCCATCCGGGCGGGGGACGTGGTGGCGGTGAGTGGCGCCACAGGCGGTGTGGGAGGACTCGCCGGCGCAGCTGGCTCGCCGCGCCGGTGCCCGGGTCCTGGGCATCGCGAGCGCCGGTCACGCTGACCTGCTCGGAGCCATAGACGTCGAGCAGGTCGCCTACGGCGACGGCCTGGGAGACCGGTTGCGCTCGCTCGTCCCGAACGGGATCGATGCCTTCGTCGATGCGCACGGCGGCGGCCACGTCGATCTCGCCGTCGCACTGAGGGTCGCACTGCACCGGATCGACACCATCATCGACTTCGACGGCGCTCAGCGTCATGGCGCGAAGACCGACGCCAGCCCGCAGGCCAGCGATGCGGACATCCTCGCCACGATGGCCGAGCACGTCGCCTGGGGCCGCCTGACGATGCCGATCGCCGCGATCTACCCGCTGGAGCAGGTGCGTGCCGCCTACACCGAGCTGGGGGCTTGTGGCACACAGGCCAGCTGGGGCTTGTGGCACACAGGCCCCGGAAGACGGGGCCAGGGGCCCACGCACCCCAGACGGGGACGCGCGATCCCAGCGAGAAAGCGCCACGTTACCCGGAAGAGCGATCTTTGATAAATCCCACAACCGTCCGGTCAGCTCAGCACGCCGCCTCGTGATCGAGGCCACCTACCCGCTCTGAGATCTCGGTTAACGATATCGGCCGCTCCGGTGCCACGCCGGGAGCGGCACGCCTTGGCAACTCGACGCCGCTCGCTGCTCGGAAGTATGAGATATGACGGATCCGACATAACGGGTTCTGCGGGAGCCCGGGGTGAGATTTCCCGGCGCTGCTCCCCAAAAAGGTGTAATCTGCTACTGTCCGTTCACGTGCTGTGATCAAGTGCGATAGTGAGTCCTGGTAGAGCAAGCAGGAGCAGGTCGGGACATTTGTGCCCCAATGGCGGCACCTGCCTCCCCATGACACTGCGCACGGGCAACGCGATGGTGGGGAGCGAATGCCGGTGGATGGCGAGACGCTGCGCGAGGTCCTGCGCCGCGCCAAGGAACTGCCTGGCGCGGCCGAGATCACCGCGATGGAGGCCGCCGCCCTTAGCGGGGCGGGGGAAGGCACGACCCGGTCCGAGATCCGCGCCCTCGCGGTGACGGCGATAGCCCAGCTTTGGCAGATCGCCCAGAAGCTCACGCGCCTAGCGGCACTGCTCGGCGGTGAGTCCGCTGGAAGCCGGTCATGAGCGGCAAAGACGAAGAAATCGGGAAGGTGGTAGCCGAATTGGAAGTCTTGATGGAGGACCTCAGATTAACTGTCGAGGCTCTCTCCGGGGCGTTGCCAGATCATGACGACGAGGGAACGGAGGCACCAGCATGAATGGCGGCAGCGAACCGGTGGTCACCAGCGCCCGTGATCTTACCGGCGCGCTTAACCGGCTGGCCGTCCGCCTGGAGGAAGTAAAAGCGGACAGCGAGGATCGTGATGAGCAGCTGGCGAAGCGGGACACTCAGCTGGCAACGTACGGGCGCAGGAACCGTCACCTCATCTGGATCACCATCGTCTCCCTTGTGCTGGACATCGTCCTCACCGCCGCCGTGACCGTGGTCGCCGTCCAAGCGCACGATGCGAGCAGCGCGGCGGCCGGCGCGCGGACCGCGGCGAGTGCGGTCGCCCAGGCTGACCGTGACCTTTGCCTGTCAGGTAATGTCAGCCGCGCCCAGCAGGTCAGCCTGTGGAATTACATCCTCTCCCTTTCCCAGCCGCCCGCCACCCCGGCCGGGCGCGAACGGGTCGCTGAATTCAAGACGCACCTGCAGCAGCTCTTCGCGCCGCGCGACTGCGCCGATGTCAACCCGGAGAGTCCGTGACGGACTCCAGGCAAGCAGCGGCACTGGCCAGCGCCAGGGAGGGAGCCGGGTCGTGACCACCATCCGCACGGGCGTCCTGAGCGACGTGACCGCCCAACAGCTCGCCGGCCAGGCCGCCGGGCGGGTCCCCTCCACCCTCGCCGGGCACCCCGACCTGCACGTCTCCGTGATCACCGGCCCTGCCGCACACATCACCGAGCAGGTGTACGACACTGGCCGCGCATGCCGCGCCGATCCGGCCGGACGCGAAGTCTGCCAGCTTCGGGGGCAACCCGGGCACATTGGCTGGCAACTCATGCCGCGAGATCATGCCGCCCGATGCCGTTAAGAACTGCCATCCATGCCCGGCACCGCAGCTAACGCCACCCGACCCCCGCACCGGCTATGGGAGCTCACCTCAACAGAGCTAGCTCGCTGGCGAAGCCAGCTGCAGCGCGCGATCAGCGACACCGACGACGCCGACCCGGTGCAGGCTGAGTTCTGCCAGGCACTTGACGACGTCCAGGCCGAGGAGGAATCCCGGGCGAGGATCGCTGCCGCCTGCCGGAAAGCCTAGCCAACGCCCGGCCGGGATGTCCGTGTCCTGGCCTGCGAGGACGATCTCGATCCGTGCGATCAGGCCAGCGCTGAAGGTGTACACGGTGGCGACCAGCAGCAGCTGCCCGCGCCCGCGTTCCGGCACGATACAGGCCAGCCTGTGACCAGGGATGACGCCGGACACCCGGCCCGGCGGCCGATGCCGGAAACGCTAGCTCGGGCTGCGAGACCGGGTCCAGGCCGTGGTCCTCGCCTACGAGAGCGGGATCATCAAGCCCGGCGCCAAAACCGCCAGGCCCTCCTGACGCCCTTGTGCTCGACAGCGGCACTGGCGTGGATGCTGCAGCTCACCCGGAAGAGCGGGTACGGTGTCACAACCATGCGTCCAGAACGCCCCGCTAAGGATCCGCCTCCGCGAGGACTGCCAGGATCTGCTGGCCGTACCTGGCCAGCTTGGTCTCGCCCACGCCGTTGATGAGGCCGAGACCGGAAAGCGTGGATGGCGGCGCCGCCGCGATCTGCCGCAGGGTCGCGTCGTGGAAGATCACGTACGCCGGCATGCCCTGTTCCTTCGCGACCGCCGCCCGCCAGGCGCGCAGCCGCTCGAAAAGTAGCTCCGCCTCAGGTGCCAGTTCGGCCTGCGGAGCAGCCGACTCGGCCCGCGGACCCGCCGATTTGCCCCGGGCGGTGCCCGCAGGACCGCCGGCCTTCGACGCCCGCGCGCCCCGCGCCGCCGACGCAGGCGCCGGCCGCGGAGCGTCCCGCCGGAACAGGACCTGCCGCTCCCCGCGCAGCACCTCCCCGCTCAGGTCGGTCAGCGCCAGCGTCCCGTGATCGCCCTTGACCGCGAGCAGCCCGGAGGCCAGCAGCTGCCGGACCACGCCGCGCCACTCGCCATCGGTCAGCTCGCTGCCGATGCCGAAGACCGGCAAGGAATCATGCTGGTACGACAGCACCCGCGGCGTCTTCTTCCCGAGCAGGATGTCGATCGGCTGCCCGGCCCCGAACGCAGGCCCCCCAAGTCGCCCCAGCCGGACCACCGTGGAGAGCAGCTTCTGCGCCGCCACCGTGCCGTCCCAGACCGAGGGCGGCGCCAGGCAGGTATCGCAGTTCCCGCACGCGTCCGCCTCCGTCTCGCCGAAGTACGCCAGCATCTGCCGACGCCGGCAGCCCGCCGTCTCGCACAGGGCGAGCATCGCGTTCAGGTGCGCCACGAGCCGTCGGCGGTGCGCGAGGTCGCCGTCGGAATCGTCGATGATCCGCCGCTGCTGGACCACGTCCGCCAGCCCGTAGGCCAGCCAAGCCGTGGCCGCCGCGCCGTCGCGCCCGGCCCGCCCGGTCTCCTGGTAATACCCCTCGACCGACCGGGGCAGGTCCAGGTGCGCGACGAAGCGCACGTCCGGCTTGTCGATGCCCATCCCGAACGCGATCGTGGCCACCATGATCAGCCCGTCCTCGCGCAGGAACCGCGACTGGTTCACGGACCGGGTCCGCGCGTCGAGGCCGGCGTGGTAGGGCAGCGCGACGAAGCCCTCCGCGGTGAGGAAGTCCGCGGTCTTCTCCACCGACGCCCGGGACAGGCAGTAGACGATGCCCGCGTCACCTGGGTGCTCCTGCCGCAGCAGCCGGAGCAACTGCCGCCGCGGCTCGTTTTTTGGCTCGATCCGATACTGGATGTTGGGCCGGTCGAAGCTCGCCACGAACTGCCTGGCCTCGCCGAGCGCGAGGCGGGTAGCGATCTCCGCCTGGGTCTGCTCGGTGGCGGTGGCGGTCACCGCGATCCTGGGCACGGTCGGCCAGCGCTCGTGCAGCACGGACAGAGCCAGGTAGTCGGGGCGGAAATCGTGGCCCCACTGGGCCACGCAGTGCGCCTCGTCGATGGCGAACAGCGCCACCGCGCCACGGTCGAGCAGCCGCAGGGCGGACTCGGTCCGCAGCCGTTCCGGCGCCAGGTAGAGCAGGTCGAGCTTGCCGTCCAAGAAGGCGTACTCGACCCCGCGGCGCTCGTCGGCATCCTGTGTGGAGTTGAGGAAGCCGGCCCGCACGCCGAGCACGGTCAGCGCGTCGACCTGGTCCTGCATGAGCGCGATCAGCGGCGAGATGACCACGCCGGTGCCTTCGCGCACCAGCGCGGGGATCTGGTAGCACAGCGACTTACCGCTGCCGGTCGGCATCAGCGCGATGGCGTCGCCGCCGGCGCAGACGTGCTCGATGATCTCCTGCTGCTGGCCGCGGAAGGAGTTGTAGCCGAACACGCGGTGCAGCACCTCGGCCGCCGCGTCACTGATTCCGGGCAAGCCCACGCGGCGATTCTACGGGCCGCCACCGACATGACGGGGCGAGCGGCGAGCGTGTCCGACTTGATCGATGTAATCAACACGTGACGGCCGCGCCCGGAACGCGAGGGCCCCGGTTGGCGTCCCCATGGTTATGGCGTCCGACAAGGCACGCGTGGTGCTGGTGGCTAGTTCCGTGCTGGCCATGGCGGCCTGTGGCAGCGTGCCAGGCCAGCACGCCCAAGTGGGCGCGGCCGCCACGCCCGCGCCCGCCAGCGCTCACGGCACCCCAGCCGGGGGCAGCTGCGGCTCGCCGCCGCCCCGGTACGCGTGGGCGGTGGATGTGACCACGGCCGGCCAGATGCTGTGGAAGACCCCGCTGGCCACCAGGAACACCTTCTTCTCCTCGTCGGTCCAGCCGGTCGCCGTCGGTCCGGTGGCGGTGTTCGCCCAGGACGGGATGGTGCGCGGCCTAGATCTGGCCGACGGGCATCCGCTCTGGTCCTGGGCGGGCGGGCAGTCGGTCTACGGCATGTGGCGGTGGGGCGCCCTGATAGCCGTGCTCACCGACCAGGTCAGCAACCACTCCCGGCTGACCGGGTTGGACGCCGCCACCGGCGCGGTCCGGTGGTCGCTGCGCCTGCCCGCCCGGGGGCTGCTCGACCCACGGACCGGCCGCCTGCGCTGGCAGGCGGACACGTTCGTGGCCCTGGGCACCGTTCCGCTGGTCACAGAGACGGACGTTCTCGTCGCCGAGGGCCAGCCGACCGTCAGGCTCGTGGACCGCGCCGCGGCGGATGGCCGGGTGCGCTGGCAGGACACGCTCGCCGAACCGCCGCTCGGCGAACAGCAGGTTCTCCAGGCCGGGCCGCTGGCCGTGCTGCAGGGCGACCCCAGCCGCTCGGAGGCTCCGGCGCCGCTGCTCGCCTACCAGCTAACCAGTGGTCGGCTCGCCTGGCGCGTCGACCTGCCGACCTTCGTCCAGTCGCCGCCGGTCCTGGGGCCAGGCCAGATGCTGGTGCAGCCGGCCGACCTGGTCTACACCTGCGCGGCCGCCGGCTGAACGGGCACCTTCAGAACAGGTGCCGGAAGTACGACCGCGGGGTCGCGCATGAACTGCCGCCACGCGACCACCAGGCTCAGGTCGTCACGGGTCGCGGACCGTAGCGCCCAGGAGCCGAGTTCGAGCAGCGCCATGGCCGGGACGCTCGCGGGCCACACCGACTCATCGACCTGCAGGCCCGGGCCGGGCAGGAAGGCCCGGACCGGGCGGACGTCGAACTCCTCGCTGGCGGCCATTGATGGCGCGAAGGACATTTCTGCCGAACGAGCAGTGGTGCGTGCCCCCCGCAATGCCATACGGTGCCCAGCATGGACGCCTCGCTTGCCGATCGCCTCGCTATCCGCGATGTCGTCGAGACCTGGGCCAGCGCCAGGGATTCCGGAGACTGGGAGGCCTTCCGCGCCTGCTGGCACGACGACGGCTACATGATGGCCACCTGGTTCCAGGGACCGAAGGAGGACTTCATCCGGGTCAGCCAGGAAGGCGCGGCCCGGGGCGTGAACATCCTGCACTTCACCGGCGGCTGCCGGATCACGCTCGCGGGTTCCCGGGCCATCGCGCAGACCCGGATGACGATCATGCAGCGCGGCGAGGTCGAGGGCGTACTGTGCGATGTCGCCTGCACCGGCCGGTTCTACGACTTCCTCGAACAACGAGACAATAGGTGGGGGATCGTGCTGCGCCAGCCCATCTACGAGAAGGACCGGCTGGACCCGGTCGACCCGGCGGCCTCGCTCGTGCTGGATCCCGAACTGCTGGCCCGCTACCCCGAAGGCTACCGGTACCTGGCCTACCTGCAGGTCCAGGCGGGCTACCCGGTGAAGCCCGACATGCCGGGCCTGCGCGGCCCCGGGGCCAAGGAGTTGGAGCGCCTGTATCAGCGCGGCGCCGCCTGGCTGGCCGGCCAGCCGGTCAGCCCCTTAGAGCCGGCTGGCCAGCACGAGCTCGTCGGCGCGTTCCCACGCGGCCTCCTGCTCGGCCGGCACATACCGGGCCAGCCGGGTGCCGCGCCGGACGAGCGAGCGCAGCTCGGGCAGCGAGCCGCCGGTCACGCCGAGCGCGCTGGCCTGGACCAGCACATTGCCCCAGCAGGCGGCCTCGGTCGGGCCGGCCACCACGGGCAGCCCGCAGGCGTCGGCAGTCAGCTGGCAGAACAGCGGGTTGGCAACACCGCCGCCGACGACGTGCACCGTGCGGACCGGCCGTCCGGTGACCCGCACCGCGTCGCGGACCGCGTGCCGGATCGCGACGGCCATGCTGTCCAGGATGCACCGCAGGATCTCCGCCTCGGCGGACAGCGTGACGCCGCTGGTGCGCTGACAGGCCCGGGTGATCCGCTCCGTCATCCCGCCCGGGGCGGCGAAGCCCGGATCCTGCACGTCGATGAGCGCGCGGCGGCCGGGCACGCCGCCCGCCGCCCGGGTCAGCTCGTTCAGGTCCACGGGCCCGCCCTGCGCTGCCCATTCCCGGACGCACTCCTGCAGCAGCCAGAACCCCGTCACGTTGCGCAGGAACCGGATGGTGCCGTCGATGCCCACCTCGTTCGTGAAATCAGCCTGGCGACCCGCGGCGGTGATGACCGGGGCGGGGAGCTCGACCCCGGCCAGCGCCCAGGTCCCGGTGCAGACGAAGGCGAACGCATCGCCGGCGGCCGGGACGCCGGCCACCGCGGCCGCGGTGTCGTGCGAGGGGCCGATGACGACCTGCGGCGGGCGGCCCAGGCCGAGACCGGCGGCGACGCTCGGGGCAAGCGGGTCGGCCAGCTCGCCCGCCGTCCGGAAGCGGGGGAACAGCCCGGTCGGCACGCCGAGGGCCTCGGCGACCGGCGCCCAGGTCATGGTGCGCGGGTCGAGCAGGCCGGTGGTGGAGGCGTTGGTCAGCTCGGTGCCCAGCTGCCCGCACAGCCAGTAGGTCATCAGGTCCGGGACGAGCAGGGCATGCCTGGCCGCCCCAAGCTCCGCGGCGCCGCCGTCGGCCATCAGCTGGAACACCGTGTTGAACGGGTGTGCCGCGATCCCGGTCGCCTCGTACAGCCGCGCCGCGTCGACGCCGCCCACGCCGCCGGGCGTCTCGATGACCGCGGCGTAGCTCGGCCCGGTACGGGGGTCCCGGTAGTTCGCCGGGTCGGCGATCAGGACGCCGTCCCCGTCGAGCAGCCCGTAGTCCACGCCCCATCCGTCGACGGCCACCGCGTCGAGCGGTGCGTGTTCTCGGCCCGCGGCGCGTAGCCCGTCGAGGATCCCGGCGAACAGCGCGCGGGCGTCCCAGCGCAGCACGCCGCCGGCCGTCCTGGGTTGGTTGACGAACCGGTGGACCTCGCGCAGCGTGAACCCGTGCGCCGTGCCGTGGCCGACCACCACCCGTCCGCTGGACGCGCCCAGGTCGATGGCCGCGACCCGCACGGCGTCCTCAGGCATGGCGGCTCACCGCAGGAACCCGGCCGCGACCCCGGAATCGACGGGGATGTGCAGTCCCGTGGTCTGCGACAGGTCGCCGCCGGTGAGGGCGAACACCGCGGCGGCGACATGGGCGGGCAGCACCTCTTTCTTCAACAGGGTGCGCTGGGCGTAGTAGGCGCCCAGGTCCTTTTCCGCCACGCCGTAGACGGCAGCGCGCCGGGCGCCCCAGCCGCCGGCGAAGATCCCCGAGCCGCGGACCACGCCGTCCGGGTTGACGCCGTTGACCCGGATCCCTTCGCCGCCCAGCTCGGCCGCGAGCAGCCGGACCTGGTGCGCCTGGTCGGCCTTGGCCGCGCCGTAGGCCACGTTGTCCGGCCCGGCGACCACGCTGTTCTTGCTGCAGATGTAGACGATGTCGCCGCCCATCCGCTGCGCCCGCATGACCCGGACCGCCTCGCGCGAGACCAGGAACGACCCGCGCGCCATCACGTCATGCTGGGTGTCCCAGTCGGCCACGGTAGTCTCGAGCAGCGGCTTGGACACAGAAAGCCCAGCGTTGTTCACCACCAGATCCACGCCGCCGAAGGCCAGCGCTGCCGCCTGGACGGCCGCCGCGACCTGCTCCTCGTCGGTGACGTCCGCGGTGCAGGCGATGGCGAAGTCGGGGCCGCCGATCTCGGCGGCCGCGGCGGCGGCGCTTCCCGCGTCGCGGTCGGCCACCACCACGCAGGCGCCCTCGGCGGCGAGCCGCAGCGCGATGGCCCGCCCGATGCCCGACCCCGCGCCGGTAACCAGCGCGATCCGGGTGGCCAGCGGTTTGGGCGTGGGCAGCCGGGCAAGCTTGGCCTCCTCCAGCGCCCAGTACTCGATCCGGAACTTCTCCGACTCGTCGATCGGCGCGTACGTGGACAGGGCCTCCGCGCCGCGCATCACGTTGATCGCGTTGACGTAGAACTCCCCGGCCACCCGGGCGGTCTGCTTAGTAGCGCCGAAACTGAACATCCCGACACCGGGCACTAGCACGATCGCCGGGTCCCCGCCGCGCATCGGCGGCGAGTCCGGCCCGGCGTACCGCTGGTAGTAGGCCGCGTAGTCGGCGCGGTAGGCCGCGTGCAGCTCGCCGAGCCGGGCCACGACGTCCTCCAGCGGGGCGTCCGGCGGCAGGTCAAGCACCATCGGCCGCACCTTGGTGCGCAGGAAGTGGTCCGGGCAGGACGTGCCAAGCGCGGCCAGCCGCGGGTGGCCGGCCCGGCTGAGGAACTCGAGCACGGCCTCGGTGTCGGTGAAGTGGCCGACCTGAGGCCGGTCGGTCGAGGCCAGGCCGCGGATCACCGGCGCCAGCGCGGCCGCGCGGGCCCGGCGCCGCTTCGCGGGCAGCGGCTCGTACCCCGCGATGACCGGGCCGAACGGATCCTGGCGGCCGTTCGCCTCGATGAACTCCGCCGCGGTGCGGATGATCTCAAGCGACCGCGCCTCGCATTCGTCGCTGGTCGGCCCCCAGGCGGTGATGCCGTGGCCGCCCAGGATGCAGCCGATGGCCTGCGGGTTGGCCGCGGCGATGGCGGCGATGTCCAGGCCGAGCTGGAAACCGGGCCGCCGCCACGGTACCCACACCACCCGGTCGCCGAAGCACTCGGCGGTCAGCTTCTCCCCGTCGGCGGCGGTCGCCAGGGCGATGCCGGAGTCGGGGTGCAGGTGGTCGACGTGCGGCTGGTCCACCAGCCCGTGCATGGCGGTGTCGATGGACGGCGCGGCGCCGCGCCCTGCTGGCCCGGACCCCACCACCCCGCCCAGGCCGTGCAGGCAGAAGTCGAACGCCGCCACCATCTCGTCCTCACGGTCCACCCCCGGGTAGACGTCGGCCAGCGCGCGGAGCCGGTCCAGCCGCAGCACGGCCAGGCCCGCGGCGGTCAGCGTACCGAGGTCACCGCCCGAGCCCTTGACCCAGAGCAGCTCGACGTCCTCGCCCGTCACCGGATCAACCGCAGTGCCCTTGGCCGAGGTGTTGCCGCCGGCGTAGTTGGTGTTACGCGGGTCGGCCCCTAGCCGGTTGCTGCGGCCGATCAGGGCCTCGACTTGTGCCTGTGTCATCATCATCAGGTTCCCCAGCTGGCCGGTGTCCCGCCCACGCGCTCGGCCACGATCTTCTCCGCGTAGCCGGATCTACGGTAGGCCGCCACCGGATCAGGATCCAGGCCCGTTTCCTCGCGCAGTTCGGCCAGCAGCGGGCGGACGTCGGTGTTGTACGCGTCCATCATGGCGGCGTTGGCGGCCAGCACGTCGCCGGCCTGCTGGGCCTCGGCCAGCGCGTCGGCGTCGATGAACAGCGCCTTGGCCGTGGCTTCCTGGACGTTCATCACGGACCTGATCTGTGCGGGGATCTTGGGTTCGATGTTGTGGCACTGGTCGAGCATGAACGCCGTGCCCTCGGTCGGCTTCAGCGCGTTCGCCCTGATCACCTCGTGCATGATCCGGAACAGCTGGAACGGGTCGGCCGCGCCCACCATGAGGTCGTCATCGGCGTAGAAACGGCTGTTGAAGTCGAAGCCGCCGAGGCGGCCGGCCCGCAGCAGCAAGGCCACGATGAACTCGATGTTGGTGCCCGGGGCGTGGTGGCCGGTGTCCACCACCACCTCGGCCTGGGGACCGAGCGCCAGGCAGTGCAGCAGGCTGGTGCCCCAGTCGGGAACGTCGGTGCTGTAGAACGACGGCTCGAACAGCTTGTACTCCAGCAGCATCCGCTGGTTTTCCGCCAGCCTGGAATAGACGGTCGCCAGGGACTCGGCCAGCCGGTCCTGCCGGGCCCTGATGTCGTCCTGGCCGGGATAGTTGGTGCCATCAGCGAACCACAGCTTCAGGTCACGCGACCCGGTGGCGTCCATGATGTCGACGCACTCGAGCAGGTGGGCCAGGGCCTTCTTGCGCACCCTCGGGTCGGGGTTGCATACGCTGCCCAGCTTGTAGTCGTCGTCCTGGAAGACGTTGGCGTTGACGGTGCCGATCCTGATCCCGAGGTCGGTGGCGTGCCGCGCGAGCGCCGCGTAGTCATCGACCTTGTCCCAGGGAATGTGCACGGCCATGCTGGGGGCGACGCCGGTGAACCGGTGGACCTGCGCCGCGTCCTCGGCCTTCTCCCACGGGGTGCGGGGCACCCCCGGCTGGCCGAACACCTTGAACCGCGTCCCGGTGTTCCCGAACGCCCAGGACGGCAACTCGATCTCGTGCTGTGCCAGCGCTGCCTTGACAGTGGTCAGGTCACGCATTCCGGTTCATCTCCACTTCCAGTTCACTCTCCCCGTCCTCCTAGCGGCACCGGCTCCGGTCAGTCCAGGTGAAAAATATCTCGGTAATCCGCCGGAACCCCTGATCGGGGGGGCCGGCCGTCCAGTTCAGTGAAATAAGGCGCCGCTCCGCGGATCCCGGCCGGCTGGCGCCGTTCGCGGCGGCAGACCGGGATCCGCGGGGTCTGCTAGAAGTTGAACTGGCCGATGTTGGCCTTGGTGAACACGAACGGCGGGCCAAGCAGGACGGTGCTGTCCGCCCCGACAGTGAAGCTGCCGAGCTTGCCCGCGGTGAAGGACTGCCCGGCGCTGTTCGTGATCTTCTTGGACGCGTAGTTGACCGCCGCGTACGCGGCCAGGTAGCCGAGATTCGCCGGGTTCCACAGCTCGAAGGACACCACGGTGCCGTCAGCGACGAACTTCTTCATGGAATCAGGGGTGCCGAGGCCGGTGAGCGCGATCTTGCCGCGGTACTTGGACGTGTCAAGAACCTGCGCTGCGGCGAGGATCCCCACCGTCGTCGGCGAGATGATGCCCTTGAGGTTCGGGTAGTGCTGCAGCAGTCCCTGGGTCACCTGCGTCGCGGTGGTGGGGTCGTCGTTGCCGTAGACGATGCTGACGAGGTGCATGTTCGGGTACTTCTTCAGCTCCTGCTTCATGTACCCGATCCAGGCGTTCTGGTTCGTCGCGGAGGCGGCAGCGGACACGATCGCGATATCTCCGCTGGAATTGATCTGCTTCGCGAGCACGTCGACCTCGCTGGTCCCGATCTCGGCGGTGGACGCCTGGTTGATGAACAGGTCCCGGCAGGCGGGCGCGTCTGAGTCATAAGTGACGACCGTGATGCCCTTCGCCATGGCGGACTTGAGGGTCGGGCAGAGCGCGGACGGGTCGGTCGCGGACACTATGAGGGCGTTGGCGCCCTTGGTGATCGCGGCCTGGATGGCCGGGAGCTGCGAAGCGGGCGTCGCTGCGGTCCCGCTGGTCTCGCTTCCGGTCTCACCGAGCTCGCTGAGCGCGGCGAGGGCCCCGCCGGACTGCACGCTGTCTGCAGTCGTGAAGTACGGGTTCCCGAGGTTCTTCGGGATCACGAAGACCTTCAATCCCGTCTTTAGCCCAGCGGCCGCACTCGACGAGCCTGTGGACGAAGCGGAGGATGTGGAGGACGAGGCGGATGTGGAGGACGTGGAACTTCCTGACGACGAGCACGCGGCGAGCGTCGCGGACGCCACGAGGAGCACCGCGGGGGCCCACAGCGCTCTCTTAAGGGAACCTCTCATATCTGGATCCTTTCAATTCGAGCCGAACATGACATCGGATGGATGTGGCTGCGGCCCTGCTCAGTCATTTGCTGCTCCAATGGCCGATCTGGGGGCGGGTTTCCTGCTGATGGCCAGGCCGCGGGCCCGGCCAAGCAAGGCGGCGGCGTTGGGTACGAACACGCTGATGAGCAAGAGCCCGCCGGTCACGATGCCGGTGGCCTCCTGATTGAAGTTGGTGAGCAGGAGGGCATTCTGCAGTCCGGCGAAGACGATCACGGCGAGCACCACGCCGATGATCGATCCCTTGCCCCCGAAGATGGATACCCCGGCCAGCAGGACAACGGCCACGACGCTCAACTCCAGGCCGATCGCGTTATTCCAGACGGCCGTGTCCAGGCGGAACGTCCAGAGCGCGCCCGCCATGGAGCAGACCAGGCCCGATGCCACGAAGAGCATGGTCTTGACGCGCTTGACCCGGATCCCGGCGAACAGCGCGGCTTCCGGGCTCGCGCCCATGGCGTAGATGGACCGGCCGGTCGCCGTGGCGTGCAACACCAGGCCAAAGATCACGGCGAGCACGATGAAGATGGCCACGGAATAGGGGATGTTGGTGTGCGGAATCGGGTTGACCCCGATGGCGTTGTAGGGCGCGGGGAAGTTCGAGACCGTGTTCGAGCCCAGGATAATGAGCGCGATGCCGCGGTAAAGGCCGAGCGTGCCGATCGTCACCGCCAGGGACGGCAGGCCGACGCGGGTCACCAGCAGGCCGTTGAACAGGCCGGCGACCACGCCGAGCACGGCCAGGACAACGAAAATGGCCAGCATGGGCCAGTGCTTGCTCCAGAGGAATCCCAGCATGGCGCTGGACATGCCGAGGGTCGATGCCACAGAAAGGTCGATCTCGCCGCTGATGATGATGAGCGTCATCGGCAGCGCCATGATCGCTATCTCGCCCGAGGACACACCCATATTGAAGAAGTTCCCGCTGGTCAGGAACTGTGACGAGGTGAGGACGCCGAACACGACGACGGCTACGGCCACCATGGCCAGGCCCGTTTCCCAGCGCAGGGCGGGCTGCAGTGCCGACCGGAATCCGCTGGCCCGCCGGGGCGAGGTAGCACGCTGCGCTTCCGTTTTCTCGGGCGGAAGGCTCTCGGGCGGGAGGGCGTTCTGATCAGGTTCCAACGCCGGAACTCCTTTTCCGCAGCGCGGCCGTGAGCTTGACAGAGATGGCGCGGTCCAGGGTGATGGCCACCAAGAGCAGGAAGCCGGCGATGGCCTGGTCCCAGTCGGGCGAGATCCCGAGCACGTTCAGCGCCGAGCTGATGGTGCTCAGCAGAAGCGCCCCGACCGCCGCGCCGACGGCGCTGCCACTCCCGCCGAAGATCGCCACACCGCCGACCACCACGGCCGAGATCACAGTCAGTTCGTAGCCTGTTCCCGCGGTGGAGTCGATGGTCTGGTACTGCGCGGCCCACAGCACCCCGGCCAGCCCGGCGATGGCGCCGCTGATCGCGAAGGCCGTGAAGACCCGCTTGCCGACGGGGATCGCGGCCAGCCGCGCCGCTTCCGGATTCGAGCCGATCGCGTAAAGCTCGCGCCCGGACCGGAAGGAACGCAGGTAGTACGCGCCGGCCCCGATCACCGCGGCGATCACGATGGCCAGGTACGGAACCCCGAGCACATTGGCCCTGGGGATCGCGATGAAGCTGGACGGGAGTGTCTGGGCGACCACTTCGTTCCCGCCCACGATGAGAATGTCGATTCCCCTGATGATGTAGAGAGTGGCCAGCGTGACCACCAGGCTGGGCACCCGGCCGATGGCCACCATGAGGCCGTTGGCGACGCCGCAGGCGAGACCGATGCCGAGCCCCACGAGGAAGACAACCGGGACGGGGATACCGGGGGAGTGCCCGAACAGGTTCGTGGAGACATAGGCCGACAGACCCAGAACCGAGCCGACCGACAGGTCCACGTTCCGGCTGATGACCACCATCGTCTCGCCGAGCGCGAGGAGGGCGTACACCGTGGTGTTACTGAGGACGAACTGGATGTTCGCCTGGTCGACGAACCGTGGCTGGATGCTCGCCGTGATCGCGACGAACACGACCAGGACGGCGATGATGCCGGACTCCCGGATCCGGAACACCCGCTCGGTGAGCTTGCGCGAGCTGGTCCCGGCGGGCGCGTTGGAAGGATCTTGGCGCTCGGTCAACGCGGCGCTCATCGCGCCTGCCGCTGGGGCTGGCCGGTGGCCGCGGCCATGATCTTTTCCTCCGTGACGTCCGCGTGGTCGAACTCCGCGGTCAGCCGCCCCTCGCGCATCACCAAGATCCGGTCCCCGATGCGCAGCACCTCCGGGAGTTCGGAGGAGATCACCAAGACCGCGACCCCGTCCCTGGCCAGCTGCACCAGCAACTCGTGCACTTCTGCCTTGGTGGCGATGTCGATCCCGCGGGTCGGCTCATCCACGATCAGCAGTACCGGCTTACGCCCCAGCCACTTCGCGAGCACGACCTTCTGCTGGTTGCCGCCCGAGAGGCG
Source organism: uncultured Actinomycetes bacterium (assembly GCA_963798675.1). Lineage (GTDB taxonomy): Bacteria > Actinomycetota > Actinomycetes > Streptosporangiales > Streptosporangiaceae > Palsa-504. Next base: position 94,361 of record CAWCUJ010000013.1, on the reverse strand, counting down.
GGACACCGGGTCGGTCAGCTTGCCGTACTTGAGTTTCAGCCGGACGGCCCAATCTGCGGCGAACGCGCGCTCGGCCGCGGCCCTGATGAGCCCCGCCTTCCTGAGCCTGCCCAGCGACGCGAGCGCCACGTTCTGCTGCACGGACATGTCCATGACCAGCCCCTGCTGGCGCCGGTCCTCGGGCACGAAGCCGATGCCGGCCGCCATCGCGGCCGTGGGCGACGCGCGGTGCAGCCCTCGTCTTTGCATCAGCACCGTTCCGGCGTCGTACCGGTCGATGCCGAAGATCGCCCGTGCGACCTCACTGCGTCCCGACCCGACAAGCCCGGCCAAGGCGACGATCTCCCCGGCCCGTACGTCCAGCGAGATGTCGGTGAACACGCCTTCCCGGGTCAGGTGCTCAACCTTCAGGACACGATCGCCGGGCGTGCCGCGCTCCCCGGTCGGCCGCTGCACCATCTCCCGGCCCACCATCGCCCGCACGAGATCATCCGTGGTCAGGCCCGCAAGTTCCCTGGTGAACACGTGCCTGCCGTCGCGCATCACGGTCACCCGCTGGCAGATCGCGAAGACTTCCTCTAGGCGGTGCGAGATGAACAGCACCGCCGCCCCTGCCGCACGCAGCGCCCGCATCACGTCGAATAGTCGGCCGACCTCGGTCGCGGACAAGGCGGCCGTGGGCTCGTCCATCACGATGACCTTCGCGTTCAGTGAGAGCGCCTTGCCGATCTCGACGATCTGCTGATCGGCGATGGAAAGCCCGCGGCAGATCCGGCCCGGGTCCAACCGCACTCCCAGCCGTTCGAACAACGCCATCGCCTCTGCCCGCATGAGCCGACGGTCGATACGCCTGCCCGAGCGCATCGGCTGACGCCCCATGAAAATGTTCTCCTCGACGCTCAGGTCAGGAAACAGCGTTGGCTCCTGGTAGATCACCGCAATCCCCGCGGCCTGGGCGTCGGCCGGACCGTGCAACAGGACCGAGCTACCGTCGATGACCACCGAGCCCGTGTCGGGTTGGTACACGCCGGCCAGGATCTTCACCAGTGTCGACTTGCCGGCGCCGTTCTCGCCCACCAGGGCGTGCGCTTCGCCGCCAGCCAGGTCGATGGACCCGTCCACGATGGCCCGGACTGCCCCGAACGACTTCGACGCGTCCCGCAGCGATAGCAGCGGGACGGCCGGATGGGCGTCCGCCGCCGGGGCGGGCCCGGCATTTTCGCCGCCGGGGGCAATGCCGTCAGGACCCACGGCGCTATCTCCCCTCGACACGGTGGCCGTTGCGGTTCGTTCTTGCGGAGCCTGCTGTGACGCTGTGGAACGTTTCAAATATGTGAAGAAGTGTCGGACCGTCTCACGAACCTGTCAATAGGCGCTCTGTCCTGGTGCTTGAATCGTTACAGACAGGTTTCAGGGCCGTTGCATACGCGGGGTGTGGCTGATTAGGTGTCCCTCGCCCGATGCAGCCGCGACCCTTTCGTGGCCTTGGTGGGAGTTGGTTTGACACGTTCCAATGGACCTATAAAACTGGCTGCACAGGAGGACGCCGTGGCGGATGCGCCGGTGAGCATCAGGGAGGTCGCCGCCCTGGCCGGCGTCTCGGTCGGGACTGTGTCCAACGTGCTCAACCGGCCGGGCGTCGTTGCGGAATCGACCCGCAACCGGGTCCAGGCGGCGATCAAGTCACTGGGCTTCATCAGGAACGAGTCGGCCCGCCAGCTCCGGGCCGGGCGGAGCCGCATCATCGGGCTTGTCGTCCTCGATGTCGCGAACCCGTTCTTCACCGACGTGGCGCGCGGTGTCGAGGACGAGGCCAGCGAGTCGGGACTGGCTGTCATCCTGTGTAACAGCGACGATCAGCAGGCGAAGGAATCCGGCTACCTCGAGCTGCTCGAAGAACACCGGGTGCAGGGCATCTTGATCACGCCGGTGTCCGGTGCCGACGAGCGGCTGACCCGGCTGCAGCGCAGAGGCACCCCGGTGGTCCTCGTGGACAGCAGATCGCCATCTGGTGGCCAGTGCTCGGTGTCGGTTGATGACGTGCTTGGCGGCGAACTGGCCGTGTCACATCTGCTGGCGGCCGGCCACAAGCGGATCGCGTTCGTCGGGGGACCGATGAGCATCCGACAGGTGGCTGACCGCCGCGATGGTGCCCTCCGGGCGCTGGAACGCGCCAACGGCACCGGGGAGGGCCTGCATGTTATGGAAACTCCGGCCCTGAATGTGCCGGCCGGGAAGCAGGCTGGCGCGGCACTCGCGGAGTTCCCGGCGGGAACCAGGCCTACTGCCGTCTTTTGCGCGAACGATCTGCTCGCGCTGGGTGTGCTCCAGGAAATGACGGCTCGCCGGATCCGGGTCCCTGAAAGCATCGCCCTGGTGGGGTACGACGACATTGACTTCGCGGCCGCGGCAGCGGTGCCGCTGTCCTCGGTGCGCCAGCCCCGCCATCAGCTCGGCCGGTCGGCTGCCCAGCTGCTGATAGACGAGACGATCGGGGGGGAGGCACACCAGCACCGCCAGGTTATCTTCGAGCCGGAACTGGTGATCCGCCAGTCCAGCCAGGCCCAGCACCGCCGCCGCCCGCCGCGGCTGCCGCGTTCCGAGGCAACTGCGGAAGCGCTAGCCGCGCCGGAGTCTCGCTAGGTACCGTTTCGAACGCACTGACCCGCCCGACGGGACCGGCACGTTCGATCAGGTGCCTCACCGGTCTCGTTAACCCCACCAGCACCAATTTGACTCGTCTATTCGATACATATGAGGTTTAGCGTGGAGGATTCGGGCTCCCGGGTTGATTAGGGGGTCTATAGTGCACCAAATCAACCACTAAGCCCTTTTCTTCCAAGATCTTTTAGCTGCCGAACGAACCAGGAGCCCGCTCGGGCACCACAGCACCCGGCGACATCACCGCGCCCAGGGACCACACCGCCAGGCTCACCGCGTCCAGGGACCATACCGCCAGGCTTGCCGCGCCGGGAGTCGCCGCGCTACGGATCGTCTCACCCGGCTTGGGTGTAGCTGACGTGCAGTACCCCGCTGTCGTAGGCCTCACAGCCCGCTAGGGCCAGCTTGACCGTGGCGCCGTCGCCGAACAGCCGCTGGCCCGAGCCGAGCGCGAGCGGGAAGACGAACAGGTGCAGCTCGTCGACCAGGCCATCGGCGAGGAGCGCTCGTACCAGGGTGCCGCTGCCGCTGACGTAGATCTTCCCGTCTACGCGGTCCTTGAGCTCGCGGATGGCGCTGGCGCTGTAGGAGCCGAGGACCGAGGAGTTCTTCCAGTCGGCGCTCGGCAGGGTCGAGGACACGACGAACTTGGGCGTGTCGTTCATGAACGGGGCGCCGGGGTCATCCTCCGCGGTCCGGGTGGACCAGACCGGTGCGAACATCTCGTACGTGTTCCGCCCGAGCAAGATCGCCTTGCTGGGACCCATGACGCTGGCGATGGTCTCGCCCATCTTGGGATCGAACGGATAGTCGAAGGTCCAGCTCGGCGTGTCGATGACCCCGTCGAGCGTGATGAACTCGTGTACCGCGATGCTTCCCATGATCATCTCCTCGTTGAGTTTCCTGGCCTGCCATTTACTCATGTGGTGGACCGGCCGGGGTCGCGAATCTCATCGACGCGAGCGGCGCGAGCGGTGCCAGCGGTGCCAGCGGCGCGAGCGGTGCCAGCGGCGTAGCGGGGATCGCGGAGCAGGAAGGTCAGGGCGCAGGCGATCGCCGGGAAGACCGCGATGGTGCCGAGCGCAGTGGCCAGGCCCTGGCTGTCCGCCAGCAGCCCGAACAGCGGGGCGGCCACCCCTCCGGCCGAGACGGCCAGGCCCAGGGTGACGCCGCTGGCGACGCCGATCCGGTTTGGCAGGAAGTCCTGGCCCAGCGTGACCTGGACGGCGAACGGCGCGAACAGGAGGATGCCGAGCGCGAACGCCGCGGCGAACAGCACCGCGATGTCCGGCGCGGTGACCAGCAGCGCCGCCGCGACGGCCGACAGACCGTAGCCGAGCCGCAACACGCCGACCCGCTGCCAGCGGTCCGCGAGCCAACCGCCGCCAAGCGTCCCGATCACGCCGGCGCCGATGAAGGTGGTCAGCGCCGCCGAACCCACCGCGGCCGGCTCGCCGAAGTGCCGGATGGCGTACAGCGCCAGCAGCGACGCGATGCCGAAGTAGGCGATCGAGCGGAGCACGACCACCACGGTCAGCCGGGCGAAGCCGCGCCAGTCGTCGGCCTGCTCCTGGCCCGCCGTCCCGCGCCTGAGCCCGGGCCGGCGCCGCCCCGACCCGTGCCGCCCGGACTCGTGCCGCTCGGATTCGTGCCGCTCGGATTCGTGCCGCTCGGATTCGTGCCGCTCGGATTCGTGCCGCTCGGATTCGTGCCGCTCGGATTCGTGCCGCTCGGACTGGGGGATCCGCCACGGGCGACGCGCGGCGAGCACCACGGCCATGACCACGGCCGGCAGCGCGAGCAGCGGCGTGCCGGGCAGCCGGGTGGCCAGCAGGACCGACGTCACGATGACCGGCCCGAGCGCGATCCCGAGGTTGCCGCCGACGGAGAACCAGCTCATGGCCTGGGTCGAGTCGCCGGCCAGCCCGCGTGCGGTCCTGGTCGCCTCGGGGTGGTAGGCGGCGACGCCGATCCCGGACACGGCCACCGCCATCCAGGTGATCAGGTAGCTGTCGCCCAGCCCGGACACGCCGATGCCGAGCCCGGCCACCAGCAGCCCGGCCGCCACCAGCCAGCCGAGGTCTCTGTACTTGTCCGTCAGCGCCCCGAACCCCGGCTGCACCACGCTGGCCAGGAACGTCGCCGCCAGCGTGATCCCGGTCAGCCCGGCGTAGCTGTAATGCCGCTCGATGGCAAAGAACGGCAGCAGCGCGGGGACGGCCCCCTGATACAGGTCGTCAACCACGTGCGTCGAAGTGAGGAAGGCGAGCCGCTTCCGCTCGGTACCCGTCATCACGGGAGCGCGCTGGTTGATCGTCTCTCGCATGCTGATCAACAATGGTACGTGTCCCAGATCATCTCACTCGTCGTGGCGGTGTCCATGCTCACGGCCGCCCCGGCCGGAGCACCCCAGCCGGGCGGGTCAGCCCCCAGCCCGGCCATCGGGACCGTGCACGTCATCAGCCGGTCGGCGCAGGATGCCACCCGCGCCTTCTGGACGGCATCCAGGATGGAGCAGGCCACGGCAACGAAGGCCACCGTACTCCGGGGCGGGGCCCAGACCGCCAACCCGCCGCCCGGCACGCCCACGGCCGTGCCGTTCGGCGGCGTACCCACGATCGGGGCGCTGTTCTACAGAACGGGCTCCCGCGCGCATTTCTGCACCGCGAGCGTCGTGGACAGCAGGGGCGAGAACCTCGTCATGACCGCGGCGCACTGCGTCTACGCCAGCGGCTACTCGGTCAACCTCGAGTTCGTGCCCGGATACCACGACGGCCGCAGGCCCTACGGCACGTGGCTGATCCAGGCCGTCGTGGTGGCCAAGGGCTGGCGGCAGCGGCACGACCCCGATCTTGACTTTGCCTTCCTCACCGTCGTCCCGGCCAGCGGTTCTGGACGGTCTATCCAGCGCGTGACCGGCGGCCTGCGGCTGGGCATCAACCGCGGCTACGCCCACCTGATCAAGGTGATCGGCTACAACGACGTCGGCCCGGAGACCGCCGACCCGGTGCGGTGCGCCACGGCCAGCTTCGAGTTCCGGGCCGACCAGATGGAGTTCTACTGCTTCGGCTACCGGGACGGGACCAGCGGCGGTCCCTGGGTCCTCGGCTTTACCAGTCGGGGCGCGGGCACGTTGTTCGGTGTCATCGGCGGCTACGAGGCCGGTGGCGACTACAACTGGGCCTCCTACAGCGCGGCGTTCGGCGCCTCCGCGCTCAGCCTGTACCGCCAGGCCGAGGCGGCGGCCGTGCTCCGGTAAAGGGCTATCTGCGCCGCGCCCGCAGCGCGACTGTGACCATCGGCAGCGTGAATTCGCCGCTCGCCGTCTCCGGCCGGGTACGCAAGAAGTCTTGCACCTGGGCGAGCAGCCCGGCCCGTTCGGCCTCATCCATTACCAGCAGGTGAGAGTGGGTCGCGATGGTGGCAAGCAGGGAATCGGCGGTGCGCGCCTGGCCGTGCCCGAACTCACCCTGTTCGGCCGCCTGGAACAGCCCGGAGCCCGCCTCGAGCAGTCGTTCCTGCCGGGACCGTCCCGCGCCGTCGCGCCAGCGCAGCAGCGTGACGCTGGCCTTGCGCTTGCTGATCTCGGCCAGGTCGGCGACCCAGCCGACCCGGTCGTCGTCCACGTTCCACAGCCCGGCGAAGACTCCGCCGGGCGTGAGCACGCGGGCGATCTCGGGCATCGCGCGGCCCATGTCGAACCAGTGCATGGCCTGGCCGGCCAGGACGGCGTCGACGCTGGCATCGGGCACCGGCATTTCTTCCGCGCTCCCCGGCACCGAACGCACCTCGGGCATCACCCGCCGCAACTCCGCCAGCATCTGCGGGTCCGGTTCCACCGCGGTCACGTCGGCGCCGAGGCGCACCAGCGTCGCGGTCAGCTTCCCGGTTCCCGCGCCGATGTCGACCACCCGGACCGGCGGGGCGGCCCAGACGGGCTCCAGCGCCCACCGGACCGCGGCCTCGGCATAGCCGGGGCGGTGCTCCGCGTAGGCGGCCGCGGCGGCGCCGAACGACGAGCCGTGCCGCAGCCTGTCCTCTTCCTCGGCCTGGCTCTGGACGCGAGCCGATCGAGTCGGGTCGGTCTGGTCGTTCACGCGAGCGAGCTTAAACGGCCGGGTGCCTGGCGTCGTAGGCGGACCGGGCCGCCTCGATCTCGGGCAGGTGGCTGTCCGCCCAGGTGACAAGTTGGCCGATGGTATCGAGTAGCGTGCGCCCCATGGGGGTGAGCGCGTACTCGACCCGGGGCGGGATGACCGGGTGGATGGTCCGGGTCACGATGCCGTCGCGCTCCAGGCCGCGCAGCGTGACGGTAAGCATCCTGGCGGTGATGCCATTGATGGCGCGATGCAGTTCGCTGAACCGCATGGTGCCCTGCCCGAGCAGGTCGATGGCCAGGACCGACCATTTGTCGCCGACGCGCTGGAGTACCTCCCGCGCGCCGCAGGTCGTCGGCTCGCGAGCCGCCCCCAAATCGCGAGCCGCCCCCGAATCGCACGCCGCCCCCAAATCGCGAGCCGGCCCCGAATCGCACGCCGCCCCCGATGGGTCGCCGGCCGATCCTGACGGCTCGCGGACCGGGCCGGCTTGCCCGGAATCCAAGAAATCGCCTCCTAGGTACCACACCAGGTTACGTTGCGGTAGCCACGTGAGCCTAGTGCTTGACGCTTCAATCACACCAAGGTTACTATAAAGAAGTTAAGTACGCGAGCGAAGTCGCGTACGGGAAAGAATCACCTACCTGGAGGAATGATGACCGAGACAGCCGTGGTGATTCCCGGCTACGTCGCCGGGACCTGGACCATAGACCCCGTGCATTCTGAGGTGTCCTTCGTCGTCAGGCACATGATGGTGAGCAAAGTCCGCGGCCGCTTCGACAAGTTCGAAGGGACCATCGTTACCGCCGAGGACCCGCTGCACTCCAGCGTCACCGCCACCGTCGACCTGAGTTCGGTGAACACCGGTGAGCCTAACCGGGACAACCACATCCGCAGCGCGGACTTCTTCGAGGTCGAGTCGCACCCCACGATGACGTTCAAGTCCACCGGTATCCACCCCGACGGCGACAACTTCCTCCTGGACGGAGACCTCACCATTCGCGGCACCACCCGGCCGGTCACGCTGAAGCTTGAGGTCAACGGCTTCGGTCCGGACGCCTACGGCGGCACCCGGGTGGGCTTCTCCGCCACCACCGAGATCAACCGGACGGACTGGGGCGTCAGCTACAACGGCCCGATCCCCGGCGGCGGCGTCGCCGTCAGCGAGAAGGTCACGATCACCCTCGAGGTCGAGGGCGTCCTGAACAAGGGCGAGTAAGGCCCGGCCAGCGTGGGCCGGAGGACCCCCAGGGCCTGCTCGGCCCACGCTGACGATCAGGCCCGCACGGGCGTCCCGGCCGCGCCAGGCTCACCGGCACCGGCCCGCTCCGCCTTTTCTGCGGCCGAACGGAGCGTACTGCGTGCCCCGGCTCAGCTGTCGACGCCGTGCCTGACCAGGTAGTCGAGGTAGAGCGGGCGCAAGGCCTCGGCCACGTCGCCTTCCCCGGAGTCGATCGCGTCTCCGAGCAGCGCGGTGACCTTCGTGATGTCCCGCCCGGCCTCGATGTCGTGTCCCTCGGAGGCTTCTGCTGCCGGGATGGCGCGCAGCAACTCCCAGAGAAACTCCACGTCGACGTGGTGCAGCGCCCGCCGCACGGCGAGGTCGTGCAGCTCACGCGAGGACAGGGCGTCCAGTTCATCACGGGTCACCCGTGGACTCTACCGCCTGCTCTCCGCCCCGCGCCTTCGCCCCGCGCCTTCGCCCCGCGCCTTCGCCCCGCGCCTTCGCCCCGCGCCTTCGCCCCGCGCCTTCGCCCCGCGCCTTCGCCCCGCGCCTTCGCCCCGCGCCTTCCCTCAGCCTCACCGCGGGCCGGCGACACCACTTCTGGAGCGGCAACGGGATTTCCGACCGGAAAGTCGGTGGCGATATGGGCGTTAAGTCCCGATAGTCCGGCAATAGCCGTGTTGTCCTTCGATGATTTTTGCGCGTCTCGCGCTAGTTCGTCCGCCTTGTGAGCTCCCGCCATCGGGCGGGTCCGCCGGTACCGCCTTGTTCGACGCTGTGGCAATTACGGCATGTCTCGATTGCAGAGCTGGGGCGAGCGGGCGGCGACGGGGCTGCCGCGACACCCGCTCGGATAGCCTTCTGGTTGACGTAAGGGGCTGCAGTGAATAGCTGTTACTAGAGTGATGTGACGTCTGTAAGCTATGGGTAAAATTGTTCCGTCTTGGTGATTCTGCAAACGAATCTGGTCAAGGCGCAAAAATCAGCCGCTACCGGTGCGGAGCGGCTCGTAGTGCGTCGTGTCATGATTCCCCGGTTACGGAATAGATAACGGTTTTGTAGATGATTGACGCCCGTTTGCCGTGATTGTTAGATTCCGTCGGGAAGCGTCTCGTATAGCGGGACGGTCACACCGGCGTGACCGACGGCCCTTGGGGACGGACTGGGTCTGGCGGCACGCCTGAGGGAGAAGGATCGCACATGCGCATTCCTTGGGTAGGGCGAGGATCACCGCCCGCAGGCGGGCGGAAGTGGCGGCTGTTGCTGGTGCCAGCGATGGGCCTCGCGGTCATCTGCCAGTTGAGCGTCGCGGGCTCGGTGGCGGCGACCGCCGCGACGACAGCGAAGGCAGCGGTGACGAGCGTCGCGCCGAATCCGGTCAACGAGCTCGACTGCAACGGCTGGAGCCCTAAGTACGGGACCGTGAGGAAGCTCGCGGGCGACCTGTGCACAGACCCGATCAAGGTCGTCAACGGCAAGGGACAGCGGTTCGTCGACAACTCCTGGTATGAGGGCCACGACGAGCCCAGCATCAAGTTCATCTCAAGCACGCCGGGCTCCGGCAACACGATGACCTACCTGACGAAGATCCCGGTGGATCCGCGTAGGTCGCCGACGCCATCGGGCAGCGTCACCAACTACGGTCAGTTGTCCGTCGCGCCCTGGTTCGGGCTCCCGATTTGCGACCCGAAGTCCTACCCGCAGAACCCGTGCACTCCGGACAGCGACACCAACTCCGGCTTGATCAGCGACCCGGCTGCCGCCGGCTCCGCGTTCATGGAGCTGCAGCTGTATCCGCCGGGCTACACTCCGTTCGTCGACAGCGAGAGCTGCAGCAAGACCAAGTGGTGCGCGGCGCTCACCATCGACAGCCTTGAGTGCACTTTCAACTTCGGCACCTGCAACGCCAACTGCGAGGAGCCGGTTAACTTCTCCTACCTGCAGACCAACGGCGTTCCCACCGGGCCGCCGAGCCCGCAGCTGACCGACGTCAGCACCTTCACCCCCAATCGCAACACGCTGATGATCAACGGTGGTGACACGCTGGTCGTCTCCATCTCGGACCCGCGGCAAGGGTTCACCACGACGATCCGAGATTTGACCACGCATCAGACCGGGTTCGTGGTCGCCAGCGCGGCGAACGGCTTCATGAACACCAACATCGCCGACTGCTCGGGCACCCCGTTCACCTTCCACGCGGAGTACAGCACCGCGAAGCAGCCGAACCAGGTCCCGTGGGCCGCGGCCGAGGGCGGCGTCCTCATGGAGCAGGAAATCGGTCACTCCGAGGTCTGCAACTCGGTGACCAACCAGGACCCGTTCACCGCCTCCTTCCCGGGCGGCCAGTCCTACAGCGACCCGAAGGTCTTCGACACCTGCATGGGCGGCCCGGAAGGCCCGACCGCCACCGGTGAAGGCCCGTGCACCGCGTCCGGCTGCCAGAATGCGACGACCCAGGGGCCCAACGGCCCGGTGGCCTGTCCGACCAATAACCCGGCCAGCGGTGCGCTGTGCGAGTTCGCCGACGGCTACTGCTTCCAGAAGGGCACACGGACCGCCGAGGTTAACGGCGTGGCGACCACGGAATTCTCCGACGCCAATCAATGCTTCGCCGACCGGTTCCAGAACGGTGACCTTGACTTCGACGGTCTGTCCTACACAGCGGGCGCCTGGCCGAACGGGACTTCGAACCATCCGACGGCGTTCCAGTACGTCGGGCCGTTCCAGCGAAACGGGCGGCCGTACCCGACCATCCAGTTCGAGTCCGACATCGGCGGATCCTCGGCCCTGTGCAACGTGGCGACCGGCGCCGGCTGCACCGTCGCGCCGATCGGCGCGAAGTTCTATCCGTACTGGTCGCTCAGCCCGCAGTTCAACGCGCTCGGGTCGCACACGACCGCGTGCGTGTGGAACTTCGGCAAGGACCTGCCCAACACCATCGCGGACTTCGGCAAGGACGCCCAGTACGGCACTTCTAACGTGGCCAGGTATGGCGGGACGATCATCAGCGCGCCCGCGCCCAATCCCCAGTTCTCCGGCGGCTGCAGGATCTAGCTGCTAGCGGCCCAACAAGTTCAGTCCGGGGTGCCCCGCCCGCCAGGCGGGGCACCCCGGCGGCGTTTCCCGGCCTGACGGCGCGGGGCCGCCGGGCGCCTAGCGGCGCAGGCCGCCGGGCGGCTAGCGGCGCAGGCCGCCGGACACGGCGTCCGCGACGGCCCGGACCCCGCGGTGCGCGGGCAGGTCGTCGAGCAGCACCGGGCTTCCGTCGGCGCCGGTGAGCGGGATCCGCCAGTTGGGATACTCGTCCACCGTGCCCGGCATGTTCTGCGGGCGCCGCTCGCCGGCGGCGTCGGCCAGCGAGACGCCGATCAGCACGGCAGGCGTCCGGGTCAGGTAGCCGTACAGCGCGGTCGTGAACTCCTCCGGCGACGGCCGGGCCTGCCGGGGGAGGAGGCCCTGGCCCGCCAGCATCGTCAGCCATCCGGCCATCTCCGCGTGAGCGGCGGCCCGCTCCTCCGCCTCGGGCTGGGTCAGCAGGCCGAGCTTGGCCCGGATGGTGACCTGCTCGCCGGTGAGGAATGCCGCAGCTGGGGGCATGTCGTGCGTGCCGACCGTGGCCAGGCAGCCGCGGCGCCAGGCGCCCGGCCGGCGCGGCGTGCCGTCCGCCCGGCGCTCGAACCACAGCATGGACGTGCCGAGCACGTGCCGGTCGGCCAGGAACTTCCGCAGCCAGGTCTCCACCGTGCCGAGATCCTCGCCGATCGCCAGCGCGTCCGCGCGCGCCACCTCCGCGGCCAGCACGCCGCCTATCAGCTCATGGTCGTATCGCACGTACGTACCCAGGTCCGGCGACATCCCGGCCGGTATCCACCACAGCCGGGCCAGCCCCATGACGTGGTCCACGCGCAGGCCGCCGGCGCTGCGCGTGTTGGTCGCGATCAGTTCGGCCAGCGGCAGGCCCGCCTGCGCGGCGAGCCGCCCGGGATGCCACGGCGGCAGCGTCCAGTTCTGGCCCAGCTGGTTGAACTCGTCCGGTGGAGCGCCCACGCTGATGCCGGGGACGATGACGTCCTGCCGGGCCCAGGCGTCGGCGCCGCCTGGGTGCGCGCCGACCGCGAGGTCGGTGATGACGCCGATGCTCATGCCGGCCGCCCTGGCGGCCTGCTGGGCCGCAGCCAACTGCTCGGCCGCCAGCCACTGCAGCCAGGCGTGGAACTCGATCCGGTCGGCCAGCGTACGCCTGAGCTCCGTGACCTCCGCTGAGCCGGGATCGGTCAGCGCCGCGGGCCACGACCGCCAGTCCGGTCCGTGCACCTCGGCGAGGGCACACCAGGCCGCCCAGTCGGCCAGGGCGCGGCGGTCGCGGGCGAGGAACGCGTCAAGCTCGGCGCGGCGGCTCGCGGTCAGCGGCACCGTGCGGATCAGTTCGAGCGCGGCGTTCTTGGCGGCCCGGACCGCGTCTCGGTCGATAAGCGCCGCGGTGGTGCTCGCGGCGCGCAGCGGGGCGGCCAGGGCCTCGACCCGGGCCCGGTCGCCGGCGCTCAGCCCCTGGTATTCGGGGATGTCCTCGACGCGCAGGTAGAGCGGGCTGATCTGGCGGCGGCTCATCGGCAGGTAGGGGGAGGGGCTGACCGGCGGCCTCGGCTCGGCCGCGTGCAGCGGGTTGACCAGCACGAAGTCCGCGCCGAGCTGGCCGCTGCTCCAGACGGCGAGGTCGGCGAGGTCGTGCAGGTCACCGTGGCCCCAGGAGGCGCGCGAACGAACCGAGTAGAGCTGCGCGGCGAAGCCCCACGACCGGCGGGCCGGAAACGGCGCGACGGCGCCGCCCAGGGCCCGGACCACAGGATCGGCGGACCCGGCGCGGGGCCCGCCAGTACCAAGCGCCGTGTCATCGCCAAGGGCGCTGAGCACCCCGGCCAGCGTCTCGTCCGGCACCTCGACGAGACGGCCCCGCCAGTTCTTGTAGGAGACCGCCACCCCGTGTGCCCGCGCCCGCCGCGTGAGTTCTGCCCGTCCTGTCATCGCACCAGTTTGCCGCCTGTCCGACGAAGTTCTAACCAGATACCGCTCATCTCGTCCGGTGGTGCTGGCGCCAGGCGCGACGGCGCACACCATCCTGCGGTGGAGCGATGCCACGCCGGTCCTGTCCGGCGTGGGACGATCAACGGCTAGCCGGCTCCAGGACGAATACCGGGATCTCGCGCGTGGTCTTCTCCTGGTACTCCGCGTAGGGCGGGTACGCGGCGACGGCGCGCTTCCACCACTCGGCGCGTTCGTCCCCGCTGACCTCGCGGGCGATCATGTCCTGCTTGTGCGGGCCGTCCTGGACTTCCACCAGCGGGTTCACCCGGACGTTGTGGTACCACAGCGGGTGCTCCGGGGCGCCGCCCTTGGACGCCACCATGGCGTACCGGCTGTCGTGCTCCACCCGCATCACCGGCGTCTTGCGCACCTTGCCGCTGCTGGCGCCGAGGTTGGTCACGATCACGACCGGTAGTCCGGTATCCCGCAGCGTCGTGCCCTGGGTTCCGCCCGAACCCTCGTACAGCTCCACTTGATCGCGCACCCAGGCCGCTGCGCTCGGCTCGTATTCTCCTTGAACAGGCATACCGACAAGTCAACACCTTAAAGCCGGCCGACCCGCACTCAGGGTCGGCCGCAACCATTGGCCCGCGACCACTGGCACTGACATTTGATTTACCGCTAATCCTCATTTGTCGGGACGAGGAGATTTGAACTCCTGCTCTCTTGACCCCCAGTCAAGCGCCTTAACCAAGCTGGGCCACGTCCCGCTGCGCCGTGGCATTGCTTCCAGCGGCGCACACCACCCTACTTCGGCGGCGACAGCTAGCTTAGCGCAACCGCGGCGCCGCTCGAAACGAAGCCAGCCGGAACCGGGCCGCCCCCAGCGCACCCCCAGCGCGCCGCGCCGCCGCGGATGCGTGATTCCCGCCGGACCGGAAAGTTACGATGTGCCGGGCATGGCGGGGAGGCCGTGGTCGTTGTAGTAGTGATAGTCGCGTGGTGGCAGTCACACCGGAGGGGCAGTTGAGATCACTCGGGACTCGCCGCGCAGTCTCTTCTGACGGCCACTTGGGGTCCGAGGGGCCGACACGGCCTCGTCCGGTCAGGAGACGGTCCAGGATCGCCTTCAGGATCGCGAAAATCCTCCTAGCCATCGTCGTGAGCTTCGCCGTCGCGGTCGGCTTGCTCTTTGTGCTCACGCCCTCGGCGAGCCAGGCGACCGCCCTGGCCAAGGCACAAGCCGAGGAACACCACATCGCCTACCCCGGGCCGCCGGTCCCGCCCTACTTCGCGCAGGCTCTGGTGGCGACCGAAGACCACAGGTTCAACACCGATCCGGGCGTCGACCCGTTCGCGCTGGCCCGGGTGGTGGCCTCCTGGATCACCAGGCACCGGGACCAAGGTGGCAGCACCATCGACCAGCAACTGGCGAAGAACCTGTACACCGACGGCCGCAGCGGTTTCACGCAGGTCCTGGAGCAACTGGCGATGGCCGTCAAGCTCAACCAGACGTACAGCAGGCCGGAGATTCTCCGCATGTACGCGGAGATCGCCTACTACGGCCATGGTTACTACGGCCTGGCGGCGGCCAGCTGTGGTTATTTCGGCCGGCCGCCGGACCGGCTGACCCTGGTGCAGGCGGCCATGCTGGCCGGCGTGGTGAACGCGCCCAGCTACGACGACCCGCTGGTCTACCCGCGGCAGGCCCGGATCCGCCTGGTGCACGTCATAAGCCGGATGGCCGCAGTGGGTTACCTGACGACGGCGCAGGAAACCGCGGCGCTCAACGCGCCCCTCGGCTTGTCCGCCGTCCGCGGCTGCCGGTGATCAGGTGCCCGTGATCGGCTGCCGGTGATCGGCTGCCTCGTGATCAGGTGCCCGTGATCAGGTGCCCGTGATCAGGTGCCCGTGATCAGGTGCCCGTGATCAGGTGCCAGAGGTCTCCGGCTCCAGTTGCTCCGCGAGCAGCGCGTCGTCTGCCTCCAGGAATACCCAGCGGCGGTAGCAGTACAGCCGGAATATGGTCGCCACGCCGACGCCGATGATGTTCGCCATGTTATAGGAGAACGTGTCCGTCAGGCCGAGCCCGTAGTGCACGGCCGCCACGAACGCGAGCTGGATGAGCAGCCCGATGCCGTTGAAGACGAAGAACAGGACGGACTCGCGGCCCAGGTTGCTGCCCTTGCGGTGCCGGAACGCCCAGAGCTTGTTGCCGAAGAAGGCGAACACGGTGGCCACGATGGTGGCGATCGTCACGGAGGTGAGCGGACCCCATCCAGCCCCGGAATGCAGCGCGTTGGCGCCGCCGATCGTGATGAAGAACGCGAGGATGCCGACTATGCCGAACTTGGCTACCTCGTGTATCAGAACCCTGAATCGGGCGTAAACATCGCGGAGGAGATCCACTCGCTTCGTCCTTGATAGGTCCATCCCGTATAGGTCAGACCTTACCGTGCCGCCAGGTGGCGCATGTAGCAGGCGGTAAACCGTCCGAAAAATGTCATACCACGCGATAGCGTGAATCGGGCGTCCTGACCCGCGCTCCCGCAGGCCGGAGACGGTAGGCTGCGCGGGGATGCTGGAACAGCAACGGACTCCGTCTGGTGCCGAACCGGTCCGAGAGACCGAGGCACTTGCTCCCACCGTGGAGCCCGCGGTGCCGCAGAGTGAATTGCCGGTATCTCAGAGTCCGCTGCCGGACGCCCCTGCCGCGCCGCGGCGCGGGCGCAGGCTCTCCGGCGCCTACCGGGACCCGTTCGTCGGGGTGACCTCGCTCGCCGTTTTCTGCGCCTATCTCGCCATCTCGCTGGTCAGGCTGGTGCAGCTCGACCCGTCCTCGTGGGATCTGGCCATCTACACCGAGTACGTCAAGCAGGCCGCCAGCCTGCACGCCCCGGTCGTGGACGTCAGGACCGCGGGCTTCAATCTGCTCGGCGACCACTTCCAGCCAATCGTCATGGTGATCGCCCCGCTCTTCCGTGTCGTCCCCTCGGCGGCGACGCTGGTGACCGTGCAGGCGCTGCTGGCCGCGCTTTCCGTCTTCGGTGTCAGCCGGGCCGCGCGGGAGAAGCTCGGCGTCGGCCCGAGCCGGGCCATCGCGATCGCGTACGGGTTCTCCTGGGGTCTGCAGCAGCTGGCCGACTTTGATTTCCACGAGATCGCCTTCGCCGTCCCGCTGCTCGCCTTCTCGCTGTCCGCGCTGGTCCGCGGCCGCATCAAGGCCGCGGTCTGGTGGGCGCTCCCACTGGTCTTCGTCAAGGAGGATCAGGGCTTCACGGTGGCCGCCATCGGCCTGTACCTGACCATCACCGGCTTGCGCGCCGCCGCCAGGGAACCCGTCGCGTCCGCGGATCCCGGCAGCAGGCGCCGCATCAGGGCGGGCCAGATCCTCTTGATCTGGGGTTTTGCCTGGTCGTTCCTGGCCATCGGGGTGATCATCCCGCACTTCAACCCGGCCCATCAGTACGACTACTGGAGCGACGGCGGGATCCTCGCTCCCGGCGGGCACCCGACCGTGACCGGCCTGATCGGGCAGTTCTTCCATGCCTGGCCCGACAAGCTGCAGACGATCGTAATCCTGTTGCTGCCGACCGCGTTCATCGCGCTCCGCTCGCCGCTGGTCCTGATCGCCGGGCCGAGTCTGCTGCTCCGCTTCCTGTCCACGAACTCGAGCTTCTGGGGAACGTACTGGCACTACAACGCCACCGTGATGCCGATCATCTTCATTGCGGCCATCGACGCGATGGCCAGGATCGGCGCCGTCATGGACGCGGAAGGCCCGGCCGGATCCGCGAACTGGGCCAGCGGAAGCCAGGGCGCGCGCCGCGCGGCCCTCGCCGGTGCGCGGCGGTACGGCGCCGCCATGATGCTGGCGATCACGGTCCCGCTGGCCTTCCAGTTTCCGCTCAGCACGCTATGGAACGCGCAGAGCTACCGGATCAGCAGCCACGTGCGGTCCGCGGACGCGGCCATGGCCGAAGTGCCCGATGGCGCCACCGTGCAGGCCACGCTGGATCTCCTCGCGCCGCTGGCGGCCCGCACCGACACCTTCTGGATCGGCAACGCCGGCAACCCCAAGACCCAGTACATCGTCTTCGACGGCCAGAACAGCGGCTACAGCCAGGCGATCAGCAACGTCCCCGCCTTCATCGCCCTGATCTACCCAGGCCACGTCTACACCCAGGTCTTCCAGTCCGGCGACGTCTACGTCTTCCGCCGCACCACCTGACCCCGCCGCACCACCCGCCCGCAACCGCCCAGCGGCCAGTCCAGGCGAACGGCCATTATCGTGAACGGTTACTTCCCTCCCGCGGGCAGTAACCGTTCACGATGATGGGGATCCCCTGCCTGCACGCCTCATCTGAACCACCCGTCACTAGATTTGAAGGGGTGCGCAGCCCGGCGGAAGCACGGGCCACGCGGGGGAGCGCGGCGGACAAGCGTACTGGTGGGTAGGTAGGCTGGGCGCGATCCCGTAAAACCCTGTGGAAGCGGCCCATCGAAAGGTTGTGCTCCATGGACTTCGGCTACGACGCCAGGACGCTTGATCTGCGCAAGCAACTGCTCACTTTCATGGCAGAGCGGGTCTACCCGGCCGAGGCGGTGTTCGCGGAGCAGGTCGAGGCCGCGGCCGCCGAGGGCCGCGTGTGGGAGCGGGTGCCGGTCACCGCGGATCTCAAGGCCGAAGCGCGCGGCCGCGGACTGTGGAACCTGTTCCTGACCGGCAAGGCCGCAACGGCGGTCGGCAAGCTCGACTCGACCCTGCTGGCGGACCCGCCGCTGACCAACCTGCAGTACGCGCCGCTGGCTGAAATCACCGGGTGGAGTCCCGCGCTGGCGCCCGAAGCCCTCAACTGTGCCGCCCCGGATACCGGCAACATGGAAGTGCTGGCCGAGTTCGGCTCGCCCGAACAGCAGGAACGCTGGCTCCGCCCGCTGCTCGAGGGCAGGATCAGGTCCGCCTTCTGCATGACAGAACCCGACGTGGCCTCCAGCGACGCGACCAACATCGCCACGAGGATCACCAGGGACGGCGACAGCTACGTGATCAACGGCCGAAAGTGGTGGTCCAGCGGCGCGATGAGCTCGGACTGCCTGATCCTCATCGTGATGGGAGTGTCCGGTAACGGGGACGAGGCCGCCAAAGGCCACGACCGGCACTCCATGATCCTCGTGCCGCGCGATACGCCGGGGGTAATAGTCAAGCGCGGGGTAAGGGTCTTCGGCTACACCGAAGGAACGCACGGCGGTCATGCGGAAGTCGTATTCGACAACGTCAGGGTGCCCGAGGAGAACCTGATTTCCGGTGCGGGCGACGGGTTCGCGATCGCGCAGGCGCGACTTGGCCCCGGCCGAATCCACCACTGCATGCGGCAGATCGGCGCGGCCGAGCGCGCCCTCGGGCTCATGTGCACCAGGGCCGCCAGCCGCACCGCCTTCGGCAAGCCCCTGGCCGAGCAGGGCGTCATCCAGGACTGGATCGCCGAGTCCAGGGTAAGAATCGAGCAGGCGCGGCTGCTCGTGCTCAAGACGGCGTGGCTGATGGACACCGTGGGCAACAAGGGGGCGCACACCGAGATCCAGGCGATCAAGATCGTCACCCCGGCGATGGCCGAGTGGGTCATCGACCGTGCGATCCAGGCGCACGGCGGCGGCGGCGTCAGCCAGGACTTCCCGCTGGCCCACCTGTGGGCCAGCGCGCGCTCGCTCCGGTTCGCCGACGGCCCGGACGAGGTGCACAAGAGGTCCATGGCCCGCCGCGAGCTGAGGAAGGCCACAGCCGAGTAGGACTAAAGCCACTATGCAGGGAAAAGTCGCGAGCGTAGGACAAAACATGTACATCAAAACCCGCGGAGCGACGAAGGCCGACCCGACCCGAGCACCCACGGCTTCGTCCAGATATTGAGGAGAAATCCGATGTCAGAGAGAATCGCGATAGTGACAGGAGCAGCCCGCGGCATCGGCGCGGGGACGGCTCTCAGGCTGGCCGCCGACGGAATGGCCGTGGCCGTTCTAGACCTTAACGAGGCCGACTGTGCGGCAACGGTGAAGGAGATCGAGAACGCCGGCGGGAAGGCGCTCGCGGTAGGCGCCGACGTCAGCAAGACCGATCAGGCGAACGCCGCGGTCGAGCGGATAGCCGCCGAACTCGGCGCGCCGACGGTGCTGGTGAACAACGCCGGGATAACCCGCGACGCCATGCTATTCAAGATGACCGACGAGCAATGGGACTCGGTGATCAGCGTCAACCTGCGCGGCCCGTTCCTGATGACCAGGGCGGTGCAGAAGTACATGGGCGAGCAGAAATGGGGGCGGATCGTCAACATCTCGTCGTCGTCGGCGCTCGGCAACCGCGGGCAGGCCAACTACTCCGCCACCAAGGCCGGCATTGAGGGCTTCACCAAGACGCTCGCCAAGGAACTGGGCAAGTTCGGGATCACCGCGAACGCGATCGCGCCGCACTTCATCGCCACCGACATGACCGCGAACATGGCTACCAAGCTGAAGATGTCGTTCGAGGAGCTCGTGGAGACCTACAAGAAGCAGATACCCGTAAACCGGGTCGGCGAGCCGGCCGACGTGGCACACGCCGTCTCCTTCCTGGTCAGCGAGGGCGCGGGCTTCGTCTCCGGCCAGGTTCTCTATGTGGCAGGCGGCCCCCTGTGCTGACGTAGCCGCCGTGCTAGAAATGAACCGTGCTGAATACACCGGAGATGCTCCGCGAGCGAGTGCGCGCGTTCCTCGCGGAGCACCACCCGCGGGAGATGCCGAAGCAGGATTTCCTTAACGCGCGGTTCGACGCAGGCCTGGCCTGGGTGCACTACCCGGAGGGACTCGGCGGCCTGGGCGTGCCGCGCACGCTGCAGAGCATCGTCGACGCCGAGTTCGCGGCGGTCGGCGCCCCGTCCAACGACCCGGAGCGTAACGGCATCGGGCTGGGGATGGCGGCGCCGACCATCCTCGCCTACGGCAACGACGAGCAGCAAAAACGCTGGCTGCGCAAGCTCTGGACGGCCGAGGAAGTCTGGTGCCAGCTGTTCAGCGAGCCGGGCGCGGGCAGCGATCTGGCCGCGCTGGCCACCCGCGCGGTCAGGAACGGGGACAGCTGGGTGGTCTCCGGGCAGAAGGTGTGGACCTCGCAGGCTCATCAGGCCCGGCGTGGGCTCCTGGTCACCCGCACCGACCCTGACGTGCCGAAACACCAGGGCCTCACCTACTTCGCGGTGGACATGACGGTCCCCGGCGTGGAGGTCAGGCCGCTGCGCCAGCTCACCGGTGAGGCCGAGTTCAACGAGGTGTTCCTGACCGACGTGCGGATACCCGACGAGGACCGGATCGGCCAGGTCGGCGAGGGCTGGAAGGTGGCCAACGCCACGCTGATGAGTGAGCGGGTGAGCATCGGCGCCTCCCGCGCGGCCCCGCGGGAGAGCGGCATGATCTCCTCGGCCGCCCGGACCTGGCGGTCCCGCCCCGAGCTGCGCACGTCAGGCCTGCACGACCGGATGCTGCGGCTGTGGATCGAGGCCGAGGTGGCGCGGCTGGCCGGAGAGCGGCTGCGCCAGCAGCTGGCCGCGGGCCAGCCCGGACCCGAGGGTTCGGCCGCCAAGCTGGTGTTCGCCCGGCTCAACCAGGAAATTTCCGGATTCGAGGTCGAGCTGGCCTCCGGTGATGGCCTGCGCTACGACGACTGGACCATGAGCCGCCCGGAGCACGCGAACTTCTACGGCCGCGGCCCCGGTTACCGCTATCTGCGCGCCCGCGGCAACTCCATTGAGGGCGGGACCTCGGAAATCCTGCGCAACATCGTCGCCGAGCGGGTGCTCGGCCTCCCCGCCGAACCCCGCGTCGACAAGGACGTGCCATGGAAGGACCTGCCAAGGTGAGCGAAGGGCTGGCGGCCGCAGGGGACGACCTCCCCGATCTTCTTTATTCAGATTCCGAACGGGCCTTGACCGACAGCCTCAGCTCACTGCTTGCCGACCGGGGCGGACTGGACAAGGCGCTGGCGCGCATCGAGTCGGCTCAGACCTACGACGACAAGCTGTGGCAGGCCGTGGCGGTGGACCTGGGCTGTGCCGGGCTGCTGATCGGTGAACGCGATGGCGGAGCCGGCGCCTCCTACCGCGAGGTCGCGGCCGCGGCCGAGGTGCTGGGCAGCTTCGTCGCCCCGGTGCCGTTCCTCGGCAGCGCCGTCGTCGCCACCGCCGCCCTGCTGAGTATCGCCTCCGGTGCTCCGTCCGATGCCGCCTCCGGCGAAGGTGGCGTCAGATCGACGGGCACCCCGTTCACGCCGGCCAAGACCGCGGCCGACCTGCTCGGCCGGATGGCGGCCGGCAGCGTGACCGCGGCGCTGGCGGTCCCGTTCCCCACCGCGCTCGGATCCGCCTTCCCGGCCTCGGTCCGGCTGGCCGGGCCGCGGCCCGGCGACGCCTCGACCGGGGTAGCCCGGCTGCGCGGAATGGTCACCGGGGCCGCCGACGCGCTGCCCGCCGGGGTGCTGCTCGTCCCGGCCGACGGGGTGCCGTACGGGCTCTACCTGGTCGACATGTCGGCGCCCGGCGTGGCCAAGGCGCCGGTGACCTCGCTGGACATGACCAGGCAGCTGTGTGACCTGTCGTTCGACGACGCGCCAGGCACGCTGATCGCATCCGGGGCGGCCGTCTCGCGGGCACTGGACGCGGCGCTGAGCGCGGGCGCCGGCATCCTGGCCGCCGAACAGGTCGGGCTGGCCCAGCGCTGCCTGGACATGACGGTCGCCTACGTCTCCGAACGCCGTCAGTTCGCCCGTCCGGTCGGGTCGTTCCAGGGTCTCAAGCACCGGCTGGCAGACCTGTGGGTGTCGGTCACGCAGGCCCGCGCGGCGTCCAGGTACGCGGCGGCGTGCCTCGCGTCCGGCTCGCCGGACGCGAAGGTCGCGGTGGCGCTGGCCAAGGCGTACTGCTCCGAGGTCGCCGTGAATGCCGCACAGGAATGCGTGCAGATGCACGGTGGCATCGGCTTCACCTGGGAACACACGGCGCACTTGTACCTGAAACGCGCCAAGGCGGACTCGATCGGGTTCGGCACGCCGGATGCGCATCGCGCCGCGCTGGCGTCCCTGGTCAACCTGCCCGCCCCATGATCGACGAGGCGGACCTGCGCAGCCGGGTCGCCCGGCTCTCGGTAGAGCAGAAGGTCCGGCTGCTGACCGGCGCGGACTTCTGGTCGCTGTACGCCGAACCCGACGTCGGCCTGCGCCGCGTGGTGCTCTCCGACGGCCCGGCCGGGGTCCGCGGCGAGACCTGGGACGAGCGCGACACCTCGGCGAACGTGCCGTCGCCGACCGCGCTGGCCGCCACCTGGGACTGCGAGCGCGTCGAGGCGATCGGCAGGCTGCTCGCTCACGAGGCGCGGCGCAAGGGGGTGGACGTGCTGCTCGCCCCGACGGTGAACTTGCACCGCACCCCGTTCGGCGGCAGGAACTTCGAGTGCTTCTCCGAGGACCCGCTGCTCACCGCGCGGATCGGCGTCGCCTACGTGCGGGGCCTGCAGAACTCCGGGGTCGGAGCCACGGTCAAGCATTTCGTCGGCAACGACTCTGAGACCGAGCGGATGAGCGTCGACGTCCGCATCGACGAGCGGACGCTGCGTGAGCTATATCTGGCCCCGTTCGAGGCGATCGTGCGCGAGGCGGGCGCCTGGTCGGTGATGGCCGCGTACAACGGGATCAACGGGTCGACGATGACCGAAAGCCCGCTGCTGCATGACATCCTGCACGGTGAGTGGGGTTACGACGGCCTGGTCGTGTCGGACTGGACGGCCACCCGGTCCACCGAGCCCGCCGCCCGGGCCGCCCTCGACCTGGCCATGCCAGGACCCGCGAGCCGGTTCGGCCCGTGGGGCGACGCGCTGGCAGAAGCGGTCCGGGCAGGCCGCGTCGACGAGGCGCTCATCGACGACAAGGTGCTCCGCATCCTGCGCCTGGCTGCCCGGGTCGGCGGCCTTTCCGGCGCCCATGCCCCCCACGAGAACCATGCCCCCCACGAGAACCATGCGCCCCATGAGCATCGTTCGGCCTCACTGGCCTCGGTGGACATGCCGGGCGAGCTACGTTCCGCTGCCGCGGCCAGCTTCGTCCTGGCCAGGAACGAGCGCTCGCTTCTGCCGCTGTCACGCTCCGGCCTGGGCCGCGTCGCCGTCCTCGGCCCGAACGCCGAGGTCGCGCGCACGCTGGGCGGCGGCAGCGCCACCGTCTTTCCGCCTTACACGGTCTCCCCGCTCGAGGGCCTGCGCGCCGCCGGGCTTGACGTGGCGTTCGCGCCGGGGACGCTCGGGCACCTGAGGACCTCGCCGGCCCGCGCGCCCTGGCTGCTGCGGCCGGACGGGCCCGGCGGCCACGGAGAACCGGGTCCCGGCGCCGAGGTCCGGTTCTTCTCGCTCTCCGGCGAACTGGCCGCCTCCGAGCAGCGAGACGCCGCCACGTTCACGTGGATGAACGGGTTCGGATCGGCCGGGCCTCCCGAGGAGATCGCCCGGCTCGAGATCAGCTGCGTGATCCGGGCCACCGACGCCGGCACCTACCGGGTGGGCGTCTCCGGGCTCGGGCGGTTCCGCCTGCTGCTTGACGGGGCGGAGGTCTTCGACGAGGTGCTGTCACTGCCCGCAGGCGCGGACGTGGTGGAGGCCCTGATGACTCCGCCGCAGCGGCTGGCTCCGGTCGACCTGGCCGCGGGCCAGTCGGTGACGGTGCGGCTCGAACACGACGTGCAGTCCTCGCCACTGGCGGGCATCGGCACGTTCCTGCAGCTCAACCTGGATGTTCCGCATGGCATCGATGACGAGGAGATCGCGGCGGCGGTGGCGGAGGCCGCCGCGAGCGACGTGGCCGTGGTGGTGGTCGGCACTACGGCCGAAGTGGAGAGCGAGGGCTTTGACCGCACCTCGCTGGCCCTGCCCGGGCGCCAGGACGAACTGGTCCGCCGGGTGGCGGCGGCCAACCCGCGGACCGTGGTCGTGGTGAACTCCGGCGCCCCGGTCCTGCTGCCCTGGGCCGACGAGGTGGCGGCGGTGCTGTTGACCTGGTTCGGCGGCCAGGAATTCGGTCACGCTCTCGCCGACGTGCTGCTCGGGGACGCCGAACCGGGTGGGCGGCTGCCCGCCACCTGGCCCGCGTCACAGGAAGGCCTGCCGTCCACCCAGCCGGCCGACGGCGTGCTCGCCTACACCGAGGGCCTGTTCATCGGTTACCGGGGATACGACCGCGACGGCCGCAAGCCGCTGTTCCCGTTCGGTCACGGCCTCGGCTACACCACCTGGTCCTACGATTCGATCACGGCGGACTGCGAGCCGGCGGCCCCTCCTCGCGTGGCCATCTGCGTCGAGGTGCGGAACACCGGCACGCGGCCCGGCCAGGAAATCGTCCAGGTCTACGCGTCCCGCCCCGGCTCCGCGGTCGAGCGGCCGGCTGAAGTGGCTGGCCGGCTTCGCCGCCGTCGACGCGGACCCCGGCGAGACGGTGAACGTCGGGATCCTCATCCCCGAGCGCGCCTTCCAGCACTGGTCCGGCAGCGGCTGGACTCTGGAGGCAGGCGTGTTCACGCTCTCGGCTGGCTCCTCGTCCGCGTCCCTCCCGCTCACCACCAGCGTCACCCTCAAATAGCTGGCCTGAGGCGCTAGCTACCGAATCCGCGGTCATCGCGGCCCGCCTGGTCTCCTCCACACCTCTGCTAAGGTCGCTTCGTGGTCGAGGGATTTGCCAATGCGGCCGGTGAGATGCCTGCACGGGGCGTGTCCGTCGGCACTCCGGCCCAGCCGCTGACGGCGGCAGAGACCAGGCGTGGCCGCCTGGCCCGGTGGGCGTGGCCCGCTGGGCTGGCCGTGGCGGCCGTCGTCTTGTTTCTGTCCTACCTGCGGCTGTCCCGCACCGTCCCCAACGGCTCGGACGGCGCGGACCAAGTGCTGCAGGCGTGGGACATGCTGCACGGCAACTGGTTGTTGCGCGGCTGGACCGTCGGGGACGTGTCGTACTACACCACCGAGCTGCCCGAGTACATACTCGTAGAGCTGATCCGGGGCCTTAGCGCGGACGTGATACACGTGGCGGCCGCCGTTACCTACACGCTGCTGGTGCTGCTGGCCGCCCTGCTGGCCAAGGGGCGGGCGACGGGACGGGACGGCGTGGTCCGCGCGCTGATAGCGTCCGGGATCCTGCTTGCCCCGCAGCTCGGTCACGGCATTGCCCTCCTGATCCAGCAGCCAGACCACATCGGCACCCAGGTGCCCCTGCTAGTCATCTTCATCGTGCTGGACCGTGCGCCGCGGCGCTGGTACACCCCGGCCGCGATCACGGTGATGCTCACCTGGGTCATCATCGCCGACCGGGTCGCCGTATTCGGTGCGGCGCTCCCGCTTGTCGCCGTGTGCGGCCTCCGCGCCTTCCGGGCCCTCGTCCACGACCGCAAGCCGCTGGCCTCCCTGTGGTTCGAGTTTTCCCTGATGGCGGCGGGCATCGTCTCGTTCGGCGTGGCCGCGCTCGTGGTCCGGGCGATCAATGGGTACACGTCCCTCCCGCTGCCGCCCACGAGGCTTGCCTCCACGGCCGTCCTTCCGGCCCACCTCGTGCTGACCGTCAAGGGCATCCTCATCTTGTACGGGGCCAATTTCGGCGGCCTGTCGTCTGGGGTGGCGGTAGCCATCGCGGCGGTCCACCTGGCTGGCCTGGCCCTGGCGCTATGGGGGATCTGCCGCGCGTTCCGGCGCTTCTTCTCCGCCAGCGACCTGATCGTCCCGGTGATGGCCACGGGGATCGTGATCAACCTGGCCGCCTACACGTTCAGTCTCGTCCCTGTCACGTGGTTTGACACCAGGGAGATTCCCTCCGTGTTGCCCTTCGGTGCCGTCCTCGCGGGCCGCCTGCTCGCCGAGCCGCTGGGCAGGGCGCGGCTGGTGCCTGTGCTGGCGGGTGTGCTGGCCGGCTGACGTGCTTGCTCTCGGATACGGGGTCGCTCAGCCCGCCGCGGTGATCGACGGCGAGTATCCGGTCGTCAGCTGGCTCGAGGCCCACCACCTAAGCACCGGGCTCGGCACCTACGTCGAGTCCAATCTCATCACGCTCGACAGCGGGGGCCGTGTCGCGGTCAGGACGGTATCCTGGCGGCCCTCCGGTGCCGTCCCCCGCGCCTTCGAATCGAAGGCGTCCTGGTATGACCCCCGGCTGAGCTACGCCAACTTCGTCGTGATCAACCTGGCCGACGGCCACGGAGTATCCCTCATCCCCAGCGGCGATATCCTCGCGCTCGCCGGGCACCCAGCGCACACGTACCGCTACAAGACCTTCATCATCATGGTCTGGAATCACAACCTCCTCGCCGACCTGGGCACCCCCGCGACATCCTCGCCCGGCAACCTCCTCCGACCCCCGCCACACCCACTCCCCGCCACCCCGTCGGCATCCGGGAGCCCGGGCGCGGAGGCGAGGCAGATGGACTCGGTGCCATCACGGTAGGCATCGTTTGCCGACCATCGCACTCCGACGCTCCGTACACTGGCGGGATGATCAATGGTCGCCGAATCAGCGTGGTGCTGCCCGCCTACAATGCCGAAGTCACGTTGGCACGTACAGTAGCCGAACTTGACCAAGAGATCATCGACGAGATCGTGCTCGTCGACGACGCAAGCACCGACCAGACGGTTAGCTTGGCTCGTGATCTCGGCCTGGAGCCGATCCGCCACGAACTCAACCTTGGTTACGGGGGAAACCAGAAGACCTGCTACCGGCGGGCGCTCGAGCTTGGCGCGGACATCATCGTGATGGTGCATCCGGACTATCAGTACTCACCGTTGCTCGTTCCTGCCATGGCGTCGATGATCGCCTACGGCGAGTATGACCTGGTCCTCGGCTCACGCATTCTCGCCCAGAACTCGGTCGCCCGCGGCATGCCCCGCTACAAGTATGTCGCTAACCGCCTGCTGACCTTCGTGGAGAACATCTTCCTGCAGCAGAAACTGTCTGAATATCACACCGGCCTGCGCGCTTTCAGCAGCGCGCTGCTCGCTGGGTTGCCGTTCGAGCGCAACTCCGATGATTTCGTCTTCGACAACCAGATCATCGCCCAGGCCATTTCGGCTGGCGCCAGGATTGGCGAGGTGTCCTGTCCGACTCGCTACGATACCGACTCCTCGTCGATCAGCCTGCGCAGGAGCATCCGATACGGTCTCGGCGTCCTGCGCACGTGCGGACAGTACCGGCTACGCAAGCACGGGCTTCGCAGTTACCCTTATCTCGACGTCGATCCCGCCCTGGTACTCGCCCGGATCCAGTCGGCCGACAACACGGCAAATCCGGCCGCCGAGGTCAGGGAATCGGCTCGTACCGACGGCTAGCACCGAGGCCGGCCGGGCCGGATGCTCGCCGGGCGAGGCCACTGCCCAGCCGGACGAGCGTAGACTCCGGGTGGCGTGCTTAACCGGCAGGCTAGTCATCCACATTGGATGCCAGTAAGTTCTCACTCCTGACGCCGCACATCAAGGAACGGCGAATGTCGAAGTCATCTGGAGCTGATGCCCCGCTCCGTCGGGAAACGCATCCAGCCGGGCCGCCTGACGGGCCGGAGCCCGCGCCGCGGGACCACTCAACGAGGCGTCCTGAGCATGAAGGGACACCAGGGAGGCGTCATTTGACCACAGCAAGCGTTGCCCTGCTGCTATTCGCCGTCGTCTCGGCGGCAACCGGACAGCTGATGCTCAAGCACGGCATGCAGATCGCAACGGCCCGCGTGGCCGATTCGGGCGGATCGCTGGCGCTGCGTGCGGCCACGTCGCCATGGGTGCTGCTCGGGCTGGTGGTTTTCGGCGTCTCGGCGATCGCCTGGCTGGCCGCGCTGTCGCGGGTACCGCTGAGCGTGGCCTACCCGTTCAACGCCGTTGGCTATCTCGTCATCCTGATCGCGAGCATCCTCGTCCTGCACGAACGTGCCAACGTGCTGACCTGGGTCGGCTCGCTCCTGGTCGTGTCAGGGCTGCTCATCGTGGTCCTGACCAAGCCATAGCGGGTCGCGGCCTAGCTGCGGAACGGCGCCCGGCCTGCGAGGAAGCGGGGATGTCGGCGGCCTGGCCACGTGATATCGCCGCCTGCAATGGCAGGGCCGGCAGAACCTTGCTGAGCAGGTTTTTCCGGTAGACCAAGATCAGCATGCCCGCCCGCCGATAGGTAGCGGCCGGGCGGCCGAAGTAGTTGTAGATGGCGGCCGTAAACCAGTCCTGCTGCTGCGACAGGGGGGTGACGACGAACGTGGCGTCATGCTGGGACGGGTCGTACCAGGCGGCATCCGTTTCCCAGTCGTAGGCGCCGATTCCCTGCGGCACGGCGGAGACCGCGCGAACCTGGACCTGGCCGGCCGACTGCACGGTGACCAACGACGCATCCCAGTACCAGCCGATGCCATACCTGAGGCCGTGAGCTTCGAGCCACGGGGTGAGCGGCCCGGTCGGCTGCGCCGCGCTGGGCATGGCGGCCGCGGCGATCAGCGGGAGCAGCGCGGCCAGACCGGCCACGGTGACGACGACACGGGCTGGCCGCCGGCCGGCTATGCGCCCGGGCACGAGGCCCCGCGCGGCGAGAATCGCGCCGCAGGGCAGCACCGCGACGAGTTCGTAGTTATTACTTGGCACCGGAATCGTCGAGAATATGTACGCCGCGACGTTGACCACGATCGCGACGCAAAGTAGCTGCTCAGCGCGGCTCGCGGTGCGCCAGGTCCAGGCGACTCTGCCGACGCCGAACGCGGCGGCCAGCAGGCAGGCGAGCCCGAAGGCGGTGCCTACGCTGCCAAGCACAGCGCCAGGAACGACGATCGTCCCGTACAGCATGCGGACCTGATGCAGGGCGAGCGCCGCATGATGCGGCAACTGCGCCGCCGGCGAGAGGCTCGTCTGCGGCGCGATCATCGAATACGCGCCCACCCGGAGCATCGCGGCCCGGACAACGGCTGTCAGCGGCACTGACGCCACCGCGGCCACCGCGATCGCCGAGTCGCCGACGCGGATCTTCCGCACGGCCAGGACGCGATAAACGCTCACTGCCACGATGGCAGGCACGGCGACGAAGCGAATGGTGTCGTCGCCGATCTGGCCGAGGCACAGTATCGCGCACAGCAGCGGCGGGGTGAAACGCCGGCCGGGGAACCGGTCGATCAGGAGAAAGGCGACCAGCAGGAACGCGGATGTCCCGGTGTGATCGGGCTGCCCCAACGGGGTCAGCACGTTCGCCAGGAGCGGAGCGGCCATCGCCGCGATTACGATTCCGCACCGCGCTGCCCTGGCCGGGCCGCGGCTGCCTGTTACGGCCACCGCGACGGCGCATGCCACAACGATGAGGTACGTGAGCGCGGAGGCCACATAGCAGGTTATGGTGTGCAGCCCGAGAAAAATCTGCGTTATCGCGATCACCGGAAGATCGAAGGTGTAGTAAGTGGCGTCGCCGAGCACCCAGTTCTGCAACGTGACGTTGCCGTGGAGCATGTCCCAGGCCTGCAGCGCACTGTTCGCCCCGTCCGAGTTCACTGGATGACTGAGCGAGATCCGCAGGAAAAAGGCTGCCAGGGCTAGCCCGCCGCCCACCCACGCGGCGACGGTCCGCCAGTGCCCCGCCGCGGGGCCTGCACGCACCGGGGGATCTACCTGCCCGGCGGGGCGCCGGCCCGGCGCCGACGCTGTTTCCTGCGCGCAGGCCATTTCGGGAAGACCTGGCTGCTGCTCGCCAGCATCCATACCTGGACCCTACTAAGGATCAGGCCGATGCAGATCAGGCCAGGCCGCCGCGGCCAGCGGTGGCAGCAGCGGCCGGCCCGCCGCGATAGGCTCCGGACCGTGAAAGCCCTCGTTCTGGCCGGAGGATCAGGGACGCGGCTTCGGCCCATCACCCACACCTCGGCCAAGCAACTGGTCCCCGTGGCCAACAAGCCAGTGCTGTTCTACGGCCTGGAGGCGATCCGTGACGCCGGAATCACCGAGGTGGGGATCGTGGTCGGCGATACGGAGCCTGCGATCCGCTCGGCGGTCGGTTCAGGCCAGGCGTTCGGGCTGGAAGTGACCTATATCCGGCAGTCAGCCCCGCTGGGGCTGGCGCACGCGGTCCTGGTGGCCAGGGAGTTCCTCGGCGACGACGACTTCGTGATGTACCTGGGTGACAACTTCATCGTGGGCGGCATCACCACGCTGGTGGAGGAGTTCCGTGCCTCCAGACCCGATGCCCATATCATGCTCACCTCGGTGGCGGACCCGCGGCAGTTCGGGGTCGCCGAGCTCGACGGCGCGGGCCAGCTGATCGGCTTGGCGGAGAAGCCGCGGCAGCCCAAGAGCGATCTGGCGCTGGTCGGGGTGTACCTGTTCACGCCCGCCGTGCACGAGGCGGTGGCGGCACTGGCACCGTCGCAGCGCGGAGAGCTGGAGATCACCGAGGCGATTCAGTGGCTGATAGCGAACGGCCGTAAGGTCAGCTCTACGATCATCTCGGGGTACTGGAAGGACACCGGCAATGTCGCGGACATGCTGGAGGTCAACCGGATCGTGCTGGAGGGCATCGAGCCGGCGGTGGCCGGCGAGGTGGACGCGGCGAGCGAGCTTATCGGCCGGGTGGTCATCGACGCCGGAGCCAGGGTCAGCGCGTCGCGGATCGTGGGACCGGCCATCATCGGCGCCGGTACCGAGGTGACGGATTCCTATATCGGCCCGTTTACCTCAGTCGCCCCTGGCTGCGTGATCGCCGATAGCGAGATCGAGTACTCCATCGTCCTGGCCCGGGCGTCGATCCGCGGGGTACGCCGCATCGAGGCGTCCCTCATCGGGCATGAGGTCGAGGTGACTCCCGCTCCCCGGGTGTGCAAGGCGCACCGCCTGGTGCTCGGGGATCACAGTAAGGTACAGATCAGCCCGTGAGCGCGGAGGTTGCGTGAGGATCCTGGTGACAGGCGGGGCCGGATTCATCGGCTCGCACTATGTGCGCACAATGCTGTCGGGCGGCTACCCCGGCTACGAGGACACGGCGGTAACGGTCCTGGACAACCTGACCTACGCCGGCAATCCCGCGAACCTGGCGCCGGTCTCCGGCAGCCCTCGGCTGCAGTTCGTGCGGGGTGACATCGCTGACCCGGCGCTGGTCCGCTCGCTCCTGCCCGGCCATGACGCGGTGATCAACTTCGCGGCCGAAACTCACGTAGACCGTTCGATCAGCGGCGCGGCGCCGTTCGTCGCCACCAACGTGGCCGGGGTGCAGGTGCTGCTGCAGGCGTGCCTCGACGCCGGAGTCGGGCCGGTGGTGCAGGTTTCCACCGACGAGGTGTACGGCAGCGTCGCGTCGGGGTCGTGGACGGAGGAGGCACCGCTGCTGCCGAACTCCCCGTACTCGGCGGCCAAGGCCGGGGGAGACCTGATCGCCAGGGCCTATGCCCGCACCCACGGGCTGGACGTGCGGATCACCCGCTGCTGCAATAACTACGGTCCCTACCAGTATCCCGAGAAGGTCATCCCGCTTTTCGTGACCAACCTGCTCGACGGGCGGCAGGTCCCGCTGTACGGTGACGGCGGCAACGTCCGCGGCTGGATTCACGTCGATGACCACTGCCGTGGTATCCAGCTGGTACTTGAGCGCGGCCGCCCAGGGGAGACGTATCACATCAACGGCGACGCCGAGCTGACTAACCTGACGCTGACCGCCGCGCTGCTCGAGTGCTGCGGCGCGGGCTGGGACATGGTCACCCGCGTCGCTGACCGCAAGGGCCACGACCGGCGCTACGCCCTTGATGACAGCGCCCTGCGGGCGATGGGGTACGCGCCGCGTGTCCCGTTCCGCCAGGGCCTGGCGGCGACCGTGCGCTGGTATGCCGACAACCGATCCTGGTGGGAACCGCTCAAGCGGCCGAGCGCGGCCCCTGCTCCGGCCGGATCGGGCCGGGCGTCATGACCAGGTGGCTGGTCACGGGGGCTGGCGGCATGCTCGGCACCGACCTGGTCGCCGCCCTGACCTCCCGCGGCGAGCCCGTGACCGGGATGGACCGGGCCAGCCTCGACGTGACCGATGCCGACGCTGTCACCGATGCGATCGCCGACCGCCGGCCTGATGTGGTCGTCAACTGCGCGGCGTGGACCGCCGTTGACGACGCCGAGGCGTCCGAGGCTCGCGCGCTCGCGGTCAACGCCGGTGGCGCGGCCAACCTGGCCGCGGGCTGCGCGGCGCTCGGTTCCCGCCTGGTGCAGCTGTCGACCGACTACGTCTTCGCCGGGGACGCTGGCCGGCCTTACGCCGAGGACGATGTTCCGGCGCCGCGCACCGCCTACGGACGCACCAAGCTGGCCGGCGAGCGGGCCGTGCTCGACCGCCTGCCCGGTTCGGCCTATGTGGTCAGGACGGCATGGCTGTACGGGGCGCACGGGCCGAGCTTTGTCCGGACCATGATCAAGCTTGCCGATCAGCGGCCGACGGTCGACGTGGTAGACGACCAGCACGGCCAGCCCACCTGGACCGCAGACGTCGCCGCGCAGATCATCGCGCTGGTCTATGCTGCGGCCGCGCCAGGCATTTACCATGCCACGAGCAGCGGGCAGACCACCTGGTTCGGCCTGGCCCGCGAGATCTTCGGCCTGCTCGGCGCCGATCCGGCCCGGGTACGGCCGATACCAAGCAGCGCGCTGCCCCGGCCAGCCCCGCGGCCGGCCTACAGCGTGCTGGGTCACCACGCCTGGGCAAGGACCCGGGGACCTGGGGTTCCGCCTATCGGCGAGTGGCGGACGACGCTACATCGCGCCTTTCCTGAACTCGTGGCCGCGCAGCGGGCCGCGGCGGCCCGGTAGCCGGCCAGCTCACGCGTTACCCGCATCCGCCGCCCCGCGCAGGCTGCCTAGGTAGGCCTCGCAGTCCGCGTAGGCGGGCAGCAGCCCCGCGCGGCGCGCCTGTTCCAGGGTCGGGGCCTCGGCGTCCTTCCCGGAGAGCACGGATTCGGTATCGGCCGGCCACTCGATGCCGATGTCCGGGTCAAGAGGGTGGACGCCGTGCTCGCGTCCCGGTGTGTAAGGGGTCGAGCACAGGTAGATGACCGTCGCCTCATCGCTGAGGGCCATGAAGGCATGGCCCAGTCCGGCCGAGAGAAACACGGCACGCCGGTCCGTGTCATCCAGGCGCACAGCCTCCCAGCGCCCGTAACTGGGCGAGCCGACCCGGATGTCGACGATCACGTCAAGCACCACGCCGCTCACGCACGTGACGTACTTCGCCTGCCCCGGGGGGACGCTGGCGAAATGGACACCCCGGATGACTCCCCGCCGCGACACGGAGCAGTTGGCCTGCGCGGTCTGCGGCCAGTATCCGAGCGGCCCCGACAGCTCCCCGGCCCGGAACCATTCCAGGAAGTAACCCCTGTCGTCTCGGTGAACGGCAGGTGTGAACGTCCACGCACCGGCGATGCTGATCGGCTCCACGTGTCACTCCTTCATGTCACGGTTCTCTGCCGCTGGACAATATCGTCAATGCCGGGACGCACCCGTGGCGGGTCACGGGTGCAGCACGCGAAGGCGCCAAGGTAACCGTCGAGGCACCGCCGAGGCCCGGTCGCGGCTAGGCTTCCCTTCGACCGCGAGGGAACACTAGGAGGATGAGCTGTTGTCGGCAATCCGCTTCAAGGGCCAACGAGATAAAGGCGGTTCGCTTCGGGAGAGCAATAACACCCTGGCGTATTCACGCACCCAGGCGCCTGCCACCATCCAGTGCGCGTGGTGCGGTCGCGGGTTCGACAGCACCGACGACTACCTCACCGGCCGGGTGCGGTGCGCCCGGTGCGGCGTGGCCACGACGTCGCCGTGGCCGAGCGACGAGCAGCTGAGCGCGGCCTATGCTGACTGGTACCGCCCTCAGGCGGGCCGGTTCTCTGGTCTCGGGGACAAGGTGCTCAGCCGCACGCGCTCGGCGCTGGCCGACCGCCTGCACCGGATTCTGCCGCCTGGCCCGGTTCTCGATGTCGGAGCCGGCGACGGGACCCTCGTCGAAGCCTTCGTACGCCACGGCCGTGAAGCCGTCGGTCTTGAGCCGCACGCGTCCGGACCGCACATCCGCAACGCCGAGGTCGAAGAGGTGGACGGGAACTGGTCGGCGGTCATCTTCTGGCATTCGCTTGAGCACCTCCGCCAGCCTGCCCGGGCGTTGAGTCATGCGGCGACGCTCCTGGCCCCGGGCGGGACGCTCATCGTGGCCGTGCCCAATGCGACAAGCCTGCAGGCCCGTGCCTTCGGCGATCGCTGGCTTGCCCTCGACCTGCCTCGCCATCTCGTCCACCTGTGCCCTCCGGCGTTGCTGTCCAAGATCGAGGCCCTGGGGTTGCGGGTCGAGCGAGTTAGCTATCTGCGGGGCGGGCAGGTCGTCTTCGGGTGGATCCACGGTTTTGTCGGCGGGCTTCCCGGGCACCCGGACTTGTACGATGCCATCCGCCGCAGCGAGGCGCGTCAGGGCGCTCGCAGTCCGGCCTTTCGTCTGTATGCTCTGGGCGCTGCCGTGGCTGCCCTTCCGTTCGCCCTGGCGGCAACCGCGGTCGAGGTGGCGGCGCGGTCGGGCGGCACCATTTACATCGAGGCGCGGCGGGAACCGGCACCGGAAAGGTCCGGGTGACGACCGGGCGTCAAAATGATTTGACCCGCAGGTGGAGAGGCAGGTCGGCCGATGACCGGCCGATCCGGATGGTGAACTCGCCGGACGGGCGGACCCAGCCCCCGGAAGTCCCGGCCGCCTCGTCATAGCGGGCGAAGGCCCGGACCGGCACGGTCAGCCGGGCCTCGGCGTGCTCCCCGGGCGCCGCGGTGACCGCGGCGAAGGCCGCCAGCACGCGCACCGGGCGGCCGGGGTCCGCCGTCGGCGGCTCCAGGTAGGCCTGGACGATCTCGCGCCCGGTCCGGGGGCCGGTGTTGCGGAGCACGACGGTCACGCCGAGGTCGCCGTCCGGCGCCGCTACCGGCGTGTCGGCCACCGCCGACTCAAACGCCCACGTCGTGTAGCCCAGGCCGTGGCCGAACGGGAACTGCGGTTTCGTCCCGGCGCGGTCATATCCGCGGTAGCCAGTCAGCAGCCCTTCCCGGTATTCCAGCCTGCCCTGCTCGGGCACGGAGTGCAGGACGGGACAGTCGGCTTCCGCGGCCGGGATCGTGACCGGCAGCCGACCTCCGGGTTCGGCCTGGCCGAGCAGCACGTCGGCGAGCGCGGTGCCCATCTCCTGGCCCGGCAGCCAGGCGTAACCGACCGCCGCCACCGCCTCCGCCCACGGCATGAGCACCGGCATCCCGGCGTTGACCACCACGATCGTCCGGTCGTTCACCGCCGCGACCCGGCGCACCAGTTCGTCCTGCCTGCCGGGCAGGGCGAGCCCGGGCCGGTCGAACCCCTCGCTTTCGGTGCCGGGCCCGGAGCCGACCACCAGCACGGCCGCGTCGGCGGCGCGCGCAGCCTCGACGGCCTGGTTGAGCATCGCGTCGTCGTCCGGCGCGGGCACCAGGCCCAGCCGGATCGCCACCGGCCCCTGCGGCCAGTCGTCCGGCCGTAGCGAGATCCCGATCTCTGCTTCGCGACCCGCCGCCAGGTACACCACCGCCCTGACCTCGCCGGGCCTGACCATGGCCTCTACCGGGTCGGCGGGCACGTCCGTCTGGCCGGCGGCCACCTCGACCCCGTTCACGGTGAGCGTCAGCCGGCCCACCCCGCCCGCGCCGATTACGTGCGGGCCGTCGCAGCCGACCAGGTAGCGGGTGCGCAGCACGATGGTGCCACGGCCGCCCCGGCCGACGCCCTCCGGCAGCCCGTCCCACCAGGTGAACATGGTGGCGCTGCGGTGCTCGGCGTCGGCCAGCGCGCCGTCCTCGGTGCGGAACTCGAGCCGGACGCCCGGCTCCCCGGTCTCCGGGTCGCGCAGCGCGGAGCGCGGCGGCTCCGGGACGATGCTCCAGGTCACGCAGCCCGGCCGCACGGTCACCTGGGTTTCCGGGTGCAGGCCCGCCAGCGCCTCGGCCAGCGCGCCCGCCGGGGTCGACACGCTGACCGGGCGCACGGTCGCGCTGCCGCCACCCTGGGTGATCGGGTTGACGGCGTTCGGGCCGATCACCGCGATGCTGCGGACCGTGCCCAGGTCCAGAGGCAGCACTGGGTGGGTGTGGGGGGGAACGGGGTCGTTGCGGAGCAGCGTGAACGCCGCCGCGGCGCACCGGCGCAGCAGCGCCGGGTCGGCGAGGACCGGAACCGTTGTTCCCCGGCCGTTCGGTGCGTCGCCGATCGCCCCGACCCGGCGGGCCAGCCGCAGGATGCGCAGTACCTTGGCGTCGACCGCGTCCTCGCGGACCTGCCCAGCCCGTACCGCCGCGGCCAGCTGGCCGCCCCACGGCCCGTCCGGGCCCGGCATGGCCAGGTCAAGCCCGGCGATGGCGGTCGCCACCGTGCTGCGCGCGGCGTGCCAGTCGGACAGGGCCACGCCGCCGAAACCCCATTCGTCCTTGAGGATGCGGGTGAGCAGCGGGCCATGTTCGGTCATGGTGACGCCGTTGACCTTGTTGTAGCCCGTCATCACCAGGTCCACGTCCGCCTCGCGCACGCAGGCCTCGAACGGGACCAGATACAGCTCGCGCAGCACGTGCTCGGCGATCCGCGCGTCATAGGTCCAGCGCTGCGTCTCGGAGTCGTTGCCCACGTAGTGCTTGACCGCCGCGGCCGCCCCGGCCTGGTGCAGGCCGCCGACGAACGCGACGGCCAGCCGGGCGATCAGCACCGGATCCTCGCCGAAGGACTCGAAGCCCCGACCGCCGAGCGGCGTGCGCATGACGTTGATCGTCGGGGCCAGCAGGATGTCGACGCCCTTGCTCCTGGCCTCGGTGCCGAGCGCGGCGGCGAGCGTCTGGACCAGGGCGGGATCCCAGGTGGCGCCGAGGGCCGACGGGCAGGGCAGGCTCGCCGACGGGTTGCGCTCGTCCATGGTGATGCCGCGGACCCCAGCCGGGCCGTCGGACACGACCATGGCCCGCAGCCCGATGGCCGGCAGCGGGCAGGTGCGCCAGTTGTCCGCGCCGGTCAGCAGGCGCACCTTGTCGTCCAGGCTGAGCGCGGCGAGCAGGTCGAGGTCGCGGGCATCCTGGGCGGCTAGGGCTGGCGCCCGGCCGCTGGTGCGGCCGGGCGCTTCGCGTGGTGTGTTCATGTGGCGCTGCGGCTCACGCGGCCGGGGCGAGGTGCAGCAGGGTGTACTCCAGGTACGGGGAGTTGGGGACCGGGTTGTTGTACTGGTTGGATTGGGTCGGCCAGCCGGTGTAGTCCTTGCTGGAGTACTCGTACCAGGCCGCTCCGTACAGCAGCGGGATCACCGGCGCCTGGGTGGACACGATGGTCTGCAGCGTGTTCAGCGCCTGCTGCTGGGTGGCGGCGTCGTTGCTGCCCGCGAACTGCGCCAGGGCCGCCTGGGCCTGCGGGCTGTTGAACCGGCCGTAGTCGCCGCCGGCCGTGGCCGGCTGGCGCGGACAGCGTGCTGTCCAGCCAGTTGTCGAAGTAGTAGTACGGGTTGGGGCCCTGCGCGCCCCAGTGGATCATGGCCTGGAAGTTTCCGACCGGGAAGTCGGCGGACCACTGGGTGGCCTGGACTCCGTTGAAGGAGACCTCGAAGCCCTCGGCGTTCAGCTGGCTGGCGATCAGCGCGGCGTCGGTGGCGTAGTCGGTGTAGGACGACGGGTCCTCGATGGCGAACTTGATCGGCTGGCCGTTCTTCATCCACTTGCCGCCGGTCTTGGTGTAGCCGTCGCTGGCCAGCAGCTGGCTGACCTTCGCGGCGTCACCAGTCGGAGACAGGTCGTTGGTATAAGCCGAGTTGAGCAGTGAGTTGTCGACCGGCAGCAGCAGGCCGCTGGAAGACGTGGCCGGCGGCTCATAGCTGGTCTCGCCCTGGGACGACAGCTGCTGCCGGTTGATCCCGGCGCTGATCGCCAGCCGCACCTTCGGGTCGTTCAGCGGGGCCTTGGTCACGTTCAGCCAGAGCGTCACCACGTTGTTGGACGCGAACCACGGCTGGCCCGACGTCCAGGTGTGGTTGTCCGCGCTGGCGGACAGGAAGTTGGACTGGACGTTGGCGACGTTATTGCCTGCATAGCCGATCTGGCCGCTGTCCAGCGCCGGGTTCGCGGTGGTGTTGCTCACGTAGCTGGGGAAGATCACCTCGGGCACGTGCACCATGGACTTCTGCCAGTAGTACGGATTCTGCTTGAACGTGACCTTCTGTGAGGAGTACGAGCCGAGCTCGTACGGGCCCGTCCCGACCGGGTTCGCGTCGGCGTAGGACGCCGGTTTGCTCACGCCTTGCCAGATGTGCTGCGGCAGGACGTAAGTCGACGCGATCAGGAACAGGTTGGCGTATTCGGGCTGGGCGAAGGTGAGCACGGCCGTGGTCGCGTTCGGCGCGGTCGCGCTGGTCGGCAGCGGGGTCGGGCCGGGAGCACCGGACGCGAGCGATTTGTTGTTCATCAGCAGGTTGAAGGTGAAGGCCACGTCGGCGGCGGTCATCGGCTTGCCGTCGCTGAACTTAACCCCCGGCCGGATGGTGAACGTCAGCGTCTTGCCGCCGTTCGACCACGCATAGGCCGAGGCCAGCCACGGAGCCGGCTTGGCGGTCGGCTGCATCAGGTTGAACTCGAGCAGCGGCTCATAGGTGAGCGACTGCATGTTCTCTTCGGTGCCGAGCGAGGTCGACACATACGGGTTGAAGGTCTGGGCGAATACCTGCCCGGTGTTGTCCACGACGATCAGCGGCGCCCCCATCTTGGCGGTCGACGTGGTTGATGTGCTTGAAGACGAGCCTGAGCTGCTGCAGGCCGCCACGCCCAAGGCGAGGATGGTCGCTGCGGCCAGGGCTTTTACAGTCCTGTGATTCATGTCTAAACTCCGATTGCCCGGCCGGCTGCTCGCCGGCCTGTCATGGTGACCGTGTTGGGGTCCGTCATAACGAGGTGCGTGCGACGCCGGCCGGGCTTACGCCCTCCGGCCACCGCATGGGTGATTGAGTTATCGGGGCCTCCCGGCCGGGCCGCTCACGCGCGGCCAGGCCTAGCGGCCGGGCGGTTAGGTGGCGTGCCGGTTCATCGCTTCTCCTCTCCGGGTACGGGCCCGGGCCCGGCGTACGGGCCTGGTCTGCGGTCGGTGTTCCGGTCGGCGCCCGGAAGCGGCCGGGACTGGGCGGGGGTGAGACCCTGCGCGTGCAGCCAGCACGCGCTGGAATGGCCCGGCGCGACCTCCGCGGCCGGGGGCCGATCCTGTGCGCACACCTGCATGGCGTGCGGGCAGCGCGGGTGGAACCGGCAGCCGCTCGGCGGCCGGATCAGGTTCGGCGGTGCGCCGCGGCCCGCCAGTGACGGCGGCTGCGCCCGGTCCGGGTCGGGCGCGGCGGACAGCAGCAGTTGCGTGTACGGGTGCGCGGGCTCGTCGGTGACCCGCGCGGCGGGACCTGACTCGATGACCTGGCCCGCGTACATGACCGCGATCACGTCGGCCAGGTAGCGCGCCGACGCGATGTCGTGCGTGACGTAGAGGATGGTCAGGCCCTCGCGTTCGCGCAGGTCCGCCAGCAGGTTGAGCACGCCGAGCCGGATCGACACGTCCAGCATCGAGACCGGCTCGTCGGCCAGCAGTATCCGCGGCCGGACGGCGAGCGCCCGCGCGATCGCCACCCGCTGCCGCTGCCCGCCGGACAGCTCGTGCGGGTACTTGGCGGCGAACTGCTCGGCCGGGGTCAGCGACACCCGGGTGAGCAGTTCGGTGATCAGGCTGTCCAGGCTCTGCCCATTTCCGGGCCCATTCCCGAGCCCATTCCCGGCCCCGTTCACGCCGTGGATCTGCACCGGCCTGGCCAGGTGGTAGCGGACGCTGTGCACCGGGTTGAGCGAGGAGAACGGGTCCTGCAGTACCAGCTGCACCTGGCGGGCGTAGCGCTTCCGGGTCGGCGCCGCCTCACCGTCGAGCAGGACGGCTCCGGCCGTCGGCTTGATCAGCTGGGCCAGCATCCGGGCCAGTGTCGACTTGCCCGAGCCGCTTTCCCCGACCACCGCGGTGATGCCGCCGTCGGGCAGCGTGAGCGTGACGTCCTCGACCGCGTGCACCACGGCCTGCCGCGCGCCCCGGCGCACCGGGAAATATTTGGTCAGGCCACGGGCCTCGAGCACGGGTCGGCGGCTCGGGGCGGCCCGTTCGGCCCGCTCGATGGGGATGACGGTCACGGCTGGCTCCCTATCGGTGCGGGATCGGCGGAAATGGGCCCGGGAATGGGCACTGCCCGGGCTAGCTCCGCTGGCACCACCGCGGTGCCGTCCTGCAGCCAGCAGGAGACGGCCCGGGTGCCCGCGTCCAGGTCGAGCAGCGGCGGCGGGTCGTGGCGGCACCGGTCGAAGGCGAAGCGGCAGCGCGGGTGGAAGGTGCACCCGGCCGGCGCGTTCCGCAGGTCGGGAGGGGAGCCCGGGATGCCTTCCATCACCCGCCGCGGCCCGTGCAGCGAGGGGAACGAGCTGAGCAGGCCGA
This sequence comes from uncultured Actinomycetes bacterium, assembly GCA_963798675.1. Lineage (GTDB taxonomy): Bacteria > Actinomycetota > Actinomycetes > Streptosporangiales > Streptosporangiaceae > Palsa-504. The sequence goes on along the minus strand of CAWCUJ010000013.1, from coordinate 53,812 downwards.
GGGAGTACGGGTGCCGCGGCGCCCGGAAGATCGCGTTCGCGCCCGCCCGCTCCACCAGCCGCCCGGCGTACATGACCGCGATCGAGTCGGCCACCTCGGCCAGCAGCGAGAGGTCGTGCGAGATGAACAAGACGGCGAACCCCAGCCGGTCGCGCAGCGCCATCAGCTCCTCCAGGATCTCGCGCTGCGTCACCACGTCCAGTGCCGTCGTCGGTTCGTCCAGGATCACTACCGAAGGATCCAGCGCGAGCGCGGTGGCGATCATGACCCGCTGGCGCATGCCGCCGGAGAGCTCGTGCGGGAAGTTGGCTAGCCGGTCCGCGGGGATGCCCACCATCTCGAGCAGTTCGCCCGACCGGGCCCGCCGCGCCGCGCGGGTCATCTCGGGCCGGTGCGCGCGCAGCACGTCGGAGAGCTGGGTGCCGATGCTGAGCACCGGGTTGAGCGCGTTCATCGAGCTCTGCAGCACCACCGCGATCTCGTTCCAGCGCAGTCCGCGCAGCTGGCGCTGGCCGGCGGTGAGCAGGTTGACCGACGAGCCGAACCGCGCCTGGCCCGCGGTGATGACGCCGGGCGGCCGCAGCAGCCGGGTGATCGCGTAGGCCAGCGTCGACTTCCCGCTGCCGCTTTCGCCGGCCAGGCCGAGCACCTCGCCGCGGCGCAGCGTGAGCTCCGCGTCCACCACCGCGTGCACCGCGCCGTCGCCGAGCCCGTAGTCGACGCAAAGCCCCGACACTGTTATCAGGGATTCGCTCGCCTCCGGGCCGCCTTTAAGGCGACGCCTTCCCTCCTCGCTCGTTCCTCGCTCGTCAGTCCAGGCGTCGCCGCGGCCCTTTGGCTCGCTCATCATGAGGCCGCCCTCCTTGAGGGGCGCAGCACAGGGGTCAGGCCCAGCTTGGGCCGCCGGGGGAGCCCGGCCCGCCGGGCCCGCCGCCCGGTGACGCCGGCCGCTCGCAGCCGCGGGTTGACGTACTCGTCGATCCCGAAGTTGAGTAGCGCGAGCCCGGTGCCGAACAACCCCACGGCCATCCCCGGCGGCAGGAACCACCACCACTCGAGCCGGACCTGCTGGGCCGCCTGGGCGCTTTGCGCCCAGTAGAGCATCGTCCCCCAGCTCCAGTGCGACAGGCTGATGACGGACAGGAACGACAGCGCCGTGTAGGTGCCGACGCTGTAGATGACGGTGAACAGGAACGTGGTCGCGACGACCGGCACCAGGTTCGGCAGGATCTCGTGGGTCATGATCCGCCAGCTCTTCTCGCCGACGATCCGCGCCGAGTCGATGAAATCCCGGCTGCGCATGGACAGCGTCTGGGCCCGCAGCTGCCGCGCCCCGAACGCCCAGCCGGTTATGCTGATGATGACCCCGATCATGATGTCGTTCGGGTTGGCGCCCCGGCCCAGGAATCCGAAGACCACGATGAGCAGTGGCAGCGCCGGCAGCACCAGGAAGATGTTGGCCAGCATGGACAGCAGGTCGTCGGCCGAGCCGCCGAAATAGCCCGCCGTCACGCCGAACACCACCGCCAGCACGGTCGCCGCCACGCCGGCGATAAGCGAGACCAAGATGGTGCTCCGCCCGCCGACGAGCAGCTGGGACAGCACGTCTTGCTGCACCTGGGTGGTGCCGAGCCAGTGCGCCGCCGACGGCGGCATCGGCGTGCCGTTGGTGGTAGACACGCTGGTGTTCGGGTTGTACGGGGCTACCAGCGGGCCGATGATAGCCAGGATCCCGAACAGGCCGGACAGGCAGAGTCCGATGATGATCTTCGGTGACCGGAGCAACTTCACCATGTCAGGCCTCCTGCCGGGTCCGCGGGTCGAGGAACGCGTAAACGAAGTCGGCGGCCAGGTTGGCCACCAGGACCGCGAAGGTGATGATCAGGAAGATCCCCTGCAGCAGCGGGTAGTCGTTGCTGCCGATCGCGGTGAACAGCAGGTACCCGATGCCCGGGTAGGAGAAGACGATCTCGGTGAGCAGCGCCCCGGAGACGATGAACCCGACCGCCAGGGAGAAGCCAGCCACGCTGGGCAGCAGCGCGTTGCGGGCCGCGTAGCTGATCACTCGCCGGGCTGACAGCCCCTTGGCCTCGGCGAGCAGGACGTAGTCCTCGTCCATCGTGGTGATCATCATGTTGCGCATCCCGATGGTCCAGCCGGCGATCGAGGCGAGCACGATGGTCAGCGCGGGCAGCACCGCGTGGTCGAGCACGTTCGAGATGAACGCCCAGTTCAGGCCGGGGTTCAAGGTGGTGGTGTCGTAGCCCGAGTTCGGCGGGAACCAGCCCAGCTTGGTCGCGAACAGCGCCACGAACAGGATCGCCACGAAGAAGTACGGTGCGGCCTGGAAGAAGGTCATGGCGGGCAGCAGCCCGTCCAGCCAGCTGCCGCGCCGCCAGGCGGCCGCCACGCCGAGCAGCGTGCCGAGCACGAAGCTGATCACCGTGGCCGTGCCGACCAGGGCGATGGTCCAGGGCAGCGCGTCGCGGATCAGGCTGCCGACCGAGGCCGGGTAGAAGTTCAGCGAGGTCCCCAGGTTCCCGTGCAGCAGGTGATTCCAGTACAGGATGTACTGCCCCCACAGCCCGGTCTTGGTCTGCACGCCGTACTGGACCTCGAGCGCGGCGATGGCCTGCTTGGACTCCGAGGCCTGGATCCGGCCGATCACGGCCAGCGCCGGGTTGCCCGGCATCAGCCGCGGGATGAAGAAGTTCACCGTGATCGCGACGACCGCGGTGACCGCGTAGAAGGCGATCCGGCGGAGGATCATGCGCATGGCCGGGCTCCGCTCATATCCGGCCTCATATCCGGTACCGGTGGGTGCTGTCCGGCACCGCGCAGCCGCAGCTTTCCCGGCGGATCAGCTCGGTGGGCAGCACGATGTCACGGGCCGGCAGCGTCTCGTGGTTGAGCATCGAATACAGCACGTCGAAGGCCGTCGTTCCCATCTCCCTGATCGGCTGGCGGACGGTGGTCAGGCTGGTGTGCAGGTGGCGCGCCATCGGGATGTCGTCGAAGCCGGTCACCGCGACCTGCGCGGGCACGCTGACGCCGTGCGCGCGCAGCGCGGACATGACGCCAAGCGCGGTCTGGTCGTTGGCGCACGCGATCGCGCGGGGCAGCGCGCGGCCCGCGGCGATCAGCCGGTTGATCACCTTGGCGCCGCCCGAGGCGAAGTAATATCCCTGCCATTGGGGTCCGTATTCCAGCGTCGCGCCGACCTGCGCCGCCTCGGCCGCCAGTACCTCGCAGCGCTCGATGTTGTCCGGGCTGTCGGCGTAGCCGCCCAGGTAGGCGACTTCTCGGTAGGCGTGGTCGCGGAGCAGGTGCTTGGCCAGGGCCTGCATGCCCGCCTGGTTGTCGCCGTGCACGTTGGCGGTGGTGGGGGTGGCGTACCCGGCCAGCGTGACGATCGGCAGTTGCCGGGACAGCCGGTCCATCTCGTCGGGCTCGAGCACCCGGTCGTGCAGGATGAGCCCGTCGCTCTTGCGGGCCAGTGCCAGCGTCCGGCCGCCGGCGTCGTGCTCGGCGATGCCCACCGACCTGATGAGCAGGTCGAAGCCGCGGCGCTGCGCCGCCGCCTCGATACCGCGGTTGATCAGGTCGGGGTACTGCAGGCTCTCTGCCTCGGCCGAGAACAGGTCCTCGTCCAGGTCTACCCGCCACGGCCTGCGCACGATCACGCCGACGACTTCCTTGAGCCGCGCGCTCAGCGCCCGCGCCGCCCCGTCCGGCGCGAACCCGAGTTCGGCCACGGCCGCCAGCACGCGGTCCCTGGTTTCCTGCCGCGGGTTGCGCTGCCCGTTGAGCACGCGGGAGACCGAGGCGATGGACACGCCCGCGGCCCGGGCCACGTCGTAGATCGTCGGCGCAGCAGTCGAACCGCCCGCCGCCCCGTCGTCCGCCGCGCCGGGGCCGTCATCTGCCGCCCTGTCATCCGCCGCGCCGGGGCCGTCACCCGCCCCAGCGAGGCCGTCATCCGGGTCCCTGCCTGTCCCGTCCACCGCTGCTCCTCATCGCTTCTGTCGTCCGGTGAGTGCGGTAAGCGCTTACCCGAACGACCCGAATAAAGGTGCCGCTCGTCACGGCACCCACCCCGGCCCGAGCCCCACCTTGCGGTAAGCGCTTACCGGCGTCGTATGGCAGAAGAGTACGTCTATCGGGCGATTTATCTCAAGAGCAAATGCCCTCACTGTTACGCGAACGTGACACAAGCCGGATCGCCCGGCGGGCAAGGGCTTCCGGGCCCGGCACCAGCCGCCGCCGGGCCGAACCGGGCCGAACCGGGCCGACCAGGCGATCAGCCACGACATCTCGAAGTAACGTCGCTCGCACTCGTTACCGGCCGCGTAACAACCGAGAAATACGCCTGAAACTCGCGCATGGGACACATGCCTTGCAGGTATACGAAGCGGCCATGGTGGAGCCAGCCAGCCAGTTGGAACCCAGAAGGCCCGATTGCCCCATGGAGGCATAGTGAGTCCATATCCAGCCTGGCTTAGCTCAGGGGATAACTCCTGGCAGTTGACCGCTGCCACGCTGGTCGGGCTGATGTCTATCCCGGCCCTGGCCGTCCTCTACGGCGGTCTCGTACAGAAGAAGTGGGCCATGAACACCGTCCTTATGGTGTTCACGACCTTCTGCCTGGTCCTGATCACCTGGGTTCTCTGGGCCTTCAAGATGGGCTTCGGCACGCCGCTGATCAGCACGTTCGTCGGTGATCCACGGAGCGTGCTCGGTCACGCGGCCGAACAGGGCCAGGCGAACATCCCGTTGCTCAACGGGCTGATGCCCAACTTCAGGTTCCCCGAGTCGTCACTGGTCTACTTCCAGTTCGTGTTCGCGGCGATCACCCCGATCCTGTTCATCGGCAGCGTGATCGGCCGGATCAGCTTCAAGGTCTGGATGATCTTCGTTCCGCTCTGGATCACCTTCGCCTACGCGGTGAACGCGTTCCTGCTGTGGGGCGGCGGTTACTGGGCGGGCAAGGGCGCGCTGGACTTCTCCGGCGGTTACGTCATCCACCTGGCCGCGGGCGTGTCCGGCTTCGTCGCCGCCGCGGTCGTCGGGCCGAGGCTCAAGCGTGACCGCGAGCGCGCTGTCCCGAACAACCTCATGTTCGTCGCCGTCGGCGCCGGAATCCTGTGGCTCGGCTGGAACGGCTTCAACGGCGGTGACCCGTACTTCGCCAGCCAGGACGCCGCGGCCGCGGTCATCAACACCAACCTCGCGACCGCGGTGGCCATGATGACCTGGATCATCATGGACATGGCGTTCAGCAGCGAGAAGAAGCCGACCTTCCTCGGCGGCCTGAACGGCATGATCTGCGGCCTGGTCGGCATCACCCCGGCGGCCGGCTACGTGAACGGCCTCGGCGCCATCGTGATCGGCCTGGTCTGCTCGGCGGTCGTCTGGGTGGCCTGGGCCTACCTGCCGAAGTACGTGTGGCCGTTCAACAAGGTCGACGATGCGCTCGGCGTGGTGTACACGCACGGCATCGCCGGGTTGTTCGGCGGTCTGCTGGTCGGCTTGCTGGCTGATCCGAAAATGATCGTGTACCTCGGCCTCGGCAAGAACCCGTCGATCTCGGGCGCCGGGTTGTTCTACGGCCACGGTAAGCAGCTGGCTATCCAGGCCGGCGCCGCGCTCACCATCATCATCTGGGACGCCGCCGTGACGTTCGTCATCCTCATGGTCATCAAGTACGTGTTCAGGATGAACCTGCGCCTACCCGACGAGCAGCTGGAGATCGGCGACATAGCGGTGCACGGCGAAGAGGCCTACCCGTCCGAGGATCTGGTCAGCGTCGGCTCCGCGATGGCCGACGAGGCATCACCGACGTCGCGCGAGCCGGAGAGGGCAGCCACGGCGGACGATGTATAGCTTGCCCCGCTCCTAGGCCTGCGCTGCGTGCGGCCGCAGCGTAGTGTAAACCGGACACGCGTCCGGGCACCCCAGAAAAAGGTGCCCCGGGCGCGTGTTCGGCTGTGCTAGCCCGGGGGGAAGATCCCCCCAGCCCCCCCTGCTCATCCCCGGGGGCGGTCAGTGTCCGCGGAAGGCTTCTTCCAGCCACCAGGAACCGTGCGCTGACGTGACCTTGGCGTCGATGAGCAGCGGGCGCTCCCGCGCGCCCGCTACCCAGCCTCGCACCGGGGCGAGGTCGGCGGCCACGCGCACGGTGACGCCCTCGAACCCGAACCCGCGGCCGATCGCGGCGATGTCGGTCGGCGGGAACCGCACGGTATCCAGCGGGTGGCCGTCCGGCCCGAAGTGGTGCACCTCCGCGCCGTAGGCCTCGTCGTCGTAGACGACCACCACCATCGGCAGCCCCAGCCGCGCGATGGTCTCAAGCTCGCTGACACCCATCAGCGCCCCGCCGTCGCCGAGCGCGGCCACCGCCAGCCGGTCCGGCCGGGCGATCGCGGCCCCGACGGCCGTGGCCAGGCCGAGCCCGATCGACTGGAACGCCTGGGTGAAGCAGAAGCCCGCCTCGTCGGGCACCGACAGGTACATGCTCGGGTAGCCCATGAAGTTCCCCGAGTCCACTGCCACGGTCCGGTCCGCGGGCAGCAGGTCATCCAGCGCGATCGACAGCGTGCGCGGGTCGATCCGATCCCCGTCGCCCTCGTCCTTGTACGCCACGTCCCGCCAGCGCACCTGGTCCGCGATCCGCTCCCGCAGCTCCGCCGACCGGTACCCCGCCGCACTCAGTGATTTTTCATCCCGAACGGGCCCGGTTTCCTCGCCCTGGTCACCCTGCCTGCCTTCGGCGCCGAGCGCGTCAGCGACGGCCCGCGCGGTCTCGGCCACGTCGCCGAGCACGCCGACGTGTACCGGCCGGTGCGCGCCGATCGCGGTGGCGTCGTCGTCCACCTGGACCAGCGTGGCCTCCGGTGGGATCAGCCTGCCGTGCCGCGTCGTCCACATGTTCAGCGAGCAGCCCCAGCCCACGATCACGTCGGCGTCGCTGATCAGCTCGGCCGTCAGCGGCGAGGCGAACCCGCCGCTCACGTCCAGGTTCCAGGGGCTGCCGCGGAACAGTCCCTTGGCCACCGCGGAGGTGGCCAGCAGCGCCCCGCACGCGTCTGCCAGCCGCTCCAGGTCGGCGGCCCGGCCCCGGGCGCCCCGGCCCGCAATGAACACCGGCCGCCTGGCCGTGCGCAGCACGCCAGCCAGCACGGTGACCGCCTCGGCGGCCGGGGCGGGCGGGAACACCCGCCTCAGTGCGGGCACCGGGCCGGGGTCGCCCGGTGCCGGCTGACCCGGTGCTGGCTGATACTCGGCGGCCTGGACGTTCAGCGGCAGGGCCAGGACCACGGTCCGCCGGCCGAGCGCCGTTGAGTAGGCGCGGTGCGCGTCGGCCAGCGCGGAGGCGGGGGAGTAGAGCCGCTCGCCGACCGCGCCGACCGCGGCGGCCAGTCCGGCCACGTCGACGTGGAAGTTGGACCGGATCTCCGGGGCCTCGGCGGCCAGCACCAGCAGCGGGGTACGGCTCTTGGCCGCCTCGGCGATGCCCGTCATCGCGTTGGTCAGGCCGGGTCCCTGATGCACCGTGACGATCCCGACAGCCCCGGGCGTTCCGGTGGTCCTAGCCCAGGCGTCGGCCATGACGGTAGCGCCGCCCTCGTGCCGGGCCGCGACGAACCTCGCCCCGCCGGCCACCAGCGCGTTCGTGACGTGAAAGTTGCCGCTGCCCACCACGCCGAACACGGTGTTCACCCCGAGTCCGGCCAGCCCGCGGCCGACGGCGTCCGCGACCCGCATGCTCAGGAACGCTCGATCAGGGCCAGCGCGCGGCACGGGGACCCCGAACCGCTGACGATCGGCAGCGGGCCCGCGATCACGACCGCGCCGGTGACCGGCAGCCGGGCCAGGTTCTGCAGCTGCGTGAGGCCGTACTTGCCGGCCCCGAGCAGCGCCGAATGGCAGGGGAACGGCGGGTCGAAGGAATGCGCGGCCCCGGCGTCGGTGCCGACGGTCTCGGTCCCGAGCCCGATCAGCGGCGACTCCTGTGCCAGCCACATCGCGCAGGACACGCTGATTCCCGGCGTATGCGGCCCGGTAGCGTCCGCGTTGAGGAATGCGGCCTGGTCGTCAGACCGCGCGTCCCAGCCGGTCCGGTACAGCAGCCAGCCGCCCTCGGGCAGCGGCCCGTGCTCGGCCTCCCACTGCTTGACGTGCTCGATCTCCAGGAGGAAGTCTGGGTCGTGCGCCGCCGCGGCGCTGAAGTCGAGCACGACCGCCGGGGCGATCAGCCGCGAGACCGGGACCTGGGCCACGTCCTCGCGGTCTTTTCCGCTCACCCAGTGCACCGGCGCGTCGAAGTGAGTGCCGGTGTGCTCGCCGGTCACGATGTCGTTCCAGTACCAGGCGGGTCCGCGCTCGTCGTAGTGGCTGATCTCGGTCAACCCGAAGCGGGCGGTATTGCCGAATGGCTCAGGCAACTGGATGATCGGCGTCTCGGCGCTCAGCGGCGCGGTGAGATCGATCACCTCGACGGAGCTGTCCCGGATGGCGTCGGTCAGGGCCTGCAGCACGGACATGATGCTCCTTTACTCGGTGGCTAACGAACACGGGGCGGATAACCGAAGCTTTCCCCATCCGCGCCCCGGTCGGCTAGTCCTGCGTTGATCCAGCCCGGGGGCTGGATTGATCCTGTGCCCGGCGTCGTTACTGCTGTGAAGGACCGCGGGAGGTCGGCGTAACCTGACTGTCGGGCTGACATCCTCCCCGCCCGAAGGCGGGGATTCTAGCTACTTACGTCCGGTTAAGGAGGCAAGCAGTTCTGATGACCAAGCCTGTCGTGATGGCAACGACCCTGGTCACCGACGACGGCGTCCCGATCGAAGCCATTCATCTGCCCGGTACCGGGGAGCTCGCGATCGTCGTCGCGCACGGTTTCACGCTGTCGTGGCAGCGGCCCAACGTCTGGCGTATCGCCAACCGGTTCAACCAGTCGGCCGGCGTGCTCACCTTCGACTTTCGCGGCCACGGGCGCTCAGGCGGCCTGTCCACGCTGGGCGACCGCGAGATCAAGGACCTCGACGTGGTCGTGGCCTGGGCGCGTCAGCTCGGTTATAAACGGGTCGCCGCGGTCGGCTTCTCGATGGGCGCATCGATCGTCCTGCGGCACGCCGGCCTGGTCGGCGGGCTCGACGCGGTGGTGTCGGTCAGCGGTCCCAGCCGGTGGTACTACCGGGGCACCGAGCCGATGCGGCGGGTGCACTTCGCGGTGGAGCACCGGATTGGCCGGTTCGTCACCCGGCGCTGGCTGAAGACCCGGATCAGCCCGCAAGGCTGGCAACTGGTCCCCGTCCCCCCGGCCGAGGCGGCGGCGCAGATCTCGCCGGTCCCGCTGCTGATCGTGCACGGTGACAAGGATCACTACTTCCCGCCTGAGCACGCACGCCAGCTGTATATGGCGGCCAGGGAACCCAAGGAGCTCTGGCTCATCCCGGGCATGGGCCACGCCGAGGCCGCCTGCAGCCAGGCCCTCGTCGACCGCATCGGCCGCTGGGTCGACCAGGCCACGGCCCGGGCGGGCCGCTCCGTCAGCGGCCGCGACGAGGCCGGCGCGCCGTCCCCTGACGGCGCTCACGCCCAAACCCCGAACGCGGCCGCCTAAACCCCTGCGCGGCAAATGGGAACAGCAGGGGCGGCAGGGGCGGCAGGCCCCGTCTGAATACGGACCGCCGGGCCCGACCTGCACCGCCTGGAGCTCACGGTAGTGGCGCACAACAACCGCGCCATCCGGCTCTACAAACGCATGGGTTTCTCGATTGAGGGGCGCCGCTCGGAGTGCCTGTTCCTCGACGGGCAGTTCATCGACGAACTCACTATAACCGCCATCCTCCCCAGCGCCCCCGCCTAACGCCTTTCCTGCAAACCATGAACAATTGTCGACTTAGATCCGTTAACGGTTTTTTTATGGCCGGGCAATGATGTTTATGGCGCGTTAACATGGTCACCGCTAAATTAAGAGCCGATGTCGTCTCAGGGATAGCGCACGGAAAGTGACCACCAGGACGGCCCTGGCGCTGCGTAATTCGGCGCTGCGTAGTTCGCGGCGGCGCTTTCCGGCTAGATGCTCCGTGACCATCGTCCATGCTGGCTTTATCACGCCTAATAACCAGGGAATGGCTCACGAATCCTGAAACACCTGGGGGGATGCCCGTAATGAGGGCTGAGGAGCGAAGGTAACACTAATGAAATCGATCACCAGAGGTATTACCGCCCGCTGGCTGCGGCGCCCGCTTATGGTCCTGGCGGCCCTGGCCGCCGGGGCGGGATTCGCCGCAGTGCCGTCTGTAGCCGCCAGCGCGGCCCCGTCGATCTGCCCGGACGCGAACGTGGCCGCGTTCGGCCCTAATGTCTGTGTCTTCAATGACACGATGAGCCAGGCGGCCATCCAGAACGACCTCAACAGCATCGCCACCCAGCAGGTCCCCGTGGCCAGCCAGTTCAGCGACCAGCGTTACGCCGTCTTGTTCCAGCCCGGGACCTACGGGTCGGCCGCCAACCCGCTGGTATTCCAGGTCGGTTACTACACCGAAGTCGCGGGCCTGGGCGCCATGCCCCAGAATACGGTCATCGACGGCGCCATCGACGTGTTCAACAATCTGTGTACCGCCGGGACCACCGACTGCAACTCCGACGACAACTTCTGGCGGTCACTGTCCAACCTGACCCTCAATGTGGACCTGCCGAGCTCGCCTCCGGCTTATGCTCCTCCGGTCGTAGATTCCTCCGGCGCAGGCTGCGCCAACTCCGCGGAGATGTGGTCGGCGTCGCAGGCCTCCCCCATCAGGCGGGCCATCGTCAACGGCAGCGTCGTCTTCCAGGACTACTGCGCTACGCACAACTTCGCCAGCGGCGGCTTCATCGCTGACAGCAAGGTCAGCGGCAACCTCGACTTCTACGGCAACCAGCAGTACATGGTCCGCAACAGCGCCATCGGCGGGGCAAACGGCTGCCCGCAAGGGCTGTGGAACATGGTCTACTCCGGGGTCCAGGGTGCTCCGGCGCCGGTCTTCACCGGCCAGTGCGAGCAGAACACGGTCTTGTCCTCGAGCCCGGTGACGCAGGAAGAGCCGTTCCTGTACACCGACGCAGGCGGCAACTACGACGTCTTCGTCCCCGCGGTCCAGCACGGCTCGTCCGGACCGTCCTGGGCCAGCGGGCAGGACGTCGGCACGTCCCTGCCCCTGTCCAAGTTCTTCGTGGCCAGCCCCTCGACGCCCATCCTGGCCATCGACGGCGCACTGGCCGTGGGCAAGGACCTCATTCTCACCCCCGGCGTCTACGACCTGGACCAGCCCATCCTGGTCAGTCGGCCCGGCACCGTGGTCCTGGGCCTGGGCCTGGCCACGCTGGTCCCGCAGCACGGCAACGCCGCCATGGTCGTCCTGTCCAACAGCGGGGTGAAACTGTCCGGCCTGATCGTTGACGCCGGCCCGGTCAACTCACCGGTCCTGCTCTCGGTCGGGACCCCCGGGCCGGGTTCCGCCAGCGACCCGGACGCGATCCAGGATGTCTACTTCCGCATCGGCGGCGCCGAGACCACGCCCGTGTCGGCCACCGTCAGCCTCCTGGACAACGCCTCGAACTCGATCATCGACAATGTATGGGCCTGGCGCGCTGACCACGGCAACGCGGTGGGCTGGACGCTGAATACCGGCAGCACCGGTGTGGTCGTCACCGGCTCCGACGTGACCGCCTACGGCCTGGCCGTGGAGCATTACCAGAAGGACGAGGTGGTCTGGACCGGGCAGGGCGGCACCGACATCTTCTTCCAGAACGAACTGCCCTACGACGTGCCCAGCCAGTCGGCCTGGATGGCCTCGCCGAGCCAGGACGGTTATCCGGCCTTCCTCGTAGCCCCCAGCGTCAAGACGTTCCAGGGTTACGGGATGGGCAGCTACTCCTTCTTCAATCAGGGCGTGGCCATCCAGGACGCGATGGCCTTCCAGGCGCCCAAGACCCCGGGCGTGCAATTCCACGACGTGTTCACCCAGTTCCTGAACGGCTCGGGCGGCATCAATTCGGTCATCAACGGCACTGGTGCGGCCGTCAACTCCACCTTCCCCGGCCCCAGCGACGTGGTCGCCTATCCCTGATCCCAACATCGCGGGCCGTTACTGCCCTGATCAGGATCAGGGCAGTAACGGCCCACGTTTTCCTATTACCAGTACCGCGCCCGGCACGTTGGCCGGCAGTCGCTGCTCCCGGACCAGGAAGCACCGTCGAGAAACCACCCGGCGGGCCTGCCCGATGGAACATCATGCCGGCAATGACCGGCTCGATGGAACATCCTGCCGGCCGGATCTGGCCGCCGGACGCGCTCGCACCATCAAAGCCAGTCGAGGCAACCTAACTGACAACGCACTAGCATAATCAGGCCCGGCCTGACTCAGAGTGGACGACCACCCAGATAGCGTGCACGTAATCACCGGTTTTATCGAGTATTCGTGCGGCGTCGAGGAGTCGAACGCGATCGAGCCGTCCGGATCCGGCCGCCACCGCCGGTCCAGGGCCCGAGCCCGCGCCCCGTTCTTCGACCCGGTCCCGCGATCCGCATCACCACCCCCTCACCTCCCGCTGCCCGCCGCGGATAAGCTCGAAGATCATGTGCTGCCCTCGGTGGACCGGATCGTCGAGACTGTGAGCAAGGCCTTGTGAGGGCGAGAGAGGAACAGCTGTGAGCGGCAACCTGGCCGAACTGGTTGGCATCGACGTACCCACCCGGCTGCTAATTGGCGGGGAGTGGACCGGCGGGCGGAGCGGCGGCACGCTGCCGGTCATCGACCCGGCCACCGAGGACGCGCTGGCCGAGGTGGCCGACGGGACGGTGGAAGACGCGGTCGACGCGGTCGACGCGGCCTCCGGCGCGCTGCCCGGCTGGGCCGCGACACCGCCCCGGCAGCGCGCGGAATGCCTGCGCCGGACCTTCGAGCTGATGACCAAGCATGCGGAATCCCTGGCCCGGCTGATGGCCGCGGAGAACGGCAAGGCGCTGCGCGACGCCCGTGCCGAGGCGGCGTATGCGGCCGAGTTCTTCCGCTGGTACGCCGAAGAGGCGGTACGGATGGAAGGCGTGCTGATGCAGGCGCCGTCCGGGGCGAACAAGATCCTGGTTATGCGGCAGCCGGTAGGCGTGTCGGTGCTGGTCACCCCGTGGAACTTCCCGGCCGCGATGGCCACACGCAAGATCGGTCCTGCGCTGGCGGCCGGCTGTACGGTGGTGCTGAAGCCGGCCTCGGAGACCCCGCTGACCGCGCTGGCCATCGCCGGCCTGCTGGCCGAGGCGGGCGTGCCGGACGGCGTGGTCAACGTGCTGCCCTCGCGGAAGTCCGGTGCGGTCGTCTCGGCAATGCTCAACGACCCGCGGGTCCGCAAGCTGTCGTTCACCGGCTCCACCGAGGTGGGCCGGATCCTGCTGCGCGAGGCGGCGGACACCGTGGTGAACACCTCGATGGAACTGGGCGGCAACGCGCCCTTCGTCATCTTCGAGGACGCGGACATCGACGCCGCCGTCGAGGGGGCGCTGATCGCCAAGATGCGCAACGCAGGCGAGGCGTGCACGGCAGCCAACCGCTTCTACGTGCACGAGGCAGTCGCCGACGAGTTCAGCCGCAGGTTCGCGGGCCGCCTGGACGCCATGGTCGTCGGGCCGGGGCTGGACGAGGGCACCGACGTCGGACCGCTGGTCAACGAGGCGACCCGGTCCAAGGTGGCCGAACTCGTCGAGTCGGCGGCCGCGGACGGCGGCAAGGTGGTCACCGGCGGGCGGGCACCGGACCGGCGCGGTTACTTCTACCAGCCGACCGTCATCGACCAGGTGCCCTCGGGCGCCGGCATCCTTGGCACCGAGATCTTCGGGCCGGTGGCGCCCGTAGTCCGCTTCACCGCCGAGGACGATGCTGTCCACTGGGCCAACGACACCGAGTTCGGGCTGGTCTCTTACGTCTACACCGGCGACCTGAGCCGCGGCCTGCGGGTCAGCGAGGCTCTGGAGGCCGGCATGGTCGGCCTCAACCGCGGGATCGTGTCCGACCCGGCGGCCCCGTTCGGCGGCGTGAAGCAGTCGGGCATCGGCCGCGAGGGCGCGCACGACGGACTCCTTGAATTCACCGAGACGAAATACATCGCGACCAACTGGTGACCCCGCCCACCTCCCCGTCCCCCTCGACCCACCAGAGCGGCTAAGCTTCCCATTCCATGGGCGGACCGCGGGTCGGCGCTGACACCCCGTCACCAGCTACGTCGACCCCATCTGCCGGGTGGGCCGAGCGTTCGAGCCTGCCCGGCCATCGGTGCCTGGCCGCGGTCGTGGCTTTCCTGTCGGCGGGCGCGACCCTGTTCACGGTGTACCTGCGGCTGTCCGAGACGTGCACGCCGAACCACTGGGAGCCGCGGGTCCTCGTCCGGAAGTATTTCGGCCGTCCGGTTGGGATACTTCACACCGGTCCCTATACCGTTCTGGTCTGGGACAGGAACCTGCTGCTCAGCATCCCACGGTAAGGAGAGTGCCCGGTGAGCATCAGCCAGGAGCGCGAACCGGCTGTCCCGGCCGTGACGGCAGGGACCGGCGGCGCGTCGGCGCATGTGGGACGCCGCCGTCCGTGGTGGGTAATAGCGGCGCCGCTGGCGGCGCTGTTTGTGCTGCTGTGCGTCCGTAACCGCTTCCTCTTCACCACACGGCTGTATGAGGAAGCGGACATGGGTGCCAACTCTATCCTGGTCGAGCAGGCACGACACTTCACGCTGCTGGTCGGAAATTACTCCCGGGACCACTTCCACCATCCCGGGCCCGCGTACATGTACGTCATGGCGGCCGGGGAATCCGTGTTCTGGGCAGGGCTGCACGTGGTCCCGACGGCGTGGAATGGCCAGTTGCTCGCGATCTACGCGCTGAATGGCATGTTCGTGGCGCTCGTGGTCGGCGTGGGTTACGGCTGGACCGCGTTGCTGCGCGGTGCGGCGGCCTGCTTCGCGGCCGTGGTCGCCCTCGCGGCCGTGCACCCAGCCGTGCTCAGCTCAGACTGGATGCCGTACTTGTACGTGCCGGCGTACATTGCCTTCCTCGTCGCGGCGGCGTCGGTGGCGGCGGGACACGGGCGGGACGCGTGGATTCTGGCGCTGACGGGCTGGTTCCTCATCCACGGGCACGCGTGTTTCCTCTTCTTCGTGCCCGTGATCAGCTGCGCCGTGCTGGCCGCAGTGCTGTGGCCATGGCGGCACAGGCGCAGAGACCTCGGCGCCTCGGTGCGGGCCTTCTTCGCCACGCAACGACGGGTGTGGGTTCCGGTAGCGGTCATCAGCGCCGTTTTCGCCTTCCCGATCATCGTGAACCTGGTGCTGCACTGGCCGGGCCAATTCGGTGCGTACTTGAGGTACTCGTCCTCCAAGAGTGCGGGCGGGCACAGCATCGCGCAGGCGGTGCGGGCTGCGCTGTGGTACTGGTTGCCTTACCGGCATGCGTGGGTCTCTGCGACGGTCGCGGTAGCGGGATACGCGATCGCCATCGCGGTCACCAGGTGGCTTGCCCCCGTTCCGCTGCGCCGGTTCCTCACCGCGCTGCTCGCCGTCAACGTGGTGTCGTCGCTGGCGTTCGTCTACTACGCCATGACCGGGATCGACGACCTTTCCAGACACTACGAGGGCTATTTCTACTGGTCGGCGCCGGTCATCACGCTACTGGTCATCGCGCTGGGCGTGATCGAGGCGATGCCGTCGCGGCTGGGTGCCGCCGCGGCCGTCGGTGCGGCGGTGCTTGCGTTCGCCGCTCTCGCGGTAGCACCGCAGGCGCGCACCAGCACGAACAGCAGCGATCCCGCCGTGCCCAGTAGCGGCGCGGACACGGACGCTGCGCTGCCCGGTGTGGTGTCCGCGCTTGCCGTGCGCTCGGGTGGCCGGATGATCGTCTTGCGGTTGGACCACGATTCCTGGTCCGAGGTCACGGGCTTCCTGGTGCAGGCAGAGCGGACCGGGGTCCGCGCGTGCGTGGCGAACCCCGTGTGGACATTCATTGTGACCAGTCAGTTCATCTGTACGAGCTCGGATATCGCTCATGGCCAGGTCTATTGGATCGACCCTGTGGCCCCGCGCGGCGGCACCGTCATCGCGCGGCTCAGGAATGCCGTGGTGACCTTCGGCCCGTGAGCACGAGCAAGGCGCTGCCCTCTGAAGCCGGAGATGACGAGGCGACAGGCACGACAGGATCCACGAGGCTTGGTGCACTGCGACCGCGCCGATGGGTCGTAACGGCAATATGGGTGCTTGGCGTGATCGCCGCTTTTGCGTGCTACCTGCAACTGGCGCGGACGCGGGCCGTCAATTCCGACGGCGCTGGCGACGCCTTGCAGGCCTGGGACATGCTGCACGGCAACCTGCTGCTGCATGGCTGGTGGCTCGGCGATGTTTCGTACTACACCACCGAACTGCCGCAGTACATGCTGGTGGAGGTCCTGCGCGGGCTGAACCAGGACGTGGTGCACCTGGCCGCGGCCATGACCTATACGCTCGCGACCCTGCTGGCCGCGCTGCTGGCCAAGGGCAATTCGACGGGGCGTCAGGCCCTGGTGCGAGTGCTCATCGCCGTCGGCATCATGCTCGCGCCCCAGCTGGCTTCCGGGGTGAACATCCTCATCTCCTCACCGGACCACATCGGCACGTCCGTGCCCGTGATGGTGGTCTGGCTGATCCTGGACCGTGCCCGCCCCCGCTGGTATGTCCCGGTCATCGCCGGGGCGCTCCTTGGCTGGGCGGTGGTGGCGGACACGCTGGTGCTCTTCATCGGGGTGCTGCCGCTCGCGGTGGTATGCGCGATCCGGGCCTGCCAGGCCGTGGCCATCGAGCGGAAGCCACTGGCGTCGCAGTGGTATGACATGGCTCTCGGCGCTGCCGCCGTCGTGGCGGCGGCAGCGGGCGTGCTTGCGCTGCGCCTCATCCACGCCCACGGCGGGTTTTACATGCCGGCGCCCTCGGCGCAATTCGTCCAGAGCGGCACGGCCCTGGTCCACAACCTGGGCATCACCGCCCAGGGGCTCCTGCTGCTGGGCGGCGCCGACTTCCTCGGGCTCCGCCTGACGGCGGGTACTGCCTTCACGATGCTGCATTTGGTGGGGGTATTGCTGGCGGCATGGGGGACGTGGCTGGCGGCGTGGCGCTTCCTGCGGGACCGCGATCTGGTCGCTCAGCTGCTGGTTACGGGCGTGGCCGTCAACCTGGCTGTCTATGTGATCAGTACGAGGGCGAATGTGATCACGCAGACCCACGAGATCGCGGCTGTGCTGCCGTTCAGCGCTGCCCTGGCCGGGCGCCTCCTGGCCGGGCGGCTCCTAGCCGGAAGGCTCAAGGCGGCCCAACTCGTGCCGGTCCTGCTCGTGGTGCTGCTCGGCTACCTGGCCGGCCTGGCGCACGAGGTCAGTCAGCCGTCGGTGGCCGCGCAGGACCAGCAGCTCACCTCCTGGCTGGTGGCCCGGCATCTGCACACCGGCCTGTCCGGCTACTGGGAGTCGAACGTCGTCACGCTGACCAGCGGCGACCGGGTCCAGATCCGGACGGTGGCCACGTCCGGTGGACGGCTCAGGCCCAGCATCTATGAGTCGAACGCGCAGTGGTACGACCCGGACAGGAATACGGCCAACTTCGTCGTGCTCTTCCCCGGTGTAGCCGGGTATCCCGGCTTTACCCAGGAGCAGGCGGTGCTGGCGACATTCGGCAAGCCGGCGCGAACCTACCACGTCGGTTCCTACACGGTGCTGGTCTGGAACAGCAATCTGCTCAGCGAACTACGACGCACGAGCCTCACGAAAGGGTGAGCCTGCGCTGCGTGACCACGATCAGGGCGGGCAGCGTCAGCGCGGTCAGCGAGGGGAGCAGCCAGGCGCCGAGGCTCCGCCGGGGCGTCCCCAGCAGGATGATCACGGCCAGCAGGTACACCTCGATGAAAGTCCGCAGGTCGGCGTCGAGGCTGTCCCAGGTGCTCGGCGTGACGACGCAGATCTCGATCAGGTACAGGACAAAGGCCAGCCGTTCGTGCACCGGCGCGGTCGTGGACAGCAGCGAGCACAGCGCCGCGATCACGAAGCAGGCGAGGATGGCCACCTGGAGGAACCACAGGTCGTACTGGTCGAACTGATGCGTGTTGACATGGGCCAGGTTGCTTCTCAGCGCCTGGAGCGGGGCGATGAACGGCGCGCCCGCGTTGCGGCCGCCGTCGGAGAGCAGGGGGAAGCTCCCGGTCGCGGCCTTCACCACCACCTGCCAGGCCGCGAAGGCGACGGACGGCGCCACCCAGGCCAGGTCGTCGCGGCCGGGCCGCGCCCGGCCGCGTAGCATGCCGATGACCCGCATGATCGCGATGGCGGCCACGGCGACCATGACCGTTTCCCTGGTCAGCGCGCCGTAAGCGAGCAGCGCGCCGGCCAGGACGGGGCGGCGCGCCCGGACCGCGAGCAGCCCGGCCAACAGGAGGGCGGCGGCGAGCGGCTCGGCGGTGTCCCGCGACAGGCTGGTAATGAGGCCGAAGTATCCCGGCAGCAGCAGCCCGGCCAGCGCATGCCGCCCGCCGTCGGCGGCGAACCGCGCGCCCAGATACCCCAGCGCGCCGATGGCGGCGATGTTGACGGCGACCAGCATGACCGGGACCAGGAAATGCTGGCCCAGGGAGACCAGCCAGGTGAACGCCGGATAGCCGATCCGCATGTACCGGTAGGGGTGGTCCATGGTGATGCCGTACGCGGTCCGGTGGAAGTTGAGCGGGTTGAGCGCCAGGCGGTAGAAGAACTGTCCGTCGTAGCCGTAGGTCGGCGCCACCGGGATGCCGTGCGGCAGCTGCGACAGGGTGGCGAAGTGCCTGCCGACCAGGATGAACGCGCTGATACGGCCGTGCGCCCAGGTTTGCCAGCGGGCCAGCGCGAAGGCCAGGGCGACCAGCATGGCGACCAGGCCGGCCACGGCGGGCCGGTCCGTCCGTGACGCCAGCGAGCGGGACGGCGGCGCGCCGGTCCCGGCGTCCGGGCCGCTGGTGGCGGCCGGGGCCCCGGCCGACCGGGCGAATTCCGAGCCGTCCGACATGACCGACTCCGCGACCCGCGCACGGGCCGCCAGGTTCTCCTGACCAGGCATGGTGCATTCCTCGGGAAAGGCGGGCCATGAAACACCGCCATACTTTGAATCGCGCCGTGAGCTTACCGTAGGTGCCGCCCGTCCGCCGGTGAAGAACCTCGATACCGCGCGTCTAAGCCAGGGAAATCAACTGTCAGCAGGCCACATGACGGGCAGATGGGCATGAGGCGTCAGGGGGATAACAACACCTGTGGCGGGTCCGGCATGGCGGTAAGGTAAAGCGCCAGAGATGTAATGGGGGGCGCCGGCCCGGTGGTCTCGGGAGGCATGCCAAGATCAGCCGGAGGTATACACGGTGACCAATTTGCCTGATCAGGTTAGCCGAGATGTGGTTGTCATCGGTGGTTGCGGGCACGTCGGCCTGCCGCTCGCACTCGCGTTCGCCGACCGCGGTGCCCGGGTGGCCATCTATGACCTGAGCGAGGCCGCCGTCAGCCGGGTGAACTCGGGCCGGATGCCGTTCGCCGAGCCTGGTGCCGACGAGGTGCTGCAGCGGGTGCTCGCCGACGGGCGGCTTGAGGCCTCGGCCGATGCCGCGATCGTGGGCACTGCTGAGCACGTGGTGGTCGTCATCGGCACGCCGGTGGATGAGCACCTGAACCCCAAGCAGACCGCGATCACCAGGGCGCTCGGCGGCTGCTCCGCCTTCTTGCGGGACGGTCAGCTTCTCATCCTGCGCAGCACCGTGTTTCCCGGGGTGACGGCGCTGGTGGAAAAGATGCTGGCCGGGCTGGGGCTGCAGATAGAGGTCGCATTTTGCCCGGAGCGGATCGCCGAGGGCAAGGCGATGACCGAACTGTTCGAGCTGCCGCAGATCGTCTCGTCCCGCACGCCGTCCGGGGTGAAGCGGGCGTCGGCGCTGTTCGGCCGGCTGACCGGCAAGCTTGTGGTGATGTCACCAGAAGAGGCGGAGCTGGCGAAGCTGTTCACCAACGTGTGGCGCTACATCAAGTTCGCCACCGCCAACCAGCTCTTCATGATGGCCAACGAGCAGGGCCTGGACTTCGACCGGATCCGGCAGGGGCTGGCCGAGGACTACCCGCGGGCCGCGGACATGCCCGCCGCGGGCTTCGCCGCCGGGCCCTGCCTGTTCAAGGACACGATGCAGCTCGCGGCCTTCAACCACAACAACTTCCCGCTCGGCCACGCGGCGATGGCCGTCAACGAGGGCCTGCCGCTCTACGTGGTACACCGGCTTGAGCAGCGGTTTGACCTGGGATCGATGACCGTCGGGATCCTGGGCATGGCGTTCAAGGCGGGTTCGGACGACATCAGGTCGAGCCTGTCGTACAAACTCAAGCGGATCCTGGAGTTCAAGGCCGATACGGTCCTTTGCACCGACCCGTACGTGACCGTCGACCCCAACCTGCTGCCGCTCGAGGAGGTGCTCGCCCGGTCGGACCTGCTCGTAGTGGGGGCGCCGCATCCGGAGTACCGCGGCCTGGTGATAGACAAGCCGGCGGCCGATATCTGGGACGTGCTCGGGCACGGGGTCCGGGTATGACCGAGCGTCCTCGCGTATCGGTGGTAGTGCCCGCCTACAACGAGGGCGAACAGGTCGTCAGCGTACTCGACCGGCTGTTCGAGTCGGTCCGGCTGGCGGCGGAAGTGCTGGTGGTCGTCGACTCGGCCGACGACACGACCGTCCCCGTGGCCGAGGAGTACGCGCAGAAGGAACCCCGGCTGAGGTGCCTGGTCAACACGTACGGCCGGGGACCCGCCAACGCCATCAGGTTCGGCATCGATGCCGCGACCGCCCCCGTGGTCGTGGTGACCATGGCGGACGGGTGTGATGACGCCAGGCAGATCGACGAGCTGGTCCGGCTGGTCGAGCGCGGGGTCGCCGTGGCCGCCGCGTCCCGCTACATGCCAGGCGGTCAGCAGGTCGGCGGTCCCATCCTCAAGGGCACGCTGTCCCGCTTGGCCGGGCGCTCGCTGCGGACGTTCGCCCACGTCGGAACCAGGGACGCGACGAACTCGTTCAAGGCCTACTCGACGGAATTCGTCAGGCAGGTCGGAATCGACTCCCGGGAAGGGTTCGAGATCGGCATCGAGCTGACGGCCAAGGCCAAGCGGCTGCGCCTGCCGGTGGCGGAGATACCGACCATTTGGCTGGACCGGCAGGCGGGGGTGTCGAACTTCAAGGTCGCGAAGTGGGTGCCCAGTTACGTCCGCTGGTACCGGTTCGCGTTCGGACCGCGGCTGACCGCCGATGAGATGCGCAATCGCGGGGCAGGCCAGCAGCAGGAGCAACGGAAAGGGCAGGAGTCCTGATGGAGCAGGTGCTGGTCAGCGGGTCTGCTGGCTTCATCGGCGGGTACGTGGTAGAGGAGCTGCTCAGGCGCGGCTACGCGGTGATAGGCCTGGACAACTTTTCCAAGTACGGGAGGGTCAGGAAGTCCTACGACGACAATCCGCGGTACCGGCTTGTCGAGGGCGATGCCAGGGACGCCGGCCTGATAACCGAGCTGCTGGCCGACTGCGACCATTTCATCGCCGGCGCCGCGATGATCGGCGGGATCTCCTACTTCCACACCTACGCCTATGACCTGCTCGCCACCAACGAGCGGATCATCGCCGCGTCTTGTGACGCCGCGATCACGGTGCGCCGGGACGGTCGACTGCGCAAAGTCACCTACCTGTCTTCTTCGATGGTGTTCGAGAGCGCCGACGAGTGGCCCTCCTATGAGGGGCAGCAGCGAGAGATACCGCCGCCGCTGTCGTCCTACGGATTCCAGAAGCTCGCGGTGGAGTATTTCGCCAGGGCGGCCTGGGACCAGTACCGGCTGCCCTACACGCTCGTGCGGCCGTTCAACTGCGTCGGGATCGGCGAGAGCCGGGCCCTGGGCGATCAGGAGATCCTGTCGGGGAACGTCCAGCTCGCCATGAGCCATGTGGTGCCCGACCTGGTGCAGAAGGTGCTCAAGGGGCAGGATCCGCTGCACATTCTCGGCTCCGGGGAGCAGGTGCGGCACTACACCTACGGTGGCGATCTCGCGGCTGGCGTGGTGACGGCGATGGAGCACGAAGACGCCCTCAACGAGGACTTCAACCTGTCCACGTCGGAGGGCACTACCGTGCGGCAACTGGCCGAGCTCATCTGGCGCAAGGTGAAGGGCGAGGGTGTCCCGCTGCGGCTCGCCCACGACGACCCGTTTGAATATGACGTCCAGCGCCGGGTTCCCGATACGGAAAAGGCCAAGAAGATTCTCGGCTTCGAGGCCAGCACCACGCTCGAGGAGATGCTCGACGAGGTAATCCCCTGGATCGACGCGGCCATCAAGGCCGGCTCCATCTGAGCATGACGGCCGCCGGTGAGCAGGTGAAGGCGGCCGGGATCACAGAACCGGACCCCGAAACCGCCCCCGTCAGCGGTGCTGCCAGAACCCCAGCGGCCAGGCTGGCAAAGCGGGCGGGCCTGGTCGTGCTGGCCGCCGCGATCCTGTTCTTCTGCTACTGGCGCCAGTCTCAAGCGGTGGCGGTGTCCTCCGACGGCTCGGGGAACGCGCTGCAGGCGTGGGACATGCTGCACGGAAACTTGCTGCTGCATAACTGGTGGGTGTCGGACGTGTCGTTCTACACCACCGAACTGCCCCAGTACATGCTGATCGAGGCCCTGACCGGGCTAGGCCCCTGGGTCGTGCACGCGGCCGCCGCCATGACCTACACGCTGCTCGTGCTGCTGGCCGCGGTGCTGGCCCGGGGCCACGCGCCCCCTCGCCAGGGCGCAGCCCGCTCGCTGCTGACTGCGGGCCTGATGCTGGCGCCCCAGCTCAGCGCGACCTCGATCCTGCTGCTCTCGCCGGACCACACCGGGACCGCCGTCCCGCTGCTGGCGATCTGGTTGCTGATCGACCGGGACCCTGAGGCCCGGCCGCGCTGGTTCGTGCCCGTGCTGGCGGGACTGGCCTTCGCCCTGGTGATGGCCGCCGACTCGATCGTGCTGCTGACCGGCATCATCCCGCTGGTGCTTGTGTGCGTGCTGCGCGCCTGCCTCGGGCTGATCCGGCGCGGGAAACTGAACGCCTCCTCGCGGTACGAGCTGGCGCTGGCCGGGGCGGCCGGGGCGGCCGGGGCGGCCGGGGAGTTCGCGCCGCGGTTTATGGCCGCCCTGGGCGGATACCGGCAGT
The DNA here is from genome assembly GCA_963798675.1 of uncultured Actinomycetes bacterium. Taxonomy (GTDB): domain Bacteria; phylum Actinomycetota; class Actinomycetes; order Streptosporangiales; family Streptosporangiaceae; genus Palsa-504. The sequence continues at coordinate 30,551 of CAWCUJ010000013.1, read as the reverse complement.
CGCCGGTCGGGGCTGACACGGATCTGAGCCAGCTGCAGCATGGATCGTGGGTGACGCTCCAGGCCTTCCTCGAGCTCTTCGGCGGGAACGTCTTCGGCGCGGAGCCTGGGATCGAGGTCGTCTTCGTGGTGCTGCACCTGGCCGGGGCGATCACGGTCGCCTGGGCCCTTGGCCTGGCTGTCGCGCGGTTCTTCCGCTCCGGGGAGCTGATGGTGCCCGTCTTCGCGGTGGCCATCGTGCTCAACCTGGGCGCCTACTTGAGCAGCACGCACGCGCAGGACCTGCTCGGCGCGCGTGAGATGGCCGAGGTGCTGCCGCTGGGCGCGGTGCTGGCCGGCCGCGTCCTTGGGGACCGGATACCAGTCTGGATCGGCGCGGCGAAAGGCTGGTTCGTCCCCGTGCTCGCCGTGCTGGCGGCTGGCTACCTCGCGGCGCTTGGATACGGCGCGGCGCAGGCATCGGTGCCGGCTGAAAACGAGGCCCTGGCCAGCTGGCTGGTGACGCACCGGCTCACGGTCGGGCTGGCCACCTACTGGCAGGCCAATAGCGCCACCGTAGACAGCGGCCGCCAGGTCCTGCTCAGCGCGGTGGCGCAGAATCCCGGCGACCGGCTGGTGCCTTACCAGTGGGAGACCGACGACGCGAACTATGACCCGGCGCTGCACTACGCGAACTTCGTCGTGGCGGACGGCCCCGCCGTGCTGCCCGGCATGCAGCTCTCCGCGGAGCTCACCTTCGGCCGCCCGCATCGGATCTATCACGCCGACGGCTACACCATCCTGATCTGGAACACCAACCTGCTCGCCAGGCTGGCCTCATCGGGACTGGGCTCATCGGGACTGGCCTCATCGGGACTGGGCTCATCCGGACTGGGCTGACCGGCCCCGGTCATCACGGCCACCTTGCGTCACATGTACAGGGCCCGGCGCCTGGCTACCACCAGCAGTGCAGGCATCACGCAGGCGACGATCAGCCCGAGATAAGGCCAGTTCAGGTACCGTCGCGGCGTGGCTACCAGCAGCACCAGAGCCATCAGGTAGGGCTCGATGAGCGAGCGCCCGTCGCCGAACGTGCTGGTCCAGATCTGGCTGGACAGCAGGCCGAGCTGGAGCACGAAGAAGACGAACGCCAGGCGCTCGTGCGCGGGCGCGGTGGTGACGAAGAGCACGGCCAGCCCGGCCACGATGAAGATCGCCAGGGTGGCGTACTCGAGCAGGGAGATGTCGATCGGGCTCAGGTGAGCGGTGTTGATGTGCGCCGCATCGTACTTCAGCGCGTCGACCATGGCCGTGAACGGCACGGTGAGGTTCCGGCTGCTGTTCGCCAGCAACGGGAACTCGCCCTTGACCACGAAATGCACCGCGACTTCGACCAGTCCGTACCCGGCGGCCGGAACGACCCAGGTCAGGTCGGCCAGGCCCGGAGTGACCCGGTGGCGGGCGATCGCGATCAGCCGGGTGACGGCGATGGCGGCCGGGGCGAACAAGATGGTTTCCCTGGTGATCGCGCCGAACGTAAACAGCGCGGTGGCCAGCAGGTACATGGGGGTACCGGCCCGCCGGTATGCGAGCAGCCCGCCTAGCATGCACGCCTCGGCCAGCGGTTCGGCGGTGTCCCGGCCGACGCTGATGACCAGGCCGAAGTAGGCGGCGAAGGCGAGCCCCCACAGGGCGTGCCGACCGGATGCGCGGGCGAACATGCCGCCGAGCAGCGCCATGACCGCCACCCCGAGCAGGTTGAGCGCGACCAGCACGACGGGCACGAACTGGTGCTGGCCGAGGGAGAAGATCCAGGCCAGTAGCGGGTACCCGAGGCGGGTGTACCGGTAGGACTGGTCCATCGTGATGCCGAACGCGGTGGCGTGCCAGTTGGCCGGATCCAGCGCGAGCCGGTAGTAGAACTGCCCGTCATAGCCCGCCGACGGCACCAGGAGCAGCCCGCGGGGGAGCTGCGCCCGGTGCGTGTAGACGTGCCCGGCCATGATGAACAAGCTGAGATGGCCCTTGGCCCAGATCTGCCAGCGGGCCAGGGCGAAACCGAGCCAGCCGAGGAAAGCGATGACTCCCGGCACTAGCGGTCGGTTCAATTTCGACCACAGTGATGGCGGGCTTGGCCGGAGGGACTTATCCTCTTCCGACGTCGACGTGAGCTGCAACCGCAAGCCTCCACCAAGGGCTGTCTCGGCGTGAAGGGCACATTACTTGCCAGGCGCGCGCAGCTTACCAGAGTGACGCCATACGCTGTGGCAGGCTGAAACGAATACGATTCGCTAGCGACGAAGACGCCGAGCCCGAAGGACGTGGTGGCTGCCGTGCCGAGAAGCGGGACGCCGGAGAAGTCCTCTTCGCTGCCTGCCGGCGTCCCGGCGGGCGGTGACGCCGCGCCCGGCGATTCGTCCCGGCCGGCCGGCCGGGCATCCGCCCGCCGCCTGCTCGCCGCGGTGGCGGCCGTGCTGGCCGTGGCGCTTTTTTTCGTCGCGTACCTGCAGGTGTCCCGCACGTACCCGGAGAATTCCGACGAGTCGAACGACTTGCTGATGGCGTGGGACATGCTGCACGGGAATGTGCTGCTGCACGGCTGGTACCTGTCGGACGTCTCGTTCTACACCACGGAGCTGCCGCAGTACCTCATGCTGGAACGCTTCTTCGGGCTGCACACCGATACCGCTCACATCGCGGCGGCGATGACCTACACGCTCGTGGTCGTGCTCGCCGTGCTGCTGGCCCGCGGCCGTGTCGGCCGGGGCCAGGCATCCCGCCGCGAAGCCATGCCGCGGATGCTGCTGACGGCCGGCCTCATGTTCGCCCCCCAGCTCGGCGTCGGCGTCTTCGTCCTGCTGCTGTCACTCGGGCACATCGGTACGGCCGCGCCGCTGATGCTGACCTGGCTGGTCATCGACCGGGGCGAAACGTTCAAATCGCGGTGGGTCGTGCCGGTCGTGGTCGGGCTGCTGCTGACGTGGGTGCTTGTTGCCGACCCGCTGGTGCTCGTGGTGGGGATCATCCCGCTGGCGGCGGTGTGCGCGATGCGGGTCGCCCGCGACCTCGCCCAGCGGCGGGGCGGCCCCGGATGGGTGCGGGCAGGCCTGCGCGCGCGCCGGTACGAGCTGTCGCTGGCCGTGGCGGCCATCCTCGCCGAACCCCTGGCCTCGGTGATCAGCCGGCTGCTCCGGGCCAGCGGGGGCTTCCTCCTGCACCCGGTGCCCTACCAGCTGGCGCCGGTGCACACCTGGCCCAAGCACGCCTGGGTGACTGGGGAGGGGCTGCTCGCGCTATTCGGGGCCAGGCCGCAGGGGCCGGCCGCGGCGCTGGCCTTCGCGCTGCTGCACCTGGCCGGGGTGGCGCTCGTCGCCTGGGCCATGCTCCGGGTGGCGCGGCACTTCTTCAGCTGGCCCGACATGATCAGCCAGATCCTGCTCGTCGCGATGGTCATCAACGTGGTCGCGTACGTGCCGAGCACGCTGGCCGACGCGACCGACCTGAACGCCAGGGAGTTCGCCGTCGTGCTGCCGTTCGGCGCGGTGCTGGCCGGCCGAACGCTGGCGCCCGGCCTGCTGGCCCGCCTGCGCCGGCGGCGCCGGGCGGTGGCCGCGGCCCTGCTGGCCGGCGCTCTGCTGGCCGGCTACGGGGCCAGCCTCGGCTACGCGGCGGCCCAGCCGTCCGTGCCCCCCGCCAACGCGCGGCTGGCGGCCTTCCTGGTCGCGCACCACCTGACCAGCGGCATCGGCGGGTACTGGGAGTCAAGCGTGGTCACCGTCGGCAGCGACGGTGCGGTCACGATACGGGCCGTGCTGCCCGGCACGCTGAAGCCGGACCTGTGGGAGGCCAAGGGCTCCTGGTACGACTCCGGGCCGAACCGCGCGACGTTCTTGGTCACCGACAGCGCGCCCGGATTCTTCAACCACTGGCAGCCCAACCCCGCCGCGCTGGCGGCCCTGGGCCGGCCGGCCAGGACCTATCACGTCGGCCCCTACACCGTGTACGTCTGGAACAAGAACCTGCTGGCTGGTCTGGGGCACCCGTGACCTCACGGGCCCGCAGTGCGCCGCTGAATTCGGCTAGGGCCACGCATCGGCTCGGCTGAGCCGGCAGGCAACCCGTCAGGATGCTGTTGTCAGGGGGCGACGGGACGTAGCCTTGGCGTGTGGATCGGCGAATATACGGGGTCGAGAACGAGTACGGCGTTACCTGCACCTTCCGCGGGCAGCGGCGGCTCTCGCCCGACGAGGTGGCGCGCTACCTGTTCCGGCGCGTGGTGTCATGGGGCCGTAGCAGCAACGTCTTCCTCAGGAACGGGGCGCGGCTCTACCTCGACGTGGGCAGCCACCCCGAGTACGCCACGCCCGAATGCGACAACGTGCTCGACCTCGTGGCCCACGACAAGGCGGGGGAGCGGATCCTGGAGGGGCTGCTCGTCGACGCCGACCGGCGGCTGCGCGAGGAGGGCATCGCCGGCGACATCTACCTGTTCAAGAACAACACCGACTCCGCGGGCAACTCCTACGGCTGCCACGAGAACTACCTGGTCGGGCGGCACGGCGAGTTCGGCCGGCTGGCCGACATCCTGATCCCGTTCCTGGTCACCCGGCAGATCATCTGCGGCGCGGGCAAGGTGCTGCAGACGCCGCGGGGCGCGGTGTACTGCGTCAGCCAGCGCGCCGAGCACATCTGGGAGAGCGTGTCGTCGGCCACCACCAGATCCCGCCCGATCATCAACACCAGGGACGAGCCGCACGCCGACGCCGAGCGGTTCCGGCGGCTGCACGTGATCGTCGGCGACTCCAACATGAGCGAGACCACCACGCTGCTCAAGGTCGGGTCGACCGACCTGGTGCTGCGGATGATCGAGGCCGGCGCGATCATGCGCGATCTGACCCTGGACAACGCGATCCGGGCGATCCGCGAGGTCAGTCACGACATGACCGGGCGCAGCCGGGTCCGGCTGGCCAACGGGCGCGAGCTGTCCGCCCTGGACATCCAGTACGAATACTTGACCCGCGCGCGGGACTTCACCAGCAAGTACGGCCTGGACGCGGTGAGCGAGCGGGTGCTCGAGATGTGGGAACGGGCGCTCGGCGCGATCGAGACAGGGAACCTGGACAAGATCGCCCGGGAGATCGACTGGGTGACCAAGTACCAGCTGATCGAGCGTTACCGGGCCCGGCACGACCTGCCGTTGTCCTCGCCGCGGGTGGCCCAGCTCGACCTGGCTTACCACGACGTGCATCGCGGCCGCGGCCTGTATTACCTGCTGCAGCGGGCCGGGGCGGTGGAGCGGGCCGCCCGCGACATCGACATCTTCGAGGCCAAGTCGGTCCCGCCGCAGACGACGCGGGCCAAGCTGCGCGGCGAGTTCATCCGCCGGGCCCAGGAAAAGCGGCGCGACTTCACCGTCGACTGGGTGCACCTCAAGCTGAACGACCAGGCGCAGCGGACCGTGCTGTGCAAGGACCCGTTCCGTTCGGTGGATGAGCGGGTCGAGAAGCTCATCGCGGGCATGTGACTCTGGGTAACGGCAAACCTGGGAATTTGCTGTAAGACACCTGAAGGCAGCACCCGGCGGCTCGGTCGTGCCAGTAGGCTGGCGAAGCTGACATCGACAACTATTGAGGTTTTCATGCGACGCTTTCTAGCGCTCATCGCTATCCCACTGCTCGCCTGCGTGGTCCTCGCGGGCTGCGGCTCGTCGAAGTCGAGCGCATCATCGTCATCGTCATCGTCCTCCTCGACCGCCAATTCGTCCGTCACGGCGACGGGATCGTTCGGCAAGGCGCCGACAGTAGACATCCCCAAGGCCAAGGCGGGCGCCAATCTCGCGGTCAAGACGCTCATCCAGGGCACCGGAGCTACCTTTACCAAGAGCGACGCCATGGCCGCGAACTTCGTCCTGTACTTCTGGGACGGCACGAGTTCCTCGCTCAAGGCCAACACCTTCACCAGCAACCCGACGGTGATCGGTGGCACGATGCTGCCGGGCCTGGAGTCGGCGCTGATCGGCCAGAAGGTCGGCAGCCGCGTGCTCGCGGTCATCCCGCCCGCCGAAGGCTACGGCACGTCCGGCAACTCCCAGCTCGGCATTACCGGCACCACCACGCTGGTGTTCGTCATCGACGTGCTCAAGGCCTACGCCAACACCGCGAGCGCGACGGGCACACAGGTGTCCAACGGCGGCGGCACCCTGCCCACCGTCACCGCCAAGGCGGGCGCCGCACCGACGCTGACCTTCCCGTCTTCCTCGCCGCCCACCACGCTGGTGACCCAGACGCTGGTCAAGGGCAGTGGCCCGGCGGTCGTCAAGGGCGATTACGTGATCGCGCAGTACGTCGGCTACATCTGGCGGACCAAGAAGGTCTTCGGCTCCTCTTGGTCGTCGGGCTCGCCGTTCGGTTTTGTCATCGGCGCGTCGCCCGAGCAGGTCATTCCCGGCTGGGACAAGGGCCTGGTCGGTCAGACTGTGGGCAGCCGGGTACTGCTCTCCATCCCGCCGGCTGAGGGTTACGGCAGCGCAGGCCAGTCCCAGGCGGGCATCACGGGCAAGGACACCCTGGTGTTCGTGGTCGACATCATCGACGCTCTCAAGCAGGGCTGAACCCGATAGCCCCGAGCAGGCGGCCGGCGTGCCGGCCGGCCGCCGCCGCGGCGAGGAAGTACGCGAGGTCCTCATCCAGCCCGCGGCCCATCGTGGACAGCCGTGCCGGGCACGCCCGCAGGGCTGCCTCGAGCCCGTCGACGGGTACCGTGACAATCTCGTGCCGCCCGCTCAGCCGGGCGGCGCCCGCCGCCACCAGGTCGCCGAACTCCCCGCCAAGCGCCGGGACAACCACGTCCGCGCGGGCCAGCGCGACCCGGCCGTAGGCGGTCAGGCTGTGGTGCGAGACGCCGCGGTGCCGCTCGCGCGGGTCGGCATCGCTCACCCGCAGCGACGCCACCGGCCGGCCACCGAGTGCGGCGACGGCATTGACCGCCTCGCCGGCCGCCACGCCGGAGAACCCCCAGCGGGTCCCGGTGCCGAGGTTGCCCGGGCCCTGCGCCACCACCGCGACGTCGGCGCCGAGCACGTGCCGGGCCGCGAGCAGCCCGGTGTGCACCGTCACCGTCTCTAGGTCGCCGCCGAACGACTGCCCGGTGGTCACGGTCGCCGCCAGCCATCCCGCTTCCCTGAGCGTCGCGCAGGTGCGCGAGAACCAGGCCGGCAAGGCTCCGCCGTCTTGCATGACGTAGACCACCCGGGGCACGCCGCCGGCTGGGGAGCGGATCACGCCGGACCGTTCGGCCGCGGAAAAGACTCCGGCCAGGACGGCCGGGAGAGCCGAGTGCAGGTCGGCTACCACGACGGGCATCTCGCCGATGTCATCCGCGTCGCGCAGCACGTCGTGATGCGGTGACCCCTGCTCATCCGCGCCGAGCACGGTGGCCTGCAGCGGAGAGTAGCGGGCCTTGACCAGATGGCCGGGCAGTTCGGGGTCGGGCGGCAGCCGGTCCGGGACCGCGATCACCAGCGCGTAGCCGCCGGTACCCAGGCCCAGGTCGAGCGCGGTGGTGTTGACAAGCACCCGATCGCCGGGCCGGGGGCACCCGGTCAGCGCCGGGTAGGCCAGCGCTCGCACCGGCGCGCTGTCCGCCGGCGCACCCTCCACCGACACGTCGAGCTCGACCGCGCCCGGCCACTCGCGGCGCGTCCCGCTCACCATGCCGTTCCGCCATGTGATCATCCCGGCACTCTAGCCGCGCCTGCCGGCGCGGCGGGGATTCGGCCGTCAGCGAGTGGCTACGTCCGCCGCGCGTCTGCGAGACAATAATCTGGGAGCCACGGAGGGCTGACCTATGTCGAAGCGCAAGACCGAGCGGCTGCTCGGCCTTGTCGTCTGCCTCCTGTCCACCAGGCGCTACCTCACCGCCGAACAGATCCGCGACGCCGTGCCCGGCTACCCGGAGCAGGACGACCTGTTCAAGCGGATGTTCGAGCGGGATAAGGAGGATCTGCGCGAGCTCGGCGTGCCGCTGGAGACCGGCGTCAACCATCCGTTCGACGACGATCCCGGCTACCGGATCAGGCAGCAGGCCTACGAGCTGCCCGAGTTGCGGCTCGAGGCGGACGAGGCGGCCGTGCTCGGCCTGGCCGCGCGGGTCTGGCGGCGGGCCGAGCTGGCCGGCGCCGCCGCCGGGGCGCTACTCAAGTTGCGGGCGGCCGGCATCGACGCGGACCCGAAAGCCCTGGACGGCGACGAGCACTCACCGGTGCCGCAGGGAATTGAGCCCAGGCTAGGCACGCCCGAGTCGGCCTTCGGGCCGCTGTGGGAGGCGGTCAGGGACCGCAGGCCGGTGACGTTCAGCTACCGCGCGGCCGGGCGGAGCGACCCGCAGCGGCGCGAGCTCGAGCCCTGGGGCGTGGTAAACCGGCATGGCCGCTGGTACGTGGTCGGCTGGGACCGGGGGCGCGGCGCCACCCGGGTGTTCCGGCTCGGCCGGATCGCGGGCCCGGTGAAGTTCTGCGGCCCGCCAGGCCGGGTGACCGTGCCGGACGGCGCCGACGTGCGCGAGCTGGTCCGGGACTGGGATCCCGCGCAGGAGCACACCGCCCTGCTCAGGGTCCGGACCGGGGCCGGCGTCGGGTTGCGTCGGCACGCGGTGTCCGTACAGGCCGACGACACGGCCGAGGGATGGGACCTGGTGACGACGAGGTTCGGCGACCTGGCCTGGTTCGCCGACTACACCGCCTGGTTCGGCCAGGACGCGGTCGTGCTCGACCCGCCGGACCTGCGCGAAGCCGTCATCCGCCGGCTAAAGGGAGTCCTCGCGTGATCCCGAGGGACAGAAGATGAGCGCGCTGGTCACCTCGACCGAGCGGCTGCAGCGGCTGCTCGCGCTGGTGCCTTACGTGATGAGCAGGAAGTCGGTGGGGCTGGCCGAGACGGCGGCGGCGTTCGGCGTCAGCGAGCGCGAGCTCGTCGACGACCTGAACCTGCTGTGGTGCGTCGAGCTGCGAGCGCCCGATCCCTACTGCCCGATCGACCTGTCCTACGAGGGTGGCGAGATCGTCGTCAGCCAGGCCGAATCCATGGGCCGGCCGCTGCGGCTGGCCGTCGACGAGGCCAGCGCGCTTCTCGTCGCGCTGCGGATGCTCGTCGAGGTGCCCGGACTCGAGGACAGGTCGGCGCTGTCCCGGCTGATCGCCAAGCTCGAGGCGGCGGCCGGCGAGGCAGCGTCGGCCAGCACCCAGGTCGCGGTGCAGGTCGACATCCCCGATGAGGAGGCGGAGGGATACGCCGCCCAGATCCGCGACGCGCTGTCCGCCAGGCGGCGTCTGCACCTGCGGTACTACGTGCCAGGCCGGGACGAGACGACCGAGCGCGACGTCGATCCGATGCGGCTGCACATCGTGCAGGGACGGCCGTACCTGGAGGGCTGGTGCCTGCGCGCCGAGGGGATGCGGCTGTTCCGGCTGGACCGCGTGCTCAGCCTCGAGGTGCTCGACGTGCCCGCGGCGCCTCCGGCCGAGGCCCAGCCGGTGGACCTGGACCAGGGCCTGTTCCGGCCGTCGCCGGACGACGTGCCGGTGGTGCTCGAGCTGTCCGCGGCGGGCCGCTGGGTGGCGGAGTACTATCCGTGCGAGTCGGTAACGGACCTGGAAGACGGCTGGCTGCGAGTGGTGCTGCGCACTCCGGACACCGGCTGGGTGCGGCGGCTGGCGCTACGGCTAGGCGAGGACGGCCGGGTCATCGCGCCGCCCTCGCTGGTGGCCGATATCCGCGAGGCCGCCACGGCCGCACTCGCGAATTACGTCGTTTAGGCAATCCGATGCCCGCCACGCTCCGAATAACAGCTTGAGCGACCAGAGGGCACGAAATCAGCCGCGCAGTTTACACGCTGTCCGCCTGCGGTAACGGTCTCCCCGCTCTGCCGCCGTGTAGACTCTGGCCGAGGAAGACGTCTCCTGCCGATAGAGGACGGACATGATTGGTGACCTGTTCGACAGCCCCTGGAAGATCCTGATCGTCGCCGTTGTGCTCATCGTGCTGTTCGGGTCCAAGAAGCTGCCTCACGCGGCGCGCTCGCTTGGTCAGTCGATGCGCATCTTGAAGAAGGAAGTGGCAGGCCTGCACGAGGACGAGTCTGACCCCAAGGCCCAGAGCGCTGCGCCCGAGTTCCCGTTCACGCAGCCGGAACTGACGCCCGCCCCGGCCGCGGCTCCCGTCGACCAGCAGAGCCAGATCGACGCGCTGCAGCAGCAGATCCGTGACATGCAGCGGGCTGCTGCCATGGACACGCCCCCGGCCAACGTCGGCGCGGCCGCCGAGCCCCAGCGGACCCAGCCCAGCTAAGCCAAGTCCCGAAACCCTTACTGCGGGAAGCGGTCATGGCGAAACTCCCCGGTGCCATCGCGGGTGCCCGCATCGTCGGCGAGCGCTTCGTGCACTCTCAGCGGCAGCAGAACCCCGAAGGCCGGATGCCGCTCATGGATCACCTCCGTGAGCTACGCAACCGCGTCGTCAAGGTAGCGCTCGCCCTGGTCGCGGGGATGATCGTCGGCTTCATCTTCTTCACCCCGGTCTGGCACGTCATCGAGCGCCCGCTGTGCTCGGCCGTCATCCGCGGTCAGACCGGATGCAACACGCTCGGCACCAATCAGCTGGTCCTGAACGGCCCGCTCGACGCGTTCTACCTGCGGGTGAAGGTCGCCGTCATCGTCGGGATAATCCTGTCCTCGCCGGTCTGGCTCTACCAGATCTGGGCCTTCATCGCTCCGGGCCTGTACGCGCGGGAGAAGCGCTGGAGCTACATCTTCCTCGGCACGGCCGTCCCGCTGTTCCTGATCGGCAACGCGCTGGCCTACTTTTCGCTCGGCCGGTCCATGCACTACCTGCTCGGCCTGACACCGGAGCACGTCAGCAACCTGATCCAGGTCGACCTGTACATGAGCTTCGTTATGACGATGATGCTGGCCTTCGGGCTCGCGTTCGAGGTGCCGCTGCTCATCGTCATGCTGAACCTGGCTGGCATCCTGACCCACGAGCGGTTCCGGAAGTGGCGCCGGGTGATGCTGTTCGGCGTCTTCCTGATCGCCGGCATGGCCAACCCGAGCCCGGACCCGATCACCATGCTGATCCTCGGCGGGGCCTGCGCGGCCCTGGTCGAGGTGGCCGAGTTCATCGTATGGTCCAACGACCGGCGCCGGGCCCGGCTGCATCCGGACCCCTATGCGGGCCTGGCCGACGACCAGCTCTCGCCGATCGACCTGGATGACACCGAGACACGCGACAGCAGCCTCAACTGACGCCAGAGTCCCACGACCTCGGCGAGGGCCTAGTCTGGACGCTATGACCACTCCGGCGGACCGGTACACCGCGTTCCGCGAACGGCAGCGTGCCCCAGGGGGGACGAACCCAAAAGCCCCCCTGACCCCCCGCGAAACTGACCCGGAGTTCGCGTCTTTCCGCGCGCTTTATGAGTTCGAGTTCGACGACTTCCAGGTGGCGGCCTGCGGCGCGCTCGGCGCGGGCAGCGGCGTGCTTGTGGCCGCGCCCACCGGCTCGGGCAAGACGGTGATCGGCGAGTACGCCGTGCACCTGGCGCTGGCCCAGGGCCGCAAGTGCTTCTACACCACGCCGATCAAGGCGCTGTCCAACCAGAAGTACGCCGACCTGCTGCGCCGCTACGATAACCGCACGGTGGGCCTGCTCACCGGGGACAACAGCATCAACGGCGACGCGCCGGTGGTCGTGATGACCACCGAGGTGCTCCGCAACATGCTGTACACCGGATCGGCGGCGCTGTCCGGCCTCGGCTACGTCGTGCTCGACGAGGTGCACTACCTGGCCGACAGGTCCCGCGGCGCGGTCTGGGAGGAAGTGATCATCCACCTGCCGGAGTCGGTGCGGGTGGTGGCGCTGTCCGCGACCGTGAGCAACGCCGAGGAGTTCGGCGAGTGGCTGGATCAGGTCCGCGGCGGCATGGCGGTCATCGTGGACGAACAGCGGCCGGTACCGCTGTGGCAGCACGTGCTGGCCGGTAACCGGCTGTACGACCTGTTCACCGACACGGTGCCCACGGCAGGCTCCGTCGGCGAGGGGCACGCCAGGGTCAACCCCGAGTTGCTCCGAGTGGCCCAGCGGGACACCTGGATCGAGCGCAAGGCCCCGGGACGGCCCGGGCGAGGCGGACGGCGGCCGCGCCGGTTCGCGCCGGCATACCGGCCCGACGTGATCTCGCGGCTGGACGCCGGCGGGCTGCTGCCCGCGATCACGTTCATCTTCAGCCGGGCCGGCTGCGACGCGGCGGTCGAGCAATGTCTGGCCGCGGGCCTGCGGCTGACCACCCCGGAAGAGGCCGAGGTGATCCAGCAGGTTGCCGAGCGCCGCACCGCGGATATCCCGCCGGAGGACCTGACCGTCCTCGGGTACGGCGAATGGCTAAACGGCCTGCGACGCGGGATCGCGGCGCACCATGCGGGGATGCTGCCCGCGTTCAAGGAAGTGGTCGAGGAACTGTTCGCGGCCGGCCTGGTCCGCGCGGTGTTCGCGACCGAGACGCTGGCCCTTGGCATCAACATGCCGGCCAGGACCGTGGTCATCGAAAAGCTGGACAAGTGGAACGGCGAGACCCACGCGAACCTGACCGCGGGGGAGTACACCCAGTTGACCGGGCGCGCCGGACGCCGCGGGATCGACGTCGAGGGCCACGCGGTCGTGCTGTGGCAGCCAGGCATGGACCCCGGTGCCGTGGCCGGCCTGGCCAGCACCCGTACCTACCCCCTCAACTCGAGCTTCCGCCCCTCCTACAACATGGCCGTCAACCTCACCGGCTGGGCCGGGCGGGCCCGCGCGTCCACCCTGCTCGAGTCGTCGTTCGCGCAGTTCCAGGCCGATCGGGGCGTCGCCGGGCTGACCCGGCAGGTCCGCAGGAACCAGCAGGCCATGGCGGAGCTGGCCACGGCGATGGCCTGCGACAAGGGCGATTTCGCCGAGTATGCGGAATTGAGACGATCTTTGTCCGAACGAGAGGGGGATCTGTCTCGGGCCCGTGCGAGCTCCCGCCGGGCCGAAGCCGCCAGATCCCTCTCGCTGCTGCGCCCGGGGGACATCATCCGGGTGCCGGGAGGCCGGCGAGCTGGCCTCGCGGTGGTCCTCCAGCCCGGCCTGCATCCTGCTCGCAAGGCCTTGCCGGACGGGGCTCGCGGCGGCGACGGCAACGGCCGCACCGGCCATGGGCGGCCGGGTGACGGCCGGCCGGTGCATGGCCCGGTGCCGGGCGGCCGCGCGGAGAACGGTTCGGCCGTCACCGAGTTCGCCGGTCCGGGACCGCTGGTGCTCACCGAAGGACGGCAGGTCAAGCGGCTCGCGGTGGCGGATTTCCCGGTGCCGGCCGAGGTGATAGGCAAGATACGGATTCCCGGATCGTTCAGCCCCCGCTCGCCGCAGCAACGCAAGGATCTCGCGGCCACCATGCGGAACCGGCTGGCCTCTGCTGGCCCCGGGAGCGCCCGGCGCCCGGTCCGGGCGGCGGACTGGGAAGGAGCCGCCCCAGGCGCCGCCGACGTCGCGGACCTGCGGCGGAGGCTCCGGCGCCATCCGTGCCATGACTGCCAGGATCGTGAGAACCACGCCCGGTACGCCGAACGTTACATGCGCCTCGCCCGCGAGACCGAGGCGCTCGAGCGCCGGGTGGCCGGGCGGTCGCACGTGATCGCCCGCACCTTCGACCGGGTCTGCCGCGTCCTGGAGCGCCTAGGCTACCTGGCCGGGGACGTCGTCACGCCGGACGGGCAGCGCCTGGCCCGCCTGTACACCGAACTGGACCTGCTCGCCGCCGAATGCCTGCGCCGCGGCCTGTGGGACGGCCTGTCGCCAGCCGAACTCGCCGCCTGCGTGTCCGCCCTGTCCTTCGAGTCGCGCCAGGCCGACGACGCCCAGCCGCCCCGGCTGCCGAAGGGCCGGGTCCCCGAGGCGCTCTCCGCCACGGTCCGCACCTGGGGTGAGCTCGACCAGCTGGAGAAGGACAACGAGCTGTCGTTCCTGCGCGAGCCCGACCTCGGCTTCGCCTGGGCCGCCTACCGCTGGGCGCGCGGAGCGCGCCTGGAGACCGTCCTCGACGAATCGCCCGACCTCACCCCCGGCGACTTCGTCCGCTCCGTCAAGCAGCTGATCGACCTGCTGGACCAGATCGCCTCCGTCCCTCAAACCACCCCCGCCCCCCCGGCCGACGTCGTCCCGGCCGCCCCCGCCCTTCCGGCCGACGCCGCCCCCGCCCCTCCGGCCGACGCCGCCCCCGCATCACAAGGCCCGGCCGCGACCGCCCGCGCCGCCATCGATGCGATGCGCCGTGGCGTGGTCGCCTACTCCGCCGTCACGGACTAACCGGCCCTAGGGTTTCGAGGACATTGATCAATGTTGTCTATGCCTCGCCACATCGATTGGCATTAGTGTCGATGGACGGATGCTCGCTAGCCTGGGACCTCTAAGGGAGGTGCCATGTCGCTGACCAGTACGGCTAATGCCATAGCGAGCAGCCAAGCGGTCGCCGGGACATGTCCGGACCGTCTCGTGCGCGCGGTCCGCGCCGAAGTGCGCCGCGGCCTCGACTGGCAGCAGACCGCGGACTGCGTAGCCCGCGCGCTGCGCGCCCGCCTGCCCGACCCCGCGGTGATCCTCCCCGCGCCGCTGCGGCGCGGAGACCCTGCGGGTTATCAGAGCCACCTGCTGTACGCCGAGCCCGACGGCACGTTCTCGATCTCGGCCATGGTCTGGCTGCCCGGGCAGCAGACGATGATTCACGACCACGTGGCCTGGTGCGTCACGGGTGTCCTGCAGGGGCGCGAGTACGAGGAGATCTTCGCGCTGGCCGACGGCGGTCGCGCGCTCAGGCTCGCCGCGCGCAACGTGAACCCGGCCGGGGCCGTGAACGGCTTCGCGCCTCCCGGCGACATCCACCGGGTCCGCAACACGGGTGACACCGCGGCCATCTCCATGCACGTCTACGGCGCGGACATCTCCCGCCTCGGCAATAGCATCCGCCGCGAGTACACCGTCCCGGTCCACCCGTAACGTGCCCTGCCTGCCTGGCGGGCCGTACCTCAACATCGTGCACGGAGGCCCTGGCGGCCGGCTGTCATGGCGGCCGTGCAGATAGGTTTCGGATCGCGGCATGCTCCCCATCATCGCCCCGGGTGACGGGAATCTCCGCGGAGTCGGTCAGGCGCAGCTTGCGCCGGGCCCGCTCGTAGAACGTGGTGCGGCCCAGCCGGACCACGCAGGCGGCGCCCGGACGCGGTATCAGGTCGATCCGGTCGCCGGGCTCGACGTTCGCGGCCAGGTTGCCGTCGGCCTCGACGGCGAGCCTGCCACTGCCGGCCAGGATCTCCAGGGCGAGCCGGTCCTCACAGGACATTACCAGCCCGCGGTTGTAGGCGGAGTGCGGCGCGACGGGCGTGACGAGCAGGGACTCCACCGCCGGACTCACGATGGGGCCGCCGGCCGAGAAGCTGTAGGCGGTCGAACCGGTCGGAGTGGCCACCACGATCGCGTCAGCAGCATAGCTGACGAACGGGTGACCCGCGGCTCGCACCGCGACCTCGGCCGTCTTCTGGCCGGGAAACCTGACGAACGCGACGTCGTTGAACGCGGTGATGATCTCATCGCCGATGACCGCGTCGACGGCCAGTCGCGGCTCGACCGTGAATTTGTGCTCATCGATCGCGGACAGTGCGTCAGCCAGGTCCGGCACGTCAACTTCGGCCAGGAAGCCCAGCTTGCCGAGGTTCACCCCGAGGACAGGAAACCGCTGCCGGTCCGCCAGCCTCATGGCGCGCAGCATGGTCCCGTCGCCGCCCAGGCTGACCAGCAAGTCCGCCCGCCGGCGCAACTCATCGGGGGTTACCGGATCGGCGCTGCAGGCCAGCCTGCTGATCTCGGTGTTGATGCCGAGGACCTGGATCCCCCTACGGTCGGCCCAGTCAAGGATCGAGGCGACCGCCCCGCCGCAGTCCCGCTCGGGATGCAGCACCAACCCCACGACACGCATGGCCTCAAGCTACTCCACCCGGGCGCGGGCGAGGATGAGGCTGTGCCCGCCGTCACCTTCCAGGACTGATGAAGCATTCCATCGCGGATCAGGGTCGTAACCGTTCATCACGATGATTTCGTACCGGGGCGGGGCCTTTGGGCGGTGGGGGACTTGGCATGGCGTGGGGTCGTTGGGGCGTCTGGTAACGGCTGGCGTCGCAACGGGCGGGCTGGCGGCCGGCTCAGGGCCGCAGGGCGGGCCGGCGGCCGGGTCAGCGGGCCGCGGGGGTGACTGATGGCGGGCGCGGGGCTCGCACCGCGGACCGTTCGGAGAAAAAGATCTTGAACTTGGGCTTGCCACCAGTTCTTCATCGATATATCGTTGACCTAACGACAAGGATCGAAAAGCGATCTAGAGATGTTCAAGGAGTAAGATAATGCATAGCGAAACATGGGGAGAACCCCGAGACCCGCGGGAACGCCGTGGTGGCCACCGAGGCCGCGGCCGCATGCGCGGCGGTCCCGGGCCCTGGGGCGGACCCGGGTTCGAATTCGGAATGCGCGGCGGGCCGTTCGGGCCGCCGAGGTTCGGCGGGCGCGGGCCGCGGGTCCGGCGCGGTGACGTGCGGGCCGCAATCCTCGACCTGCTGGCCGAGGGGCAGCCGTGGAACGGCTACCAGATTATCCAGGAGATCGGCGCGCGCACCGAGGGCGTCTGGCGGCCGAGCGCGGGGTCGGTGTACCCGGCGCTGCAGCAGCTCGAGGACGAGGCCCTGATCAGGGCGGAAGCCGCCGGGGAAGACCGGCGCCGGATGTTCACGCTGACCGAGGAAGGCCGGGCGTACGTCGAAGCCCACGCCGAGGAGCTGCGGGCGTCCTGGGACGCGGTGACCGGCAGCGTCGACGATGCCGAGGTTCAGCTGCGGAACACGATCAAGCAGGTCATCGTGGCCGTGACGCAGGTCGCGCAGGCCGGCGGCGGCCCAGGTGGCCCAGGCCGGCAAGATCCTGGCTGACACCCGGCGGGCGCTGTACCGTATCCTCGCGGCAGACGGCGAGGAAGCAGGGGAGGACACGCAAGGGTGACTCCGGCCATCTCGGTCAGCAAGCTGACCAAGAGCTACGGCGAGATCGAGGCCGTGCGCGGCATCGGCTTCGAGGTCGCCGCCGGAGAGACCTTCGGCTTCCTCGGCCCGAATGGGGCGGGCAAGTCCACCACGATCAAGATCCTGTGCACCCTGGCGGGCCCGACCTCGGGTACCGCCAGGGTCGCCGGTCATGACGTGGTGCGGGAACGGGACACCGTGCGCCGCAACATCGGCCTGGTGTTCCAGGACACCACCCTGGACAGCTACCTGACCGGGGAGCAGAACCTGCGCTTCCACGCCGATCTCTACGGCGTCCCCAAGGCGGCGTTCGCGCCGCGGCTGCGCCAGGTGCTCGAGATGGTCGGGCTGTGGGACCGCCGGGGCAGCGTGGTCGCCACCTACTCCGGCGGCATGCAGCGCCGGCTGGAGATCGCGCGCGGCCTGCTGCACGCGCCGCGGGTGCTCTTCCTCGACGAGCCGACGGTGGGGCTCGACCCGCAGACCCGGGTTTCCATCTGGGCGTACATCAACGAGCTGAAAAAGCGCGAGGACATCACGATCTTCCTGACCACGCACTACATGGACGAGGCGGAGAACTGCGACCGGATCGCGATCATCGACCACGGGAATATCGTGGCGATCGACACCCCGCAGGCGCTGAAGGCCTCAGTCGGCAAGGACCGCGTCCAGATCAGCACCGCGGACGACCAGGCCGCGATCCGGGCGCTGGCCGAGGCCTTCGGGATCGAGGCGGCCATGCACGAGGGCCTGGTGACGTTCTCGGTGGAGTCGGGCGAGCATTTCGTGCCTCAGCTGTTCGCGCGCATGCCGGTGGCGATCCAGTCGGTGAGCGTGTCCCGGCCTTCCCTCGACGACGTGTTCATGTCCTATACCGGCAAGACGATCCGCGACGCCGAGGCTTCGGTCGGCGACCGCAACCGCAGGATCGCGACGCGGTTCGGCAGAAGGTAGCGAGGTAGCGATGGCAGCGCAAGACACAGCCAGCCGGGACGCTGACCAGGCCGAGGAGCGGGATCTCACCGAGCTCATCAGGGTCGCGGTCCCCGAGCGCAGCATCCGCGCCGACCTGCGGGCGGTCAGCATCGTCTGGCGTCGCGAGCTGATCAGGTTCCGCACCGACCGGCTGCGGGCGGTCACGTCGCTGGTGCAGCCGGTGCTGTTCCTGTTCGTGCTCGGCACCGGGCTGTCCCGGCTGGCCGGCCGGGGCCTGCCGGTCGGGGTGGACTTTAAGACGTTCATCTACCCGGGCGTGCTGGCCATGTCGGTGCTGTTCACGGCGATCTTCTCGGCCGCCTCGATCGTGTGGGACCGGGAGTTCGGGTTCCTGCGCGAGATGCTAGTCGCGCCGGTGCGGCGCTGGGCCATCGTGATCGGCAAGTGCCTGGGCGGCGCGACCGTGGCCACCTTCCAGGGCCTCATCTTCCTGGCCCTGGCCGGGGTGGCCCACGTCCCGTACGACCCGGTGCTGCTGCTCACCCTGGTGGGGGAGTTGCTGCTGCTCTCGTTCACGCTGACCGCGTTCGGCGTGATGATGGCCGCACGGATCAAGCAGATCCAGGCGTTCATGGCGCTCACCCAACTGTTCGTGTTGCCGCTGTTCTTCCTGTCCGGCGCCCTGTACCCGCTGAACGGACTGCCGGCCTGGCTGACCGTGCTGACCCGGATCGACCCGCTCACCTACATCGTGGCCCCGATGCGGCACGCGGTGTTCGATCACCTGGCCGTCAGCCCGCTGGCCCTGAAGGCGCTCAGCCCCGGCGTCACCTGGGGCGGCTGGGTGGTCCCCATCGGCCTGTCGCTGGCCATTGTCGCCGTCATGGGCCTGGTGATGCTCGTGATAGCCATAGCCGAGTTCCGCAAGACCGAATAACCGGCACCGCATTGCATACAATGCGGCATTCGGCCATTAGTTAGTAAGCACCTGCTGATCATCCCGCAGTTTTGCTCTTCACTGTAACGAAAGTGACGACAATCCCCGCCACGCGACGCGAACCCGCGTCCCGCCACTCGGCGAAGAACCTTACCGATTGCCTGAGTCGCCACGCCAAACCCCGGCCCTTCCCACTCGGGCCCTCCGTGCTAAGGCAGAACTATATCGCAGCTAATGCGCATCCGAAGCAGTTCCCTACCCAGCCACCGCAGGAACCCCGCCGGACCTCCGCCACCCAGAGCCGATCCGAGAAGATTCTGAGCCCACCGCCCGCGAGCCGCGGCAGACCAACCCGCCCGCCATCCGACACTAGCCGAGCCACCAGCCCAGTCTCAGACCTCAGAGTCTCAGACCTCAGACAGAACCGGGCCGACGGCTAGCACCACCACAGCCGGAGCGCCACGCGGCGGGTCCGTGGGCTTTACGGGTTTGTCCCACCGGAGAGCACGGCGAGCCCCGGGAAGCCGCTCGAAGAGCAGTGAGTATGGGCGACGCCGGGTGGCTACGGGGGCAAACCACCCGGCGTCGCGATCATCGGCGTTCCGACGGGGGCCCGGAACGCCGGCAGTGATGCTCCGACGGGGGACCAGAGCATCGATATGAATCGTACACGGAAACACCCCCCAGTGTGTCAAGACCCAATTACGACCAGATCTCGGGACGAGCCTGAGCAGGCCTAATCTCTTGCTCAGATTAGTTATCGCCCGGGCCAGGCCCGACGGGGCGGCGACCGTTTCCCCCGTTCGCTTCCGGCGGCCAGCTGGAGTCGCGGGTGGCCGGCACCTTCGGCTGGTACTCCATGAAGCCGCGCGTGTTGTCCGGCTCCCGGCCGCCGTTGGCGAACACGACGGCGAAATAGGGAATGAAGATGGCGCCGACCGCCGGTATCGCCACGAGCCAGCCGAAGTGATTGATGAACAGAACCACGGCGATCACGAAGCAGACCGCGCGGATGCCCATCATCAGCAGGTACCTGCGCTGCCGGTAGGCGATGTCGTCGGACAGCGACCGGTGCGCCTGCGTCACCATGTGCACCGGCGGCCGCCGGCTGGAATGGCCCATCCTCACGCTTCCACGGTATGCCCAGACGCCAAACCAGGAGGACCCGCCCCGGGCTCAGCTGGCCTGGCTCACCGAGGACATGTTGAAGCCCTCCACCCGCACCGGCGGCATCGCGGCCCGGTTGAAATAGTCGCCCCACTCGCGCGGCAGGGTCGGCACCGTGGCGCCCACCTCGAGCAGCCGCCCGAGCATGCCGACCGGCGACTCGTTGAACCTGAAGTTGTTCACCGCGCCCACCACCTCGCCGTTCTCCACCAGGTAAACCCCGTCCCGGGTGAGCCCGGTAAGCAGCAGGGTCTGCGGGTCAACCTCGCGGATGTACCACAGGCAGGTGAGCAGCAGCCCGCGCCCGGTCGAGGCGATCATCTGCTCCAGCGTCGGCGCCCCGGCGCCGGAAGTGGGCGCGGCGGTGGCGAAGGTCAGGTTGTCGACGGCGGGGGTGACGGGCACCCCGGCCGCCGCCGCCGAATGCCGCGAGGAGACCAGCGCCGCCAGCGATCCGTCGCGGATCCACGAGGTGGCGTTCAGCGGGAGGCCGTTGTCGAACACCGAGGAGTCAGGCCCGGACGCATGCGCGATCACGAACGGCGCGCAGGCGAGCCCCGGCGCCCATGGATCGCTGGACAGCGTCACGGGCACCGGCGACAGCCGCTCGCCGACCCGCGTCCCGCCGCCGGGCTTGCTGAACACCGTCCGCCCTTCCGCTGCTTCCTTCGCCCCGGCCGACCAGTACAGGTAGGTGAGCAGGTCGGACACCGCGGCGGGGGGCAGCAGCGTCTCGTACCGGCCGGCGGGCAGCGAGACGGCACGTTCGGCCCAGCCGAGCCGCTCGGTCAGCCCGGCGTCAAGCCCGGCGATGTCCACGTCGGTGAAGTCGCGGGTCGCCACGCCCGTCCAGGCCGAGCGCGCCATGTCGGCGGACTTGGCGTTCAGTTCCACCCGTCCGGTCGGCTGGTCGTGCCGCCGCCGCAGCCCGGCCGAGGTGCCGACGTAGGTGCTGGCCAGCTCGTGCTCGGCGAACCCGTACAGCTTGCGTCCGGCCGCCGCGGCGGCGCGTAGCGTCTGCCCGAGCTCGGCCGCGAAATCGCGCAGGACACCGATTTCGGTGTGGCCAGGCGGTGAGTCCCAGCCGGGTTCTCCATCATTTGTCCCGAACGAGCCGGGCTGTCCCGCCCCGATGAGCTTTCCCGCGTCCTCGGCGGGAGCGGCCTCGGCGGCCGCGTGCTCCGCCTCCCGGACCACGTCCTCGACCTGGTCGGGCCGGACGCCAGCCCGGGACACGACGCCGGCCGCGGCGCCGTCACCGCGCCGGTCGATGGCGATGACGGTGAGCTGGCGGGAGCGTGACACGCCGTTGGTGGTGAGCGTGTTGCCCGCCCAGCGCAGGTTGGCGGTCGAGGTCTCCTCGGCGATCACGACGCAGTCGCCGGACCGCGCCGCGGCCAAGGCGCGCTCGACGGTTTCCGCGGTCATGCTGCCCCCTCTTCCGCGGTGTTGAGTATCCGGACGCCGCGCATCAGGGCGGCCGGGCAGCCGTGGCTGACCGGGGCCACCTGGCCGGGCTGGCCCTTGCCGCAGTTGAACGCGCCGCCGAGCACGTAGGTCTGCGGGCCGCCGACAGCCTCCATCGAACCCCAGAAGTCGGTCGTGGTGGCCTGGTAGGCCACGTCGCGCAGCTGCCCGGCCAGCCGCCCGTTCTCGATCTTGACGAACCGCTGGCCGGTGAACTGGAAGTTGTACCGCTGCATGTCGATCGACCAGCTCTTGTCGCCCAGGATGTAGATCCCGCGCTCCACCCCGGCGATGAGGTCCGCGGTGGAGGGGCCGCCGGGCGCCGGCTGCAATGACACGTTCGCCATCCGCTGCAGTGGCATGTGGCCAGGCCCGTCGGAGAACGCGCACCCGTTCGACCGCCCGAACCCCTTGAGCAGCGCCATCCGCCGGTCGAGCTGGTAGCCGGCCAGGATGCCGCCGCTGATCAGGTCCCAGGACTGCGCGGCCACGCCCTCGTCGTCGTAGCCGATAGTGGCCAGGCCGTGCACGGCGGTGCGGTCGCCGGTGACGTGCATGACACCGGACCCGTACTGCAGGCTGCCGAGCTTGTCCAGGGTGGCGAACGACGTGCCGGCGTAGGCCGCCTCGTAGCCAAGCGCCCGGTCGAGTTCGGTGGCGTGCCCGATCGACTCGTGGATGGTGAGCCAGAGGTTGGAGGGGTCGATGACGAGGTCGTAGTGACCCGGCTCGACCGAGGGGGCCGCCATCTTGGCCGCGAGCAGATCGGGCAGTTCGGCCAGCTCGGCAGCGAAGTCCCAGCCGCGGCCTGTGAGGAACTCATAGCCCCGGCCGGCCGGCGGGGCCAACGTCCGCATGGTGTCGAACCGGCCGTCGTCGGAAATCGCGACTGCGGTGACCTGCGGGTACAGCCGAACCCGCTGCTGGGTGGCCGTGGTCGCGCCGTCGGAGTAGAACTTACACTCCCTGACCTGATTCACCGAGGCGTCCACGTGGCTGACGGCGGGATGTGCGAGCAGCTCGTGGCTCCACTGCGCCAGCAGCGCCACCTTGTCCGCGACGCTGATCGTGAACGGGTCGACGTCGTACGCTGACACCCAGGTCACCTCGCCGTAGGCGGGTTCGGGAGCCAGCTCGATCGGTTCGGTGTTCATCGCGGCAGCCACCCGGGCGACCTCGACGGCCTGCCGCGCCGCCTGCGCCGCGGCGTCCGCGGTGAGGTCGACGGCCGAGGCGAAGCCCCACGTCCCGTCTACGATCACCCGGACGGCGAGCCCGGTGTTGTCGACGTCGAACAGCGTCTGCGGGTTCCCGTCGGACAGGCTGATCTGCTGGCCCTTGATGCGTTCGGCGCGGAAGTCGGCGTGCTGGGCGCCGAGGCTTGTGGCCTGGGCGAGCGCCGCATCCGCCAGCTCCCGCAACGGCAGGGCGGTGAATTCCTGGTCGATCCTGGACTGACGATCATTCACGCGCCGTGAGTCTATCCCACCGGCCCCAGCCTGCTACTCTGCCAGCCGAGGGGACGACCCTGCTAGCCGGGGGGGCGACCCCCCAAGACCCCCCCGATCCTGGGGGGACCCATCCCCCCAGACCCCCCCGATCCTGGGGGGACCCATCCCCCCAGACCCCCCTTGGGGGGGACAAGTCCCCCCGGACCCGCTGGGGACCATCCCCAGGTACCACCCCTTGGAAGAGAGGCGAGCATGGGGCGTTCTGTGCTTGTGACCGGCGGGAACCGTGGTATCGGCCTGGCCATCGCGCGGCGGTTCGCTGCCGATGGCGACAGCGTCACCGTCACCTCGCGTTCGGGCGACCCGGTAGACGGGCTGGCGGTGGTCCGCTGCGACGTGCGCGACGCGGCGTCCGTCGACGCCGCGTTTACGACGGTGGAAGCGGACCAGGGGCCCGTGGAGGTGCTGGTCGCTAACGCGGGCGTGACCCGTGACACGCTGCTCGCGCTGATGAGCGAGGACGATTTCGCCGAGGTGCTCGACACGAA
Organism: uncultured Actinomycetes bacterium; assembly: GCA_963798675.1. Taxonomy (GTDB): domain Bacteria; phylum Actinomycetota; class Actinomycetes; order Streptosporangiales; family Streptosporangiaceae; genus Palsa-504. Next base: position 6,942 of record CAWCUJ010000013.1, on the reverse strand, counting down.
CCTGGTCGGCGCGTACCGGGTGGCCAAGCGGGCGGTGCGCGGCATGATGAAGATGCGCCGTGGCCGCCTCATCTTCATCTCCTCGGTCGTCGGCATGTACGGCTCGGCGGGCCAGGCCAACTACGCCTCCTCCAAGGCCGGGCTGGTCGGCCTGGCCAGATCGCTGGCACGCGAGCTCGGGTCGCGCGGCGTCACCTCCAACATCGTCGCGCCCGGGTTCGTGGACAGCGACATGACGGCGAACCTGTCCGAGGAGCGGAAGGCCGGGATCCAGGCCGCCGTACCGCTCGGCCGGTACGCCGTCGCGGCCGAGGTGGCCGCGGCGGTCGCGTTCCTGGCCGGCCCGGACGCCAGTTACATCACCGGGGCCGTCATCCCGGTCGACGGCGGGCTCGGGATGGGCCACTGAGCGGCCGTTGTGGGGAACCCACAAGCCGCGCCGCGCAAGCTTCGCGCGGCCGGCCATTTAGTTAACGGGGTCCGACCGGGCATGGTGTGAGTTGTGCTGGATATCACGGGAGTGAGGCTGCGATGGGAATCCTGGCGGGCAAGCGGATCCTGGTCACCGGGGTCATCACGGACGCCTCGATCGCGTTTCACGTCGCGCGGGTCGCGCAGGCCGAAGGCGCGACCGTGGTGCTGACCGGCTTCGGGCGGCTGAGCCTGGTGGAGCGGATCGCCCGGCGGCTGCCCTCGCCGCCGCCGGTGCTTGAGCTGGACGTGACAAGCGACGATCACCTCGCCTCGCTGGCCGGCCGGGTGTCCGAGCACGTCGACGGGCTGGACGGCGTGCTGCACGCGATCGCGTACGCCAATCCGGAAGAGGCGCTCGGCGGGAACTTCCTGCACACCAAGTGGCCCGACGTGGCGACCGCGGTCCAGGTCTCCGCGTACTCGCTGAAGGCGCTCACGATGGCGGCGCTGCCGTTGATGGGCGGCGGCGGGTCGGTGGTGGGGCTCGACTTCGACGCGAGCGTGGCCTGGCCCGGCTACGACTGGATGGGAGTGGCCAAGGCCGGCCTGGAGTCTTGCGCCAGGTACCTGGCCCGCGACCTGGGGGAGAAGAGGGTGCGGGTCAACCTGGTGGCGGCCGGGCCGCTGCGCACCATGGCCGCGAAGTCCATCCCAGGGTTTGAGCGGTTCGAGGACGTGTGGGGGGCCCGGGCGCCGCTCGGCTGGAGCATCACCGACCCGGAGCCGACCGCGCGGGCCTGCGTGGCGCTGCTTTCCGACTGGTTCCCCGCGACCACCGGAGAGATCATCCACGTCGACGGCGGCCTGCACGCGGTGGGGGCCTGATGCCCGAGTTCGTCCTCACCCTGTCCTGTCCGGACCGGGTCGGGATCGTGCACGCGGTCGCGGCCTACCTGCTCCAGGCCGGCTGCAACGTGCTCGACAGCCAGCAGTTCGGCGACCGGATCGTCGGTGGGTCCGGGCGGTTCTTCATGCGAGTGCACGTGGAGACCGTGCCCGGCGCGCCCGCCACCTTTGACTCCTTGTACGGCGGCTTCACCCCGGTGGCGGCCGAGTTCGGGATGGATTGGGAACTGCACGACACCGCCGTCCAGCCGCGGGTGCTGATCATGGTGTCCAAGGCCGGGCACTGCCTGAACGACCTGCTGTACCGGCGCTCAGCCGAATCGCTGCGCATCGACGTGCCGCTGGTGGTCGGCAACCATCCTGACCTGGCGCCGCTCGCGGCGGCGCACGGCGTCGCATTCGAGCACGTGCCGGCCGGCGGCCCGGCCGACCCACTGTCCGCGCAGCACGCCGAGGGGCGCCTGCTCGACCTGGTCAGCGAACTGGGCATCGACTTCGTGGTGCTGGCTCGCTACATGCGCATCCTGTCGCCGGAGCTATGTGCCAAGATGGCGGGCCGCATCATCAACATCCACCACTCGTTCCTGCCGAGCTTCAGGGGGGCGCGTCCCTATCACCAGGCCCATGCGCACGGCGTGAAGCTGATCGGCGCGACCGCCCATTACGTGACGGCCGACCTGGACGAGGGACCGATCATCGAGCAGGAGGTCGCCCGGGTCGACCATTCAAGCAGCCCCGACGATCTTGCCGCCATCGGCCGGGACGCCGAGCGGGTCGCGCTCGCCCGCGCCGTCCGCTGGCACGCCGAGCACCGCGTGCTGCTCCACGGCCGCCGCACCGTCATTTTCAGGTAAGCACGGCTCGCACCCGGCACCAGGGCGCGCACCAGCGCCCGGCGGCACGGTGCCCATTAGCGTCCTCGTCGTCACCCTCAACTCAGCCGCCGTTTTCGATGCGTTATGCATTGATGGCCAATTTGTTATTCAAAGGTATTGATTGATGCGTCCGGAAGGGCTGGTATTTCACCAGTAACACGCGCGGCAAGGCCGGCCGGGGGATAATTCCGGGCCTGCACGGCGGCGCAGGGTAGTGATTTGTCTACACATTGCTAAACAGTTACGCTTAGTAGTCACCAGCGGAGGGAGTAGCGCCGGTGGCATGGAGGGTGACACGAGGGTTTCGGCCCGCTCATGTTCTTGGTGTCCACCGTGGCCGCCGACGGAGATTCTGCGGCGAGACGGCCATCCGACGGCAAGGCTTCACGTCGCCAAGGACTGTGGGATCATAGGGGCGAAAGTAAACAGGAGGGGCTAGCGTCCGGAAATATCCGGACGCTAGCCCAAGACATGGTGGCACGTCTCCGTCAGGGGATTGATGGCAAGTTGTGACATTTTCGGCGGGAGATCGATGCAATATGGAACTTACGCTTCCGCTAACTCATAACACCGGTAGCTCACCGGTCGGCTCGTCATGAGTCGGCCCGGATGTGCCGGGGAGACGGGCCGTAATCGGGTTGGGGGTACTGCGACCCAGTGCCCCGCTACGGTGCGGAGCGGATCACCGGCAACAGCGAGAGAAGGGGCGACAAGCTGATGACTCTAGGACGGACCACACGCGCGAACAGCGCCAGGAGGGAGGGCCGGTGATGAAGTTCCGCAACAAGACGATCGGTGGGCTAGCTCTCGCGGTGGCGAGCATTACCGCGCTTGCCGCCTGCAGTAGCAGCAGCACCACCAGCAGCGGCGGCGGCAACACGACCAGCGGGAACACCACGGTCTCCGGCGGGATTGGATCGGTCCCGACCGCGGGGACGCCTTCGGGGAAGGCAGGGACGATCACCTATGCACTTCAGCCCGGGGCTTCCCCCAACTCGATCTTCCCGCTCCCGAACTCCGGCAACAACACGGCCTACAATGCCTTCGCGTTCCAGTGGGAGATGTGGCGGCCGCTGTACTGGCCGGTGAACGGCACCGTTCCCGAGATCGAGCCGAGCATGAGCATCGCCAACCCGCCGGTGTACTCCAACGGCAACAAGACCGTGTTGATCACGATGAAGAGCAACTACAAGTGGTCGGACGGCAAGCCCATCACCGCGAACGACTTCCTCTTCGCCGTCGACCTGATCAAGGCCGCGGTCAAGGAGTCTCCGGCGAACTGGGCGATCTACACACCCGGCCAGTTCCCCGACACCCTGGTAAGCACCTCGGAGCCGAACGCCTCGACGCTGGTGATGAACCTCAGCGGCCCCGTCAACCCGTCCTGGTTCACCGAGGACGAGCTCGGCGCGGGACCGCCGCCGCTCCCGATGCCCAGCTTCCTGTGGGCGAAGACGTCGACCACCGGTGCGGTCATCCCCCCGTCCGACTGGACCCCGGCCAACATGACGAAGATCTTCAACTTCCTGACCGCGCAGAATAAGTCGCTCAGCACCTACGCGACCAACCCGCTGTGGCAGGTGGTCGACGGGCCGTACAGGCTGTCGGCCTACAACCCGACAAGCGGCGGGTTCACCATGGTGCCGAACGCCAGCTACGGCGGCCCGCACGTGACGCCGCAGTCCACCTTCCAGGGCGTCCCGTTCACCTCGAACGCCGCGCAGTTCAATGCCATCAAGGCGGGCAGCATCGACGTTGCGTTCGTCGACTACAGCGACGTGCCGCAGCTGCCCAGCGTGCTCAGAAGCGGCTACAACTACTTCGGCATCCCCGACTTCGGCATGAACTTCGGCAACTACAACTTCAAGGACACGACCGGCGACTTCAACAACATCATCGCCCAGCCGTACATCCGCCAGGCGCTCGCCCACCTGGTGGACGACCAGGGCTGGATCCGCGCGTTCATGAACGGGGCCGGCGCCGCCGCCTACGGGCCCATCCCGACTTATCCGCGGAGCCCGTATTTGCCGTCCAACGCGGCGGTCGACCCGTACCCGTTCAGCGTGCAGACCGCGATCAGCATGCTGAAGAGCAACGGCTGGACCGTGGTGCCCGACGGCACCGATACCTGCGCGAAGGCCGGCACGGCCCCAGGCACGTGCGGGTCCGGGATTCCGGCCGGCACCAAGCTGGCCTGGAACTACATCTACAGCACCTCCCCGGCGCTGATCGGCGACCAGGCCACCGACTTCGTGTCCAAGGCGAAGCAGGCCGGCATTAACATCACGCTGTCCGGCAGCAACTTCAACTACATGGTCACCAACTACATCGACCCGGCCGCCCCGGCGAACATCAACAAGTGGGCGATGATGGACTTCGGCGGCGAGACGCTCGACCCCTACCCCACCACATTCGGCATCTTCAACACCGGCGGGGCCGGCCAGATCGGCGACTACAGCAACTCGACCGCCGACCACCTGATCAACGCCTCGGTCACCAGTGGCAACCCGACGGCGGTGAAGGACGAGGCCGAGTTCCTGACCACGGACGAGCCGGTGCAGTTCCAGCCCGTCCCCGACATCATCTGGGCCTGGAAGAATACCCTTTCCGCGCAGACCCCGCAGGCCTGGGAGAACCTAACCCAGTACTACGCCACGCCGGAGTTCTGGTACCTCAACAAGTAACCGTTCCGCCGGGCGCTGGACTGCCCTGGCCTCACGGTGATACACCGGAGGCCAGGGCAGCGCCCGGTGCCCCGTGGCCCCTTACCAGGTGCCGCGCCAGCGCCGGCGCCCTGGTTCGCGGCTGATGCCGCGGAGGAAAGGCAGGGACCATGATTTCCTACCTGGTACGCCGGCTCGTGTCGTCCGTCATCGTGGTCGTCGGCGTGTCCATCTTCATCTTCATCTTGCTGCACGCGATCTACCCGTCGCCGGCCAGGGACGTTCTCGGCCTTTCAGCGAGGCCGTATCAGATCGCCGCATGGAACAAGACCAACGGCTACGACGACCCGGTCATCGTGCAGTACCTCCGCTACGTCAACCAGCTGCTGCACGGCAACCTGGGCTACTCCTACGCGGAGAACCAGACCGTGGCCGCGCTGTTCGCGGAGCGGCTGGCGCGCAGCGTCTACCTGTCCGCGGTATCGCTGCTGATCGCGATCATTATCGCCGTGCCGCTAGGGATCTTCCAGGCGGTCAAGCGCAACAGCATCGGGGACAACGTGGCGACCAGCGCCGCGTTTATCCTCTACTCGATGCCGTCGTTCTTCCTCGGGTTGATCCTCATCCAGGTGTTCGCGCTCACGTTCCCGATCTTCAACTTCGAGGCGAGCCAGTCCAACAACGTGTGGGTGGTCGCGGGTGACTGGTATTCCATGACGCTGCCGATCATGACGCTGGCCCTCATCACGGTGGCTAACTTCTCCCGTTACATGCGGTCTTCGTCGATCGACGTACTGGCCCAAGATTACATCAAGGTGGCGCGGGCCAAGGGCCTGCCCGAGCGGCTGGTGCTGATGCGGCACCTGCTCCGCAACGCCAGCCTGCCCATGATCACGCTGGTCGGCCTGTTCCTGCCCGCGCTGCTGGCCGGCAACCTGATCGTCGAGACGCTGTTCAACTACCAGGGCCTCGGGCTGCTCTTCTACACCAGCCTGCAGAAAGCAGATTACGCGGTCATGCTCGCCTACACGCTGGCGGGTGCCATTCTCGTCGTGGTCGGCAACCTGGTCGCGGACATCATGCTGACCATCGCAGACCCGCGGATCCGGCTGGCCTGACCGGCCAGGCCATAGGAAGGAGGCGGTCGTGGCGCAAGCAGGATCCCTGCCACCGCTGGACGTCCAGCGCGCCCCCGAGGGCGGCGAGATCGGCGCGGTACAGAGCGGCTGGCGGCTCGCGCTGCGCGAGTTCGCCAGCAACCGGCTAGCCGTCGCCGGCTTCGGCATACTCATCTTCTTCGTGCTCTTTTGCTTCGTCGGCCCGTTCATCTACCACACCGACCAGATCAACACCAACGACCTCCTGGCCAACATGCCGCCATCCGGGCAGCACCTGCTCGGCACCGACGGCCAGGGGTTCGACGAGCTGGGCCGGATGATGAAGGGTGGGCAGGCGTCGCTGGAGATCGGCTTCTTCGCCGCGTTCGTTGCCATCGTCATCGGCACGCTGTTCGGCGCGGTCTCGGGACTGATCGGCGGGTTTGTGGACTCGGCTCTGATGCGCGTCGTGGACGTCTTCCTGTCAGTCCCGTTCCTGTTCGTGGTCCTGATCCTGGCGGTCAAGTTCGGCGCCTCGGTGCTGTCGCTGAGCCTGGTCATCGGCTTCTTCGCCTGGCAGGTCCCGGCGCGGCTGGTCCGCGGCGAGGTCCTCACATTGCGAGAACGCGACTTTGTGCTGGCCGCGCGGACGGCAGGTGCGGGCAGCTGGCGGCTGATCAGCAGGCACCTCCTCCCGAACGCGCTCGGCGTGGTCATCGTCAACGTGACGTTCCAGGTCGCGGACGCCATCCTGGCCGTCGCCTACGTCGGCTTCCTCGGCTTCGGCCTGCATTACCCGAACGTAGACTGGGGAGACATGCTTTCCGAGGGCAGCACCTTCCTGCAGGACGGCTACTGGTGGCTGATCTACCCGGTCGGCGCCTGCATCGTGCTGACCGTGATGGCGCTCAACTTCATCGGCGACGCCCTGCGCGACGCGATGGACGTGCGGCTCAGGCGCCGTTAGGGCCGCCCGGCCGCGGGCAA
>CAWCUJ010000012.1:0-68433 GCA_963798675.1 uncultured Actinomycetes bacterium | reverse complement strand
TTCAGGCGCGAGACCGGCCGCCAGGCGATTTTTCCTGGCCGCCGATACTGAGAGCATGGGAAGACAGGATGCTGCTGATCGTCTTCGCGGCCGGATCGGCGCGGCCATCTTCGAGCGGGTCGCCGGACCGCAGGGGCCGGCGCGGCGGCAGCAGATCAACCAGACGGGCGAACGCTGGTTCGGCGAGGACCGGCCGGTCCGTCAGGTGCACGGGGATTCGTCGATGTTCATCGGTGGGATCAGGGCCTTGCTGCTGCAGTCGCTGCACCCGCTGGCCATGGCCGCCGTGGCGCAGCACTCGGATTACCGCGGCGACCCGTGGGGCCGGTTGCAGCGGACCAGCTATTTCCTGGCCGTTACCACGTTCGGCCAGGCCGATGACGCCCAGACGGCGATCGCGCGGATCCGCGCGGTCCACGAGCACGTCACCGGCATCGCGCCCGACGGGCGGCCGTACGCCGCCTCCGACCCGCACCTGCTCACCTGGGTGCACATCGCCGAGGCGGACAGCTTCCTGCGCGCCCACAGCCGGTTCGGCGCGCGGCCTCTCGATCAGGCCGGCCGCGATGGTTACGTCGTCGACATGGCCAGGATCGGCGCCGCGCTCGGTGTGCCCGACCCGCCGCGTACCGAGGCCGAGCTCGCCGACCGGATCGGCCAGTACCGGGCCGAGCTGACCGCCACGGCCCAGGCGCGCGACGCAGCCCGGTTCCTGCTGCTCAATCCCCCGCTCCCGGCGGTCGCCCGGGCACCCTACGGGGTGCTGGCCGCGGCCGCGGTGTCGCTGCTGCCCGGGTGGGCGCGCCGGCCGCTGCGCCTGCCCCGGCTCCCGGTAGCCGAGACCATGCTGGTCCGCCCGGCGGGCCACGCCATGGTCCGCGCCATCCGCTGGGCCACCAGCGGCCCGCCGGCGGCGGCCCCGACCACCTGATCCCTCTCAGCCGCGAAATTGTCATTTTGTGAGACGAGCGCGAGCTGTCTTCGGTGAGAGGATCCGAGGATGCCGATGCCGACCGTTGCCCTCGACGTGCCTTCCGCGCATGTCCTCGCCGACCAGGCGTCGATCATCCAGGATCTCCAGTTCGTCATGGACTGCTGCAAGCGGCTGCTCACCGAGCTGGCCAAGCCCGAGGAAGACCGGGATCCGCTGCTGCCGGTCGCGCTCTGGTCGTCCGCCGTGATCGCCTACGCCCGCTGCTTTGGCAAAGGCAAGCGGTTCGGCCTGGCCACCGAGGACGTCAGGAACCTGCCGTTGCACGGGGCGGTCATGAAGTTCCACAAGTGGGTACTCGAGGAACGCGACAAGCTCACCGCGCACGCGCCGAACCCGGCCGAGGCGGCGAAGGTAGGCGCCGCCCTTTCTCCGCCCGAGCAGAAGGACCGGCGGGTGGAAGGCATCGTGATCTTCGCGGCCAGCCACGTGCTCATCGACGACGTCGGCGTCCGCCAGCTCGGCGGCCTGGCCTCCGAGCTGGCCAAGCAGACCGCCGACAGGGCCCAGGAGCAGCAGGACATCGTGTTGAAGGACGCCCAGCAGCTGAACCTGGACAGCTTGTACCGGCTGCCGACGCTGGGTACCTGGCCTCCCGGCGACGACAGCCCCGGCGACGACAGCCCCGCCGACGACAGCCCCGCCGACGACAGCCCCGGCGACGACAGCCCCGGCGACGACAGCGCCGCCGAAGACAGCGCAGAGGACGACGCTTAGGACTACTCGCCCACGACGGCCCGGATGCGGCGCAGGACCTCTTCGGCGCCGAGCGCCGCGACCACCGCGGCCAGGTCGGGGCTGCGCGGCGTCCCGGTCAGCAGAATCCGGATGACCTGGGACGCCTCGCGGATGGAGCCGCGGTAGGCGGCCGGGTCTTGCTTGTAGACCTTCTGGCTGGGCGCGAACCCGAGGTCGGCCGCGAGCCGGCGGATCTGGTCGAACCAGTCGGCTTCCGGCGTCGGCGGCTGGTAGGCGTCGGCGAAGGCCCGGGCCACGGCCCGCACCAGGTCCGGGTCGAGGCCACTGAAACGGGCGTCCGCCGGGTCGGTGACCGGCTCGAAGAGCTCCGGGAAGAAGTATCCGTAGACGCCGGGGAAATCCGCCCACTTGCGCAGGTCCTTGCGCGGGTTGGGGACGCCCACCCGCTCGATGGCCAGCGCCCGCAGTGCCAGCGCCTGCTCGGCGGCCAGGACCGCGGCCAGGTCGGGGGCATAACGACCGGCCCAGGTGCTGACCTCGGCGAGGATCTCCTCGCCGGACAAGGTGGCGATGTAATCGGCGGAGGTGTCGTCCAGCTTGACCATATCCACCAGCGGGCCCGCGGTGCCGCATTCGGACAGCCGGATCGGCGCGGCCAGCGCCTCCGCCAGCGGCATCTCCGCGAGCCGGCCGTTGGCCAGGCCGCGCAGGTAGTACTGGACCGCGGGCGCCGGATAGCCCCGCTCGATGTAGAAGCTCACGGTGGCTTCGGGGTCCCGGCGCTTGGACAGCTTGCGGCGGCTGCCGCCCTCCTGCTTCATCAGCAGCGCGATATGCGCGTACTGCACCCGACCGAAGCCGAGGGCGTCGAACAGTTGCAGGTGCAGCGGCACGGAGGAGATCCACTCCTCCCCGCGGATGACCAGGTTGACTCGCATCAGGTGATCGTCTACAGCGTGCGCGAAGTGGTACGTGGGCAGCCGCGGTTCGGTATCGCTGCTCTTCAGGATCACCGCGTCGTTGCGGTTGTCGTCGAGGGACAGCTCGCCCCTGATCGCGTCGGTGAAGCTCACCCGCTCCCCCGCGGTGCCGGGAGAGCGGAAGCGGACCACGTAGGGCTCGCCCGCCGCCAGTCGCTTGGCGATTTCCTCCGGATCGGCGTCGCGCCAGATCGCCCACTGCCCGTAGTAACCCGGCAGGGCGCCTGCCGCCCGCTGCCGCGCGGTGATTTCCTCTAGGTCCTGCTTGGTCGCGAAGCACAGGTAGGCACCGCCCTGGCGCAGCAGTTCGCGGACGTAAGTCAGGTAGATCTGCGCCCGTGCGGACTGGCGGTAAGGCCCGTAGCGGCCGTTCTGGTCGTCCTCGTCCGGGCCGATGGAGAAGTAGGCGAACGCCTCGGCGAACTGGGCGGCGGCGCCCTCGGCGACGCGGGCCTGGTCGGTATCCTCCAGGCGGACGAAGTAGACGCCGCCGGACTGCCTGGCGACATCCACGTCGATGGTCGCCGCGTACACGCCGCCGATGTGCAGGAAGCCCGTCGGGCTCGGCGAGAAGCGGGTGACTTTCGCTTCTTCGGGCAGGTCACGAGGCGGGTAGAACTGCTCCAAGTGATCCGGCTCTGGCAGGTCAGGCGGGAACAGGGAATCGACGACATCTTGGCTGAGCATGAGCGAGCGGCTCCGAACGACGTAAGGTCAAGGCCGCAAATCAGCGTACCGCCACCTCAGGCGGCGGGATCAAGCACCGTCACGCCGTCCGAATCTACGGGGCTGGCGGCCGCGTTCGGCCGCGCCCTTGATCCGGGCGATGGCCTCGCGCTCAGCAGCCTCGAACTGAACAGACGCATCCGGGCGTTCTTCCAGCACCAGGGACTCAACCGGACCGTTGAACCAGTGGCCGCGCGGGCACCGGATCCGCACGCTTTCCAGCGGCCCGTCCGTTGACCTCATCAGGTACCGGCCTTCCACCTCGGCTGGCAGCCCACACCTGACCGCACCGCTCTTGTCCATATAGGCCGGGCAGTTAAGAAACATCGCGCTGGCATCCACCGGTAACCCCCATTCCGTCCAGGCGCTATCAGGCGGCGGCGCAAGCCCGCCCGGTGGCGCCCCGCGCCCCGCGCCCCGCTCCCGTGCGCGAGGGCGCCCTCATCGAAACGGAGCACCGGCCGGCGCGCCTGATACATCCGAGATGCCGGGATATGGCCCACGCTGAACCAGGCCCGCGCCGAACCAGGCCGCACTGAACCAGCCTCGTTCCCGGCACGTGTATCTGGGTGGGACCGTGGGGCAGAGTGCCGCGTGCATTGACGCCGATGGCAGCTGCCCCCTCATTTCAGTGGACCATGGAGGGCGCGGACCCTCCAGGGAGGGGAGCACGGTGGGGCCTCGGCACCTTGCTGCAGTTCTGACCGCCATGCTGGGCCTTGGTCTGATGACCACGGCTTGCGCATCCAACTCAACGACCTCGACGCCAAGTACCCCGGCCGCCGCAAGCGCGAAGGCGCCCGCGGGGACGGCCACCTCATTCCTCGGTCAGCTCCGCGCCGGGTCGAAGATCGCCTCGACGGTTCCAGTCGAGGGCGACGTGAACCCGTACGGGCTCGCCGTGGTGCCTGCCACGGCGGGACGGCTGACGGTCGGCAACACCCTGGTGAGCAACTTCAACGACAAAGCCAACGTCCAGGGCACCGGCACCACCATCGTCCAGGTGTCCCCCGCCGGGCAGCGCAGCCTGTTCGCCGACGTCGCCAAGCTGCCCGCCGGAATGGCCTGCCCGGGCGGCGTCGGCCTGACCACCGCGCTCGGCATCCTGCCCGGCGGCTGGGTAGTCGTCGGGAGCCTGCCTACCACGGCCGGCGGTGCGCTGCCCGGCCTCGACCCGGCCGGGTGCCTGATCGTGCTGAACGACCAGGGCACGCCAGTCCAGACCATCACCGGCAAGAACATCGTCGGCCCGTGGGACCTGGCGGTGACGTCAACCGCGGCGTCGGCGCAGGTGTTCGTCTCCAACGCCCTCGGCGGCAACACCAGCACCAGCAACGGCACGCCGGTGACCGGCAACTGCACGGTGGTCCGGCTCGACTTTGACCTAAAGACCCCCAGCGCCGCCTCGCCGCCGTCGCTCACCAGCACCACGGTGATCGGCAGCGGCTACCCGTGGCGGGCCAACAAGGCCGCGCTGGTCCTCGCGCCCACCGGACTGGCGCTGGGGCACAACGGGACGCTGTACGTGGCGGACACGGAAACCAACACGATCTCGGCCATCCCGCAGGCGACCACCAGGACCACCGCCCAGGTGGCCACGGCCGGGCTGCTGTCCGCGGGCGGCGCCCTCGACGCTCCGCTTGGCATGACCCTGGCGCCCAACGGCGACCTGATCGTGGTGAACGGGAACAACGGCAACGCCGTCGAGGTCACCCCGGCCGGACGCCAGCTCAGCACCAGGACGCTGGTCAAGAACGGCGCGGGCGACCTGTTCGGCATCGTCACGACGCCGGACGGCATCCTCGCGGTGAACGACGGGACCAACGCGCTGGAGCTGTTCCGCGGCTAAGGACGGCAGCATCGTGGCCCTGCAGAGCCTGTTCTTCGCGCTGATCCTGCTGGCCGGCGGCATCGCGGCGACCGCGCTGCCGATCCGCCGGGCCGACCTGATCCAGACGCCGGGCCTGCCCGACGAGGCCAGGAAGAAGTGGCTGCGCAACGTCGCGCTGGTCGGCGGGGCCACCACGGTGCTGGCCCTGTTCACGGTGTACGAGCTGATCGCGCACTCCAGCGTCTACGGCAAGTTCAGCTGGGAGTCGATCCTCACCCTGGTGATCGTGCTCGGCGCCGGGCCGGTGATCTACCTGATCGCCCGTTCGGTACGCAAGCAGCGCAATTCGCTTGACCTGAACATGGCCATGCGCGAGCTTCCCCCGGAGTAGCCGGATGCTGCGAGGCAAACCCAGACGCGCCAGGACGCGCGGGCTGCGCATCTACTTCGCCACCGACCTCCACGGGTCCGAGGTCTGCTTCCGTAAGTTCCTGGCCGCGGCCCGGGTGTACGAGGCGGACGTGATCATCCTGGGCGGTGATTTCGCCGGTAAGGCGATCGTCCCCGTGCTGGCCGAGGGCGGCTCGCTCCGGGCCCGGGTCGGCGGCGAGGAGGTGACCGTGCCGGAGGCGGAGTGGGACCGGCTGGTCGCCGACATCGGCAAGGCCGGCCTGTACCCGGTCCGGATGGACGCCGCCGAACTCGCCCGGCTATCCGATGATCCCGCCGAGCTCGACCGGCTGTTCCGCCGCGAGATCTCGGCCCAGATGCAGCGCTGGTGTGACCTGGCCGCCGAGCGGCTCGAGCCGACGGTGCGCTGCATCATCACCCCGGGCAACGACGACCCGGTGGACGCGGACGCGGTGCTGGCGGCGCACGGCCGGGTGGAGAGCCCGGAGCTCGAGCTTTGCGACCTCGGGCCGGTGACCATGGCCAGCCTCGGGGTGGTGCCGACCACGCCGTGGAACACCGAGCGGGAGTGCACCGAGGACGAACTGACCAAGCAGATCAACGAGATGCTCGACCCGCTGGCCGACGGCCGGCCGACCATCCTCAACCTGCACTGCCCGCCGTACGCCTCGGGGCTCGACGACGCCCCCGAGCTCGACGCCACGCTGAAGCCGGTGATCCGCGGCGGCCGACCCAGCATCATCCCGGTGGGCAGCCACGCGGTGCGCGACGCCATCAAGCGCTACCAGCCGGTGGTGGGCCTGCACGGGCACATCCACGAGTCCCGGGGGGCGCAGAAGATCGGCCGGACGCTGTGCGTCAACCCGGGCAGCGACTACTCCTCCGGGGTGCTGCGCGGGGCCGTGATCGACATCGCGCAGGACGGGTCCTGCCTCGACTTCCTGCTGACCACCGGATGAGCGAGTCGCCGAGCGGCCGTGTTCGCTGACCGGATGGCCGAGATCAGGCGGACCCGCGCGCGGCGGCCGGAGATGGTGGCGCAGGCGGCGGTCAGGCGCGAGCGGGCCCCCGCGTTCTCCGAGCGCCTGGTGCTGATCGCCGCCGACCACACGGCGCGCGGCATCCTACGGGCCGGCCGGCGCGAGACGGCCATGGCGGACCGCGCCGGCCTGCTCGAGCGGCTGTGCATAGCGCTGGGCCGGCCCGGTGTCGACGGCGTGCTCGGCACCGCCGACGTGCTGGAGGACCTGCTGCTCCTCGGCGCGCTCGAGGGCAAGATGGTGATCGGCTCGATGAACCGGGGCGGCCTGGCCGAGACGGTCTTCGAGATCGACGACCGGTTCACCGGGTACGACGCGCCCGCCATCGCGCGGATGGGCTTCGACGGCGGCAAGATGCTGGTGCGCATCGACCCCCGCGACCCGGCCACCGCGGCCACCCTGCAGGCCTGCGCGCACGCCGTGTCGGACCTGGCCGGGCACCGGCTGACCGCGATGATCGAGCCGTTCATCGCGCGCCGGGAAGACGGCCGGATCCGCAACGACCTGTCTCCCGAGGCGATGATGCGGGCCATCTCGGTGGCCTCCGGCCTGGGCAGCACCTCGGCCTACACCTGGCTGAAGGTCCCCGTGGTGCCCGACATGGAGCAGGTGATGTCCGCCTCGACGCTGCCGGCCCTGCTGCTCGGCGGCGAGGTGCCCGACGACCCCGAGGCCGCGTTCGCGGGCTGGCGCAAGGCGCTGCGGCTGCCGAACGTGGTGGGGCTCGTCGCCGGCCGGTCGCTGCTCTACCCGGCCGACGACGACGTGGCCAGCGCGGTCGACGCGGCGGTCAGCCTGCGCTGAGATCGGCCAGGCGGCCGGGCTGGGCCCGGGGCGTAACATCCTGGCCCGTTCGGCATCAATGACCTTTTCCGCCGAACGGACCGGCTTTCTCGCCCAGGGCCCGAGGGGCGCACGCCAGCCAGCCGTCGGTAATCGCATCTTTCAGCGCCTTTGCCGTGACTTCCGGCAGTTGGATGAGGACGGCGGAATACCCGTCGAAGTGCGGAATCGTGAAGAAGGCGTCCGGATTGGCGGCGAGCACCGCCTCTTTCTCGCCGAGATCCTCGACGCGAACGGCCAGGATGGGGCCGTCTGGCGGGGCCTGATCGCCGAACCGCCTGATATCGGCCTTGCTGAACGGCCGTTCCCAGGCGAAGGCCTTACCGCGGACGAACCAGGTCCGGTTGCCGTGCCGTTCACCCTCAGTGACCTCGGCCAGTTCCGAGGCCACCCGGGCCACGTCATCGAAGGTCGCCATCTTCGTACCGTACTGCGCCGCAGCGCTGCGTCACGTTCCGGGCCGGGCCGTCGTTCAGCTCTATGAAGGTTCGTTACTCACCCAGACAGCAGCCTCGTCAACATCACGGCCGCCGCGGGCCGGGTCAAGGTCAAGCGCCAGCATCCGCCCGGTGCCGGTGCCGGTGCCGGTGCCGGTGCCGGTGCCGGTACCGGTGCCGGTGCCGGTGCCGGTGCCGGTGCCGGTGCCGGTGCCGGTGCCCGGGTCATACACCGGCACCGTGCACGGCTGCCCCGGAGCGTCGGGTGTGAGCGAAGGTGGTCGGTGCCGTGGTGTTTCTGGCCTCCCAAGCGGCCCCACTGATCGCCAGGGAGACCGTTCTCATCGACGAGGGCTGGACCGCCGGCTAGATGACGGTGTTCGAGGACCAGGCCCCGATGCCGCCGGGGGCGTTGACCACGATGTTCCCGTCGTCGTTCAGGGCCAGGACGCTGTTGCGGTAGGAGGTCCCGGTGGCCCACACCGCGATGTGGCCGGGGGCATAGATGACGAAGTTGCCGTCGTCTTGCGCCTCGAGGTCACTGCCGGGCACGTTGGTGTGCGAGGACCAGACGGGCACGCCGGAGGCATCGTATTCAACCAAGTCCCCGTCGTGTTGCATGACCAGGGTGTACTCGCCGTTATCCGAGACCAGCTCGTCGCCCGGGTTGAGCCTGCTCTCGGGGTACAGGGCGGAGCCAGGACCGGGTGCCGGGACAGCGGCCCACATCGCGCTCGGGACCATGCTGTCGATCCAGCCCTGGTAGGCGTCCACTTCCGTGCCGAGACCGGTCCAGTTGCTATCGCAGGAGCCGCCGGCGGAGACGGTAGCCAACTGCAGCCAGACTCCGGCGGACGGATGCAGCAGGATCGGGCCGCCGCTGTCGCCTTCCTCAAAGCATTGCCGGTTCCCGTTCGGGGTCTGATCCGGGGCGAGGATCAGCTTATCCCAGGGGCCGACCAAGCTACCGACGGCCGCCGTCCGAGCCGAACCGGTCAGCTGGACTTGCGCCTCCCGTATCTTGCCGTCCTTGCCCGGCCCGATGTCGCCGCCCGTCCCGACGATGGTCAGCGGCGTCCCGCCCAGCAATCTGACCGTGCCCAGTCCCAGCGTGACCGACGGGATGTCCGTCACCGGCAGGGAGAGCTTGACCAGCGCGATGTCGCCCTGGGGCCACGCGCCGGGGTTGTAGGTTGTCCCGCCCTGGGGGACGAACCACGTGCCGGTCCTGGTTTCACCGCCGCTGATCTGGTACCCGTTTGTCAGCAGGCCGAACAGGCTCGTCTTGGTCACCACTGAAGCATTGTTCAGCGCGACCGTCACGGTCGCCTGCGACGAGGTGAACAGCGGCCCGGCCGCAGTGGCTTTGCCCGCGTTCTGATGGAAGCAATGGGCCGCGGTCAGCACCCAGTCCGGCGCGATCAGTGTCCCGCCGCAGGCGGTATCACTCCCGTCCCCTGTGGGTTGCACGATCAAAGTCGCGAACCAGGGCGCGTCGGTCGTCACCACCCCGCCATTCGCCGGCGACACGGCAAGCGCCGGTGCCGCCTGGCCGAGTACCGACACCCCGGCCAGCAGCCCGGCCGCGCTGGCCAAGCGCACCCTGGAAATCACCTTAGTCCTGCTCACGTTCCCCTCCCGGGTCATCCTCATCGCCGCACCGGGTATCCGGCCGACGTCGCATGACCGAACTACGACAGGTACCGCCACTTCGGTTCGCTCCAACGAGGTGGGATACGAGAAGGCGGCGGCTATAGGGCACCAAATCCACCCCGGAGCCCGAATCAACCACGATCTTTGCGGTGCCGGGCGCACCACGGCGTGCCTAGGCATCACTGCGCGCTGGCGCACCACAGCGGACTTGCGTTCCACAGCGCGTTCTTGTATCGCCGCACGAAGGGATCACCGCGCGGAAGCCGCCAGGCGTTAGCGGAGGGCCGGCGGGGCGGGGGAAGCTGGTGGTGAAGGCGTACCGGGAGGCGCGGTACAGGTGCCTGGCGAACTCGACGGGGCGGCCGGACTGGTCGTAGGCGATGCGCTCCATGGTCAGCAGGGCCGTGCCGCGGGTCTCGTTCAGGGTGCGGGACTCGGAGGTCGAGGCGTTCTTCGCGCCCATCCGCTGGGTGGCCGAGTACAGCCCGATGCCGGACGCGCGGAGCAGTTCGTATAGGCCGTGCTCCTCGAGCATCTCCACGTTCAGCTGGACGAGCCCGGCGGGCAGGTAATTGTGCATCAGGGCCATCGGCTCGCCGTCGGCCAGCCTGATCCGCTCCAGCGACATCACCAGGGCCCGCTCGGGCAGTTGCAGCGCGTCGGCGACCTGGTTGCTGGCGTGGCTGACCTCGGCCTTGAGCACCCGGGTGGCGGGATTACGGCCGCTGGCCGCGAGGTCGTCGTAGAGGCTGGTCAGCTCGACGTTACGGTCGATCCGCTCGTTGGCCACCAGGGTCCCGGCGCCGCGCTTGCGGACCACCAGTCCCTTGTTGGCCAGGTAGAGGAAGGCCGCCCGCACCGTGGGCCGCGACAGGCCGAGCATCTCGGCCAGCTGGACCTCGTTCTCCAGCCGGGCGCCGACCTTGAGCGCGCCGGATCTTATCGCCGATTCGAAGTGCTGAGCCAGCTGGAAGTACAGCGGCACCGGGCTGGTCCGGTCGATGGTGATCGGGCCGCTGGTGCTTGGTTCGCGTTCGGGCATCGTCGACATCCGGCGGGTAGCTAGGCCTATTTGTTTGGACATTCTAACCACTGCAGAGTTAACGCGGAAACCTGACCGCAGGCGAGAAGCCGGGGCACGAGCCGCCGCCTGCCGGTTCCGACCCTATTTCCAGTTTGTCCATACATACTCACAGCCTCTTGACAGGTCATAACCGTCGAGGGACTATCCAGTATCGGCAACGATTCTGTCCCGGGCGGGAGGCTGAACAAGGTATGACAGCCGGCGGCCAGGGACCGGACGGCGGGCTGCGCATCGGCGTGGTGCTCGAGGCGTTCCTGGACTGGCCGTTGGAGCGGATCCTGTCCTGGCTGCCAGAAGCCGCTCCTGAGGTCACCCACCTGGAGGTCGGGGCGGGCGGCTACGCGCCGCACCCGCACTGCGACGTCGCGGCCCTGCTCGCCGGCGGCCAGGCCCGGTCAGCCTGGCTGGCGGCCATCGCGCGGCACGGGCTGCGGGTCGACGCGCTGAACGCCTGGGGCAACCCGCTGCACCCCGATCAGGATCTGGCCCGTGCGCACGACCGGGCCCTGCGCGACGCGATCCGGCTGGCCACGCTGCTCGGCGTCAGCCGGGTGGTCGCGCTGGCCGGGCTGCCCGGGCGGCGCCGCCGGGGACCAGGCGCCGCACTTCGGGGCCGGCGGCTGGCTCCCCTATCTGGAGGGCATCTACCAGCGGCAGTGGGAGGAGCAGATCGCGCCCTACTGGGCCGACGTCGCCTCTTTCGCCGCCGCCGAGGACCCCGGACTCCGGGTTTGCCTGGAGTTGCACCCCGGGACCTGCGTGTTCAACGTCGAGACGTTCGGCCGGGTGGCCGCGCTCGGTCCGGCCATCGCGGGCAACCTCGACCCTAGCCACTTCTTCTGGATGGGCATGGACGGCCACAAGGTCGCCGCGGCGCTGGGTGACCGGATCGGGCACGTGCACGGCAAGGACACGGTCTTCCACGCGGAGAGCCTGGCCCTGAACGGCCTGCTCGACCGGCGCTGGCCGGAACCCGCGGCCGAGATGCCGTGGACGTTCGCGGTGCCCGGGCGCGGTCACGACCTGGCCTGGTGGGCGGGCCTGGTCCGGGCGCTCGACGGTTCCGCGGCGCGGGTCATCTCGATCGAGCACGAGGACCCGTTCGTCCCGGCCACCGCCGGCGTCCCCGAGGCCGCGCGGCTGCTGCGGTCGGCGATCAACGCTGCGCTGGAAGCAGGGTGAGGGCTGGTCGGGTCCGGGTCGGCCTGGTGGCGGCCGTCTGCGACCTGGACGCCGACGGCGCCCGGGCCTGCGCCGGACGCTACGGCATCCCGGCCGTCTTCACCGACTGGCGCGACCTGCTTGGCCACCCGCTCGATGCAGTCATGGTGCTGACCTCGGGCAGCCACGCTCCGATCGCTGAGGCGGCGGCCCGGGCCGGGCGCCACGTCTTCGTGGAAAAGCCGATGTGCTTCTCGGCCGACGAGGGCCAGGCCATGGTCGCGGCGGCCGAACGGGCCGGGGTGAAGCTCATGGTCGGCTACCCGAAACGGTACGACCCGGCGTTCGCCCGCATGCGGGAGGAAACCGCCCGGCTCACGGGCGCGCGGCTGCTGCGGGTGACCACCTTCGAGTCACCGCTGCGGCCCTACATCGAGCACTATCCACTGCTCCCCCGGGCGCCGCTTCCGGCCGAGGTCAGCGCCGGGCTGCGGGCCGACAGCGACCAGCGGATCAGGGCCGCGATCGGGGAAACCACTGACCTGGAGCGGCAGGTCTACGAGGGCGTGCTGCTCGACACCCTGGTGCACGAGCTGAACACCGTCCGCGGGCTGCTCGGCGAGCCGACCCGGCTGGAATACGTGAGCCTGGCCATGGACTGCGTCACGGTGATGCTCAGGTTCGGGCCGCTGCCGGTGGCCATCCACTGGCTCGACCTGCCGGGCATCGCGCGGTACGGGATGGAGTTCGCGCTGTACGCGCCGGACCGCAGGCTCAGGCTGACGTTCCCTTCGCCGTTCCTGCGCAACTCACCGGCCACCCTGGAGATCGAGGACGGCACGGCGGGCTCGGCACGGGCCTGGCGCACCGAGGAAGTCGCCAGCTACGAGAGCGGGTTCAAGCGTGAGCTTGAGGCGTTCCACGACTGGATCGTCATGGGCCGGGTACCGGTCACCGCGGGCCCGGACGGCCTGCGCGACATCATGCTGTGCCAGGCCATCATCGACAGTCATCGCCGCGGCGTACCCCTGGACGATCCCACTGAGAGGACGGATTTTGATGAGCCACGACGACGATAAGGCGCCGATCGCGGTGGCGAACGCCCCGGTCAGCTACGGGGCCTTCGAGCTGACCGTCGGGTCCGACCCCGACGTCCCCGACGGCCAGAACGTGCTCAGCCAGGTCGCCGCGGCCGGTTACGCCGGCATTGACCTCGGCCCGGTCGGCTACCTGGGCCACGGCGATGAGCTCGGCGAGGCGCTGGCCCGGCACCGCCTCGGCCTGGCCGGCGCCTACGTAGAGCTGCCATACTCCGACCCCGCCGCGCTCGAGGGGGCTCTCCCCCAGCTGGACGCGGTGCTTGACACGTTCGACGCGGTGCGGTCCTATCTGCCCGGCCCCCCGCCCAGGCCCACGCTCGCCGACAGCGGCAGTAAGCGGCGGGCCATGCTGCCAGCCAGGTCCGTTCGGGATCAATCTCTTGGGTTTGACGCCGACGGCTGGAAGCGCTTCGCGGTCGGCCTGGCGCGGGTGATCGCCCGCTGCCGCGACCGTGGTTACGAGCCGACGTTCCATCCGGAGACCGGCACTCACGTCGAGGCGCCCTGGGAAATCGAGCGGGTTCTCGAGGTGTCGGACATCGGGCTGTGCCTGGAGACCGGGCACATGCTGCTGGGCGGCGGCGACCCGGTCACGATGCTGCGGGACCTCGGCGACCGGGTCAACCACGTGCACCTCAAGGACGCCCGGCTCGAGGTCATGAACGAGATCGTCGCCGATCAGGCACCGGTAACCGAGATCTGGACCAGGGAGGCGTTCTGCGCGCTCGGCGGCGGCGACCTCGACGTGGACGCCGTGCTGGCGGGGCTGCGCGCGATCTCGTTCGGCGGCTGGCTGGTGGTCGAGCAGGACATCCTGCCGCGCAGCGCCGGGCGGTTCGCGCAGGCCGCGGCCGAACAACGGCACAACCGCGCGTACCTGGCCGAACGGGGCCTGTAGCATGCCGCCGTTCCGGCTCGGCCTGATCGGCGCCGGCCGGATGGGCCGCACCCACCTGCGGGCGCTGGCCGGCTCGGAGCGGGTGGCGGTGACCGCCATCGCGGAGATGTCGGCGGCGGCCCGCTCGGCTGTGGATGCGCCCGGCGTGACGCTGTTCGCCAGCCCGGCGGAGATGCTGGCGGCGGCTCCGTTGGACGGGGTGCTCATCGCCGCGCCCACCGACCAGCACGGCGCTCTCATCGCCGAGGTCGCCGCGCGCGGGCTGCCGATCTTGTGCGAGAAACCGTGCGGGCTGACGGCTGCGGCCGCCCGCGCGTCGGCCCAGGCGGCCGCGGCGGCGGGGGTGCCGCTGCAGGTGGCCTACTGGCGCCGGTTCGTCCCCGGCCTGCGGCGGCTGCACGACCGGATCGCCGCGGGCGAGTTCGGCGTCATCCACCTGGTTACCTGCTACCAGTGGGACGAGCAGCCGCCGTCGGCGGCGTTCCGGGCGCACAGCGGCGGGATCGCGATCGACATGGGCGTGCACGAGTTCGACCAGCTGCGCTGGCTGACCGGCCAGGACATCGGCACTCTGGCCGCGGTGGCCTCGGGCCAGGCCGCCGACGGGATCGCCGACGTGGACGGCGCGCAGGTGATCGCCGCGCTGTCCGGCGGCGGATGCGGGTTCATCTCCCTCGGCCGCTACTACCCGGCGGGCGACGCGGTCTGGGCCGAGGCGTTCGGCACCCTGGGCAGCGAGCGCTGCGACGTGATCGACCCGGCCGAGGGCGAGCGCGCCCAGCTCGAGGCGCTGCGCCGCCAGGCCGAGAGCTTCGCCGAGTTCGCGGCCGGCGCGCCGTGCCAGGGCGCCACGGCCGACGACGCGGTGGCGGCGCTGACCGCTGCCGAGCAGGTCACCGGCGCGGTGGCGCTGGCATGAACGCGGGGCCTTGGCTGCGGGTCGGCATCATCGGCTACGGAGTCATGGGCAAGGCGCACAGCTACGGCTACCGCGTCGCGCCGATGCTGCGCCGCCTGCCGGTGACGCCGGTGGTCACCGTGATGTCAGGGCGCCAGGCCAGCGCTGTCGCAGCCGCCGCGGCAGCCTACGGCGTGCCCGCCACCGTCACCGACTGGCGTGAGCTGATCGCCCGGGACGACGTGGACATGGTGGACATCTGCACTCCGCCCGGCACGCACGCGCAGATGGCGCAGCAGGCCGCCGCGGCGGGCAAGGCGGTGCTGTGCGAGAAGCCGCTGGCCCTGAACTACCCGGAGGCATTTGCGGCGCTGGCCGCGGTCACCGCGGCCGGGGTGCACAACGCGGTCGGCTTCAACTACCGGCGGCTGCCCGCAGTGGCGCTGATGCAGCGGATGATCGCCGAAGGCGCCATCGGGGAGCTCAGGCTCTGGCGGGCCACCTGGCTGTCCGATGAGTTCGCCGACCCGGCCACCGCCTACGACTGGCGCTTCGACCGGGCCATGGGCGGCACCACGATCGCCGATCTCGGCTGCCATCTCATCGACCTGGCACTGACCATGGCCGGCCCCGTGGAGAGCACGTGCGCGCAGGCCGCCACCTTCACCCGCTCGCGCTCCGGCGGGACGGTGACCGTCGACGACGCGGCCAGCGCCCTGCTCCGCTTCGAGTCCGGGGCGCTCGGCACGCTCGAGGTCGCGCGGGCCGCGGTGCGGCGGCCGTGCGACTTCACCGTCGAGGCGAACGGCAGCCGCGGCACGCTGATGTTCGACTACGCCAGGCTGAACGAGCTCTGGTACGCCAGCGCCGACGACGACGTGCGGCTTTACGGGATGCGGCGGATCCGGGCCGAACACCCCAGCCACCCCTACGCGGCCCAGTGGTGGCCGATCGGCCAGGGCGTCGGATACGGCACGTCGTTCGCGAACCAGGTCGCCGACCTGCTCGAGGGCTGGCCGGAAGCGCCGTGGACGCCGGGTTTCCGCGAGGGCGCGGCCGTGCAGGCGGTCTGCGACGCGATGGAGGCCTCCGCCGTCTCCGACCGGTGGGTGCGTATCAACGAGGTGACCGGCAGGGGTAACCTCTGACGTGCTGAAACCTAAGGAGCGTGACCTGTGGCCGGGCGGCTGACGATCATCGGCGGGGGCGTCATGGGGCTCATGACGGCCTACTATGCCGCTCCGCTGGCCGAATCCGTCACGGTGCTCGACCGGTCCCGGGTGGGCGATCCTGCCACGGCCTCGTTCGGCCTGACCAGATCGGTTCGTAACGACTACCGGGATCCGGAGTACGCGCGGCTCGCGTTCGAGGCTCGGCGGCTATGGCGGGAGTTCGAACGCGACTGCGGCCGACGGCTGCTCGTCGACTGCGGCTGCCTGAACCTGGTGAAGGGCACCGTCACGCCGGATCTGGCCAGCAGCTACGCGGTGGAGAGTTACGCCGTGCTCGAGCAGCTGCAACTGCGCCGCGAGGCGTTCTCCGCCGCGCAACTGCGGGACCGGTTCCCGCAGTTCGACGCCGACGGCGGCTGGCTGGACGTGGACGCTGGGTTCGCCGACCTGGCCGCGGTGACAAAGGCGCTGCGCGAGGGCCTGGACGCCCGCGGCGTTCGGGTGGTGGAGAACACCGAGCCGCGCGGGATCACCAGATCTGGCCGAAGCTGGTTCGTGGCCACGGACTCGGGGCCGCTGGAATCAGACGTCCTGGTGGTGACGGCGGGCCTGGGCACCAACGAGGTGCTCGGGCTGGTGCCCGGCTGCCCGGTCAGGTTCCCGCTGCGGCCCGACCGCCCGGTCCAGTCCAAGTACTTCATTCCCCCGGCCGGGTCCCGGGCCATGTACACCGAGACGGCGATGCCGGTGTTCGCGTACCTGGACATCGGGATCTACGGGCACCCGGTGTACGAGGGCAAGACGCCCGGGGTCAAGATCGGTTTCTACAATCCGCCCGACGTGACCCGGGCAGCGAGCCGGATCGGGAGCGTGGAGGAGTTCGTGGCCGAGTGCATCCCCGGGCTGCGCGACGCGGAAGTCGTCGACGTGGCCGCCGCCAGCGGCGTCGACACCTGCTGGTACGACCTGGTGGCGGACGATGAGTTCATCCTCGGGGCGGTGCCGGGCACGGACGGGCTCTACACCGGGGTCGGCTGGCGCGGCACGGGCTACAAGTTCGCGCCCTGGGTGGGCCGGGTCCTGGCCCAGCTGGCCCTGCAGCAGGGCACCGTCTACGACATCGGGCGCTTCACGCCCGCCAGGTTCGCCGCTGAAGGGGTGGCATGAGCGAGCCGGAGGGGCGCGGCGGCGCCTGGACTGAGGAGCGAGGGACGAGCGACGAGGGAAGGCGGCGCCTCGAGGCGCCCCGGAAGCGAGCGGGAGGCAGGGCCTCATGAGTTCTTCGATCGTGGATCGGTTGCGGGCCGGCACGGTGCTCGGCGCCGAGGGTTACGTCTTCGAGCTGGAACGACGCGGCTACATCAAGGCAGGCCCCTTCGTCCCCGAAGTGGTGCTTGACTTCCCGGAAGCGGTCTGCGAGCTGCACAGGGAGTTCCTGCGGGCAGGCGCGGACGTGATGGTGGCGCTCACCTACTACGCGCACCGGGAGAAGCTGCGGGACGTCGGCCGCGAGGGCGACCTGGAAGAGATGAACCGCCAGGCGGTGCGGATCGCCCGCGAGGTCGCACGCGAGGGCGATGCCCTGGTGGCCGGAAACGTCTGCAACACCTGGGCCTACGACCCAGGTGACCCGGCCACCGGGCAAACCGTGCGGACCATGTACGCCGAACAGCTGGGCTGGGCCGTCGAGGAAGGCGTCGACTTCGTCATCTCGGAGACCAACGACTACCTGGGTGAGGCGCTGATCGCGCTGGAGGTCATCCGTGAGCTCGGGCTGCCCGCGATGGTGACCCTGGCGCCCACGCAGCCCGACCAGACACGCGACGGCTACCGGTACGCGGAGGCGTGCCGGATCCTCGCCGCCGAGGGGGCGCTAGTGGTCGGCCTGAACTGCGACCGCGGTCCGCAGACGATGCTGCCGCTGATCACCGATATCCGGGAGGCCGTGGACTGCGCCGTCGCCGTCCAGCCGGTACCGTACCGGACCGACGCGGCCGCCCCGACGATGGAAACCCTGCGGTCACCGGACGGGGAGCGGGCGTTCCCCATCGCGCTCGACCCCTTCGGCTGCACGCGCTTCGAGATGGCGCACTTCGCGCTGCAGGCCCGTGAGCTCGGCGCGAACTACGTGGGCATCTGCTGCGGCGCCGGCCCGCATCACGTCCGGGCCATGGCCGAGGCCCTGGGCCGCGAGGTTCCGGCCAGCAAGTACTCGCCGTCGATGGACCTGCACCCCATGTTCCGGGCCGACGTCGCGGCCAAGGACGCGGCGTTCATGCACAGCTGGACCACCTGACGGCGGCAGGCCGCCGCCCGGCCGAGGCCGGTTCAGCGGCCATGCCGCCCGGTGGTGCTGGATGCCGTCTCGCGGGCGCTCTGCCGGCTTGGCCTCACGACCTGGGCCGGCGTCCTGGCTATGCCCAGAGCCAGGCATTGCGGGCCGGGTCGTCGTGAAGCTCCCACACCTCGCTGACGCGGCCGTCCCGGACGTGGAAGACGTTCGCGGCGTTCTGGTCCACGCGGTTGCTGCCGCTCTCGGCGAACTCGTGATACAGCCCGACCGTGTGCTCGTCTCCGCCGATCACGTCGTGGAGGGTTATCTTTATGGTCCCGCCCGAGCGCGCCATCAGCTCACCGAAGAACGCCAGGATGGCATCTCGCCCGTGCTTCGCACCGGACAGGCTGTGGTGGGTGCTGGACCGGCCTGCCAGGGACGCCGTGCTGGCCGGTGTCCTGGAGGAGACGCACGTAGCAGGGATAGCGGACCTCGACCGGGCTCTCATCAGGGAATTTGCCGTCGTTGTCCTCGTCCTCGTACATGCCGGCTCCTTCCAGGAGCCAGGCGGACAATGTGTGTCATTATCGTTTGCACCGTGGAATACGGCTGCATTTGCATATATGGTCGCTGACCTGGGAGGACTAGGTTGGATTCAGCTGCTACAACAAATCGCGGTTACGGTCCGGGAAGGTTAAATATCCATTTGTAGCTTGTCGGCACTGCAGCGCAGGCTGGTCGTTTCTGCCGGGAAGTGTGTCTCCGGTCGCATCACGTGCATGGCTCCGCAGGCATCGCCAGGGTTCCCCCCGGCTACGGCAAGACCTGCCGCCAGGATGTTCTTAGCGGCGTTGATGTCCCGGTCGTGCCGGGTGCCGCGGGACGGGCACTGCCACGTCCGGGTCTTCAGCGAAGGCTCCGCGAGCAGGTGCCCGCACGAACTGCACGTCTTGGAGCTGGGATACCAGCGGTCGATCACGATCACGTGCCGTCCGGCCCTGGCGGCCTTGTACTCGGCCATGGCACGGAAGGTGCCCCGCCCGCAGCCGGAGATCGCCTTGGCCAGCGACCGGTTGCGGGCCATGTTCTTGACGGCCAGGTCTTCGATCACGATCATGTCGTGGCCGCGGACCAGGCGGGTAGAGGCGCGGTGCAGGAAGCCGGCACGGCTGGCGCGGACTTTGCGGTGGGCGCGGGCGACCTTCGCCTTGGCCTTGGCGCGGTTCGCCGGCAGGCGCTGGCAGCGGGCCATGCTGCGCTGGTGGCGGGCGAGGTTCCGTTCCCGGCGGGCCAGGCTGTGCGGGTCAGGGATCTTCTCCCCGTCGCTGGTCACGGCGAAGTCCTTGATCCCCAGGTCCACGCCCGCGGTGTGGCCGGCTGCGGGGAGGTGTTCCGGGTCGGCCACCTCGACGGCGAAGGAGACGTACCGGCGTCCGCACGGGTCCCGGGAGACAGTCACCGTGGACGGGTTGATGCCTGCCGGGTCGATGTCCGGCCACGACCACGCGAACACCAGCGGCGTATCCATTTTGGCCAGGAACAACTGTCCGTCGCGGTACCGGAACCCGGAGCGGGTGTACTCGGCGCACTGCCGGCTGGTCCGGGACTTGAACCGCGGGTGCCGGGCACGCCTGGCGAAGAAGCTGGCGTACGCGACTTGCTGGTGCCGGATCGCCTGCTGGAGCGGGACCGGCGATACCTCGTTCAGCCAGGCCAGGTCTTCGGTGGCCTTCATGGCGGTCAGATAGGCGCTGGCTTGGGCGGGGTTTGTCCTGACCTGCTCGCCGTGATACCGGGCGTGACGCCACGCGAGGGTCCGGTTCCACACGTACCGGACACAGCCGAACGTGCGGTTGAGCACGCTCACCTGCTCAGCGCCGGGATACGCCCGGCATTTATGCGCCATCCTCACAACAGGCCAGTTTACCCGCCACAACCCGAACAGGTAAGCGAGACACGCGCAAGGGGGAGCGGCGTTTCCTCCCCGGCCTGAAGGCCGGGTCTCCACGCCGCAAATATGATGAACATCAATAGCTGATTCATGAGCTGCCGCTCAGAGGTCGCTCGCGAGCTCCGGCTCGCAGGTGACGATTTCACAAACTCCGGTGACACCGGCATGGACTTCGGGGACCATGACTCTGATATCGGTTTCATCCGCGCACCCTGGGGGGATTCGTGCTGGACATGCGCGAGCTGTCTGATTCCTGCCTGCTATTACCAACGCGGGAAGCTCAATCCCGAGCAATCGTTCGTTTCGTGAGGAAATCCGTTCGCCGGCATATCGCCGCGAGGATCGCCCGACGTCCCGAGCCATCAGGTAGGCCTTCCGTGTTCGATTCGTCGTTGCGCACGCCATTCGTCCACGCGATCGCGATCCGGTATCACACACCGCTATGGCGGGTCGGTGCGATGCTGCGAGCCGACTGCATGGCCGGATTCTGGGTGCTGCTGCTGTGGTTCCCGCACCGGACCTGGCCGAAGGACGCCGCCATGCTCGCCCTCGGCACGATCGGCGCGGTCACGTCCTGGGCGCACAACCGGTCGTCGTTGCTGGATTTCCTGATGGCTCGCAACGTCGTCGGGCTGAGCCACGCGGCCAGGCACCTGCTCCGGGCCCGCCAGCAGGCCACCATCGACCTGGCCGGATTGCTCGAGGGGTTCGGCATCATCTCGGCGGGGCTGCTTTTCGCCGGTCCGCTGGCGGTCCGCCCGCTGGCCGCCGCGGTCTACTCGCTCGGTCTGGTGCTGATCACCGTGCACGTGTGCAGCGTGTTCATGCAGGTGATGACCGATTCTAGCTGGTACGCGCCGGATCCGCCGCCGGGCCGGGCCGTGCTGCTGCTGCGGCCCGTCATCCCGCTGCTTGTCGCACTGATCGCCGCTGCGATCCTGGCCTACCCGGTGTACTGGCGCCATCAGCCGGTGCCCGGCGGGCTGTTCGCGGTGGTGCTGGTGGCGGCGGTTATCCTGCTGCTGCTGCCGTTCACCGTCATCTACGAGCTGGTGTTGCGCGGCGCCCGCGACGCGTCAAGCACCGAGGCCCTCCGTTACCGGATGGACCACGCCGTCACCGTGCACAGCCTGGTGAAGAACGCGGCCTACGCCCTGTGCAACGAGGTGAACAGGGATCCCGGTGCCGGGGCCGGGACCAGGTCGCTGGCCAGGGAGATGCTTGCGCTGAGCGAGGAGGCCCGGCTCACGGTCCTTGGCCGGGCGTCGCAGCTGGGCAGCGTGGATCTGCTCTGGCACTGCGTGATCCGCACCCTGCCCGGCGGCGGGACCACGACGGCCGCGCTCGACCCCGCCAGCCACGCCACGCAGCTGAGCAGCACCGACTACCAGCTAGCCCGGCGGTGCCTCGTGGACCTCATGACCAACGCCTGGAAGGCGGGGGCAAAGCGGATTGACGTGGCCATCAGCGTGGAGGAGCGGTCCGCCTCGGTCAGGACGCAGACCGTGCTGCGGGTCGACGATGACGGGCCCGGTATGCCGGAGGGGGTCCTGAGTGACCCCACCACCAGCCTCGCGGTGATGGCCGAGCACCTGCGAGGGTTCGCCGGCTCGCTGGCGTTTTCCCCGCGGCCGGGCGGAGGCACCAGGGCGTGTGCCCAGTGGCAGTCGGGGCAGTGAGCCGTGGGAGGAGCCGGCATGCGGATCCTGGTGATCGATGATTATGTGAACTTTGAGATAGCCTTGCGCGACATCCTCGAAGGCCACACGGTTTCCGGCGTGCGCGGCCCGGACATGCTGCCTAAGGTGCTAGCCGAGGAGGGACCGTTCGATCAGGCGATCGTCGACCTGCGTTTCCTCGGGTCGGTCAGCACGGGGCTCACCGCGCTGGCCAGGCTGCGCGAGCTGTCACCGGCCACCAGGGCCATCGTTACCACCACCGAGGAAGAGAATAGGCTGCTCTATCTGCTCGCGGCCTTCCGGTTCTTCGCGCCGAAGGCCCTGCTCACTAAGCAGGCCGGCCATTTCCTCACCCGCGCCATCGTCGAAGCCGTCGGTCGCGGTGAGCCCGCGCCCAACACCGATGCGAACCCGTTCCGCGACGCCGCGGCCATGCGTCCGTCACTGCTTGACCAAGTCGTGCGCAACCAGACTGAGCTTGGAATCTGGCAGGAACTTGCCCGCTTCGACAAGCGCCAGCAGATCGCAAAGGCCGCGCACGTCCACCCGCGGACGCTGGACGCCTTCACCGCGTCCAAGTGCGCCGTCATCGACATGGTCAATGCCCGTTTCCCGTACCTGGACCGCGCTCCCGAACCGCGCGCCGCCGGGGCGCCGGCCGCCGCGCACGGCAACGGAGGGGCGGCTGCGGCGCGCGGCGCCAACTTGATCGAGGTCATTCATTTCGCCCGGACCCACATGCAGTTCTTCGGCGACCGGGAGGTGGCCGGACTGCTCCGCGCGCACTGGCGGTCGCGCTGACCCGTGCCGCCCCGTACGCCGCCAGCCGATGGCCCGGATTACAGCGAAGTTTTACCTGGTCTTGCGCTGCCGGACGATCTCAGACTGACACCTCATGGACATTTCAGACCACGGGCCCGGACGGTGAACGCGGGTTACCTGCCCGTGCTCGGCGCCGCGCTGTGGCACGGGCCCTGGATCGCCGGCGCCTGCGCGTTCGCGCTGACCCCGGGCAGCCTGATCGTCATCGCGCGGTTGCTCGAACGGCGCTGGCTCGTCCCGGCCGAGCAATTCACCGCGATCACCTACGGCGATCCGCTGCTGGCGGTCGCGGTCGGGGTTGGTACCTGGCTGTCCGGCCCCAGTCGGCCGCGCGGCCCGACCGGGCCGGGCGCCGGGGTGGTGACGCTGGTGATCTGCCTGGCGTTCGGGCTGGCCCAGTGGCACGGCGAGCTACTGCGCGGTTACTACACGCGGGCCCAGGCGGCCGCGCCGACGAAGATATGGCACCAGCTCGTGATCTATCCGGTGATGGGGTACTGGATGTGGACCTCCGGCGTCGACGGGCTGCTCAATGCGGATGGAGTCGCCGGATGGGTCTTGAAGGCGCTGCTCGTGGCGCTTGTCATGATCTGGGCCGCGGCCAACGTCTACGACCGCCGTCATCTCAAGCTCGGTCATCCGCCGTTTGACTGGCGTCACGGCCGGCCGTACCCGCGCCCTTGGCCGACCGAGTCACAGACGCTCCAGGCCGCTCGCGCAAGCCAAGAAGGCCCGCGCTCGCCAGCCGGTTTTGCATAACGCTCCCACGGTTCAGCGAAGTTTTGTATATGCCCTCGCCGGTCTGGCTGGCAGTGTGCTGGTAACCCGAGCTTCTGAAAAAGGCACGGCGAGAAAGCATATCCCGCAGAACGGGGAAGGAGACGCAGATGGCGGACAACTCGAATGATCGGAGCCCGGACCAGGGGCGGAGCATAATAGGTACAGTTGAACAAATAATCGAAGCAGCTTCCCAGGCAATCTCTTCCATAAAGGAGATCGGTAGGTTCAAAGGGCCTATCTGGCTGGTCGTCATTATACTAAGCGCGCTCGCGGTTGGCAGGAGCTCCGAGCACTTCATCAACTTGGCCTCATCCCCGTACGACCCAAGCATGGCCGAGGCGGTACCTGTGGCGACGAGCGCCCCGGACGTCGGACTTCTCGACGGCGTCACCATCACGAACACCTGGATTAAGCAACTTCCCGGGCGTTCCACCCAGTCGTACATGATTGGTATACAATTCCCGAATCCGCGTACTTGCGATAGTTCATGCGACACGGCTATCACGGATATACTCGGGCCGGACGTTTCATGTGAAGGTCCAGAGTGTTCTGCGGAGCTTGAGGATGTCGACGAAGGCTCCAAAACGAACTCCGCAGACATATACGAACATTGCAATCTCTATCAAGCGGCTGCACAAAAAGTGCTGATTATGTTCTCTGGCGAGCGAGACCAGAAAATTAGCGACTTTGCGAATATCCTGCTGGTAATGCCTTCGGCTCGGTGACCGTAGTCGCTGACTTCGAGTTCTCCGCCAGGTCGGCGACACCGGCGTCCTCACCGCGATCGAGCGCGGCAGGCTCGACGTGGACACGGTCCTCGGCCTTGACGATGCCGCCATCGCGGCGATTACCGCGATGGAACTCCTGGTCGGCGTCGAGCGCGCGGACACCGCGCACCGCCAGGCGCGCGCCGTCCGGGTGGAGGCAATCTTGTCCAGCCTTCCTGTCGAGCCATACAACGTGGGCATCGCCCGGGTGCATGCGCGCTTGGCGGTAGCAGCGATGGCGAAAGGACGGCCGAGATCCGCAAACGACATGATGATCGCCGCCACGGCCGCCGCAACCAGCCGGATCTTGCTGACCACTGACGCCAGCGCGGGCTTC
This sequence comes from uncultured Actinomycetes bacterium, assembly GCA_963798675.1. Lineage (GTDB taxonomy): Bacteria > Actinomycetota > Actinomycetes > Streptosporangiales > Streptosporangiaceae > Palsa-504. The sequence continues at coordinate 43,898 of CAWCUJ010000012.1, read as the reverse complement.
GACCAGCTCACAGGCGTCCGAACCGAAGTACTTGAGCTTCCCTGACCAGCAGGGGACTCGCGCGGATCTCCGCATGGTGCGGCCCCGAAGCCTGACGTGGCACTGTCAGTCCGGGTCCCGCGGGAGTTCCACGTGCAGGCCACCCGCGCCAGTCGGCCGGACTCATCACCTTCTGCCTTCTATAGAACATGAAAGCGAAATATGGTCTATAGCGCAAGGTAATCAGCGTGTCGTGGGGTTGGTGACCCGGGCCATGAAGAGGGGTTCGCCGGTCGCGCGGTCGGTCACCAGCATCAGGTAGGGACGGTTAAACAGGACCTGGGGAGGGAGCACCCGTGCCGCGGTCGCCTGCGCGCCGACCGCAGTCGCGGCGCTCATGGCAGACGGCCCTACCTGTACAGCGAGCGGAGCACGGTGAAGGCGCGCAACCTCGCGGGCGACCCGCGGGTCGTCATCCACTTGGAAAGCGGCGAGGACGTCCTCATTGTGCGCGGCGTCGCAGAAGACCTCGGGACTCCGGGCGCGGTTCCTTTGGTGGTCGCGGCGCTCGCGGCGAAGTACACCAGGCCGGAAGACCAGCAGTACCTGCCGGACCATGACCCAGACTTTGACGTCGTGTACGCGCTCCGGCCGCAGTCGGCGATGGCGTGGCGCCTCGATGACTACGCAGCCTCGCCGCGCCGCTGGTCGGCGGACTTATGGTGAAAGGACCAGCCCGAGAACAGATTGGAGCCGTCATGGACAGCGCCGAGTTGCGCGCCGTGCAGCAGCCGCTCAAGGATGCCTACCGGGAGAACCCGGAGAAGGCGGTCGTCACATTGCGCGCGGAGGGTCAGCTCGACGACGCCATCTCGTGTTCGGTGGAGACCGGCCGGGCGCTGGCCACCGCTGGGCTGCACCCGGCGAGCGGAGGAGACGGATCGCTGCTGTGTTCTGGTGACATGCTGCTGCAGGCGCTGGTGGCGTGCGCCGGGGTCACGCTGCGGGCCGTGGCCACCTCGCTGCAGATCAACCTGGCGGGGGGAACCGTCACGGCCGAGGGCGACCTGGACTTCCGCGGGACGCTGGCCGTCAGCAAGGACGCGCCGGTGGGGTTCCGGTCCATCCGGCTGGCCTTCGACCTGGACACCGACGCCAGCGCCGAGCAAGTCCAGACGCTACTGCGCCTCACCGAGCGTTATTGCGTGGTCTACCAGACGCTGGCGCACCCGGCCGAGATGTCGATATCTGCCTAGGCGCTGGGAAATGGCGGGCCCGCCACGGGCGAGCAGATGATGCCGCCCTGGCTGTGGCTGTGGCTGGCCGGCGACCTGACCGTGCTGATCCCGGCGGAGGTCAGCAGCGAGCGCCACCAGATCGCCCTGTACACCGGGCACGGGGAGATAGCGCCGCAGGTCACCGCCGGGATGCCGTATACGCTGCTGCTGCTGTTCACCATCTTGTCCGGGCTGACCTGCGCGATCTTCGCGGCGGGGGTGATCGCGACGGCGTTCCCGCAGCTGCGCGGACGCCTGGTGGAGCGGCGCCTCGGGCTGCCCTCGACGGAGGCCGACGATGACGGCGCGGTACTCGCCGAGATGCAGCTCTTCGCCGGCCAGTACGACCCGTCAGTCTGGCTGCGCGCCACAACGCGTGATGACCAGCTGGCGCGGATCTACCCGGTGGGCTGGCGAGCGGCCCGGATCGCCGTCTTCCGACCGATGTCCGAGCTTTGGCGGCGCGACCGCGAGGCGGCGCAGGCGATCCTGCTGCACGAGGTGGCTCACCGCCGTCACGGCGATCAGCTCGTCCTCGGCCTGGGCAGCCCGCTGGTCTGGTTCATGCGCATCTGGGTGCCGGCCTTCGCCCTACTGGCACTGGCCCCGGCCGTGGTTTACGCGGCACTGGGCGGCGGGTTGCTGACCCAGGCGGTGGCCGGCCAGGGTGCCCTGCAGCTGCTCCAGCCCGTCGGGCTGCTCATCCTCCCGGTCACCGCGCTGTGGCTCGCGGAGCTCGACGCCGACCTGGCGACCGCACGGGTCCTCGGGACCGAGCCGGTCCGGCGGGCGCTGGCAGCGACCGGGGGCACCCGGCTGCTCCGGTTGCTTTCCCAGCCGCCGCGGCGGCTGCGGCTGCGGTACGCCGCGTCCCGGCCGACGGGCACCTTCGCGCTGCTGGCGGCATGGCCGACCGCGCTGGTCGCCCAGCTCCTGGTGATCATCGCCGGGGCGGCGATCGCCTACCTGCTGATCAGCCAGTCCCTGCCGGACACCGGCCGGGACCTGCTCGCGGGCACGCGTCAGTTCCTGCTCGGCAATCAGATCCTGATCATCGCGGCGATCATCCTGCTGCTGCTGTGGCCGCTCCTGGCCCGTCCCTGGGACCGGCTGTGGTCCAGTTGGCCAGGCCCGGACGAGCGCCAGCCGTGGCGGCCCTACCTGGGCGCCGCCGCCATCCCCGTCGCCCTGCTCGCTCTGTCCCTAGCTCCCCTGCCGACCAGCTACGCCGGGCACGGCGCTACCCCGGCTAGTTGCTCGCGCCTGCTGGCATGGCGGAGCGGCACGGGTTTCGGCGATAAGGTCCAGGCGGAGACGGACCTTGACCGCCTCCTGTCCGCCCAGACCCCGGCCAGCGCACGGACTGATTTGAGCGCGCTGCTGGCCGCGACGGCCGCAGGGCTGCGTCATCCGCCGCCGGACGCGGCCCGCGGCGGTTACGTCACGGCCCTGGCGGATTTCAGGACGGCAGGGCTTGACCTGCGCGACAACCGGGTCAGCGCCGCCTTGATCGCGACGGAGAACGGCATCACCGCCGACCAGGCGGCTACCGCGATCCTGACCAGCCAGCTGGCGCGGTGCCGCCGCTGACACGGCACCCCGGTCACTGCAGGGTCGCCAGGGCGGCCTGCCATGCCGCGTCGCTGAGGAGAGCCTGCCTTGAGGTGATTCGCGCTTGGCGAGCTGAGGGTAGGAAAAGCGGCGCGCGGTCCCTAGAGAAGCAGGCTCCTAGCGGGGCTTGAGGTGCTCATCCGCGGGTAGTCCGGGCCGGGTGAACAGCTATAGCCAAGCACCGGAGGCGACCGAGATCCGGGCGCAAGAAGAAGTCCGGACCCAGGAAGACCAGACCAGGCCAGACCAAAGCGCTGGGGAAGACCGGATCCGGGAGGCCCTGGAGACGGCGGCGGAGGTCGCGGAGAAGACCGGCGGTCTCGGCACGCCAGGGCGGCCCGTCAACCGGCGCTCCCCGTTCATGATCGGACTGAGCGGCGCCTTCGGCGTGGCGGTGGCCTACGGCCTGATCGAGCTGTTCCTCCGGGCGCGGTCCGTGCTCATCATCATCGGCCTGGCGCTGTTCGTGGCGGCGGGCCTGGATCCGGTCGTCGGCTGGCTGGTCCGTCACCGGATGCCCAGGTGGGCCGCCGTGCTGACGGTCATGGGGTGCGCCCTGGCGATCGTGGCCGCGTTCCTCGCGGCGGCGATCCCGCCACTGGCCTCCGAGGCCACCGCGCTGGCTCATCAGATCCCGCACTACATGCACAACCTGCAGGATCGCAACTCTCAGCTGGGCAAGCTCAACGTCAAGTACCACATCCAGCAGCGCCTCAGCACGCTGGTCACCGGCGGGGGCGGCTCCCTGATCGGCGGGGTCCTCGGCGCCGGGGCCCTGGTGATCAGCACCGTGTCCTCTATCGTCGCGGTGGCGGTGCTCAGCGTCTATTTCCTGGCCGGCCTGCCCAGCATCAAGGTGTTCACGTACCGGCTCGTGCCGCACTCGCGGCGGCCGCGGGCCATCCTGATCGGCGACGAGATCCTGGCCAAGGTGGGCGGGTACGTGCTTGGCAACTTCATCACCTCGGTGATCGCCGGCCTTGGCACCTACTTCTGGCTGCTGGCGTTCGGCGTCCCTTATCCGCTCCTGCTTGGCATCTTCGTGGCCTTCCTGGACCTGATCCCGGTGATCGGGTCGACCGTCGGCGGCGTCATAGTGAGCCTCGTCGCGCTGACGGTATCCCTGCCCGTCGCGCTCGCCACCCTGGCGTTCTACATCGCGTACCGGCTGGCCGAGGACTATCTCATCGTGCCGCGGATCATGGGCCGCACCGTGGAGGTGCCCGCGATCGTCAGCCTGGTGGCCGTCCTGATCGGCGGAGTCCTGCTCGGCATCGTCGGAGCGCTGGTGGCCATCCCGGTCGCCGCGGCCATCCGGCTGCTGCTGAACGAGATCGTGTTCCGCCGGCTCGACAAAAGCTGAGCCGCCTCGCGGGTTGAACTGCGCCCCGTGAGCCCGCTGGGTAACCCGGTATTTCTGATCTGACAAGTTAGGATTAGGCTGGCGTGTGAGTGGATACGATCTCGCCGATACCCGACCATTTCTCCGGGGAGGAACCGTGAGTAGCACCGACGCCTTCGTCGCCAACTCCGAGCAGTACGCGGCTGGCTTCGATAAGGGCGACCTACCCCTGCTGCCCGCATCGCACACTGCGGTGGTGGCCTGCATGGACGCCCGGCTCAACCCCTACGGCGTGCTCGGGCTCTCCGAAGGTGACGCGCACGTGATACGCAACGCCGGCGGGGTCGTGACCGACGACGTCATCCGGTCCCTCACCATCTCCCAGCGGCTGCTCGGGACGAACGAGATCATCCTCATCCACCACACCGACTGCGGCATGCTCACCTTCCACGACGACGACGTCAAGGCCCAGATCGAGGCGGACACCGGCATCCGGCCGCCGTTCGCGCTGGAGGCCTTCGGTGACCTGGACGCCGATGTCCGCCAGTCCATCGCCCGGATCAAGGCCAGCCCCTTCGTCCCGAATAAGGACTCCATCCGCGGCTTCGTCTACGAGGTCGAGACCGGCCGCCTCCGGGAGGTCAAGGAGTGAGGTTGATATCGTGACCGGGTGACGGCCGCAACGGAAACGAACAGAGCGGAAACGAATGAACCTGGCGGTGACGCCACCGCCCGCTCGGCCCGGCTGCGGCACCTGATCATCACGGTCTACGGGCTTTACGCCCGGCACGACGGCGGCTGGCTGTCCGTCGCGACCCTGATCCGACTGCTCGCTGATCTGGGGATAGACGAGCCTGCGGCCCGTTCGGCCATCTCGCGATTGAAGCGGCGCGGCATCTTGCAGGCGCGGCGGTACGGCGGGTCAGCCGGATACCAGCTGTCCGCCGAGGCCCTGGCCATCTTGCGCGAGGGTGACGCGCGGATCTTCCGGCGGCGCCGGGCCACGGCCGCCGATGGGTGGGTGCTCGCGGTCTTCTCGGTGCCCGAGTCGGAGCGCCACCGGCGGCACGTGCTGCGATCCGAGCTGACCAGGCTGGGGTTCGGCATGGTCGCGCCCGGGGTGTGGATCGTGCCGGCCCACCCGCAGGACACGACGGCCGAGACGCTGCGGCGGCTCGAGCTCGACGCGTACGCCGACCTGTTCCGCGCCGATCACCTCGCCTTCGGCGATCCGGCCGCCAAGGTCCGCCGTTGGTGGGACCTCGACGAGCTCGAGCGCCAGTACGAGTCGTTCATCCGGGCGCACCAGCCGGTCTTGCGGCACTGTGAGCAGCACGGCCCGCCTGGGGAGCGGGACGCCTTCGCCGGCTACGTGCGGGTGCTGACGGACTGGCGGCGGCTGCCCTACCTCGACCCCGGCCTGCCCGCCGAATTGCTGCCTGACGGCTGGGTCGGAATCCGCGCCGCGGACCTGTTCTTCGCCTTGCGCGCGCTGCTCGAGGAGCCGGCGGGGGCCTACGTGAAGCGCATTATCGGGGACTGACCGCGGCGATGCCCTGGATCTCGACCAGCGCCGCCGGGTCCCACAGCCGCGTCACGCCCACGCCCGCCATGGCCGGGTACTCGGTCCCGGCCAGCCGGCGCCAGACGGCGCCGATTTCCTTGCCGTGCGCCTGGTAGTCCTCGACGTCGATGAGGTAGATGGTCAGGCTGACTAGGTCTGCTGGCTGACCGCCCGCCGCGGCCAGCGCGGTGAGCAGGTTCCCGAGCGCCTGCTCGAACTGGGCCACGATGCCGCCGTCGGCCACCTTCCCGTTCCGGTCCATGCCGATCTGGCCGGCTAGGTATACGGTGCGCCCGGCGGGCGCCGAGACGGCGTGGGAGAAGCCGGAGGGCCGGGCGAGTTCTTCGGGGTTGATCCGCTCCGCGTTCATGACCCCACCCTACCGGTATTGCGTTTTATTGACGATCGTATGGTTTCCAGCATACGATAAGGGCTCGGCTCGGAACACCAGGGGGTTGAGCGCCATGCGCATCGCTGTCCTCGGCGGCGGGCCTGGCGGCCTGTACTTCGCGGCCCTGGCCAAGCAGCTGGACGCCCGGCACGACATCACCGTCTGGGAGCGCAACTCCGCCGACGACACGTTCGGCTTCGGGGTGGTGTTCTCCGACGAGACCCTCGGCGGCATCGAGCACGCCGACCTAGAGATCTTCTCCGCCATGCGGCGTGAGTTCGCCCGCTGGGACGACATCGACGTGCACTTCCGCGGTACTACCTTTACCTCGGGCGGGCACGGTTTCGCCGCGATGAGCCGTAAGCGCCTGCTGGCCATCTTGCAGGCCCGCTGCGCTTCGCTCGGGGTGCGGGTGCACTTCCGCACCGAAGCCCCCGACGTGGCCGCGCTGGCCGCGAGCCACGACCTGGTGGTCGCCGCCGACGGGATGAACTCGGCCACCCGCAGCCGGTTCGCGTCTGTTTTCTGTCCTGACCTGGAGCAGCGGCGGTGCAAGTACATCTGGCTCGGCACGGACCTGGTCTTCGACGCGTTCAAGTTCTACATCCTGGACACCCCGGCGGGGGTCATGCAGGTGCACGGCTACCCGTACAGCGAGCGGGCCAGCACCTTCATCCTGGAGATGCACGATGACGTCTGGCGAGGCGCCGGGTTCGGCGACGTGGCAGCCTCGGGTCTTGCGCCGGGGCAGAGCGACGAGGCCTCCATCGAGCTCATCCGCGGCATGTGCGCGGACGTGCTCGCCGGGCCCAGTGGTGGCCAGCACAGTGGTGGCCAGCACAGTGGTGGCCAGCACAGTGGTGGCCAGCACAGTGGTGGCCAGCACAGTCTGGTCGCCAACAACTCGCGGTGGACCGCCTTCACCACCGTGCGCTGCCAGACCTGGCGGCACGGCAACGTGGTCCTGCTGGGCGACGCGGCGCACACCGCGCACTTCTCGATCGGTTCGGGCACCAAGCTCGCCATGGAGGATGCGCTGGCGCTGGCGGCGTGCCTGCACGAGCAGGACGGCGTCTCCGGCGCGCTGGCCGCCTACGAGGCCGAGCGGCGTCCGGTAGTCGCCTCCACCCAGCGGGCCGCGCAGGCCAGCCTGGAGTGGTTCGAGAACATCGGCCAGTACGCCGACCAGGACCCGCACCAGTTCGCGTTCAACATCGTGACCCGCAGCCGCCGGGTCACCTATGACAATCTCCGGCTGCGCGACCCGGAGTTCGTGGCGGACATGGACCAGTGGTTTGCTGACGCCGTCGCCGGGCCCGCGGAGCCGCGACCGCCGATGTTCCAGCCGTTCCGGCTGGGCGGCCTGGAGCTGGCGAACCGGGTCATCGTCTCGCCCATGGACATGTACTGCGCCCGCGACGGCGTGCCCGGCGACTTCCACCTGGTGCACCTGGGCGGCAAGGCGCTGGGCGGGGCCGGGCTGGTGATGACCGAGATGGTCTGTGTCTCCCCTTCCGGCCGGATCACGCCCGGCTGCACCGGCATCTACACCGCGGAGCAGGAGGAGTCCTGGCGCCGGATCACGTCGTTCGTGCACGATCAGACCGGCGCGAAGATCGGCATCCAGCTCGGGCACTCCGGCCGCAAGGGCTCGACCAGGCTGATGTGGGAAGGGATGGATGTCCCGCTGCCGGACGGCAACTGGGAGGTCTGCGGCCCCTCGCCGATCCCGTACACGGCGCAAAGCCAGACGCCGCGTGAGCTGAGTCTTGCGGAACTCTCCGAGATCAAGGAGCAGTTTGCCGCGGCCGCCCGGGCGGCGGCGCGGGCGGGCTTCGACCTGCTCGAACTGCACTGCGCGCACGGCTACCTGCTGTCCTCGTTCCTGTCTCCGCTGACCAACCGGCGCACGGACGGCTACGGTGGCTCGCTGGCCGGCGGCTCCGCTACCCGCTCGAGGTGTTCGACGCGATCCGCGCGGTGTGGCCGCAGGACCGGCCGATGACGGTGCGGATCTCGGCCACCGACTGGTGCGAGGACGGCCTGGGCATCGACGACGCCGTGGAGATCGCCCGGGCGTTCGCCGAGCACGGCGCGGCCGGTATCGACGTGTCGACCGGGCAGGTGGTCAGCGAGGAGAAGCCCGCCTTCGGCCGCAGCTACCAGACGCCGTTCGCCGACCGGATACGCAACGAGATCGGCCGCAAGTACGGCGTGGCGGTGATCGCGGTGGGTGCGATCTCGTCCTACGACGACGTGAACTCGCTCATCCTGGCGGGCCGGGCCGACCTGTGCGCGCTCGGCCGCGCCCACCTGTACGACCCGCACTGGACCCTGCATGCGGCCGCCGAGCAGGGGTACGCGGGCCCGGGCGCCAGCTGGCCGCGGCCGTTCGCCGCGGGCAGCCGCCGGCCGCAGGCCGGGCGCACCGACGGCCCGCGGCCGCGGCTCGACCTGATCCGCGCCGGGACGCCGGGGGTTGCTCATGCGCGCTGGAGACCCGCTGCTGCCGGGTCTGGTGGTGCCCGGTGACCGCCTTCGCGCTGACCGAGGAGCAGCAGGCCTTCGCCCGGCGGGTCCGCGCGATCGCCGCCGATCAGCTGCGGCCGCTTGCCTCGGCGGGCTCGTCTGGTCAGGTGAACCGCGAGCTGATTAAGGCCATGGGCCGGCTCGGCCTGCTCCCCCGCCTGTTCCCTGGCGTAGCAGGCGAATCGTTGTCCCGGGAGGCCGCGGCCACCGACCTGTGCATCCTGCGGGAGTCCCTGGCTACGCAGAGCACCGAGGCGGAGACCGCGCTGGCCCTGCAGGGTCTCGGCTCCTACCCGGTCCTGCAGTCCGGGCAGGAGGAGGTCGTCAGGCGCTGGATGCCCGCGGTCGCGGCGGGGGACGCAGTGGCGGCATTCGCGCTGACCGAGCCGGAGGCCGGCTCCGACGCCGCCGCGCTGACGCTCCGAGCCGAGCCGGACGGCCGGGGGTGGCGGCTGACCGGGGAGAAGATCTGGATCTCCAACGCGCCGGAGGCCGACTTCTACACCGTCTTCGCCCGGACCACTGAAGGCGCCGGCGCGCGCGGCGTGAGCGCGTTCCTCGTGCCGGCCGGCCGGCCCGGCCTGGACGGCGAGCATCTGGACATGATCAGCCCGCACCCGATCGGCCGCCTGGTCTTCGACGGGGTCCCGGTACAGGCGGCCGAGCTCCTCGGCGAGCAAGACCGCGGCTTCCGGGTCGCGATGCGCACGCTGGACCTGTTCCGGCCCAGTGTGGGCGCGTTCGCGGTCGGCATGGCCCAGGCCGCCACCGACGCCGCCGTGGCGCACGCGGGCACCCGGACCGCGTTCGGCGGCCCGCTGAAAGACCAGCAGGCCGTCTCGCACCTGCTGGCCGACATGGCGACCCGGACCGAGGCGGCCCGGCTGCTGGTATACGCGGCCGCCGCGGCCTACGACGCCGGCAATGAAGGGGACAGGGGAGGTGGGCGGGGGATCGCCGCCAGGTCGGCCATGGCCAAGCTGTTCGCCACCGAGACGGCCCAGTTCGTGGTGGACGCGGCGGTGCAGATCCACGGCGCCCGCGCGCTGCGCCGGGGTCACCTGCTCGAGCACTTGTACCGCGAGGTGCGCGCGCCGCGCATCTACGAGGGCGCCTCCGAGGTCCAGCGGACGATCATCGCCCGCGAGCTGTATCGCTGAGCCAGTCTCAGCATGGGACGGGACTGGACCGCTGCGGCGGTTCTGATGAGAGATGAGACCACGATGGCTCGCGGGCGGGCCGGAACCGCTGGCGGCCAACGAAGACGATTGTCGGAGGCGACCGGGATGACACGACGAGATATCGCGTTTGACGCAGAGGGCACCACGTTGCGTGGCTGGTTCTACCCGGCGGAGGGGGCGAGCGGGCCCGGAGCGGCGGTGGTCATGGCGCACGGGTTCTCCGCGGTCAAGGAGATGTACCTGGACAGCTTCGCCGAGGTGTTCGCCGCGGCCGGGCTCAACGTCCTGGTCTTCGACAACCGCTGCTTCGGCGCCAGCGACGGAGAGCCGCGCCAGGAGATCGACCCGTGGGCGCAGGTCCGCGACTACCGGCACGCCATCACGTACCTCCACACGCTGCCCGAGGTGGACCCGGCGCGGATCGGGATCTGGGGCAGCAGCTACTCCGGCGGCCATGTCCTGGTGGTGGCCGCGATCGACCGCCGGGTCAAGGCCGCGGTGAGCCAGGTGCCGCTGATCAGCGGCCACGCCAACCTGCGCGCGCTGGTCCGGGCCGATTTCATCGCCGGGTTCCGCGAGATGTTCGACGCCGACCGCCTGGCCCGCTTCGGCGGCGAGCCGCCGGCCATGGTGCCGGTGGTCGACAAGGACCCGCTGGCGCCCTCGGCGCTGCCGACGCCGGACTCCTGGGAGTGGTTCTCCCAGACCGGGGACGTCCGGGCGCCGGCCTGGCGCAACGAGGTGACGCTGCGCAGCGTGGAGATGTTCACCGAGTACGAGCCGGGCAGCTACCTGCCGTACATCAGTCCAACGCCGCTGCTGATGCTGGTCGCAGAGGGCGACCACCTGGTGCCGTCCGAGCTCGCCATCGCGGCCTTCGACACGGCGCACCAGCCCAAGGAGCTCATCATCATGCCCGGTGGTCACTTCGACGCCTACACGAAGGGTTTCGACGCCTCCAGCGGCGCGGCGCGTGACTGGTTCACCCGGTACCTTACGGCCTAGCCTGGATCCTGGTAGCGGACCGGGGTGGCGTACCGCGGGAGGCATCCGCGCCTGGCCCGCTCACTTAATCCTCCCTCCTGGCCGGAAACGCGCTTTCAGCTCACGGACTGGGCAGACTCGGGACCGCGTTCTTGGTGGCGATGTTCAGGCAGCCTGGCACGCCTGGGGAGCTGGGAGTCCAGCCGGGCGCTCCGGGCAGGGGCGGGCTCTGGCTCGGCCCCGGCTTGACCAGCGTCTGGGTCGGGCTCGGCCGGGGGGTGCAGGTGGGGGTGCCGGACCCGGGGCTGCGCCCGGACCGCTCGTGACGCTGTCCAGGGCTGCCAGTGTTACTGGGGACCGGAGTGGGGGCCGCTGGGCGGGTCGGCCGGGCGGCGGGGGTGCCGGGGTCGTGGGTCACCTGTGGCCGCGGGTGGATAACAGCAGACGACCGCTCCGATTTACCGTGAGACGGCAGGGGCGCTCCGACCGTCACATGGGCAAAGTGCTGGATCGGGCCGGGCAGCACGCCCGCGTATGCCGCGGTAATGCTGCCCAGCCCGGCTGCCGCCGTGACCAGCGCCGCGGCCATGGGGAGTCTGGCGCGAGCTGGCCTACCGGACAGCCAACGCCGGGCTGGCCGCGAGGCAGCGGGCGAGATGCCGGCCGGGGAGGCCAGCCGGGCGAACGCCGCCAGCACGGTGGCCTCCCCGGCCAGGTCCCCGGGTTCGGCCGGCCCGGCCACGGCGGCGAGCATGCGCGCCAGGTCATGCATCTCTGGCGGCGCCCTGGGGGGGAGAGGGCGCCGATCAAAGATCATGTCCAGCAGCGGCTCGTCGCGCTCACCGCCGGGCCGGCCGGGGAAGGACCCAGGCATCTCACCATGCATAGCGTCGGACCCGCTCATTGTGTTACACCCGCTCGCTCAGCAAATTCGGCGAGCCGCCGCAGGCCTCGATGCGCGGCCACCCGCACCGCACCGGGAGTCTTGCCCACGATCCGCGCCACATCGCCGGAATCCAGGCCCGCTACCACCCGCAGCATGATGACTTCGGCCTGATCAGGAGGCAGCGACGTGATCAGCCTCAGCACGGCACGCGCGGAAACGGCCTCCAGCGCCAGGTCAGCGGTGTCGGCGGAGACCAACTGCTCCGCCGCCCCGCTCAGTTCGAGCGGCACCGTGGGACGGCGGGCCCGTGAGCGGCCAGCGTCAATCGCCCGGTGCCTGGCGATGGTGAACAGCCACGCCCGGAATGCTTGCTCATCGCCGCGGAATCCGGCCAGCCCGGGCACCACCTGAATCCAGGTCTCACCAGCCACGTCCTCGGGCTCGGTCGCGATCACCCGGAGGTACCGCAGCAGCGCCGGCTGTACGTCGCGGAAGATGTCGGCGAAGGCCGCCTCATCACCGGCCTGAGCCCTGGCCAGCATGTCCCCGAACGCCCCACCCATCACCGGTCAAGTATCAGCCCCGCACACCCCCTGGCGCAGCATAAACGGCAGCCCTTCCGGCACAACCGTCACCGCCGGGCCAACCCACCACGGAACACCGGATATTGGCGTCCGTTCGGGCCGATGCGGCCAGGGCAGAGGGGATGGCCGACCGGGGTAAGTTTGCCTGGTGAGCTTCGCTGTCAGCGCCGACGCCTATATGCGGTTCATGGGCAAATACTCCGAGCCGCTCGCGGCGCGGTTCGCTGACCTGGCCGGGGTTCGCCGGGGGCAGCGCGTGCTGGATGTGGGTTGCGGTCCCGGGGCGCTGACAGCGGAGCTGGTGAGCCGGGCAGGCGCAGAAGCGGTCAGCGCGGTGGAACCGTCAGCATCGTTTGCCGCCGCGGCTCGGGAGCGGCTGCCTGGGGTGGATGTCCGGCGGTCAGCGGCCGAGGCGCTGCCCTTCCCCGATGGCGCCTTCGACGCCGCGATGGCGCAGCTGGTCGTTCACTTCATGGCTGACCCGGTGACGGGCCTGCGGGAGATGGGCCGGGTGGCCCGGCCCGGCGGGGTGGTCGCCGCGTGCGTGTGGGACCACGCGGGCGGCCGGGGGCCGCTGACCGCGTTCTGGTCGGCGGTGCGCGAGCTTGACCCCGCCGCCGGCGACGAGTCGGGCCGGGCCGGCGCCCGCGAAGGGCATCTGGCCGAGCTCTTCTGGCAGGCCGGGCTGGGCGGGACACAGGTCAGCACGCTGACCGTCCGCGTCCGGCACGCAGACTTCGAGCACTGGTGGGAGCCGTTCACGCTCGGCGTCGGGCCGGCCGGGGCGTACCTGGCGTCGCTGGCCCCAGATCGCCGCGCCACGCTGCGCGAGCAGTGCCGGCGCCGGCTGCCCGCGGGGCCGTTCGAGGTCAGCGCCACCGCGTGGGCGGCGGTCAGCCGCACCTGACCGAATGTTGCATGACTGGTCAGGGTCGAAGGGGCGACCGGTGCCTGGGCTCGTAGATCGGCAGTTCCCCGCCGTCCGGCAGGCGGACCGCGGCCAGCAGCCCCCAGCCCTGATCGGATACCCCGCGCGCCACCTCGGCTCCCTTGCCCTGCAACTCGGCCAGGGTGGCGTGGATGTCGTCACACATCAGGTAAAGCTCATGGCGGCCCTCACCGCCGGCCGGATGAACGGCAAGCTCGGCCGGGGGCAGGGCGAAGACGGGCCAGCCTCCGCCCGCGTCCACCGACGGGAGGCCAAGCACGTCCGCGAAGAACGCACGCACCTCCTCCGCGCCCGGGGAAAACACGATCGCATGAACGCCGGTAATCACCCAACGATCCTAGCCGCCACCAGAGGATCCGGGCCGCGTCAGCGGCCCTTCCACCGCGGCGGGCGGCCCGCGTTGAACGCCGCGTGGAACTCGGCGTAGTCCTCCCCCTTCATCAGCAGGGCCTGGGCCATGGCCTCGAGTTCGATCGCGGCGGAAAGGCTCATGTCCTGCTCCCTGGTCAGCAGGACCTTGGTCTGCGCGTAGGCCTGAACCGGTCCCGAGGCCAGCCGCCGGGCGAGCGCGCTCACCTCGTCGTCGAAGGCGTCTTTGGAGACCAGGGAAGAGATCAGCCCGATCCGCGCCGCCTCTTCGGCGTTCACCGTGTCCCCCAGCATCAGCAGCCGGGTCGCGTGCCCGAGCCCGACCAGCCGCGGCAGCAGGTAGGCCGCGCCCATGTCGCCGCCGGACAGGCCCACCTTGGTGAACAGGAAGGCGAACCGGGCCGCCGGGGTGCACACCCGGAAGTCGGCCGCGAGCGCGATCACCGCGCCGGCTCCGGCCGCCATCCCGTGCACCGCCGCGACGACCGGCACCGGGCAGTCCCGCATCTCCCTGATGACCTCGCCGCTCATCCGGGTGAAGGCGAGCAGTTCGTCCGGTGACATGGACAGCGTCGCGCCGATGATCTCGTTGACGTCCCCGCCTGAGCAGAACGCCCGGCCGCTCCCCCGGATGACCAGCACCCGCGTGTCCCCGCGGTGCGGCAGCTCGGCCAGCAGATCACGCAGGTCGGCGTACGCTTCGAAGGTAAGAGCGTTGAGCTTGCCCGGCCGGTCCAGGGTCACCGTACCGACACCCTCGGCGACCGAGAAGCTGAAGTGCTCCCACTTATCAGTCAGCGGTACCGAAGCTCGGAACGGGCTCATCGCGGGCACTCCTATCTCCGGCGCTCCCAAAGTATGGCGGACTCTTGACTGCCGTCACAAAAGTTAAATACTGGTGACCTACCCTACGGGAAAGAAGGAAGTGGGGCCAGATGCGGCTTTCCCCTTCAGCGCACCTCGACACCTTCTGCCGTGACTGCCTCCCCCCGCAGGACCAGTGGCCGGAATTCCGCTTCGAGCTGCCGGAACTCAACTATCCCGAGCGGCTCAACTGCGCGGTCGAACTCCTCGACGCCGCCGCTGCCCGCGTCGGCGCCAGCCGCCCCTGCCTGCATTCTGCTGCCGGAACCGGGCCGAGCGAAACCTGGACCTACGGCGAGGTCGTCCGGCGCACTAACCAGCTGGCTCAGGTGCTGACCGAGGACTTGGCCCTGCGCCCGGGCAACCGGGTTCTGCTCCGCGGCCCGAACACCCCCTGGCTCGCCGTGGCCTGGCTCGCCGTGATCAAGGCCGGCGGGGTGGCGGTCACCACGATGGCCCTGCTGCGGCCCAGGGAGATCGCCACCATCGTCGGGCTGACCCGGCCAAGCGTGGCCCTGTGCGACCACCGCTTCGCCGCGGACCTGGCCGCCGGCGCGCCGGCGCTGCCCACCCTGCACTACGGCGGTGACCAACCCGGCGACCTGACCGCCCGGTGCGCGGCCAAGGACGGCGCGTTCACCGCGGTCGAGGTCGCCGCCGACGACGTGGCCATGCTCGCATCGACCTCGGGCACCACCGGCCGGCCGAAGGTGGCCATGCACTTCCACCGGGACGTGCTGGCCACCGCCGACACCTTTTCCAAATACATGATCAAGCCGCGCCCGGACGACGTCTTCACCGGCACTCCCCCGCTCGGCTTCACCTACGGGCTCGGCGGCCTGCTGCTGTTCCCGCTCCGCGCGGGTGCCTCGACGCTGCTCATCGAGCGCGCCACCCCGGCCGAACTAGCCGACCTGATCGCGGCTCACGCCGTGACCGTGCTATCCACCGCGCCCACCGCCTACCGGGCCATGCTGGCCGCGGGGAAGGCTTCCTCGCTGAAGAACCTGCGGCGCTGTGTCTCGGCCGGCGAGCACCTGCCGAGGTCGGTCTGGGAGGAGTTCCACCAGGCCACCGGCATCGCGATCATCGACGGCATCGGCTCGACCGAGATGCTGCACGTCTTCGTCGCCGCCGCCGACGGTGACATCAGGCCCGGCTCGACCGGCAAGGCCGTCCCCGGTTACCGGGCGGCGATCCTGGACGAGAACGGCGACGAGGTACCCGACGGCCAGCCTGGATGGCTCGCCGTCCAGGGCCCGACCGGCTGCCGCTACCTGTCCGACGAGCGCCAGCGGAACTACGTGCGGCGCGGCTGGAACATCACCGGGGATACCTACGTCCGCGACGCCGACGGCTACTTCTGGTTCCAGGCGCGCAGCGACGACATGATCATCTCCGCCGGGTACAACATCGCCGGGCCTGAGGTCGAGGAGGCCCTGCTAGGCCATCCGGACGTGCTTGAGGTGGCCGTCATCGGCGCGCCCGACGCGGGCCGCGGCATGATCGTTCAGGCGTTCGTGGTGCTGCGCGAGGGCGCGACGCCGGACGCGGCGAAGGTCACCGAGCTGCAAGAATTCGCCAAGCGGTCGATCGCGCCTTATAAGTACCCGCGGACGGTCGAGTTCGTCACCGAGCTGCCCAAAACCATCAGCGGGAAAACCCAGCGTTATCGGCTCAGGCAGATGGCCAAAGAGAAGCAGATGGCCAAAGAGAAACTGCAGGCCCGTTAACGCCACCCTCAGGAGCCGGGGCCGATCATCGATTCGACCAGGGTGCCCTGCTCGACTTCTGTCGCGTATTGCTGGCTTAGCATGCCGAACTCGAACATGGCCTCAGCGGTGCGCTGAATGCGCTTTTCATCGACCGGCCCGATCGGGAATCCGGGCAGCGCTATAACCGCGGTCACGACGGGCGTCAGCTGGTCGGACACCGCCATGGCCGCCCGGACGGCCGTGGGGTCGGTGTTAGCGAGTGTTTGCCCCTCCTCGATGGCCCGCACGAACGCGGCCGCCGTCTTCGGGTGCTGCCGCGTCCACGCCTGTGTCGCCACGTACCCGTCGATGGGGAAGTTCACGGTGGCGCCCTGGTCGAGGTCGGCCAGCTCCTGCTCGCCGTAGGTCTCTTCCGCCGTGGTGACATAGGGCTCGGCGAGAAACGCCGCCTGCCAGGCGCCCCGCTGAAGCTGCGCCGGCATCGCCGGGAAGCCGCTCTGGTCCGTGACGAAGTCGACCTTCTTGGGCGAGATCCCGTTCTCCTGAAGCAGGGCGCTGATCAGCAGGGTGCCGATGCTGTTGGTTCCGTTGACCCCGATCTTCTTGCCGGCCAGGTCAGCGATGGTCGTGATATCCGTCTTGGCCGTGACGACCAGCGTGCGTGTGTCCGGCCGCAGGGTGGAGGCTTCAGCGAGGATGCGGAACCTGGCCCCCGCCGCCTGCGCCGCGATGTAACCCACGTAGCTTCCGGCGCTGATGTCGACCTGGCCGTTCAACTGGGCGGCGATCACCGCCTTGCTGCTCGCTATTTTCTTGATCCGCACGTGCAGCCCCGTCTTGGTGAACAGCCCCTCATTCTGCGCCACGTACAGGCCGGCCAGATCGACTGACGGTATGGCGGCGACCGTGACGTCCGGCTGCTCGAGCCCGGCCGATGCCGCGGCAAAGGTCGCGCCGCTTGGCGTGGTAGTGCATCCGGCTAGGACCATGATCGTGGCCGCGACGAGCGGCACGGCGCGGAAATTCCAGGTGCCCATCTTTTCCCCCCCGAACATCTGCGAGCCAAAACGCGGACGGACACGTCCGTTCCGCAGAGCGTTCTCCCGACGCCCGGAACGTACGTTCCATCGTTATAGCAGCAGCGATTAGGCCGCTGTATCGGGTTAACCGAAATGCACCCTTTGTGGGTAAAGCTTGTTGTTGATGATTACGGTGTGACTTGAGAAATTAATGGGACGCTCTCCGCGATGACAAGACTGCTTGCCCCGGGCAAGGAGCGATGGCCGTTCGGGATAGATCTTCCGAACCGGCCGGGTGCGTGCCTGGTGTCACGAGCCGCTTGGCTTGGGGGTCGTGCAGGAGATCTTGGGGTCCAGGCCGACGTAGTTGAGCGGGCCCGCCACGATCGTCAGCGCTATCGTCGCCCCCTGGGTACAGCCCAGGTTGGGCGCGCTGAAGTAGCCGCGCTGCCCGGCCGCTGCGGCTCCGATGACGAGCCACAGAAACAGGATGAATGTCCCCTTGCTCATGTCTCCTCCGCCGACCAGGGGGCACATACCCGGCCATAGCTTGCTGCGATAGTAGCCCTCGTTTCCGGATATGTGGCCCCGCCGCGCCGTTACCTGGAATCCAGGAAGGCTCGGACTGCGGCCTGGTAGGGCTCGCGATCGTAGCTGGCCACGTAGGCGCCGGCCATCCGCACCGGGTCGCCGAAGAAGTAGTACTCGTACAGTGCCTGGCGGCCGGAGAAGGCCGAGATGCAGGTGTCCCAGACCAGGCGGAACAGCTTCACCCGCTCGGCCCCGCCCAGCGCGGCGGACTGCAGGTAGGTCTCGATGTCGGCCGCGGCGGGGCCCGTCACGTCGGCGGCGGTGGGGGTCGCCATCAGCCCGGACGCGCCGAGCTTGCGCAAGATCTCGGGGAACCGCTGGTAGAGCTTCGGGTAGAGGTTGCGGGCGGTGTTCAGCGGCACCCAGGCCGGGGTGAGCACGCCGAACTCGTTCGGCGCGGCGTCGACTTCGGCCGCGCGCAGCAGCGCGCGCATCGTCTCCAGCGTGGTGATGACCTCGGCCACGTCGGCCTGCACGTGACCGAACTGCTCGATGCCGATGGCCTGGGTGAGCAGGGATACGAGCCCGAGGATGTACTCGGTCTTGGCCGTGGTGCGGGTGACGACCTGGTGGGTCATGTGCACCACGGCCGAGGTGCGGGCGTAGAAGCCGTTGCATAGTTCGGGGTCACCGAGGACGAAACAGCGCTCGTAGGGAACGTGCACGTCATCGAAGATGACGACCGCGTCGGTTTCTTCGAACCTGGAGCCGAGCGGGTGATCGTGCCGGGGCCGGCCGTAGTCGAGCGGCTCGCGGGCCAGGTAGCGGAGGCCGGGCGTGTCGTTAGCGATGGCGCACGCGAAGGAGTACTGCTTGTCCTCCGGCGAATTGCGCAGGACCGTGGAGGGGAACACGAGCAGTTCGTCGGCGAACGGTCCGATGGTGGCGAGCATGCGGGCGCCGCGGATGACGATGCCGTTGTCGTCTTCCCGCACGATGTGCGCCATCAACGCGCCACCGGCCTGCTGGCTCCCGGTCACCGCGCGGTTGGCCTGCGGCGGGACCAGCGTGTGCGTGCAGAGCAGATCTTCCTCGCGGACCTTGGTGTAGTAGCGCCGGATATTCTCGCCGAACCCCGGGTCGGCCTGGCTGAACCAGCCTTCCGCCGAGGCCAGCGCCATCAGCGCGCTGTTCAGGTAGTCGCCGGTGCGACCCAGCATGCCGAGCGAGCGGTCGGCCCAGGCCTTGAAGGCCTGACGGCGCTTGATGAGGTCCCCGTGGGTTCTCGGCGGCAGGAAGGCGGTGGCGACCGGCTCGCCCGTGGTCGGCGACGGGTAGGTGAGAATGTCCCGGAACGCGGGGTCGTGCTGCATGTCATAGAGATCGGCGTAGCTGCGCACGACGTTGCGGAAGGCCGGATGATCGGCCACGCCGCCGGTCAGGGTCTCGCCCTGGATCTCCACATGGACATGGGCGGCAGACAGCCGCTCGAGGAACTCACTGCCGCTACGTGCCGCCATACCGGGGACGGTACCGTCTGTTCATGGGCGCTCGTCAAGCACGCACATCTGTGGCTTCGCGGGTCACTTACCTGCTTGAGCCGAAGAACTGGCTGATCGTCACCGTGATCGGTGTCGGAGTCCATGCCGACGGCCTGGCCGGGGCCGGCTGGGGGGCGCTGGCCGCGTTCTTCGCCGGCGTGCTGCCGACGGTGTTCATCGACTACGGCATCCGCCGCGGCCGCTTTGACGACAGGAACGTGGGCGCTCGGCGGCCCCGGCTGGTGGTGCTGGCGTTCATCACCATGTCGGTCGCGACCGGGCTGATCCTGTTGCTCGTGCTCGGCGCCCCGGTCATGCTGACAGGCTACCTCGCATTCATGCTGATCAGCGTGGCAGTGCTGGCCGCCATCACCATGGTGTGGAAGATCTCCATTCACTGCGCGGTGGCATCGGGTTCGGTGACCATCCTCGCGCTCGCCTTCGGACCGCTGGTGCTTGTCGGTTACCTGCTTGTGGGGCTGCTCGGCTGGTCCCGGGTGGCGGTGCGGGATCATACGACCTGGCAGGCCGTCGGCGGCGCGGTCCTCGGCGCGGCGGCGGCCGCCCTGGTCTACACGGCCTTCTTATCCGGCAGGAGAGAACCACAGCTAGCGGCCATGCCGCCTGCGCGCCGCCCGCGACCCGCTCGGCCAGGCCGACCTGCCCGGCTCCCAGGACCAGCTCAGCGACGAACCACAGGACCAAAACGAACAGCACCGCGACGGCCGTCGCGGCCACGGGGGGCCGAAGACCCCAGGGCACCGCGAACCCGCGCCGGCTGGCTCCGGCGGGCCAGGTGACCAGCCCCGCGAACCCGACCGACGCCGCGATAATGTGCGGCAGCGGATAGGCGTCCCCGGGGTGCTCGGGATTCGCCGCCACCAGCAGGCCGCCGACCGCTCCGGCGATCAGGATCAGCCGCCCCGCGGCTCCGGCCGGCCGGAGCGCGAGCGCCGTAACCAGGTAGCAGCCGCCAACCACGAGGAACGTCAGCGTCATTACCCACCGGTCGGTCGCACCCTGCGCGGCGAGCGCGCTGACCGTATCGGCGACCGGGTCGAATCGTGGCTGCAGGCCGGCGGCGGCCGTCCACCCGCTGATCAGCAGGATCGGAGCCGCCACCGATGAGACCACGCCCCACCAAGGCACGTCCCGCACACCACAACCGTAGGCCATGAGGTGACGCGGAGCGCACCCCGGTCAGGCGCTGGCGAGGACGACGGCGACCCGCTGCGGCAGGTGGATTGTGCACTTGTGCACTTGTGCGCCGGGCCGGTGAGTAGGCTTTACCTGAGGTGAGAAGCAGAAGGGATCCGAGATGGGCAAGGCATTCGCGGATCGCTGGGGGGTTCCTGTCCGGGCAGGCAGCGCCGACGCGGTGGCGCTGCTCGACGAGGCCATCGAGGACCTGGCCGCCCTCGCGGGCGACCCGGTCGCCGACGCCGAGGCGGCGGTCGCCGCCGATGACAGCCTCGTGCTCGGCCATATCTACCGGGCTTACCTGCAGTTGTACGGGACGACCCCGGAGGGTGTCGCCGCCGCCGGGGAGATCCTGAAGCAGCTGGACGAGACCGTCATGGGCGAGCGGGAACTCCATCACCTGCGCGCCGCCAGGGGTTGGGTCGAGGGCAACTGGGAAGCCACGACCCGCTCGCTGGAGCGTGCGCTGCTGTGCCACCCGCGCGACCTGCTCGCACTCAAGGTGGCCCAGGACCTCTACTTCTTCCTCGGCAACCGGCTCGAGCTCCGCGACACCGCCGCCCGGGTCCTGCCCGCCTGGCCGCGCGACCTGCCGGGCTGGGGGTACGTGCAGGGCATCTACGCGTTCGGGCTCGAGGAGAACGCGGACTACCGGCAGGCCGAAGCCCGCGCCCGGGCCGCGCTCGAGCACAATCCGAAGGACGTCTGGTCGGTGCACGCGCTGGCGCACGTCTTCGAGATGGAAGGCAGCCAGCGGGACGGCGTCGACTTCCTGGTCGCCTCGGCGCCGGACTGGTCGCCGAGCTTCTTCGCCATCCACAACTGGTGGCACCGGGGCCTGTACCACCTGGAACTGGGCGAGATCGACAAGGCGCTCGCCCTGTACGACGGCCCCATCCGCGCTGGCCGGTCCACCGAGTGGCTGGACGTCGTGGACGCGGCCGCGCTGCTGTGGCGGCTGTCACTGTTCGGCGCTGACGTGAGCGGACGCGCCGAGCGGCTCGCGGCCGATATCGACGATCTTATTGGCAGCCCCGTCTACATCTTCAACGACTGGCATGCAGTGATGGCGTTCGGCCTGGCCGCAGACGTCAGGCGGACCGAGCGGGTGATCGCGGCGAACGGAGGCTCCCCCGAAACCCTGCGCTGGTGACGCGCAGACCGTTGTTCTCGCGTTATACCCAGGTTCCTGTGGACGAATTGTGAATAAGATCGTGGGTACCGGATCGAAGGCGAATAACCAGCCGCGTTCTGCGGATGCCGGGCGGATAGGCGAAAACTGGAAATGAACAATCGCGGAAACGACCCTGCGGGGCATCAGCGCCTGCGGGGCATCAACGCGCCGATGAGCCAGAAAAACGGAAGGAACAAGCCCACGATGAACATGACCCAGTGACCCTTCCGTATCGAGAGGATGCCGAGAGTGATGAGCAGCACAACATAGATGATGCCGCCACCAGTGATCCACACCATGGCCACCCTCCCCTTAGCCGGTCTGCCCAGCATCCGCATGCGGCCCGGCCTCGACCTCACCCGTCGCGGGTGATTCGATGAGGTCGCTGGCTCCCTGTGAGGTTGTCAGTGCACCGTGGCGGGGGGTGGCTGCCAGTGCTGCCAGCCGGGGTGCACGGGGATCAGGCTTGAGGGGCCCGGCGCGGCGGTGATCATCCGCGCCCGGGGGTGCAGCGCGAGCCCGGCGGGCACGGGTTCCCACCACGGCTCGCGGCGGAACAGCCGGCTAAACATCTCAGGCGACCGCCCGGCGGGCCCCAGGACGAGCTCGGCTGGCGCCGGCCCAGGCCGCTGCCAGCGGAAGTCGCCCGAGATCCGCAGCGTGGAACCCCGGTTGGGCAGGGCGGCGTGCGGCGTCAGGCAGTGGAAGATGATGGCGTCGCCGGGCTCGTAGCTGGTGGTCGCCCAGCCGGGTTCGGTGGCACCGAGGGGGCGCGGCCGCCGGGGCGGGCCGAGATGGCCGCCGGGCTGAACGGCCAGGCCGCCGATCTGGACCGGGATCTCCATCAGCGGGATCCAGCTGGTCAGCATGTCCTGGACGCCGGACACCCCGTAGTCGTAGTGGATGTACCGGCCGCGCGGGCGGGCCTGCGGCCGTTCGGGATAGACGGCGCGCAGCACCTTGGCCGGGTAGGAGAACGCCCGCGGGCCGAGTATCCGCCGGATGACCTCGCGCAGCGCCGGCCAGTAGGGAACCTGGTTGAACGCGGGACCGAACATGGCGGCGCGGAACGCCGGATCGGCGAGGGCGTCCATCGAGTTGACCGCGCGCGGCTGGATCGACGGTATGCCCCGGTCATCGATCCAGCCGCCGGATCGCAGCTGGGCCAGCACCGCGTGCCCGGCCGCCCGGACCTGGCCGGTGGGCAGCAGGCCGCGGAAGAACAGGTAACCGTCGTCGGCCAGGCGCCGCCGCAGCCCGTCGGCGTCATGCACCAGATGTGCGGAATCAGCCAGTTCATCCACACGCCCACTGTAAGCAGCGGACGCTACTCCTCCGGCTCGCCCTTAGGTATCCAGTGGTCGCCTCGCTTCTCGAAGGTGCGCTTCAGCGCCGAGTACGCGGCGCGGTTCGCCTGGTCCCCTTCACCGTAGGTCTGCACCGCGCTGTCGCGCGCCTCGGTGAACGCTTCCTGCGCTTCCTTCGACGAGCGCCGCAGCGTGCCAGGCAGCTCGCCGTTGCGCGGCTGGGCGCTCCGGCTGGTCTTCGGCATCGGGTCTTCTCCTTCGCGGGCAGACGGATTTTGGCGGGGTGATCGGCAGGTCCCGGCGGCGGTGAGTTCCGGCCCGGTCACGCCACCTGCCCCGTCCGGCTACCCGCCGGCATTTCCCGCAACCACCACCTGGCCATCATTGTTTGAGCTTTCTGCTCCAGGGAAGCGCGCTGGTCTCAGAGGAAGGAGCTCCCGATGGCACTGGCCGACTTCATCAAGGTGCAGAAGTTTCTGGGTGGCATCCGCTACCCGGCCACCAAGCAGCAGCTCGTGGACCAGGCCCAGAGCAACCGGGCCGACCCCGAGGCGCTGAGCGCGCTGAACGGCATGCCGGAGCGCGAGTACAGCGGCCCGGATGAGGTGAGCAGGGTGATCCCGGAAGACTGACCCCGTCTGTCTTGGATCATGGCTTCCTGGCGACCACCACGCAGTAATACGACTCGGCGGCGTTGGCGGGCACTTGGTCGCCGGGGTCGGGCCGCCATTCCGGCGGCCACGCCAGGCCCGGCTCGATCATCTCCAGCCCCGCGACGAGCTGTCTGATGACGGCCCGGCTGCGGACATGAGCCTGCTCGGTCGCCTCGTCGAAGACCCGCTCCACGTCCTTGACCTCGGGGACGGTGTCCGGTGTGGCGTGCGAAATCGCGATATGGCTGCCGGCCGGGAACGGGTCAAGCAGCCGGGCGACGAGCCCGGCCGGGTGGTCGGAGTCTGGCACGAAGTGCAAGATGGACAGGAGCAAGATTGCCGTCGGCTGGCTGAAATCGATCAGGCTCCGCAGCGCCGGATCAGCCAGGATCTCATCCGGCTCGAGCAGGTCATGCTCGATGATCGCGGTGTTAGGGACGCCGTGCAGCATGTTCCTGGCGTGCGCAAGCACCACTGGATCGCGGTCAACATAGACCACCCTGGCCTCGGGGCTGGCAGCCAGGGCGACCTCGTGGGTGTTGCCCGCCGTAGGCAGGCCGGCGCCGATGTCGATGATCTGGCGGATCCCGGCCTCACCGACCAGGTAGCGGACGACCCGGCGCAGGAACGCCCGGTTCCATTGGACCGCCAGCCGCACGTTCGGCAACTGAGCGATCATCGACTCGGCCACGGCCCGGTCCGCCGGGTAATTGTCCTTGCCGCCGAGCAGGTAATCATAGATGCGCGCCGCGCTCGGGATGTCCGGCCTGAAGGTTTCCCGCCAGTCTCCGTCGTAAGTCACGACCCATGCCTCTCGCGCTGCCGCTACCGCATTCCCTGGCAGCAGGCCGCCAGGCTGAGGAAAGCGGACGTCCGCGCACGTCACCGTGGGACCAGCCATACCCTCATGGCAGGATATCTCAGATTGCGAATCGCAGATCAAGAAATCAAAAGCGGCATCGTTGCCTGGCGACGTTTAGCGCTCAGGCACGGGGTATCAGCAAGGCGGATAGGCATCCGGAGGGCGGGCGGCGTGATGGCAGGCAGTGACCTAGGCAATGATCATGAGCGGCCGGTGCCTGCGCCTGCGAGCTGGCAGGACTGGCAGCGGTGGGTGGAGGACGTCGACTGGTCAGACTGGCGCTCCTGGCTCCAGCGGGTTGCCTCGACGGACTGGGCCCCGGGATCATGGCCGGCCACCCCGTGGGAACAGGCCGCGCCACAGGGCGAGGTTTCGCTTGCCTTGCGGGCATTTGCCGAGGACGAGCCGGGTGCGGAGATAGGTGAACACCTAACCGCGACCTGGCCGGCGTTCCGGCAGTGGTGGCTCAACGGCGCGAACACCCGCCCCACGGCAGAAGAGGCCGGGGCGCGGCTCGAGAAGCACATGCCCGAACTTATTCCGGTCTGGCAGCGGCTGACCGCCCTGCTCGGCGATGATCCCGAGGCCGCTGCCGCGCTGACGATGTGGAACCCGCCGCCGTTCCTGACCGGCTGTTCGCAGGCGGCGGTGCTGCCCGGCGGCCCCGCGCTTGTCCGCAACTACGACTGGGACTACCGGCTGTTCGACGCGGTAGTGGCCAGGACGGCGTACGCCGGCCGGCGGGTGCTCGGCATGCTCGACTGCCTGTGGGGGCTGCTCGACGGGGTCAACGACGCCGGCCTCGCCGTCTCGCTCACCTTCGGTGGCAGGCCGCAGGTCGGCGAGGGCTTCGGCATCCCGGTGGTGATCCGCTACGTGCTCCAGACGTGCCAGACCACTGAGGAGGCCATGCGGGTCCTGTACCGAATCCCTGTGCACATGTCCTACAACGTCACCGCGCTGGACCGGGTCGGCAGGCGGGCCACGGCGTACCTGGCTCCCGACCGGCCGGCTCAGATCACCAGCGTGGCCGTCGCCACCAACTACCAGGGCAAGGTGGAATGGGCGCCGTACGCCGCCGCGATCCGGACCGTCGAGCGCCAGCAGCACCTGGAGGAACTGCTCGCCGCCGGCGCCGACGTCCGGGGCGTCGTGGCGGCGTGCCTGCGTTCCCCGCTGTACGCCACCCGCTTCCACCAGGGCTTCGGCACCCTGTACACGGCGGAATACCGGCCCGCCGAGGGACTCGCTCGCTACCACTGGCCGGACCGTACCTGGGAACATTCCCTGGACCAGATCGGGTCAGGCAGCGCTCAGGTGCAGCTCGGCACTGCGTAGTTGCAGCTCGGCACTGCGTAGTTGCAGCTCGGCACTGCGTAGCCAGGCGCGCACACAAATGAACCTTCGTGCCGCCAGCGCGTGCTCAGCTTCCAATTCGATCTCAACCTGAATCTTGAGCCGCTCTCGGGGCTCAGCTGCTCGGGGAGGGCAAATGGCACGCGACCTTCGGGTTCACGCCCACGTAGTTGAGCGGTCCGGCCGCGATCGTGGCGATCACCGTGCCGCCGTGAGCGCAGCTGACGGACGCCGAACCGTAATATCCGCGCTGACCGGCCGCAATTGCCCCGATGACCAGCCATATCAGCAAGACAATCCCTCCGACTCGCATTTTTACCTCCGAAAGACGGGCAGCTCCTACCCTGCCGAAGAGCTGCGGACGCCGAACGTTCTTACGTCTACCCCATGTGGGGCGGATACACGTGAACGAAGGGTGCCGTGTCCGCGGGTGCTATGTCCGGCGAGTTCGGCATTCCTTGGCACCAGGACCGCCCGATTCACGCGCCGGTGTATGGTGTCTGCTGATGGCCCGGGAAGGCGAGACCACGCAGCGCGTACCTGCGGTCCGAGAAGCGCTCACCCGTCAGCCGGTTCCTCGGCCGGACGGCGACGGCCTGCTGCCCCCATCGGATGATCCCATGTCGTACACGTACACCACTGACCTGGCCGCAATCCGGGCCGTCGTGCACCGGTACGCGATCCAGGCCGGGCTGACCGAAGCCCGTGCCATCGACCTCACGCTGGCGGTCAGCGAAGTGGCGGCCAATACGGTCAAGCATGCCAAATCGACGGGGAGCCTGAAGATCTGGTACGACGCGAAGGAGATCGTCTGCCAGGTCCACGACGAGGGAATCATCACCGATCCGTTGGCGGGGCGCCGCAAGCCGTCCCTGGACGCCTCGGGCGGACACGGGCTCTGGATCGTCAACCAGGTCTGCGACCAGGTGGAAATAACCTCGGACCAAACGGGCACGACGATCCGGCTGCACATGAACCTGCCGCCCGCCCGCGCCTAGGCGTATCCCTTGACGATCCGCCTTGTGGTACAACAAGTGCGTGGATCTGCTGACGGTCTCTGTAACGGCCCGGGAGTCCGCTGGCGAACCTTACACGCTGGTGGAGATCGCCGGCGAGGCCGACGTGACGAATACGGACGAACTGCGCCGTCTGCTCGATGAAGAGGTGTCGCAGCAGCCGCACACGCTGATCATCGACATGTCCGGCCTGCGCTTCATGGACTCCTCCGCGCTGCACGCTCTGCTGCGGGTGAACCGCTCGCTCGACCGGCAGGGCGGCGTCCTCGCGCTGGTGTCCCCGCAGGCCGCGGTGGCCAAGATCCTTCGGCTGACCACTGCCGACCGGCTGATCCCCGTTTTCGACAGCGTGGCGGAAGCCGCCGCGGGCTGAACCCCGAAGACCTGCGGAAACCTCGTCTCGACGACACGCAGGCGGCCTGGTCTTGCATTCGGTGGTTTGCGCACTCGCGTGATGGGATATTGTCTTCCTTAGTGGTGCCTACGACGCAGGCACGCTCAACGCGAACATGGTGTTTCGCGGAGCGCGCAGATCGGGCACCACTTTTCCGTCTCTCGCTAGCGAACACCGTGACTGAGGTTCGAAGCGAGAGGACCACTGATGAAGATCGCTCTAGTAGCCCAGAACGCCACGCCGCTGCATCCCCGCGCAGGCTCCGGCGCTGACCGTGACGACATCGGGCTCAGCGAGCTCACCCGCAAGCTCGCCGGGCACGGCCACCAGGTGACCGTATACGCCCAGAAGAACCTGCCCGACGTGCCCGACCAGGCCGAACTCCACCGTGGCGTCCGGGTCGAGCACATCAACGCCGGGCCGGTCCCCGAGACAGCCGCAGGCGACGCCGGCCTGCTCGAGCGGGTGCCCGCCTTCAGCGGCCCGCTGCGCAGCCACTGGGAGCGCGAACGTCCGGACGTCGTGCACGCGCTGCGCTGGACCAGCGGCCTGGCCGCGCTGGCCGCCGCCCGAGATCTCCGCATCCCGGTCGTACAGGAGTTCCGCTCCCTCGGCGTCACCGAGCGCCGGACGGACGGGGTCAAGGCGGACGGCGCGTCTGCGGCGCGGATCAGGCTCGAACCCGCCATCGGCCGCAGCGCCACCGCGGTGGTCGCGACCAACTCCGCCGAGGTGGCCGACCTGGCCAGCCTGGGCGTGCACCGGTCCTCGATCCGGGTCGTGCCCTTGGGCGTCGACACCGACCTGTTCACCCCGGAGGGCCCGGTGGCCAAGCGGAACGGCCGGCCGCGCCTGCTCACCGCGGCGGACCTGAGCCAGCGCCAGCCGCTCGAGACGCTGCTGCGGGCGCTGACCCGGGTTCCCGACGCCGAACTCCTGGTCGTCGGCGGGCCGGAGGAGACCGAGCTAAGCGGAGACGACGGGTACGTCAAGCTGGCCAAGTTCGCGGCCACGCTGGGCATCACGGACCGCGTGATCTTCACCGGCAAGGTGGCGCACGCCGCCATGCCGGCCCTGCTGCGCTCCGCTGACCTGGTCGTCAGTACTTGCCAGTACGAGCCTTCCGGGACCACCTCGCTGCAGGCCATGGCGTGCGGCACCCCGGTCATCGCACCCCCAGTCGGCGGGCACATAGACGCCGTGGTGGACGGAACGACCGGCGTCCTCATCCAGCCGGACCGGCCGGCCCTGCTGGCGCAGCGGATCCGGCAGCTGCTCGCGCACCGCATGCTGATCGAGGCGTACGGGGTGGCGGCGGTTGACCGGGTGCGGTCCCGGTACTCTTGGGACCGGATCGCTGGAGAAACCATCGCGGTTTACGACCGCGTCACCGCCCAAGCGGCGTAAAACTAATAATGGGAGCCTGTATCCCCCCCGCAGGCGCCCTAGCTGAGGCCCGGGAAGCTCGCGCTTCCCGGGCTCTCGGTTGTCCAGGCTGCTCCGGCTCGCGACCGGGGGAAGCGGGCTGACATGCGCGATAAGACGGTGGGGACATGACGGCAATGACTGATGCTATCGAACTGCTGCGGTGCGACCATGATGAGGTCAGGCGGCTGTTGTCGGCGCTTGAGCGGCCCGGCCCAGCCGACGTGGCGCTGGCCGACGGGAGGCTGATCGCGCAGCTCGTCATCGCGGAGTCCGGGCACGAGGCCATCGAAGAACGGTACTTCTGGCCGCTGGTGCGCCGCCGGGTGCAGAACGGCCCCCGGCTCGCCGACGAGGCAGTCAGCGCCGAGCAGGACGCCAAGCGCCTGCTCGGCCTGCTGGAAAGGTCCGACCAGGACGTGGCCCTGCTGCGTCAGGTCATCACCATCACCCGGGCGCACATCGACTTCGAGGAGACCGAGGTGTGGCCGGGGGTCCGGCTGGCCCTCAGCGAGCAGGAGCTCGGTGACCTGGGCGTCCAGCTCGAGCAGGCCAAGCGGCTCGCGCCGACCCGGCCGCACCCGCACATGCCCTGCACGCCCGAGATGCTCAAGGTGGCCGCGCCCATCGCCGGAGCCACCGACCGGATCAGGGACGCCCTGGCGGGCCGGGGCTGACGCCGCCGGATCAGCGGATGCGTACGACCACCAGGCAGGCATCGTCATCGGTGTCGGAGACGGCGCTCGCGAGTATCTGGTCGGCCTGGCCGACGGCGGTCATCTCCCCGCCGTAGCAGCCGAGCGTCGCGACGAACTCCTTGAGCACATCCACGATCGAATCGCCGCGCCGCTCGATGAGCCCGTCGGTGAACAGCAGCAAGGTGTCACCGGGACACAGCGACTGGGTGGCCTCCTCGTAGCTGGCGTCCGGGTCCATGCCGAGCAGGACTCCGCCTGGCAGCGGCAGCTCGGCGGCGGTCCCGTCGTGTACCAGGACCGGCGGCAGGTGCCCGGCGCGGGCCCAGCGCAGCACGTGCGTATCGGGGTTGTAGAGCCCGCACACCACGGTCCCCACCACGCCCGAGGTGAGATCGCACATCACCCCGTTAAGCATGCGGATCAGCTCGGCCGGGCCCGCCCCCGTGATAGCCAGGCCGCGGAGCGAGTTGCGGGCCGCCACCATTCCGGTCACCGCATCGATGCCGTGCCCTGCGACATCACCGACGACCAGGAGCACGTCCTTGCTCGGCAGCAGCAGTGTGTCGTACCAGTCGCCGCCCACCAGGTGACCCTCGCCGACCGGCCGGTAGCGCACGGCGACATCGATCCCGGCCGCCTCCACCGGCTCTTCGTCCGGCGGCATGATGGCCTGCTGCAACCGCAGCGCGAGCAGGTGCTCCTCGGCGACGCGCTGTTCGCTGTCGGCAAGCTGGTCCCGCGTGGCGGCGAGCGCGACCTGCGTATGGTAGTGGGCCGAGACGTCCTGGAAGGCCCCGCGCAGCGCGACCACCTGGCCGGCCGCGTCGACCACCGGTTCGGCGAAGACACGGATCTGCCTGATGCTCCGGTCATCAGGGTGGACGACCCGGAAGGTCGCCGTCAGGGCCTCCCGCTGTCCCGGCAGGTTATGACGGAAGCGTTTCACCACCGGCTTGTCGGCCGCCATTACGTAGCTGTGCAGGTCGGCCAGGGGTATCTCCGCCCCTGGGTGCGGCGCCAGGCCGAACAGCTCGAAAGCCGAATCGGTCCAGCGCACGGTGCCGGTGAGGAGGTTCTCCTCCCAGCCGCCGAGACGGCCGAGCCGCTGCGCATGATCGAGGAGCGTGGCCAGCCGGCCGTCCAGGCCCTCGCGGTGCCAGGTGAAGATCACCCCGTCGAAGAACCGGGCCACCCGGAGATCGGCCAGCGCCGCCTGGCCGGCGCCGACTCCGCTGTCGTTGGCCGGGAGCCCGCTGGCCGGGGACGCGCTCAGCGGGCCGGGGACATGCTGGGCTACGCCGTCCGCCAGGACCTGCCTGGCCCGGGCGAACAACCCCTGGCCGGACACGCTCGCCGGGTAGGCCTCGAGCAGGCTCAGCCGGGTCAGGTCTGATCCGGCGCGGCCCGCGGGGTCGCGGAAGCCCGGGCTGACGTGCTCGATGCTGAAGTCGGTCACCCTCCCGCCGTTATCCCTGATCGCCTGGGCCACGAGCACCGAGTCGGCCAGGCCGTCGAGCAGGGCGTAGACGGCCGGCTTCGGCTGGCCGGCCGCCAGGTCCCCGTGGGCCAGGCGGGTGCTGACCACCCGCGCGCAGCCTGCGGCCAGCGACGACAGATGCTGGCGGATCTCGGTCGTGAAGGCCGCGACGGGCTTGGGCCAGCTGGCCTCCAGGACGCCGAGCAGCTCGCCGTTGCGCTCGCGGAGCGCCAGGACAGCCCGGGCCCCGCCCGGCGTCCCGGTGACCGGGGCGCTGTCCATCTCCGGACGGCCCGCGTTCCACCACAAGTTAGCGGCGCCCCGGGCGACCCGCTGCGGCGGGCAGTCCAGTTGCGACGGGATATGCCGCCAGCGGCTGGTCTCGCCGCTGGACAAGCCGACCGCACCGAGCAGCGCGAGCGCACCGTCCGCCTCGAGCAGCCAGAGCACCACCGAGGCCGCGCCCAGGGGTACCTGCCCGGCCAACGTGCCGACCAGCTCGGCACCGTCGGCGGCCAGTTCGGCCGCGGCCTCGGCCCAGAGCGAGCCGAAGCCAGGCTTTCCGGGGCCACTGCCTCCCGGGGCATGAACATCACTGCTCACGTCGCGAGGTGCATCCGGCGACAGGACGGCCGCCGCCATCTCGGCGAGGGGCACTCCGGTCGCCGCGGCTAGCCCGGCCAGCTGGCTCGCGGCCTCCGCCGAGGACAGCCCGAGCCGTTCCATCAGCGCGCCCCGGGCCATCGCGATCACGGACTGTTCGGCCGCCGCGGCGCGGATACGATCAAGTTCAAGCCGCTGCTGGTCGATAACCGCGACCAGCCGCAGCATGTCGTCGCCCGCAGCCATCACCCCGCCTCCCTGGGGCACCCATCTCCCCGGCCCAGCGTCTCCCGGCCCAGCGTCTCCCGGCATCGTGTCTTCCGTGTCTTCCGGCATAATGTCTTCCGGCACGGGGCCTTTCGAGGCTGGCACTGCGGCAGAAGCTTGTGCCGCCCATGATAGTTACATCCGGTCTACCATCGGTGTAGATCGCACGACGGTGCCCTGACGCGCCTAGCGGCGCGCCCCGCGCCTGTGATGGGAGCGTTTGGTGACTGATATGGTCCAGTCCGGTTCTCGGCTTGACAGGTCGGGACTTGAACAGCTGCTCGCCGGCCTTACCGCCGTGCGGGGCGGTGACTTCAGTACCCGCCTGGCCAAGACCGGCGACCCGCTCATGGACGAGATCGCCACGGAGTTCAACGGGATGGCGGACCAGCTCGACCTGTTCACCTCGGAGGTGACCAGGGTGGCCCGCGAGGTCGGTACCGAAGGCAAACTCGGCGGCCAGGCCTATGTCCCCGGGGTGTCAGGCACCTGGAAGGACCTGACCGAATCGGTCAACGCCATGGCGGGCAACCTCACCGGCCAGGTGCGCAACATCGCCCAGGTGGCGACCGCGGTGGCCAAGGGCGACCTGAGCCAGAAGATCGACGTGGACGCACGCGGTGAGATACTCGAGCTGAAGTCCACCCTGAACACCATGGTCGATCAGCTGTCGTCGTTCGCCGACGAGGTGACCAGGGTGGCCCGCGAGGTCGGCACAGAAGGCCTGCTGGGCGGCCAGGCCGACGTCAAGGGCGTGTCCGGCACGTGGAAGGACCTGACCGAGTCCGTCAACGTCATGGCGGCGAACCTGACCGACCAGGTCCGCTCCATCGCCGAGGTGACCACGGCGGTAGCCAAGGGCGACCTGAGCCAGAAGATCCGGGTCGACGCCCGCGGCGAGATCATGGAACTGAAGGAGACCATCAACACGATGGTCGACCAGCTCTCGGCGTTCGCCGACGAGGTGACCAGGGTGGCCCGCGAGGTCGGCACCCTGGGCAACCTCGGTGGCCAGGCCGTCGTCCGCGGCGTGTCGGGGACGTGGAAGGACCTGACCGACAACGTCAACGTGATGGCGTCCAACCTGACCGCCCAGGTGCGCTCGATCGCCCAGGTGGCCACGGCGGTGGAACGTGGTGACCTGAGCCAGCAGATCACGGTGGAAGCCAAGGGTGAGGTGGCTGCGCTGGCCCAGACGATCAACCGGATGGTCGGCACGCTGTCCGCGTTCGCCGACGAGGTGACCAGGGTGGCCCGCGAGGTCGGCACCGAGGGCCGGCTGGGCGGCCAGGCCGACGTCAAGGGCGTGGCCGGCACCTGGAAGGACCTGACCGACAACGTCAACTCCATGGCGGGCAACCTGACCGGCCAGGTCCGCAACATCGCCCAGGTCACTACCGCCGTGGCGCAGGGTGACCTGTCCAAGAAGATCGACGTGGACGCGCGCGGTGAGATCCTCGAGCTCAAAACCACCATCAACACCATGGTCGACCAGCTGTCCTCCTTCGCCGCCGAAGTAACCCGGGTCGCCCGCGAGGTGGGCAGCGAGGGCCGCCTGGGCGGCCAGGCCGAGGTCGAGGGCGTGTCCGGCACCTGGAAGCGGCTGACGGAGAACGTGAACGAGCTGGCCGGGAACCTGACCAGGCAGGTCCGCGCGATCGCCGAGGTGACCAGCGCGGTCGCCTCGGGCGACCTGACCAGGTCCATCTCGGTCGAGGCGCAGGGCGAGGTCGCCGAGCTCAAGGACAACATCAACGCGATGGTCCAGTCGCTGCGCGAGACTATCCGGGCCAACCACCAGCAGGACTGGCTGAAAACCAACCTGGCCAGGATCGCGGGCATGATGCAGGGCCACCGGGACCTAGCCGTCGTGGCTGAGCTGATGATGGACGAGCTCGCCCCGCTGGTGGGCGCGCAGCACGGCACCTTTTTCCTGTCCGAACCGGTCAACGGCGACACTCAGCTGCGCCTCATCGCCGGCTACGGGTTGCGCGCCGACAAGGCGGCGCCGATCCAGTACCGGCTGGGCCAGTCCCTCATCGGCCAGGCGGCACGGAGCAAGCGATCGATCGTGGCCGCCGACCTGCCCGAGGGCTACATCAAGATATCGTCCGGCCTCGGCGACGCGCCGCCCGCGAGCCTGGCCGTGCTGCCCATCTTGTTCGAAGACCAGGTGCTCGGCGTGATCGAGCTCGCCTCGTTCACCCCGTTCACCCAGGTGCAGACCGACTTCCTGGAGCAGCTGACCGAGACGCTCGGAGTCAACTTCAACACGATCATCGCCAACGCTCGCACCGACGCGCTGCTCGAGGAGTCGCAGCGGCTCACTTCCGAGCTGCAGGCGCGGTCCGAGGAGCTGCAGGACCAGCAGGTAGAGCTGCAGCGGTCCAATGCCGAGCTCGAGGACAAGGCGGCGCTGCTTGCCGCCCAGAACCGCGACATCGAGACCAAGAATGCCGAGATCGAGCGGGCCAGGCAGGAGATCGAGGAGCGCGCGCGGCAACTGGCGCTGGCCTCGAAGTACAAGTCGCAGTTCCTGGCGAACATGTCCCACGAGCTGCGCACCCCGCTGAACAGCCTGCTGATCCTGGCCCGGCTGCTGGCGCAGAACCCGGGACGAAACCTGACCGCCAAGCAGGTCGAGTACGCCAACGTCATCTACACGGCCGGGTCAGACCTGCTGCAGCTCATTAACGACATCCTCGACCTGTCCAAGGTAGAGGCGGGGCGGATGGACATCCGCGCGGAGCGCTTCCCGCTCAGCGCTCTGCTTGAGGATGTCCAGGCGACATTCCAGCCGCTCACCGCCGAGAAGGGACTGGAGTTCGCCGTCGAAGCGGCCCCCGAGACGCCGACCGAGCTGTGCACCGACCGGCAGCGGCTACGCCAGGTGCTCGGCAACCTGCTGGCGAACGCGGTCAAGTTCACCCAACATGGCCACGTCATGCTCAGCGTCGGCCAAGCCTCCAGGCACACGCCTGACGGAGGCGACGTGCTGGCCTTCTCGGTCGCCGACACCGGTATCGGCATCGCGCCGGAGAACCTCGGCACGATCTTCGGCGCCTTCCAGCAGGGCGACGGGACGCTCAGCCGCCGGTACGGCGGCACCGGACTCGGGCTGTCGATCGCCCGTGAGGTGGGTGCCCTGCTCGGCGGCGAGATCACCGCGGAGAGCAGACTCGGCCAGGGCAGCACGTTTACGCTGTACCTGCCCTGCGAGCTGCCCGGGGTCGCGGCCTGGTCGGCCGACCTGATCGACACCGGCGACGGTCTGGATGTCCCGCTGAACGGCGACGGGCACGCCGGTGCTACCAAGGCCCTGCAGCTGCAGCCCGCCGTGCCCGACGACGCCGCCCTGGGCGGCCGGCGCCTGCTCGTACTTGAGAGCACGCGCGGGGGCCTGCTGACCTTGCTGGCCTACAGCGCGGTCTCCGATCTCTCCGGCATCCACGCACCCGTCCACGTGGTCACGGCGACCAGCCCCGAGCAGGGCATTGAAACCCTGAGCGCCGCGCCGCATCAGTGTGTCGTCCTCGACCTGGGCCTGGAGGACGCTTCCGCGTTCGCTTTCCTCGAGCGGCTCCGCGAAGAGCCCGGGCTGCGCGAGGTTCCGGTGTTGGCCCACACCAGGGACAAGCTCGACAGCGCTCAGGCCCGGCTGGCGAGGCTACGCTTCGGTTCGCAGCCGCTCGAGCTGCTGCCCTCCCTCGACGAGCTCCGTGAGCGCATCACCTTGCACCTGTCGGCCGCTCAGCCCGATCACGTCCCCGCGCTGATCAGCGAGTCGGCCGCCGATACCCAGACGCGCCCGCCGGCGCAGGCCGGGGAGCACAGCGCGCTGCGCGGGCGGAGGATCCTCGTGATCGACGACGACCCGCGCAACGTGTTCGCGATCACGAGCACGCTTGAGCTGCACGGCATGACGGTGACGCAGGCCGGCAACGGGCGGAAAGGCATCGAAGCCCTGGTCGGGGCCGAAGACACCGACCTCATCTTGATGGACGTGATGATGCCGGAGCTGGACGGCTACGTGACGATGACCAAGATCCGGCAGATGCCCGCCTTCGCCACCCTGCCGATCATCGCGGTGACCGCCCGGGCCATGCCCGGCGACAAGGAAAAGAGTATCGCGGCGGGTGCCAGTGACTACGTCACCAAGCCGGTCGACACCGATGAGCTGCTTGCCTGCATGGAGCGCTGGCTCACGCACCGGTGAGGGCCTGGGGTCACCGGCGGCGGGACCGGCTCGCGAGGACCACTCCCACCGCGGCCGACGCCGCGCCCGTGGCCATGGCCGCCAGGGGATGATGGGACACGAGCAGCTGAGCGCTGCGGGCGTGCGACCTTTCGTCAAACTCCCCGTGCGCGCCATGGTCGTCGCCGCGCGGATCGTCTACCGCCTCCCAGAGGTTGTCCGGCCGGTCGGGCTCGCGTTCGCCGGTCTGCTGCGAGTCGTAGCCGGTTTTGGCCAGGTACCTGTCGAGCAGGGCGGGTGCCACCCGGTTGGCCAGGATGGTGGCCACGGTGCTGGCGCCGACGAAGTACTGCTTGCGCCGCGGGTGATCGGCGGCGTAGAGGACACCGCGAGCCGCTACCTCCGGCTGGTAGATCGGCGGGACCGGCTGCGGCTGCCTGGGCAGTTTGGACCGCACCCAGGAGAACTGCGGCGTATTGACCGCGGGCATCTGCACGACGGTGACGCGGACCTTGGACTTGTCGTGCATGAGCTCGCAGCGCAGCGACTCGGTGAACCCGTTGATCGCGTGCTTGCCTCCGCAGTAGGCGGCCTGCAGCGGGATGCTGCGGGCACCGAGTGCCGACCCGACCTGCACGATGACGCCGCGGTCGCGTGGCCGCATCCGGGCCAGGGCCGCCATCGTGCCGTGCACGAACCCCAGGTAGGTCACCTCGGTGACCCGCCGGAACTCCGCGGCCGTGGTCTGTTCGAACGGGGCGAATACCGACGCGAACGCCACGTTGACCCACACGTCGATCGGGCCGAAGGTATCCTCGATCTGCTTGGCCGCGGCTTCCACCTGGGCGAAGTCCGCCACGTCGGCCGAGACGGCGAGGGCGAGGCCGCCGGCCCGCTCCACGTCGCGGACAGCCCCTTCCAGGCCGGCGTGACCGCGCGCGATCAGCGCGACGCGGTCTCCCCGCTGGGCGAACAGCCGGGCCGCCGCCCGTCCGATGCCGGCGCTTGCGCCGGTAATGGCAACGGTCTGAGTCACGTGTCCTCCTCTGCTGCCGCTAGGCCGCGACGGTCCGCTTCGCCGCCGCGGCCGCCGCACGCCGCTTGCGGCGACGGTCCCGTTGCCGGTCCTCGGGGGTGGTTCCCCCCCATATGCCGTAAACCTGGTCGTGCGCGAGAGCGAACTCTAGGCACTCCGGCCGCACCTGACACCCAGCACAGATCATCTTGGCCTGCGCTATCTGCTGGTCCCCTGGCCCGGCCGATGAGATGGGGAAGAAAAGGTCGGGGTCTGCGGACAGGCAGGCCCCTGCCGATCGCCAGTTCGCGGCGCTCCCAGTCGCGGTCATCGCGTGTCCTCGCAGGGGTCTGAGCTGGTGTCGAGTCTGCCCACTTCCCTCCGGCCACCCGCCTACACCTGCGGAGGACAGGTTTCCTTGCCGGACGCAACTCGGGCGGTTTGAGGGGGCCCGGCGCGGAGCGCCTTCTGCGCAAGCGGTCCGGCTCACCGCGCATGCCGGCATGTGACGAGCATCACATTACCTAACGTTTATTCGCCGAGGGTCGGGCACACCCAACTCGTCCGTAATTTCCAGGGTTCTGAGGAGGCACCTTGACTAGCGGAACCCTCCGGCAGTCAGCGGCACACACCACGGCCGCAGACTTCACGGCCCGCACCGCCACCCCTGACGCCACCATCCACGCGGGGTCGCGTGCGGAACTTAAAGAGCTATCCGACAACGCCCTGCTGGCCAAGGTCC
Organism: uncultured Actinomycetes bacterium; assembly: GCA_963798675.1. Lineage (GTDB taxonomy): Bacteria > Actinomycetota > Actinomycetes > Streptosporangiales > Streptosporangiaceae > Palsa-504. The sequence continues at coordinate 6,198 of CAWCUJ010000012.1, read as the reverse complement.
GCGCGCTGCCAAGGGATGCCGAGCTGCGCGCCGCCGCCTGCGAGATACTGGTGGAGCGCTACGGCAAGCTGGTCCGCTCCTGCGTCCGGCAGTACCGCGGCAGCCCCGAACCCGCGGAAGATCTCATGCAGGTCGGGTACGTCGGCCTGCTCAAGGCCATCAATAACTACGACCCCGAGGTCGGCGACAGCCTCTCGGCCTACGCGCAGCCCTGCGTCAGCGGTGAGATCAAGCGCCACTTCCGGGACAAGCGCTGGCAGATCCACGTCCGCCGGTCCGCTCAGGAGCTGCTGCTCGAGCTGCGCAAGGCCACCGAGGAACTCACCCAGCAGCTTGGCCGGGCGCCGGGAGAAACCGAACTGGCCGAGCGGCTCGGGGTCAGCCAGGACGACATGCGGGAGGCCCGCCAGGCGGACCTCGTGTTCAGCACCTACTCGCTCGACGCCCCGCTGTCCGACCGGGACGACCCTGCTCTGCTCGCAGACGTGCTCGGCGACGACGACCCAGGTGTCGCCCACACCATCGACATGGAAGCCGTCAGCACGCACTGGGAGGAACTACCCGAGCGTGAACAGCGCATCCTGGTCATGCGCTTCTACGGCAACCTCACGCAGACCGAGATCGGTGAACGGCTCGGTATCTCGCAGATGCACGTGTCCAGGCTTCTCGCCCGGGCCCTGAGCCACCTGAAGAGCCGACTGCTCGATCCGGCCGAGACCGGCGACACCCCCCAATCAGCTGCCACGGCCTGATGAGCTGCGGCGCCTGACAGCGGAAGGACCACCATGAAAACCGGTATGGGACTGGCACTGATCGGCATCGGCGCGATCCTCGCATTCGCCGTGACGACGAACACGTCGGTCTTCAACCTGCACACGGCCGGTTACGTGATCATGATCATCGGCATCCTCGGGATCGCGATTCCGCGCCGCGGCTACGGCTGGGTCGGACGGCGCCTGTTCGTGCGGCAAGCCCGGTGGCGGCCAGGTGCGCGGGTAGAGGAGATCACCTACCCGGCCTACGTCAACCGGAACCCGGCCAACACGCGCGTCCAGGCGGGCCTGCCCGCCTCCGGCGCGCTGGGCAGCCAGGAGGCCGCCAACCACACTGACGCTACTCGTGACCTGTCGATGGAATCGACGGGTCTACGTGCTGGCGAGACCGAGGTCATCGAGGACGTCTACGAGGACTGAGGCCAGGCGCCACGAGCTCTGGCCATGGACCCAACCGAACCTAAGGAGAGGTCATGACACTCACGGTTTCCGTCATCATCGTCTGGTTGCTCATCGGACTTGTGATTGGCGCCCTGGCCCGGCTGCTCGTGCCCGGCCGCCAGCACATCGGGATCATCATGACGATCCTCATCGGCATTGTGGCCGCTCTGGTCGGCGGCATTGTCACTACGGCGATTCTGGGCGCCGGACATACCGTGATCACGTTCATTGTCGCCCTGGTGGCTGCGGCGCTGCTGGTCAGCGCGTTCACCACGCGCGGCTACGGCCGGTACCGCAGCCGCCGCCGACCGGCCTGGCGTCGCTGGTGAACACCCGCTAGCCGCGTACCCAACCGATCCGCCGGGGCGATCAGGGCCCGGCGGATCGTCACGTCGGCGGATGCCTGCTAGTTCTACCTCGGCTCGTCGCTGCCGTACGCGGCCACGACCTCGGTGGCCACCTCGGTGACCTTGACGTGGCGGCGCTGGGATTCCTGGCGCAGGCGCCGCAGCGCCTCGTCGGCGTCACAGCCCAGCGCGTGCATCAAGATGCCTTTGGCCTGATCGACGACCGACCGCGCCACCACGGCGTCCTTGAGCTGGCTGGCGGTGCGCTGGGCCTGGTCATAGGCGGTGGCGTTGGTGAGCATCGCGCCGCCGAAGGCGGCCAGCAGGTCGGCCATCGGATTGGATTCGGCGTCGAGAACGCCGGGGCGCACGCCGAACAGCGAAAGTACCAGGGCGCCGCGCGGCAGTTCCCGCACCAGGTGAACCGAGCAGCGGACGCCTCGGCGCAACGCCGCCTCGGCGAATTCGGGCCAGCGGGCCTCCTGCAGCGTGTCCGGGCAGCTGACGGCGGCACCGCCATCCGCCGCCTCAAGCAGCGGGCCACAGCCCGTCGTCAGCTGCAAGTCCGCGAGCTCGGCCAGGTCAGGATGGGTTGCCGCGGCGCTGACCACGTTGCCATCGCGCCACACGGCGGCGTGCGCCCCCGAGCACGAGGGCACCTGCCAGGCGGCGAGCTCGGCGAGCTTGTTCAGCGACCTGGCCTCTCCGCTGTTGGTCAGGCTCAGTAGCTCCGCCGCCTCATGCCCGAGGTGCTCGATCGGCACCAGATCCTCCGTCCTGGCTCATGTCTCGCACGAGCCAGCCGTCGCCGATACCCACGCAGCCGGGGCGAACCCCTGATCATTGCGGGTCATGGTGGTGAACCGGGAGGGTGGTGCCGCGGCGGCGCAGGCCAGGCGTACGGTGGACATCGTTTTCCGCACCCCGGTCTTCGGCTTGTCCGACAGCGGGCAGGAGGGTCGGCCGGCCAGCGGTGAGACGCCGCCCACCGAGTAGCTGGCCTCGCAGGCGGTCGTGCTGCGCGCCCCACCGCCGAGTAGCGCGCCGACGATGATCGTGGCGAACATGACCGGAATCAGCACCATCGCGTACATGGCCGTCCCCGGCTGGAACCACCGCAGCCGCTTGCGCACGAGCTGCTCCGTCCCGATGGGCTCATGTACGTTGAGCTGAGAAAAGATCGCATACATGGACGTCAGATGGGGTTCGCTGGCCCGCAGGGCGCCCTCCATATGGTCCAGAACGCGCTGCTGGCAAGCGGGCAGGCTCATCTGACTCTCACATCCTCACCACGGCTCCTGCGCCGTAAGGATCGCGGCTGCGGAGACCATCGCTTACCCGTGCTTACTAAGAGCAAACGAAACGGGCGAGCGACGTATCAGGCCGCATACGGCAGGTCTCAGTAGTGTAACGGGCGGGCGGGATCAGTCGCGCACGGAAGCGGTAACCTCGCTGGCGGCCCGCTGGCTCAGCGACACGCGCACCAGCGCGGCGGCGAGCCTGGCGGGCTGGCCGCTGCCGGCCAGCAGCCCGGCCAGCGTCTCACGGTCGCCGGGCAGCCGCACCCGGTGCGCTCCGCTGGTCACCCTGGCATCCACATAGGGGGCCACGGCCGGCCAGATGTCCTGGACCTCACGCAGGAAGATACTCGCGCCAACGGGCCCCATCCCGGGAAACTCGGTGAGCCGAGAAGCGAGCGTGGCCAGCACGAGCAGCTGGTAGAGGGCGCCCGGGCGGTCGGCGAGGCGGATGCCCGCGTCCTCGGCGTAGAGCCGCCCGTACCGGTCGAGCAGCTCCTTGACGATCAATTCTGACTTTCCTGCCATCCGGGAGACCCCCTGGTCAGGAGTTCAGCGGGACCGATGAGACACCGGAAAGGGCTGATGTCGCGTCTTTGTCAAGCGCGAGGTCGCCGATGGACACCACGCCGACCGGGATCCCGTCGGCCAGGACCGGGATGCGGCGCACCGCGCGCTCGCGGACCAGCCGGGTGGCTTGTTCCACGTCGTCGTCCGGGCCGAGTACGACCAGTTCGCTGCTGCAGATATCACCGATCCGCGTGGTCAGCGGATCACGGTTCTCCGCGAGCACCCGCACCGTGATGTCCCGGTCGGTGACCAGCCCGCTGAGCCGGCCGGCGGTTAGCACAAGCACCGTGCCGATGCCGTGCTGCTTCATGGCCTTGGCCGCCGCGGATACCGGCTCGCCTGGCGCCATGCATATCGGAGCGGGCGACATGATGTCGCGCATCTTCCTCACCGTGCTACACCTCCTGCGCTGATCCGGCTGCCGCTACCCGCTGGCATCGCCCGCAAACGGGTGGGTCAGCGGGGGTGGCAGCGGGACCTGGGCGGGGGAAGGCTAGGCGTCCAGTTTGGCGAGACGGTTCTCCGCCTGGCCGAGGCTGCGCCTGGAGCCATCGAAATCCGCCCAGGGATCACCGCCGCCATCGAGCCTGGCCCGGATAGAGCCCATCGTGAACCGGCTGGGCTCCAGCGTGTCATCCTCCACCTCGGCCCAGCTCAGCGGGGTGGCCACCGGCGCACCCGCCCGGGCTCGGACGCCGTAGCTGGCCGCCACCGTCTGCGCATAGGCGTTGCGCATGACGTCCGCGTAAATGCGCATCTCCCGCTTGTCCTTGCGCTGCTCGGTGGTGATGACGTCCGGGTGCCTGCCGGCCAGCAGGTCGGCCGCGCGGCGCGCGAACTCCCGCACCACGTCGAAATCCGCCCGCCTGGTCAGCGGCACGTGGACGTGCAGCCCGCGGCCGCCGCTGGTCCGGACGAAACTCGGCAGGCCGAGGTCATCGTCGAGCAGATCGCGCGCCCACAGCGCAGCGCGCCGGACGTCCGCGAACCGCTTGTCGTCCGGCGGGTCGAAGTCGAACACCATCTGGTCGGGCACATCGATCCGGTCCGCCCGGCTGGTGAACGCGTGGATCTCGATGCAGGCCTGATTGGCCAGGTAAACCAGGGTGGCAGGCTTGTCGCAGACGGCGTGCTCGACCGTGCCGCCCTCCTTGACCACCTCCACGCGGCGGATCCAGTCCGGGAAGTACGAGGGCACGTTCTTCTGGAAGAACCGCTGGCCGCCCAGGCCATCGGGGTAGCGGACCATGGTCAGCGGCCGGTCTCGCAGCCAGGGCAGCATCAGGCCGGCGACATCAGCGTAGTACCTGGCCAGGTCCCTCTTGGTGATCCCGTCGTCGGGGAAGAGGATCTTATCCGGATGCGAAAGCGGCACCGTGATGCCGCCGACGTCGATCTCTTCGGCCATGGGTCGGGTCAGCGGTTCGCGGCCGTCTGGCTGACCATGGCGAGCGCGGACGCCGGGCCGTCCTGCATCGCCAGGTCGCCCACCGACACCATGCCCGTGACCTGCCCGTCCTCGATGACGGGCAGCCTACGCACGGCGTTCTCGAGCATCAGCCGCGCGGCCTCGGACGCGTCTGCGTCCACGTCCACGCCGATCAGGTCCCCGCTGCTCAGCGGACCCACCGGCTCGTCCGGCCCCTTCGCGTCGGCCACCGCCCTGACCACGAGGTCGCGGTCGGTAACCAGGCCGTGCAGGGACTGATCGTTCACCACCAGGACAGCGCCCACTCCCCAGTCGCGCATCGTGCGGGCGGCTTCGCCGATCGACTGGTAATAGCCCACCCCGATCGCCCCCGGCGTCATCACGTCCCGCACCTTGGCGTCCATGATGTCGTGCCTCCTGTACTTGTCGCGGATTGTTCACTCCCGTACCTTGCGGCTACCAGAGGTAGTCCGGCTTAAACGACAGCGGCAGGATCTACGTGGCCCTGCCGGGTCAGCCGCGGCCGAGCAGGCGGTCGAGCGCGCGCCCGACCTCCTCGGCCAGCGTGGCGTCGGGACGGGGCGCCGTGGGCCTCCCGGCGGGAACCAGCGCCGCCTCGGGCTCGCGGACCAGGCCACAGTCGAGGCACTCGACCTGACCAAGCCGCCGGATCAGGTGCACGCTGCCGCACCTGGAGCAGGACTCGAGTTCGGCGGTCCAGTCGCCCGATTCCTGGCAGGCCGGGCAGACCAGCACCAACTGTTCGCGCAGCACGCCACGGCGCCAGGGGCTCTTCCCCCGCTCCGGGTCCGTCTGCCGTATGCCGCAGCGGTAACACGGCACTCCCCAGGCCTCCAAGCGCTGAGGCGCTAGCCGAGCGCGGCCAGCGCCTTTGAGTATTCGGCGAGATCGCGCGCCTGCGGGATCGGGTTAACGACCTTCCAGCGCACCACGCCGTCCTTGTCGATGATGAACGTGCCCCGGGTCGCGAAGCCGCGCCCGGAGTCGAACACACCGTACTGCTTGGCAGTCTCCCCGTGCGGCCAGAAGTCCGACAGCAGCCCGAACTCGAAATGCTCGGCGTCGGACCAGGCCCGGTGGGTGTAGGTGGAATCCACCGAAATCGTGAGCAACTCGACGTCCTCCGGTTCACCTCGGGGAACTCGTCGCGGATGGCGCACAGCTCACCGGTGCACACGCCGCTGAACGCCAGCGGGTAAAAGACAAGCACGACGTTCTTGACGCCGCGGAAGCTCGACAGCCGCACGGGTGTGCCGTGCTGGTCGCTGAGCTCAAAGTCGGGCGCTTGGTCGCCTACTTCGACCGCCATGCCAGGTCCT
>CAWCUJ010000011.1:0-23241 GCA_963798675.1 uncultured Actinomycetes bacterium | reverse complement strand
CCCATGATAGTTACATCCGGTCTACCATCGGAATAAATCGCACGACGGTGCCTGACGCGCCTAGCGGCGCGCTAGCGCCTCTGATGGGAGCGTTTGGTGAATGATATGGTCCAGTCCGGTTGGCGGCTGACAGGTCGGGACTCGAGCAATTGCTGGCCGGCCTTACCGCGGTACGGGGCGGCGAGTTCAATACCCGCCTGGAGAAGACCGGCGACCCGCTGATGGACGAGATCGCCACGGAGTTCAACGGGATGGCGGACCAGCTCGACCTGTTCACCTCGGAGGTGACCAGGGTGGCCCGCGAGGTCGGCACCGAAGGCAAACTCGGCGGCCAGGCCTATGTTCCCGGGGTGTCGGGCACCTGGAAGGACCTGACCGAGTCCGTCAACGCCATGGCGGGCAACCTCACCGGGCAGGTCGAACATCGCCCAGGTGGCGACCGCGGTGGCGAAGGGCGACTTGAGCCAGAAGATCGACGTGGACGCGCGCGGTGAGATCCTCGAGCTCAAGTCCACCCTGAACACCATGGTCGACCAGCTGTCGTCGTTCGCCGACGAGGTGACCAGGGTGGCCCGCGAGGTCGGCACGGAAGGCCTGCTCGGCGGCCAGGCTGACGTCAAGGGCGTATCGGGCACGTGGAAGGACCTGACCGAGTTCGTCAACGTCATGGCGGCCAACCTGACCAACCAGGTCCGTTCCATCGCCGAGGTGACCACGGCGGTGGCCAAGGGCGACCTGACCCAGAAGATCCGGGTCGACGCCCGCGGCGAGATCATGGACTGAAGGGACTATCAACACGATGGTCGATCAGCTTTCGGCGTTCGCCGACGAGGTGACCAGGGTCGCCCGCGAGGTCGGCACCCTGGGCAACCTCGGCGGCCAGGCCGTCGTCCGCGGCGTGTCGGGCACGTGGAAGGACCTGACCGACAACGTCAACGTGATGGCGTCCAACCTGACCGCCCAGGTGCGCTCGATCGCCCAGGTGGCCACGGCGGTGGAACGCGGTGACCTGAGCCAGCAGATCACGGTGGAAGCCAAGGGCGAGGTCGCCGCGCTGGCCCAGACGATCAACCGGATGGTCGGCACGCTGTCCGCGTTCGCCGACGAGGTGACCAGGGTGGCCCGCGAGGTCGGCACCGAGGCCGGCTGGGCGGCCAGGCCGACGTCAAGGGCGTCGCCGGCACCTGGAAGGACCTGACCAACAACGTCAACTCCATGGCGGGCAACCTGACCGGCCAGGTCCGCAACATCGCCCAGGTCACTACCGCGCTGGCGCAGGGTGACCTTCCGAAGATCGACGTGGACGTGCGCGTGAGTTCGAGCTCAAAACCACCATTAACACCATGGCGACCAGCTGTCCTCCTTCGCCGCCGAAGTAACCCGGGTCGCCCGCGAGGTGGGCAGCGAGGGCCGCCTGGGCGGCCAGGCCGAGGTCGAGGGCGTGTCCGGACCTGGAAGCGCTGACGGAGAACGTGAACGAGCTGGCCGGGACCTGACCAGGCAGGTCGCGCGATCGCCAGGGTGACCAGCGCGGTCGCCTTGGGCCACGTGACCAGGTCCATCTCGGTCAGGCGCAGGCGAGGTCGCCGAGCTCGAGGACTACATCAACGCGATGGTCCAGTCGCTGCGCGAGACTATCCGGGCCAACCACCAGCAGGACTGGCTGAAAACCAACCTGGCCAGGATCGCGGGCATGATGCAGGGCGACCGGGACCTAGCCGTCGTGGCTGAGCTGATGATGGACGAGCTCGCCCCGCTGGTGGGCGCGCAGCACGGCACCTTTTTCCTGTCCGAACCGGTCAACGGCGACGTCAGCTGCGCCTGATCGCCCGCTACGGGTTGCGCGCCGAGAAGGCGGCGCCGATCCAGTACCGGCTGTGCGAGTCCCTCATCGGCCAGGCGGCACGGAGCAAGCGATCGATCGTGGCCGCCGACCTGCCCGAGGGCTACATCAAGATCGTCCGGCCTCGGCGACGCGCCGCCCGCGAGCCTGGCCGTGCTGCCCATCTTGTCGAAGACCAGGTGCTTGGCGTGATCGAGCTCGCCTCGTTCACCCCGTTGACCAGGTGCAGACCGACTTCCTGGAGCGCTGACCAAGACGCTCGGAGTTAACTTCAACACGATCATCGCCAACGCTCGCACCGACGCGCTGCTCGAAGAGTCGAGCGGCTCACTTCCGAGCTGCAGGCGCGGTCCGAGGAGCTGCAGGACCAGCAGGTAGAGCTGCAGCGGTCCAATGCCGAGCTCGAGGACAAGGCGGCGCTGCTTGCCGCCCAGAACCGCGACATCGAGACCAAGAATGCCGAGATCGAGCGGGCCAGGCAGGAGATCGAGGAGCGCGCGCGGCAACTGGCGCTGGCCTCGAAGTACAAGTCGCAGTTCCTGGCGAACATGTCCCACGAGCTGCGCACCCCGCTGAACAGCCTGCTGATCCTGGCCCGGCTGCTGGCGCAGAACCCGGGACGAAACCTGACCGCCAAGCAGGTCGAGTACGCCAACGTCATCTACACGGCCGGGTCAGACCTGCTGCAGCTCATTAACGACATCCTCGACCTGTCCAAGGTAGAGGCGGGGCGGATGGACATCCGCGCGGAGCGCTTCCCGCTCAGCGCTCTGCTTGAGGATGTCCAGGCGACATTCCAGCCGCTCACCGCCGAGAAGGGACTGGAGTTCGCCGTCGAAGCGGCCCCCGAGACGCCGACCGAGCTGTGCACCGACCGGCAGCGGCTACGCCAGGTGCTCGGCAACCTGCTGGCGAACGCGGTCAAGTTCACCCAACATGGCCACGTCATGCTCAGCGTCGGCCAAGCCTCCAGGCACACGCCTGACGGAGGCGACGTGCTGGCCTTCTCGGTCGCCGACACCGGTATCGGCATCGCGCCGGAGAACCTCGGCACGATCTTCGGCGCCTTCCAGCAGGGCGACGGGACGCTCAGCCGCCGGTACGGCGGCACCGGACTCGGGCTGTCGATCGCCCGTGAGGTGGGTGCCCTGCTCGGCGGCGAGATCACCGCGGAGAGCAGACTCGGCCAGGGCAGCACGTTTACGCTGTACCTGCCCTGCGAGCTGCCCGGGGTCGCGGCCTGGTCGGCCGACCTGATCGACACCGGCGACGGTCTGGATGTCCCGCTGAACGGCGACGGGCACGCCGGTGCTACCAAGGCCCTGCAGCTGCAGCCCGCCGTGCCCGACGACGCCGCCCTGGGCGGCAGGCGCCTGCTCGTACTTGAGAGCACGCGCGGGGGCCTGCTGACCTTGCTGGCCTACAGCGCGGTCTCCGATCTCTCCGGCATCCACGCACCCGTCCACGTGGTCACGGCGACCAGCCCCGAGCAGGGCATTGAAACCCTGAGCGCCGCGCCGCATCAGTGTGTCGTCCTCGACCTGGGCCTGGAGGACGCTTCCGCGTTCGCTTTCCTCGAGCGGCTCCGCGAAGAGCCCGGGCTGCGCGAGGTTCCGGTGTTGGCCCACACCAGGGACAAGCTCGACAGCGCTCAGGCCCGGCTGGCGAGGCTACGCTTCGGTTCGCAGCCGCTCGAGCTGCTGCCCTCCCTCGACGAGCTCCGTGAGCGCATCACCTTGCACCTGTCGGCCGCTCAGCCCGATCACGTCCCCGCGCTGATCAGCGAGTCGGCCGCCGATACCCAGACGCGCCCGCCGGCGCAGGCCGGGGAGCACAGCGCGCTGCGCGGGCGGAGGATCCTCGTGATCGACGACGACCCGCGCAACGTGTTCGCGATCACGAGCACGCTTGAGCTGCACGGCATGACGGTGACGCAGGCCGGCAACGGGCGGAAAGGCATCGAAGCCCTGGTCGGGGCCGAAGACACCGACCTCATCTTGATGGACGTGATGATGCCGGAGCTGGACGGCTACGTGACGATGACCAAGATCCGGCAGATGCCCGCCTTCGCCACCCTGCCGATCATCGCGGTGACCGCCCGGGCCATGCCCGGCGACAAGGAAAAGAGTATCGCGGCGGGTGCCAGTGACTACGTCACCAAGCCGGTCGACACCGATGAGCTGCTTGCCTGCATGGAGCGCTGGCTCACGCACCGGTGAGGGCCTGGGGTCACCGGCGGCGGGACCGGCTCGCGAGGACCACTCCCACCGCGGCCGACGCCGCGCCCGTGGCCATGGCCGCCAGGGGATGATGGGACACGAGCAGCTGAGCGCTGCGGGCGTGCGACCTTTCGTCAAACTCCCCGTGCGCGCCATGGTCGTCGCCGCGCGGATCGTCTACCGCCTCCCAGAGGTTGTCCGGCCGGTCGGGCTCGCGTTCGCCGGTCTGCTGCGAGTCGTAGCCGGTTTTGGCCAGGTACCTGTCGAGCAGGGCGGGTGCCACCCGGTTGGCCAGGATGGTGGCCACGGTGCTGGCGCCGACGAAGTACTGCTTGCGCCGCGGGTGATCGGCGGCGTAGAGGACACTGCGAGCCGCTACCTCCGGCTGGTAGATCGGCGGGACCGGCTGCGGCTGCCTGGGCAGTTTGGACCGCACCCAGGAGAACTGCGGCGTATTGACCGCGGGCATCTGCACGACGGTGACGCGGACCTTGGACTTGTCGTGCATGAGCTCGCAGCGCAGCGACTCGGTGAACCCGTTGATCGCGTGCTTGCCTCCGCAGTAGGCGGCCTGCAGCGGGATGCTGCGGGCACCGAGTGCCGACCCGACCTGCACGATGACGCCGCGGTCGCGTGGCCGCATCCGGGCCAGGGCCGCCATCGTGCCGTGCACGAACCCCAGGTAGGTCACCTCGGTGACCCGCCGGAACTCCGCGGCCGTGGTCTGTTCGAACGGGGCGAATACCGACGCGAACGCCACGTTGACCCACACGTCGATCGGGCCGAAGGTATCCTCGATCTGCTTGGCCGCGGCTTCCACCTGGGCGAAGTCCGCCACGTCGGCCGAGACGGCGAGGGCGAGGCCGCCGGCCCGCTCCACGTCGCGGACAGCCCCTTCCAGGCCGGCGTGACCGCGCGCGATCAGCGCGACGCGGTCTCCCCGCTGGGCGAACAGCCGGGCCGCCGCCCGTCCGATGCCGGCGCTTGCGCCGGTAATGGCAACGGTCTGAGTCACGTGTCCTCCTCTGCTGCCGCTAGGCCGCGACGGTCCGCTTCGCCGCCGCGGCCGCCGCACGCCGCTTGCGGCGACGGTCCCGTTGCCGGTCCTCGGGGGTGGTTCCCCCCCATATGCCGTAAACCTGGTCGTGCGCGAGAGCGAACTCTAGGCACTCCGGCCGCACCTGACACCCAGCACAGATCATCTTGGCCTGCGCTATCTGCTGGTCCCCTGGCCCGGCCGATGAGATGGGGAAGAAAAGGTCGGGGTCTGCGGACAGGCAGGCCCCTGCCGATCGCCAGTTCGCGGCGCTCCCAGTCGCGGTCATCGCGTGTCCTCGCAGGGGTCTGAGCTGGTGTCGAGTCTGCCCACTTCCCTCCGGCCACCCGCCTACACCTGCGGAGGACAGGTTTCCTTGCCGGACGCAACTCGGGCGGTTTGAGGGGGCCCGGCGCGGAGCGCCTTCTGCGCAAGCGGTCCGGCTCACCGCGCATGCCGGCATGTGACGAGCATCACATTACCTAACGTTTATTCGCCGAGGGTCGGGCACACCCAACTCGTCCGTAATTTCCAGGGTTCTGAGGAGGCACCTTGACTAGCGGAACCCTCCGGCAGTCAGCGGCACACACCACGGCCGCAGACTTCACGGCCCGCACCGCCACCCCTGACGCCACCATCCACGCGGGGTCGCGTGCGGAACTTAAAGAGCTATCCGACAACGCCCTGCTGGCCAAGGTCCGCGCGCTGCCAAGGGATGCCGAGCTGCGCGCCGCCGCCTGCGAGATACTGGTGGAGCGCTACGGCAAGCTGGTCCGCTCCTGCGTCCGGCAGTACCGCGGCAGCCCCGAACCCGCGGAAGATCTCATGCAGGTCGGGTACGTCGGCCTGCTCAAGGCCATCAATAACTACGACCCCGAGGTCGGCGACAGCCTCTCGGCCTACGCGCAGCCCTGCGTCAGCGGTGAGATCAAGCGCCACTTCCGGGACAAGCGCTGGCAGATCCACGTCCGCCGGTCCGCTCAGGAGCTGCTGCTCGAGCTGCGCAAGGCCACCGAGGAACTCACCCAGCAGCTTGGCCGGGCGCCGGGAGAAACCGAACTGGCCGAGCGGCTCGGGGTCAGCCAGGACGACATGCGGGAGGCCCGCCAGGCGGACCTCGTGTTCAGCACCTACTCGCTCGACGCCCCGCTGTCCGACCGGGACGACCCTGCTCTGCTCGCAGACGTGCTCGGCGACGACGACCCAGGTGTCGCCCACACCATCGACATGGAAGCCGTCAGCACGCACTGGGAGGAACTACCCGAGCGTGAACAGCGCATCCTGGTCATGCGCTTCTACGGCAACCTCACGCAGACCGAGATCGGTGAACGGCTCGGTATCTCGCAGATGCACGTGTCCAGGCTTCTCGCCCGGGCCCTGAGCCACCTGAAGAGCCGACTGCTCGATCCGGCCGAGACCGGCGACACCCCCCAATCAGCTGCCACGGCCTGATGAGCTGCGGCGCCTGACAGCGGAAGGACCACCATGAAAACCGGTATGGGACTGGCACTGATCGGCATCGGCGCGATCCTCGCATTCGCCGTGACGACGAACACGTCGGTCTTCAACCTGCACACGGCCGGTTACGTGATCATGATCATCGGCATCCTCGGGATCGCGATTCCGCGCCGCGGCTACGGCTGGGTCGGACGGCGCCTGTTCGTGCGGCAAGCCCGGTGGCGGCCAGGTGCGCGGGTAGAGGAGATCACCTACCCGGCCTACGTCAACCGGAACCCGGCCAACACGCGCGTCCAGGCGGGCCTGCCCGCCTCCGGCGCGCTGGGCAGCCAGGAGGCCGCCAACCACACTGACGCTACTCGTGACCTGTCGATGGAATCGACGGGTCTACGTGCTGGCGAGACCGAGGTCATCGAGGACGTCTACGAGGACTGAGGCCAGGCGCCACGAGCTCTGGCCATGGACCCAACCGAACCTAAGGAGAGGTCATGACACTCACGGTTTCCGTCATCATCGTCTGGTTGCTCATCGGACTTGTGATTGGCGCCCTGGCCCGGCTGCTCGTGCCCGGCCGCCAGCACATCGGGATCATCATGACGATCCTCATCGGCATTGTGGCCGCTCTGGTCGGCGGCATTGTCACTACGGCGATTCTGGGCGCCGGACATACCGTGATCACGTTCATTGTCGCCCTGGTGGCTGCGGCGCTGCTGGTCAGCGCGTTCACCACGCGCGGCTACGGCCGGTACCGCAGCCGCCGCCGACCGGCCTGGCGTCGCTGGTGAACACCCGCTAGCCGCGTACCCAACCGATCCGCCGGGGCGATCAGGGCCCGGCGGATCGTCACGTCGGCGGATGCCTGCTAGTTCTACCTCGGCTCGTCGCTGCCGTACGCGGCCACGACCTCGGTGGCCACCTCGGTGACCTTGACGTGGCGGCGCTGGGATTCCTGGCGCAGGCGCCGCAGCGCCTCGTCGGCGTCACAGCCCAGCGCGTGCATCAAGATGCCTTTGGCCTGATCGACGACCGACCGCGCCACCACGGCGTCCTTGAGCTGGCTGGCGGTGCGCTGGGCCTGGTCATAGGCGGTGGCGTTGGTGAGCATCGCGCCGCCGAAGGCGGCCAGCAGGTCGGCCATCGGATTGGATTCGGCGTCGAGAACGCCGGGGCGCACGCCGAACAGCGAAAGTACCAGGGCGCCGCGCGGCAGTTCCCGCACCAGGTGAACCGAGCAGCGGACGCCTCGGCGCAACGCCGCCTCGGCGAATTCGGGCCAGCGGGCCTCCTGCAGCGTGTCCGGGCAGCTGACGGCGGCACCGCCATCCGCCGCCTCAAGCAGCGGGCCACAGCCCGTCGTCAGCTGCAAGTCCGCGAGCTCGGCCAGGTCAGGATGGGTTGCCGCGGCGCTGACCACGTCGCCATCGCGCCACACGGCGGCGTGCGCCCCCGAGCACGAGGGCACCTGCCAGGCGGCGAGCTCGGCGAGCTTGTTCAGCGACCTGGCCTCTCCGCTGTTGGTCAGGCTCAGTAGCTCCGCCGCCTCATGCCCGAGGTGCTCGATCGGCACCAGATCCTCCGTCCTGGCTCATGTCTCGCACGAGCCAGCCGTCGCCGATACCCACGCAGCCGGGGCGAACCCCTGATCATTGCGGGTCATGGTGGTGAACCGGGAGGGTGGTGCCGCGGCGGCGCAGGCCAGGCGTACGGTGGACATCGTCTTCCGCACCCCGGTCTTCGGCTTGTCCGACAGCGGGCAGGAGGGTCGGCCGGCCAGCGGTGAGACGCCGCCCACCGAGTAGCTGGCCTCGCAGGCGGTCGTGCTGCGCGCCCCACCGCCGAGTAGCGCGCCGACGATGATCGTGGCGAACATGACCGGAATCAGCACCATCGCGTACATGGCCGTCCCCGGCTGGAACCACCGCAGCCGCTTGCGCACGAGCTGCTCCGTCCCGATGGGCTCATGTACGTTGAGCTGAGAAAAGATCGCATACATGGACGTCAGATGGGGTTCGCTGGCCCGCAGGGCGCCCTCCATATGGTCCAGAACGCGCTGCTGGCAAGCGGGCAGGCTCATCTGACTCTCACATCCTCACCACGGCTCCTGCGCCGTAAGGATCGCGGCTGCGGAGACCATCGCTTACCCGTGCTTACTAAGAGCAAACGAAACGGGCGAGCGACGTATCAGGCCGCATACGGCAGGTCTCAGTAGTGTAACGGGCGGGCGGGATCAGTCGCGCACGGAAGCGGTAACCTCGCTGGCGGCCCGCTGGCTCAGCGACACGCGCACCAGCGCGGCGGCGAGCCTGGCGGGCTGGCCGCTGCCGGCCAGCAGCCCGGCCAGCGTCTCACGGTCGCCGGGCAGCCGCACCCGGTGCGCTCCGCTGGTCACCCTGGCATCCACATAGGGGGCCACGGCCGGCCAGATGTCCTGGACCTCACGCAGGAAGATACTCGCGCCAACGGGCCCCATCCCGGGAAACTCGGTGAGCCGAGAAGCGAGCGTGGCCAGCACGAGCAGCTGGTAGAGGGCGCCCGGGCGGTCGGCGAGGCGGATGCCCGCGTCCTCGGCGTAGAGCCGCCCGTACCGGTCGAGCAGCTCCTTGACGATCAATTCTGACTTTCCTGCCATCCGGGAGACCCCCTGGTCAGGAGTTCAGCGGGACCGATGAGACACCGGAAAGGGCTGATGTCGCGTCTTTGTCAAGCGCGAGGTCGCCGATGGACACCACGCCGACCGGGATCCCGTCGGCCAGGACCGGGATGCGGCGCACCGCGCGCTCGCGGACCAGCCGGGTGGCTTGTTCCACGTCGTCGTCCGGGCCGAGTACGACCAGTTCGCTGCTGCAGATATCACCGATCCGCGTGGTCAGCGGATCACGGTTCTCCGCGAGCACCCGCACCGTGATGTCCCGGTCGGTGACCAGCCCGCTGAGCCAGGCGGTTAGCACAAGCACCGTGCCGATGCCGTGCTGCTTCATGGCCTTGGCCGCCGCGGATACCGGCTCGCCTGGCGCCATGCATATCGGAGCGGGCGACATGATGTCGCGCATCTTCCTCACCGTGCTACACCTCCTGCGCTGATCCGGCTGCCGCTACCCGCTGGCATCGCCCGCAAACGGGTGGGTCAGCGGGGGTGGCAGCGGGACCTGGGCGGGGGAAGGCTAGGCGTCCAGTTTGGCGAGACGGTTCTCCGCCTGGCCGAGGCTGCGCCTGGAGCCATCGAAATCCGCCCAGGGATCACCGCCGCCATCGAGCCTGGCCCGGATAGAGCCCATCGTGAACCGGCTGGGCTCCAGCGTGTCATCCTCCACCTCGGCCCAGCTCAGCGGGGTGGCCACCGGCGCACCCGCCCGGGCTCGGACGCCGTAGCTGGCCGCCACCGTCTGCGCATAGGCGTTGCGCATGACGTCCGCGTAAATGCGCATCTCCCGCTTGTCCTTGCGCTGCTCGGTGGTGATGACGTCCGGGTGCCTGCCGGCCAGCAGGTCGGCCGCGCGGCGCGCGAACTCCCGCACCACGTCGAAATCCGCCCGCCTGGTCAGCGGCACGTGGACGTGCAGCCCGCGGCCGCCGCTGGTCCGGACGAAACTCGGCAGGCCGAGGTCATCGTCGAGCAGATCGCGCGCCCACAGCGCAGCGCGCCGGACGTCCGCGAACCGCTTGTCGTCCGGCGGGTCGAAGTCGAACACCATCTGGTCGGGCACATCGATCCGGTCCGCCCGGCTGGTGAACGCGTGGATCTCGATGCAGGCCTGATTGGCCAGGTAAACCAGGGTGGCAGGCTTGTCGCAGACGGCGTGCTCGACCGTGCCGCCCTCCTTGACCACCTCCACGCGGCGGATCCAGTCCGGGAAGTACGAGGGCACGTTCTTCTGGAAGAACCGCTGGCCGCCCAGGCCATCGGGGTAGCGGACCATGGTCAGCGGCCGGTCTCGCAGCCAGGGCAGCATCAGGCCGGCGACATCAGCGTAGTACCTGGCCAGGTCCCTCTTGGTGATCCCGTCGTCGGGGAAGAGGATCTTATCCGGATGCGAAAGCGGCACCGTGATGCCGCCGACGTCGATCTCTTCGGCCATGGGTCGGGTCAGCGGTTCGCGGCCGTCTGGCTGACCATGGCGAGCGCGGACGCCGGGCCGTCCTGCATCGCCAGGTCGCCCACCGACACCATGCCCGTGACCTGCCCGTCCTCGATGACGGGCAGCCTACGCACGGCGTTCTCGAGCATCAGCCGCGCGGCCTCGGACGCGTCTGCGTCCACGTCCACGCCGATCAGGTCCCCGCTGCTCAGCGGACCCACCGGCTCGTCCGGCCCCTTCGCGTCGGCCACCGCCCTGACCACGAGGTCGCGGTCGGTAACCAGGCCGTGCAGGGACTGATCGTTCACCACCAGGACAGCGCCCACTCCCCAGTCGCGCATCGTGCGGGCGGCTTCGCCGATCGACTGGTAATAGCCCACCCCGATCGCCCCCGGCGTCATCACGTCCCGCACCTTGGCGTCCATGATGTCGTGCCTCCTGTACTTGTCGCGGATTGTTCACTCCCGTACCTTGCGGCTACCAGAGGTAGTCCGGCTTAAACGACAGCGGCAGGATCTACGTGGCCCTGCCGGGTCAGCCGCGGCCGAGCAGGCGGTCGAGCGCGCGCCCGACCTCCTCGGCCAGCGTGGCGTCGGGACGGGGCGCCGTGGGCCTCCCGGCGGGAACCAGCGCCGCCTCGGGCTCGCGGACCAGGCCACAGTCGAGGCACTCGACCTGACCAAGCCGCCGGATCAGGTGCACGCTGCCGCACCTGGAGCAGGACTCGAGTTCGGCGGTCCAGTCGCCCGATTCCTGGCAGGCCGGGCAGACCAGCACCAACTGTTCGCGCAGCACGCCACGGCGCCAGGGGCTCTTCCCCCGCTCCGGGTCCGTCTGCCGTATGCCGCAGCGGTAACACGGCACTCCCCAGGCCTCCAAGCGCTGAGGCGCTAGCCGAGCGCGGCCAGCGCCTTTGAGTATTCGGCGAGATCGCGCGCCTGCGGGATCGGGTTAACGACCTTCCAGCGCACCACGCCGTCCTTGTCGATGATGAACGTGCCCCGGGTCGCGAAGCCGCGCCCGGAGTCGAACACACCGTACTGCTTGGCAGTCTCCCCGTGCGGCCAGAAGTCCGACAGCAGCCCGAACTCGAAATGCTCGGCGTCGGACCAGGCCCGGTGGGTGTAGGTGGAATCCACCGAAATCGTGAGCAACTCGACGTCCTGCCGGTTCACCTCGGGGAACTCGTCGCGGATGGCGCACAGCTCACCGGTGCACACGCCGCTGAACGCCAGCGGGTAAAAGACAAGCACGACGTTCTTGACGCCGCGGAAGCTCGACAGCCGCACGGGTGTGCCGTGCTGGTCGCTGAGCTCAAAGTCGGGCGCTTGGTCGCCTACTTCTACCGCCATGCCAGGTCCTTTCACCGGATCCGCGAGTATGCCGTCACCCACCAAGTCTGCCACCTGTAGGCAGGCGTGGAACTACGGGCCGTTCGGGATAAAAATACTGCGAACAGCCGGTCAGCCGACCCCCTGGGCCCGCCCGGTCAGGACCTCATCTGCGCGCCTTCGGCGCGACGAGACGCGTGCCCGACCAGTCGCGGGCCGCGCTCACGCTCGAGGTCTGTGACAGGCCGGCCGTGGGCGCGGCCTCGCCGATATCGCTCGGCTCGACATGACCTGACCTGCCCGCCTTCGGCGTCAGCAGCCAGATGTACCCGCCGTCGGCTAGCGGCGTAAGCGCGTCGACCAGCGCGTCGACGAGGTCCCCGTCTCCTTCTCGCCACCAGAGCAGGACCACGTCCACCACGTCGTCGTAGTCCTCGTCGACTAGCTCCACGCCGTCTACCCGGGTGATCGCGCCGCGTAGCTGCTCGTCGCAATCATCGTCGTAGCCGATCTCCTGCACCACCTGGCCCGGTTTGATACCGAGCCGCTCGGCCTGGCCGCGTTCATCCTGCGCCTGGCCCGCGGTCGCGCTCACTGACGTCCTCCTCGAATCCCTCCCCGCGCCGCCGCGCCCGAGGGGTGGCAGGCCCACGGCAACTGCGGGCCCATCCCCCTGACGGCGACGACACGTCAGCACTTCTTGTTGGGACAGTTCACACTGGGTCGGCCCAGTGCGCAAGTGGCAATCGCTCCGGCCCGGAAAACCGCCGCCATAAATTGACCTGCCCGCTCAGTCTCGCGGTTACGCACCGCATCTCATATCACGTAGAGTAACGAAAAAGATCTGCCCTCGGCGAAACAACCCCCAGCCAAGCGTTTCCGGACCTGGCAGCTGCGTGATGTCCCCCGCGCTCCGGTTACCGTCGAGTAGAGATGCGCGATCGGCCAGTTCGTACGACGATTGGTCTGGACAACACATCCAGGATCTGTTCATGCGGCATACCGGCCGCCCGACTAACTGCGGAAGGCGAGGCTACCCCGTGGCTTCCGGACGTCAGCAATTCCCCATCATCAGCGACGGGTTGCCGGCCCAGTTGCCCGACATCGACCCGGACGAGACGCGCGAATGGGTCGAGTCGTTCGATTCGGTCGTGCGCACCAGGGGCCGGGCCCGCGCCAGGTACGTGATGCTCCGCCTGCTCGAGCGGGCGCGCGAGCAGCAGGTCGGCGTGCCCGGCCTGCGCAGTACCGACTACATCAACACGATCCCGCCCGAGCATGAGCCGTGGTTCCCAGGCGACGAGCACGTCGAGCGCCGGATCCGGGCCTACATCAGGTGGAACGCGGCCGTGATGGTCTCCCGGGCCAACCGGCCAGGCATGGGCGTGGGCGGCCACATCGCCACCTACGCCAGCGCGGCCAGCCTGTACGAGGTCGGCTTCAACCACTTCTTCCACGGCAAGGACCACGGCGAGTCCGGCGATCAGGTGTTCTTCCAGGGACACGCGGCGCCCGGCATCTACGCGCGCGCGTTCCTCGAGGGCCGGCTGACCGAGGACCAGCTCAACGGGTTCCGGCAGGAGCTATCTCACCCCGGCGGCGGGCTGCCGTCGTATCCGCACCCGCGGCTGATGCCGGAGTTCTGGGAGTTCCCCACCGTGTCCATGGGGCTCGGCGCGCTGAACTCGATCTACCAGGCCAGGTTCAACCGGTACCTGCTGGCCCGCGAGATCCACGACACCTCGCGCTCGCACGTGTGGGCGTTCCTGGGCGACGGCGAGATGGACGAGCCCGAGGCGCTCGGCGCGATCGGCCTGGCCGCGCGCGAGGAACTGGACAACCTCACCTTCGTCATCAACTGCAACCTGCAGCGCCTCGACGGGCCGGTGCGCGGCAACGGCAAGGTCATCCAGGAACTCGAGGCGTTCTTCCGCGGTGCGGGCTGGAACGTGATCAAGGTCATCTGGGGCCGCGACTGGGACCCGCTGCTGGCCCAGGACACCGACGGCGTGCTGGTCAACCAGATGAACACCACGCCGGATGGCCAGTTCCAGACCTACAGCGTCGAGTCGGGCGAGTACATCAGGGAGCACTTCTTCGGCGGCGACCCCCGGCTGCGCGCGATGGTGGCGCACCTGTCCGACGACGAGCTGCGCAACCTGTCCCGCGGCGGGCACGACTACCGCAAGGTGTACGCGGCGTTCAAGGCCGCGCGCGAGCATACCGGCCAGCCCACGGTCATCCTCGCGCACACGATCAAGGGCTGGACGCTGGGCAAGGACTTCGAGGCCCGCAACGCCACGCACCAGATGAAGAAGCTCACCGTGGCGGAGCTGAAGGAGTTCAGGGACCGGCTGTACCTGCCGATCCCCGATTCGGCCCTGGAGGCGGAGCTTCCGCCGTACTACCACCCGGGCGAGGACTCCGACGAGATCCTGTACATGCGCGAGCGGCGGGCTGCGCTCGGCGGGGTCCTCCCCCGCCGGGTCGTCCGGGCCAAGCCGCTGCCGCTGCCCAGCGATTCGGTGTACGACGAGCTGCGCAAGGGCTCGGGCAAGCAGGCGATCGCCACCACGATGGCGTTCGTCCGGCTGCTCAAGGAGCTGATGAAGGACCCGGCCATCGGGGACCGGTTCGTGCCGATCATCCCCGACGAGGCCAGGACGTTCGGGATGGACTCGCTGTTCCCGACGGCGAAGATCTACTCCCCGCACGGGCAGACCTACGAGGCGGTGGACCGCAACCTGCTGCTCTCCTACAAGGAATCCGAGAAGGGCCAGATCCTGCACGAGGGGATCAGCGAGTCCGGCGCGATGGGCTCGGTGATCGCGGCCGGCACCTCGTACGCCACGCACGGCACGCACATGATCCCGGTGTATGTGTTCTACTCGATGTTCGGCTGGCAGCGGACCGGCGACGAGATGTGGCTGCTCGGGGACCAGCTCGGGCGGGGTTTCCTGCTGGGGGCGACGGCCGGCCGGACGACCTTGACCGGCGAGGGCCTGCAGCATAACGACGGGCACTCGCTGCTGCTGGCTTCGGTCAGCGAGGCGTGCGTGTCCTACGACTGCGGATGGGCGTTCGAGCTGGCCTACGTCATGCGGGACGCGCTGCGCCGGATGTACGAAGCCAGCCCGGAGCACCCGGACGGCGAGAACATCTTCTACTACCTCACCCTCTACAACGAGCCGTACCCGCAGCCCGCGGAGCCTTCGGACTTCTCCGCCGGGACCGCCGGGCTCGAGGAGGGCATCCTGCGCGGGCTTTACCTTTACGCGCCCGCGCCCGCGCCCTCAGCCCCGGCCTCAGCCCCGGATGGTCCTGGGCCGCGCGCCCAGATCCTGGCCTCCGGGGTGGCGCTGCGGCAGGCCCTGGCCGCCCAGGAGAAGCTCGCCGCCGACTGGGGCGTGGCTGCCGACGTCTGGTCGGCCACGTCCTGGACCGAACTGCGCCGGGATGGGCTGGCCTGCGAGTCGTTCAACATGCTGAACCCGGGTGAGCCGTCCCGGGTGCCGTATGTGACGTCAGTGCTTGCTGATGCTCCTGGTCCCGTGGTGGCGGTGTCCGACTGGATCAAGGCAGTACCCGACCAGATCGCCCGCTGGGTGCCCGGCACGTTCACCTCGCTCGGCACCGACGGTTTCGGATTCTCCGACACCCGCCCGGCGGCCCGGCGGTTCTTCCACGTGGACGCCGAATCCATCACCGTGGCGGTGCTGTGGGAACTGGCCCGCAGCGGCGCGGTGGACGCCAGCCTGCCCGGCCAGGCGATCACCAAGTACCAGCTGGACCTGCCGGTGAGCGAGGCGCTCTCCTAGCCGGGCTCGCTTAGTATGCGGGAAATGGCGGCGAAGCAGCAGGTCCGCAGGTCCAGACCGCGCGTACACGAAGAGACCGTGCGGCGGATGGAGCGCGCGGCCGGCGCGCTCGGCACCGCTGCCATCGCCGCCATGGACGAACGGCTGCCGTGGTACCGCAATATGTCGGCGGAGAACCGGTCCTGGCTCGGGCTGGTCGCCCAGGCCGGCATCGCCGCGTTCCTCGACTGGATCAAGCACCCGGAACGTAACCGGCCGGCGCTGACCGAGGTGTTCGGCACCGCGCCGCGCGAACTGGCCCGCGCGGTCAGCCTGCAGCACGCGGTGGAGATGGTGCGGGTGATCATCGACGCGGTGGAATCCCAGGTCGACGAGCTGGCCGCGCCCGGCGACGAGCGAGAGCTGCGCGAGGAGGTGCTGACCTACGCCCGGGAGATCGCGTTCAGCGCAGCACAGGTGTACGCGCGGACGGCGGAGGCGCGGGGGGCGTGGGATGCCCGGCTGGAAGCGCTCGTGGTGGACTCGCTGGTCCGCGGGGAGGCCGAGGACTCACTACACGCCTGGGCCTCGGCGCTGAACTGGTCGTCCTCTCCCGTCGCGGTCGTCGTGGGCACGATCAGCGACGAGGACAGCCAGGGCGGGGCGGAGCCGCTCATCGAGGATATCCGCGCCCAGGCCAGGCGGGCCCGGCTGGACATGCTGGCCGGGGTGCAGGGGAACCGGCTGATCTTGGTCCTCGGCGGCTCCGACGATCCGATCGCCGCGGCCGAGCGGTTCGCCGGGCGGTTCGGGCCGGGACCGGTGATTGCCGGACCGCTTGTCCGCGACCTGCGCGCCGCCTCGGTCTCCGCGCGCGCCGCGCTGGCCGCGCTGCGCGCGGCCCCCGCCTGGCCGGAGGCACCCCGGCCGACCGGGGCGGACGACCTGCTGCCCGAACGGGCCCTGGACGGCGATCCCGACGCGAAGGCCGTGCTGATCAGCGACGTCTACGAGCCCCTGGCCGGCGGCGGTCACGCGCTGCTCGACACCCTCACCACCTACCTGGAGCAGGGCTCCTCCCTGGAGGCCACTGCCCGGCTGCTGTTCGTGCACCCGAATACGGTCCGCTACCGGCTTCGCCGCGTCGCCGAGCTCACCGAGTACACGCCGTCCGTCGGACGGGACGGTTTCACCCTGTGGGTGGCCATCGTCCTCGGCCGCCTCGCCAGCAAGTGAGCCGAAGGGGCGCGGTACCGCGAAGCGCCCCGCAGGCGAGCGGAGAACACAGCAGCGGGTGACGTGCTGATGACATCCGGATGAACGCTAGTTAGAGAAAATCTACAAAATTCCGACAGCTAACTTCGTATAGTTCGACATTCAGGTAGCGGACTTCTACAGGGCACTGTAGGAGGATGATGATCATCACCGCGCCCGGGCAGGGTGCGCAGACGCCGGGTTTCCTGGCGCCCTGGCTCGAACTGCCCGGTGTCGCCGAACGCCTCGGGGCCGCCTCCGAGCTAGCGGGCTGTGACCTCATCAGGTTCGGCACGACGGCCAACGCCGATGAGATCAGGGACACCGCGGTCGCGCAGCCGCTGCTCGTGGCGACCGCGATCGTCGCCGCGTCGGCCTTGTCCGGCGGCGACCCTGGTGACGTACCGGCCGATGCGGCGGCCGGGCACAGCGTCGGAGAACTGGCCGCCGGGGTCATCGCCGGCGTGCTCGCCGCGGACGACGCGATGCGCCTGGTCCGGGTGCGCGGGACGGCCATGGCGGCGGCAGCGGCGGTGCAGCCGACCGGGATGACGGCCGTGCTCGGCGGCGAGGCGGAGGCGGTGTTCGCGGCCATCGCCAGGAACCGCCTGACGCCGGCGAACGTCAACGGAGCCGGGCAGATCGTGGCCGCCGGGACCCTCGCGGATCTCGAGGCTTTCGCGGCCGATCCGCCGGCCGGCGCGCGACTGCGCCCGCTACAGGTCGCGGGCGCCTTCCACACCCGGCACATGGCGCCGGCCGTCGCGGTGCTGCGCGACGCGGCCGCCAGCGTCCCGGTCAGGGACCCGGCGATCACGCTGCTGTCCGACGCCGACGGCGCAGCGGTCACGACCGGCAAGGAATGGCTGGAGCGCATCATCGCCCAGGTCGCCACGCCAGTGCGCTGGGATCTGTGCATGCGGACCATGGCCGGCCTAGGCGTGACCGCGATCATCGAGCTGCCGCCGGCCGGCACGCTGACGGGCCTGGCCCGGCGGGGGCTGCCTGGCGTGACGCACATGGCGATCAAGACCCCCGATCAGCTCGACGCCGCCCGCGAACTCATCGCGGAGCACCTCGCCGACTCCGATCGCCACAGCCACGGCCACCTGCCGGAGTGGCGGCTGATCGTGGCGCCCACATCGGGAACGTTCCGGTCGCCGGCCGGGCGCGGCGACGCAGCCGCGACCGGTGCCATGGTCGCCCTCACCGCCGATCTCGGCACGGTCGTCGCGCGCGGCGGCCAGCGCGCGGTCGCGGCGCCGTGGCCGGCGGAGATCATCGAATGGCTGGTCGAAGACGGGGATCCGGTCAGCGAGGGCCAGCCACTTGTCCGTATCCAGCCATGGGAAGGCGCATGACATTCCCCTTTGTCCCGGTCCAGTCCTTCACCCCGTTCCCGCCCGCCGCGGGCGCGCGGATCTTGTCCCTCGGCGGTCACCGGCCGGACCACGTGGTCACCAACGATGATCTCGCCGCCTGGGTCGATACGAGCGACGAGTGGATCCGCAGCCGGACCGGCATCGTCGGCCGCCGGTTCGCCGGTCCCGAGGAGAGCGTGACGGACATGGCGGTCGTGGCCGGCGGCAAGGCGCTGGCCGGCAGCGGCCTGTCCCCCGCCGACATCGACCTGGTCATCGTGGCCACCTGCAGCACCGAGGCGTCAATACCGAACACGTCCGCGGTGGCCGCGCACCGGCTGGGCATCGTCGCACCCGGCGCATACGACCTGAACGCCGCCTGTGCCGGCTTCTGCTACGCGCTGGCCAACGCCTCGGACGCCATCCGGGCGGGCACGGCCAGGCACGTGCTAGTGATCGGGTCGGAGAAGATGACGGCATGGATCGACCCCACCGACCGGTCCACCTGCATCATCTTCGCCGACGGAGCCGGCGCCGCGGTGGTCGGCCCGGTCGCGGACGGCGAACCGCCCGGCATCGGCCCCGTGGTGTGGGGCAGCGCCGGAGACCTGGCCCAGAACATCACGATCGCGGACCGTAACTCCTACATGTACCAGCAGGGCCAGGCGGTATTCCGCTGGGCCACTACGGCCATGCACCCGATCGCGGCGCAGGCCTGCGAGCGGGCGGGCGTCGCGGTGAGTGACCTGGCGGCGTTCGTTCCCCACCAGGCGAACCTGCGGATCATCGAGGCCATCGCGCGCAAGCTCGGCGTGCCGCGCGAGCGCGTGGCCGACGACGTCGTGCAGTCGGGCAATACGTCCTCGGCCTCGATCCCGCTGGCGCTGTCGTCGATGGCCGAGCGCGGGAACCTCAAGCCGGGCTCGCCGGCGCTGCTA
Source organism: uncultured Actinomycetes bacterium (assembly GCA_963798675.1). Taxonomy (GTDB): domain Bacteria; phylum Actinomycetota; class Actinomycetes; order Streptosporangiales; family Streptosporangiaceae; genus Palsa-504. Next base: position 3,928 of record CAWCUJ010000011.1, on the reverse strand, counting down.
CTCGGATTCGGCGCGGGGCTGTGTTACGCGGCGCAGGTGATCACGGTACCCTAGCCGCGCCCTGCCGAGGCGGCTGGCCGCCGACCCAGGGAGCCGGATTAGACAGTCCCGCCACGGGGCGACAGACCATACGCACACTTCAAACAAGGAGCAAACGGCCATGAACGACCAGGAGATTCTTGCCGGGCTTGGTGAAATCGTCGAGGAGATCGCGGGCGTGCCCGCCGACGAGGTCACGCCGAGCAAGAGCTTCGTCGACGACCTGGACATCGACTCGCTGTCGATGGTGGAGATCGCCGTCGCCGCACAGGACAAGTTCGGCGTCGAGATTCCCGACGACCAACTGAAGGACCTCAGCACCGTCCAGGACGTCGTGAACTTCGTCAGCAAGAAAGCCGGAGGCTCGGCGTGACCGCAGGGCGCGAAATGGTCGTCGTCACCGGGCTCGGCGCGACTACCCCGCTCGGCGGGGATGTCGCGTCGACCTGGTTGGCGATGCTGGAGGGGCGCAGCGGCGTGCGCCGGCTCACTGAGCCGTGGGTGGAGGACCTGCCGGTGCGCATTGCCGCGGTGGCCGCCGCCGACCCGGCCGAGGTCGTGGGCCGCGTGCAGGCGCGCCGGATGGACCGCTGCGAGCAGTTCGCGCTGGTGGCTGCGCGCGAGGCCTGGGCCGACGCGGGAAGTCCCGAAGTGGATCCCGAACGGCTGGGGGTGGCGGTGACCAGCGGGATCGGCGGCATCGGTTCGATCCTGGCCGGTTACGACACGCTCAAGGAGAAGGGCTGGCAGCGCATCTCGCCGTACACCGTGCCGATGCTGATGCCGAACGGGTCGGCCGGCTGGATCAGCATGGAGTTCGGGGCCCGGGCGGGCGCGCACTCGCTGGTCAGCGCGTGCGCGTCCGGCGCGGAGGCGATCGGGTACGGCATCGACATGATCCGTTCCGGCCGGGCCGACGTGGTGATGGCCGGCGGCACCGAGGCGGCGATCATGGCGCTGAACATCGGCGCGTTCGCGGTGATGCGGGCCATGTCGACCCGCAACGACGAACCAGAGCGGGCGTCCCGGCCGTTCGACAAGGCCAGGGACGGCTTCGTGCTCGGCGAGGGGGCCGGCATCCTGGTACTCGAGTCGCTGTCGCACGCGCGGCAGCGCGATGCCACGGTGTACGCCGTCGCGGCCGGGGCAGGCTACTCATCGGACGCCTACCACATCGCGCACCCGGCGCCTGACGGGGCCGGCGTGATCGCGGCGATCACCCGCGCGCTGGCCGACGCCCAGGTCGACCCGGCCCAGGTGGTACACGTGAACGCGCACGCCACTTCCACCCCCGAGGGCGACACGGTTGAGGCGCAGGCGCTCGCAAAGTCGCTCGGGACCGCTATCGACGGCGTGGTCGTCACGTCCACCAAGTCAATGACCGGGCACCTGCTCGGCGGCGCGGGCGCCATCGAATCGGTGGCCGCCATCCTCGCGCTCCACGAGCACGTGGCCCCGCCCACCATCAACCTCGAGGATCTGGACGAGGACGTGCCGGTTGACGTCGCCACCGAGCCGAGGCCGCTCAGCAAGCGCGGCTCCGAGCCGATGGCGGTGCTGAACAACGCGTTCGGGTTCGGCGGCCACAACGTGTCGCTGGTTTTCACCGCCGCCTGAGCCTCGTCCATCGTCCTTCGTTTCGGCCAGGGAGACCTGAGATGACCGTACTGGATCAAGGCCAAGCCCAGGCGGCGGTTCTGCCGCAAGCGGCTCCCGCCGGAGCACCGCGGCCCGCGGTCCTGCCGCGCGACCCGCGCGAACGGCTCACGGCCCTGTTCGACCCCGACACGCTGGAACTCCTGTCGGCCGACGGAGATGAGCGCAGCGGGGTAGTCGCGGGCGTCGGCCTAGTGCACGGCGTGGGAGCGGTGGCCTTCGCCTCCGACGCGCGGGTTCAGGGCGGTGCGATGGGCAGCGCAGGCTGCGTGGCGATCGTCGAGGCTTACGCCGAGGCGTTGTCGCGCGGCGTCCCCATCGTGGGGCTGTGGCATTCCGGCGGGGCCCGGCTGGCCGAAGGCGTGGCCAGCCTGCACGCGGTGGGAACCGTCTTCGCAGCGATGACCCGCGCGTCCGGGCGGATCCCGCAGATCTCCGTGGTGCTCGGGCCCGCGGCAGGCGGCGCCGCCTACGGCCCGGCCCTGACCGACATCGTGATCTTGTCCGGGCAGGGACGCATCTTCGTCACCGGGCCGGAAGTGGTGCGGTCGGTGACCGGCGAGGACGTGGACATGGAACGGCTCGGCGGCCCCGAGCCGCACAGCCGCCGGTCCGGCGTCGTGCACGTGGTGACCGAGACCGACGCGGATGCACTCGACCGGGCCCGCCTGCTCGCGACCATGCTCAGCGACCAGGGCAAGATCATCGAAGAGGACACCGCCGGGCACGATCTTTCCGGCGTGCTGCCCGAGTCCGCGCGCCGCGCCTACGACGTGCACCTGCTGACCAGCAAGCTACTCGACACCCCCGGGGTCGAACTGCACCCCCGGTGGGCGCCGAACATCGTGACCATCCTCGGCCGCCTGGCCGGCCGCACGGTCGGCGTCGTGGCCAGCAACCCGATGCGGCTCGGCGGCTGCCTGGACGCCGCCGCGGCAGAGAAGGCGGCGCGCTTCGTACGGATGTGCGACGCGTTCGGCGTGCCGCTGGTGATCCTGGTGGACGTGCCTGGCTACCTGCCCGGCGTGGGCCAGGAATGGGACGGCGTGGTCCGCCGCGGCGCGAAGTTGCTGCACGCCTTTGCTGAGGCGACGGTCCCCCGGGTGACGCTGGTGACCCGCAAGGCCTATGGCGGCGCCTACATCGCGATGAACTCCCGCTCGCTCGGCGCGACCCGCGTCTTCGCCTGGCCGGGCGCCGAGATCGCGGTCATGGGCGCGGTCGCCGCCGTCCGTATCCTGCACCGGCGCACGCTCGCCTCGGTGCCGCCCGAGCAGCTTCACGAGGCCGAGACGCAGCTCGCCGCCGAGCACGAGGCAACCGCCGGCGGCCTGCAGCACGCCCTCGACCTCGGTGTCGTCGACGCGATCATCGAGCCCAGCCAGACCCGGCGCGAGCTAGCCCAGGCCATCGCCGAGGCGCCCCAGCTGAAGGGCGCCCACGCCAACATCCCGCTCTGAGCGCCTAGTGGCCGGATCAGCCTTGGCAGCGACGGAAGTCTTGCCGGCACGATGGAGCATTGAGCCGGTCATAGCCGGCACGATGGAGCATTGAGCCGGCGGTCTGGACCAGCTGTGTGGGCTCTCGAGTTGCGTGTGGGCTAGAGGGGCTGGAAGCGGGCTAGAGGGGGCTGCCGCCGCCTAGGCCAGTGCCGCGGTCGGAGCTGGACGGGTCAGGGCCGGTAGCGGGGCCGGAGTCGCTGGGGGCGCTGGAACCGGACGGGGCCGAGGGGGTGGAAGGGCCGGACGGGGCGCCGGGGGTCGAGCCAGCGGGCGCGGAATCGGCGGGTCCAGCGGAATCGGCGGGGGTGGAGCGGGCTTCGGCGATGAGCTCTGCCAGGCGGGCGGCGCGGATGCGGCGGAAGGTCCGGTGGTCGCGGCCGCGATCCAGGATGGCCACTTCCAGCTGGGAGGCCACGAACTCGGTGCGCTCGCCGTTGCCGGGCGCGGACAGCGCGGACAGCGCGGCGGCGAAGGCCTCGGACAGGGACATGCCCTCCGAATAGTGCTCTTTCAGCGCGGCGGACACCTGGTCGGCCTGACCGCCGAACGCGACGAAGCCTGGCTCATCAGTCACCGACCCGTCGAACGTGATCCGGTAGATCTGGTCGCCATCGGGCTGCCCGCCCACCTCGGCGACGACAATCTCCACCTCCCAGGGTTTCGGGCTCTCGGTGAAGATCGTGCCCAGGTTCTGGGCGTAATAGTTGGCGATGCCGCGTGCCGTCACGTCG
>CAWCUJ010000010.1:0-82749 GCA_963798675.1 uncultured Actinomycetes bacterium | reverse complement strand
TCGCCGCCATCCGCAACCAGGCCGGGAACTACGTCATCCCGTCGGCCCAGTCCGTCGCCGCCGACGCCGCCCAGAAACGCGGCATCACCGCGGCCGACTTCTCCATCGTCAACCAGCCCGGCGCCGCCAGCTACCCGATCAGCGGGTACAGCTGGGCGCTGGTCTACACCCGCCAGCCGGGCCAGGCCACCGGGCAGGCCCTGGTCGCCATGCTCGACTGGCTCACCCACGCCGGACAGGCCTACGCCGCTCCGAACGGCTACGTGCCCCTGCCAGCCCAGATCGAGCAACTCGCCCGCACCACGCTCCAGCGGATCACCGGCCCCGGCGGTACATCCATGCTGAGCTGACCGCGGCCGCCGCATCCCCCCGCTGACCCGCGAGCCCTGCCTGCCGCTGGCCAGCCTCGCCGGATTCAGGCTTCGCGGGCTTTCGCCTCGCGGATGATGATCAGGGCCCGGTGGCCGGCCTTGGCGGTGTGCAGCCGTACCTGGCCGAAGCCGGCGTCGGCGAGCTGGCGGGCGAGGTCCTCGGCGTGGTCACGGGTCAGGCCGTGGGCGGCGTGCCCACGCGCTCCCGGCCTGGCCAGGCGCTCGGCGAGCACCGCGCGGCGGCCAGCGCGCCAGAAGGGCTGGCCGCCTACCACGCCCGGATCCGGGCGCTCGCAGCCGGGGTGCCCGCCGCCCATCGCGAGGCCGTGGCCGCGTTCCTGGCCGCCGCCGCGGCCGCCGCGGCCGGCGAGATTTCCCGCTGACCGGCGGCGGCAGCGGGCCGTCAGCCGATCTCGACCGTGCGAGCCGACCGCCCCTGGAGGCAGGCCCGGGGCAGCGGGAACCAGCGCAGCGCCTCGAAGTCGGGCGGCAGCCCGGTGGGCTCGTCATCGAGACGCGCTGGCCGTGCGGCCAGGATGGCGCGGGCCAGCTGCAGGTAGCCGGGGAAGACCTCCTCGCCGGCGTGGCCGCGCCGCCGGGGGTAGTCCATCTCGCCGTCCGGGCCGAAGCTGACATCGGACAGCGTCAGCTGCGGCCGGGGCGGCCAGGCGGCGTGCCGCCACAGGCCGGCGCGCGGGTCGAACCGGTAGGCCGGCAGCAGCCGGTAGCCGTCGGCGGCGATCAGCTCGACCGCCGCGGCGATGTAGCCGGCCATGACCGCGGGAGATGAAGTAGTTGAGGTTGACCCTGGTCCAGCCGGGCTTGACCCCGTCGCAGCCCTGCCCGATCTCCTCGCGGAAGGCGTGCGAGCGGGCCGGGCCGATGGCCAGCAGCCGGTGCCCGTACGGACCGGCGCAGGAGCAGCCGCCGCGGGCCTGGATGCCGAACAGGTCATTCAGCAGCGCGACGACGAAGTTGTGGTGCAGGTACCGGGCGCCGTGGCGGATCCGGAAGGAGATGATGGACAGCCGCGCGGCGGTGCGGCTGCCGAGGACCTCGATGCCGGGGCTGTTCTCCCAGCGGCGCAGCACGTCCCGCCACAACTGCTGTTCACGGGCGGCGATCAGGTCGGTGCCGACCGCCTGCTTGAGCGCGAAGACCAGGCCGGCGCGGATGGATTCGACGATGGCGGGGGTGCCGCCCTCCTCGCGCGCGACCGGGTCCTCCAGATACCGGTGGCCGATGGGGTCGACGAACGCCACGGTACCCCCGCCCGGGGCGGTCGGCACGACGTTGCGGACCAGTTCGCGGCGCACCACCAGGACGCCGGGGGTCTGCGGGCCGCCGGGGAACTTGTGCGGGGACAAGAACACCGCGTCCTTGTGATCCCCGGCACCCGGACAGGATTCTGAGACCCGGATCGGCACGTACGGCCCGGCGGCGGCATAGTCCCAGAACGACAAGGCGCCGTGGGCGTGCAGCAGCCGGGCGACCGCGCCGGTGTCGGTCAGGATGCCGGTCACGTTGGAGGCGGCGGAGAAGCTGCCGATCAGCAGCGGCCGGCGCGCGTACCGGGCCAGCTGGGTTTCCAGGTCGGCCAGGTCGATGTGGCCGTCGGCGTCCTCGCCGATGACCACTACCTCGGCGATGGACTCCCGCCAGGGCAGCTCGTTGGAGTGGTGCTCATACGGGCCGACGAACACCGCCGGCCGTTCGGCCTCCGGGATCTGTCCGGCGAGTGAGTACCGCTCGTCCAGCCCGGCCGGGATGCGCAGCTCCAGGATGCCGATGAGCTTGTTCACCGCCGCAGTCGCGCCGGACCCGCAGAAGATCACCAGGTCATCAGCGGTGCCGCCGACCGCGTCGCGGATGATCCGCCGGGCGTCCTCGCGCAGCCGGGTAGTCGCCAGGCCGGTGCCGGAACTCTCGGTATGGGTGTTGGCGTACCGGGGCAGGACCGCGTCCCGGATGAAGTCCTCGATGAAGTCCAGCGACCGGCCCGAGGCCGTGTAGTCGGCGTAGGTGACCCGGCGGGGCCCGAACGGGCCGTCCATCAGCTCGCCCTCGCCGATAATCCCCCGGCGGATCCGCTCCAGCAGCGGCGACGTCGCCACCCCGGACGGCACCGGGGATCCCCGCCAGACCGACGCCTGTTCAGCGGCCGCCATTGCCGCCTCCTTCTCCGGTCTCGCGTCCTATTATACCCCTAGGGGTATAGAAGGGGCCGCAGTGGGCTGGGAGGCCGGTGCGGGGAACCATGGAAGCTGCCACCGGGACGCCTCCCCTCCTGTACCCGGCCCGGGAACTTGCTCAGATCAGGTCGATGGCGACTGATGGCGGGGAGGCCAGGCTGTTATGCACGGTGCAATGCGAGACCACCGCGCGCAGCGCGGGCCGCCGGGCGGCCGGAAGATCGGCGGGTGCCCGGACGGTCAGGCGGATGCCGCTCACCCGCGCCGGGCGGTCACTGGCCATCTCGAAACCGGCCGACACGGCCAGCCCCTCCCGGTCGTACCCGTGACGCGTCAGGTACCGGCCCGCGTAGAAAGCCACGCACGTGGCCAGCGACGCGACAAACAGCTCAGTGGGGGTAGGCGCGGTGTCCAGGCCGCCGGCGTCCGCTGGCTGGTCCACCAGCACCCGGTGCCCGCGCACCGACACCTCATATGACTCCCCGGCCACATAGCGCACATCCATCTCGTGAGCGTCCGCGCCGACGGGCCGTTCCGTCACCTGTGCCTGCTCCATGTCTGCGCTCCTCTCAAGCCGCTGCGTTTCCTTCAGTAAATACCCTATGGGGTATCAGTGGCAGGTACGATGGTCTTGCCTGGCAGGGTCTTTGGTCCCCGCGGCATGCCGGTGACGGCGAGCCAGGCCCGGCGGAGCAGTTCAGTCCGCTTCTCGCAGGGTGTCCAGTGCCGCTCCGAGCCTGGTCGCTGCCTCGTCAGCGACGGGCTGGAGCGCCGGCCAGGCGGCCGCCGGCCAGGACCCCGATCACGGCGGCCACCGCGAACGTCCCGGCCAGCGCCCAGTTCAGCGCCGGGCTGCCGGGGCCGGCCCCAGGCCGCGAGCGTGGCCCCGCTGCTCACCGCGATGACCACCAGGGAGGCTCCTGCTGGCGTCGGCAGGTCGAAAACCGGGCCCCAGGACCAGCGTGGGGACCGCTATTTAGCGGCCCAGCCGGGACGGCCGCCGTGGGGCGTCACCCGAAGGTGCCTGCCGGGTGGAATGTCTCGGCGCGGCAATCGGTCACCCGAAGGTGCTACGTTGCCGGCCCGGGGGCGGTGTCAGGGGATCAGGCCCAGGTCGCGTGCGCGGGCTACGGCCTCGGTCCGGTTGGCGGCGCCGAGCTTGCCCAGGACGTGGGTCACGTGCTTTTTGACCGTGTTGAGCGCCACCACCAGGTCGTGGGCGATGCGCTGGTTGGACCTGCCCGCGGCGAGCAGCCGCAACACCTCCAGCTCACGGCCGGTCAGCGGCTCGATCAGGCCCGGCACCGTGCCGAGCTCCGGCCGAAGTGCTGCCGCGGCGTTAAGTTTGCCGTCGAAGGCCTGCACCAACCGGGCCAGGCAGTCGAGCGGGATGCGCCGGGCGGGGGCCTGTTTTGCCCGGTGGGCGGCGACCAGCCGGCCGAGCAGGGCACCCATCGGCGGCCCCTCGTCGGCGAAGACCCGCACGTGGCCTTGCGGGCAGGAGAGGGTGAGTGCCTCGACCAGGGCGGCCATCGCGGCGGGCTCGTCGCGGCTGGCCTGGTGCGCTAGCGCTTGCAGCGCGCGTATCTCGATAACGCTGCCGATGCGGCCCCCGGCTGCCGCCTGGGCGAGCAGCCGATCGAGCAGCGTGAGGGCCTGGCCAGGGCGGTCTTGCGCGAGCAGCACCCGCGCCAGCACCAGATATTCCCGCTCCTGCGGGTAGCCCGGTTCGTCGTCCGGGCGGAGGCCGCGCTGCTGGGTCCAGCGGGCAGCCGCGGCGGTGTCACCCTGGGCGAGCAGCAGCCGCGCCCGCTGCGACGGCACCGGGTTGAATAGGGTGATCACCTGTGGGCTCAGCCCGGCCTGCCCGGCCTCGCCCATCGCCTCCAGGGCCCCGGCCGCGTCACCTTGCGCGTGCCGGATCCGGGCCACGACAGCCAGGCCAGTGGCCAGCGCCGAGGTGAAGGCAAGTTGCCGCACAGCGTGACCCGCGGGTGGCGTGGTCAAGGGCGGCGGTCAGCTCGTTCCGCTCGCACAAGACCTGGGCCAGGCCCACGTGCGCCGGACCCGTGAGGGCCGTCTGGCTGCTCTCGCCGAAGGTGTCCAGCGCTTGCCGGTAGGTCGCCAGTGCCGCATCCAAGTGGCCCTGGGCGCGCTGCACCTCGCCCAGGTCGTACCAAACGCGCATGGGGAGAAAGCCAGCGAAGAGCGCGCCGACGGCCCGCCGCTCGGCGAGCACCTCTGCCAGGCCGCGCTCGGCTGGCCCGAGCCGGCCGTCCAGCCAGTCCGTCACCGCCCGGTTCCAGTGCACGAAGGAGCGCATGAACCAGTCGTCCTTGCCCAGGTGGGCCAGTGCCTGCCGGTTGTAGCCGGCCGCGAGGGCGGCATCACCGCGCAGCCGCGCGAGCGAGGCGCGCAGGAACGCGATCCCGGCGGGGGCATTAGCCAGCACGCTATCGCCTTGTGGCGGTCCGAGGGACGGTTCATATGGTTCGTCGCCGCTGACCGCAAAGGCGCGCTCGGCGTCATCGAGCAGGGCCTCGAGTGCTTCCAACTGGAACCCCTGGGCGACGGCGTACGCTTGGGCCAGGCACAGGCGCGGACGGGCGCGTACCGACTCCGCCGGCAGCGCCGAAAGCCAGCGGCGCAGGGTCACGCCCTCGCTGCGGCCCAGCAGCTCCTCGACGTGCCGCTCCACCAGCCGCGCCGCCCAGGCCGCCTCCCCGGCCGCCAGCGCGTGCCGCACCGCGTCATCGGCCAGGTCATGCTCCTCGCACCAGGCGGCCGCTGCCCGGTGCAGCGCCTGCACCCGGCCGGGCTGCTCAGCCTGCAGCCGGGCGCGCAGCAGATCGGCGAACAGGTGGTGGTAGCGCCACCAGACGCGCACCTCATCCAGCGGCACCAAAAACAGGCCCGCCCGCTCGATGTCGGCCAGCATCGCCTGGCTGCCGGCCCGGCCGGTGACCGCATCACACAGCTCCCCGGTCAGCCGCTCCAGCACCGAGGTCTCCAGCAAGAATTCTCGTACCTGCGGGTTCTGCCGCTCGAGTACCTCCCCGGTCAGGTAGTCCAAGACGTAACGATGGCTGCCGCTAAACGCCGCCACGAACCCGGCGGTGTCCGCCTGCCCCCGCAGCGACAGGCCAGCCAGCTGCAGCCCCGCGGCCCACCCCTCGGTGCGGGCCGTCAATGCCGCCACCGCCGTGCCGGGCAGGTCAGCGCCGATCGCTTCGCGCAACAGCGCCGCCGCCTCGTCCGCGGTGAAGCGCAACCCGGCGGCACGCAGCTCGGCGAGCTGACCACCAGCCCGCAGCCGCGCCAGCGGCAGCGGCGGGTCGGACCGGCTCGCCAGCACCATCCGCAGCCCTGGCGGCAGGTGCTCCAGCAGGAACAACAGCGACCCATGGACTGGCTGGGAGTCGATCAGGTGGTAGTCGTCCAGGACCAGCAGCACCTCGTCCTCACGGGGGTCGGCTGCTAGTTCGTTGATCAGTGCCATCACCAGCCCATCGGGGGAAGACGCCTCCAGCGGACCCAGCACAGGTCCGGCCAGTTCGCCTATCCCTGGGCGTGCCTGGCCCAGCGCGGCTACCACGTGCCGCCAGAACCGCACCGGGTCATTGTCACCGACGTCTAGCGACAGCCAGGCCACCGGCCGGCCGCCGTGCCGGGCCCAGTCGGCCAGCAGGACAGTCTTGCCGGACCCGGCCGGGGCGCAGACTAGGACCAGGCCTCGCGCTAGCCCCTCCTCCAGCCGACCGACCAGCCTCGGCCGGGGCACAAAACCCGGCCGCCGACGGGGCACATGCAGTTTGGTGGCCAGCAGGACATCCTGCCGGGACATGGCAGCCCCGGCCGTTGCCCTCACGGGCCGGTCAGCCATCGGCGACCTACCGCTCAGCGCCACCAGCGATCCTCGCTCCAGCCGCTGTGTGCGATCAGTGTAACGGCTGGCTGACGGCCGCCGCGGCCGCGCGCCGGCAGGCGGTGTCCGTTCCAGTCATCCGCCGTCCTGCGCGTGCCGCTTGGTGGCAGGGACACAGGCTGCCGGTCGGCGCCATGACTCGTCGCCCCGGCCCTCCCGCCGACAACCGGCCTATACCGGGGCAGCCAGACGCCCCGGCCCCCGTGGCGGGCCTGCCAGGCGGCATCTTCGTGCCAGCAGGCCCCGCCGCCGAAGATTCCACCTGATAGGTGCACCTTCGGATGACGCCCGGCCCGAGGCGGACCGGCCCCGCGCGTTCGCGTGGGTGGTCCTGGATGACAGCGGTGACCCCGCCCGCCCGTCCTCGTCGTGGCGGTACCGGATCGACCCGCTCCCCGGCGGCGGCAGCAGGGTCCGGCAGCGCTTCACCCACGGACCCGGCGCCAGTTACCTGCGCGCAGGCCGCCGCGAAGGCGCCGGACCGGGCCGCTGAGATCATCGCTGCCAGGCGGGACGGGCTGCAGGCCAACATGACCGCCACCTTGCGTGCGATGAAGGCCGGCGCGGAATCCTCTTACGCCACCGGCGTCGGCCCAGGGTAGTGCGCATCCGGGCCTGGCTGACGGGGCCGCGGCGCGGCTGGTCGAGCGGCACGTCGGGACGCTGCTTCGCCGCGGCGAGGGCGCAACCCCGCGGCGCCGCCAACCGCACCGAGGCCGCCGCGCGGGCCTGGCAGCTCGGCCTGATCCCCTCACACCCCCGCGCCGGCCCGGTAACACCTTCGGGTGACGGATCGCCACGCCGCGACATTCCACCCAGCAGGCACCTTCGGGTGACGCCCCACGGCGGCCGGAATTCGTACTGTTCCCCGAAGAGCCGAACTACCCATCTCCCATGGAGGATGTCATGTACGACCCGCCTGGCTATCTGTGGGCGATCACCATCGCCGGGACCGCCGCGATCGCGGCTGCGACCTGCGTCGTGCTGTACAGCGGCGCGAAACGCGCCGGCCTGGGCCGACGGCGCGCGGCGCTGCTGGCCGGGGGCGCGGCCGTCGTGCTCGGCGGCTGGTTCACTGCCAGCGCGGTGATCGCGGGTCATGGCTGGTACGACACGAGGCTCGGCCACGGGATGCCGTGGCTGCCGATTGCGGTGGCCGGCTTCTTCGGCACGCTGCTGGTCCTGCGCCGGATTCCGGTGGTGGCACGCGCCCTGGCGGCACCGGGCCTGGCGAGCCGCCTGGAGTACCCGCACACGTTCCGGGTGGAAGGGGTGGCCTTCCTGATCATGATGGCCCTCGGTCATCTGCCCGCGCTGTTCGCCTTGCCCGCGGGCCTGGGCGACATCGCTGCCGGCATCGCCGCGCCGCTGGTCGCGTACAGGCTCGCGCGGGGCACGGGCCGCCGCGCCGCCCTGTGGCACAACGCGTTCGGCATGACCGATCTGGTCGTGGCCCTGACCCTCGGCGCCCTCACCGGATTCCAGCTGCTCAACATCACGCCATCCGCCGCACCGATCTTCGGGCTCCCGCTCGCGCTGATCGTGACAGCCGGCGTGCCACTGCTGCTCGCCTTGCACATCACGTCCATGTCCGCGCTGGCCAGAGCCCCGCGGACGCCGCTGTCAGGCACCGGCCCGCTCACTGCCGCTGCGGCGCCGGGTGCTGCCGCGTCGGAAACCCCGGCAGCCGGTGCTCGGTGAAGCACTCAGCACAAAGGAGAAGACAGCGCAGCTCAAGATCGATGCGCTCAAGGACGCAGCGGCCTGGCCAGGCCCGACCAGCGCACCCTTGTCGTGCTCGCGAGCCAGTTCATGGCCGCCGAGCTCTGCCAGGAGGGCCATCCGCTCGCCAGAGCGTACGCCGGGCGTGGGCCCGGTCAACGGAAAGGAAACGCAATGAACACCCGGAGTCCATACCCAGACGCCGAGGTCCCGGAGATCTCCCAGCCCAGGTCCGTCCTTGACCGAGCCGATGAACCAGGTGCAGCGGTCCCCCTCATGGGTCCCGCCGACCCGGGCACGGCCACGCCGCTGATGCTCCCAAGCCGGTACCGCCTCGCGCAGACCGCAGGACGGACCACTCGCCCCGCCCGGCAGGCGGGCCCGGGCGAACCGAGCACGCTCCGGCCATCGACACGGAATCCCTCTGACCCGCAAGTAGTTCGGCCCGAAAGGCGTTGACGTGACAGACATCCCGATCGAGACCCAGTACTCGACCGGCGCGTCCCGGCAGGCCATCGAGCAGGCGCTCGTCGCCGCCGGGAAAGACCTCGACCACCTTCGGCAGGCGGACCTCGCTCTGCTTGAGGACTTCCACACGATGGACCGTATCGCCACCACCCAACTGGCTAACCTGGTCGAGATCACCCCCGACAACGAGGTCCTCGACGCGGGCAGCGGTATCGGCGGGACCGCCCGCTACGTCGCCGGACGCAGCCGCTGCCGCCGCAGTACAGCCGTCCGCGCAAGACGTGGGGGTGAGCGACCCGTCTGGTGTACCTCGCGGCGGCTGGGCAGGCTGCGCGCCGCCGTCGGCCATGATGGCCTGCGCTGCGTCGAAGTCCTCATTAGAGATCAGTAGCTCGTGGCCGATGCTGTCGGACCAGACCCAGCTGCTGGTGTCGTTCCAGCGCATCCGGGTCTCGTAGCCGACGGCGACGTCATCGACGTCAAGGACGATCTCGTCTTTGCGCTGCTTGTTCCAGACCTGCCGGCCGGTGTAGCGGGGGTTGCGCAAGATGACGCGCACAGCGGACTTGGACCTGTGGGGTTTCAGAACTCGGCCATCGGCCCTGACCTGGGCTTCTATGCGGCCCGCAGGTATTCGTTGATGAGGCCGCCGAGGACGGGCCGACGCCGGATCCGCTCCTTGGAGAGGTCCGCGACGGAGTGATCGGGTCGCGGTGGGCGGAGCTGGCGGCTGCGATGAGGGCGCCGTCCGTTGTAATGGGCCTCGTACTAACGGTCGATCATCATGCCGCACACCTGACCCCGGCCCATCGCTGCAGCTCACAGGCTACGCAGACTTCTGGCACCCCACAGGCCAGCAGCGTCGCTGGCGTCACCGGAAAAGACCTCGACCCAGCACTCGCGGGGTATCAACCGCGTTAGCGCGGTGAACCACGCTCGGTCGGCGGGCTCGTACCGTATCCGCCAGGCGTGCCGGCGCAGCACCGCGTTCTCGTGCCGGAGCGCCAGCAGCTCAGCGTCCTTCGCCCGGTCTCCGCGGAACACCAGGACAGCGAGGCTGAGTAGCCGACGAACCAGCACGTAGACAATCTTGAACAGCACCCGGCAGGCCAACCAGCCACCTGGTGACAGCGCAGGTCAGTGACAATCGAGTATTCGAGCGGCACAAGATCGAGTAATCGAGCCCCACACCGCTAGCACCCGCGACATCCTCGCTGAACTGCCCGCACTCGCCGAGGAAATCAGCAAGGGAACATTCGACATCGACGTACGGCCCACCCCGCTCACCGACGTCGAGCAGACTTGGGCCGACGCCGCCCAGGTGACGCCCTGATCTGCCGCGGACGGCAGGTTGCGGTGACGATGCGTGAACCCGGATCGTTCGGTAACAAGACCTTTGAATTCCCCGAACGGGCTGGTATCAGCATGCCTGCCGGTGCGAGCGGTGTCCGCCGTTCTCGGCCGTCTCCATCCGGTCACCACGGCAAACGTGGCTGTTCTTCACAGCGACTGGTTTTCCTGGAGGTGACAAGGAGGACGACATGACCAGCACAATGACACTGGCCTGTCCGCTGTGCGGGCTCCGCTTCGCGGCCAGGCCGCTCCTGGAGCTGCACGTCCGCGAGGACCACCGCCCGTCCCGCCGGCCCGGCCCAGCCCCCGGGCCGGCCGCCGCCAGGAGCGAGGTGACCGCCGCGCGCGGCCGACGTCCCGGGAGGATGCGGACCGCCCTGCGTCGGCCGGCCCGCGTCGTCCGGTACGTCAACGACGAGTTCCTGCGCGCCTGGGAAGCCATCATCCGCTCGGCCCGCGCATCGCGGCCCCAGCCGCGGATCCAGGCGCCCAAGAACGGGCAGATCCATCCGGGCGCCGCCGACCGCGCCGACCGCGCGGCGTGAAAGGAACACCGATGAGCTCTGCCATTGCCTCAGCGCCGCCGTTGCCGCCCGCGGCTCCCCCCGCCGGATGGCTGCCCCGGGCGGGCAAGGTCCTGGTCGTGCTGGCCCGGCCGGGCCAGGAGTCGGCGGACCTGGGCGGCCTGCTGTACGCCTTCCGTCGCGCCGGGGCCGGCCTGGCGCTGCTGTGCCTGAGCCGCGGCGAGGCCTCCCCGCTGAACTCCACCGGGTACGCGCGGCTGGAGGCAATCCGGCCCTGGGAGCTGCAGCTGGCGGCCAGCGTCCTGGGAATCTCCCAGGTCACGGTAGCCAGCTTTGCCGATGGCCGCTTGAGCCGCCAGCCGGGAACCGAGCTCGCCGAGCGGATCGGGCGGGCGATCCGCCAGCATGCGGCGGACCTGCTGCTGGTCATCGACCCGGCGTCAGTCGACCCGGAAGACATGGCCGTGGCGGCGGCCGCGTGCGCCGCCGCCACGCGGGCAGGCGTGCCGGTCCTGGCGCATACCACGTCGGGCGTCCCAGGTGCCTGGACGATCGACCTGGGTCCCGACGCCGCCACCGCCCGCGCCATCCAGAAAGCGGCCGCGGCCGCGCATGAAAGCCAGTCGGCGGCCCTGCCCCAGCTGATACGCCGCCTGGACCTGCTCGATGGCCAGGAGCACCTGCGCTGGCTGGCCCGGCCGAACGCCAAAGGCAGGCTGCCGGCCGCGAGCGACTGACATGTCAGACCACTTGTCCGCAACCGATCGCAGTTGCCGGCAGGAGAGCGCCGGCGGCAGCTACTTCGCTCCCCTGGCCCAGGCCAGGTACCTGCTGCTCACCACCTTCAGGCAGACGGGCACGCCCGTGTCCGTCCGCGTGCAGGGGATCATCGACGGCGACCGGGCGTACTTCCGGACCTGGAGCCGGTCGGGCACGGTCAAGCGTCTCCGGGAGGCCAACGGGGTGCAAGTGACACCATGTGATGTGCTGGGCCTGTGCAGCTACGGGCCGCCGCTGGATGCGGCGGCGCGGCTCCTGGCCGACGAGGAGGCCAGCCGGATCGCTGGACAGCTGGCCCTCAAGTACCCCGTTCGGCGCCGTTTCCTGGCCCGGCTGCGCCATCGGCCGCGGTACTGGCAACTGGTGCATTACGAGCTTCTGGCCCCATGATGCCCGCCCAGCATCACCTGCTCTGTCAAGGCTCAATCGTCACGCCTTTGTTGCAGCCCGCGCCCGCCGTTTGGCGAGGGCCATGCGAACCAGGTACCGCGGGCTAGGCGGAACCCACCCGGCTTGCTGGGCCATGGCGAGGGCGTCACGGTTGGCCCAATGCTCGATGATCTTGCCGCCGGCATGGCGGAACCAGTGGGTTCGCCAACTGCGGGAAGCGCGCAGCTCGTGATAGCCAAGATGCAGGTCAGGAACGTGTGGATTCAACTCGCTCCGGACACTGCCGGCGACCCGACCTGGCGCGCTGCGCAACCTGGTCGAGGAGCAGCTGCGCAAGTTCCCCGGCGCGGCCTTCACCCCGCACCAGATCGGCAAGGTACCGGAGCGGTCGGCCGACGCGGCCGACCATGGTAAAGCCATGATCGCCGGGCCCGTCGCGCCCGTCATCCCAGCGCCGGCGCTGGCCGCCGTCGGCTGGGAAGGCCCGTCCTATCGCGCCGAGAAGCGTTCCCGGCGAACGGTTGCACTCCGGCCCCTGATGCTCGTCCGCCGGAGCGCCGCGACCACGTCGTCGGCGGCTGACTCGGGAACCTCTACGAGGGAGAAACGATCGGCGATCTCGATCGCACCGATGTCCCTGCCGGAGAGGTACGACTGGCCGGTGATAGCGCCCACAAGATCTTGCGGCCGGACTCCGGCGGAACGGCCGGTGCCCACGAACAGGCGTGTCGTGGCCGCAGTCGCGCGGCGACCATGCCGCTGGTCACGGCCGGCGGGCGGCCACTGGTCACCTGCTTTGGGCTTTCGACCGTCGCGGCGGTCGTCCGCCGGCGGCATCTCGACCACGGGGATCTCTTCTTGCTCGCGAGGTGTTCCGCTCGCCTCATGGGCCAGCTTGACCGCGGCAAGCGCCACGTCGAAGAGGTCGAACTCCGCACCGAGCGGCCCGACAACAGCCCGGAAGGCATTAAGGTCCCCGTCGTCTTTGAGCAGACGCTCCCGGAGCTCGGTGCGCATCAGCTCCAAACGCATGGCACGCAGCTTTGCGACGGTCGGCAGCTTCTCGATCGCGATCGGCCGCTTGGTCGCCCGTTCAATGGCCTTGAGCATCCTGTGCTCGCGCGGCTCGGCCAGGGTGATGGCGGTGCCTTCGCGGCAGGCCCGGCCAACGCGCCCGATGCGATGCACGTACGACTCCGGCGCGCTTGGCACGTCGTAGTTCACCACGTGCGTGAGCTGGTCGATGTCCAGACCGCGGGCGGCCACATCGGTGGCCACGAGAAGGTCGATGGCCTGGCTGCGCAGCCGGGCCATGACCCGGTCGCGCTGCTTTTGGTCCATGCCGCCATGCAGCGCCTCGGCGCGATAGCCACGACCGTTCAGGGACTCGGTGAGCTGGTCCACCTCGTCCCTGGTACGGCAGAAGACGATCGTGGCCGTCGGCCGCTCCAGGTCAAGCACGCGGCCGAGAGCGGCGGCCTTGTGCCCGCGCGGCACGAGGTAGGCAGTTTGCCGCACCAGCAATCCGTCGGCTGACGCCGACGCCTGGCGTCCGAGTTCGACCCGAACCGGGTCGCGCAGGTGGCGGCACACCATGCCGTCGATCCGCGGCGGCATCGTCGCCGAGAACAGCGCGGTCTGCCGCTCCCCGGGGGTGCTGGCCAGGATCGCCTCGATTTCCTCGGCGAAACCCATGTCGAGCATCTCGTCCGCTTCATCGAGGACGACGACCTCGAGGCCACTCAGCTTCAGCGTTCCCCGGTTAATGTGGTCGAGCGCACGCCCTGGCGTCGCCACCACGATGTCGACGCCACGCTTGAGCGCCCCCAGCTGACGGCCGATTGGCTCGCCGCCGTAAACCGGCAGAACACGCACACCCATATCGTGCCCGTAGACGCGCATCGCCTCACAGACCTGCACCGCGAGCTCGCGCGTCGGGACGAGTACCAGGGCGAACGGCTCTGCCTGCCTGCCTTCCCCGAGTATCCGGTGGATGATGGGAAGCGCGAAGGCGGCCGTCTTCCCCGTCCCGGTCGCTGCCTGCCCGACCAGGTCACGGCCTTCAAGCAGCGGCGGGATGGCGGCAAGCTGTATCGGTGTGGGCTCCTCATAACCGAGGCCAGAAAGCACGTGGCACAGTTCCGGGGCCAGCGTCAGGTCGGCGAAGCCCCTCGCCCCCCCGCCGTTATCCTCGATCATGTACCACCACCTTGCTCCACAAACGCCTCTGACTCCCCACTGGGTCCTGCCCCCCGGCCACGTTATGACAGCGCCGCCTGGCCGAGGTCTCCTTGAGCACGGCGGTGACTTCCCCGCCACTCGCTACGTCGCGGCGACGGCGTTGACATCGAGCTCGGCCACCGTCGCGACGAGTTACCGTCGCGACGACATGACGTGAGTTGACGCCAACGTGTTGGGTCGGCCCATGGCTAACTGCTGTTTACTGAGCAGGCTTAGCCTGCCCTGACTCAGGCAATGTGCACGGCCTGCGGGCCCTTCGGACCCTGGACCCAGGCCGGTTCTCGACGCGACTTCCCCGGATCCATGAAGGGACGCCCGCAACATCGTTCTCTGCGAGCGTGCATACGACGCCAACACACAAGACAACCGCCACCGCATGGTAGAGCCGATCCGGCCCGCTGTTCATTCCCGCCCGCCGTCCTTCGTCGCGAGGTTCCTTCTTTATCAGCGGAACATCGAAAACCTCAGCAAAGACAGAGGGGCTCTGCGTAGGGGTGTCACAGCCCTTCGCGAACGTCTACAGGCCGCCAGCACCACGTAGGCCGACGGCCAGTCGGTCTCAGGGTCGATGGAAGAGCACCAAGATCGCCGCGCCCGTCAGGTCCGGCCGCGCCAGAGCCACTGGCCGCGCCAGACAGGCTATCGAGCTGACTGTCATACGGGCCCCCGCAGGCCCGGCGATATCGAACACACTACCGTCTCGCAAACGATCATCTGCGCAACATAAGCCGGGTCACGTATGACTGTGCCCGGCCGTTCGTGCCTTGCCTGCCGGTTACCGGTGCGGTATGAACGACGTCGAGCAGCTGCCGCGACTGCTGCCAGAGGTGACCGTAACGCTCACCTTCACCCGGTAGCCGGGCGTCGCGCCGCTGATGTAGTAGCGGATCTTCGCGTTTCCCCCGGCGTTCGCCTTGCCGGTGTGCTTCCGGTTGACCGTCTTGTAATGGGCGACGGTGGTGACGCCGGCGTACCTAACGGTGCCTACGTTCACGTAGATGGTGGTGTAGTCCTTCGGCCGGCTGTTACTCATCGAGGCATGACACCGCAGTGCAGCCGCCGGGGCCGCCATCGTGGCGACAGCCGCCGTCGCCGGCGATGCCATGAACATCGCCCCGGCCGCCGCCGGGGCGACGAGCACGGCGAGTGTCCCTCTAACGTAATGCTTCATATCCGCTCCAATCGCTACGAGTCCGACACGGCGTGACTGTCATGTCGCGGCACCGTGACGCCAGGAGAAGGCCCCGGGTACTCGACGTCCCAGGTGTTCGCCCGGTTGACGCCGCCGGTTTCGCTTATGCCGCAGGAGTCCGGCCTAGACCTATTTCTGACCCAGCGCCGAGGTCACCTCAGCCGAAGCGGCAGGCCGGAGTCGCCATTTGCGCACCACCCAGCGCCGGATGCAGCGCTACCACGCCGACGGGATGGCCAGGCAGGCTGTCAGTTAAAGGGCGATTATGTCAGCCCGGACGCAAGCCGCAGCTCACGCGGCAGACAGGCTGACCGGTGGGAAGACCCGGCTCCGGCGGACAGGCCGCGGCGCCGGTACTACGAGCTAACCTCAACGGGCCGCAAGCAGTACGCCGAAGCGCTTCGACTGCGCAGTCAGCGGCGGGGCCCGCTGGCCGGGACTCGTCTCGCGGCCGGGAATCGTCTCATGATGCCGCTCGCCGAAGATAAGCATCCGGTCGGTGACCTCGGTCCGGGCGGTGAGCACGATGCGTTCCGCATAAGCGTTCGCGCGCGGGCTGCGGGGCGGGATCTTCACGACCTCGATACCGGCATCGGCCAAGACCGCGGCGGCAATCACAGAAAGCAGATTCCGTCGTAACGAACAGCGCGAGGAGCCCTTCCGACCAGGCCGGCCATCTGGCCGACCGCAAACTAAGTACCTGAGTCTTGCACTACGACGATCATTAGGTCAATGCCGACACGGCTGCCGTATAAACGATCAAGGAGGTGCCGCCAGCCGCTTTCAGCGGCTAGCTGACAAGGCATACCCTGCATTAGATAATCCGGCGACGTAACGGAATGTATGCCAATAACGTGCTCACCGGGGGTAGCCACGCCGGCCGCATGTTTTTGCATTGGCCGCCGTCGGGGTCGACGAGAGGCCGCCCCGGGCAGGAGGCACCAGGCCAGCGGCCACGAGAGGGCTTATCGGCATCAGCCGGCCTACACGGGCGCGCCGATAAGATGGAGGCGCGGGAGGTGCAGAGGTTGTCTGGGCCGGCTGATCGCCGACGACTGCCGCTACTCGAGGACGAGGATCTGACTGGTGAGGCGGTCATCGAGCCGAGCCGGCTGATCCGTCCGGTCGACGCGCCGACGGTCGCCGTGGCGTGCTTCTTCCGTGACGTCGTCGAGGAACTCTCCGGCCGTCAGGACGCGAGGCCAGTGTGTCGCCTGCACAGCGAGATGGGTCCGGCATCGTTGTGGGAGATCGAGCACCGGGGTGTACGGCTGGGCGTGTTCCATCCCGGAGTCGGGGCGCCGCTGGCCGGTGCCATGCTCGAGCAGGTCATTGCCCGCGGAGTTCGCGGAGTGATCGCCTGCGGTGCGGCAGGGGCGCTGGTACCGGAACTGGTGATGGGGCACGCGGTGATCTTGACCGGCGCTGTGCGCGACGAGGGCACGTCCTTCCACTACCTGCCGGCCGGCCGGGTCGTCTCGGCTGACCCGGGTCCGGCTGAGAGCCTGGCCGACGCGCTCAGCGCCGCCGGCGTGGAGACGACGCACGGCCTGAGCTGGTCGACGGACGCCATCTACCGCGAGACCCGGGCCCGAGTCTCGCGCCGGGTGGAGGAAGGGTGTCTAGTCGTCGAGATGGAAGCGTCCGCGCTGATGGCGATCGCCCGCTACCGCTCCATCCCGTTCGGCGAGGTGGTGATGGCCGGAGACTCGCTGGCCGACCGGGAGTGGCAGCACCGTGGGTGGATGACGGCCAAGTCGGCGCGCCGGCAGTTGTTCGCCTCGGCCGCGGACGCCGCCGTCGCGTTGACGAGGTGACCGGGTTCCAGATGCAACGGTGCTGCCCCGGGCGATCGAGCAGGGGCTGCCGGACAGGTGCCCGCGCCGCTGTTTGGCTGGATGCATGAGGAGCCGTGGAAAGAGGCGCGGTGGTGTAATTGCCTGGATGCTGGACGACGTTCGAGCTCCGGGAGTTGCGGATCTTCCTGGCGGTGCTGGTCGCCGCCATGCGCGAGACCGGGGCGCAACGGCCCGGTGCAGGAGTACGGGCGGGCTGCCCGCTGCCCTGGCCGGCCTCACCGCCGGCGGCCGGGGCCCGGCCGCCAGGCCGGACCCGGCCCAGCGCGGCCCGGACGGTGAACGTCGAGACCCCGGTCGCCGCGGCGATCTGCCGCAGCGTCTGCCCGGCGGCGTCCAGCCCGGCGATCCGCGCCGCCAGCGGGCGTCAGCTTCGACGCGCCCTTCGGCCCGCGGCGGACGGGGACCAACCCGGCCACCCCGCCGCAGGCCAGCGCCTGGTCCCACCGCCAGATGGTGGAGGGGACGTCGCGCGGGTCTGCAGCTCGCGTTCGGAGCACGAACCCGCCTTGCCCGAGCCGGTCGAGCATGCGCGTGGCGGCGCCGGTCGTGAGGCCGGCCGCTGGTGCGGCTGGCCGACCCGGAGCGGGTCGGCCAGGGAGGCTCAGTCCCGGGTTGCTGCCGACGGGGCCATCCGCCCGCGGTGCCGGGTGCGGGGCCGGAACCTGGCTGGGTGCGTGCAATCGTGTTTGCGGTCGCGGGAGGCAGCGAGCGCTGGTCAGGGTGGTTTTGTTCGCGGGAGCTGACCGCGGTTGCTGGTGAGTTCTGACCGCACCTGGGTGCGGGAACCGTGATCAATGTTCGTGAGTTCTGGCCGCACTTCTGCTGTCTGGCTCGGGCAGGAAGATGGAGTAGAGCATGCGGCGTCGGCGTCCTTTGCCTGGTGCGTTGGCAAGCAGGGGCTGGACGATGGCGGCGAGGTCGCGGAGGAACCCGGTGAGTTCGGCGTCGGTCAGGTACAAGCCGGCCACGGTGTAGCCGGCGCCGTCGCGGCCGAGGTCCGGTGTGCCTGCGGCGAGGTAACGGTCGAAGTCGGCTAGCAGCCCGGCGACGTAGGCCATGAAGGCCCTGGAGTGCTCCTCGGGGGTCATCGCGGCGGCTTCGCCCGGCTGGATACGTGCCGCGGCCTGCCGGAGCGCGTAGGTGCGCTCGACGGCGCCCCTGATCCGGTGCTCGGCGACGACGTGGAGCAGCCCGGCCCTGGTTAGAAGGGCGACATGACGGTACAGGCTCCCGGCGGGAACATCGTCGAGTTCGGCGGCGAGCTGAGTGGTGGTCAGCGCCCGGTCGCCGAGGAACGCCTTGATGATGCGCAGCCGCACCGGGTGCAGCAGCAGGTCCGCACTTGCCATACCGAGAAGCTTAACCAACGCTCGCAATGATGCTATTATTCACAAAACTGTGAGCGATAGCTCAAGGTCGCGGAGGGCCGAAGATGACCGGACTGCTTGCGGCGCTGGTCGTGGTGGCCGGGGGCATTGCCGCCCTGCTCCTTATCGGCTTGGGAATCTGGTTCCAGATCTCCTGCCTGGGCCGCCTCCTGACCGCCAGCGCTGACCTGCGGGCCAGCCCAGGCGAGCACCTCGGGCTCAGCCCGGCCAGCACTGCTGCGATGTCACCATCACCCTGGCAGGGCAGCGGCAAGCTGGCCCTGCCGGGGCAGGCCCGATGAACCCGGCACTGATCACCGTCATCGCGCTCGGCGTCGTGCTGGTCGTTGCCTGGGACGGCTTCTGCCTGCGGGATCTCATCCGCGCTGATCCGGCAACGGTCCGTTACCTGGGCAAGGGGACATGGGCGATCATCTGCCTGCTCTCGTGCCCCTGGGGCGGCCTGCTCTACGTGATCGCCGGCAGGGACGGCTTCGGCAGGGTCCTAAAAGGCCGCGGTCAGCCACCGGACGGCCAGTGAACAGCACAACGAAGGAAGGCGCGACCAGAGTGCCAGGTGAGGAAGTGACCTTCTACAGCGGCGGGTGCGCCATCGCTGGGACGTTCACCGAGGCGGCCGATCCCGTGGCTGCCGCGCTGCTGATCCCCGGCGGCGGCAAGTCAGACCGGAACTCCGACGCGCGCCTCCCGGGAGGGCGGATGCTCCGGATCGGGGTGGACAAGGCCATCGCCGGTGCCCTGACCGGAGCCCGGGTCTGCGCACTGCGATACGACAAACGCGGGGTCGGCGCCAGCGGCGGCGAGTACCTGCGCAGGGATGGATGACCGGCGCGCTGACGCGCGGGCCGCGCTCGGCTGGCTGGCCGCCAGGACCGGCGGCCTCCCGCTGCTCGCCATCGGGCACAGCGAAGGGGCATGGTACGCCGCCGAACTGGCCGCCGACCACGCCGTCGCCGGCGCCGTCCTGCTCGCGGGCGGCGCACGGCCCGCCGAGGAGATCCTGTCCTGGCAGACCGAGATGGTCGCCGCCCGGCTCCCCCTACAGCCAGGATGATCCTGAAGATCACCCGCATCGACATCATCCGCACCCAGAGCAAGCGGGTGGCCCGCATCAAATCATCCACCGGCGATGTCATCCAGATCCAGGGCTTCCGGATCAACGCCCGCTGGCGGCGCAATTTCCTCGCCTACGACCCGCGCCCGGCACTGGCCCGCATCACGGCTCCCGTCCTCGCGATCACCGGCGGGCAGGATGTCCAGGTACCGCCGCAGGACGTGGCGGAGATCGGCCGCCTCGCCCAGGGGCCCTTCGAAGGCCACGTGAGCGGCAACCTCAGCCACCTGTTCCGCCCCGACCCCGCCTCGGGCGGGCCGCGGGCCTACCGCCGTGCGGTCCGCGAGCCAGTCGACGCGGAAGTTCTCAAGCTCATCACCAGCTGGATCACAACCCACTGGGCCGCCTCGCCGCGCCCGGCAGCACAAAGCCCTGAGCCGCCTCCGCACCCAGACCATGTGCAGCGGTCAGCGGCACAAGGACCGGGCTGGCAGGGCTCGCGGCCCCTGCCGGGCGAACGCTATTCTCCGTGCTCACCGGACGCGGGCTGACCTCGGCCCGCACTGATGATCCGGGTACCGATGCCGTGGCCTTGATGGCCGGGGTGGATTTCGATGCGGGACAAGTAGATCTCTCCAGGGCGGTAGTCGACATCCACCATGCCGGATCAGCCTGCCCGGCGGTAATGATCTGCCATCGGTGCGGGTTGAAGGCCGGCCCGCGCACACGGTGGCGGTTTTCGCGCCAACGCTTGTGGGCTAGTCGAGCGGTTCGGGTCCCGCGACGATGCCGCCATCGTGGAGCTTGCCGATCTCGAGGGCCGACAGTCCGAGGATCTCAGCTAGGACTTCGTCGGTGTGTTCGCCAAGCAGCGGCGCCGGCCGCGGGGGCGTCCGGGGTAGATCGCTCAATGTCACCGGTGAGCCGGGCATGAGGTACGTGCCGATTCTTGGCTGCTCGATCGAGGCCCACATCGGGTTCGCCGTTGAGCAGCGGGGGTCATTCTCCACGAGCTCCCGGAAGGTCTGATAGGGCCCCCAGCACACACCGTGCTGATCAAAGGACGCCTTTACTTCCTCCACCGTGCGCTGCAGAACCCATGGCTTGAGTAGCGCCCCGATTTGCTCGCGGGCGATGAACCGGTCGCCCTCTTTGTCGAGGTCGACACCCAGCAGGTGCTCCACTGCCACAAACCCCTCCGCTAGCCCGGTCGCCTCGCACAGCGCCTGCCACTGTCTCAACGTCAGCGCGACAATCATGATCCGGTGACCGTCGCGGGTGAGAAAGTCCCGTCCGAATCCGCCATACAGGTAGTTGCCGCACTTGGGCCGCTCCGTCGCGTTGACCTGCACTTCGGCGATTTTGCCGAGGTGGCCGACCATGGCGAAGGCGACATCGGACAAAGCGATCTGGGCCTGCTGGCCGCGGCCGGTCCGGGACCGCCACCGGTCCGCGGCAAGCACGGTGGCCGCTGCGAGAGTGCCGGTGATCGCGTCCCATGCGGGGAGCAGATGGTTGACCGGGTAGGACGTGTTCATCGGTCCGGTGGCCCACGGAAAGCCGGTCGCCGGGTTGATAGTGTAATCGACAGCGGAGGAACCGTCCGGGTTGCCGACAATGGTCACCATGACGACGTTGGGCCGTTGAGCACGAAGCGCGTCGTACGAGAGCCACCCCCTAGCGGGAAGATTCGTCAGCAGGAAGCCGGCATCGGGTCCGGGCGCGGCAACCAGCGCGGCAACCAGGTCCCGCCCTCGCGGTGAGCGGATGTCGATGGCGATGGAACGCTTTCCCTTGTTCAGACCCGCCCAAAACAGGCTCCGTCCCTTGGCGGTCACCGGCCAGCGTCTGGCGTCGAGCCCGCCGCCGATGGGGTCGAACCTGATCACGTCGGCGCCAAGCTGCGCGAGTGTCATACCGCCCAAGGGCGCGGCGACGAACGCGGAGCCCTCGACGATCCGCATCCCTGTTAGCAACTGGTCCACGACAACCTCACTACAGTCCGGTCAGCGCCACCCGACAAGGCGGTGCTTTGTGCTTACCATGCCGGACACTCCGGATGTCCGCCAGCCCGGCCTGCCAACGGCAAGGGTTCGGCGCAGAATCCAAATCGTGCGCCCGGCTGACGTCTAGGCAAGCCAACCGAACCGGCAACATGCCCGGGGGCCTGGATGCTGGGACTGTGCTGTCAACTGGCTCACTCGATGAGCGGTCAGCACACGGTTAGGTCCATCAGCAGCGGGTCGGCACGTTCGTATTCGGTGACGACCAGAGTCCGGGCCGCTACGTTGCCTATGACAAGGCGACCACCAGGTACGTCCACCAGCAGCTGACCCGGACAGTCAGCATGCCAGGCCGGCGGTGGCTCAACGTCCCGCACCGCCTCTTATTTTATTTGGCATAGTCCAGTTATGGGTGAACCGCGAGGCCAATGTGTAAATCGGCGGTTTTAATCGTCTGGACTGTCCTGGCGTCCGGGTAGCTGCGCAAGGTTATCCATGACGAGCGCCACGTTGGGGTGGTCGGGGCCGTAGGCCGCCTGAAGTATCGCCAGGGCCTGCTCGTACTGGGTCTTGGCGCCGTTGAGGTCCCCCAGGTCCCGCAGAACCCGGCCGAGGTTGTTGCGGTCGCGGCCGACGGCAGGGTGGCCGGGGCCGTAGGCGGCCTCATCGATGGCCAGGGCGCGCTCCAGCTGGGTCTTGGCGCCGTTGAGGTCCCCCAGGTCCCGCAGCACCCGGCCGAGGTTGTTGCGGTCGCGGCCGACGGCAGGGTGGCCGGGGCCGTAGGCGGCCTCATCGATGGCCAGGGCGCGCTCCAGCTGGGTCTTGGCGCCGTTGAGGTCCCCCAGGTTCCGCAGCACCCGGCCGAGGTTGTTGCGCCGGATCGCGACGGTGGGGTGGTCGGGGCCGTAGGCGGCCTCATCGATGGCCAGGGCCTGCTCCAGCTGGGTCTTGGCGCCGTTGAGGTCCCCCAGGTCCCGCAGCACCCCGCCGAGGTTGTTGCGGGCGGTGCCTACCTCGGGGTGGCCGGGGCCGTAGGCGGCCTCATCGATGGCCAGGGCCTGCTCCAGCTGGGTCTTGGCGCCGTTGAGGTCCCCCAGGTCCTGCAGCACCCGGCCGAGGTTGTTGCGGGCGGTGGCGGCGGCGGGGTGGCCGGGGCCGTAGGCGGCCTCAGAGATGGCCAGCGCCTGCTCGTAGTGGGTTCTGGCGCCGTTGAGGTCTCCCAGGTCCTTGAGCACCCGGCCGAGGTTATTGTGGGCGGCGCCGAGGTTGGGATCGTTCGGCTCATGGATGGCCTGGTCGATGGCCAGGGCCCGTTCGAACAGGATCTTGGCCTGGGTGAGCTGAGCGCGGCCTTGCAGATAGCTCGCGGCCCGGTCCAGCAGCCAGGAGACAGCTTCGAGTGCTGCTGGCACGCCGAGTCGTTCGGCGTGGCCGGTGGCGGCCAGGACGTGGGGGAGCAGCCGCTCGCAGTCCGGCCAGGTGCGCACGTCGTCGCTTTCTTCAGGGAAGCTGGCCCGCAGCAGGCCGATAGCGGCAGCGGCCCACTGCTGCTGGGCGTTGCCGTCGAGGTCCTCGCGGATGACGGCTTGCAGCAGCCGGTGGGTGGACAGCCCGTCGCCGCTCACTTTGACCAGCGAGTAGCGCCGCAGCGCGCCGGTCACCTCGGCCAGGGCGACCTCGTCGCCGGCGGCAGCCGCCAAGGTGGCGGGCAATTGGCCGGCGTGGCTGGCCAGCAGCCCCCACGGCAGGTCGTCGGGGGCCAAGAACGCGAGCAGGCTGAGCAACCCGGTCGCGGCGGGGGTTTCGTGTTGCAGCCGCTGCAGCGACAGGTCCCAGGTCGTGTCCACCGTGTGCCGGTAGCTTCCCTGCCGCCCGCCCTTATCGAGCAGCTTCAGGCTGCGCTGGCTGAACAATTCCAGGTAGCGGGCCAGCGTGATGACCTTGGTCTGGGCGATGAAGGCCCCGGCCTGCTCCAGCGCCAGCGGTAGGCAGCCCAGGGCGCCGGCGAGCTGGCCGGCGGCGGCCAGGTCGCGTTGGCCGGTGCGGGTGAGCAGGAACTGGGTTGCCTCCCGATCGGTCAGCACGTCCAGCGGGACCAGGTCGGCCCGCCTGCCCAGGTCGTCTTCCTGCTGGGAGGTGATGAGCGCATGACCGTCGCCGGCCCGGGGCAGCAGCGGGACGATCGCCGCAGGGTCGTCGGCGTTGTCGAAGATCACCAGCCAGCGCGGGTGGTCCTCCAGCCAGGCCCGCACGGCTGCCGCCATCGTGTCCTGGTTGGGGTCCTGGCCCAGTCCGACCTGGGGGGCCAGGGCAGCGTAGTCGCCGTGCAGGCTGGCGCTGGTCTCGGCGCGGATCCACCAGACGCTATCGTAGTCGCCCCGGTGCCGCCAGGCGTACTCCACGGCCAGCTGGGTCTTGCCCACCCCGCCGGTGCCGGCGATCACCTGCGGGTGCACCATGCCCTGCTCCCGGGTCAGCCCGGCATACAACGCATCCAGGACGGCGGCCCGGCCGGTGAAGCTCGGGTTGCTGGCATACGGCAGGTTCCACACCGGCGGCAGTCCGCCCGGCCCGCGGGGCCTGGTCTGCGGCGGCGGGTTCGCCGCCCCGTCCGCAGGCGGCGGCGGGGCCGGCGCAAGCCGCCGCAGGTACGGCGCCAGGTCCGCGTGATCTGGCCCGTAGCCGAGCACGAACACCCGCTCGTCTTGGCCGTGCTCGGCCCGCAGCGCAGCCACCTCGTCGTCTTTGGCGAGCCGGAAATGCCGGTACTCGCCGCCCCGGAACAGCCGAGCCATCCACGTTCTGAGCGCCGCGAAATTGGGATCGGCCAGGCCCGCCCCGAACCCCACGAACAGCAACGTCCCCATCGCCGTCATGGCCTGCTGCATGGCCTGCGCATGCTGAGCGCCCAGCAGCTCCTCATACGAGCGCACCCCCAGCACCACCGACTCCGGCTCCTGCCAGAAACCATGCAGGTGCAAGACGGCCTGCTCGCCGCCGCGCAGCACCGCCTGCGCGCGGGCCTGGTCCTGCCAGGTCACCGCTGGCCGCCTGGTGACCTGCTCGAGCAGCCCGTCATAGTTGGTGGTAGCCAGGATCCCCCCCAGGTCCCGCAGCGCCTCAAGGACCTCCAGGTAGCTAGCGCCGAGCCCGCCGACCGTCTCCTTGAGCCAGCGGCGATACTCCCCGTGGTCACGGCCCCCCAGCCGGTAGGTCACGGCCTCGGCGGCCAAAATGAGCTCCTCGACATCACCGGACTGGATCTGGGCCCGGACCCGGTCCCCCAGCCAGCCGGCAACGGCCGCACGGCCAGCTCCTCAGACCGGGCCACCCCGTTCTCCAGTAGCCCGGTCCACGACGCCACCGGCGCCCCGCCAGTGGCCCCGGCCGACACCCCGGCGCCCACCAGCACAATGACCCGGCCCCCCGCCAGCTCCCCCCGCAGATCCTCAACCAGCAACCCGCTCATCAACC
Source organism: uncultured Actinomycetes bacterium (assembly GCA_963798675.1). Lineage (GTDB taxonomy): Bacteria > Actinomycetota > Actinomycetes > Streptosporangiales > Streptosporangiaceae > Palsa-504. Next base: position 57,813 of record CAWCUJ010000010.1, on the reverse strand, counting down.
CCCCAGACCCAAGCTCACGTCCGCCTCGCGAGACCGCCTCGAACCGAGTGCTCCGCAGCCAGGGGCACCCCCGCGGGTTCCCTGAAACCGCAGGCACCTTGCAAAGGCTGATCCTGTCCAGGCTCTGGCACCCTTGCCTTATCAGACCGCAAAACGCAGGGGGCTGTCCAGACCGGGGCCTCGCCACGGCCTCGGCAGGCTCCCAGCGGCCGACCGCCGCCCCTGGCGCATCCCCCTGATGGGCGCCGACCCCTGGAACGGCGGCCCCTGGGCTTTCCGGTGACTCCGCACCCAGCCGGTCAGGAACCGGCCACGCACGTCACGGCGGGGACAGGTCGAAATGAAGCAGGCGAGGCTCGGCCGTTTGGATGTCGCGCGCATCGGCTTCGGGGCGATGGGGATGTCGGCGTACTACACGGGGGCGAGGGAGGATGACGAGCAGTCGATCCGGACGATCCACCGGGCCATCGACCTCGGCGTGACCCTGATCGACACCGCCGAGGTCTACGGCCCCTACCTTAACGAGGAGCTCGTCGGGCGGGCGCTGACCGGCCGCCGCGACGAGGTGGTGCTCGCGACGAAGTTCGGCCAGCTCAGCCATCGCGGCGAGACGGACACGCAGCACATCGATCTGGCAGACCTCGAGAAGGTCCGCCAGCTGGCGCATCGTCGAGGTGGTCGAGCAGGTTGCCGCCGAGATCGGCGCCACTCCCGCTCAGATCGCGCTGGCCTGGCTGCTCGCGCAGGGCGGCGACATCGTGCCGATCCCCGGAACACGCCGGAGCGAACGCGTCGAGGAGAACGTCGGTGCCGACGCGATCGAACTGAGCGTGGGCCAGCTCAACCGGCTGAATGACGTCGAGCCGCCCGTGGGTGACCGCTACGCCGATATGACGCCCATCAACCGCTGACCTGTTTGGACGACGGGCAGTGCGCCCTCAGCTCACCGACGCCCCGGCCGGGAGCGGGCGAGCCGGAGCGGGGCTCTCAAGCTGCATCGCCTTCCGTGGCCGTGCCCGGCGGTAACGCCTGGCGAGAACGACGCCGCCGATCGCGGCTGCGAAGCAAGACGCGCCGCCTACCGCCAAGCCGATTCGCGGATCGGTCAGGGCGATGATCCAGCCAATCGCAGGGCCGCCGACCGGCGTCGTTCCCTGGAAGGCGACCTGCCAGAGGGCGATCACCCGTCCGCGCATGCTCGGCTCGGCGCTGAGCTGGATGGTGGAGTTGCCGATCGCGATGAAGGAGACGCTCGCCCAGCCCACGAACAGCAGCGCGGCGTAGGTGAGGCCGAGGAATGGTGCGAAGGCACAGACCAGGATGGCCGCCCCGAAGCCCACCGAAGCGGTGATCATCGGGCGTAGTCCGGTCCGCCCTCGCGCGGCGGTGAACAGGCCACCGATGACAGCGCCGATCCCCATGGCCGCGGTCATGAAGCCGTACGCTTCCGCGCCGCCGTGGAACGACCGCTCGGCAAGAACAGGAAGCGAGACAGAGAACTCATAAGCGAACAGCCCGACGAGGCCCATCATCGCGAGCGGGATGGCGATGGTTGGAGTGCGCGCCGCATACCGCAGGCCCTCACGCAACTGCCCGCTGGCTCGTCCGGACGGCGGGCTCGGCCGCAGGGCGGACCGGTCCATGATCAGCAGGGAGGTGACGACGGCCGCGAAGCTCGCCGCGTTCAGCAGAAAGCAGATCCCAATACCGACCGTAGCGATGAGGACGCCCCCGATGGCGGGCCCGACAGCACGGGCGGCGTTCACCGTCACCGAGTTCAGGGTGATGGCATTGCGCAGCTCGTCTTTGCCGACCATTTCCCTGACGAAAGCCTGCCGCGCGGAGTTCTCGAAGGCGTTGTTCAGTCCAAGGACGACGGCCAGCAGGCAGATCTCCCAGAAGCGGGCCGAGCCGAACACGACAAGCAGCCCTAGCATCAGGGCCTGGAACCCCATGGCGATCTGCAGCGCGATCATGAGCCGCCGCTTGTCCACCCGGTCGGCGATGACGCCGCCATAAGGACCGAGGAGCAGGACCGGCAGAGCCTGCAGCGCGACGGTCAGGCCCAGGTCGGTACTTGAGTGGGTAAGGGTCAACACGAGCCAGGACTGCGCCGTCATCTGCATCCAGGTGCCGACCATAGATATCGACTGGCCAGTGAAGTACAGGCGGTAATTCGGGACTTTCAGCGAGGAAAAAGTCTTTCCCCGAAACGCTCCGGCCTCACTCTTCAAGCTCTCATCCCCACAGCAGCCAGCTCATTAGTTAGTTAGCACAACAAACGATAAATCACGACTGTTCCCGGGATCGGACTCACGGGGCCGCGATGCTCCCGGGCTGCTCTGCCTGTGCGGTGCCAGAAGTCTGCTTGGCCTGTGAGCTGCAGCGATGGGCCAGGACCAGTAATCTCGAAGGCATGACCGTCGCGGCGACTTTGTTCCGGTTCGAGGATTCCTACGCCCGCGAGGTGCCTGGCCTTTCCATGCCGTGGACGGCAGCCCCGGCGCCCGACCCCGAACTGCTGGTGCTCAACAAAGAGCTGGCGGTCGAGCTGGGCGCCGATCCGGCGGAGTTGCGGGAGCCCCCGGGCATCGCGCTGCTGGTCGGGCAGGCCTCGGAGGGGCTCACGACGGTCGCCCAGGCCTACGCCGGCCACCAGTTCGGCGTGTACTCGCCCCGCCTCGGGGACGGCCGCGCGCTGCTGCTCGGCGAGGTGATCGATGTAAACGGGCGCCGCCGCGACCTTCATCTCAAGGGGTCCGGGCGGACCCCGTTTTCCCGGGGCGCTGACGGCAAGGCCGTGGTAGGCCCGATGCTGCGCGAGTATGTCGTCGGCGAGGCCATGCACGGGCTGGGCATCCCTACCACGCGGGCGCTCGCGGTGGTCGCCACGGGCGAGCGGGTGCTCCGGGAAAGGGCGCTGCCGGGCGCGGTGCTCACCCGGGTAGCCGCGAGCCATCTGCGCGTGGGCACGTTCCAGTACGCTGCCGCGTCTGGTGACCGTGACCTGCTGCGTGCACTCGCCGACTACGCCATCGCCCGTCACTACCCGGAGGCCGCCGGCGCCCCGAACCGCTACCTGGACCTGTACCGGCGCGTGGTCGAGGCGCAGGCGTGGCTGGTGGCCCGGTGGATGCTGGTCGGGTTCGTCCACGGGGTTATGAATACCGACAACACGACGATTTCTGGCGAGACCATCGACTATGGCCCGTGTGCGTTCATGGACGCCTTCGACCCGGCCACGGTGTTCAGCTCCATCGACGACCACGGCCGCTATGCCTATGGCAGCCAGCCGAGGATCCTGCAGTGGAACCTGGCCCGGCTGGCGGAGGCCCTGCTGCCGCTGTTCGACGACAACAGCGATGCCGCGGTTGAGGCGGCCACGGAGGTGCTGAACGGGTTCACTGCCGCGTACGAGCGGCACTGGGCCGAGGGCATGGCGGCGAAGCTCGGGATCGCAGCGCCGGACCGGGATCTGGCGGAGGACGTCCTGAAGCTGATGCGGTTGCAGAAGGTCGACTTCACGCGTTTCTTCCGCGCGCTGTCCGCCGGTACCGCGCGGACGCTGTTCACCGAGCCGGAGCCTTTCGATGCCTGGGCCGCCCGCCGCGAGGTCCTGCGGCCCGCGGACCATACCGCGGCGGCCGCCGCGATGGACCGGGTCAACCCCGCGTATATCCCGCGCAATCACCGCGTCGAGGAGGCGCTTGCGGCGGCGACCGAGGGTGAAATGGGGCCGTTCCACCGTCTCGTGGATATCGTCGCCCGCCCCTTCGAGGAGCGGCCCGGCTTGGAGGACTACGCCGGTCCGGCACCACTAGGCCCCGCCCCGTACGTCACCTACTGCGGCACCTGAGCACGGGTTCGGCGATGCCGAGGGTTGACCAGCTCGCCTTCTCGGCGCGTTTCGCCCGTGGGGCCCGTAACGCGTCCGGCGCTCACCTTCTCGGGAGGCAGCCGTGAGCGCCCAGCCGATCGCCCTTGTCATCCCGTCCCCGGGGCGCCTGGCTGGCACCCCGCGCGTCAGGGTCCCAGGGCCGACAGGCCATCCCGCCGGAGCCCCGTCAGTGACCCCTTTGCCAGCCGCCTCCACGGTGGGCCCGCTTGTCCGGCCAGCATGTTCCGTCTCACGGTTGCTCACCCGTCACCGGATGTCTTACGGCCGGATTACGTGCCGAACCCGCCGGGTGCGGGCATCGTTCCACCGGGTGTTCCGTATCAGGTACCGAACGGAGCTGGTTCGTGCGGAGCATACCGGGAAGGGAAGCCGGCGGCGGCTGAAGGGGCGTTACGGTGACTGGTCACCTGAAGGCGGATCTGGCCAGGATCGGGCAGGTGTCGCGATCGCTCGCGGGCTTGCGTGATGAGTTCGCGAACCTCACGAGGATTACCGATGTCGGCGCGGCGGCCGGGGATCCGGGGCTCGCGTCGGCGCTGCGGGATTTCGCCGCCGACTGGAGCGATAAGCGCACCGCGCTGACCGGCCAGATGGACCAGCTGTCGCAGCTGGCGGCGGAGGCGGTGCGTGCCTACCGGGACACCGACGTGACGCTGGCGCACGCGCTGCCCGGCGCCGGGGGCGGCCCGGGCCGGCCCGCCGTGGGGCCGGGCGGGGTCAGCCGGTGAGCAGGCCGCGGGAGTGGTGGCCGCTGGCTGACGGCGACCCGGTTCCCGGTGATCCCGGGCAGCTCGCCGCGCTCGGCAAGCACATGGCCGACGCGGCCGCGCAGATCGAGCACCTGGCCGCGGTGCTGCCGCAGATCTGCGCCAGCGAGGTGTGGGACAGCGACGCCGGGCAGGAGTTCCGCCGGAAGGCGGCGGGCACCGCGGCGGGCATCGGCCGGAGCCATCACCGGTTCATCACCGTCGCCGAGGCGCTGGGGCGTCACCCGGCCGGCAGCCCGGGGTATGCCGCCCGGCTGCAGGCTCACCAGGACGCCGCCGATGCCGCGGTCAACGCGGTCAACGGGACCGCCGCGAGCGCGGGCTCGGAGGCGGAACGGCGGAACGCCTGGAACCTGCTGCTGGATGCGGCCGGCGGCGCGGACCCGGCCCAGCCTCCGGCCGCCCACGGGGCCAAGCCGCCGCCGGCCGGGCCGATGCCGCTGGCGGCGCCGGGGCGGATCCCTGCATCCCTGCCCGCCTTCGCCGGTGATGACGCGGAGGTGGCCGGGCTGAAGGGCAAGTACAACGCGGCGATCGGCCAGCTGCACGCCTCCGCGCAGGCGATCAGCGCGGCCGTGGCCGGGCGTTCGGCCGACGCGCAGGCCGCGGCGCAGATGATCCGCACCGCGATCGGCGGCGACGGGCTGAACAACCCGTCGGGTTTCCTGCACTGGGTCGAGCACGCCGCCGACGACGTGGGCCACGCTGTCGCCTCCCACTGGGCCGGGTTCGTGGCCGGCCTGGCCAATGTCGCCGGGGTGATCGCCAGCGCGTGCGGCATCATCGCGCTGGTCCTGGCGTTCATCCCCGGCCTGCAGGAATTCGCCGCGATGTTCGAGACCGTCGCCCTGCTCGCGCAGGCGGTGGCGTTCGCCTGCCACGCCGTGCTGCTGCTCGGCGGCCACGGATCCTGGCTGGACCTGTCCATTGACGCGGTCGGGCTCGTCACCTTCGGCATCGGCAAGGGCCTGATCGGCGGGGCCGAGGCCACCGCCGGGATCTCCGAGGCCGCGGCATCGTCTTACCGCGCGGTGGCGGGAGATGACAGCAGCGTGGCCGCCATCATCGAGGCTGGCGACGCTGCCGCCAAGACCTCCAAGGACGTGGCTGGTGTACACATCATCGCGAAGATGCTGGAGCAGACGAAGGAGGTCGTCTCGGTCCGGCCGGTGTTCAGCGCGGCGATGAAGGCGTGGCAGGGCGGTCAGCTGGACGCCGCGCTGGGCGGCGACGCCGCGGGGACGCTGGCCCACGGGTTCTCCTCCGCGCTGGGCATGGGCAGCCCGGAGATCGGCGCGGCGCTGAACCGGGCCGTAGCGGCGGGGCAGGACATGCCGTTTGCCAGGGGCACCGCGTGGGCGCTGTCGTCCCGAATCGAAAGCTACGGGCAGCTGTTCCGGGTCGCCCAGGGCACCGGCGTAGGCACCGACCTGACCTCCAAGCTCGACCAGGTGCTCAACCTCGGCGGCCTCCCGCTACCGGGCTATGACAACCTCAAGTCCGCGCTCGGACCGAGCGGAGGCTGACCATGGCGGACACCCGGATGGCGGCGCATGCCCGCGGCGCCCGGACGGCGGGGTACCGGCTGGTGGTGCCCGGCGGGTGGTTCGCGGTGGACCTGGACCCGGGCCGGCGGGAGCGGGCGGTCGCCGCGCTGGTCGAGCGGCAGTTCGCCGGGCTGGACAACGCGCCGCACCTGAAAGCGCAGGCCCGGCAGGAGCTGCTGGCCCGGGCCGGGGCAGCGTACGCGGCGGGCGGGCTGGAGATGTTCCTGTCCACCCAGCAGGTCGCGGGAATACCGCTGGCCGCCTCGCTGGCGATCTTCCTGATCCCCCATCCCGGGTCCCAGCCGGTCACCGCCGAGGAGCTGGCCGGTTCGCTGGACGGCGAGGGACGGCAGGTGCGGGTGGCAGACCTGCCCGCCGGGACCGCGGTGCGGGTGCTGTGGCGCACCGCGCCCGCGAACGAGGCCGCCGCCACCCTGGAGGTGTTCGTGCCGGTGCCGCGCGGCGGCGGGTGGCTGCTGCTGGCGTTCTGCGCGCCGGTCGGCCCGCTGGCCCCGGCCATGACCAAGCTGTTCGACGCGATCGCCGCGACACTGAGGTGGGACCAGTGACCCAGCTGCAATGGACACCCGTCATCTACCTGCCGGTCGAGCTGACCGTCCGGTTCGGCGCCGACGTGCTGACCGCCGCTGACCCCGGCCGCTGGTGCCAGCGCAAAGCCGCCGGACTGCTCGGCCCGCACGCCGCCGCCAAGCAGGTCAGCCGTCTGGCCCGCTGCCTGGAAGAGTACGCGGCACATTTCAGGAGCGAGGAGCTGCCCGCGACCGCGGCGCTGTTCTTCTGGCCCGATTTCACCCGGATCCCGCCGCGCGCCATGGCGAAGGTCTATCTGGTCGGCGAGGATCCCGTGATAGGGCCGATGACGCTGGCTAGGGCACGGGAGATCTACGGGCCCGACGAGTTCTCGTTCGGGCAGACCGAGATGACCCAGACCGAGGTCCTGGCCGGCCCGGCATTGCGGGTGCACCGCTTCCGCCAGGCCGAGCCGGGCAAGCGCCGCACCGCCATCATCGAGGAGCTGGCCTGGGTGATCTGCCCACCCGGCTACGCGCAGGCCGTCATGATGAGCACGAAATGGGGCGAGCCCATGTTCAGCAAGGCGGCCGTCTCGATCACTGATGACATGGCGAGGAACCTCCGGATCAAGCCGGAGGCGTGAGGGTGGCCGGGACCTTTTCGCAGCAGTTCTGCTCGCTGGCGCGGTGCGGGGCCGATGGCCGGATCGTCGCCGGCCGGCGGGCACGGAACTGCCTGGTCCAGGTGGCCGACGGCGAGCTGGTCATCGTCATGGCCCCGTCGGTGCTGCTGGCCAGCGTGCCGGCCCCCATGGTGGAGATCCTCACACCGCCCGCGCTGCGCAAGATCGGGACCAGCGTCGTGCTGTGGCTGGGCGGGCTGGACGGCGCGCCGCTGTTCGCGGTCGAGTTCGACACGGTGTACCGCCGCCAGCGGGCCCGCGCCCGGCGCGCCGCCGCGGACCCGGAATCCGGGTTCCGCGCCCTCGGCGGCATAGTACGGCGGTTGTCCGGCGTCAGCGACATCACCGCGCTGCCGCAGGCCATGCGCCTGGGCCGGGAACTCGCCCGCGAGTTCACCACCGCGCTGCTCACCGCGGGCGCCGTCAGCCGCGCCGGCGCCTCCGGCCACCCGCTGAACAGCCAAGCCGTCCAGGACCAGCCGCTGGCCGGCTGACGCCGTGATACCGGATAGACCGGTCGCGGATGTGGCAGCAGGACTCCCGAACATGGGGAGAAAGATCATGCAGTGCCGGGGCGGGCGGCCAGGGTCACCCCGCCGGGGCCGGGGCGTTGCCCCTTTAGTCGCCAGCGTGAGCAACTGCCTCGATGCTGCCTACCAGCGTCATCTTCAGTCACATGGTGAGGTTCCCGTCACAGATTGTCTTACGGCAGTCTTACCGGCCGAACCCGCCGGACGCGGACGGCGTTCCACCGGTTGTCCCGGATCTGTTACCGGGCGGAGCTGAGTCAATGCGGCCTGGCTCTGCCGGGTGCCGGACCGGGCCGCTGGCAACAGGACGGGCGCGGCTGGCGTCCGCCCGTGGAGCACCGTGGGAAGGAAGGCCTGACCGTGCCGAACCTCAACGTCACATACGCGGAAATGCAGTCAGCTGCCCGGCAGCTGCAGGCGGGCGAGCAGACGATCTCCGGGGACCTGAGCAAGCTAAAGAGGCTGGTGGACAACCTGGTCGCAGGCGGCTACGTGACCGACAGCTCCAGCAAGCAGTTCGAGGCGTCCTACACCCAGTTCAACGCCGGCGCGACCAAGATGATCCAGGGCCTGACCGGGATGGGCCAGTACCTGGACGCGGCGGTCAAGGCTTTCACCGACGCCGACACCCAGCTAGCCGCCTCGCTCAAGCAGTAAGCACCGGGGAAGGGCCCTTCCCGGGCGGGCGGGGCCATTGCCTGCGGCGAGGGACTGGACCCAGGGACCCGGCGGCGGAGGGGGACGGTGATGCGGCTGACGGTGACGGTGGTGTCCCCGGCGACCGGGCGGCAGGCCGATGTCGCGATCGAGGCTGAGTCGCAGACGACGCTGGCGCAGATCGCGGCGGAACTTGACCGCCTGATGCACGGCATGTCCGCCGCGGTGCCCGCCCCCTGGGTCCCGGCGCTGTTCGTCGGCGGCCACCAGGTGCCCGGCGATATGCGGCTGGCCGGCTCGCCGCTGCTGGACGGGTGCGTGGTCAGCCTCGGTGACCCGTCCGGGTGCCTGCGGCCGGAGCCGCCGGGGGTGGCCGAGTTGCGGGTCGCGGGCGGCCCGACGGCCGGCGAGATGTACCGGCTCGGGCCCGGGATGACCGACATCGGGGGCCTGGTTGCTGACGAGGCCCTGGTGGCCGACAGGCCCGATATCGAGATCGCCGACCCGGCGGTCCCCTCGCTGGCGGTGCGGCTGATCCTCGGTCCCGGGGGCTGGCAGCTGGCGCCGTTCGGCGGCGCGCGGGTCCTGCTGGACGGGCAAGCGCTGGACGCGGGCGCGTACTGGCGGCCCGGCCAGCAGGTGAGCATCGGGGACACGCTGCTTGACCTGGTGCCGTACGAGCCGCCGGACGCCGCGCTGCGCCCGGGGCAGGACGGCAGCGGGCTGGAGTTCAACCGGCCGCCGCGGCTGCTGCCGCCCGAGATCGCGACGCGTTTCCAGCTGCCCCACCCGCCGGGCCGACCCGAACGGCGGCCGGTCCCGGTGCTGATGGCGGTGGTCCCGGTCGTGCTGGGCGTGGCCATGGCCTATTTCCTGCGCCAGGTGTACATGCTGGCGATGGCCGTGTTCAGCCCGGTGATGCTGCTCGGCAGCTACGTCAGCGACCGGCGCCACGGCCGCAAGTCCCACGCCCGGCAGCAAGCCGAATACCGCGAGCACAAGGGCCGGGTCGAGCGCGACGCCGCCGAGGCCGCGGACGCCGAGCGGCTCCGCCGCCGGCACGACTGCCCGGATCCCGCGACGGTGGCCTCGATCGCGTCGGGACCGCGGCGACGCCTGTGGGAGCGCCGCCGCACCGACCCGGACTACCTGCTGCTCCGGCTCGGCACCGCCGACCTGCCGTCCGCCGTGGAGCTGACCGACCCGGCCGCTGACGAGCACCGCCGGAACCGGTACTGGCTGATCCCCGACGCCCCGGTCACCATCCCCCTGGCCGGGCGGGGCGTGGCGGGGATAGCCGGGCCTGGCGACGTGCCGCAGGCCGCGGGCCGGTGGCTGGTGGCCCAGGTCGCCGCGCTGCACAGCCCGCAAGACGTGCAGGTCTGCGTGCTCACCGGCACCGCCGGCCAGGTCGCGTGGGAATGGGCCCGGTGGCTGCCCCACTGCCGTCCGGCCCTGGGGCAGAACTGCGTGGCGCTGGCCGGCACCGACGCGGAGACGGTGGCGGCCAGGATCGCCGAGCTGACCGCGATCGTCAAGGCCCGGCACCAGGCGCTGCGCGAGCACGGCCACCCGGGGCGTTTGGGTCAGGGCCGTTCCGGCCCGGACATCGTGGTCGTCTTCGACGGGTCCCGCCGGCTCAGGTCGCTGCCTGGCGCGGTCGGGATCTTGCGCGAGGGGCCGCCGGTCGGCGTGTACAGCATCTGCCTGGACGCCGGCGAGCGGCTGCTGCCGGCCGAGTGCCAGGCGGTGGCGGTCGCCGGGCCGGATGGCACGCTGGTGGTGCAGCAGGCGGGCGAGCCCGCCGTCGGCCCGGTCCGGCCCGAGTACGTCACGCCTGGCTGGGCCGCCCGGCTGGCCCGCTCGGTCGCGCCCATCCGGGACGTCAGCGGCGACCAGGAGGACACCGGGCTGCCCGGCAGCTGCCGGCTGCTGGACCTGGTCGGCCTGGACCCGCCGGACGCCGGGGTCATCGCGGCCCGCTGGCAGGCGGGCGGCTCCGGGCGCGGGTCCACGCACGCCGTGATCGGGGCGTGCTACGACGGGCCGTTCGGGATCGACCTGGCCAGGGACGGGCCGCACGGGCTGGTCGCGGGCACCACCGGGGCGGGCAAGTCCGAGCTGCTGCAGACCCTGATCGCGTCGCTGGCCTGCGTCAACCGGCCGGATGAGATGACGTTCGTGCTGGTGGATTACAAGGGCGGCAGCGCGTTCTCCGGCTGCGTGCACCTGCCGCACGTGACCGGCATGGTCACCGACCTGGACGCGCACCTGACCCAGCGCGCGCTGGCCTCGCTGTCCGCCGAGCTGACCAGGCGGGAACACATCCTCGCCGCCGCCGGGGCCAAGGACATCGAGGAATACACCGAACGAGCCGGGCTCCCGCCCCGCCAGCCGCCCCTGCCCCGGCTGGTGATCGTGATCGACGAGTTCGCGTCCCTGGTCCGCGACCTGCCCGACTTCGTGACCGGCCTGGTCGGCATCGCCCAGCGCGGCCGCTCCCTCGGCATCCACCTGATCCTGGCCACCCAGCGGCCCTCGGGCGTGGTGTCGGCCGATATCCGGGCCAACACCAGCCTGCGGATCGCGCTGCGGGTCACCGACACGGCGGAGAGCGCCGACGTGATCGACGCGCCCGACGCCGCGCAGATCTCCCGGGCCACCCCGGGACGCGGCTACGTCCGGCTCGGCCACGGCTCCCTGGTCCCGTTCCAGGCCGGCCGGATCGGCGGGCGCCGGATCACCGCGACGGCGACCGGCCGCCCGTGGGTGGCCCCCGCCGGCTGGGCCGGCCTGGGCCGCCCGGAACCACGCCGCCCCGGAGAGCCGGCCGCCCGGCAGGCCGCAGACGAGATCACCGACCTGAAAGTCCTGGTGCAGGCGATCCGCCGCGCCGCGGCCGCCCTGGGCATCGCTGCCCAGCCCAGCCCGTGGCTGGCGCCGTTGCCGGGCACGCTACTGCTGCGCGACCTGCCCGCGCCGAGCGGGCCGCCGGGGCCGGCGCACGCGCCCATCCCGTTCGGCCTGCTCGACCTTCCCGGTCTCCAGCAGCAGCGGCCCGCGACCATCGACCTGGACACCTTCGGGCACCTGATGGCGGCCGGCGCGCCACGGTCCGGGCGGTCCCAGCTGCTGCGCACCATCGCCGCCGCCATCGCGGCCTGCCGCAGCTGCGCCGACGCGCACCTGTACGGCCTGGACTGCGGCAACGGCGCGCTGCTGCCGCTAGCCGATCTTCCTCACTGCGGCGCGGTGGTCACCCGCACCCAGGACGAGCGCGCCGCCCGGCTGCTCTCCCGGCTCGGCGCCGAGCTGACCCGGCGGCAGGACCTGCTCGCCGCGGGCGGCTTCGCCGGAATCGCCGAGCAGCGCGCCGCCGCCCCGCCCGGCGGCCGGCTGCCGCACGTCCTGCTCCTGCTGGACCAGTGGGAAGGGTTCACCACCACCCTGGGCGAGGCGGGCGGCGGCACCCTGACCGATGTCATCACCCGGATCCTGGCCGAAGGGGCCAGCGCCGGGGTGCACCTGGTGATGACCGGGGACCGGTCGCTGCTGGCCGGGCGGATCGCCGCCATGTGCGAGGACAAGCTGGTCTTCAAGCTGGCCGAGCGGGACGACTACGCGCTGGCCGGGCTGCGCCCCCGCGACCTGCCCGGCGACGTCCCGCCCGGCCGGGCGTTCACCGCCGGGACCGGCACCGAGACCCAGGTCGCGCTGCTGGTCCCCGACCCGTCCGGCCAGGGCCAGGCCGCCGCCCTGCGGCAGGTCGCCGGCTGGACGGCGGCCCGGGACGCCGCGGTGCCCCGGGCCGCGCGCCCGTTCCGGGTCGACCTGCTCCCGGCCCGGATCAGCTACGCCGACGCCTGGCGGCTGCGCCCGGCGGCCATGACCGATCGCCGGCTGTGGGCGCTGGCCGGGGTCGGCGGCGACGAGCTGACCGCGCTCGGACCCGACCTGTCCGCCGGGACGCCCGGGTTCATCGTCGCGGGCCCGGCCCGCTCCGGGCGCTCCACGGTCCTGCTCGCGATGACCCGGTCGCTGCTGGCCGGCGGGACCCAGGTGATCCTGGTGACACCGCGGCCCTCGCCCTTGCGGTCACTGTCGGGCAGCCCCGGTATCACCCGCTCATTCGAGCAGTCGGACCTCGGCACGGACGAGCTCCGCGCGGCGACGGCGGTGCTGGCCGGCCCGGGTGTCGTCGTGATCGACGACGCGGACCTGCTCGCCGACTGCGAAGCAGGCGCAGAGCTCACCAAGATCATCACCCGGAGCGCCGGCCGGCCGCTGGCCCTGGTCCTGGCCGGCGACCCGGACACCCTGGCCAGCGGGTTCGGCGGGTGGCAGGCCGACGCGCGGCGGGCCAGGCGCGGCTGCCTCACCGCCCCCCAGACCCTGCCGGAAGGCGAGCTGATCGGCGCCCGCCTCAGCCACGACTGCATCGGCCGCCCGGCCAGGCCCGGCCGCGCGCTGCTCAACACCGGCGACGGCACCCTGATCACCATCGCCGTCCCAGTCGGCTAGGCCCCGGGTAACCGCTCTTGGCGTGACCACGTGCAGCTGCCGCGGCCCCCCTAAGGCTACGAGGCAGGCATGCAGAGCTGCGTGACTGGATCGCCGTCATTCGACATCGGGCCGGAGCGTGAGCACCTGGACGGGCCGCTTCCGCCGCTCCCGGGGCCGGCCGCCGAATGATCGCCTGGATGAATGCGTGGCCACCCTGGACCGCGAGCGGATGGCTATCGAGATCGTCTTCCGGCTGAGGCAGAACGGCGCGGACCACCTGTTCTGGGTCAACGTCCACGTATCCGACGGCATCAGCTTCGACCCTGGCAGCGGGATCGACCGTGACCATCTCAAGCAAGCCAAGCGCACCAAGGAACCGGGCTGACCGAAGCCGATCCGCGGCTCCTGCCCCTTACTCGGTCCCGTGCGTGGTTTGTTCGTGAGAATTGGGCTCCAGCGCAAATAACGTGAAGGTAACGTTTCGATCTTGAAACGTCCGGCTGGCCGTGCAGGTCAGAACCAGCTCAGCTGCTGCCCAGCAGGGGCGGCAGTACGCGGCGCGGTTGGTCGCGATCGCCAGGGAGGGGCCTGGCCTGCCGGGCATCCCGGGTGCTGGCGGAGAAGGCCTCCTCCAGCTGGGCCAGCCAGGCCAGATGACCCTGCACCGCCTGGCGGCCTTCCGCGGTGAGCCGGAACCACGTGCGCGGCCGCCGGCCGACCGCGCCCTTGCGGACTTCCACGTACCCGGCGTCTTCGAGCAAGCGGGACTGTTTCGACAGTACCGAGTCGCTGATCCCGGCCGCATCACGCAGCGCGGCGAACTCGACCCAGTCCGCGCCGGCCGCCAGCAGCCCGCAGATCGACAACCGGGTGATCGGGTGAATGAGCGGGTCCGGCTTGGCGGTCACGCCGCTCCTCCGCCGGCTCGCAGGTCCTGGCGGATCCCCCGCAGCTGGGCCTGCTGGGCGGCCACTTCCGCCACGACCGCGAGGGCCGCGACTACGATCGCGGCCACGATCAGGCTGCGGCGGATCAGGAAGGCCTCGGTCACGAGGGCGGCGGCGGCCACCACGATAATCGCGATCACTGCGGGACGGCCCGAGGGATAGCGGAGCGATCCGGTGGCTACCGCTATGCCGGTGGCCCGGGCCAGGCCCCACTGCAGCAGGTAGGCCACCGCCACTGCGGCGACCAGGATGGGCCAGGTGCGAACCCCCTGGGGAAGGAACCGCGAGCTGAAGGGGGCCGCGAAGGTCAGTGCCCACAGGATGCCGATGCCGGCCAGGTACCACCACGGCGGCCGCAGCCGGTCCGCCAGCCGGCTCCGCTGCACCCGCAGCCGCTCCAGCGCTGCCGGGTCTCTTGCCACATCGGGCATTCAGGCTCCTCCGTCAAGTACTTTCCATTTAGAAAGTACATGACAGGCCCGCGTGCGGCAAGCCATGTCCGGCCAGCGGCCGCGCGAGCCGGCCGTGACACGGCGGCGGGATCCATCTGTGCTACGTGCGGCGCGGAGCCGCGCCACGCCGACGGTAGGCGCTGCTGCGCCGCAGGCGGTCGATGTCCCACGCCCCGGCGAGGTCCGGGGCGCCCGTGTGGATCAGCATGTACTGCATTGTCTCTCCCTTACCGGACACTCGACAGGACCCGCGTCGGCGCGGCGGCCCCGCTTCCCGTCACCGCGTCCGCTGCCCCGCGGGCGGGCCGCACGCGATGCCTCAGGCGGAAGGCACGCCCGAGGCAGAGCCGCAGGTCCCTCAGTGCGGCGGCGAACTCACCCACGCCGACGTCCGCAGCCCGCTGCTCGGCGGCACTAAGGCCATGCTCGTACTTGTACGTCTGGTACGACAGTGTGTAAAGCATCGCTGCTCCATCCGGTGGAAGTTCTCTCGAGCCGCCCTTTCGGCTCATCCACTCAGACGACGAACGGAATCTCCCGTGATGGACACGGCCACGCCCGACGCTCCACATGTTCGTCAACCGGCTCGGGCTCCAGTCCTGGCTAACGCAAAGTGAAGGCAAGGCCACTGACTGCACCGCGCGCAGATCGTCCGCTTCGGGCACGGCTCACGCCACCGTACCCACGACCGCAAAATGCCATTCAGGACGGCGGTGCTGCCAGCCGGGGCCGCCAGATGTTCGGCTAGGGCTGCGCGCCGACGATTGACCACACCCAGCCGGCGGCGGTTTGGAGCGAGAGCACCTGGGCCAGCCCGCCTGGTTGCCAGGAGGCGGCGCCGTCGGTGGTGATCCAGAGCGAACCAGCGGTGCTCCAGGCGTATCCGACCTGCGGGGAGGCGAACCGGATGTGCGCCGCGCCAGCGGGCGGGCCAGGCAGCCGGGTCCCACTGGCGCCGCCGTCGGTCGTGGTGACCAGCTCGCCGCTCCCGAGCGCCCAGCCTTGATCGGCGGAGACGAAGCTCACGTCCTGTACGTCGATCGGGCCGGCGGCCTGCGTGCTCGGGGGCGCCGAGGTCGGCGGGCTGGTGGCTGCGGTGGCGGAGGGGCTCGCGGTGACCAGGGCCGACGGGGCGGCCGGCGACGGCAGCTGTCCTGGCCGCCGATGCCACCTTCGCGCACGCCGGTGATCACCCGCAGCCTCGGACACTACGCTGTACCCAGGTCTGCCGCCGAGCCGACGGCGTATGGAAGGTAGTGCTGCGGAAGTCGAGAGTAACGTGGAGACCGGGCAATACCTGGGCTCAGTCGCGCTCATGCATGACAGGGGATCGGACCAATCATGTCCAGACGTTTCGCCTACGCTATTGACAAGCGATATTTGCCGTTGTTGGTGCCCTTCGGGCTGCGAGGTTCAAAAGACGGCGTCACGCTCACGGACGAAGGCTCCCTCTCGGCGACTTTCGGTTTCTTCAAGATCAAGACGCCACTGGCAAATGTCACTGAGGCGCACATCACCCGGAACTACCGCTGGTGGACCGCGTTCGGCGTTCGTGGATCCATGGTCGACGACGGCTTGAGCTTCGGAACGAACCACAACGCGGGGGTGTGCATCCATTTCGCGGAGAAGGTGCCATCACCGCTTCGCCGAAGTGGCCACTCAGCGCTCACCGTGACCGTGGCGGACCTCGAAGGATTGACCAACGCCTTGGCGGCCGGGGACGGCGAAGCATCCAGTGCCTCCCCGACCTGAGCCACGCCGACCGACGACCCGGCGCATCCTTCGCCGAGCAGGACCCGGCCTGGTGAACGAGTAGCCAACCGATCACATCCTCAGGGCTCCCGGCAAGCTCGACGTCACGGTAGTGGCACCCGGTGCCGGTACGCCCCGGAAGTCATCCCCGGCCATCATCGAGCTGGATCCACCGAGGAACTCACGACAGTTAATCAGGCGTTGCGGCGGAGGAGTACGGCGACCGGGCTGGGTGCCCGCCAGGCCCTGGCGGCGGTGCTGCTCTACCGCCTCGCCAGCTTCTGGCTGGTCGCCCTGGCCGGATGGCTGGTCGTGTTCTGGCTGCGGCGTCCCCGGGCGGGGCGCGGTCCCGCGCGGACCACCCTCGGACAGGACGCCGCCATGGCCGCTGACCTATGCACCACTGACACGCCAGCCCGCCCCGCTCCACGCCGTCGCAGCCGACCGGCCGGGCTACGGCTCCAGCCGGCTTCCGGCCGGCGGGTTCACCGCGAACGCCCGCGCCGTCCTCGACGACCTGGACTCGCGCGGCGTCACGCGCGCCGTGCTCGTGGGGCATTCCTACGGCGGCGGGGTGGCGCTGTCAGCGGCGAGCCTGGCGCCCGGCCGGGTGGCGGCGGTGGTCCTGCTCGCGAGCGTCGGCCCGGGGTGCGTGACCATCTGGGACAGGCTGCTCGCCGCACCGGGCGCGGGCCAGCCGTGCGCGCAGGTGGCGGCTGACGCCGTGGCTGGCCCGGGCCCGGCTGGCCGGGATCGCCCGGCGGCGGGGCCGCCCGCTGCATCCGGACGAGCACGTCAACTGGCAGGTCTGGGGCCATGCGGGCCACGGACGCCGCCCGCTGTGGCGCACTTTCCTGACCGAGCAACGCGCCCTGCTGCGCGAGCTTGGCGAGCTGGAGCGCGCCATCGCGTCGGTCCGGGCGCCGGTGCTGGTGCTCGCCGACCCCAAGGACACCGTGGTTCCCTTCGACACCGCCTGCCGGCTGACTCGGGCCCTGCCGGATGCTCGCCTCCAGCTCGTCGAGGGCGCAGGTCACCACCTGCCCCGGCGAGCCCCGCGATCGTCGCCGAGGCGATCGTGGCGTTCCTGGCCGCGGCCCAGAACGCCGCTGGGCCCGATGACTCCGCCCGCCGTGACGTGAACAGCTCGCGAGTCCTATCCGTGTTAGTAGGACGGGCGGCGCACGGCGGGCCCCGAGCCTTGCAGCTTGGCGCGCTCATGCCCGGCGGCGATGTCGACCTGTCAGCAGGCGACGCCGACGCGATTCTCCGAGCGCCGCAACGGTTTACCGGCCCGGCCCTGAAGGGATGTGACCGGCCGTGTTGAAGGTCGCCTTGAGAACCTCGGCCGCACGGGGACGCCCATAGCCACTTGGCAGGTGAGCGCCGGTCGTGACGTCACCGTCTGGGATCGCATCATGTAACGAACCACCTCGCTGGCCGGCGCGGCAAGGCTGCTCAACCCGTTGCCCGGCTCGCCATGTAGCGCCACGGTCGAGGGGTACTTCAAGCGGGTGAACCCGGCGCCCGAAGGTGGCGCGCGGCGAGCAGACTGAGAGGAGACTGCAGCCGATCTCTCGGCCGACACCACAGGTGGTGCGAACGAGGACGCCATGGCCAGTGTTTCCCGGTCGGGGGCAGAGGCACTTGCGTCCATAAGCGGCGGGCGGGTCGGCGGGCAGGCGCGATACTGACAGGACCCGTCACCTGGCAATTACCCGGCAAAGGGGGAGAACGATGGCACGGACGCACGAGCCGGTTGCGGTGCTCGGCATTGGAGCGATGGGCCATGGGATGGCAGCCAGTGCTTTGCGCGCTGGCATCCCGACGATTGTCTGGAACCGCACGATGGAGGCGACCCGGGACCTGGCTGACCTCGGCGCCGAGGTCGCCGAGACCGCCGCCGACGCGGCGCGGCGAGCCGCGATCGTGGTGACGATGGTGACCGACGCCGATGCCGTCCTTTCGATCGCCCGGGACCAGGGGATGCTCGCTGCTTT
Source organism: uncultured Actinomycetes bacterium (assembly GCA_963798675.1). GTDB lineage: Bacteria > Actinomycetota > Actinomycetes > Streptosporangiales > Streptosporangiaceae > Palsa-504. The sequence continues at coordinate 39,544 of CAWCUJ010000010.1, read as the reverse complement.
GGCACCGGGCGCGATCTGGGCCCAGATGAGCACCATCGGTGTGGCGGGGACCGACCGCGTCACGGTCATGGCCGGCGCCCAGCGTCCGGACGTGATGCTCCTGGACGCGCCGGTGTCGGGAAGCAAGGATCCGGCCGAACGCGGCCAGCTGACGATCTTCGCGTCAGGACCCGACGAGGCGCGTCCGCGTGTCGCTCCGCTGTTCGACGCGCTCGGCCAGCGCACGATCTGGGTTGGCGAGGCCGGGGCCGGAACGCGGCTGAAGCTGGTGAACAACACCTGGCTCGCGTTCGCGGCCGAAGCGGTTGCCGCGTCGGTGGCTCTGGCTCGCCGGCTGGGTCTTGAGACCGAGACGGTGGTGGACGCGCTTGGCGGCAGCTCGCTCGTGTCCACCTGGCAGGCTGCCAAGCTGCAACGGATCGCCAGGGGCGAGTTCTCGGCCCAGTTCGCGCTGTCGCTCGCGCTCAAGGACGTGCACCTCGCCCTCCAGGCGGCCGGCCACGACCGGTTCGCCGTCCTTGCCTGCCTGGCTGACGAATGGCAGCAGGCCGTTGATCAAGGGCTCGGCGAGCAGGACCTGACCGTCGTAACTCGCGTGCTCGAGCAGCAGGGAGGGACGCCATGACCCTGATCGGCGACACGATGATGTGGGAGCAGACGGGCCCGAAGCAACTGGTGCGCGACGTCGCCCTCGCCGAGGAAGCCAGCTGCGGCTTCGCGGTCGTCCGGTTGAAGTCGCGCCGCCAGCCGACACCGTGACGCCCTCTAACGATCGCCACCCTCCCAGCGGTCTAACCGCGAAGCCTGTCGAGCATCGCAATGCGCCGTACGAGGTGCCGAAATATCCACACAGAACGTCGCCACGAAGGTTGCCCCGGTCGCGACCGAATTGGGCGGATATTTTGTGCATATCAGCTATTGGGCGGGCACGGAGTGAGCTGCAGGAGCGGGTTCTGTCCCGCTACCGCAGGTGAGCAGCGCGGCCGGTGACCCGTACCTGGATCCGGCCAGCGGCGTGCTGCGCAACCTGCTGGGCATCACCGATGCCGCCGAACTGGCCCGGGCCGAGGCGGCGCCGTCCGCGTCGCGGCTGATCGACTTGGAACGGCGGCGGCTGCCCGGCCGGTATGACCTCGCCCACCGGCAGGCTTTCCACCTCTGCATTCTCGGGCGACGACGCGGGCAGGCCAACTGCCGGGTTTCCCGAGCGCGCCCAGCCTAGCTCAGCAGCGGCGGGCCTTGCCGGATCCTGGTCATCGCACCGGCTGGGTCACAGCGCCACCAGCCCAGCGCTTCCACCCACCAGGTGAGACCGGCTTCGCGGTAGGCGCCTACGTGCCGCCCGCCGCGGTCAGCCGCCGCGCCGTCGGTGCGGCCTTCCAGCGCAACAGCCAGCGGCGGGGCCCCGTCTTCGCGATGCTCGCGGATGTAGCGCATGACGGCGGCCAGTTCGGCCGGCGGCATGGTCTGCCCCAGGCCATAGCCGCCGTGGGTGGGCATCACCCCGTCCCAGCGGGCAGCCCGCCGGAACGGCGCCTTGTTCGGCCACCGGCCACCGCACCAGATGGGAATGCGCGGCTGCTGGAGCGGCGGGGGAAGCATGGTCACGCCGGTGACGGTGATGTGCTCACCATGGAACGTGACCGGCTCGCCGCGCCACAGTCCGGTCAGCACCTCCAGCGACTCATCCAGCCGGGCGGCGCGTTCACGCAGATCACCCGGTTCCCCGAACGCGGTGAACTCCTCGGGCACTGACCCGAGCCCGGCGCCGAGGATCAGCCGGCCACCGGACAGCCGGTCCAACGTGACCGATTCCCGCGCCACCTTGCCGACCCGCCGGCGGGCCAGCTGGTTCATCAGGACGCCGAACCGGACCCGGCTGGTGCGGGCCGCCACCGCCGCGATGACCACCGTCGGGTCGGCGACCGGCCAGCGCTGGTCCCGGTACAGCAGATGATCCCAGATGAAGAAGGCATCCCAGCCGCTGTCCTCGGCCGCGACCGCCAGGTCCGTCAGCAGCAGCGGATCACCGAACGGGCCAACGTTGGGAACCCCGGCCGCGAACCGCACTTCAGCCCGGGCCACGCGCCGCATCCCTGCCAGGGTGCCGGCCACGCGCTGCGTCCTGGCCGGTGTGCCGCCCACGCCCTGCACCCTCGCGGGAGTGCCAGCCCCGGGCCGCATCCTGCCCAGGACGGCGGGCACAGGCCGGTGTCGCGGCGGCCGACCGACGGGGCGGTCCAGAGACGGATGACATGCGTCCCAGACTGGCAGATCCGCGGACGGGTCGCACGTGGCGGATCTGATCGTGTCCTATTCGCGCGCCTCCTTAATGGACCTTCGCGCCGGCCGTCCGGCGGAGAGCTTTGACATCTCCCGCCGCCGGGTCGGCGTCCCGCGGCCGGGAGGGACGAGCGAAGATCATCCCGGACGGCGGTGCGGCCGGAACCGGCTCGCTGGCCGCCACCTCGGACCAGCAGATCCTTTGCTGCCGGGTCACTGGCGGGTGCCGGCGGCCGGTGCTGGCGCCGCGCGCGGGCGGCCTGTAGCGTGAACCTGGCGGGTGGCGTTATCCGCGCGGGCGGTCCCACGTGAGGCCCTGTGATGCTGCTAGATCGGCTCCCGGAACGGGCGGCGCTCAGCGGGCTGCTGGAGGCGGCGCGGGCTGGGCGCAGCGGTGTGCTGGTGGTGCGCGGGGAGCCGGGGGTCGGCAAGACCGCGCTGCTGGACTGGGCGATCGGGTCGGCGGCTGGCCTGCGGGTGGCGCGGGTGGCCGGGGTCGAGTCGGAGATGGAGCTGGCGTTCGCTGCCCTGCATCAGTTGTGCGCGCCGATGCTGGACAAGCTAGAGCGCCTGCCGGATCCTCAGCGTGAGGCGCTTGGCGTCGCGTTCGGCCTGAACACAGGGGCGGTGCCGGACCGGTTCCTGGTGGGGCTGGCCGCGCTCAGCCTGCTGTCAGAGGTAGCTGAGCAGCGGCCCCTTTTGTGCGTGATCGATGACGCGCATTGGCTGGACCGGGCCTCGGCGCTGGTGCTGGCGTTCGTGGCGCGCCGGCTGCTGGCCGAGCCGGTCGCGCTGGTATTCGCCACACGTGAGGAGGGCGAGGAGTTCCGGGGGCTGCCGGGGCTGCTGGTCGGGGGCCTGGGTGCGGGCGATGCGCGGGAGCTGCTCAGCTCAGTAATCAGGGGGCCACTCGATGACCGGGTGCGGGACCGCATCATCGCGGAGACGCGGGGCAATCCGCTGGCGCTGCTGGAGCTGCCGCGGGGTGTCCCGGGGGTGCCGGGGGTGCCGGGGGTGCCGGGGGTGCCGGGGGTGCCGGGGCGGATCGAGGATAGTTTCCGGGGGCGGCTGGAGGTTCTGCCGGCCGCCACCCAGCTGTTGATGCTGGTGGCCGCGGCGTAGCCGGCCGGCGAGCCGGCGCTGGTGTGGAGGGCGGCGGAGCTGCTCGGGATCGGGGCCGGGGCGGTCGCGCCCGCGGCGGACGCCGGGTTGCTGGCGATCGGCGAGCGGGTGACGTTCCGGCATCCGCTGGTGCGGTCCGCGGTGTACCGGGCCGCGCCGCCGGCCGACCGGCGGGCCGCGCACCAGGCGCTGGCCGTCGCGACCGATCCGCAGGCCGACCCCGATCGCCGTGCCTGGCACCGCGCGCAGGCGACGCTGGGGCCTGATGAGGAGGTCGCGGCGGAGCTGGAGCGCTCGGCGGGCCGGGCCGAGGCGCGCGGCGGGCTGGCCGCGGCGGCCGCCTTCCTGGAGCGCTCGGCCGCGCTGACCCTGGACCCGGCGCGCCGGGCGGAGCGGGCGCTGGCCGCGGCGCAGGCCACGTACCAGGCCGGCGCGTTCGAGGCGACCCTGGCACTGCTGGCCACCGCGGAGGCCGGGCCGCCGGATCAGCTCCGGCGGGCCCGGGCGGACCTGCTGCGCGGTCAGATCGCGTTCTCGTCCAGCCGCGGCAGTGACGCGCCCCCGCTGCTGCTGAAGGCGGCCCGCCAATTCGAGCCGCTCGACCCGCGGCTGGCGCGCGAGACGTACCTGGACGCGCTGGCCGCCGCGACATTCGCCGGCCGCCTGGCTCTGGGCGGCGGGATGCGCGAGGTCGCCGAGGCGGCGCGGATGGCGGCGCCGCCGCCGGGGCCCGCGCGCGGGCCCGATCTGCTGCTGGATGGCATCTCCCTTGTGATCTGCGAGGGCTACCCGGCGGGGGCGCCGGTGCTCCGCCAGGCGGTGAGCGCCTTCCGCGGGACGGATGTCTCCAGGGAAGAGGGGCTGCGCTGGCTCTGGCTGGCCTGCCGCGCCGCGCTGATCGTGTGGGACTACGCCAGCTTTGACGCGCTGTCCGACCGCCAGGTCACGCTCGCCCGTGACGCTGGTGCGCTTATCATGCTCCCCATCGCTTTTAACATGCGCTCGACAGCGCACCTGTACGCTGGGAAGTTCACCCCGGCCGCCTCGATGGTGGCGCAGGCCGAGTCGGTAACTGAGGCGACCGGGAGCAGCATCGCGCCGTACGGCGCCGTAGCCCTGGCCGTCTTCCGCGGCCGGGAAGCGCAAGCCGCTCACCTGCTCCAGACCGCCACCGACGACGCGGAGCGCCGGGGTGAGGGCCGAGCGCTCAGCTTCATCGGGTGGGCGGACGCGGTGCTGTACAACAGCCTGGGCCGTTATGAGGAGGCGCTGGCAGCAGCAAAGCAGGCGAGCGAGGACTCCCCTGCGGTGCAGTTCGCCGACTGGGCGCTCGTCGAGCTGGTTGAGGCGGCGGTGCGCAGCGCGGTACCCGAGCGCGCGGCTGGCGCCGTCCAGCGGCTGTCCGGCATCGCCCGCGCCTGCGGGACCGATTGGGTGCTTGGTGCCGAGGCCCGCTCGCGGGCGCTGGTCAGCGACGGCGCAGCCGCCGAGAACCTCTACCGCGAGGCGATCGACCGCTTCGGCCGTACCCGCCTGCAGGTAGACCTGGCCCGCGCCCGCCTGCTCTACGGCGAGTGGCTGCGCCGCGAGCGGCGCAGACGTGACGCCCGCGATCAGCTCGGCAGCGCGTACGAGATCTTCGACTCGGTCGGCGCCGCGGCGTTTGCCGAACGGGCGCGCATCGAGCTGCGGGCGACCGGCGGGCACGCCCGGCAGCAGACTACCGAGACGCCAGATACCCTTACCGCGCAGGAAGCGCTGATCGCCCGCCTGGCCGGCGAAGGTGCCTCCAACCCGGAGATCGCCGCGCAGCTGTTTATCAGCCCCGCCACCGTCGCCTACCACCTGCGGAAGGTCTTCACCAAGCTCGGCATCAGCTCGCGCAATCAGCTTGCTCCCGCGCTTCCCGCCCGGCAGCGCGCAGCACCGCCGGTCACGCCGCAGGGCTGATTCCGGGGCAGGTCCGCGCACCGCGGCGACGGTCCCGGCGTGGCCGGCTATCAAGACGCTATCCACCATTGGGTCACGACTATCAGCCCTTGCGGATGCGCACCGGTGCGCAGCGAACATAGCGTGGACGTCATATCCCAAACAACCATATGTGGTCGCGCTAGCTAGGCATTTGACGGACGATAATCCGCAGCCGTATTCCTGGGCATCAGCAAAGCTTGCGTGTTTGTCTTTGGTGCCAATTACCCAGGAGAAACGAAAGAGAGGAACAAATAAGTATGTCAATTTCCAGCTGAAAGCGTCACGCTGCCGCCGGATGCTACTGGCGCTGCCGGCCGCCCCGACCAGGCGATCATCTCCACCCAACCCATCTGGCCAGACAGGCACTGACACACCCGATACAAAGGACAGGAAGTCATGACAACACGGCGAGGCAACGGCGATAGCGCGCAGCGGATCACTAGCGGCCCAAGCCGTCTCCGGATGCTGCTGGCACTGCTGGCCGTCGCCGCAGCCGCGGCGGTACTGGCGGCGTGCAGTTCGTCAGGCACATCCTCCACCGGCGGCGGCAGCACCAGCACCAGCAGTCCCGCCGCGGCGACCGAGGGCAGCCTGAAGACCGCCACGGTCGGCGGCGTGACGGTGCTGACCAGCGCCAAGGGCTTCACGCTGTACTCGTTCGCCCCCGACACGCCCACCAAGTCCAACTGCAACGGGACGTGCGCGCAGAACTGGCCGCCGGTCAAGGGGCCGGCCACCGCATCCGGGGTCACGGGCACCTTCGGCACCATCAAGCGATCCGACGGCTCGGTCCAGGCCACCTTCGACGGGCACCCGCTGTACACCTTCGCCGGCGATACCGCCCCCGGGCAGGCCAAGGGCAACGGCCTGAACGCAGCCGGCGGGCTGTGGCACGAAATCACCACCTCTGGCACCGCCCCCGCCGGCAGCTCCTCATCGGGCTCAAGCGGCGGAGGCTACGGGTACTGACCGGACCGGACCAGGCTCCCGCGGAGGACTGACAGATGACGGAGCGGCACAGCATGACCAGGCTGGGAACGGTAAGGGGCGCGGGGCAGGCCGGGCGGGAGGACGCCGAACGGCCGGCGCCGCGCTGGCCCGCAGTCATCCTGCGCGTGGTGGGTTCGGGTCTGCTGATCGCCGCCGCAGCGATCCATCTCGACCTTTACCTCACCGGGTACCGGACGATCCCGACGATCGGGTGGCTGTTCCTGCTGCAGGTGATCGCGGCCTTGGGCCTCGCGCTGGCGGTGCTGGCCATCCCCAGCCGGCTCGTCACCCCGAGCCGGTTGGCGGTTGGGGCCGGGGCGGGGCCCGTTCGGTCGACGATGTGCTGGCCGGCGCCGTGGACGGCGACATGGCGCTCATAGCCGGCGGCACCGAGTTGCTGAACTGGGCCCGCATCGGCATCCAGCGCCCGCAACGGGTGCTCGACATCAGCGGGCTGTCAGGACTCGGTGGCGTCGAGCCGCTCGGGGACGACGGGTTGCGGATCGGAGCGCTGGCGAAGCTGAACCAGGTCGCCCTGCATGCCGAGGTGCGCGCCCGCTACCCGGTTCTATCGCAGGCCATCTTGAAGTCCGCGTCCGCTCAGCTGCGCAATCTCGCGACCATCGGAGGGAACCCGATGCAGCGTACCCGCTGTGCTTACTTCCGGTCCGAAGACCCGGCCACGCCGTGCAACAAGCGCCAGGCCGGATCCGGCTGCGCCGCGCTGCACGGGCTCAACGAGCGTCATGCCATCTTCGGCTGGACCGAGGACTGCGTGGCCACCAACCCCTCCGATCCCGCCGTCGCGCTCGCGTGCCTGGACGCCACCATCGTCACCGAGCATGCCAGCGGGAGGCGGCGGCTGCCGGTACGGACGTTCCACACCCTGCCGGGCGATGATCCCGCCGGCCACACGGTGCTGCGGCCCGGGGAGCTGATCACTGCGATCGAGGTCGGGCCGCCCGCCCCCGCTTCGGCGTATATAAAGGTGCGGGAGCGCGAGAGCTACGAGTTCGCGCTCGTCTCGGCCGCAGCGGCCGTGGAGCTGGTCGGCGACCGGATCGCCAGAGCCCGCATCGCGCTCGGCGGGGTGGCGATGCGGCCCTGGCGGCTGGATCAGGCCGAACGTGACCTGATCGGGCTCCGCGCCGGGTCGCCGGAGGCGGCCGAAGCCGTCACCGCGGCGTTCGGTGCGGCGCGGCCGCTGACGTTGAACGCGTACAAGGTCCCGCTCGCACGCAACACCGCGATACGTGCCCTGGAACTGGCGGCGAGGACATCATGAGCATCGGCGAGCCAGTGGCCCGGCTGGACGGGCCCGCCAAGGTGACGGGCGCCGCCCGGTACGCCGCGGACCAGTACGCCGACGGTCAGCTGTACGCCGTCTTCGTCGGTGCGCGGATCCCGGCGGGCGCCGTCGAGCGGATCGACTCTGGCCAGGCCGCCCGCGAGCCCGGTGTCGTCCACGTGCTGGCCGCCACCGACATGCCCGCCGTTCATCCCGGCTTCGCCGGCGTGGGCAGCCCGCCGCTGGCGACGCGCTTCCTGCCCATGCAGGGCGAGGAGATCCGCTACGCGGGGCAGCCGGTGGCGCTAGTCCTGGCCGATTCGCTGGAGGCGGCCGAGGCCGGCGCCGAACTTGTCAAGGTGACCTACCGTCCGACACCCTTCCTGGTCCCCGACACGGCTCCCGCGGCGCCGCCGTCTCCGGACAGCGGCTACGCTGGCATGGGCGAGGTGACGTTCCGCAAGGGCGATGCAGAGGCCAAGCTTGCCCGGTGCCCGTTCCAGGCCGGCGGTGAGTACGTCCAGCCTTCCCGCCGCAACAATCCGATGGAGCCCTCCGCGATCCTTGCCCTGTGGCAGGACGGCCGGCTGACGGTGTATGACTCCGTACAGCACCTCTACGCGGTGCAGTCGATCCTGGCGGCCGCCTTCGGCATCGAGGCCGCGGACGTGCGCGTCATCGCCCAGTACACTGGGGGCGGCTTCGGCGCCAAGGCGTACGTCTGGCCGCACGAGATCCTCGCGGCAATGGCGGCCAAGGTGGCCGGCTGCCCGGTGAAACTGGTGCTGACCCGGGCCGACATGTATGCCGTCGTCGGCTACCAGCCGCGCATGGTGCAGGACGTCCGGCTCGGCGCGGACGCGGACGGCCGGCTGACCGCCATCGTCCACGAGGCTGACAACATCACCGCGGTGACCGACGACTACGTGGAGTTTGGCAGCTCTGCCGCCAAGTCGCTGTATGCTGCCCCGGCCATCACCCTCGGCCAGCGTGTCCGCCGCGGTCACGTCAACCTGCCTACCTTCATGCGCTCGCCGATCGACGGCCCCGGCACCTGGGCGCTGGGCTCGGCCATGGACGAACTCGCACACGTACTCGGGGTTGACCCGCTCGACCTGCGCCTGGCCAACTACGCCGACGTTGATCCGGCCGACGGCCGGCCGTGGTCCTCGAAGAAGCTCAGGGAGGCCTACGAGGAGGGCGCACGGCGGTTCGGGTGGCGGGAACGCCCGCAGGGCGGCCGCCGGGACGGGCACTGGCTTACCGGCTGCGGCATGGCGGACTGCACCCAGGGCCAGTTCCGGTTCCCGTCCCAGGCCCGGGTGCGGCTGCGCGCAGATGCCACCGCCTTGGTCGAGGCCGGTTACGTCGACATCGGCGCGGGCTCCACGACGATCTTTCCGCAAATCGCCGCGAGCATTCTCGGACTGGAGCCGACGGACGTAGCCGGCGTGTCCGGAGACAGCAACCTGCCGTTCGCCGGCCCGACCTACGGATCCGGGACCACGATCGGCATGGGCGCTGCCGTCCAGGACGCCGCCCGCAAGGTCGTGGCGCGACTGGCCGCGCTGGCGGGCTGGCCAGCCCAGGACACCTACGCCGAGAAAAGGCAGCTGCACCACGGCGGCCAGTCCCGGCCCATCGGCGACCTCATGCGAGAGGCCGGAGTGCCGGAACTGACCGGCGACGGGGCATTCGCCCTGCCGGGGAACGCGCGGGCCAACGCCGGCGACGCGGCGACCTCGACCCGGACCTTCGGTGTCATGTTCGTAGAGGTAGGCGTGGACCCGCAGCTCGGGTTGCTGCGGCTGCGCCGGGCCACCGGGGTATACAGCGCTGGGAAGATCATCAACCCGCGCACCGCCCGCTCGCAGATGATCGGCGGCGTGGTCTGGGGCTGGGGGATGGCCGCGATGGAGGCCAGCCGCTACGAACCTCATCTCGGCCGCTGGCTCTCCCCGGACCTGGCCGGCGTTATGCTGCCCGTCAACGCGGACATCCCGGCGACCATCGACATCGCCTTCGTGGACGAGTTCGACGCCCACGCCGGCCCGCTGGGCGCCAGGGGAATCGGAGAGCTGTCAGCCACCGGAGTCGCCGCAGCCGTCGCCAACGCCGTATTCGACGCCACCGGCAAACGCATCCGCGAGCTCCCCATCACCCCCGGCAAGCTACTGGACACCGCACTGTGACGGCGCATCCCAGCAGCCGACCAGGAAGAACGGGCTGCGGCGCGATCATGACTGGCCAGCCACCGGCATGTGGTCCGCGGCGATGGCGTGCTGATCTGCATGCTCGCCTGCTACCTGACCTGGCACCTGCGCCGGGCCTGGGCGCCGCTGACCTTCACCGACCAGGACCCGCCCGCCCCGGATAACCCCGTCGCCGCGGCCCGCCGCTCCGCGGCCGCCCAGGCCTTCGAGCTCATCGGCGCTCCGATCCCCTGACCTTGAAGTAGCCAGAACGCTCGGGACAGGTGGCGACGCCTCAGCCGCGGGAACGCAGGCGGACGTTGGGCAGCTCGGGTGCGGGAAGCGTGTGCTCCCACACGTCCGGGAACGCGCCGTAACGCCCCGGAGCGGCGGGCGTCCGGCCGGCGCGCTGGCGCTGCCATTCCTCGCGGAAGGCGACTACCTCCTCGTGGCTGCGGCCGATGAAGTTCCACCACATGACGATCTGCTCACCGAGCGGCTTACCCCCCAGGACGAGGACCCGCGTCGGCTCCGACGGGCTCGCCTCAAGCGTAATCGCCGAGATACCCGCGGGCTGGAACACGATCTCACCCGGCTGGGCCACGGCACCGCCCACGGCCAGGCTGCCGGTGTCGCACAGGAACCCGTGCTCGTGGCCCGCGTCGAGCTCGACGTCAAGCGAATGCCTGGCCGCCAGGGTCACCTCCGCCCCGACCAGAGCCGAATACACCGGCACCGGCGACGTCTGCCCGAACAGGCTGCCGAGGAAGACCAGGACCTTCGCTCCGTCGACGTCGGTGACCGGTGGCTCATAGTGCGCGAACCCGGGAGCGGCGAACCGGTCCGCTCCGGGCAGCGCGATCCACAGCTGCGCGCCGTGAAGCACAGTCGTCGCCGGCGTGGAGTACTCCGAGTGGGCGATGCCGGAGCCGGCGGTCATGAGGTTCAGCTGCCCCGGGCGGACCAGCGCGTGGGTGCCGGTCGTGTCGCGGTGCTCGACCTCCCCGGTGAACAGCCAAGAGGCGGTCTGCAGCTCGGTGTGCGGATGGCCGGGCACCACCATCCCGCCGGTCAGGGACACGTCGTCGGGCCCGTAGTGGTCCACGAAGCACCACGCCCCGATGAGCGACTGCGCCCTTTGCGGCAGGCTGCGCCGCACCGTCATCGCCCGCGGACCGCCGAGCGGCACGTTCCGGTAGGGCAGCACGACAGGCCCGGCTGAAGCATCCTCATGCCGTTCGCACATGAGCTCGGCGGGAGACCGGTCCAGGTTGCTCACTGCCTCAGCCTAACCTCAGGGGTGCCGGCGTTACGCCCGCTGTGCCCGCGCTGACCGCTGTCACGTCTGGTCGCCCGTGGCAGCGTCGGCCTGCGCGGGTGTCAGTGCCGTCAGGAACCGAGGTTAAGATGCCGAAGACTACCGGAGCTGCCGCGACGATGGCGGCGGCGACGATATTGACAATCGCGAACCGGTCGAGCGCTACTCCCGGGAAGAGCGAGTTCGCCGCGGATGTCGTGGCCAGGACGGTGCCGACCACGACGAGGCCGGCGGAGATGTTCGTCGCCCAGTTGTCGTTGAGCGCCCAGGCACCAGACCCGAGAACCGGACGTCCCAGCCGACAATAGGAGAACTGGGGCAGCTTCTCACCATCCCAGCCGTAAACAGGGATGAGTAGTGACAGCACAAGAGCAGATCGTCATGGCGCCGCCGACTATGGCCGGTATACCGAGGTAGTAGAACAAGGTCACGTCGCGGCTGACGGTCAGCGTGATCGACGACGACATCCGGCCCGGTTGATGACGAGCGCCGCAGTCTGCGGCACCTGAGCCAGCGGCATGAAGGTCACCAGCACCTGGCAGGAGCTTCCGTCCGGCGGCGTGCTGGAGGGTCCGGCCCGCTGGGTCGTCACTTCGTGGCTGTAGGCAGGAATTGGTTTGCCAGGCGGGGTGATCGCGAGCCAGTAACCCGCCGTCTCCGCCTCCGTGCAGGCTAGCCCGGTGTCGTTCAGGAGAACTGTCGTTTGCCACGTGTCCGGTCCAGTTTGCCTCAGCACCGGGCTCGGGGCGCCGTCGTCAGGGCACCAGCCGAGGGACAGGTCGAAGGAGACATCGAGGGCGACGTCGAGGAAGACGCCGACGGAGAAGCTGACGGCTCGGCGGCCTGATCCATGAATACTCCCAGGTGGCGTTCGGTGACAGGGTATTCGGCACCGACAGGACCCCGGAGGGAAACGAGTTCTGCGTCTGCCGCGCTGTGCCCGCGCGCCACTGAGCCGACGGAACCGGAGAGGTCCGCCACCCGCGCGGCCAGCGCCGGGGCGACTTCGCCCGGAGGGCGTCAGCTTGTGCGCAGGAACGGACCGATGGCGGCGATGGAATCGTCGTGCGTCGTGATCGTGTAGTGATTCGCGTCGATCTCCACCACCCGGGCCGATGGCACCGCCGCCGCGAACCGCTCCGCCTCCGCGGCGGGCAGGATGAACCCGAACCCGGGCAGGATCTCCTGCCGGGCGCGCAGCACCAGCGCCGGCATGGTGATCGCGCTCCACAGCGCGTGGACCGGCGCATCCGGGCCCGGCCAGTACATCGCGTTGCCGTACCCGAGATCCTCCAGCACCGCGCCCCGGTCGGTGCGCGCCGCCACGCCGCCGTCGACGTCGCGCAGCTCGTACAGGAAGTACCGATCCCAGTACTCATCCCACTCCGGAACGATGCCGAACTGCTTGATCAGCGCGATGGCCGCCTGCGCCGACGGGTACACCGCGCCGAGCCGGCTCACCGAGGCGACCACGGGCACCCCCGCCCGCTCGTCAGGACTGCCCGCCAGATCGACCAGTACCAGCCGCTCGACCCGCGACGGCTCGAGCTGCGCGCAGGTCATGGCGATGGCCGCGCCGCTGGACTGGCCGATGACCGCAAACGACGGCGCACCGACAGCGTCCGCGACGCCGAGCACGTCGCGCGCGTGGTGGCGCCAGCCGTACGTACCCGCGCCGGTCACCTCGCTGCGGCCGCGGCCGCGCAGGTCGATCGCCACCAGCTGCCGTGTGTCGCCGGCGAGCCGTTCGGCGAGGCGGTCGAAGCCGCACAGGTTCGCCGACAAGCCGGGCACGCACACCACCGCTGGCGCAGCCGCGGCACCCCACCGCCGCACCCGGAGCCTGCCGGACTGGAGCGCGATGTCGGAGTCCTCATATCCCACGGGCTGCTGCGTCATGTCAGCGCTCTCCTCTGCGTCGGCCCATCTGAGGATAGCCCGGTGATGAGTGCTGAGCGCCGGCCCCGACGGCTGGCGGCGCCGGCCGGACGCGGAGCAGCCCGGCTGGCTGGTGATGTTCCCGATGCCACGGTTGCCCGTCAGCTCAGCGCGCGGCCGCCGAGAATGCCGAGAATGCGGACACTGGCATCGCTCACCGCCCCGGTGGCGTCGAGCCAGAGCCGCCTCCCCCAATTTGTCCCGCTCCCGGGCCTAGGGGCGGAACATGCTGCGGTAGACGGCGATCAGCGCGGCCTTGACAGGCGGGCGAGCTTGCGCCGGTTGCGGATGAAGGCGCCCAGGCATTGCGTCTGCCCGTTCCAGGTCCCGGTCACTGTCGCTCCGTAATTCTGCGCTTTTCGCTTTCTGCTCAGGATGGTAAGCAAGTCTGCGGCGAACCGCGATCGGCTCGCCGCAGGGCCAACGACACGGCCACGTCGAGCTGGTGACCCGGCCGAGCCTGCTCACGCCCCTGATCACCAGCTTCCTGGCCGCGCCGCCGCACGATGCCCGGCGCGCCGAACAAGTCCAGGCCGGTCGTCATCCCGAAGACCACGGCCCGCGCGCCGACGGCACCGCCGCCGCACAGGCCGCACAGGCCACCGCCAAGGCAGACGCGCTCGCCGAGGCGCTGCAGGCCGCCCGAGCCGCCCAGCGGGCCGCCGAGACCGCCGCCGCACAGGCCGCCGCCGCGCTCCGCGACGCCCGCGAGCAGGCAGCCGCCACCTAAGGGGCTAATGCAACACTGCCCGGCCGCGACACGCCGCGCAACGCGAGAGGATTTCCGCCGCGCTGAACCAGGGAGCCCGGCAGGTGCCGGTGACGGCCCCTGACGCTGGTGGCCGCTGGATGACGAGGACGAATACAGCCGCGCCCAGAACGAACCATCTACATGCCCCGTGGTCTCCAGTACCAACGCGACCGCGGCATCCGCGCCTGGCCGCCGGGCCTGTCCGGTCATGACCGCCCTGGGGTTGAGGTGCCCGTGACAATCGAGCCGTGAGCACCGCTACGGCGTCCAGTTTCCTGAGCGCGGCTGGCAGGCTCGGCGGATGCCGACAGTGTCATCCGCCACCGCTCTCCGAGCTCGTCCCAGTGGCAAGATCGTCTGACGGCCGGCCGACGTCGGCGTCGGTAGCTGCGGGGTTTAGTGCGGGGTCTCCGCGGTCGGCTCTCGGGATGCGAGGTCGAGTGCTTCAGGATGGGCGCGGCGGTAGTGGCCGGTCAGGACCCCGGTGAGGGTGCCGGGCCGGTACGCGACGGTGCGGTGGCAGATCTGGCAGCGGGTGACCGGCAGCTGGGTAACGGTCACGGGAAAGCGGCGGGAAGATGACTTGCTCATTTGCCTCTATGATGTCAGGCCTGCCGGAGTGATCTTGCACGGTGCTCACGCCGCACGCACACGTCGCGGCATGGGAGTACGCCCGGTCAGGATCAGTTAAGGCTGGTTCTGGGCCTCGGCGGCTGCTGCCTGCCCGCGCGGATGTCCTTACGATGGGATCGTGCAAAGCGATGCTATAGACGTCGGCAGCTATCTCGCCCGGGTGCCTGACGGACGGCATGCGGTCCTGACCGAAATGCGCGATGCGTGCCGGAGGCTCCTACCGGGCTTTGCCGAGTCCATGAGCCACGGGATGCCTGCCTATAGCCGTGACGGCATCGCCGAGATCGCCTGGGCCAGCCAGAAGCGCTACATCTCCTTGTACGTGATGCGCGCAGATGTCCTCGATGCTCACCGCGGACAGCTTGCCGGACTTGATATCGGTAAGGGATGCATCCGGTACCGCAGCCCTGCCGCGGTCGACTTCACCGTTGTCCATTCGATGCTGACCGCCGTCGCAGCGAGCCGCGGCCCTGTCTGCTGAACTGTCCGGCCGCCCCTGAGCCCGTTCACCCATCGCGGCAGAAGAGTGCGCTCGGTCAGGGCTAGCCCTATGCCAGCAGACCGGGCCGTTTCCCGTTTGAGGAGCAGATGCAGTTGCAGGCATTGCAAGGGAGATCGATCATGCGGAAGGACAGGCCGAGATGGCCCATCGCCTACTTGACCAGCGGAGAGTTCTGGGCACAGTAGTCACTTGAACACAGGCAGTACCCGAAATAACTCTCCTAACTAACGTCACCGGATTCGTCACATGCCAAGAGTCGCCAGAGGTAGTCTGAGCTTTTCTGAAAGGATTGCGATTCTGGAGTCAGTCTTGCTAGTGAGTACTGGCGCACGGCCGAGGGCACTAGGCAGCGGTTTCAAACCGCTTGGCGGATGTGCTACGACGAGCACTGACTCCAGCATCTCGTACCGCGGCATGATAGTACCTATGCCACCTTCAGATTGGCTTGGGCTTAGGGTTGCTGCTGCAAGTGAACTGGGGGTTCACAGGTGAGTCTTTTCGCTGATGTAGTAACATACTCGGGCTGGGTAGGGACGCTCGTGAGTGTTGCCTATATCGTTGTCCAACGATTGGAAGGCAGGCATGAGAAAGAACAAAAAGAGCAGCTTTCGCGAGTGCTTGCGCATCTTTCGACTGAGCCCGTACTGCTCGGCGCCGATTCGGAATCTTCCCGCACGCACTGGCCCGTTTCCACGACGCGAAACGAGCGAATTCGCGGAGTGTTGATCAGGGCCGCCGCTGGGCATCAGCCGCTTAAACAGGCCTTCAGGAACGTTCAAGATTTTGAATGTAATGAGCGCGAGCTAATGGAAGCTGCTCGTGCTCTAGCAGGCAGCGGGCTGTTGAATTTCGAGGAGCCGCTGAACATGAATTCCGTACTAAGCTTGAAGGTCTAGAATGTCTCTAATCGGTATCGGTATCGACAGTGGCGGGACGCATACTACCTTCGCCGTCAAATATGCTGATGATGCGCAAAAAGCGGCGATGATGGAGTCTTCAAGTACGATAGCTGATTCACGAAGCGCAATGTCTATGCGCAGGGCTGCTGAGTGGATAGTTTCTCGGATCCTAGACTTTACTCGACCGGGTGATGAATGCTGTGCCTGGATTGGTGCAGCCGCTGGCATTATGTCAACTTCAGTAAGCGCTTTTGAACAGGCGTTCGAAGTCCCCCTTCTTCAGCTCTCCGGGAAGAATATTGATTGTGAGATATTCATTGCTAACGATGCTGTGTCAATCCTAAAGTCACCTCCGCTATATGGCCAGGGGATCGTAGCTATTATCGGTACAGGCAGTATCGTCGTGGGAGCTCATCCGGCTTGCCCGGATGGGATAATTCGAAGAAGCGGGTATGAATGGCCGGTAGGCGACCAGGGTTCTGGCATATGGATGACATTCGAATCAATTAGAATGGTGCTAGAGGATATCCAGATGCGCGGGGGTGATGCATATCATTCACCTCTTCTGGATCGCCTCTGTGACTATTTCAACATTGACTCCTCACCTTTTTCGTCGATCCCCGATTCATACTCATCACTGGCTAGAGTCGAAGCATTGGCATCGACTCTAGCCAGTGCAGGCGAAGATAGTAAGCGGCGTATTGCCGGCTTTGTGCATCCAGGTCTATTCGACCTGGCAAACATTTCATCAAGTGCCGGGCATGATCCGCTAGCGGCAAGAGTGATCTCAGGCTCCGTCCGTATCATGAGAGCGGATATTGCAGCCGTATCAGAAACTCTCGCAGCGTTCACAGCCGATAATCCTAATTCACGAGAACGTTTGCCGCTCATCGTCGCGGGAAGCATCGCCGCAAATTCTTCTTACCAGCAGCAACTTGAGGCCGCGGTTAGTGAGCTGGCGTACGTAAGACCGCTGCAGGTGATCGGCGATGCGGCACAGACATTCGCCGACTTGGCGATGCACTATCTACGTTCTGACGCGCGTGAACGAAGGACCATAGCGAAAGGCTTTGATCCCCTACATCAGGTTCTGAGACTTCAATAACCGATTCTTGGCGGAGCGATTGCAGGGGCTGGTGGAGTAGTAGGAGTCCCCGGCCAGCCGCTGGGAGAACATCCACCGGACCACCGGCGCCGTGGTCGGGTCCGGTTCCAGCCGGTGCGCCCGACGGCCCCAGGCCGCGTGTGCCTTGTTCGGATGCGGTCCCGCGTCGCCCAGCCGGTACCCGTAGGGCGAGCGGCCGCCGAGGTACCGGCCCTGCTCCCGGGTCTGGGTAGCCATCGCGGTGCGCGGGTCCCTGGCAGACGAGGAACAGGGCAGTGGTTCCCAGGACGGAGATGACCTCACAGCCGGTCACCGCCAGCCAGAGCGGGAACGTCCCGGCGGCCAAGCGCTCGCCCACGGTGAACATCACCAGATCGGCCGGAAGCGGGATGGGGACGCCCGCTTCCATCGGGAGAAGCAGCGCCAGGGCAGTCAGGCCGCCCAGGCCTGCGGCACCGGCTTTCACCTCATGCCGCCAGTTATCGGTTCGTGCACAGGGCCGCTGGTCAGCTGCCGGGTGTCCCGGCGGTGGGGGCGATGACGGCGCGTTGCGGCAGGTACACCTCGTGGGCGGGGTACGCGCCGTCCCACCAGGTCAGGTGCGCGATCCCGCCGTCCGGGGGCTGCTCGAGCCAGCCGGCCTTGGCCCGTACCGCATCGTATTGCCGGGGGGTGACGCTGTGCAGAATGACGTGGGCTATAACAGCCATGCTTGTCTCCTTTGCCAGGAACGTTGCCTGTCGCCACCGGTACGGCGCCGGGACCCGGGCCGGATCACTGTGCGCAGGACGGGAGCCGGGATTTGATCCGGTCGCGGGTACGGTGACGTACCCCGGGCAGGATCCTTGGTGCGGGAGGCACGGTGCTGGCGACGCTTGACCAGGTGTGCCTGAACACTGTGGTCACGGGTCGGGCGGCGCCGGAGCATTGCGCGGCGGCTGCGAGCGGGGTTAGCGTCGGGGGCGTGGGGGGGAGCGACGCGCTGCTCGCGGCGCGCCTGGCGGCTGGAGACGATCACGCGCTCGGTGAGGTCTTCGACCGGCTCGGGTCGGCCGTGTATGGTGCCGCGCTGCGTGTTCTGGGGAACGGTGCCGCCGCGCAGGATGTGGTGCAGGACGTGTTTGTCGAGCTGTGGAGTCATCCCGGTCGGTACGATCCGGCGGCGGGGACGCTGCGCACCTTCCTGGTGGTGCAGGCCCGGCACCGGGCGGTGGATGTGGTGCGGAGCGAGCTGCGCCGCATCGGACGGCAGGAGCGGCACCACCGGCTGACGCCCGGGCAGGTGCCCCTGTCTCCGTGTGAGGAGGTGACGGCCGCGCAGGCCGCCAGCGCTGTACGGGCGGCGGTCCGGCAGCTGCCAGACGGGCAGCGCCGGGTCGTCGAGCTCGCCTATTTCAAGGGCCTGACCTGCCGTGAGGTCGCGCTCGCGGCCGGCATCCCGGAGGGTACCGCCAAGTCGCGGCTCAGGCTCGCGCTGGCCAAGCTGGAGACCGTGCTGGACCGGCAGTTGCTGGAGTCGTCATGACCGCCGGGTGTGAGCCGGTGGTACTTCCTGCCGGTTTGCGGGAACGTGTCCTGGCGGCCTCCCGGCAGGCGCGGGCAGCCGGCGGTTCCGTCCCGGAAGTCGCGGAGATTTCGCCGGCGGAGGCGTTCAGCCGCGCGGCCGGCGCTTTGTACCGGCTGCTGTGCGCGCTGGGCGATGACGACTGGCGGATACCGGTCCTGCGTGGCCTGGACGCGCAGGGCTTGGTCGGTCACCTGATCGGCGTCGAGGACGACGTGCACCGCTGCCTGTCCGGCGACCCGGAGGTGGCCGGCGCGAGCCATGTCGAGTCGACCCAGCCTGCGGCGGCGCGCCAGGCCGGGCGCCCGGCGGCCCGGACCCGCGCCGAGTGGCGCCGCGCGGCCGATCGCACCCTGGACCTCGTCCCCGCTGCGGGTGACCTCTGCGCCGAGGTCGCGATGCACGGTATGCGGCTGCCGCTGGGTGCGCTGCTCGTGGTCCGGGCGTTCGAGCTGTGGATACACGACAACGACATCCGCCGGGCAGCCGGGCTGCCCGCGACGGTGCCGGACCCGCCGACGCTTGGCCTGATGACCAGGCTTGCCGCCCGGCTGCTCCCGCACGCCGCGGCCCGCACCGGCCTGCACGAACCCGTCAACGTACATCTGGTGCTGACCGGGCCCGGCGGTGGCACCTGGGATATCACGGTCGGCGAGGGGCCGTCCGATCCTGTCTGCATCGGCATCGTCGCCGACGCGGCCGGGTTCTGCCGGCTGGTCGCCAACCGGGCCGCTCCCGCCGACCTTGACCTGCACGTCACCGGGGATCCCGGACGGGCCGCCGGTGTGCTGGCCGCAGCGTCGGCATTTGCACTTGACTAATCTGCTCCCCGGCCAGGTGATCCGCCGCCTGTCCGGGCGACGTATCCCTGCTAGGGCTGCGCGCCTTCAGGGCCCGGAGAAAGGGGGAGCCGTGCCGCAGGTGAGCCACCACTTCGTCGTGGACCGTCCGATCGACGCCGTGTTCGACGTCGTCACCACCGCCCGGTTCTGGCCCGGGTGGCACCCGGCCACGCGCGGCGTCGAGGGGGACATCGACCACCCCGCCCGGCTCGGTGACCAGATCACCGAGCACGTGACGATCGCGGGGATCCAGGGCTCGGGCACCTGGACAGTGGTGGAGTACGACCGGCCCCACCGCCTGGCCATGGAGACCGACCTCGCCTTCGGTCACCTGCGGATCAGCTACCAGCTGACCACGGTCGACGGCGGCCGCACGCGATTCCAGCGCGACCTGGACTTCCCCGAACTAGGGCCGCAGGTCAGTGCCGCCATGCAGGCCCAGTCCGCGGAAGGGATCACCAGCCTCGCCCGCCTGGTGAAGCGCCAGGTCCCGGCACCCGGAGCCGCCACCACCGAGTAGCTCATCACCTTCCTGGAACACGCGCCGCCGCCCGGACGCCAGCGGCCTAGTTCCGCGACCCGCAGGTCATTCAGCGCTCCGCCGGCTTGACCTCAGCTCCGGGGCCAGCCGCAGGTGCTCCACGCAACGGGCGATCGCCCCGGCCGTGCTGGGCACCGGAACGTGCGGATCAGGGTCGATGAGCGTCAAGCCGGTCGCAGGAAGGCGATACTCCAGGCACATCCCGGACGCCCGGCAAAAGGCAGCCGGGCTGTGGATCGACGCGCTGGCGTGCGCGGAAAGGGATCGCCCGGCTCCTCACCCGGTCCGCTCGGATCGCTGACGCGCCCGGCGTCAGGTGGCGCTGGCGGCCAGGATCTGGGCCGCCTCATGGGCGGACATCGGCGGTCCGGTGACCGGCTGGCCTGTCGCGTCCGCTACCTGGTACAGCCAGTCCAGGCCGGGCTGGTCCCCGGCTCCGAGGACGGGCCGATGGCCGGGGTCCCGGTCTGTTTGATGAAGTTCAGGAAGTCCTCGCCGTCTGGGTCTGCAGGATGAGCGCCCGCCGGACGGCCGGCCTGCGAGGCTGACGGGATGCAGCGGGATCCCTGACAGCCGTAGCGGGTGATGTTCATACCCGAACGCGCCGACAGCCACCGTCTGGCCGCGTCGCTGCGCACTAGGTGATTGAGCAGGTCTACGCCGGAGTTCCCCGGGCCTACGACGAGGACGTCCCGGCCGGCCATCTCGCCGGTGTTCCGGAACTGCCCGGAGTGGATGAGTGTCCCGGGATAGCCGGCCATCCCGGGCCAGCCCGGCATCACCGGATCGACGTCCGGGCCGCTGGCGACCACCACATGCGCCGCGGTAAGGCTGCCGTCACCAAGGTCCAGCTCCCACCGCGGGCCCGCCCGGTCGATCCGGCCCACGGCCGTGCTGCACGTAAGGCGCATCCCCGCGGCGTACTGCTCAAGGTAGGCGACATAGTTGTCGCGAGCGGGAAACGGCCCGTGCCGGCGGGGCATGCGCATGCCAGGCTGATAGGAGAACATCCGGTGCGTGTTCAGGCGAAGCTGATCATGCCGCGCCCGCCACGATGCGGCCACCGTGGCGGCCTTCTCGACGATCAGCGGATCAGCACCCGCCCGCCGGATCGCCCAGGCGGCAGCAAGCCCGGCGGGGCCGGCGCCGACCACCACCACGCGCTCATCCATGCCGCGAGCCTGGCCGCAGCCAGCACCGGCCGTCAACCAGTGCCAGCAGGCAGCACGGGAAACCGGCAGGCCCAAGGCAGGCATTGCAGCGCACCGCGAGGCTCACAAGCTGCTGGCCGGCCCCGGCTGTCTCAGCGATGCGGCTTCTCCGACCTTGCGTCAGGGAATGACGTAACGCGACCAACAGACCTCAGCCAAATGGGCGAAACCGCACTTCCCTGCCGATTCGGCTCGTGCCAATAATGAGTCGTCGGCGACGGTCGATCCATTCATAATGACCGGTTCCGTTGACCGTCAGGTTCAGGTAAGCCGGTTGGCGAGCGCGGTGTTCCGCTGATGAGGTGGTGACCGGCCGGCGTGGTTGTTGCGCCGGCTTGTTCAGGAAAGGCGGCTGAGCCGCCGGAAGCAGTGCCCGGCCAGGGCCAGGGCCAGGGCGAGGTAGATCGCGGTCTCGGTGGCCTGGAAGCGCCAGTAGCGGCTGGCGGGCTGGTAGGTGATGGCCTCCCGGATGCCGTGGCTGGCCAGGCAGCCGAGGAAGGCGACGGGGCCCGTCGTGGCCCCCGGTGGGCTGGCGCCCTGGTTCGCGCCCGGGCCCGGGCTGGTGCCTTCTGCCGATGTGCAGGCGGCCGGGGTGGTGCTGACCGGCTGCCCGGCGGCGTTGACGGGTCCGCTGGACAGGAGCCAGGCGCCGGGCTGGCCGGGGATGCTCAGGGCGAACAGCGTGAAGATCGTGCCGCCCGCGCCGGTCTCTGACGGGAGGGCGGCCCCCAGCGAGGTGACCGGGCGGACCGTGTGGCCGGGCGGGGCGAGGTCGGGGCGGACCCACGGCGGCATGGCGACCTGGAGGGCGGCGAAGACGGCCAGGGTGACGGCCATGGCCGGGACGGTGCGCCGGATCAGCGCCCCGGCGGTGACGCCGAGGGCGAAGGCAACCGCGGCGTAGCCGATCGGGGTGATGCCGTGGCTGGCGAAGTTCAGCTGGGTGAACCGGCTCTGGGCGGGGCCGGCGGCGGCGCCGTCGGCGGCGGCCTGGCTGATCGGCGCTGCCCACCAGGTCTGCATGAGGCACAGCGCTTCGGTGAGGGCCATGGCGGTCAGGCCGCCGATGGCGAGCTTGACGGCCGGCCACCGGGTCCGGGTGACGGACTGGTTCCAGGCCAGCGCGGCGGTCCCGGTCTCCAGTTCGCGGGCGATCAGCGGCGCGCCCCAGAACAGGCCGATGACGGCGGGCGCCAGCAGGATGATCCCGGTGCTGAGCAGGAACAGCACTGCGTAAGGGCCTGTGGCCAGCGACCCGGCGAAGTAGGTGGCCGGGCTCAGGCAGCTGCTGCCGTGGCAGCTGTCAAGCCCGCCGGCGGCGTATGTGCTGGCCAGGTACGGCCCGGTGGCCGCGAGCAGGATCGTGAAGGCGGCCAGGGTCACGGCTGCGGTGATGGCCTGGGTGCGGAACTGAAGCATGCTGAGCCGGGTCATGACACTACTCCCAGGTGCTGACGGCGGGCCGGCGCCTCATCGCCGGCCCGGCTCATGTAGGCCAGCACCAGGTCCTCCAGGCTGACCGGCGTCACGGTCCAGGCCGGGTCCGGGACCGGCCCGTCCGTGCGGACCAGCAGGCTGGTCTGCTTGTCGGTGTGGCTTTCGGTGATGACTTCCTGGCCCGCCGGCAGGCTGCCGGGGTCGCGGCGCGGCCCGGACAGGCGGCGGTGCGAGGCCAGCAGGTCGCTGACCTGCCCGGCGACCCGGACCGGGAGGCGACGAGCACGACCAGGTAATCGCAGACCCGTTCCAGGTCAGCGACCAGGTGGGAGGACAGCACCACGCTGAGGCGCTGCCCGGCGACCGCCTCCATCAGGCCCTGCAGGAATTCCCGCCGGGCCAGCGGGTCCAGGCTGGCGACCGGCTCATCGAGGAGGAGCAGGCCGGGCCGCTTGGCCATCGCCAGGGTGAGGGCGAGCTGGGCCCGCTGCCCGCCGGACAGCGACCCGGCCCGCTGCCTCGGGTCCAGGGCGAGCTGCCCGATCCGCTGCTGTGCCAGGTTGTCGTCCCAGCCGGGGTTGAGCCAGGCGCCGAGGCGGAGATGGCCGGCGACCGTCAGCCTGGCGTAGACGGCGGTGTCCTGGGCGACGAACCCGACCCGGGCCAGCTGCGCCGGCCCGGCCGCCGGGCGCTGGCCCAGGACGGTGATCGTGCCGCGGGTCGGCGTGAGCATCCCGGTGGCCAGCCGCAGCAAGGTGGTCTTGCCCGCGCCGTCGGGGCCGGCGAGGCCGACCACGCGGCCGCCGGGAATGGCCAGCGTGCAGTCGCGCAGCGCCCAGGTACGCCGGTAGGCCTTGCCCAGCTCGCCGGCCGCGATGACGGCGGTCACGCGACCCCCTCGGCGAAGCAGGCGCGGAAGGCGGTGCGGTAGATCGCCTCGATGTCATCCGGGCCCAGGCCCGCCGCGCGTGCCGAGCGGAGCCAGCCGGCCAGCTCAGCCAGGAACCGGGCCTGCGTGGCCGGGTCGGTCCCGGACGGCACGCGGGTCACGAACGTGCCGAGCCCGGGGCGGGCGCAAGAGGTCAGAGGTCATTCTTCTACCATCGTAATATGCCGCTGACCTGCGGAAACGTGAAGCTGAGGGAATTCGAACCCTGACTTTCTTGCTGCCACGCAAGAGGTCAAAGATCATTTTTAGTATCGAAATATGTCTCTAAACTGCAGATACGTGGAGCTAAGGGGATCCGAACCCCTGACCTTCTGCATGCCATACAAAAATTTACCGTATCGCAATGTCGCTGGATATGGCTCTACCAGCAGCTTTAATCGCTGGACGTCGCCCGGCATAGCCTGATATCGCTGGTCGCTTGCTCCCCGTTTTGCTCCCCTGAGCCGACTTCTTGCCCAACCCTCGACGGCGCGCGATCCCAAACGAATTCATTGCCGTATCACCATTCCTGCCTTGCATGCCCGCACGGGATGTCTGCCGCCCAGCGCCCAGCCTGGCCCAGGAGCGGGCACTAGCCCAGCGTCGCCAGCCGGCCCGCACCGGGCATCGAGCATTACCAGAACCCGCGCCCTTTCGTACAAGTAGCTGAAGACTGAAGTGTACAATAAAGTCATGGACATAGCCGTCAGCGAGCTCCGGGCACATCTCAGCGAATACCTCGACCGCGTCCGCGCCGGCGACGAGGTGGTGATCACCGACCGCGGCATCCCCGTCGCCCGGCTGCTCGGCCTTACCACTACCGCCACCCTGGAGCGGCTCGCCGCCGACGGCGTCATCGGACGCGCCACCGCGCCGGCGCGCCCCCGGGCATCCGGACAGCAACGGCCGCGGCCGCAGCGACCCGTCGCCGACCTGGTCGGCGACCAGCGGCGCTGACCGTGGCGCTGGTCTACTTCGACTCCAGCGCCCTGGTCAAGCTGGTCGTCGACGAAGAAGGCAGCGACCTGGCCGCCGAGCTGTGGGACGCATGCGACGCCGCCCTGGCCAGCCGGCTGGCCTACCCCGAAGTCCGGGCCGCCCTGGCCGCCGCCTGCCGCAACCACGACCTGACCGAGCAGGACCTGGACACGGCCGAACAGGCGTGGGAGCAGTACTGGGCCTCCGTGCGCCCGGTCGAGCTCACCGCAGCCGTAGAACAACACGCCGGGCAGCTGGCCCGCACGCACGCCCTGCGCGGCGCCGACGCCGTCCACCTGGCCAGCGCCCTTGCCCTCACCGACCCCGACCTCATCATCGCCGCCTGGGACCGGCGGCTGCACGCCGGCGCCACCCGCGCACAGCTCCAGGTCGCCCCGGCACACGTGCCCGCGACGTAACCGGCCCTCACCCATCACAACCGGCGACCGAACGCCCTCACCAACAGCCACATCCCCGACAGCGCACGCCACAACCCGAACGGCGGCCTTCAGCCTCCAGACCCCCGACGCCCGCACGCCACTGCCCACGCCGACCAACAGGCCAATGCTCATCTGCCGAAATGAGGACGTTGTGTGCCAGTATGCTTATGCACTTGCCTATATCCGCCAACGTTATTCAGCTATGTCCCTATTTGCTGAGGTCTCGCAATAATCGTCGTTGGCTCATGCTGTACTCGGTTATCTGGGCGCCATTCAGGAGTACCCTCTAGCGCCTTCTGAAACTCGGCAGCATTCGGAAATCGCTCATCGGGCTGCAGTGCAGTTGCGCGGGTAATAACCTGGCGAAACTCCGCTGATATCGACAGGTCGGTGACATCGATCTGCGTATTCAAAACTCGATAGAGGATTGCCATTGCGTCTCCCTGACCATACGGCGATTCGCCAGCCAGACAGTAATACAAGACAATTCCTAGAACGAAGAGGTCGGCCCTTGGGTCTATGTGATCGCCTCGAACCTGTTCAGGCGACATGAACCCAGGCGTCCCAATTACCAAGCCCTCGCCAGTGAGGGCATCAAGATCCTCGGACCTAGCGATTCCTAGGTCAATGATGATTGGCCCACGATCGCGATGCATGATGATATTGGAGGGCTTCAGATCAATTCGACTTACTTTTTGTTCAGCAAGATATTGCAGAGCACTCGCCAGTAGGTGGCCGATTTCTGCAACTCTAGACGGCCGCATTGGCCCGTGCTCAGCGATCAGATTAGCGAGTGTCGGGCCCTCTATTAGTTCCATCACCAAGGCAACCGCCTCACCCTCTTCTATCAGATCGATGGTGCGAACGATCTGGGGATGCCTCAATCGCTTAGTTATCTCAGCTTCTCGTTGAAAACGAGCTACTCCCTTCGAATCGTCGTTCAGTGAAGTACGCAGCATCTTGATCGCCACAGGCTGGCCAGATGTAGAATCTTCCGCTCTATATACCGCGGCCATCCCACCCTGCCCGATGAGGTCACCTAGAATGTAGTGCCCGCCGATCAGCTCGATCGGGCCGCGCGCACTGGCATCAGTGTGAAAGGTCCCAGTTAGCGGAACGCTCTTTGCCGCACGCTCTGATTCATGCTTGAGCGCAAAGCCGAATAGCTTGCGTTGGACGTCTTCTGTGAGGCGGTACACCTTTGCGCCGGATTCCGCGACATCCCCAATCAGGGTTGCTCCAGCGTTCATCTCTCTGATTATATCAAGAATCCGATACTCGGCAAAATGCTCGAGCAGAGCCTCTATGTTACGACGGGATATGTGCAGCAAGGGATCGAAATCGCTCGTCTCATCCTCACGAAGCAGCTCTGAGGCGCTAAATGGTCTTCCCTCGCTGCGGAGTACCCAATCCATGACATAGTAGCCGCCGAGCCGCCAGCGGTCTTCGTCTATTGGTACCGGGAACAAACGATGTCTCTCGCCACTTTCAAAGTACTGACGCAATATCTCCTCAAGCTCAGCATAGAATTGCACACGCTCCATGTCTTCGTCAGAAATCTGCAAGTGGGGAACGTCCGAATTCAGGTCCCAAATTACAAACTCGTTGAACTCTTGAAGGAGACGACGCAGTACTCCGCGTGCTTTGAACGTAAGCATTCACCCCGGTGAACGATCGGTGATGGTGGCGCGAGTTTGATCGCGTTATTACGGGGAGATCGGCTGGGCTGGGGGCAGCCAGGGGTTTCCGGTCATGAGCTGGCACAGGACTTCGTAGGTGCCGAGGCCGTGCTTGCGGGCGGTGTCGAGGTAGCCGCGGATGTCGAGCCTGTCCTGGGTGACGTCGTCGCTGGTGAGGCGGCCGGAGATCTTCTGCTGGGTTTTCAGGGGGCGGACGCCGCGCTCTGAGATGTTGTTCAACCGGACCGTCGACTGCATGTGATGCGGCGGGTGGGAAGTATCCGGATCTGGTGCGGGTCACGCACCGGTTCCATCCGTTGTCCGGCCGCTCGTTTGAGTTCGTGAAACGCTGCAAGACCTGGCAGTCCGATCGTGTCTTCTTCTTCGATGACAGCGGTGAGCTGGCGAGTCTGCCGGCGGAGTGGACCGATGTCGTGCCGGCGGACCCGTTCGTGGTGGTGTCGGCAGGGCGTTCGCCGTTTCGCACGGCGGATCTGCTGGTGCTTGCCGAGCTGGTCGCCAAGCTGGGTGCGGGTTCGGGTGTTGCCCGCCGGAGTGTCAAGAAGATTCTGCCGTGACTGTCCAGTGGATTCTGCCGGGTATTACCGGACTGGCCCGCCGTCTCCGCCGGGCTATCTGGCAAATGTCGCTCTGTCCTGCTGATATCCTCCTTCGTCGGCGCGCCGGCGTCATCACGCAGATTCCATGTGGCATAATCTCCTGGACAAGTCGGCTTCTCTGGAGGCGGAATGACCCGGCGAGACGATGGCAAGACGCGAGCGCTGGCGGCATCCAGGACGCTGAACCCGCGCCCGGAGAAGGTGACCGATCCCGCGTTCGCGCCGGGCTCCTTCTTCGATCCGGCGGACCTGGTCCAGGTCAAGTACGAGATGGTGCGCCGCTCGGAGATCGACGGCGTGCCGGCCGCAGCGGCCGCGGCGGCCTTCGGGTTCTCCCGGCAGTCGCTGTATACGGCCAAGTCGGCACTGGCCGGGCAGGGCCTGGCCGGGCTCATCCCGGCCAGGCCCGGCCCCAAGAGCGGCCACAAGCTGACCGAGGAGGTCGTGGACCTGCTGGAGGAGATGCTCGCCGCCGACGCCACGCTGCGCCCGGCCGGCCTGGCCGCCGCGCTGCGCCAGCGGACCGGGATCAGCGTGCACCCGCGCTCAGCAGAACGCGCGCTGAGCCGCCGCCGCGCCGCCCGGGCCTCCCATGCCGCACAGCCCGGGCAGGACGACCCCAAAAGCGGCTGACCAGGCCGACGGCACGGCCTGCCCGGCACAGTCCGCCGGCCGGTATGAGCTGCTGCGCGCCGCCGCGGCCAGCGGCAGCGGCGGGTGGCGGCACGGGCTGGGCGTGCTGGCCGCCAAGGGGATGGCCGCCTGGATGGCCGCGTGGGCCGCCGTGGAGGCGGCATCGCCCGAGCCCGGCGCCACCGCAGGAACGGCCCCGCAGGCCGACGCGTCCCTGTCCACCACGACCCCGTCCCTGTCCACCCCCGCGACCGGAGGAGGTGATGCCGGCTCCACGCCGGCCTGCCTGCCGTTCCTGCCCGCCGGCACCGATCAGATTGTCGCGGTGCTGGCCCAGATGACGCTCGCCCATGCCCGCACTGCCGGGCAGCGCTACGCGCCTGCCCCCGATCAGGAAGCCGATGACCCATGACCAGTGCCGATACCACCGGCAAGGTGACCGCGGCCCGGCTCCGCCGCGACGCCTACCTCTACATCCGCCAGTCCACCCTCTACCAGGTCGCCAACAACACCGAGTCGACCGCCCGCCAGTACGACCTGCGCGGCCGGGCCATCGCGCTGGGCTGGAGCGCCGACCGGATCCACGTGATCGACATCGACCAGGGGCATTCCGGGGCCTCGGCCGCCGACCGCGAAGGGTTCCAGCACCTGGTCGCCGAGGTCTCGCTGGGCCGGGCCGGGATCGTGCTCGGCCTGGAATGCTCCAGACTGGCGCGCAACAACGCCGACTGGCAGCGGCTGCTGCAGATCTGCGCGCACAACGACACCCTGATCCTGGACGAGGACGGGCTGTATGACCCGACCAGTTTCAACGACCGCGCCCTGCTGGGCCTCAAAGGCCAGATGTCGGAATTCGAACTCCATTTCCTGCGAGCCCGGCTCCGCGGCGGGATATTGGCCAAGGCCCGCCGCGGGGAACTGAAACTGCAGCTGCCGATCGGGCTGGTCTACGACCTGCGCGACCAGGTGACCCTGGACCCCGACGCGGGCGTCCGCGGCGCCCTGTCGCTGCTGTTCGGAACCTTCGCTGCCACCGGTTCGGCGTTCGCCGTGGTCAAGACCTTCCGTGACCAGCAGCTGCTCTTCCCCGGCCGCCACCGCAGCGGCTCCCACGCCGGCGAGCTGTACTGGAACAGCCTGTGCCACGACCAGGTCCTGAACATCCTGCACAACCCCGCCTACGCCGGCGCCTACGTCTACGGGCGAGCCCGCCACACCACCGACCTGGACGGGCGCCCTCACACCCTGGTCAAACCTCCCGGCGACTGGACCGTCGTGATCCACGACCACCATCCCGGCTACCTGACCTGGACGCAATACCAGGCCAACCAGCAGACGCTGGCCGCCAACGCCGCCGCGCACGGCCACGACCGCAAGGCCGGCCCGGCCCGGGAAGGCCCCGCCCTGCTCCAGGGCCTGATTATCTGCGGCCGGTGCGGCCGCCGCATGACCGTGCGCTACCACCGCCGGAACGACGGCACGACCGTGCCCGACTACGTCTGCCAGCACGACGGCATCCAGAACGCCGCCCCGATCTGCCAGCACATGCCCGGCGCCATCATCGACGCCGCCGTCGCCGACCTGCTGCTGGCCACCCTCACCCCGCTCGCCCTGGAAGTCGCCATGTCGGTCAGCGACGAACTGATCCACCAGGCCCAGCACGCCGACTCGCTGCGCGCCGCCTCCGTCCAGCGCGCCCAGCACGCCGCCGACCAGGCCCGCCGCCGCTACCTGGCCGTCGACCCCGGCAACCGGCTGGTCGCCGACGCCCTGGAAGCCGACTGGAACGCCCGCCTGCGCGAGCTAGCCGACGCCCAGGACCACTACGCCGCCGCCAGGACCGCCGCTGCCGCGCTCGACGAGCAGCAACGCGCCCGCATCCGTGCCCTGGCCGCCGACCTGCCCGCACTCTGGAACGACCCGGCCACCCCCGCCCGCGAGCGCAAACGCCTCCTGCGCCTGCTGGTCAGCGACGTGACCCTCACCCGCGGCCAGGACACCATCACCGCCGCCATCCGCTTTCCCGGCGGCGACCACCACGTCCTGCACCTGCCCGTCCCGCTCAACGCCTG
Source organism: uncultured Actinomycetes bacterium (assembly GCA_963798675.1). Classification (GTDB taxonomy): domain Bacteria; phylum Actinomycetota; class Actinomycetes; order Streptosporangiales; family Streptosporangiaceae; genus Palsa-504. Next base: position 9,607 of record CAWCUJ010000010.1, on the reverse strand, counting down.
GCAGCTCCGCAAAACCCCCGACGAGGTGATCAACCTGATCGACCAGCTACTCGAGCACCACACCTACGCGCAGATCGCCGGCACCCTCAACACCCGCAAAGCACCCCATGGCGGCCACACCGCACCGTGGACCGGCGAGCACGTCGCCAGATACAGCAACGAACGCGGCCTCCGCAGCCACCACCAGCGGCTGCGCGACCGCGGCCTGCTCACCCTCGACGAGATCGCCCGCCAGCTCACCGCGCACACCCAGAGCATCAAACGCTGGCACCAGCTCAGCCTGATCACCGGCGAGCAAGCCGACGACCGCGGCATCTTCCTCTACCACCCGGGCCAGACCCGGCCCACCCCCACCCAGGTCAGGCAAGCCGGCCAGCAGCTCGGCGACCCCCGCCGGTCAGGCCGCCGCAACCCCCACCGCGTCTCCGGCCGCCCGCGAACACGCAAAAATGTCACCACCCCATGTCAGGATCACATCAGCCAGCCAGCCCAGCCAGCGAACCCCGACGAAAACTGCGCAACGCCCCCAGGAGGTGCAGTGTGAAGCCCGATCGTTCGTCGGCCAGACGCTGGTGTCGGCGGCGAACCGGAGTACGTCGGCCTGCCTGGTCTTGCAGAACTCGAGGAGCTCGCGGCCGGGCTGCTGCCTGGTCTTGTTCTTCGGGCCCGGGACGCGGGAGACCGAGGCCAGGCCGACGGTGACGGCGCGCCGGAACTCGGTCTCCAGCGGTTCCCTGTCCTCGGCGGGGATGGCGGGAAGTCCCTGTTCGCGGGCGGCGTGCCAGGCGCGGATGAGGCCGCGCAGCGACCGCATGGCCTGCTCCGGCCACGCCGCGTCCGGGTAGGTCTCGGCGCAGTCCTGGAAGTCCCTGATCAAATGGGCAGCGCAGGCCTGGTGCCCGGCGAAGTTCGCCCAGGTCTCGCTGTAGTAGCCGGCGTACCGGTCGGAGACGACGATCCCGGCGAAGGACGGCAGGATCCCGGCCTCCTTCATGGTCTCCAGGCCGCGGGTGCCCAGCCAGAACGCGGAGTACAGCTCGGTGAACGCGCCGTGGACGTACTTCTTCTCCCCGGCCGGCCCGGACCGCAGCGTCGTCTCGTCGAACCCGGCGACCGGGGCGGCGGCGATCAGGGTCCGGATCAGCCGCACCGCGTCCTTGACCAGCCCGGCGGCCTTCCCCAGGCAGGAATGGACGAACCCGGCCGACACGACGCCGCCGGTCATGTCCGTGATCAGGAACTGCGCCCGCTCGACCGGGACGTGCTGGAAGACCGACAGGTAGACCGCCATCGCCGACAGCCGGGGGCCGACGGACAGCGGCGCGTCCGGCATCCCGGCCGGGCGGGCCGCGACGTGGACCCGCCCGCAGACACACCGCGCCTTGTGCAGATCGTGCTGGTACCGCCTGGACGGCTGCGGCTCGGGGACGTCTTCCTGCTGGTAGGACCGGGCAACGCCCAGGTCAGCGGCACCGGCCAGGTCAGCGCCGCACGCGCAGTCTCCCTGCGGGAAATGGCCGATGACCTCGTCTGCCTTGCGCCAGCGCATCGCCGCGCCCGGAGCCCCGGGCTGCTTCCCCGGCTTCCGCTTCCGCTCCGCCCGCTCCGCGGCGCGCCGCTCTTTCCGGGCCGGCGGCTGGCGTCCCGGCAGGTCATCGGCGCTCGGCGGCATCGAGGAGTTCCCGGAATTCCTGGACGCGGCCCGCAAGGCCGCGTCCAGCTTCCCCCGCAACTCCGCGACCAGCACGGTCAGCGTCTCAATCTGCCCCGCCTGCTCGCGGATCAGCGCATCACGCGGATCTTCCGGCGGCAGCGACTCGGTCACGCCACGAGATCATTCCCGAAACCGGCCCAGCCTGCCGCCGCGGCACACTCCTCGCAGCGCAACCGTGATCTCGACATCCCTAACCCAGCGTCACCCAAAACTCAAGCAAACAGGGGGACGTGAATGCTTACCTTTGAACCGCAGGTACTGCACAAGCAACTGGAGATCCTTATTGTTAACTTCCGCATCCCGGCTGATCATCTCAGTGACCATCTTTTCCGGCGCGTCCCAATTGCACGGTACGTACATACGCCAGCCAAAGACACTTTCGTAAATGCCGTTCCCGCGCGCCGCATCGCGAACCGCGCGATCATGCAGGTCGGGACCTGCGACGATTAGAAAATGTGCACCCGACGTAGTTAGTACATTTTTAATGCCGGGCCAATAGGTCTTCTACAGCTGCTATACCAGCCTCGTCAGCTGTAAGTTTATCGACTTCGTCAAGGATGATAAGCAAATGCAACCGCGACCGTTCATGGCGAGCCCACGGCCAGAAGCGGCGCCAGCGGGACGACTGTACAATTGGGACGCCGCCCTCCCGGTCCACAAGCGACACAATGCGCATGAGGTCATATTCAACATCGGTCTCTGAATACGCAAGGAATGAGGCTTCCGTGGCGAGAGACTGGCTCTTCTTGGTCGACATTGACAACTTGGGTATTACAAGGCTCGTCATTGCTCCAATTGCTTTGCCCGACCCAGCTCCTACTCCCGCTGTGGCAGATCTCTCACGGGCCTCGGCCTGAGTTTCCTTGAAAGACAGCGAGGTGCGCATATATGCAACCAGCAAAGCATGCCTGGTTCCCGACGGGAGTTTGTCTAGTACTCCGGTATCGCTTAGGGTCTCAAAGACACGCCGAACAACGGCGAAGAGTAGGCGTTCCGTGGTCGTAGAGCGTGCCACGCTTAGCGACACTGGTAGTATGAGATCTGACGGTGTATTTCGTGCCACCATCTGGTCGAGCACTCGCAGTACGAGCGTTGACTTGCCGACACCATGAAAGCCAGTGATGAGGAAGGTTCCACCACGAGAGTGAAGGATGCGATTCTGCAACTCCTCTAGGAGCGAATCGTCCCCCAGTGACGGCAGCACGACTTCATCAGCCGACACAGGCTCATGGATGTATCGGAATGAAGGTTTCAACGGCAAATTGAGCAAAGTACCTGCCTAGTGACCCGACTTCCCAACAGACTAACCGATAACTCGCCGCCGTCGCGGCGACCCCACCCCACCCCACCGCACTAACTACTTAATCGCTGCCGAGAGTCCCGGTCAAGAGTTCTGAGAGGTCGCTTGCGAAGCGTGGTGTCCCGCTCATGATGCCTTGATTCGGACGCTTCACGATCGGGCGCGGCCATCTAACGTTAGAGCGTGTCCCATAGGTCTTGGCGGGTGGTTTCCGCTTGGATGGCGGGATGGATGAGGACCAGCTGAAGCGGCATGATCTAAGTGATGGTAAGTGGGCGCGGCTGAAGCCGCTGCTATCTGCCCATCCGCGGCAGGACCGGGTGCCCGTTGCGGGACCTGCCGGAGCCGTTCGGGAACTGGAAGACCGACTATAACCGGCATCGCCGCTGGTCGGGTTGACGGTACCTGGGAGATGAACAGGCAGCGCCGTCAGCACGCACTCTTCTGACCCTGACAAAACACAAAATCAAAAATCACGACACACCGAATTTTGCGTGACGTAGCTAGTGTAGTGATGTGTGCTGAGTTGCGTGCCTGCGCCAGTGATCGATGAGGATGTAGATACCTGTTACGGCGTGCCCGCGCCAAGCGAGCCGAGGCGCTAGTGGCGGAGCTGCGGGGGGAGAATGCCAAACTACCGCGCGAGTGGCGGAGCTAGCCAAGCAAGTAGCCGCTCTACAGGAGAGCGTGACGACGCTGAGCGAGTTGCTATACGAGTCGTCGTCAGAGAAAAGCGACTACCCGCCCGCAGACCAAGCGGAGAGCGGCGATCAGCCAAGCGGTACAAGTAAGCGGGGACAGCAGCCAAGCAGCCCTAGTCACAAGCGGCGAGACTATACGCATCTAGAGACCGAGGAGCGAGTCATCGATATGATGCCAGCCAGCGGTGCTGCGCGGTGTGCGGAGGCGTCGAGTCATCGGGACCGAGGACAGCGAGCAGATCGACTAACAGGTGAAAATCACCCATATCTTGTGGCGGCGGCACGTTACCGGCGGCGTGCTCTCATCCGGGCCCAGGACCATCTGCGCATCACCGGCGGCCCAGCCGGTGCCGAAGGGCCTGTTCACCGCGGGGTTCCTGGCGCGCTGGCGTATGAGAAGCATGTGCTGGGCAAGCCGGTGCACCAGATCGTGCAGGCGCTGGCCGCGGACGGGCTGGACGTGGCGGCGGGCACGCTGTGCGGGGCGCTGAAGCAGGTCGCGCCGCTGATCGCGCCGTGGGCGGAGGCGATCGCCGCGCACGGCCGGGCCGCCGGCATGTGCATGCCGATGAAACCAGCTGGCAGGTGTTCGAGGACATCGAGGATAAGGACGGCCACCGGTGGTGGCTGTGGGTCTTCGTCACCGACGCCACCACCGTGTTCGTGATGGACCCCTCCCGCAGCGCCGGGGTCGCCGCCGGCCAGCTGGGCATCGACCGGGAGCAGACCGCGCTGGAGACCGCCTGCGGCTGGTCATCTCCTCGGACTTCCACAAGGCCTACCAGTCGCTGGCCTGCATCGACGGGGTCGACCCGCTGTGGTGCTGGGCCCATATCCGGCGGTATTTCCTGCGGGCTGTGTCCGCGCACCCCGAGGCGCTCGGCGACTGGTGCGATGCGTGTACCGAGCGGATCGCGGTGCTGTACCGGGCGCACCACGCCCTGGCAGCCGCCACGCCTCGCACCTACGCCCGCCAGGACTCCTCCTGCCGCTGTCAGCGGGCCTTCGCCGACATCTACGCGCACCGCATCCTGCAGGCCAGCGACTCCGCCAAGGGCCTGCTTCACCCGGCCGCTGCCAAGGTCATCGCCACGCTCAGCAACTAGTGGGACTCGCTGTCCCGCCACCAGTACCTGCCGCAGCTGCCGCTGTATAACAACCGCGCTTAACGAGCGCTCCGCACCCCGGTGATCTGCCGCAAGAACTTCTACGGCTCCTGCGCCCAGTGTGCCTCCCACCTGTCCGCCGACTTGTGTACCATCACCGCCACCGCCTCCCTTCACTTCATCTAGCCCCTCTGCCTGCTGACCGGCTACCTGCAAGCCTGCGCCTAACACGGCGGCACCGCCCCAGCCAGAGCCGGCCTGAACCCGTTCCTGCCCTGGACACCCCAAGGACGCGCCCGCCGCCGTCCCGCCAGTGACCAGAGCCAGGCCCAGCCCGTAACCCCGCAGCCTGCAAAGCCTTCCCATAGCTCTCCGCGCACGACGCCGAGGGTCATTCCGCCATGCCCAGCTGTCGCCACAACGTTATCTCCCACTCGTTCCCCTATTACTTACCTCAGTACGAGCGTTGACTTGCCGACACCATGAAAGCCAGTGATGAGGAAGGTTCCACCACGAGAGTGAAGGATGCGATTCTGCAACTCCTCTAGGAGCGAATCGTCCCCCAGTGACGGCAGCACGACTTCATCAGCCGACACAGGCTCATGGATGTATCGGAATGAAGGTTTCAACGGCAAATTGAGCAAAGTACCTGCCTAGTGACCCGACTTCCCAACAGACTAACCGATAACTCGCCGCCGTCGCGGCGACCCCACCCCACCCCACCGCACTAACTACTTAATCGCTGCCGAGAGTCCCGGTCAAGAGTTCTGAGAGGTCGCTTGCGAAGCGTGGTGTCCCGCTCATGATGCCTTGATTCGGACGCTTCACGATCGGGCGCGGCCATCTAACGTTAGAGCGTGTCCCATAGGTCTTGGCGGGTGGTTTCCGCTTGGATGGCGGGATGGATGAGGACCAGCTGAAGCGGCATGATCTAAGTGATGGTAAGTGGGCGCGGCTGAAGCCGCTGCTATCTGCCCATCCGCGGCAGGACCGGGTGCCCGTTGCGGGACCTGCCGGAGCCGTTCGGGAACTGGAAGACCGACTATAACCGGCATCGCCGCTGGTCGGGTTGACGGTACCTGGGAGATGAACAGGCAGCGCCGTCAGCACGCACTCTTCTGACCCTGACAAGGCGCACTCTCATGCCGCAGACAGGTGGAGCGTCAAGCGATATGGCTCGAGGCCGCGCTCGGTCGGCCTGGTCAGGTGATCGCGATGGCATTTGGGGCGATCCCGACCGTGATCGGCGGTCCGGCGGTGTTGGTGGCGGTCCGGATCGGGGTTACTGAGTCGGTTCCGCCCGTTACGTAGGCGGTTTTGCCGTTAGGCGTGATCGCGATGCCGAAGGGCTCGTTCCCGACCGGGATGGGCGGTCCGGCGGTGTTGGTGGCGGTGCGGATCGGGGTGACGGTGTCACCAGCGGAGTTCAGGACGTAGGCCGTCTTGCCGTTGGGCGTGATCGCGATGTCAAACGGCCCGGGTCCGACCGGGATCGGCGGCCCGGCGGTGTTGGTGGCGGTCTGGATCGGCGTCACGGTGCTGTCGTCGCCGTTGGAGACGTAGGCGGTCTTGCCGTCCGGGGTGACGGCGATCGCGCGGGGGCTGTGCCCGACGGGGATGGGCGGCCCGGCGGTGTTGGTGGTTGTCCGGATCGGCGTCACGGTGCCGTCACCGGTGTTGCCGACGTAGACGGTATGACTGTCGGGGGTTATCGCGATCGCGTTGGGCTGCTGGCCGACCGGGATCGGCGCCCCGGCGGTGTTGCTAGCCGTCCGGATCGGCGTCACCGTGCCGTCGTCGAAGTTCAGGACGTAGACGGCCTTGCCATCGGGCGTGACTGCCAGACGAATGGGGTTGTTGCCGACCGGGATCGGCGGCCCGGCGGTGTTGGCGGCGGTCCGGATCGGCGTCACCGTGCCGTCGTTGGAGCTGGTTACGTAGGCGGTCTTGCCGTTCGGCGTGATCACGATACCGAAAGGGTTGTTACCGACCGGGATGGGCGGTCCGGCGGTGTTGGTGGCGGTGCGGATCGGCGTCACCGCGGGGTTAGTGGCGTTGGGCACGTAGACGGTCTTGCCGTCCGGGGTGATCGCGATGGACTGGGCGAGCGGGACCGTGATCGGCGGCCTGGCGGTGTTGCTGGCCGTCCGGACCGGCGTCACCAGGCCCGGCACTCCGATACGGCCGCTGACCACATAGGCAGTCACCCGGCGCGCGCGCCTGGCCTGGCGGACGGCCAGCGCCGTCCCTGCGACCGCCGTGGCGCCGGCGCCGCTAATGACCCGCCAGCGGCGGCCCGCGTCGCCGGCCCCGGTCATACGTGCCGCAGAAACAGCCGAGTTACCCATCGCTGGTGATCCTTTCCTGGGCGCCGGGTGACATCCCGGTATAAATCCGGAGGTGCCAGCGCACGATCAGATACAGGCCACGCAATGGCCGCTGGAGAAATCGTCTTCTCCACCCGGCACTGACCGACGGCACTGCCTACGTGAGTAGCGACGACCGCCAGTTTATGCCTTCAACGCTACGGCGAGATCGGGAAACTCCAGTCACCGGGACCGGCCGCGAGAATTCCGGTTAACGAATTGGCATAGCCACTCGCTATGCTTCGTCGATCAGTCCCGCTCTTCCGAAACTGACTCTGGACCGGACGCACTCATCTGACCCTATAAGGGCCGGGCCTCTTCCAAGCTCAGCCCGGTTGCAGGACGCTCCGGGTGAGAGATTCCAAGCTCGGGAGAGGAGACCCGGCAAATGTCTGTCTACGTCGGCATCGATGTGCACCGCAAGCGCTCCCAGGTGGCGGTAGTCGCCGAGGACGGAAAGGTGTAGCTGAACAAGAACGTGGTGAACGGCTCCGAGCCGATGCTCCGGGCTGATCGGAGACCTGCCCTCGGGGACGCCGGTGGCGTCCGGGGCCGCGTTCGGCTGGGGCTGGCTGGCCGATCTGCTGGAGGACTACGGCTTCGACTCGCACCTGGTGCACCCGCTGCGGTGCAAGGCGATCGCCTCCGCGCGGCTGAAGAACGCCAAGGCCGGCGCGGCGATCCTGGCGCAGTTGCTGCGCGCGGACCTGCGCCCGAGGCGTGGATCGCCCCGGCCGAGGTGCGGCAGCTCCGGGCGCTGATCCGGCACCGGATCAGCCTGGTCCGGCTCGGCACCGGCCTGCGCAACCGGATCCACGCGGTCGCCGCCGACCACGGCTATGACCGGTCCGCCAGCTACTGGACCGGGCCAGGCCGCGGCTGGCTGGCCGAGCTCGACCTGCCCGCGGCGTCGCGGGAGATCGTGACCGACTGCCTGGCGGTCATCGACGGCCTGGCGCCGCTGACCGACCGGCTCGACGGCGAGCTGCACGCCCGCGCCAAGGCCGACCCGCGGGTCAAGATACTGACCACGCTGCCCGGCGTCGGGGAGTTCACCGCGCTGGTGATGCTGGCCGAGATCAGCGACATCGGCCGGTTCGGCAGCGCCCGCAAGCTGGCCAGCTGGGCCGGGCTGACCCCGACGGTCCGCGGCTCGGACCTGACCGTCCGGCACGGGCACATCTCCAAGCAGGGCTCGGCCTGGCTGCGCTGGGTGCTCAACCAGGCGGCCCAGACCGCTAAGCGGTCCCCCGAGTTCGCCGCCACCTACGCGGCCATCGCCGGACGCCGCGGGAAGAAGATCGCCACTATCGCGATCTCCCGCAAGCTGCTGACCCGCGCCTATCACCTGCTGGCCGACATGGAAGCAATCGACCCGGCAACGCCGCCGCGGCCGTGACGACGGGAGGGTCACCAAGCCCCGGGCACGCTCGCTCCTGCGGCATGAGCCGGCGCCAGCGCCGCGCTCGATCATCTGACTGAGCAGCCCGGTCCCCGGACACATGGTCATGGCAGCCGCCCGCACGCTGGCGCGGCGCCGGATGGGTGCTTGCGAGACCACTCCGCCAGCCCACGCACCGGGAACACATACGACCCCCGTAAGCCAAACCGCAACCGAACCCTTCCCCGCCCCCCAGGATCTTCCGCCGCTAGCCGGCGTCAAGCTCGTTCGTCCTCGCCGCTGCGCGGCTTCGGGCGCTCCAGCTTGACCTCTGGCCGCGGCGAGAAGACCCGGGCACCTGCGAGGAAGGATCCAGCAGAATAGTCAGCCCAGCCCGGACGGCAGGACATAGTCACCGGGCCAGGTTCGTACGCCCTCTTGACACTGGTGGCCCTTATGGGTGCCGCGAAGATGACTGGTTCCGGCTGGTCTGAGCCTGCGGACGCGGTCACTGGGCCCGGTCCGTTATCCGCAAGTAGTACCCGGTCGGATCGAGGATCCGGAAGTCTTTCAGGCCCCACGGCCGGTCCTGGAGATCCTCCGCCAGTGGCCATCCCGCCGCCGTCACCCGGTCGCGTTCAGCAATGACGTCATCAACTTCGAGCACAAGCTCCACCCCGGCGGGCGGCAGCCTGGCCGCACGGACATCCGGAACCACACTCTTGACGGCTCCGACACGCACGCCGCCCCGCTGCAGCGAGACATACTGATCCCGCTGATCACGCCGATCGGCGGTGAGGCGGAAACGCAGGACGCGCATATAGAAATCAACGGTGGCGTCAAGATCGTCCGGGAAAATCTCGAACCGCAGTGTCATCTCCACCACTGGATGATGGCATATCGGCATAAAATCAGCTCAGCGTCAGTCTTATAACGGGCGCCAAGGCCATCCGCATCTGCCGCTCCGAGTGCAATGACCGACCGGTCAGTTCTTGCTGCGCGGGTCTCGGCGCAGGTTTGTCATGTCTGCCTGGCGGGC
>CAWCUJ010000009.1:0-441419 GCA_963798675.1 uncultured Actinomycetes bacterium | reverse complement strand
CACCTGGTCAGCCGCCACGAGCCCATATTCTAGGTGCCGTCTGTCACTGCACCCGCTTCCGGGTTCGCTAGTGCGCTCGGCCACCAGACGTGCCGTCCGATATCCAAGGTCAGCGCCGTCACGAGCACCGACCGGACCACGATCGTGTCGAGCAACACTCCCAGCGCCACCGCGAACCCGATCTCGGTGAACTCCACCAGCGGCAGCGTGGCGAGCATGGCGAACGTGCCCGCCAGCACCAGGCCCGCCGAGGTGATGACGCCGCCCGTGGCGGCCAGGCCGGCGATCGCGCCGCGCCGCGTTCCCGACCGTGCGGACTCCTCGCGGACCCGGGTCATGAGGAAGATGTTGTAGTCGATGCCGAGGGCCACCAGGAACACGAAGACGAACAGCGACACCGAGGTATCGGCGCCCGCGAACCCGAACACGTGCTTGAAGAACAGTGCGGAAATGCCGAGGGCGGCACCGAAGGACAGCACTACGGTCGCGATCAGCATGAGCGGCGCCACGATCGCCCGCAGCAGCAGGCCCAGGATGATGAGCACCACGCCGAGGATCAGCGGGATGAGCAGGTTCCGGTCATGGGTCGCGGCGCTCTCCACGTCCTTGTTGATGGCGGTGCCGCCGCCCACCTTGGCCTGCGCGCCGGGAATGGCGTGCAATGTCGTCCGTACCTTGTCCACCAGCGTGTACGCGGCCGGGCTGTCCGGCGGCGGGGTCATCGTGGCCTGCAGGAAAGACAGGCCGTCCCTGGTCACCGGCGGGGTGACCGAGGCGATGCCGGGCGTGGCGGCGAGCGCGTTCCTGACCTGTCCCGCGCTGGCCGCGGTGGCGATCACGTCTACCGGCTCGCCGGAGCCAGCCGGGAAGTACCTGGCCAGCACCTGCTGGGCCGTGATCGACGGCGGGGTGCCGCGGAACGACTCGGCCACGGTCAGCGTGCCGAACCTGAACCCGATCAGGCCGGCCGCGCCGGCGCCGAGCAGGATCGCCGTCACCAGCCACACCGCGCGCGGGCGGCGGCTGATGGCGTGCCCGACTCGCGACCACAGCCCGCGAGTGGTGGGCTCGGCCGAGCCGTAACCGGGCTTGACCGGCCAGAAGATCCACCGGCCGAAGACCACGAGTAGCGCGGGCAGCAGCGTGATCATGGCGATCAGGCCCAGGGCGATCCCGATGGCGGCGACCGGGCCGAGCCCGGAGATGTCGTTGGATTCGGCCGCGAGCAGGCAGAGCATGCCGGCCACGACGGTCAGCCCGCTGGCGATGATGGCCGGGCCGGCCCGGCGCAGCGCCACCGCCATGGCCTCGTGCCGGTCGGAGTGCCTGCGCAGTTCCTCCCGGTACCTGGCGATGAGCAGCAGCGCGTAGTCGGTGCTCGCGCCGATTACCAGCACCACCAGGATGCCCTCGCTCTGTCCGCTGACGGTCAGGTTGGCGTGCTGGGTGAGCAGGTAGATGACGGCCTGGGCCACGGTCAGTGCCACCCCCGCGGACATGATCGGCAGCAGCCACAGCACCGGGCTCCGGTACGTCAGCAGCAGGATCCCGATGACCACGGCCAGGGTGGCGTACAGCAGCGTGGTGTCGATGCCCTTGAATATCTTGACCTCGTCGGCGGCGCTGGCCGCCGGGCCGCCGACGTAAACGCTCAGCCCGGCGTTGTCCTTGCTGGCGGTGTTCTTCACCGTGGTGACGAAACCGCTCAGATCGCTGTTGTAGCCGAGGTCCGCGCCGATCACGGTCTCGATCGCCTTATGATCCCCGGACACGATCGGCGGGGCGACCCGCCCGTTCACGACGGGCAGCGACGCGAAGTAGCGCGCGTCGGCCCTCGCCTTCTGCAGGTCGGCCGCCGTCACCCCGCTGTCGCGCACGTACACGACCAGGGCGGGGTTGAGGTTCTTGGACTGGAACAGGGTCTGCTCGTTCAGTTCCTGGGTGGATTCGGCCGACGAAGGCAGGTACGCCGACGCGTCGTTCTTCTCCGCCCCCTGGAGCTTGCCCGCCAGCGATCCCAGGGCCGCGACCACCAGGATCCAGAACACGACCACCAGGTACTTCGACCGGCGGCCGCACACGAACGCGATCAGGCGGCCGAAGCCGCCTGATCGCGCCTGATCGAGTTCGGCTCCGGGGTCCCCGAACCCCGGAGCCCGTGAGTTCCCCGTGTCCTGAACCGGCTTATTACGGGGCGCCCCCGTGGTCCCGCGTGCCACGTCGTCCTCCTCACGTCTTGGAAAGATTCTGATACTGTTCTTAGGGAAACGATGTATCTTGTCCCTGCGACGTGTCAAGTAATATCTTGAATTTCCGCAGCTTTCCCGGGCTCTCCCATGCGGAGCCCGGCCGTCCGGAGCCGCCAGGTCAGAGCAAGGTGAGCTGCTCGGGCAGTGCAGGCGAGCATCTCCGTGGTGTGGGCACCTCAGGGGACTTCGGGGATTCTGAAGCATTGACATCCGGGGGACCAGGTATGGCCACGGGACGCTTGGCGGTGACGGATCGCGGCGGCAGGGTGCCGTGACCGAAGCCGGGCCTGGGGCGGCCGATGCCGTACTTCTCCGCGAGCTCGCGGACCTGGCCGGCGATCCGGTTCTGGTAGGCCTTCGGGGCGTAGGCGCCTCGGCCGTACAGGTCCAGGTAGGCCTCGACCAGCCCTGGCTGCTGAGCCCGCAGCCAACTGAAGAACCACTCCCGGGTGCCCGGGCGCAGATGCAGCACGATGGGCATGACATGCCTGGCGCCGGCCGCGGCGATCTGCCTGACCGCCTGGTCGAGCTGGGCGGGGGAGTCGGAGAGGAACGGCACCACCGGGCCCATGAGCACGCCGCAGCGCAGCCCGCGCTCGTTCAGCGTCGCACATGCCTCGAGCCGACGCCCGGGCGCGGGCGTGCCCGGCTCGATTGATCGCCAAAGGTCTTTGTCGACAAAGCCGGCGGATACGTTCAGCCCCACCTCGGTAATTTCGGCCGCCTCGGCGAGCAGCTCGATGTCCCTGAGGATCAGCGTGCCCTTGGTCAGGATGGAGAACGGGTTGGCGGCGTCCCTGAGCGCGCCGATGATGCCGGGCATCAGCTGGTAGCGGCCCTCCGCCCGCTGGTAGCAGTCCACGTTCGTACCCATCGCGATGTGCTCGCCCGCCCAGCTCGGCGAGGCCATCTTCTTGCGCACCAGCTGGGGCGCGTTCACCTTGACCACTACCCGGGTGTTGAAGTCCGCGCCCGCATCGAGGTCCAGGTAGGTGTGTGAGTTCCTGGCGAAGCAGTTGTGGCTCACCACGCCGTTGGCGATGAAGTCGCCGGTCCCGGTGGTGATGTCGTACATCGGCACGTCAAGCCCGAGCGGCTCGACCGCCACCACGCGAAGCTTGGCGTCGCTCTTTATCGCCACGTCTTCGATCGAGCGTTTCCTGGTGATCGCGGGATCGACGGTGTGGAAGAACCGCAGCGTCTCTTTGAGCCCGCCACGCAACCGGACGTACGCGAGTCCGTTAGACCGGTTCCTTTGCTCCAGGAAGAAATCGAAGCCGAGCGACCGCAGCGAGGAGATTGTCCAGTCGATGATTTCCGGATTGGTGTTAGGGATCCGCAGGATTCCTCCGCTGTAGCTTCCCTCGGCGTCGAAGATCCCGGCCAAGAAGCCCTTGCGCCAATCTGCAGACGGATCAGTTGGCCAGCCGATCAGCCACTCGATCGTTCTGACCTCATCACGGCGGCCGGTGCGGATCGCCGTCATCCGGCGGCGATTAGCCGACTCCTCGGCGAAAGTGAACTCTCTGCAGCGGATGCCCACGCGTGAGAGGTAATCGGCGGTTCTGGTCAGGCCCTCCGGGTCGGTCAGTGCGAGCCGGAAGCTATAGATTTGCCTAGGTGACCTGCCAGGCTGCTGATATGGGAGGTTTCTGACGCTTCCATCTCCGCGGATCATGCCGCATAGGTAACCGCGCCGGTAGGCTGCCGTCTCCTTCGGTGGTTCCGCGAAGCCGCCAACACCCATCAGCTTGTTGTTGACGGTCAGGTGCGGGCGCCGCAACGGACCGCATTCGGTCCCGGTTACATGCTTCCAGCCACGTTCGGTCAGGAAGCGGTGATCTCCGCTGGAGACGAGCTGGGTGCCGTCCTCAAGGATGACCCGGTAGGCGGGCTTGATCGTGGACCAGTGCGCCAGCACCGTGGTGATTGTGTACCGGCTGTAAAAGCCGCGCCGCACCGTACCGTAGATCTCGTCTCCGGCACGCACCTCAGCCAGCGGCTTCGTGCGGCCGTCCGCCATCAGGATGGGCGTCTCGCCCCACAGGCAATAGGTGCACGCATGCTGGCAGCCGCGGTAGGGGTTGATGGTCCACCGGAACGGCATCCTGGATGCCTCGGGCACGCGGTTGACGACGGACTTGGCCTGCACCTCGTAGAAGGTCATGCCGCGGAACCCTGGCGTGTCGAAGGTGCGGGCGACCGCGCCGCGCTCGATCAGCGGAAGGGCTCGGTCCCGGCGGCCCGCGGTGAACAGGTCCTCGCCGTCTCCGGTGTCCAGTGGCTCGTCGAGCCGCAGATTGTCCCAGCGCATATCAGACACCATAGAACGACTGTTCGATGATAGCAAGTATGTTGATACCTGACTCGCCGTAAGTGTTTAATTCGTCCCGGCCGCGCCGGCCAGGCCGATGGCGTACTCTGCGTCTGAGCGGGTGCGTTGGGTGACGGAGCGGCCGAAGACCGCTCATCGCGAAAAACAGGCGAAGTACAAAGCCAGAACAATTGGATAAAGACCGGCTCCTGAGAGATAGTGAGAGGGTAGTCACCCGGTGCACGACGCGGAGGTAGTTGAATGGCGCTGTCGATGGACGAGCAGCGCGCGCTCGCCGAGATCGAGCGGCGGCTCGCAGCCGACGATCCTGGGCTTGCCACCTGCCTGACGGCATTCCGGCGCCCTGGACCGGCGAACGTCCTGCGCTCGCCCCGGGCGCGCATCGTCGGCTCGCTGTTCACCGTACTGCTCGTCGCACTGGTCTCGCTCATGGTGTACGCGATGATCCCGTTCCGTACGCACGGCGCACGCATGCCCGCCACGCCAAGCACCGCGACACAGCGCAACGTCGCGACCATCGTCTCGGGAACGGGCGCTAAGCCGGTTAGGCCCACGTCCACGTCGGCTAACGCGAGCGCGACCTCACACACCAGGTCCGCCACGCCCTCGGCGGGCCGTAGCGCAGGCGCCCCAACGCAGTCGGGCACGGGTCAGGCGGCAGGCCAGGTCGTATCGCAAGCGGCCAGCGCGTCGGGACCGTAAGCGCCATCCGGCTGGTAAGACGAACGGGTCGTCGCTAAGGATTCACGCCACAGCTGCACGAGGTAGCGTTCCAGGCCCTCGAGGGTCTTCTTCTCCTGCTGGAACTCGTCGCTGAGCGGGTTGCGGTGGCGGTCGAAGAGCTGTGCGTAGCGGCGGGTCACCTGATCGCGGTTGCCGGCGTAGACGCGGACCGAATAGTCGCCGACTCCGCCCGCGAGCCGCAGGCCGCGGACCGCCGTGCCCGCCAGGCCCATGCTGATGCTCAGCTGGCCGCGCAGGTAGATAGCGCTCTTGGCCTCTTCGTCCCAGGCATCGCCGCACGGCGGCGGGGACTCGTCCCACTCCTCGAGGACAAGCCGGACATCGATGTCCTCCTGCAGGCTGCCGACCCAGAGCTGCTCGCGGTTAGTGCTGATCAACGCGCCTACCGGAGGCAGCGGACCGCCAGGTGCGTCCGGGTCGACCGACGGGTCGTGGATCCGGAACATCCTTCGTTCCGGAGTGACCGGTATGACCAACTGTAGGAGTCTGCGGCTCATGTTTCCCCCCCTCGGCACGTTGCTCCCTTGGACAACAACCTGCTTCGCTAGCAAATCTAGACTGCAGACGCACATCATGCGGGGCGAAACGGCGCGGAAATGCTAAAAGTAACCGCTTGACTACAAGCTGCATCGGTGTACCGTCATATCTGTTATGAACCTTGTGTCCGAACTTGACCTGCCGGCGTTCGACTACACGGCACCGGACTTCTCGGCGGATCGTTACCACCAGCAGCTCGCCGAGACCCGTCAGCGAGGCTGGCTGGCCAAGTCGCCACTGGCCTACATCGTGCTCGACCACGACGCCGGGGAGTTCTTCCTGCGGTCGAGGAAGACCGCGTTCCCTGGCCGCCAGATCGCCGAGTTCTTCGGCGTGACCAGCGGTCCGCTGGCCGAGCACATCGACGCCAACATCCTGAACCTCACCGGGGAGCAGCACCGTCGGCTGCGGGCGCTGGTGGGACCGGCGCTCACGCCGCGCGCGGCCGATCGCTGGCGCCCGGTGATGCGCGGCTTCCTGGCGAACCTGTGGGCCGGGGTGGCCGCCTACAGTGGGTGCGACTTCGTGGCCGCGGTGGCCCGGGTCTACCCTTCGCTGACGATAGCGGCCGTACTCGGGGCGCCGCACCAGGATGCCGGACGGCTGCACACCTGGTCCACCTGGGTGCAGCGGCAGTTCGATATCCGGGCGCTCGAGACCAGCCGGGATGACATCGAGCGAGCCGTCACCGAAGCCCAGGAGTACGTGACCGGGCTGCTCGAGGCCAGGCGGGCTGCTCCGGCCGAGGACCTGATCAGCGATCTGCTGGCGGCCCGCGACCAGGCGGACAGGCTATCCGCCGCGGAGTGCGTGCAGCTTGTGGTGAACCTGCTGGCCGGGGGCATCGACACCACCGCGGGTCAGCTCGCGCACGCGATACGCCTGTTCGCCGAGCATCCCGATCAGTGGGCGCTGCTGGCCGGCGATCCCGGCCTGGTCCCGCGTGCGGTCGAGGAGGTGCTGCGGTTCGAGCCCGTCACGCCGTTCACCGCGCGGATCTGCCGAGAGCAGGTCGAGCACCGCGACGTCATCTTCCCGCCGGGCACGATCGTGGCGGTCTGCGCGGAGCGGGCGAACCGCCAGTGCGAGGACGGCGAGAGCTTCGACATCACCACCTCGAGCGATGCCCGGTTGCTCACCTTCGGCGCGGGAACGCACTACTGCCTGGGCGCGAACCTTGCCCGGGCCGAACTAGAAGAGGCGCTGGCCTTCCTCGCGGCGCGCACTCCCGGGCTCGCTCTGGACGGACCGCCGCAGCTGGGCGGAGTCGAGGGCATTTACGGTATCGACAAGCTCCCGATCGTCTGGTCGGGTTCATCCAAGATGAGCCCGAACCATGGCCTTGCGCCGGACGTGTCATAAGTAGTTAGTACTCGTCCGCGGCGAGTACGGACCGAGGGGTTCGCACGATGCAGGCACCAGCTAAAGGCACCCATCGGAGGTCACTCAACGTGCCTGATCGGCTACCAGAGCGGATGCCCGTGCCCGTCCTAGGGCTCGAGCTTGCCGCACGGACCCCTCCAGGCACCTATCCGTCTCCAGGCACCTATCCGTCTCCAGGCACCTATCCGTCTCCAGGCACCTATCCGTCTCCAGGCACCTATCCGTCTCCAGGCACCTATCCGTCTCCAGGCACCCGCCCGTCCGCCAGCCCAGGGCCCCAGGCCGATACCAGCACAGGCGCAGACCACGCCGGCGCCACCCGCGGGCGCCGCGCCCTCATGCTTGCCGTCTGCTGCATGAGCCTGTTCATGGTGGGCCTGGATAACACGATCGTGAACGTGGGGCTGCCTGCCATCGGCCGGGACCTGCACGCCGGCGTCTCCGGCCTGCAGTGGACGGTCGCCTCCTACACGATCGTGCTGGCCGCGCTGCTGATGTTCGCCGGCGCGCTCGCCGACCGGATCGGGCGCCGGACCATCTTCCAGGTCGGCCTCTCGCTGTTCACCCTCGGCTCGTGGATGTGCAGCCTGGCGCCCGGCCTGGGCTGGCTGATCGGCTTCAGGATCCTGCAGGGCATAGGCGGCTCGATGCTCAACCCTGCGGCGCTCGGCATCATCACGAACACGTTCACCGGCCGGGCCGAGCGCGCCCGCGCCATCGGCGTCTGGGATGGCGTGTTCGGGCTGTCGATGGCGCTCGGCCCGGTGCTTGGCGGCGTGCTGGTGGGAACGGTCGGCTGGCGCGGCATCTTCTGGGCGAACATCCCGGTGGGCCTGGCCGCCATCTCACTGACCGCGCTGTTCGTCCCGGACTCCAAGGCCCCCCGGTCCCGCCGGGCCGACCCGGTGGGCCAGCTGCTCATCATCGTCATGCTCGGGACGCTCGCCTACGCAATCATCGAGGGGCCGGCCCACGGCTGGTACTCACCGGAGATCTTCGGGTTCTTCGCCGCGAGCGTGGCCGCGCTGGCGGTCCTGCTCGCCTACGAGCCCCGGCGTGCGGAGCCCATGGTCGACCTGCGGTTCTTCCGCAGCGTGCCGTTCGCGGGGGCCAACCTCAGCGCGGTCTGCGCGATCGCCGCGATGGCCGGCTTCCTGTTCCTGTCCACCTTGTACCTGCAGGACGTGCGGGGCCTGTCCGCGCTGCAGGCCGGCCTGACAATCCTGCCGATGCCGGTGGTGATGGCGCTGTGCGCACCGCTGGCCGGACGGATGGTCGCCAAACGGGGCCCGCGGATTCCCCTGGTCATCGCGGGCGCCGCGCTGACCATCAGCAGTGCCGCGCTGTCACGGCTCACCGGCACGACCGAGCACATGTACCTGATCGTCACGTACGCCGTGTTCGGGATCGGGGCCGGCATGGTGAGCTCGCCGATCACCAACGGGGTCATGTCCGGGGTGCCGAAGACCCAGGCGGGCATGGCCTCCGGCATGAACTCCTCCAGCCGCCAGCTCGGCCAGTCACTGGGCGTGGCCATCGTGGGCTCGGTCCTGGCGGCCAGCATGCGCGGGTCGATGCAGGCGGGCTTCGTCCATGCGGCCCACGCGGGCTGGTGGATTCTGGCCGGCTGCGGCTACATCGTGCTCCTGCTCGGCCTGGTCTGCACCACGCAGTGGGCCAAGGCCACCGCGTCCCGGCTGGGCTGACCGGCTGGGCTGGAGGTGGGGCTGGCCGTGGGCGGCGCTACGCCTGCTGACCGGCGATCTTCCGCAGGGCCCCTAGGTCGGTGATGGTCAGATCCCGCTGGCCCGTGCGGATGATGCCGCGCTGCCGCCAGTTGCTGAGGGCACGCGTCACCGTGGCGCGCGACGTGCCGGCCATGCTGGCCAGTTCCACCTGCGTCAGCGGCATCGCGACATGGACCCCGCGGTCCGTGTCGGTGCCGTGCCGGGCCGCTAGGTCGAGCAGAAGCCTGGCCAGCCGCTGTGCCCCGTTGGTCACCGAACGGCTGCGCAGCAGCGATTCGGTGTCGTTCCAGCGCTGCGCGAACATGCGCCGGTAGGCGTGGCCAGCCCCGATATGGGAGTCGAGAAAGGAGCTGAATTTCTCGAACCCCACGATGAGCGCGCGTACCGTGCCGGTGGCCTGCACGCTGGCCGTCCGGTACCCGGTGGTCTCACCCGCGACTTCCCCGATCACATCACCAGGGGCGCGCAGCGCGAGCACGAGCTCACGACCGTCGCTGGTCACCGAGAGAATCTTGACCCATCCGTCTATCAGGACGAATACGTGGGTGACCGGTTCGCCCTCGACGCACATCATCGCGCCGGGCGGGAAGACGGTGAGTCGGCCGATGTCCGATAGGAGGCCCCGCTCGTCGTCCGTGAGCAGAGCCCAGAAACCCTTGGCAGGTCCGGTCCCGTGCAGGTTCATATCACCGTAGGAGAGATCAGATGCCGGCCAGCGGGTTGTTGCCGGCACTGGTTCTACGATGAGCCATCCGGAGGCGGTTGACAACTCCGAGGTTAACGGCCCCGGGGACAGCTGGCTGAGCATCACGCCCCGAGAAGAACCGCCACGGTCCAGGCCAGGAAGCAGGCGACGGTGATGAACGTCCAGGTATCGGCCAGGTGCAGCCGCTCCCTGCGGATACGGGCCGCGCCGAGCATCAAGTTCACCCGGGCCCAGCTCCAGGCTGCCTCGCTGTCCTCGACGGACGGCATGGCCAGCCACCGTACCCGGGGATCGAGCGGCGCGCCCGTCCGCCAGCGGTGCTCGTTGAGCTGGTCGAGCACCGGCCGGCTGGCCAGCAGCAGCAGTGCGGCCGCCCGGAGCCAGCACAGGATCACGGCCCCGAGCAAACTGACGCACACCGCCCCGGCGAGCCCGGGGCGCAGTACGGAGGGCGAGAGCGCGGCCTCCAGGGCGATGCCGATCGTGAGCACGCTCAGAACGCTTCCGCCCAGGAGCATGCTGCCGCGCGTGTCGCGCAGCAGCCCGGCCATCTCCGCGATGACGTCCTGGGCAGGCCCCCGATCCGGCGCCTCGCGATCGGCATCGAGTTGGTCGTCACCGAAGCTGTATCGCCCACCCATTGTTTTCGCCGGTACAGCTAGGGTCACGGCCATCACTCTCGCCTCCGTACGTACGCTTGCCTTCGGGATAAGCGAAGCAGGCGAGGCGCAGGCCTGTTGTGCCACACGAGACAGCTTCGCTGTCTCATCTGACGCACCGGGGGAGTCAGCGGCAGCCGCAGGCCCCGCCGCAGCAGCCTCCGCCGCCTGAGGACCCGGCCGGACGGCCGGAGGCGAGGCCACCCACCGAGACCGTCGACAGCAGCTTCACCGTGTCGTCGTGACCCTGCGGGCAGGTACACGGAGCCGAGGACTCGGCCATCGGGCGGTTCAGCTCGAACGTGTCGCCGCAGGCGCGGCAGCGGTACTCATAACGGGGCACGTCTAAAGTCTACGCGCCGCATCCGCCCCGGCGGGCGAATCACCGGCGGGCGAATCACCGGCGGGGGAGGAACCGGCGGGGGAGGAACCGGCGGGGGAGGAACCGGCGGGGGAGGAAGGGCCAACTCCGTTCGGGCCGATGGTCTGGGAACTTGGGACGGCCGGGGCCTTGTCGTCGTAGTAGAACTGCTTGCCGCGCAGCAGCGAGACCAGGGCGCCGGTGACCGACATGATCGCGGCGGCGGTGAAGACGATGACCAGGCCGTGGTGGAACGGCGCCGAGATCAGGTGCGGGAAGAACTGCCTGCCGGTCAGCACCGCGGCGTTGTGCGGGGGCAGCTTGGCCAGCACTCCGTAGGGCGCCAGCAGGTTCTGCACCGGGTTGTAGCCGAGCAGCGCGGCGAACATCGTGCTGACCGGCGGCAGGTGGCTGACCTGCGTGGCCACTGAGGCCGGCACGCCCTGGGCGGTCAGCCCGCCGAAGAGCGTCTTGGGCAGCGTCGAGGCCAGCCCGGCGATCATCAGCGAGAAGAAAATGCCAATGGACAGGGCCATACCGGAATTCTGGAAGGTGGACCGCATACCCGAGGCCGAGCCGCGGTGCCTGGCCGGCACGGCGCTCATGATCGCGGAGGTATTGGGGGAGGCGAACAGGCCGGAGCCGACGCCGTTGCCGAAGATCAGCAGCGCGAATACCCAGTAGGAGAAGTCCACAGGGAGCAGCATCAGCCCGACGAAGCAGAGCGCGGCCAGCAGCAGGCCGGAGGTGGCGAACAGCCGCGGCCCGTACCGGTCGGACAAGGTGCCCGAGATCGGCCCGGCGATCAGGAAGCCCGCGGTGAGCGGCAGCATGTAGATCCCGGCCCACAGCGGGGTGACCACGAAGTCGTAGCCGTGCAGCGGCAGCCAGATGCCCGCCAGCCAGATGACCAGCATGAACTGCAGCCCGCCGCGGGCGATCGAGCCGAGCAGGCTGGCCGCGTTGCCCGCCGCGAACGCCCTGATCTTGAACAGGCCCATCTGGAACATCGGCTCGGCGATCTTCGTCTCGAAGACGCAGAACGCTATCAGCATCACGACGCCGCCGATCAGCCCGGCGATGATCCACGGGTTGGTCCACCCGGTGGCGTGACCACCGTAGGGCCGGATCCCGTAGGTGATGGCGACGAGCAGCGAGCCGAGGCCCACCGCGAACATGATGTTCCCGATCCAGTCGATCTTCGCCCGCTTGGTGGTCGCGATCTCGCGCAGGCTCTTATACGCCCACACCGTGCCGAACAGCCCGATCGGCACGTTCACCCAGAACACCAGGCGCCAGTCCACGGCGGCCAGCAGGCCGCCGAGCAGCAGCCCGACGAACTGCCCGGAGATCCCGGCGATCTGGTTGATGCCCAGCGCCATGCCGCGCTTGTTGGCCGGGAACGCGTCGGTCAGGATCGCGGCTGAGTTCGCCATCAGCATCGCGCCGCCGAAGGCCTGCACGAACCGCCAGCCGATCAGCCACATGGCCCCGTGGGTGCCGGTGAGCGGGTCAAGGGACAGCAGGATCGAGGCCAGCGTGAACACGACGAAGCCCAGGTTGTAGATCTTCACCCGGCCGAACATGTCGCCCAGACGCCCCAGCGTCACCACGAACACCGACTGGACCAGCAGGTACCCGATGATCATCCAGAGCAGGTAGGTGACGTTGCCCGGGGTGAGCGGGTTCAGGCCGATGCCGCGAAAGATGGCCGGCATCGCGATGATCACGATCGAGGCGTCGATCGTCGCCATCGTCATGCTCAGGGTGGTGTTGGACAGCGCGATCCACCGGTACCGGTCAGGCCGCCCGCCGTTCGGAAGGGACCCGGCGGGCGCACCGTTCAGATGTCCTGAGCCAACGCTTTGCCGCACGTTAACCCAGTCTACCGCCGAACACTTGCTTAATGGCAACTATTTATCTGGCGGTCTGATCAGCCGTGACCTCAGACGGCTGGCTCGTCGTCCGCGCCGGAGTCCGCGTCGCCCGGAGCAGCCGGGGTGCGCTCCACGATGTAATACACAGCGACCAGCGCGATGAGGACGAACGCGGTGACGGCGCTGAACAGCGCGACCGCGATGGCGACCACGTAGACCAGGCCGCCGCCGACGAACCGCGCCCGCGCCGCCCAGTGCTTCTCGGACGGCAGTGGCCGGGCCACGCGCTGGCCGTGCAGCGTCCATTCGAAGATCACGGCGAAGCCGACCGACATGCCGAGGAACACTCCGGCGTACAGCGTCATCGCCAGCCGCGCGTCCCAGCCGTTGGCCGGAAAGTAGTCCGCCTCCGTGGCGGTGGCGAACGGGATCAGCACGACGAACAGGAGCAGCACCAGGTTGAGGAAGAGCAGGGTCCGGTCCACCGCGGTGATCGACTTGACCAGTACGTGGTGGTTGACCCAGACAATGCCGATCATGAAGAAGCTGATCAGGTAGGCCAGGAAGGCCGGCCAGCGCCCGTCGAGCTGATCCAGCAGCGGGGGGTTACGGTTATCGGGCCCAGGCCCGGCCACGGTCAGGTTGAGCGCAAGCAGCGTGATCGCCACGGCGAAGACGCCGTCGCTGAACGCCTCGAGCCTGGACCGGTCCATCGGCTCCGCGCCTCAGCTGGCTGCGGGCTCGGTATCGACCTTCGCGAGGATCTTGTCCACGCAGTCCTGGATATGGCGTTGCCTGCCCGGCATGTCCTTGCTGGCGAAGTTGTCCAGGATGGCCAGCACCCGGTCCTGGCCGTTCAGGATGTCGAGCTGCTGCTTGGCCATCTCGTGCAGCGCGATCAGCGTCTCGTGGTCGGCGATGGCCCGGCGGTCGCTGGCGGCCTGGGCCCGGTTGGCGCTGACCTGCAGCGAGATCATGATGGACAGCTGCGGCAGGTTGAGGATGGTCAGCAGCAGCGGCCACGGCGTCTTGTCGAACCCGACGATGTTGCCGAGGAAGAGCCAGGCCACGACGCCGACGGTGATGCCGACAAACACGTACATGGAGCCGCAGAACTTGTTGACCCCGTCGGCGATCCGGTCCAGGATGCTGGTCCCGCGCACGTGCTGGGACAGCACCAGCCTGGGCTTGTGCGCTTCCGGGTTCTGCCTGATCTTCAGCGCGCGTTCCCTCACGTGCGCGGTGGCCTCATCGATGGCCCGCAGGGCGGCGGCGTCGGTTTCCGGGCGGGGCAGATGCGGCGACTCGGCGGGCTGGCTCTCAGGAAGTGAGATTGTCTCGGTCATCATGATCCTCCGGGCTTGGCAGCCGCCGATTCGGCCGCCGTGACCAGCAAAGTAGGGCCGGAAAGTTAGGCACTGCCACAACCTAGCGCTCTTTCCCCGGTCCCCGGCGCGCACGCTGCTTTCCCCCGGCGGCGCTAATCCCACGCGCCACTTCAGTCAAAAGAATTAGTTGGCCGTTGATCAAGCAGCCGGTCCAGCACGTCGTTTAGCCTTTTCGTGAGCCGTGCGAGGAGCCGCTCGCCTTCGGCGGCCGAAGCGCCGGCCGGGTCGCCGAGCACGCCGTTCGGGCTGACTGCGCGCACGCCGTGCTCGGTCAGCATCGGCATGATCTGGCTAACTGGCCGGATGTCGCCTTTCCGGGCAACGTCCAGGTGCACCGCCTCGGGGGCCAGCATGAGCATGACCGAGGTCTCGAACCGGCCCGCGTGCGCGTCGCCGTCGGGCAGCCCGGCGTGCCAGGCAAGCGCGGTCCGGCCCTCATAGCGGAGTCGGCCGACCGCGGCCTCGACCGCGGCGGCGTTGCCGCCATGCCCGTTGACCAGCAGCAGGGCGGGCCAGTGCAGGCTGGCGTGTCGGCCAAGCTCGATCAGGCAGGCCATCAGCGCCTCGGTGCCGATGGACAGCGTGCCAGGGAAATCCGCGTGCTCGCCGCTCGCGCCAATGCAGAACGCGGGAGCCAGCGCTACGCCGGCCCGGCCCGCGCAAGCCCGCCGCGCCACCTCCGTGGCGATCCTCGTGTCGGTGTCGAGCGGCAAGTGCGGCCCGTGCTGCTCCAGCGATCCCACCGGTACCACGACCAGTCGCCGGGGGCCGTGTTCCACGTCCGGCCATCGCGCCGCAGCCAGCTCGAAAACGGGCGCCCTTCCGTCCACCGCCCCCTGCGCTACACCTTTCGAAGCGCTTGAGCGCGAGCGTCGGGCGTCGCATTTGGAGGCACGGGCACGGGCTCGACCTGCCAGATGCCGCGGTTGTAATCGCGGACGGTGCGGTCGGAGGAGAAGAAACCCGAGCGTGCCGTGTTCAGGATCGACATCCGGCTCCACGTGTCTTCATCGGCCCAGGCCGGCCCGACGGCCCGGTCGTGGCAATCGATGTAGGACCGGTAGTCGGCGAGGACCAGGTACTCGTCCCAGTCCAGGATCGAGGAGATGACGGGCGCGAAGGCTTCACGGTCCCCGGCGGAGAAGGCACCTGAGGCGAGGGCGTCGATGGCGGCCTTGAGCTCGGCGTCGCCGTGGTACCAGGTGCGGGGGGAATAACCGCGCTGCCTGATGGCGATGGCCTGGTCGGCCGTGACCCCGAACAGGAAAAAGTTGTCGGCCCCGACCTGGTCGCGGATCTCGATGTTGGCGCCGTCCAGGGTGCCGACGGTGAGGGCCCCGTTGAGGGCCAGTTTCATGTTGCCGGTGCCCGAGGCCTCCTTGCCGGCCAGCGAGATCTGCTCCGAGACATTACCGGCGGCCACCACGACCTCGGCGACCGAGACGTTGTAGTCGGGCAGGAACACGACCTTGATCCGGCCGGCCACGTCGGGGTCGGCGTTGACCACGGCCGCGACCGAGTTGATCAGCTTGATGATGCGCTTGGCCTGATGGTAGCCAGGGGCGGCCTTGGCGCCGAAGATGACCGTGCAGGGCGTGATGGCGACGGCGGGATCGGCCTTGATCCGGTTGTACAGGGTGACGATGTGGAGCAGCTTGAGGAACTGCCGCTTGTACTCGTGCAGCCGCTTGACCATGACGTCGAAGAGCGAGCCGGGATCGATGGTGACACCGGTGGCGGCGAGGGCACGGGCGGCCAGGTCGAGCTTGTTCAGCCGCTTCAGCTCGCGCCACTGTGCCCGGAACTCCGCGTCGTCGGCAAAGGCCTCAAGCTCTCGCAGCCGCTCCAGGTCGGTCAGCCATCGCTGGTCTCCCAGCCGGGCTGTGATCAGGCCGGACAGGCGGGGGTTGGCCAGCCGGAGGAACCGGCGCGGACTGACGCCGTTCGTCACATTCAGGAACTTCTCCGGCCACAGGTCCGCGAAGTCGCGCAACGTGGTCTGGGCCAGCAGACGTGACTGCAGCGCGGCCACGCCGTTGACCTGGAAGCTGCCGACGACGGCCAGGTTGGCCATCCGCACCCGGTGCTCGGGGCCCTCCTGGATCAGCGACATCCGGGCAACGCGCTCGCCGTCGCCCGGGGCGCTGGCCCGCACCTCCTCGAGGAAGAAGCGATTGAGGGCGTAGATGATCTCCAGGTGGCGGGGCAGCAGCCGCTCGAACATCGGGACTGGCCAGGTTTCCAGGGCCTCGGGCAGCAGGGTGTGGCAGGTGTAGGCGAAGGTGCGGCGGGTGATGGACCATGCCTGCTCCCAGCCGACTCCGTTCTCGTCGACGAGCAGGCGCATGAGCTCGGGTATCGCCAGCACCGGGTGGGTGTCGTTGAGCTGGATGACGACCTTGTCCGGGAAGGCCTCCCAGTCGCTGTTGCGGAACCGGAACCGGCGGATGATGTCCCGCAGCGAGCAGGAGACCAGGAAATACTGCTGCTTGAGTCGCAGTTCGCGGCCCGCCTCCGTGCTGTCGCTTGGGTACAGCACCTTGGTGATGTTCTCCGTGCGCATCTGCGCCTCGACGGCCTCTGCGTACCGGCCGTCGTTGAACAGGTTCAGGTCGAATGACTCTCCGCCGGCCCGGGCGCGCCACAGCCGGAGGATGTTGACGGTCTCGGTGCCGTAGCCCGGGACCAGCATGTGGCTGGGCTCGCCCCGCACCATCTGGGCCGGCAGCCAGCGGGCCCGCAGCCCTCCCTGGTCGTCGTCCACGGCCTCGGTGTGGCCGTAGAACCCGACCATCTGCAGGTCGTCGGGAGCGGGGAACTCCCATGGGTTGCCGTAGAAGGTCCAGTCGTCGGGAAGCTCGATCTGCTGGCCATCCTCGAAGGCCTGCTTGAAGATCCCGAACTCATACCGGATGCCGTAGCCCACCGCGGGCACGTCCAGGGTGGCCATGGAGTCGAGCAGGCAGGCGGCCAGCCGGCCTAGGCCCCCGTTCCCCAGTCCGGGCTCGACGTCGAGGGCCTCCAGGTCCTCGAGGGAGTAGCCGGACGCGGAAACGGCCTGGCGGGCGAGGTCGGCGGTGCCGGTGTACAGCGCGTTCTGGCGGAGCTGGCGCCCCAGCATGTACTCCGCCGACAGGTAGTAGATGAACTTCGGGTTGGCCTCATAGTTCGCCCTGGCCGTCCTGGCCCGGCGGTCGGCGAGGCGGTCGCGGACGGTGACGGCCAGCGTCCAGTAGGCGTCCTGGGCACTCGCCGACTCGGCCGTCGTGCCCCGCTCGTAACATAGGTTGTCGGCCAGGTCCCGTTCGAACTCGGTTAGCGTATTGTCGACCCACCGCACCCGCGGTTCCGGTCTTCCAGGCGTCATGACCCGAATCTAACCCACTTAAAGTCGATGAGGACGCCGTGCGGCCACTCAATCTTGGAGGTGCGCCGCTGAGGACGCGCCCGGCCAGCCGAGCCCAACCGAGACGCCTCAGGGGCTGGCGGTCGATTGCCCCGTCGTGGTTTCGTTGGTGCGACTGCCTCTTCGGCGATGCCTGAGGCCGGGTCCGCCGCGTGGGAATAACTGGGGAAATGGTCAGGGAAGTGAGGTACCGGCGATGGAGACGTCAGCTGTCCTGGCCAGCGCCGAGGAGCGGGTAGTCGACGAGACGGTGGCCATGCTCGAACCGCGCCAGCACGGATACGACCAGGCATCCAGGGCGGCCGAGTGCCGTGATTACGTGCGGCATCTGTTCGGGCTCGTCGTCCGGTGCGTGCATGAGGGCCACGCCGAGCCCGTCATCGCGTCGTCCCGGCAGATCGCGGCGGACCGTTTCGGGGCCGGCTTGGACATTGCCGAGACCGGGCGGGCATTCAACGTCCTGGAGGAGGTGCTCTGGCGCGAGGTGGCCGGCGCCCTGGCCGGCGAGCAGCGGATCGAGGCGCTCGGGCTGGTGCACGCCATACTCGGTGGGGGAAAGGACGCGCTGGTACGGACGTACGTGGCCCTGGCCGGCGGGGAAGGCGGTGCGCCGGGCGAGCAGCCCGCGCCGCGCCCGGCAGCCGCCCCGGCCGGGGCCGACGACCTCGCGGGTGCCGCCGTAGGGACGCATGTAGTCGGGCCGGTTGGCGTTATCACCCTGGACGACCAGCGCAGGCGCAACGCCATCAGCGCCCAGATGGCCAACGCCATCGTCGCGGCGCTGGAGAGCCTGCGCGCCGCGGGCGTGCGCGCCGTCGTGCTCCGCGCCGCGGCGGGACTGCGGGTTTGGTCCGCCGGCCATGACATTAATGAGCTTCCCGGGGGCCGACGCGACCCGCTGGGCTACAACGATCCGCTCGAGCAGTTGCTCCGCGCCATCCGGTCCTTCCCGGCTCCGGTCGTCGCCATGGTGCACGGCTCGGTCTGGGGCGGAGCACTCGACCTGGTGCTCAGCTGCAACCTGGTCGTCGCGGACGAGACGGCGACGTTCGCCATCACGGCCGTGAACCTGGGACTGCCGTACAACACCACCGGGCTGCTGCATTTCGTCGGACGGCTGCCCAGCAATGTCATCAAGGAGATGTTCTTCACCGCCGCGCCCGTCGACGCCCGGCAAGCCAAAGAGTGGCTCCTGGTCAACCACCTAGTGGGATCGGCCGAGATCGAGCAGTTCACCCTGGAGCTGGCCACGTTGATGGCGTCGAAGTCGCCGATGGCCATAGCGGTCATCAAGGAGCAGCTCCGTGTGCTTACCGACTACCAGCCCATCGCGGCGCAGGTGTACGACCGCATCCAGGGCCTGCGACGAGAGGCCTACGACAGCAGCGACTATCTCGAGGGCCTCAAGGCCTTCGCCGAAAAACGCCGGCCAACCTTCCGGGGCATCTGACCCCGTCCAACCCCGGCACGATCAGCTCGCCGTGCCACCGCGAGGAGGAGTACTCATGACTGAACAAACCTTGATCCTGGTCAAACCCAACGGCGTCCGGCGAGGGCTCATCGGCGATGTCCTGTCCAGGCTCGAAGGCAAGGGACTGCGGATCGTGGCGATGGACCTGCGCACGCTTGACAGGGACACGGCCGAGCTCCACTACGCGGAGCATTCGGTCAGGCCGTTCTTCGGCGAGCTCGTCGACTTCATCACCTCAGGCCCGCTGGTGGCCCTGGTCGTGGAGGGGCCGCGGGCGATCGAGGCGTTCCGCGTCCTGGCCGGCTCCACTGACCCTATTCGCGCGTCGGTGGGCACTATCCGCGGCGATCACGCGCTAGAAGTACAGCAGAATATCGTGCACGGATCCGACTCGCCGGAGGCGGCTGAGCGGGAAATCAAGATTTTCTTTCCCGACCTCGTTTAGCCGCCCCGGCGCCGACGAAGGACTCAAGGGTCTTTGGGCTCTGTCGGTATGGCGCCAGGAGGCCTACCGTCAGACCATGCTCAAGCACCTGATTGCCCTGCCGCCGGAGCATCTGTTTCCGCCAGAGGAGTGGCGCGTCACGGAGGCGCGGTACTCGGATGAGTTTGTCGAACGCACTGAGACGGTCTTTTCGCTCGGCAACGGCTTTGTCGGCGTCCGTGGCAGCTTCGAGGAGGGGCGCCCGGCGCTGTGCCCTGGAACGTTCGTCAACGGGTTCCACGAGAGCTGGCCGATTGTGCATGCGGAGGGGGCACCGGCACTGGCCCGCAAGGGCCAGACGATCGTGAACGTGCCGGACGCGACGATCATCAAGCTCTACGTGGATGACGAGCCGTTCTACCTGCCGACTGCGCGGCTCGATCAATACGCGCGGATCCTGGACATGCGGGCCGGGACGCTGACGCGTGAGCTGGTGTGGGCCACTGGCGTGGGGAAGCACGTCCGGGTCCGCTCATGCCGGATCGTCTCGCTCGAACACCGCCACGTGATCGCGATGACGTACGAGGTCACGCTGCTCGACCATGCCGCGCCCGTCGCGATCTCGTCCCTGGTCCTCAACCGCCAGGACGCCCGGCAGCAAGACGGCCTGCCGGAATACCAGCCGGGCGATCCCCGCCTGGCGACCGTCCTGCCGCACCGGGTGCTCAACGCGAAAGCCGCCGAACTGGTCGGCCAGCGCATCCTGCTCGGCTACCAGACGAGCAACAGCAAGATGACGCTCGGCGTCGGCGTCGACCACGTGATCGACGCGGCGTGCTCGTACCAGGCGGTGGGGTCCCTGGGCGACGATGCGAGCGAGGTCCTCGTCACCGCGGATGCGCTGCCCGGCGTGCCGATCCGGATCATCAAGTACGCGACCTACCAGACCTCGCGGAGCATCCCGGTGCCCGAACTGGTCGACCGGTGCCGCCGGACGCTCAACCGCGCGGTCCGCGACGGGCTCGACACGCTCGTCACGAGCCAGCGCGAGAACCTCGGCCGGTTCTGGGACCGCGCCGACGTGCGGGTGCAGGCCCGGTTCAATCCGGTGCGGCAGCAGCAGGCGATCCGGTGGAATCTCTACCAGGTCGCGCAGGCGACGTGGCGGGCCGAAGGGGCCGGAGTCCCGGCGAAGGGGCTGACCGGGCAGGCCTACGAGGGCCACTACTTCTGGGATAGCGAGATCTACGTCCTGCCGTTCCTGACTTACACCCAGCCCAGCATCGCCCGGAACCTGCTGCGGTTCCGGCACAGCATGCTCGATCGCGCCCGGGAGCGGGCGGTCGAGATGAGCCAGCGGGGCGCGCTCTTCCCATGGCGGACCATCAACGGCGAGGAGGCCTCGTCCAATTTCCAGCAGGGAACCGCCCAGTACCACATCAACGCCGATGTCGCTTACGCGGTCATGCGCTACGCCAACGTGGAGGGCAGCGGGCGCGTGCTCGGCGAGATCGGCGCGGAGATCCTCGTCGAGACGGCCCGGCTGTGGGAGGACCTCGGCTTCTACGGTGCCGACAACCGGTTCCACATCCACGGCGTGACCGGCCCCGACGAGTACACCACCGTGGTCAATGACAACACCTACACCAACCTGATGGCCCGGCTTAACCTCAATTTCGCCGCTGCCACGATCCGCCGGCTCCGCGAGGAGCGGCCGGAGGATTACGCCGCGCTCGTCCACCGGGTGCGGCTGAAGCCCGGCGAGGTCGAGTCGTGGGAGCGCGCCGCGGCGGCCATGCACGTGCCGTTCGACGCGGAACGCGGCATCCACCCCCAGGATGAGACGTTCCTTGACCGTGAGCCCTGGGACCTCGACGCCATGCCGCGCGAGAAGTTCCCGCTGCTGCTGCACTACCACCCGCTGGTGATCTACCGACACCAGGTGCTGAAGCAGGCCGACATCGTGCTGGCCATGTTCCTGCTCGGCAACGAGTTCTCCGAGGAACAGAAGCGCCGCAACTTCGACTACTACGATCCGCTCACCACCGGCGACTCGTCCTTGTCGGCGTGCGTGCAGAGCATCATCGCCGCCGAGATCGGCAAAGAGCGGCAGGCCCTCGAATACTTCCAGTACGCGGTGCTCATGGATCTGGGCAACGTCGCGGGCAACGCCTCGGACGGAGTCCACATTGCGTCGGCCGCCGGCGTATGGTCGGCGCTTGTCTTCGGTTTCGGCGGCGTGCGCGATTTCGATGGCCAGCTGTCCTTCTCTCCCAGGCTGCCGCACGCTTGGAACGAGCTCGCCTTCTCGCTGCGCTTCAGCCAACGCCAGTTCCGGGTCAGGCTCACCCACGACGAGGAGCGCTACCTCGTCGAGGAAGGCGAGCCACTGAACGTCCTCATCAGGGGCGAGCCGCACCTGGTCAGCCCGGATAATCCGGTCGTGATCAAGCGTTCGCCGAGGTGACCCTGGCCGGAGAAGGACCAGGCGACGAACTGGTCCCGGCGGGATTCTGCCTGCGTCCCGATCCGGGGTCGCGTGCGCTAGCGGGCGGGCTGGTCATCACCGGCGGTTACCCCACCCGGGTGCTGCGGCTGAGCAAGCCGGGGGCCCGCCATGTCGCCGCCTGGTGGTCAGGCACGCCGGTACCCGATAGCCCGAAGGCCCGCGCCCTGGCGCGCCGCCTCCTCGACACCGGGATCGCCCATCCCGTGCTTGACGGCCCCGCGCCCGGGAAGCCAGACGTGACCGTGGTCATCCCGGTCCGCGACCGGCACGCCGAACTGGCCCGCTGCCTGGCCGGTCTCGCGGACGCGCCACGGGTGATCGTGGTGGACGACGGCTCCCGCGACCAGGCCGCGATCAGCAGCGTCGCGGCCGCGGCCGGGGCCAGCGTGCTGCGGCGGCCGGTGAACGGCGGGCCGGCGGCGGCCAGGAACACCGGCCTGGCGGCGGCAGACACGCCGCTGGTGGCGTTTCTCGACTCGGACTGCGTACCCGGGCCCGGCTGGCTGGACGCGCTGCTGCCGCACTTCGCTGACCCCGCGGTGGGCGCGGTCGCGCCGCGCATCGTGCCGCACGAGTCCGGGCACACCTGGCTGGCCCGGTATGAGGGGGCAAGTTCCACCCTCGACATGGGCCAGCGGCCCAGCATCGTCCGGCCGGGGTCACGCGTGCCTTACATCCCGGGCGCGGCCCTGGTGGTGCGCAAGGAGGCGGCCGGGGCGGGTTTCGCCGAAGACATGCGGCTCGGCGAGGACGTCGACTTCGTCTGGCGCCTGGGTGAGGCCGGCTGGCGGGTGCGTTACGATCCGGCCGCCACCATGGGGCACCAGCACCGGGTTCGGCTGCGCGAGTGGTTCGCCAGGCGGAAGGATTACGGGACGTCCGCGGCCGCGCTCGAGCTGCGTCATCCCGGCGTGGTCCGCCCGCTCTACGCGTCCACGTGGACCGCGACGGCCTGGCTGGCCGTGGCGCTCGGCTATCCGGCGGCGGGTGCCGTGGTCACCGGGACCGGCACCGCCCTGCTCGCCCGGCGCCTGGCCCAGGTCACCGGCGAGGACTGGCCCCGCCCCGCCGGTTCGGCCGCGTGGCGGCTGGCGGCCCGGCAGGCGGCCGGCGGGACGCTCGCGGCGGCCCGGCCGCTGGGCAGCGCGATCTCCCGGACCTGGTGGCCGGTGGCGGTGCCGACCGCGATCGGGGTGCGGCGGCTGCGGCTACCGCTGGCCGTGCTGGTGCTGGCGCCGCCGCTGCTCGACTGGCTGGACCGCCGGCCCCCGCTTGACCCGGCGCGTTACGTGGCCGCCCGGCTGCTCGACGACGCCGGTTACAGCCTGGGGGTCTGGCAGGGATGCGCCGAACGCCGGACCGTTCGGCCCCTGATTCCCCTGTTGCGGGGCCGTGACCTGGCAGGCCGACGCTTATTTGGGCAGGCCTCGGCTGAACTCGGCAGGCACGATGACGTCGTCGGGAGACAGCTCATGAATGGAGGACCGGCCGAGCGCGAGCAGCGTGGAGTCAATGCCGCCGCGTAGCACGTCGAAGACGTTCGTCACGCCCGCGGAGCCGTTGGCGGCCAGCCCCCACAGGTACGCGCGGCCGATCATGACCGCGCGGGCGCCAAGCGCGAGGGCCTTGACCACGTCGCTGCCGCGCCGGATCCCGCCGTCGAGCAGCACCTCGACCTGCCCGCCCACGGCATCGGCGACGCCGGGCAGCGCCCGGATGGAGGCGGGGGTACCGTCCAGGTTATTGCCCACCAGCGCCAGGTACACCGGCTTCGGCAGGTGCCGCTTGGCTCGCCTGCGCGCCTCCTCGACCGTCTCGAACCACTCGCGTGTGCTTGCCATCGGTCTCCCTCGCACGCTGACTGCCGGACGGCAGGTCTGCCGGATTGCCCGACGCCTATTTTGACACTCAGTGCCGTAAGTATCCAGCCGGGATACCCCGTAGTATCCACGTTCATGCCTCCGGAGAACGCGGGCGCCGGGCTGGTGCCGGACGGCCACCCGGACCGAATCAGGTGGAACGCCAGGTACGCCGCCGGTTACCTGTCGTCCTTCACCGCTCATCCGCTGGCGGTGCGGGTCTTCGGGTCGCTGCCGGCGGACCTCCCGGACGGCCCGGTGGCCGACCTGGCCTGCGGCCCCTCGGGCACCGCGCTGCTGGCTGCGTCGAAAGGGCGCCATGTCATCGCGGTGGACGTCTCCGAGGTGGCGCTCGGGCTGCTCGGCGCCGAGGCCATGCGACGCGGGCTGGGTGACCTGATCACGCTGGTGCACGCCGACCTGTCGGCCTGGCAGCCGGAGTCGCGGTCATATGCGCTCGTCCTGGGCACTGGCTTCTGGGCAGCGGCGGTGTTCGCGGTGGCGGCCGGCGCGGTGGCGCCCGGCGGCCTGCTGGCCTGGGAGGCTTACACCGCCGAAGCCCGGCGTTCACGGTCCGGCCTCCCCCCGGAGTGGTGCCTGGCCCCCGGCGAGCCCGCGTCCCTCCTCCCGCCGGACTTCATCCTCTTGGACCAGAGTGACGTGCCCAGCCCTGAGCAACCGGTGAGACGCCGGATGCTGGCCCGCCGTGCCGCCAGCTGGGGCTTGTAGCAGTACGCCGATGAGCGTCCTGAGCAGGAAGAGCATCAGGGTGGACCCGGTCATGGTGGGCCTCCCTCCGCCGGTACCATCCTCCGGCATCTCCACATTGACTCCCGTGGCACAAGGCCCTAGTCTGACCACCACGGCACATGCCAATGGTCAGGCACACAGGAATAGTTGGTCTGAGACGGGGCCCACGCCTCTGGCGCCCCCTGGCCCCGAGCGCAGACCTTTCATCCGTGTGACCAAATGAGGGGGGCGCAGCATGGCGGATTTGAGTCCGACTATTCGCCAACGCGAACTCGGCATGCGCCTGCGCGAATTCCGGACGGCAAAGGGCCTGACGGTCGAGGATGTCTCTAAAGAACTCCTCTGCTCCCCGACCAAGATCAGCCGCGCGGAGACGGGCGCGCGCCGGGCGACGTTGCGCGATGTCCGGGACCTGTGCCAGATCTACGGGGTTGATGCCAAGACGTCGGCCGAGCTGATGGAGCTGGCCCGGGAAGCCCGCCAGCCCGGATGGTGGACCAAGTACGACGACCTCAAGATCTCTCCGCTCATCGGCATGGAGCAGGCGGCTACCGCGATCACTTCCTTCGGGATGTACTTCTTCCCGGCCCTGCTCCAGTCCGAGGACTACGCCCGGGCCATCATCATGGGCATCGCCCCGAAGATCGACGAGGGCATCCTCGGCCAGCGGGTGGAAGCCCGGATGATACGGCAGAAGCTGCTGCTGGCGCCCAAGCCGCCCAAGTACCGCGTGCTGCTGGACGAGGCAGTCCTGCACCGCCATGTGGGCGGCCCAGCGGTGATGAAGGCCCAGCTCGACAAGATTCTCTCGCTCATGCGGCAGGAAAAGGCCGCGGTTCAGGTAATCCCGTACGAAGTCGGCGCTTACGGAGCCAGCGACAGCAACTTCAGCTATCTGAAATTCGCCGACACCAAGCTGCCGGACCTGGTATTCGTAGAGGGCCTCGTCAGCCACCTGTACCTGGAGCGGCCGGACGAACTCGAGCGATATCGCGAGGCGCTCGATCATCTGCGTGATGAAGCACTCAACCCGCGGGATTCGGCGAAGAGGATAGCGGAAATCCGCGACAAGTTTTGACGCATTAGCCGAGTTTTTCCCCGCACCTTATTGCAACTCACCACATATAGGAGATACTTTCATGGATCGAATGCGGGATCACAAGAGACTCACCTGGCGCACTGCCCTCAGCTGTGATGGCGGCGCGTGCGTGCAGGTGGCGGCCGATGAGCACTCCATCCTGATCGGAAGCTCCCGGCAGCCCGGCGGTCCCGTGCTCGAGTACACCCCCGACGAATGGCACGAGTTCGTCGCGGGCATCAAGAAAGGCGATTTCGACGACCTGCTCAAATGACGCACCGCAGCCTGCTCAAATGACGCACAAGGGGCACTGTGGGGCTGATAAGATGCGGAAACTCCAGCCTCACTAGCCACACAGTGCCCCCTGGCGTACGTTCTACCAATGGCTATTGACAGCCCCGAATTCGGTATGCCTACCATGAGTGGTGACCGAACGGAAATTTCGGTCACCAGTTGGGAGGGCATCTTGGCAGCAGGCCTCGGCAACGTTTTGAAGTGGCGCAGAAGCAGTTGGTGCGAAGGGGGGGCCTGCATCGAGATAGCAGTTCAGGGCGATGCGATATTGCTGCGAAGTTCGACCGATCCGGACGGCCCGATCCTCGCCGTCAACCCAGCCGCCTGGCGAGATCTGATCGCCAGCATCGAGTCGCCAGCATCGAGCGGATGTCTTTAACCGGCCGGACTTGAGCCTTTCGTCCCTCGGATGTATCAGGACAAGTTACGCGACTGGCGACTCTGCGCCCAGGCCGCGATGTCGCGGCGCTCGATGGCGGCGGCCATCAGGTCACCGAAGGCGTCCGGGGTGCAGGCGAAGGCGGTGACCCCGAGCCCGGCCAGGGCGGCGGCGTTCTCGTGGTCGTAGCCGGGAGCCCCGTCGTCGGACAGCGCGAGCAGGGCGATCACCTGCGTGCCCGCGGCGGTCATGTCCGCGATCCGGCGTAGCATCTCGTCCCGGTTGCCCCCCTCGAACAGGTCGCTGATCAGGATGAAGATGGTGCTGGCCGGGCGGGTGATCAGCTGCTGGCAGTAGGCGACGGCCTGGTTGATGTCGGTGCCGCCGCCCAGCTGGGTGCCGAATAGCACGTCGACCGGGTCGCTGAGCTGGCCGGTCAGGTCGACGACCGAGGTGTCGAAGGCCACTACCGAAGTGCGCAGTGACCGGATCGACGCCAGCACCGCGCCGAACACTCCGGCGTACACCACCGAGGACGCCATCGAGCCGCTCTGGTCCAGGCAGAGAATGACGTCGCGCGCCACCGCCTGCTGCTTCCTGGCGTAGCCGACGAGCCGCTCGGGCACGATCGTCTGGTGCTGCGGCAGGTAGTTCCGCAGGTTGGCGCGGATCGTCCGGTCCCAGTCGATGTCGGCAGGCCGCCGCGGCCTGCTCGTCCGGCTGGCCCGGTTCAGCGCCCCCTGCACCGCCGAACGAGTCCGCTGCCCCAGCCGGCGCTCCAGGTCCCTGGTCACGGCCCGCACCACGGCGCGGGCGGACTCCCGCGCCTGCTCGGGGATTACCCGGCTCAGCGAGAGCAGCGTGCCGACCAGGTGCACGTCCGGCTCGACCGCATCCAGCATCTCGGGCTCGAGCAGCAGCCGGGTCAGGCCGAGCCGCTCGATGGCGTCCTTCTGCATGACCTGAACCACGCTGACCGGGAAGAACGTGCGGATGTCGCCGAGCCAGCGGGCGACGCGCGGGGCGGACGCGCCGAACCCGGCCTGCCGTTGCGCGGCGCCCGGCCGGCCGGAACTCTGGCGGTGGGTGCTCTCGTCAGAGTCGTAGAGCGCGCCCAGGGCAGCGTCGATGCGCGCGTCGCCGCCGGCCAGCGGCATCTTGATGTCCGCCGCCTCGCCGAGCACCAGGCGCCAGCGCCGCATCCGCTCGTCGTGGCCGGCGGTCATGACGCCGCCGCCCGGGCCCACCCGAGGATGAGAGCCGCGCCCCCGGCCGCGAGCGTCGCCCGCTCCTGGTCGAGATCGTCGCCGGCCGAAGTGAGGACGGCAGGCTGAACGCCGCTGCCGTCTAGCCGGGCGGCCTGCTGCCCGATCGCCCGCCGTTCCGGTGGTGCGAACCCGCCGAACGTCCGCCGCAGCGCGGGCAGCACGGCGTCGAAGGCGTCCGCGCTCAGCCCAGCCAGCCAGCCATCCGCCAGGACGAGCAGCTTGGCGTCGTGGACGAGCAGCAGGCCGCTGCCGGCCAGGAATCCCTCCGCCCAGCCCGCGGCGGCCGCGGCCGGGGCGGCGGCGGACAGCGCGCGGGACATCCGCGATGCCGCCTCGTCCGCCGCGAGACGCCCCGCGTCGACCAGCAGCCGGGTCAGCCGCCCCGAGATCAACGGGGGGCACCTGGAGGCCATACCCTCGCGGGGGGGTCTGGGGGGATCGTCCCCCCGGGCCAGCACGGCCAGCGTATCCAGCCAGCGGTCGCGGCTGGCTCCGTCGGCAAGCAGCCCGGTGGCCGAATTCACCGCGTCGATGCGCGCCCGCATGACCCGTTCAGCCGTCTCGTCCAGGGACGCTACGGCGACCGGCAGCCCTGCGCAGATCCGCGTGATCATCTCGACGGCGACCTCGCCAAGCCGGGCCGGGTCGGTGCCGCGCACGTCACCGTACCTGGCCGCGCGCACCAGGGCCGGCAGCGCCGCCATCAGGTGGATCACGTCGGTATCCAGCGCGGCGCGATCCCTGACCGCCGCGAGCACGGTTGGCAGGACGTCGCCCAGATCGGCGAGCAGGCACCGCTCGGTCAGCGCCGTCAGCTCGTCGAGGGCGGTCGAGGCGGCGGCGATCGACCGGGCCCGCTGCGCCGCGGCGGCGGCGACCGTGCTGCCCCATATGCTCGCCTCGATCAGGGCCAGGTCAAGTTCGGGCCGCCAGGTCAGCCGCCAGCTCTCCCTGAACGTCCCGATGTTCGTTGTCTGGCTCTGCCGCGGCGTACCCCAGGCCACGTCGAGCAGGGCGAGCCGATACAGCAGGTGGCTGCGGGCCAGGTCGTTCGGCTTGCGTAGGTCCAGGTCGTAATCCCGGGGCCGTGCCTCGGGCCGCAGCCGCAGGTGGCGCTGCTGGTCCTGCAGGTCCCGCTGGAGCGGCACCATGGGGGTGGCGGATGGCACCGTGCCGAGCCGCTCGCCGATCACGAGCCGCCGCTGAATGAGCGCGGTGAGCAGGTCGCTGCCCTCGCAGAGCACCGAACGGGCGGCCTCGGTGACCTCTTCCAGGCCGGCCAGCGGCCGGCCGCGCAGTGCGGCGAGCGCCTCGGCCAGCCGGACGGACTCGATGACGTGCGCCGACGACGCAGGGATGCCCTGGTCGCGCAAGACGGCCGCGGCCTTGGCCAGCCACCGTTCGATCGGCTGGCCAGGGGAGCAGAACAGGTGGTCGTACCAGCCGGGGGAGCGGATGCCTGCGCCGTAGCCCGAGGCGTAGGACAGCCGCCCGTAGGTCCAGGGCACCCAGGTCAGGGTGGCCCTCACCCTTGGCAGGCCGCGGAGCAGCCGGTCGTCGGCGGCCGCGGACGGCAGGTCGCGAAGCGCCGGCACGTGCCAGGCTCCGCAGACCACCGCGATCCGCTCGAAGCCATCCCTGACCGTCCGGCGCAGCACCTTCCGCATGTGCGCCTCACGGATCGCGTCGCGCGAATCGGGTTCTCCGGCGTCGGCGCGGAGGATCCCGATGGCCTCGGCCAGGGCATCGAAAACCGAGGGGCTGGGGACATGCTCCACCACGTCCTCCCACCAGCGCTCCGGGTCGTCGTACCCGGCCGCGGTGGCCAGCTCGCCGACGGGATCTGCGCGCGCCCGCGGCTCGTCCTCCTCGGCCCTCCTCATGGCGAGCTGGTGCGCGGCCGGCAGGTCGCAGAACCGGACCGGGATGCCCGCGTCAAGCGCGTACCCGATCGCCTGCCACTCCGGCGAGAACACCGCGAACGGCCAGAACGCCGCCTGCTGCGGCTCGCCGGGCACGTACCCGAGCAGCGCCACCGGCGGCCGCATCTGCTCATCGGCCGCCAGCGCGACCAGCCCGTCCGCTTCCGGCGGCCCCTCGATCAGCACGACATCCGGGCGCTGCTCCGCCAGGGCCGCCCGCACCGACCGCGCCGACCCCGGCCCGTGATGCCGGATCCCGTACAGGATGACAGGAAGATCCTTCTGCCGAACGGGCCGTGGTGCGTGCCCCGGCCCAGCCACAGTGCTATTCATCCGGGCTATACATCCGGGCTATTCATCCGGCGGCGTCGCGGCAGGCGCGGTAGAAGTCGCTCCAGTCATCGCGCTCCCGCACGACCGTCTCTAGGTATTCCTGCCACACCACCCGGTCCGCGACCGGATCCTGGACGACGGCGCCGGTGATCCCGCCGGCGATGTCGGCCGGGCGCAGCACGCCGTCGCCGAAGTGGGCGGCCAGGGCCAGGCCGCTGGTGACCACGGAGATCGCCTCGGCGGTGGACAGCGTGCCGCTCGGCGACTTCACCTTGGCCCGGCCGTCCTCGGTGACCCCCTGCCGCAGCTCGCGGAAGACGGTGACCACCCGCCTGATCTCCCCGCCCGCCTCCCGATCCCCCCTCATCTGCGGGGTGTCCGGCAGGCCGATCGAGCGGCCGAGCTGGGCCACCCGGCGGGTGACGATGTCCACCTCCTGCTCGGCCGAGGCGGGCGCCGGGAGGACCACGGTGTTGAACCGCCTGCGCAGCGCGCTGGACAGCTCGTTCACGCCGCGGTCGCGGTCGTTGGCGGTGGCGATGACGTTGAAGCCCCGGACCGCCTGCAGCTCGCCGCCGAGCTCGGGGATCGGCAGCGTTTTCTCGGACAAGATGGTGATCAGCGCGTCCTGCACGTCCGACGGCATCCGAGTCAGCTCTTCGACCCGGGCGATCCGGCCGCCCTCCATCGCCCGCATCACCGGGCTCGGCACCAGCGCGTCCCGGGACGGACCCTCGGCGATCAGCCGCGCGTAATTCCAGCCGTACCTGACCGCCTCCTCGGCGGTCCCCGCGGTGCCCTGTACCATCAGCGTGGAGTCGCCGGAGACGGCCGCGGCCAGATGCTCGGACAGCCAGGTCTTCGCCGTTCCCGGCACGCCGAGCAGCAGCAGCGCCCGGTCGGTGGCCAGCGTGGCCACCGCGACCTCGATGAGGCGGCGGGAACCCACGTACTTCGGCGTGATCACGGTGCCGCCGTTAGCCGTGCCGCCCAGCAGGTAGGTGATCACCGCCCAGGGGGACAGCCGCCAGCCCGGAGGCCGCGGCCGGTCGTCGGCGGCGGCCAGGGCGGCCAGTTCGGCCTGGTGCTCCTGCTCCGCGTGCAGCCGCAGGACCGTGTCCTGCGGTTCAGCCAGCGCTGTGGTCATAGTCCAGCTCCTTCAACATGTCGTGGCGGAAGCGCAGCACCGTGATCGCGTCACGGACGGCTGGCGGCGGTTCGGCGCCCCGGCTGGCGGTGTTCTCCGGCGCGCCGATCGCCGGATCGACTCGCCGGACCAGCTGGCGCAGTGTCTCGGCGCCGTAAGGTGTGCCGGGCGGCCCGTCCGCAAGGGCCAGGTTGATCAGGGCGGCCATCCATTCCTGATCGCGTTGTGCCATCGCCGCCCGTGACCAGCCGGTGAACAACACCGGCGCCCAGCCACCCGCCGGCACGGCGAGAATCTGCTCAGCCGACCGGCCGAACCCACCTGTCCAGGTGCCAAGTGGCGTCCGCGCTACAACCTCGAGCATGAGGTGAGTCCGGTCGTCCAGATGCAAGCTCCCCCCGCCCGGGCGGGGCGTTATCCCGTCCCGCCGCATGGCGGTATCCAGTTCGATCGGCGGGATGGTGATCACGCGCGTGCCCCGTGCGCCGCCTTCGATGCGCAAGCAGCCGCGGGCGCGCTCGGCCATGCGCTGCCCGAGAGCTGACCCGGGCAGTACCGCGAGCACGTCGGCCGCCATCTTGCGCACCCAGGCGCTACGGTCGTCGAGCGCGGGCTCGAGCAGGGGCTCATCGGCCACGCTCAGCCCGCCTGCCATTACGTTCACGAACATGATGCGCTCCTCTGGACCGGCCGCGTCCCAGTTGGCCGTGATCAGTTCCCTGGCCGCCCCGGGATCGTCGGCGCGGAGCGCGGTGAGGTAGCCGCGCCGCTGGTCGGCGTCGCCGAGCCGCCACGCGTCATCATCGGCCGACGCGTGCGCCGTGACGAACTTCCAGTCCGGGTTGAGCCCGGCTAGCCAGCGTGCCCGCGATCCACCCGCCAGCGCGGCCAGGCGGCGCAGTTCGGAATCGGCCGGCGAGACCCGCCGCGCCCGGTCGAGCAGCGCCGGCAGCAGGTGAGCGGGAACTCTCAGCTCGCGGGTCACGGCCGCCGACAGCCATTCGGTCAGCAGGTCGGGGTACTCGCCGCGGAGCATCAGGGCCAGGCGGCGCCCGGCGGCCGGGCTCACCGCAGGCAGCGGGTCCGGTTCGGCCGCAGGCAGCGGATCGGTGCGCTCGGGCAGGCGGCCCCCCCGGCGCGCCACCGTCAGCAGCGCGGCGCGGTCGAGCAGGATGGCCGCCGGATCCGCTGGGGGATCAGCCGGGATGGGCACGCCAGGGACGGCGACCAGCGGAACCGTGGTCCGTTCGGTCCCAATAAGGCTCGCGGTGATCAGGTCCTGCCATGAGCTCACAGCGGCACCGCCCAGCCTTCGTCCCAGGCGGTCAGCGGCCACAGGCCGCGCGGGGTCCACTCGCCGGCCACCGTCACCGGGCGTCCGCCGGAGATCGCGAACAGCGGCCAGCAGTCGCCTGCGCCCGGGTGCAGCGGCAGGGCGTGTCCGGCTGCGTCCGACACGGCCGGAACCGGGGAGCGGGTCGGCGTGACATCCAGGACGGCGGGCCAGCTGTCCAGCCAGGGGTCCCCGGCGAGCGCAGCGGCGTGGGCGGCCAGCAGCCCGGCGATCGAGCCGCCGGCCGGCGGGCTGCCGTTGAGGGCGTCGTGCTTGGTCAGCACGACGGCGCGCAGCGGGACGGCGCCTGGATAGAAGACCAGGTCCGCGTCGGCGTCGGTGCCGACGGTCAGCGTGTCGTCGAGCGCCTGGCCGGCGGGGGCGAAGCTGAGGATGAGCGCGGGCCGGCCGGTCTTGCGGCCTTGCAGCCAGGTGCGGCGGGTCCGGATCCGGTCCTGCTCGAGGTCCCGGCGGGCCAGGACCTGCCAGCGGTCCATGACCGGCTCGCCGTCGGCCAGCACGTCGGCCTGGCGGAGGCTGAAACCGATCCGCGACCGGACGGTCGCCAGGAGCGGCAGCGGCAGCTCGCCTCGGCGGCCGTAGGCGACGGCGAGCAGGCGGAGCAGCGCGTACTCCTCGAGGAGCCGACCATCCCAGCCGACGCCGGAATGCGGGACCGAGGCGAGGGCGCGGAGACGTTCGGCCAGGCCAGGGGCTTGCGCGTCGACCATCCGGGCGGCGATGTCATCCCAGTGGCCGTAGCCGGCCTGCTGGCCGGCGGCCAGGCCCTGTCGGACCTGGTTGCAGAGCCACCGGTCGAGCTCGGCCAGCCCGGTGGCGACCCAGGCCTCGCGTTGTTCCGCGCGTTTAGCCGCCGTCTTAGGATCGGCCGGTTCCCTGGGCTGCAGTGCGCTGGCCTTGCCTGCGCGCGCGGTGAGCCAGCTGGCGGCCCAGTCGGGCGGCTCGCCGTCATTTACCGATCCCTCGGCCCAGAGCAGCAGCAGGGCCAGCACGTGCTTGCACGGGAACTTCCTGCTTGAGCAGGAGCAGCGGTACGCGGGGCCGGCCAGGTCGACGACGGTGCGGTACGGCGCGGCGGCGCTGCCACGGCACTCACCCCACAGCGCGCCATGCTCGGCGGCACCGGCCAGCGGCCAAGAGCGGCCAGACGCCAGCGACCAGGCGGCCGGTTGCGAGGGCGCGTCGGGCGCCAGCGCAAGCACTCGCGCACGATCCCAGCGTTCGGCCACGGTCGAACCCTAACCCATGGCACAGACATTCGAAGACCGCCCAGCCTGCCCGAGGGCGGGCCGCGGCGGTAGGCTCGGGATCCGATGGCACAGTCTTCGCCGGTCCTGGATCTGCTACGGCGCCGGATCGTGGTGGCGCCGATGGCCGGCGGCCCCACGACCACGGATCTGGTAATCGCGGCCGCCGGGGCCGAGGCGCTCGGCTTCCTGGCCGCGGGCTACAAGACGCCCGCGGCGATGACCGCCGAGATCGCCGCCGTGCGGGCCGCGACGGCCGAGCCCTTCGGCGTCAACATCTTCGTCCCCGGCACGCCCTACCCGGACGCCGGGAGGCTCGCCAGGTACCTGGACTCGCTCGGCCCAGGCCTCGGCGACGCTGGCTGGGACGACGACGGCTTCGACGGCAAGATCGAAGACCTGCTGGCGGACCCGCCCGCGGTCACCAGCTTCACCTTCGGCTGCCCCGCGGCCGGGGTGATCAGGGCCCTGCAGGACGCGGGCAGTGCGGTGGTCGTCACGGTGACCACCCCGGCTGAAGCTGAGATGGCGACGGCGGCCGGCGCGGACGCGCTCTGCGTGCAGGGCTACGAGGCCGGAGCGCATCGGGGAACGTTCGTGAACGACGATGCGCCCGGCCGCGACCGCGGCCTGCTGCCGCTGATCGGGGCGGTCGCCGCGGTCACCGGGCTGCCGCAGATCGCGGCGGGCGGCATCATGGGTCCGCGCCAGGTGCAGGCCGTGCTGGCGGCTGGAGCGGTGGCCGCGCAGTGCGGGACCGCGTTCCTGCGCAGCCCGGAAAGCGGGGCGCATCCGCTGTACAAGGCGGCCCTAGCCGACCCGCGCTACACCGCCACCACCGTGACCAGGGCTTTTAGCGGACGGCCCGCTCGCGGGCTGGTCAACGGGTTCATCGTCGACCACCTGGACGCGCCGCCCGCCTACCCCGAGATCAACAACGCCACGCGCCCGCTGCGGGCCGCGGCTGCGGCCAGTGGCGATACCGGGCG
Organism: uncultured Actinomycetes bacterium; assembly: GCA_963798675.1. GTDB lineage: Bacteria > Actinomycetota > Actinomycetes > Streptosporangiales > Streptosporangiaceae > Palsa-504. Next base: position 407,002 of record CAWCUJ010000009.1, on the reverse strand, counting down.
GATGTCGCTGTGGGCGGGACAGGGCTACCGCCTAGCGACCGAACTGCCCGTCGGCGAGATCATCGACCGGCTGTGCGGATGATCGCCGTCCGCCCGGCCTCGGCGGCCGACATGCCGATGCTGGCCGGGCATAGGAAGCGGCGCTGCGAAGTTGAGGGGTATCTGGAGAAAGGGAGGCGCGCCAGTGAAGGCAGTGCGGTTCGACGAGTACGGCGACGTCGACGTCCTGAAGGTCGTCGATGTGCCGAAGCCCGCGCCGGGACCGGGCCAGGTGCTTGTCCGGGTCAAGGCGGCGGGGATCAACCCGGGCGAGGCCAAGATCCGGGCCGGCGCGCTGCATGCTAGGTGGCCGGCTACGTTCCCGTCCGGGCAGGGCAGTGACCTGGCCGGGGTCGTGGCCGAGACCGGCCCCGGGGTGACCGGCGTCGCCGCCGGCGACGAGGTTATCGGGTACACCGATAACCGGGCCAGCCAGGCCGAGTATGCCGTGGTCGAGGAGCAGAACCTGACCGCCAAGCCTGCGGGCGTATCCTGGGAGGTCGCCGGGGCGCTGTTCGTAACCGGGGCAACGGCCTATGCCGCCGTCCGGGCCGTAGCGCTGACCGAGGGCGACACCGTGGTGGTCTCCGGGGCGGCCGGCGGGGTCGGCTCGCTCGCCGTCCAGCTGGCTAGGCGCGCCGGTGCCACCGTGATCGGCCTGGCGGGCCAGGCGAACCACGAGTGGCTGGCCGGGCACGGGGTGATTCCCGTGGCCTACGGTAACGGGGTGGCCGACCGGATCCGGCGGGCGGCCGGCAAGGTCGACGCGTTCATCGACACCTTCGGAGACGACTACGTGCAGCTGGCCCTGGAGCTCGGAGTCGAGCCTTCCCGGATCGACACCATCGTCAGGTTCGACGCGGTCGCCGAGTACGGAGTCAAGGCCGAGGGCAACGCGGCCGGGGCCAGCGCGAGCGTGCTGGCCGAGCTGGCCGGGCTGATCGCGGACGGCCGTTTGGAGGTGCCGATCGCCGCGACCTACCCGCTCAGTCAGGTCCAGGATGCCTACCGGCAACTGGCGAGCGGCCACATCCGCGGGAAGATCGTCCTGACGGTCTGAGCCTGACGGTCTGAGCCTGGGCCGCCGGCGCGTACTGTCGTGGGTATGACGCTAGCGGGATGCACCTTATGAGCGAGATGCTGCCGTTGTTTCCGCTCGGCGCGGTGCTCTACCCAGGCATGCTCCTGCCGCTGCACATCTTCGAAGAGCGATACCGGCAGCTCGTCCGGGACCTGCTCGACGGGCCGGAGCCGCGCCGGTTCGGCGTGATCGCGATCCGCAAGGGCCGCGAGACCGGCATCGACGGCGTGCACTCGCTGTACGAGATCGGCTGCACCGCCACCCTGCGCCGGGTCGACCGGCATGACGACGGCCGGTTCGACATCATTACCGTCGGCTCCCAGCGGTTCCGGCTGCGCGGGCTGGACGAGACGCGCCCGTACCTGCAGGGCGAGGTCGAGATGCTCGCCGACGAGCCGGTCGACCCGGCGTCGGCCGAGCCCGCCGTGCGCGTGGTCCAGGCCGCGTTCCGCGAGTACCTGGACGCGCTCACCGAATGGGGCGGCGCCGTGGTCAGGCTCGAGGACCTGCCCGACGAGCCGGTCCTGCTGTCGTTCATCATCGCCGCCGCCATGGTGATCGACCTGCCGGAACGGCAGGCGCTGCTGACCGAGTCTGACACCCTGCGCCGGCTGGCCCTGCAGCGCGCGTTGCTGTCACGGGAGACCGCCATGCTGCGCACCACCACCTCCCGACCTGCCCCGGACCTCAGGCACACGCCGTACAGCCCAAACTGAACGGGGCCAGGGGCAGGTGGGTGACGGGCGATGAGGGGTAGGGAGTAGGCCATGGCTGAACCGGATACTGAAGCAACCGACATCTCGCTGCGCGCCGCCGAGGTAGCGGCCGACATCACCGAGACGGACCGCCCGCAGGAGCAGCGCAGGCTCCTCAGATCATTCAATAGGGCGGTCAGCTCGGGCGCCCGCGCGGCCGGCCGCGGGACGCGGGCGGTGCGGCGGCGCGCGGGCTCGGGCACCGGCTGGCTGCTCGGTCAGGTCGTCGCGATGGCGCCGCGGCTGCGGGTCCGCGACCAGGCGGCGCTGCGGGCCCAGTTCCCCGGAAAGTCTGCGGAGGAGATCGCCGACGCGCTGATCGAGCGCGCGGCCCGCGCTGCCGCGGCGGCGGGTACGGCCGCCGGCATGGCAGCCGCGCTGCCGGTGCTGCCCGCCTTCCCGGCCGAGGTGGCGGCGGAGACCCTAGTCCTGGTGGGCATCGAGCTCAAGCTCGTGGCCGAACTACACGAGGCTTACGGCACCCCCGCCTCCGGGAACCTGGCGGAGCGGATGAGCGCCTACCTCGCGGCGTGGGCGCACCGCCGGGGGGTGTTCATGATCGAGGGCGGGCTGATCCTCGCCGCCGGGTCGCCGATGGCGCGGCTGCTGCGACGGCGGCTCGCCGTCCGGGCAGGCCGGAGTGCGTTCTCCCTGGCCCCGCTGCTCACCGGGGCCGCCGCGGGCGCGATGTTCAACAGCCGGGAGACCAGGAAGCTCGGCCGGGAGATCCGGCGCGACCTGCACCGCCGTGCGGTCGGCCGCTGATCAGCGTCCATAGCCGTTCTCCCCTGAGCGGCCGGAAGGCGCTGTCTCCTGCGCCGGCCGGGGCTCGAAGACCAGGCAGGTCGTGGTGGCGTGCGCGTAGAGGGTCCCGTCAGGCCCGGTGATCTGGCCGGAAGCGGTGACGACGCGCCGACCTCCGCTTACCACCTGTCCGGTGGCGGCCACGCTAGGCGTGTTCATGGTCAGCGCCTTGACGATGTTCACCTTCAGCTCGAGGGTGGTGTACGCCTGGCCGCGGTCGAGCGAGCTATGTACGGCACAGCCCATGGCCGAGTCGAGCAGGGTGCAGAAGACGCCGCCGTGTACCGACCCGATCGGGTTGTACAGGTGCTCGCCGACGTCTAGGCCGAACGTGACCTGGCCCGGTTCCACCCCGATGATGCTCATCCCGAGCAGGACGGCGAACGGCGGCGGCGGGATGCGCCCCGCGGCGATGCCGAGCAGGTAGTCCAGGCCGCTCAGATCGCTGGCCAGAGCCGCGCCGACGAGGGGATCCTCCCAGCTGACGTCGCGATGTCGCACCGGCGATGCCTCTTGGCTGAGTTTTCCCATGGAACTCAATCTAGGGGAGTGCGTTCTATTACGCAACCCTCTATGCTTGGGTGCGTGCAACGGACCAGCTTCCAGGACATGACCTGCTCGGTCGCCCAGTGCCTCGACGTCGTAGGGGAATGGTGGAGCCTGCTCATCGTCAGGGATGCCTTCCTGGGCGTGACCCGCTTCGATGACTTCCAGGCCCGGCTCGGGATCTCCCGCAACATTCTCACCCAACGGCTGAACCACCTCGTCGAAGGCGGGGTCCTCAAGCGGGTGGCCTACTCCGATCACCCGCCGCGCTCGGAATACCGGCTCACCAGCAAGGGCCGCGATCTCTGGCACGTGATAACGGCCATGCGGCAGTGGGGCGACCAGTGGGCGGCGCCCGGCGGCCCGCCCGTCGAGACCAGGCATACCGCGTGCGGCCATATCGTCACGGCGGTGCCGGTGTGCTCGCACTGCGGTGAGCCCCTCGACGCCCGTTCGGTCACCGCCGTGCCCGGACCGGGCGCGGCCGCGGACGCCTTCGACCGCACCCGCCTGGCCCGGGCCACGGGGCCGGACGGCGACTTTCCCGCTAAGCTCACCGGCACCGGGTTAGCCGCGGATCCTTCGGTGCTCAGCAGCACCACCGTCGCGTCGGGGCGGATGGCCAGCGATGCCCGCCTGGCCTCCGCGTCCTCGCCGGTGAGCGCGGCCCGGGCGCCGGCCAGCGAGGCGCCGCCGCAGGGGCCGGCCGGTATCCCGTAGCCCGCCAGGTCACGAGCTGCCGCGGCGCTGTCGGCATCGGCCACGGCGACCGCCGCGTCCAGGCCGTCACGCAGGTAGGGCCAGGCGAGCATGGAAGGGGTGCCGCAGTTCAGCCCGGCCATGATCGTCTCGCTGGTGGAGATGGTGCCCAGCTCACCGTGGACCAGGCTAGCCAGCACGCACGCAGCGGTGCCGGGCTCCACCGTGAGCAGGGCTGTCGGACCTGGGTCCGGCAGGCTGCGGTAATGGGTGATGGCGGCCTGCGCCAGTGAGCCCACTCCGGCCGGGATGACCACCAGGGCGGCCTCGGCGGCCCCTGCTTTGGAAAGCTGCACGTCGACCTCGGCGAACAAGGTCGAATAGCCCTCGACAACCCAGGTCGGCACCTGCTCATGGCCAGGCCAGCCGGCGTCCTGCACGAGCACCGTACCCGGCTTGCCCGCGGCCTCGGCTGCGAGCAGCACCGCCTCGTCGTAGGTACCGGCGATCTCGGTGACCTGCGCTCCCTCCGCCGCAATGGCCGCCACTGCCGTAGGGTGCACGCCGCCGGGCACGAACACGTGCGCCCGCTGCCCGAACTGCCGGGCCATCCGCGCCACCGCCCGGCCGTGGTTGCCGTCGGTAGCGGTCACCAGAACCACCTCGCCCGGTGGCCGCCGGGACAGCACCTGGTGCACCGCCCAGGACGCGCCAAGCACCTTGAACGCCGGCAGGCCCATCCGCGTTGACTCGTCCTTGACAAAAACCCGCCCGACACCGAGTTCGGCCGCAAGGGCCGGCACCTGCGTCAGGGGAGTGGGCGCGTAACCAGGCAGCCCGGCATGGAAGGCCTGTACCTCGGCGGGCGCAGGCGCGCAGGTCCAGGCCCGAGCAGCGGGATGATCGAACCATGGTGGGCACCCCGCGGGCAGGATGGGGAGAGTTATCACCTCATTACCATGCCTGCCGCCCCCGTGTCGGTCCCGGTGGCCCTAGCAGGTGGACCGCTCCCGTCGGACCCGAAGTACGGTGGGTCAAGGACCGTGACGGTGAAATCGCCGTCGGAGATGGAGGGCCGGTCGGACAGGCGGCAGGTGATCGTGGCATCGCCGACCCGTAGGTCGGCTTCCCAGCCTGCGCCGGCGGGGCGGCAGCCGGCGACTACTCCGGATAGGACGAGTCCTCGGTCGGGAAAGGCTCCAGCCAGCACCCGTTCGGGATGAATCCCGGCTACCTGGTCTCCGCTGGGTACGAAGCCGAGGTAGCCGACCAGTTCCGCGACCCGGCGCGAGGCGGGGTGCAGGACGACCTCGTTGGGCTCGCCGATCTGGAGCAGCTCGCCGCGGTCGATTATCGCCAGGCGGTCGGCGAAGGCCTGGGCGTCGGCTAGCTCATGGGCGACCAGGACGGCGGGAATGGAGCGCTCCGCGACCAGGGAGCCCACCAGGGTGGTGAGGGTGCGGCGCAGCGTGGTGTCGAGGCCAGTGTAGGGCTCGTCGAGCAGGAGCGTGTCGCAGTGCGCGAGGAGCAGGCGGCCGAGGGCCACCCGGTGCGCCTGGCCGCCAGACAGGCGCGCGGGCATCGCCGGCAGGAGGCTCTCGATGCCGAGAGTCGAAGCGAGCGCGGACAGCTCGGCGGCTGACGGCGCCGCCGAGGGGGCGTAGCACAAGTTGTCCCGCACCGACAAGTGGGGGAACAGGCCCGGATCCTGGCGAAGCAGACCGACCCGGCGCTGCCACGGCGGCACGGCGCGGAGCGGGGGAGCGGTCGAGGTCAGGACCCGGCTGCCCAGCTCGATCCGGCCCCGGCGCGGGGCGACCAGGCCCGCGATGACCTCGAGCAACGTGGTCTTCCCCGCGCCCGACGGGCCGAACAAGGCTAGCCGCTCGCCGGGAGCCACCCGCAGGGCCGCGCGCACGGTGAACTCGCGGCGGTCAACCTCGACGTCGGCGTCCAGCACGGGCGCTCCAGATGTAGGCGGCCAGCGGCAGCGGCAGCGCGACCACCAGCAGGACCAGGGCGTACGGCAGCGCGGAGGGCAGTCCGGTCTCCTGCAGCGTTGTGTATATCTGCAACGGTATCCCCATCGGGTGGTAGGCGATGATGATCACCGCGCCGAACGCGCCCATCGCCCTGGCCCAGGCGATCGAGGCGGCCATGGCCAGCCCAGGTGCGGCTAGCGGCAGCGTGACCCGCCGGAACACTCGCCGCGGCCGGTCGCCAAGCAGGCCGGCTTGCTGCTCCAGCCGCGGCTCGACGCTGGCAAAGGCCGCCTGGGCGCCGAGCACGTAGTAGGGCGCCGACTCGTAGACCTCCGCGATGACCAGGGCGAGGAAGGTGTTGGTCGCGGACTGGTGCAGGTCGGCGAGCAGGCTGCCGATCGTCGTGTACGGGCCGACCATGAAGACCAGCAGCAGGCCGATGACCAGTGGCGGCAGCAGCAGGCTGCACAGCACGCCGGTTTCCCATACGCGCGGGAACGGCAGTTTCCCCCGGGCCAGCATCCAGGCCAGCGGCGTGCAGAAGACCAGCAGCACGCCCAGGGTCACCAGCCCGGATTCCACCGAGACCACGAGCGGAACCAGCGCACCCGGGGCCGTCAGGGAGCTGACGATGGCGCTCCACGACAGGTTTGCCAGCAAGGCGATCACGGGGCCGAGCAAGGCCAGCCACACAATGCCCGCGCCGGCCACCGAGACGATGGTGGACGCCGAACGGAGCCGCAACTGCCCCCCCGCGAGCCGCCCCCGTCCCGCCGGGCGGCGCGGTCCCGGGGTTTCCTCCCCGTGGACCGCGCCGCCAGCGGCTGCCGCTGGGCTAGCCGCCCAGCTCACTCGAAATCGCGGACGGGACTGAGCTTGTCGACCCGGTTATCGTCGGGGTGAGCACGGTGAATCCGCCTGCCTTGTACAGGGCCAGGCCCGCCGGCGACAGCGTGTACTTGACGAACGCGACCCCGGCATCGGTGGGCTTGCCAATGATGGTGATGTCGATGACCTGCGGCGAGCCGGACTTGGTCATGCCATTGGCCAGCTTAACCGTCGCCGTCTTATATACGCTCGCGTACTGCGAGCAGCAGAGGTTGATCTGCGGCACCAGCGGGACGTAGGCCAGGTGCAGCTCGATCGCCTGGGTGACGAACGCGCTCGCGGCGTCAAGCTGCCCCGACTCCAGCGTGGAGTCCAGCGAGGACTCGGCGTAGATCTGCGACGACGAGGCGGTGCCGAAGTCCGTGGTGCCCAGGATCTTGGCGACCGTGTCCGACGGCAGGTGGTAGTAGGCCTGGGCGAGCTCCAGCATGTAGATGAAGTCCCGGCCCTGCGGGTCGACGTTGGGGTCGGTGCGGCCGAGCTTCAGGCCAGGCGTCTGGAGCAGGGTGAACAGGTTCTTCAGTGGCTCGCTGCCGTCGGCAATGGCCTTGAACTGGCTGGCGTACTTGCTCTTGGGGTTGTACGCCACGACCATCGAGGTGCCGGCGTACTGGATGTACCAGTTCGTGAACTTGGGCTCGAGCGGGGTGATGTTGTCACTGCCCACACTCTGGAAGACGTTCGGGTGGATCTCGCCGGCGGCGATGTCAGCCTCCAGGGTGCCGGAGGCATTGGCGTAGCCCGAGTAGCTGTACCCGGTGGCCGCCTTGAAGGCCGGGGCGATGACCTTCTCATTGAGGAACGTCAGCGAGGACGCATACGCGACGCTGGCGGTGCCGGACACTGCGGGCGCGCTCGACGAACTGGCGCTGGACGACGCCGAGGTCGAGGTGGAGGTGGAGGCCGAACTTGACGAGCTGCTGCTGCATCCGGCGGCGGCCAGCCCGGTGCATGCTATGGCGAGCAGAGCGACGATAGGCGCTCTTTTCCTGGTGAAGGATGAGATCATTCCTCGAACACTGCCACTGATATTTGCGTGACGCAAGGAATTCAGACATCGCTTTGGTGACGGTCCGCTGCGGTCGGGCCAGAGGAGAACACCGCCGTACTGAGAACTGACCCGTGCCGCTCAGTTTTCGCGGACGGCCTCGTGGTCTACCCGGATCGCGTTGCGCACCACTTCGGCCGAGACGATCGCGAGCTTGCGGCGCTCGGCCCGCGCCTGGGCCCTGAGCTGCGCATAGGCGGCGTGCGCGGTTAGTCCTTGCCGGCCGATGAGCACGCCCTTGGCCTGCTCGATGATGGCCCGCGAGTTCAGCGCCGACTGCAGTTGGGCGGCCAGTTCGGTCTGCTGTTCGCCGAGCAGCATGCTGGCGATGAGTAGCGCAGCCAGGTCGGTGAAGGCGAGCAGCGCAAGCTCGGCCTCGGCCGACCAGGGGCGGCGGTCTTCAGACAACACCGCCACCACGCCAACCGCGTCCTGGTTATAGGGGATGGGACTGGCCAGCACGGCCAAGACCCCGCGGGCAACCGCGTGCTGGCTGAACGACGGCCACCGGTCATCCTGCGACAGGTCTTCGGCCCGGATCAGCTCCTTGTCCTCGAAGGCCGCGATGCACGGACCTTCCTGGTAGCGAATCTGCAGTTCTTCCAAGTGGCGCATGCGGTCGTCAGACACCGCGGCGTTCAGCAGGTGGTGATCCACGTCGGCCAGCATCAGGCCGGCGCCATCCACGGAGAAGATCGCGTGAGTGGTCTGCACGATGTGGAGCATCGCGTCTTCGACCCGCATCTCGCCGAAGCGCAGTTTGCCGAGCTCGTTCAACGCGTGGCGCACATCATGTACCGAGACGCTCAACTGCCCTCTCCGCATCTCCTTGGCTTCCGCGCAGGGCTGGGTCCGGATACTACCCGCGGCTAACCCTTCTATCTCGCAGTGAGCGTCAAGACCGGTGAGCCCGAGGATACGGCGGACAGCGGGGCGAGGGCGGCGGATGACCGGCCGCCGACCCTCGGGCAGCCACTCCCCGGCCCCGGCGATCAGCCGCGCCGAACCGCAGTCCATGAAACCCGTCCCGGCCAGGTCGAAGACGAGCCGTCCCGGCTTGTCCCGCGAGACCAGCATCAGCCGCTCGGCGAGGAACGGCATCGTCACCAGGTCGAGCTCGCCCCTGACAAAGATCGTGGTCGCCCCCGGGGCGGACTCCACCTCGATCATGACCCGGCCGGCCGGCAGCGAGTACGTCATGAGGACTCCCACTCAGCAGCAGCAAACAGGCTTAAGCCGGCTGCTGGCAGAGGGCCTCTTCTCGCTAACCGGGAAGTTGCGGCGTCAGCATCGACCTTGCGGCGGGCCGCAGGGTTCTGGGCGGCGTCATGGTTGACTCAAGTATGCCCCAGGTTGGCGGGTCTGCGAAGGTGTTGTCATGGCGTGGATTGAGCTTGATGGTGCGGTCAACGTGCGCGACCTAGGCGACCTGCCGACCGAGGACGGGCAGAAGACCGCGAGGGCCAGGTTGCTGCGCGCGGACAACCTGCAGGAACTGTCGGCTGCCGACGTCACGACGCTGGTGCGCGATATTGGCGTGAGCACCGTGGTCGACTTGCGGAGCTCCAACGAACTGGCCGCGGAGGGACCGGCGCCGCTGGACGCCGTGGCGGGCGTGCGGCACGCCCATCACCCGGTGCTGTCCGAGGTGGGCGCCAGCACCGACGTGATCGCCGACGCGTTGCTGACCCGGGGCCGGCAGGACAAGTCCAGGTACCCGCGCGATCCCGTCTGCGGGCACTACCTGGGCTACCTAGAAGACCGGCCGGATCAGGTGGTGGGGGCGCTGCGCAGCATCGCATGCGCCGAGGGCGCGGCGCTGGTCCACTGCGCGGCCGGCAAGGACAGGACCGGGGTCGTGGTGGCGCTCGCGCTCACCGTGGCCGGCGTTCCCGCGCAGGCGATCGTCACCGATTATGCGGCCAGCGGGGAGCGCACCGAGGCCATCATGGCCCGGCTGCGCAGGTCGCGCCTGTATGCCCGCGATATCGACAGCAAGCCCGCCGATCTGCACCGGCCGCGGCCTGAGACGATGACGGCGTTCCTCGAGCAGATGGACGCGCGCTACGGCGGCGTCGTGCCCTGGCTGACCGATCGCGGCTTCGGCGCCGCCGACCTGCAGGCGCTGCGCGTCAAACTCCGGGCAGTCGCTTGAGCGGGAAGGGCGGGACGACCCGTAGCTCCACGTTCCGGTCGGCGGTGGTGCCGGCCATGACGGTGACGTCCCAGGGAACATTGGCCGCGAGCTCGCGATGCAGCGCGGCGAGGTCATCCGAGGTTTCCAGGGAAAGGGACGGCGCCACCGGCGTGTCGTGATCCACCATCGTGGTCACGATGGACAGGTACTCGCCCTGGTCGAGCAGTTCGACCACTCGGGTCTGGCAGGGCCAGTCCACTACCGCGCAGGTGGTGACCTCCCAGAACCCGCGTTTCGGGTCAGCGGGGTCAGGGCGCGGACGGATCGTGTTGGTGTGCGTATGGCCGTTCAGCCACAAGACCACGTTGGGGAACCGGTGCAGCAAGGCCACCAGTCCGGCGCCGAGCAAAGGCTCGCCGTCCGGCCCCATGTGACCGCCGCGGCTGTTGTCCAGCGTGTCGGTGCCGTGGTGCGAGAACAGGATCACCAGCCGGTCGTCGTGGCCGGTCCGGACATCGTTGCCGTCTGGTCCCCGGTACGCCGAGTGCACCTCCGCGAGCTTGGTTTCCAGCCATCGCGCCTGCTTGCCGTCCAGGCACCCAGCTGCGCCGCCGGCCAGGCAGTTAGTGTCGAGCGCGATGAACCGCACCGCAGGCATGTCGTGGACGTAGTACGCGGTCCCGTGCAGCCGGTTCCGTTCGGTAAATCCGTGTCCGAACGGCCGTGAGCCGGCCCGCAGGTGCGCATCGACGAAGTCCCGCCTGCTGATCGGGCGACGGAACGGATCCGGCGTGACGGAGCGGTACGGGCCGGCCATGAACGCCTCGGGACGTTCGGTGAACTCCTCAAGCGCATGGTCGTGATGGAAGTCCTCGGGCAGGCCGGTCGGCTTCTTGCTGCCGGTCAGCGCGGCGGCCAGGGCCGGAGTCTGGGTGCCTACGCCCTGGTTGAGCGCCTCGTGATTGCCGAAGCAGGATAGCCAGGGGATGCTCAGGCCGGCGGCGGAGAACTCGCGGAGCGCACGCTGCAGCAGGCCAGGGTGATGCGGGAAACCGAACTCGCGCCGGAAGAAGTCGGGCCCCTCGGCGCCTGGTCCGTCTGGTCGCCAGAAGATGTCACCCGGCCAATCCGGTGCCTGCACTCCCTCATAGTCCGGGCCACCCGAATCCGGGGACACCGGCCCGCCGTCGAACAGGGCGAGGAACGCCTGCAGCTCGTTCCATTGCGCGTTGTCGATCGCGTCGCCCGTCGTGACCGCCAGTTGCATCGGCAGCCCGGTCGCCGCGCCGTGTACGGCGCCGAGCGTGCGAACGGTGGCATCGACCGCGTGCACCGTGAGCGCCTCCTGAGGTCGCTGCACCGGAATGAGGCCGACGTACCTGCGGTCCGCGAAGTGGGCGTTGAGGAACTCGAACCGCGTCGGCGACTGGACGTCGGCGAGCTGCAGATCGGTGATGTGCACCAGGCAGAGCAGCGGGCGACCCGGGCCGTACGCCGACTCAGACCCAGCAGACCCCGCGCCGAAGTCGTCACGGATGAGATGAGGCTCGCCCGCGCCGATCTCGACGGCGCGATACGGAGCTGACAGCCCGTGGCGAAGAACCGCTCCGTGACCGAGCCGGCGATGAGTGGTCAGCGGTGAATGCCGACCGCTCACGCTTCTTCCTCGGCCGCCGGGCCGGCCGGGTCTGCGCCGGCTGACACGAGCACGGGATCGGGGCGGATCGTCAGCGCGACGCGGCTGCCCGCGGGCAGCGCGGCCGCGTCTGAGGTGGAGAGCTGAGCCAGGATCGTGGTGTCGCCGAGATCCACGGTGACCCGGCTGGTCGCGCCGAGGAAGGTGACGGCGATCACCGTGCCCACCAGCGGGCCGGACTCCGGTGTGGTGTGGGATGCCAGGGTCACCGCTTCCGGCCGCACCAGCGCTACCACCTGGCCGTCAGGTACATCTCGTTCCACCAGCGGCAGCGTGCGGCCGCGCACCGTTACCTCGCCGCCGCGGACCTCACCGGTCAGCCGGTTGCTCAGGCCGACGAACTCGGCCACGAACGACGTCGCCGGGCGAGAGTAGACCTCGGTGGGCGGCGCGAGCTGCTCGATGCGGCCTTCCCGCATGACGCCGACCCGGTCCGCGATAGCCAGCGCCTCCTCCTGGTCGTGGGTGACGAACAGCGTGGTGATGCCCACCTCAAGCTGAATCCGGCGGATCTGGTCCCGCAGCTGCGCCCGGACCTTGGCGTCAAGCGCCGACAGCGGCTCGTCGAGCAGCAGCACCTGCGGTTCGATGGCCAGAGCCCGGGCCAGGGCGACCCGCTGCTGCTGCCCGCCGGAGATCTGATGCGGGTACCGGTCCGCCTGGGTGGCGAGTCCGACCAGGTCCAGCATCTCTATCGCGCGCTTATCCCGCTGCGCCGCGCTGACCCGGCGCAGCCGCAGCCCGAAGGCCACATTCTGCCGCACCGTCATGTGCGGGAACAGCGAGTAGGCCTGGAACACCATCCCCATGTCGCGCTTGGCGGCCGAGAGGTGAGTAATGTCCTTGCCGCCGACGGAGATGTGGCCGCTGTCGGCGTCCTCCAGCCCCGCGACCAGGCGCAACGTGGTGGTCTTGCCGCAGCCCGATGGGCCGAGCAGGGCGACAAGCTCGCCGGGCTGCAGGGTCAGGTCCAGCCGGTCGAGCGCGACGACGGGGCCGTAGTGCCGGCTCAGTCCCTCCATCCGCACTTCGACGGCGGTCCTGGCCGCGCCGTCCTGCGTTCTGGTCATCGGTGAAGAAGCCACGAGCGGAACCTCATCCCCGGCCGCGGCGGCGGCGGCCAGCGTAGGACAGGATCAACAGGAGCACGAAGGCAAACAGCAGCGCGGCGAACGAGGTGGAGAAGATCACGCCGGCGTTCGGCGTACTCCGGCTGATGGAGTACAGCTCCACCTGCAGGTTGTTATAGAGCAGGAGGTAGGCGATGGTGAACTCGCCGAGCACCAGGGAGGCGGTCAGTATCAGGGCGTTCAGAATGGCCTGCCGCATGTTCGGCGCGATCACCCGGACGATCACGGTGAACCAGCTCGCCCCGAGGCTGCGCGCGGCCTCGGACAGGGTTGTCACGTCGATCGCGTTCAGCCCGGCCGCGAGCGCCCGGTAGGCGTAGGGCAGCGCCAGGATCACGTAGACCCAGAACAGCATGAGCGCGGACAGCTCGTAATGCTGGATCCTGTTGTAGATCGAACCGAGGCCGACCACGAGCACGATCGCGGGGATGGTAAGCGGCAGCAGGCAGAGGAACTCTACGGTGCGCGCCAGCCACTGCACCCGCAGCCGGATCCAGATCATGGTCGGCACCAGCAGCACCAGCGTGACCGCGCAGGTGATGGCCGCGAGTTCCAGGGTGATCTCGATCCCGCTCAGCAGGGGAGGAACGCCTGTCCCCTGGAAGGAGGCGATCTGCCGCCAGGCCGACAGTGACCACGTGCCGAGCTTGGCTCCCTCCAGCGAGAACCGGGCCATCGCCAGCAGCGGCAGGAGGAAGAACAGCCCGAACACCGTGAAGACCACATAGCGGAATGCGTTCAGCCGTCTGCGCCGGCGAGCCTGCATGCCGCTCGGGCGCCCGGCCGGCGCGGCAGCGGGCGTCTCGCTGAGTGCGGTTACCGCAGCCATCGGGCCGCCCTGCGCTGCAGCAATGCGTATCCCGTCATGACGATGGCCACCAGGATCACCATGCCCAGGGCGAGCAGGTCGGCCACGTTGACGTTGGCCAACCCGACCTCGCTGGACAGCGCGGTACTGATCTGCTGCGGCACGGTGTAGGCGATCTGGTTCTCCCAGGCAATGATGGTGGCGAAGGCCGACAGCGCGTTCGCGAACAGCAGTAGCGTGGCGCCGAGGAAGGCCGGCGCTAGCAGCGGGCCGCCGACGTACCGCCAGTATTGCCACGCCGATGCGCCGAGGTTCTCCGACGCCTCACGCCACTGGACCTTCAGCCCGTCGATCGCGGGCAGGAAAACTAGCACCATCAGCGGGATCTGGAAATACGTGTAGATCAGCCCGATGCCCCATGGGAAGTTGAAGTACCAGCTGGCGTGGAACAGCAGCCCCACCGGGCCGAGGAGCACGAGGAACGCGAACGCTAGCGTGACCCCGCCGAACTGGGCGAGAACGCCCGAGATGGCCAGGTACAGCCTGCGCACCATGCCGTCCGGGTTCCCCGACGCCACGGCATAGGCCAGGATCGCGCCAAGCACGGCGCCCAGCACGGACGAGAGCACGCATAGCTTGAACGAGCCGATGAAGTAACCGCGCACCAGAGGGTCGCCGAGCTCGCTGATGTTGGAGAACGCCCATGCGCCGTTCGGGTTCTTGAGCGCGTCGACGACCACGATCCCGGTCGGCCATAGCAGGAAGACCCCGACGTAGGCGAAGAACGGGACGGTGCCGGCCCAGGCCGGAGCAGACGGCCGGCGCCCGGACCACGAAGGCCGGGCGCCGGTCTCAGTTGTCACAGCGACGGCCACCTTACCTCGCTAGCCGCCGACAGCCTTCGCCCAGTTCGCCGCCAGGTAAGTCGCGGCGTCGGTGGCCTGGGTCGGGCTGAGGAACGTAGGCGTGACGCTGACCGCGGGCAGCTTCGAGGCCGCGCTGGCGTTGATGGTGCCGTTGGATTTCATGGCTGCCTGCTCCACCGGCCGGGCGCCACCCTCGAGCCAGAGGTTCTGCCCGCCGGACGCGGCCTGCGAGTAGAGGAACTCCTCCCACAACCGGGCTGCCGCTGGGTGCGGCGCGTTCTTGTTGATGGCCTGCGCGTAATACCCGCCCAGGGCGACGTTCGGCGGAATGAACACCTTCCAGTTCGGCACGCCTACGTAGCTCGGAAGGTTGAGGTAGTCCCAGTTGAACACGACCGGGGTCGAGCCTGCCTTGATCGTGGCACCGGTAGCCGATATCGGGGAGAAGTTCCCGGCCGCCTTGAGCTTGGAGAAGAAGGACACGCCGTCGGCGATGTTGCTGGCCGTGCCGCCCTCCGCGAGGTTGGCCATCATGACGCCGTTCAGGCCCGCGTTAGCCGAGGTCGGGTTGCCGTTCAGCGCGACGGCGTTCTTGAACTGCGGGCCGAGCAGCTGGTTCAGCGAGGTGATCGTGCCGAACTTGCTCGAGTAGCCGACCGCCATGTAGCCGCCGTAGTCCTGCACCCAGATGCCGTTCGGCGCCTTCTGAGCAGGGAGGATGCTGCTCCAGGTGCTGACCTCATACGGTGCGAACAGGTTCGTGTTGGCCAGGGCGACGGCCATGCCGATGTCCAGGACGTCCGGCGCCTTGGCGGTGCCGTTCTCCGTCTTGACCGCGTTGACTTCCTGCTGGCTGGTGCCTGTGGGGTTGGCGGAATTGATCTTGATGCCGTACTTGGCGGTGAAGGCCGAAAGGATGGCGCCGTAATTCGCCCACGTCGGCGGCAGGGCGATGACGTTGAGTGTGCCTTCCTTCTGGGCCGCCGCGACCAGCGCATTCATGCCGCCTCCGGCCGAGGCGGAGGTCTCCGTCGCCCAGTTGGTGCTGCTGCCGCTCGAACTCGCCGAGGAACCCGACGACGAGCAGCCAGCCGCGAACAATGTCGCGGCGGCGATGCCCGCGAGCGCGAATCGATATGAGGATCTCATCAGTGCCTCCTGAAATGCTTTCCTATCCCCGAAGTGGATTGCGGCTGCCCGAAAAGGGCCCGGGCGGCGGTAAAGAAACGGTTTGCCGACCCACCTCTCCCCCAGCTAAGAGTGCAGGATAAACGCACCTAAAACGTTTAGCGTTCGAATGCTCACACACCCGCCGTGAGGGTGTCAAGGGACGTTACCGAGTTGCCGCACTGAGCGGGGTGAACACCGGGTTAACGGGAAGTTGGGGTGCCTGCAGGGAGGCGCGTTCGACCAGTTGGACCGGGGCGACGTAGTCGCCTAGCCGATCGCCGTCGAGCAGCCGCGCCATCAGCGCCCGGCCCATTTCCCTGCCGTCCAGCCGGATGGTCGCCAGCGGCGGGTCGAGCAGTTCGGAGGTCGGCAGGTCGTCGTGTCCGATGACGGAGACATCCGGGCCGATCCGCAGCGACAGGTCCCTTGCGGTCTTGTAGATGCCGAGCGCCGTGTAATCGGAGTTGGTGATGACCGCGGTGGGGGCGTCCCGGCGCGCCAGCAGCGCCCCGGATGCCTTGCGCACATCGACGACCGTGAGGGGCGACCGCATGACGACCGGCTCGACGCCAAGCTCGCGGGCCAGTCGCCGAAAGTGGCGCAGCCGGTCCGGGTCGGCCACCAGCCCGCGCGGCGCGGATAGGAACGCGGCGCAGGAGTGGCCGAGTTCGGCCAGGCGTCGCATCGCCAGTTCGACCGCGGCCGCGTTATCCGGGTACACCCGCGACACGCCGGGGACGCCGTCCACGGTCGCATTCAGCGTCACCACCGAGGTGCCGGGGCGCAACTCCTGCCAGAGCCGCACCGACTCGCCCTTGCCGACCGGGGCGATGGCCAGCCCGGCCAGGCGCTGAGCGGCCACTTCCCGCACCAGCAGGCGCTCGCGTTCCACCGAGTAGCGCGAGTCGAGCAGCAGCAAGGTGGCCCCCGCCTCGCTCGCCGCCTGCTCGGCCCCGGTCAGCACCTCGAGGAAAAAGGGATTGCTGAAGTTGCGGATGACCAGGCCATACGTAGTGGTACGTCCGCGCCGCAGCGCCTGGGCCTGCGGGTTGGCGTGGTAGCCGAGCTCAGCCGCGGCGGCCAGGATCCGGCGGCGGGTTCCTTCCGCGACGCCGGGTTGGCCATTCAGCGCGAAGCTCACCGAGGCCACCGATACGCCGGCCAGCCGGGCCACGTCACGAATGCCCGCCGGCTGCCGCGCTCCGCCCTGCTGACTCGTCATGGCCTATCCACGCTTATGACGCTCTGCTTCCCCCCGATAGGAGCGGAGGTACGTCGCTGAGCGCATATCCTAACCCCCCGCCGGCCCACTGCCGCGTGATGCTGAGGGCAAGGTCAGACCGGTTCCCAGCGCCAGCCGTCGTTGTCCTCGCACTTGATCGTCTTGCCGTCTCCGGCCACCCCGGTGACCCCGTGGTCGCTGTTACGGCAGAACTCGCCGGGTTCGTAGCACGTCCCCTCGTTGCTCTTCGGATAGCAGCCGACCGGGGCGGCCTGAGTCGGAGTCGGTGCGCGCGTGGTCGGCGGGGCCTGCGTGACATGAGGTGCTTGAGTGACATGAGGTGCTTGAGTGGTACTGGCTATCTGAGTAGGGCGTGGTGCCCTGGTAGGCGCCGGCGGCACAGGACCTGACGGCGACGCCAGCGGAGAGCCCAGCGGGCTGCCGCTCGACAGGGCGGTCGGCGCGGAGCCAGCCGAACCGCAGGCGGCCAACCCTAATAGGACAACGAAGGTAATGAGGGCGCGAAGCGCGGTAGCCACGGTCATCTGCCGAGCGTACTGTCCCGGCGACCCAGGTATCAGGCGGTGACGGAATCGATATGCGGCCGTGTGGCCGCCCCTCGGGCCGTCGGCGACCAAGCCCAGGAGGTGGACGGCGCTTCCGTCGTCCGGCTGATTCGAGGAATCAACCATCGGGTCACGGATCATGCCCGGAATGCCGATACCGCACCCGAGCCTACGATGAAACCGTCATGGGAGTACCGAAGACGATCTACGAGCCACCGCCCGCCTGGACCGCACCAGCTTCGGGGTGACGGGGGAAGAAGGGCATGGTCGGGCGGACGGTGGAGCTGGTCATCGAGACGGTGGCCCGGCCGGACCCTCAGCCGGGATGGTAGTCCCGCTGCGTGCTCGCGTAGCGGGCGAAGGCGTCCAGGGCCTGCGGGTTCGCCATGGCATGGCGGTTAGCAGCATCGTCTGGCCTGGCTCCAAGCAGGATCTTGCGGACCGGTACCTCCATCTTCTTGCCCGTCAGCGTGGCCGGGATCGCGGGAACCGCGATGATCTGGTCCGGGACGTGCCGCGCCGTGTACTGGGCACGGAGCCGGTCGCCGATCTTGCGGCGCAGCGCGTCGTCCAGGACGGCCCCCTCGGTCAGCGTGACGAACAGCGGCATGAAGAAACCGCCGCCGGGCAGGTCGAGGTTGACGATCAGCGCGTCCGCGATCTCCTCGACGGACTCGAGCGCGGCGTAGATCTCCGCGGTGCCGATGCGGACGCCGTGCCGGTTCAGGGTCGCGTCGCTACGGCCGAGCACGAAGCAGCCGCCGCGCTCGTTGACCTTGAAGAAGTCTCCCTGCCGCCACATTCCGGGAAAGTCGGCGAAGTAGGTCCGCCGGTAAAGCTCGCCGTCGTGGTCGTTCCACAGGCAGACCGGCATCGACGGCATCGGCTGGGTGATCACCATCTCGCCGACCTGGCCGGTGACGGGCTCACCCGCCTCGTCGTACGCGAACGCGGAGACGCCCAGGTGACGGGCCTGGATCTCGCCGGCGTAGACGGGCAGCGTGGGCATCCCGCCGACGAACCCGCTGCAGATGTCGGTTCCGCCGCTGCCTGTGCACAGCCACAGGTCGGGCTTGACGTTGCGGTAGAACCAGGCGCCGCACTTCGCCGACACCGGCGAGCCGGCCAGCATGATGGCGGTCAGCGCGGACAGGTCATACTTCTCGGCCGGCACCAGGCCGACCTTGGACAGCATGTCCACGTAGGTGGGGCTCGCGCCGAAGAACGTCACGCCCGCGTTCTGCGCCATCTCCCACAGCACGCCGGGGTCTGGATAGCCCGGGTTCCCGTCGTAGAGCAGCGGCCGCACGCCCAGCAGCAGCGAGCTGACCAGGAAGTTCCACATCATCCAGCCGGTAGTGGTGTGGAAGAACATCCGGTCGCCCGGCCGAAGGTCCATGTGGAACGTCTGCAGTTTCAGCTGCTCGATGAGGATGCCGCCGTGGCTGTGGGTGATCGCCTTCGGCAGCCCGGTGGTGCCGGAGGAGAACAAGATCCACAGCGGATGGCCGAACGGCACCTGCTCGAACTCGAACTCCGCGGCCGGCCCCCACGGGTGGTCCATGACCTCGTCCCAGGGCCGGACTCGAGGCTCCCCGGTGATCTGCTGCCCGGCGGGTCCCGGCACGTGGATCACCTGCTCGAGGCCGGGCAGCAGCGCGATGATCTGCCCTAGCTCGGCGGTACGGTCGTAGTCCCGGCCGCCGTAGCGGTAGCTGTCCACGCAGAACAGGACCTTCGGCGCCAGCGGCCCGAACCTGTCGCTGACCCCGCGCCAGCCAAAGTCGGGGGAGCAGCTGGTCCAGACGGCGCCGATGCTGGTGGTGGCCAGCATGGCGATCACCGTCTGCGGGATGTTCGGCATGCAGGAAGCCACCCGGTCGCCGGGGCGGACCCCCATGGCGCGCAGCCGGGTGGCAAGCACCCGGACGCCGTTCGCGAGGTCCGGCCAGGCCAGCCCCGTGAGCGGCGTGGTTTCTGACTGGTAGTACAGGGCCTCCTCGCCGGGCCGCTCGCGGCAGAGCACGTGCTGCGCGTAGTTCAGCCTGGCCCCGGGGAACCAGTCGGCGCCTGGCATGGTCCTGGCGCCCAGGACCGCCTTCGGCTGGACCGAGGCTTCGATGCCGCAGTAATCCCAGACTGCCTGCCAGAATCCGTCAAGGTCGGTCACCGACCAGTGCCACAGCGCGTCATAGTCGGCGAAGTCAAGCCCGCGCTCTCGGGCGAGCCACCGGGCGAACGCGGTGACGTTGGCGCGGCTGACGCGATCAGGTCCCGGCGTCCACAGCAGGTCACCGTCGCGAACCTGGCGTTGCGGTTCCACATCGCAGACGGTGCCACAAGCCGTGCCGTGCAGGCAATATGGTGACCGCACAAATGCGGTTCCGGGAAATGATGCCGCGCTTCGCCCGAGGCGTCGTCGCGGCCGCAGCTCGTGTTTCGGTTCAGTTACGAATCGATGCCAACTCTAATCGGGGGGCTTGCCCAGTCCTTCGGACCAGCCTTGAATGAGGATTCATGCCGGAACTTCCTGCTGAACGTGGCGAGGACAAAAGACATGAATCCGGGTTCAGTGCTTGAAGTGCAGGGCGTGACCGTCCGTTTCGGCGGGCTGACCGCGCTTGATTCGGTCTCGCTCGCCGTCCCGCCCCGGCATGTCCTGGGCGTCATCGGCCCGAACGGGGCGGGCAAGACCACGTTGCTGAACGTGCTGTGCGGTTTCATCCGGCCCAATGCCGGCGAGGTGCTGTTCGGTGGCCGCCCGCACAACGTCCGGCCGCATCGGCTGGCCGCTCTCGGCGTCGCCAGGACCCTGCAGGGGGTCGGCCTGTACGGCGGGCTGACCGCGCTCGAGAACGTCATGGTCGGCGCGACCTGCCGGGCTTCGGCCGGATTCTGGTCCGCGCTGCTCACGCTGCCGCGAGCCACCCGCGACGAGCGCAAGCTGCGCGAGGAGGCCGTGCAGGCCCTGGACCGGGTCGGCGCCGCGCAGGTGGCCGAGGCCAGGCCCGGTGAGCTGTCCTACGGCATGCGGAAGAGGGTCGCCTTGGCCCGGGCCCTGGCGGGCAAGCCCGGGCTGTTCCTGCTCGACGAGCCCGCGAGCGGCCTGGGTGAGAGCGAGCTGGCCGAGCTCGGCAGCCTCATTCGCGACCTGGCCACCGAGGCATCCCTGGTCGTGATCGAGCACCACGTGGACCTGATGATGTCCGTCTGCGACTCGATCGTGGTCCTCGACTTCGGGAAGGTGATCGCGACGGGCACACCGCGGCAGGTTCAGGACAATCCCGCCGTGACCGCCGCCTATCTCGGCGCCATTGATGATCAGGTGCCAAGAGATGAGTGAGGACAACGGGGAGACCGGGTCCCCGGCGCTGGCCGTCGAGGGGCTGGTCGCGGGATACGGCGGGGTCGTCGCGCTGGACGGAGTCAGCATCTCGGCCGACACCGCCGCCATCACGGCGGTGCTCGGCGCGAACGGCGCGGGCAAGACGACGCTGCTGCGCGCGGTCAGCGGCATGATCAGGCCCCGCCGCGGCCGCGTGCTGATGGGCGGCACCGACCTGGCCGGCCGCAGCCCCGAGCAGATGGTCAGGGCCGGGATCGCGCACGTGCCAGAGGGACAGGGCGTGATCGGTGAGCTCACGGTCGAGGAGAACCTGCGTATCGGCATGATGTCCTGGCCCCCCAGGGGGATACGGGGGGGCGGGAAGCCCCCCCGTGCCGGGGGGGTCTCCGGGAGGGTCGTCCCCCCGGGAGCTGGCAGAGCCGAACGGGCGGCCGCGCTCGACGAGGCTTACGGGCGCTTTCGGCCGCTGGCCGACCGCCGGCGCAAGCTGGCCGCCACGCTGTCCGGCGGCGAGCGGCAGATGCTGGTCATCGCGCGCGCGCTGCTGTCGCGGCCACGCGTGCTGCTGCTCGACGAGCCGTCGCTCGGCCTCGCGCCCAGGATCATGGCCCAGGTCATGGACCTGGTGGTCCGGCTGAGCCGGGAGCAAGGGCTCACCATCGTCCTGGTGGAGCAGAACGCGCGGAGCGCGCTCGCCGTCGCCGATCACGGCGTGGTACTCAACCTCGGCCGGGTCGTCGCTTCCGCGGATGCCCAGACGCTCGCGGCCGATGTCGCATTGCGCCACCACTACCTCGGGTTCTAGCCACTCATAGGGGAGCATGCCAGTGGTCGAGTTCCTCCAGTTCACGCTCAGCGGGGTCGTCTTCGGGATGATCTACGCCGCGATAGCGCTGTCCCTCGTGCTGATCTGGCGAGGGACCCGGGTGCTGAACTACGCGCAGGGCGGGATGGCCATGTTCACCACCTACGTGGCCATCGAGGTCGTCTACCGCACCGGCTCCTACTGGGCCGGCTTCGTGGTCGCGCTCGCGGCCGGCGTCGTACTCGGCGCGGTATGCCAGCTCACCGTCATCCGGCCGACGATGAACAAGCCGCCGCTCAACGCGGTGATCGTGACCATCGGGCTGCTCATCCTGCTCGAGGGCCTGGCCGGCATCTTCTTCGGCGGGCAGTACCGGTCGTTCCCTGCGGCGTTCTCGATCACCGGGCTCAGGATCGGCACGACACCGCTCGGCGTGTCGCGCTTCGACGTGTTCGTCGTGGCGGCGGTGCTGGTGACCACGCTGGCGCTGGCGGCGGCGTTCAAGTACACCTCGGCCGGACTGCGCATGCGCGCGGCGGCGTTCAACGCCACGATCGCCCGTCTGTCCGGCATCCGGGTCGCGCGGATGTTCACCATCGGCTGGGCGCTGGCGGGCCTGCTTGGGGCGCTGGCGGGCGTACTGGTCTCGCCTTCGACGTTCCTGTACCCGAACAGCATGGATGCGATCTTCGTGTTCGGCTTTACCGCGGCGGTGATCGGCGGCTTGGACAGCCCGGCGGGAGCGGTGGTCGGCGGGCTGCTGCTGGGGATCGCGCTCAGCTACGTGGCGGGCTACCTGGGCGCCAAGGGTTCCGACCTGACCTCCCTGGTCGCCCTCGGCATCCTGGTCGTGGTGCTGATGATCCGGCCCGACGGGCTGTTCTCCGCCACCAAGGTGCGACGGGTATGACCATGCAGACGCTGCCGCGCAGGCTCGGCGTCGCGGTGGTGATGGCGGTGATCGTCGGGTTCCTTTCCATCAAGCTGGACACGTTCCGTGATTACCAGATCGCCGAGGTCGCGTACGAGGTCACGGCCGTGGCCGGGCTCACCGTGCTGACCGGGCTCAGCGGCCAGATCTCGTTGGGCAACGGGGCGTTCATGGCCATCGGCGGCTACACCACGGCGCTGGTGCTGATGCACCTGGCCTGGCCCTTCGTCGCCGCGCTTGTGGTATCCGCCGCGACCGCGGCGGCGGCCGGGGCCATCGTGGGCGTGGCCGCGGCCCGGCTGCGCGGCCCGTACCTGGCCGGCGCGACCCTGATGCTCGGCGTGGCACTTCCGAGCGTGGCTTACGCCTGGTCGGGGGTCTTCGGCGGAGACCAGGGCCTGAACGTCGCCTTCACCACGCCAGCCTTCCTCGGCGCGACCTTCCCGCTGACCAGGTGGCAGGCCTGGGTCAGCACCGCGGTGGCGCTGGTCACCCTGGTGCTGCTGGCGAACCTGTGTTACAGCAGGATCGGCCGCAACTGGCGCGCGGTGCGCGACGACGAGGTGGCCGCCGCACTTGACGGCGTGAACGTCGCCGTGACGCGCATTCTCGCCTTCGTGGTGAGCGCTGTCTGCGCCGGGCTGGCCGGCTCGCTGCTGGCCATCGTGACCAGCCTGGTCGCGCCGGGTGCCTTCACGATCACGCTCTCCATCGCGCTGCTGACGGCGGCCGTGATCGGCGGCCTCGGGAGCCTGCCCGGCGCGCTGTGGGGAAGCCTCGTGATCGTCCTCGTGCCCACCTACGTCACGGACGTGGCCACCAGCCACGGCCTGTCCAGTTCCGCCGGATCCAACATCCCGATAGCCGCCTATGGCGTGGTCCTCATCCTCGTCATGCTCATCTTCCCGCAGGGAATCCAGGGCGGGCTGCGACGTCTCCTCACCGCTTTCACAGGTCCTGACCGGAAGACCCGCACCTGGCACGACGCATCCGCGGCTCACGTCACGCCGTCGGCCGACGAAGCGCCGGCCAGCCAACATGAGAAGGAAGGCACTTCATGAAACGAACTCATCGGCTTCGCTGGCAGGCCGCGGCCATCATGACCGTGGCCGCGCTCGCCGTCGCCGCCTGCTCGTCGAGCTCGAGTTCAAGTCCGAGCTCCGGCTCAAGTTCAAGCAGCTCAAGCGCGGCCCTGACCGCGTCCGCGCCCGGCATCACCCCGACCACGATCACCATCGGCAGCCACCAGCCGCTCACCGGGCCCGCCGCGCCCGGCTATAGCGAGATCGCTCCCGCGTCGGCCGCGTACTTCGCTTACGTCAACGCGCACGGCGGGGTGTACGGGCGCAAGATCGTCTACAAGTACCTCAACGACGCCTACGACCCCACCACGACGGCGTCGGTCGTCCGCCAGCTCGTGCTGCAGGACAACGTGTACGCGATATTCAACGGCCTCGGCACGCCCACGCACCTGGCCGTCGTGAGCTTCCTGAACTCCGAGAAGGTCCCCGACGTGTTCGTCGCTTCCGGTTGCGAATGCTGGAACCAGCCCACGACATACCCGCAGACCTTCGGCTGGCAGATCGACTACGTACGCGAGGGGAAGATCCTCGGGCAGTACGTGAAGCAGCACTTCGCGGGCAAGAAGGTCGCCTACTTCTACCAGAACGACGAGTTCGGCCAGGACGGGGTCAAGGGCCTCAACTACGAGATCCCGGCCTCGATGGTGGTCAGCAAGCAGAGCTATGTCGACACCAACGTCAACATCGCGCCCCAGGTCGCCGCGCTGCGCGCGTCCGGCGCCCAGGTCGTCGTCGCGTTCTCGATTCCTGCGTTCACCGCGCTGCTGAAGCTGAACAGCCTGAAGCTCGGCTTCAGCCCGCAGCTGGTCGTCAGCGATGTCGGCTCGGACCCAATCACGCTGTCCGGGCTGCTCGAGTCGTTCGCGAAGCAGGGCGGCGCGACCGTCAACGGCAACCAGCTCACCAACGGGATCATCACCGACTCCTACCTTCCGGCGCTGAGCACCAGCGACAGCTGGTACGTCTTGTTCAAGAAGATCCACGACCAGTACGAGCCCAAGGCACCGCTAGACGGCAACTTCTACTACGGCATGGCCGTCGCCTACACATTCGTGCAGGCAATGCTCAAGGCGGGCCGGAACCCGACCCGGGCGGACCTGGTGTCGACGATCCAGGGCGGGCTCCCGCAAGGCCCGCTGGTCGCTCCGTTCGCTTTCTCCCCCACCAACCACGCAGGCGCTACCGGCGCCTACATGGCCGTGATCCAAAATGGTGTCGGGGTGCAGCAAGGACCGGTGCTGATCACGGACACATCAGCTTCGGGCCCGATCACCACCTTCACGGGAACCCAACCGCAGGCGCCGGCGAGTGGTATCCCGTCACCCTGACGCTGCATCGGCCATCCCGCACGGCATGAAGCAGGGATCAGCCGCATGACAGCCGAAATGAGCCGGATGGCCCGGGGGGTACGGGGGGGCGGGCAGCCCCCCCGTACTCGGGGGGTGCAGGGGGGTCGTCCCCCCGGATCAGAGAGGCTGCTGACCGCGGCCGAGGAACTGTTCGGCGAGCGCAGCTACCACCGGACTACGGTCGCGGACATCTGTGCCAGGGCCGGGATGGCCACCGGCAGCTTCTACTCGTATTTCGGATCCAAGGCGGAGATCTTCGCCGCCGTGGTCCGGACGATCAACACCGACCTGAGGCGGGCCATGAAGGCGGCCCTGGAGCACACCGACGGTGGTCAGCGGGCCAGGGAGCGCGCGTCCTTCCGAGCGTACTTCGACATGCTGTCCCAGCGCCCCTGGATCGACCGCATCGTCCGCGAGTCCGAGTTCATCGACCCGGGTCTGTTCCGCGAGTACTACGAGCACCTGACCAGGGGATACGCGCGCGGCGTGCGGGCCGCCCAGATGGCCCGCGAGGTAGACGCGCAGTACGATCCCGAGGTCATCGCGTTCGCCTACACCGGCATCGGCAACTTCATCGGCATGCGCTGGGCCGAGTGGACGGCCGGCGGCCGGGTCCCCGAGGACGTCCTGGACGACGTCCTCGAGCTCCTCGCCCGCGGGCTGGCCCCGCGCGACCCGTCCGGAGATCCCGCCCCGCCGCAGTAAGCCCACCGGTGTGGACAACCCTGTGGAAGGCGTGTTGACGATGCTGTGCGGGGCTGGGGAAACTCCGCTGCGAGGAGGTGTGGACAGCTCAGCCGAGCGCCGCGGGCGGCAGCTCAGCAGCGGCGGCCGGGACCCACTCCAGCGGGCGCGGGCCGAGGGCGGTGAGCTCGCGGAGTTGCATGGCACACCACGGCGAGATGGGCTGCCGGCCGGTGCGCACCGCCTCGCAGAACTTGTCCCAGTCCACCCACCTGGCCTCCGCGACCTCCGCCGGGTCGGGATCAGGCGGACTCTGCCCCATCCGGTCGGCGGTGTACGCCGCGTAGACCGGGCAGACCTCGTTTTCCGTCACCCCGTTCGCC
Organism: uncultured Actinomycetes bacterium; assembly: GCA_963798675.1. GTDB lineage: Bacteria > Actinomycetota > Actinomycetes > Streptosporangiales > Streptosporangiaceae > Palsa-504. The sequence continues at coordinate 380,985 of CAWCUJ010000009.1, read as the reverse complement.
ATCCGCGCCTGGTACCGGAACCCGGGCAGGACCAGCGTGAGCTTGGCCGCGCCGATCCCGAGTTCTTGCCGCAGCCGCCGGAGCACGCTGCCGGACATCGGCTCGCCTGGCTGCGGGTGCCCGCAGCAGGTGTTGGTCCACACGCCGGGCCAGGTTCGCTTCGACTCGGCCCGCCTGGTCAGCAGGAACTGGCCGGCCTCGTTGAACAGGTAGCAGGAAAACGCCAGGTGCAGCGGCGTCTGGGCGTGATGCACGGCCGTCTTGACCGCCGTACCGCTGGCGTAGCCGGCTTCATCCAGAAGGACGACGCTTTCCACGTATTCCTGCCTGAGGGGTAGTCGGGAAACAGGGCAAGGGTGAACACTACCTGGCCGCCGGCTAGTGCGAATCGCGTGGCACCTCATGCCCGCTGGCGCCGACAAGGAAGTCCAGGTCAGCGCCCGCGTCCGCCTGCAGCACATGGTCGTTGTACAGGCGGGTCCAGCCCCGGCTGGCCGGCGGCGCGGGCGGCTGCCATCCGGCGCGGCGCCGGCTCAGCTCGTCGTCGGCGACCTCCAGCGTCAGCGTCCGGCCCGGCACGTCCAGGGCGATCCAGTCCCCGGTCCGGACCAGGGCCAGCGGGCCGCCGGCCGCGGCCTCCGGGGCCACGTGCAGGACGACCGTGCCGTAGGCGGTGCCTGACATCCGGCCGTCGCAGATCCGCACGATGTCGCGGACGCCGCGCAGCAGCAGCTTCTTCGGCAGCGCCACGTTGGACACCTCTGGCATGCCGGGGTAGCCGCGCGGGCCGCAGTACCGGATGACGAGCACGGTGTCCTCGTCCACGTCGAGCTCGGGATCGTTCGACACAGCGTAGTAGTCGGTCGGCGAGTCGAAGACCAGCGCCCGGCCCCGGTGCTTGAGCAGGTGCGGCGACGAGGCGGACTGCTTGATCACCGCGCCATCCGGGGCGAGGTTGCCGCGCAGCACCGCGGTGCCGGTGCCGGCCGGCTGGAACGGGTCGGCCACCGTCTGGATGACCTCGCGGTTCCAGCACGGCGCCCCGGCCACGTTCGCGCCGATCCCGGCCCCGGTCACCGTCATCGCGCCGGAGTGCAGCAGGCCGGCCTTGTCCAGCTCGCCGATCACCGCAGGCAGGCCGCCGGCATAGCAGAAGTCCTCCATCAGGTACTTGCCGCTCGGCTGCAGGTTCACCAGGGTCGGCACGTCCCGGGCCAGCATGTCGAAGTCGTCGAGCGTCAGCGGCACGCCGAGGCGCCCGGCGATGGCGAGCAGGTGGATCACCGCGTTCGTCGACCCGCCGATCGCCGCGTTGACCCGGATCGCGTTCTCGAACGCCGCCCTGGTCATGATGGCCGAAGGCCGCAGGTCCTGCCGGACCAGATCGACCACCACCTGGCCGGCCCGCTGCGCGGTCTCGTACCGGCGCGCGTCCACGGCCGGCCAGGTCGCCGAGTACGGCAACTGCATGCCGAGCGCCTCGGCCATCGAGGCCATCGTGGACGCGGTGCCCATCGTCATGCAGTGCCCGTTGGACCGGGCCATGCAGCCTTCGGCGAACGCGCATTCTTCCTGGGTCATCCGCCCGGCCACCAGGTCTTCCTCGAACCGCCACACCGCCGTGCCCGAGCCCACGTCGGTACCCTGGTACTTGCCGCTGAGCATGGGCCCGCCGGTGACCATCACCGCCGGCAGGTCCACGCTGGCCGCGGCCATCAGCAGCCCGGGCGTGGTCTTGTCGCACCCGGAAAGCAGCACCACGCCGTCCAGCGGGTTGGCCCGCATCAGCTCCTCGGCCTCCATCGCCAGCAGGTTCCGGTACAGCATGGCCGTGGGGCGCAGCAGCGTCTCGCCCAGCGCCATGGCCGGGAACTCCAGCGGGAACCCGCCCGCCTGCCAGACCCCGCGCTTGACCGACTCGGCCACCCGGTGCAGGTGGACATTGCACGGCGCCAGCTCCGACCAGGTGGTCGCGATGCCGATCACCGGGCGGCCGTCGAAGACCTCGGGCGTGAACCCCTGGCTGCGCATCCAGGACCGGTGGCCCATCCCGGTCCGGCCGGTCGCGCCGAACCACTGCCTGCTGCGGAGTCCGCTGTTCGTTGTCATAGGTCAATAAGTAACATCCGGGCTGGTCCCGGAAGAAGGGGCCGGGACCCGGGTGCGTCCGGCGGTCGCCGGGGCACGCACCACGGCCCGTTCGGGATGACCAATAGTCTGGCTGTTAGGGTCACGAACTTGACTACTCCCCGCCCTGAAGGACGGGGATTCCAGCCGTCACCAGCCGGGGTTCCTGTTTCACGGCCGGCCGCACCCGGGAGGTCCCGCGATGTCTGACGCCAGCTCCGCAGGCAGTCACCGCTTGACCAGCGGCCAGGATGTTCTTCGCGGCGTTGATGTCCCGGTCGTGCCGGGTGCCGCAGGCCGGGCACGTCCACTGCCTCGTGCCCAGGTTCAGCTCCGCGAGCAGGTGCCCGCACGCCGAGCAGGTCTTGGACGAGGGGTACCAGCGGCTGATGATGACCAGGTCCCGGCCGTACCGCTGGCACTTGTAGGCAAGCTGGCGGCGGAACTCACCCCAGCCGCAGTCGCTGATGGCGCGGGCCAGCCGCCGGTTGCGGACCATGCCGGAGACGTTCAGGTCCTCGATCACGATCGCGTCCGCGGAGCGGACCAGGCGGGTGCTGGCGCGGTGCAGGTAGTCCCGGCGGGCATCGCGGACCGTGCGGTGGGCGCGGGCCACCTTGGCCGCGGCCTTGGCCCGGTTCGCCGAGCCTTTCCGGCAGCGGGCCAGGCGCCGCTGGTAGCGGGCCAGGTTGCGGGCCTTGCGCGCCAGGTGCCGCGGGTTGGCGATCTTCTCCCCGTCCGAGGTCACGGCGAAGTCCGTCACGCCCAGGTCGACGCCGACCGCGTGCCCGGCCGGCTGCAGCGGCGCGGGGGTATCAGTGTCGATGGTGAAGGTCACGTACCAGCGGCCGTCCGGCTCCCGGGACACGATCACCATCGTGGGGTCCAGCGCGGTCAGGTCCACCTCCGGCCAGGACCAGGTGAACCGCAGCGGGTTGGCCGTCTTGGCCAGCCGCAGCTGGCAGCCGCGCAGGGTGAAGGCGCGGCGGGTGTAGTGCGCGGCCTGCCGGCCGCGGCGGGACTTGAACCGCGGGTGGCGGGCGCGCCGGGCGAAGAACGCGGTGAATGCCTGGTGCTGGTGGCGGAGCGCCTGCTGCAGCGGGACGCTGGACACTTCGTTCAGGAAGACCAGATCCGGGTCCTGTTTCATGATGGTCAGCGCGGCGTCGGTCTCGGCGTAGGAGGTGGTCTTCCGCTCCTGTTGCCAGCGGGCTTGGCGGGCGGCCAGGGTCTGGTTCCAGACCACGCGGACGCAGCCGAAGGTCCGGTTCAGCATCTGCTGCTGGTCCGTGTCGGGGTATGCCCGGCACCGGTAGGCTGTCCTCACTCTTATAGTATCGAACACATGGTCGTAAGAGTGCGAGAGGCGCGCCGCGCGTGCTGCCCGCTGGTCCTGCTGCCCCGCTTCGCGGGGCACCGGATTCCTCCCCGTCCTGAAGGCCGGGGCATCCTCCGGAGGTCATGGTGAGCCGTGTTCATGATATGGGCGGGCAGACCGGTTTCGGCCCGGTGCCGGTCGGCGGCGACGACGGGCCGCCGTTCGCCGCCGACTGGGAGGCGCGGGTGTACGCGCTGGCCACGATGCTGCGGCGGCGCGGCTTGTTCAACAGCGACGAGCTGCGGGACGCGATCGAGCGGCTGCCGCCAGAGGAGTACCTGGCGGCGTCGTACTACGAGCGCTGGCTTGGCGCGATCGAGATGCTCGTCGCCGAGAAGGGCCCGGAGATGGGCACAGCGCCATGAGTTACCCGGCGGGCAGCATGGTCCGGGTGCGGACCGGGGACCCGGACCATCACACCCGGGTGCCGCGGTACGTGCGCGGGCACACCGGGGTGATCGTCGCCGCCCTCGGCCAATGGCCGGTGCCGGACGACAGCGCCCGCGGCATCGACCCGGCGCGGGTCGAGACCTGTTATGCGGTCCGCTTCGCCGCCGCCGATCTGTGGGGGAGCGGTGACCACACCGTGACCGTCGACTTGTGGGAGTCCTATCTTGACCGGCCATGATGACCTGCCGGCTGCCGCGCGGGCGCGCCGGCTCGAGGAACGGCTTATCACCGCCGGGCTGACCAGCGACGACGAGATCGACGAGTTCCTGACCCGGCTGTATACGAAGGCCTCGCCGGTGAACGGCGCCCGGATGGTCGCTCGCGCCTGGATCGACCCGCAGTACCGTGAACTGCTGCTGTCCGACGGCACCGCGGGGGCGGCGGAGCTGGGTTTCGATCGGCTGGGCTACCAGCTGCGGGTCGTCGCGAACACCGAGACCACGCACAATGTCATCGTCTGCACGCTGTGCTCCTGCTACCCCGTATCGCTGCTCGGGCCGTCGCCGGGCTGGTACAAGAGCTTCGCCTACCGGTCGCGGACGGTGCGGGAGCCGCGTGCGGTGCTCGCGGAGTTCGGCCTGACGCTGCCTGATGATGTCGGGATCTCGGTCTGGGACTCGACCTCGGAGGCCCGCTACATGGTGCTGCCGACCCGGCCGGCCGGGACCGGCGGGACCCGCGACCTCGCCGCCGACGAGCTCGCCGCCCTGGTCACAAGGAACGGGCTGATCGGGACCGCCCTGGTCTAACCGCGAGACGGCCCGGTCCTGCACCCGCTGCTGGCGGCTGCCAGGCCCGCGGGCAGTCCGCCGGTATCGGCCAGCCGGGCGATCCGGGTGGCGAGCAGACGAAGGCCGCTGTCAGCGGCGGGCCAGCTGCAGCTGGTCGGCCAGGGCGCGCAGCGCGGGCAGGGGATCGGGGTTGAGGACCTGCACCGCCACGTGGTCCGCGCCCGCGTCCAGGTGCGCGGTGACGCCGCGGGCGATCGCCGCTGCGTCACCGTGCACCGCGAGCGCGTCAATCAGTGCATCGCTGCCGCCGTCGGCGAAATCGGCGTCCGTCCAGCCGAGCCTGCGCAGGTTGCTGAGGTAGTTGGTCAGGCCGAGATACGGATTCTGCACGCGCGGCCTGCCGATAGCGCGGGCCCGCTCCGGGTCGGTCTCGAGCACCACCTTCTGTTCGGGAGCTAGCAGCGGCCCGTCGCCGAGGATCTGCCGGGCCTGCCGGGTGTGCTCCGGCGTGACCAGGTAGGGATGCGCGCCTGCGGCCCGCTCCGCTGCGAGCCTCAGCACCTTCGGACCGAGAGCGGCCAATAGCCGCCCCCCGGCTGGGACCTTCAGCTCATCGAGCTGGTCCAGGTAGCTGACGAGCTTGGCGTAGGGCTGCTGGTACTCCTGGGTGGCTTCGGGATGCCCGATGCCGAGGCCGAGCAGGAAACGGCCCGGGTGCCTGGCCGTGATGCGGTGATACGAGGCGCCCACGGTCGCGGCATCGTCCTTCCACACGTTGACGATCCCGGTGGCCACCGCGATGTGGTCCGTCGTGTCCAGCAACTGGTCGACGACACCGAGGTCGCCGGGCGGCGAGCCGCCCACCCAGATGGCCCCGTAGCCCAGGGCCTCCACCTCGGCTACCACCTCCGGGGTGAGCCCTGAGGGATGCCGCCAGATACCGACCTTGCCCAGTTCGATGCTCATGCCACCGAACAGCCCGGCCAGACCCGGTTTCATTCCGCTCGAGCTGGCCGGCGCCACGCTGCTGCTGCTCGACGAGCCGCGGATGAGGGGAGGGGATAACTCGGCGGCGATAGCGGCGAGCACGTCCAGCTTGGCCGCCCGGCGGGCGGGCCAGCTGGCGGCGATCAGCCCGAGCAGGGCAGCGAGCACGAGGAACTCCACGAGGCGGGACGCCGGCACCACGGTGTCGGTGATGCCCTGCTGTTTCAGCGACGACACCAGCGCGATGCCCATGGCGGTGCCGATGACGATCCCGATGATGGCGCCGAAGATCGCCAGGATGACCGCTTCGGACCGGATCATCGTCCGGACCTGGCGCCGCTTCATGCCGACCGCCCGGAGCAGGCCGATCTCGCGGGTGCGCTCGAACACCGAGAGCATAAGCGTGTTCACGATCCCGATCAGCGCGATGAGCACGGCCAAGGCGAGCAAGGCGTAGACCAGCCCGAGGATCTGGTTGACGCTGGCCACCTGGGCTTGCTCGAACTGGGCCCTGGTCTGGACCTGCAGGTTCGGAAAGGGGGCCAGGGCGTGCGTGACGGCCGTATCCACGGCGGCGCTGCCGTTGGTGCGCAGCAGGAGCGCACCCAACGACGGGTTGCTGAAGCGGGACAGGAAGAACGGGGCACTGACCAGGTAGCTGCCGATCAGGGCGTTCGCCTCGTATATGCCGCCGACACGCAGGGTGGAAGAACCGGTCTCGGCGAACTTCACCGGGACCGTGTTGCCGACAGACAGGTTCTTCGATTTCGCGGTCGTGGAGTCGATGAGCAGTTCGCCTTGGGTGAGGGCGGCCGGGCTGCCCGCCGTCATGCGCAGGATGAGCGTGTCGGCCAGGTGCTGTGTCGACACCGCGGTGAGCGTGGCCAGCGAATTCTGCACGTCGAACTGTGACCGGTAGACGGTGGTCGCCGCGGTGACGCCCGGCACGGCCGATGCCGTGGCCGGCACCGACTGGCTGAGTTGTCCCGACCCGCTGGTCGTGCTCACGATGAGATCGGCGCTGATCGCCTGGTCCACGCTGCTCGTGGCCGACTTCGAAACCGAGGCGCCGAACACCGACATCGCGGCGACCAGGGCGAGACCGACCATGAGCGCCGAGGCGGTCTGGGCGGTGCGCCGGGGACTGCGCATGGAATTCTCCCGCCCGAGCTTGCCAGGTTCCCCGAGCACCCGGGCCAGCGGACGGCCGATCACACTCGAAATCGGGCGCGCGATCGCCGGGGAAAGCATGGCGACACCGACGAAGATGCCGACCGCGCCCACCCCCACGAGCGCGATGGCCGGCTTGGCCAGCCCGATGGCCAGCAGGACTACGCCGACCAGGGCCACGGCTGTGCCCCAGATGAACCGGCGCCGCATCGAGACGCCGGGGCCGGACTGACGATCATCGAGCGCGGCGACCGGGGGGATGCGCACGGCATTGCGGGCCGGGCCGACCGCGGCCACCACCGTCACGCCGACGCCGACGGCGAGCCCGACCAACACGGTACGCGGCTCGAACACCAGCGATCCCGTCGGCAGCGTAATCCCGAACCCGCGCAGCAGCGCCTCTAGCCCCAGCGCGGCCAGCACGCCGAGGCCGAGGCCGATCGCCGAGGAGACGAGTCCCACGATGGCCGCCTCGGCGAGCACCGAACGGAACACCTGGCGGCGGCTCGCCCCGACGATCCGCAGCAGAGCCAGCTCCCGCGTCCGCTGCCCGACGATGATCGAGAACGTGTTGAAGATGGTGAACCCGCCGACGAACAGGGAGATGAACGCGAAGACGAGAAGGGCCGTGGAGAAGAAAGAAAGCGACTGGCTGACCGAGCTGGTTTGCTCGTTCACCACGGTCTGCCCGGTGACCACCTCGACCCCGGGCGGAAGGGCGCTGGCGATGTCCCGCTGGACCGCGGGCTTGCTGGCGCCCTGGGCGGCCACCACGTTGATATTATCCAGCTGCCCCACCTCCTGGAGGACGGCCTGCGCGGTCGGCAGCGTGAACGCGGCCAGGGTCGCTCCGGCGAGGTTGTTCGCCGACCCGAACTGGGCAATGCCGGTGATGGTGAACGTCCTGGGAGGTCCGGCAAACAGGATGCGGACCCGCTGTCCCACGGTGAATCCGTACTTCTGCGCCGTCCCGGCGTCCATCACCACGTCATCGGCGGTCACCGGCGGACCGCCCGCGACTAGGTGCAGGCTGGAGATTTGCTGATCCGGATCGAAGCTGACGCCGAGGGTCGGCGCGCCACTGGTCTGGATCGCCTTGCCGTCCGGGGCCACGAACTGGGCGTAGCCCCCGACCTCACCCTGGGCGGCCTGGACGCCGGGCACGCCGCGGACCGTGGCCAGCAGCGACTCGGGCAGCTCGTTGCGCGTCGCGTTCGCGCCGCTGCCCAGCTGCGCGACCCCGCGGACCTGGAAGTCAATTTTCTGGTAGATGTTGCCGAACAGCACCGTGAATGTGTTGTTCAGGGTGTCGGTGAGGACGAATGTCCCTGAGATGAAGGTGACTCCGAGCACGATCGCCAGCGCGGTGAGCGCCAGCCGGAGCTTGTGGGCCAGCAGGCCCTTGATGGTCACGTTTCTCATCTCAGGCGCCCAGGGTCCGCATCTGCTCCAGGACCGAGTTGGCGGTCGGCTTGTCGAGCTCGCCGACCACGGTCCCGTCGGCCAGGAAGACGACCCGGTCCGCGTACGCGGCCCCCCGCGGGTCGTGCGTGACCATGACGATCGACTGGCCAAGCTCGGTCACCGACCGCCGCAGGAACGTCAGCAGTTCCGCGGAGGCATTGGAGTCCAGATTGCCCGTGGGCTCGTCGGCGAAGACGAGGTCCGGCTTGTTGATCAGCGCCCGGGCGCACGCGACACGCTGCTGCTGACCGCCCGAGAGCTCACTGGGGCGGTGCGTAAGCCGGTCGCCGATACCCAGCTGTTCCACCAGGTAATCGAGCCACTCCCGGTTGACCTTGGCGCCCGCGAGGGCGGCAGGCAGGGTAATGTTCTCGGCCGCGGTCAGCGTCGGGATGAGGTTGAAGGACTGGAACACGAACCCGATCCGGTCGCGTCGCAGCTGGGTGAGCCCGGCATCATCGAGGCTCCCGATGTCCTCCTCACCCACGAACGTCTGCCCCGACGTGGGCCGGTCCAGGCCCGCCATGCAGTGCATGAGCGTCGACTTCCCTGAGCCAGACGGGCCCATGACGGCCGTGAACCGGCCGCGCTCGAAGGTCACGTTGACACCGGCCAGGGCATGCACGGCGGCCTGTCCCGCCCCATACGTCTTGCGTAGATCTACTGCATGCGCGGCCGGCGCGGTCTGCGTGCCGTTGGCCGATTCCGCATTCTTGAGCACCATATTTCCTCGCCATCCTGACGGGATCCCCGAAGCCTGACCGGACCCTGCAGGATGACCCGGATCAGCAGTGCAAACATCCACCCGTGGGGTTAATTTTTGCGTGTTTCCGGCATGAGCCGCAACGGAATAGCTCGTACTGAAATCCACCCATGAGGATGACGGGAGGGCGCTCGCGGCTAGTACCGCGTAATACCAGGCCGACGGAAAACAGCGCCACGACGCACCACTGGTAACCGCTGGAGCTGGTCCGGCCCGGGCGCGTCACGGTGTCAGCGACGGGCGGGAGTTGAGCGCGACCACGTCGGGCAGCGTGGTCGCCCGGTAGGCCTGGTCGAACGCGGCCAGCTCGGCCGCGCTCAGCACCTCTTCGATCCGGTCGAAGCCGTCCGGCGCCCGCGTACTCACGGTCTGCAGCAGGCGGTCGGCCGGCATGTCACGGCAGGCAAGCACGATCGCGTTCACGGTCTGGCGGCGGGCCGCCTCGTAGGCGGCCAGGCCCTCGGCCGCCGTACCGGAGGAGGACAGGGCGCGGGCCAGCGACCAGGCGAGCACCCGTGCGTCCACTACCGCCTGGGAGCCGCCGTTGGCCCCGATCGGGTACATGGGATGGGCCGCGTCGCCCAGCAGCGTGACGCGGCCCGCACCCCAGGACGGCAGCGGGTCGCGGTCCACCATCGGGTACTCCAGGATCTGCGGCGCGCCGGTGATCAGCGCGGGCACGTCCAGCCAGCCGAACTTCCAGTCAGCGAACCACGGCAGCACGTCCGCGGCGCGTCCGGTCCGGTTCCAGTCGGCGGTGTCAACCGGAGTCGGCGAAGCGGGCAGCATGACCTCGGCCACCCAGTTGAGCAGCGCCCGGCCCCGCCGCTCGGCCTGTCGCGAGATCGGGTAGGCGACGAACTTCAGCGCCGCGTTGGCGCCCGCGACGGCGACCGTGCGCCCGGTCAGGAACGGCGCGCCCTCCATTACCCCGCGCCACATCATGATGCCACCCCAGCGCGGCGGCGGCTCGCCCGGATGCAGCTGGGCCCGGACGCCCGAGTACAGCCCGTCCGCGCCGACGAGCACGTCGGCCCGCAGCACCGAGGTGGCCCCGCTCGACCGGTCGCGAACCCGCACGTCCACCCCGGACAAGGACTCGGAAAAACCAGTAAAGGCGGTGCCGGCGCGCACAGCCTCCGCTCCGAGTCTCGCCCGCACCGCAGCGAGCAGGATCATCTGCAGTTCGCCGCGGTGAATCGAGTACTGCGGCCAGCGGTAACCGATGTTCCGGCCGCTGGCGAAGCCCCAGATCCGGTTGCCGTGCCGGTCGAAGTGCACCATCTCGGCGGTGGGGATGCCGGTCGCCTCGAGCTCGTCGCCGAGCCCGAGCTCGGTCAGCTCGCGGACCGCGTGCGGCATCAGGTTGATGCCCACGCCGAGCGGCCGTAGCGAGGCGGCCGAGTCGATCACCGTCGCGTCCATCCCCGCCGCGTGCAGGGACAGGGCCGCCGAGAGCCCGCCGATGCCCGCTCCGGCGACGACCACCTTCATTGAACGATGATCCCTCCTTGCGGGGGGAAACCCCACCCCCAACAGGGGTGTTGGCCGCGTTCCCCGCGGGGTGCGGTGTCCGTAGCGTGAACACCACACGCAGCCGAGCGTGCCCGCCGGACGGGGGCCGGGCACGCCAGACCAATCGGAGGGTTTCTCATGATCGAGGCACGCGGCCTGGTCAAGCGGTACGGCTCCACGACCGCCGTGGACAACCTCAGCTTCGACGTCCGCCCCGGCACGGTGACGGGATTCCTCGGCCCGAACGGCGCGGGCAAATCCACCACGATGCGGATGATGCTCGGCCTAGACCGGCCGGACGCCGGCACGGTCCGGATCAACGGGAAGAACTACCACGACCTGCGCAGCCCGCTGTGCGAGGTCGGCGCGCTACTGGAGGCTAAGGCGTTCCACCCGGGACGCACCGCCCGCTCGCACCTGACCGCGCTGGCCGCCAGCAACGGCATCCCGCGCCGCCGGGTCAACGACGTGCTGGAGATCACCGGAATGGAGAAGGCGGCCGGCCGGCGCGCGGGCAAGTTCTCCCTGGGCATGGCCCAGCGGCTGGGCATCGCCGCGGCGCTGCTCGGCGACCCGGCGGTGCTGCTGCTCGACGAGCCGGTCAACGGCCTGGACCCGGAGGGCATCCGGTGGATCCGGAACCTGCTGAAGAACCTGGCCGCGCACGGCCGCACCGTGCTGGTCTCCAGCCACCTGATCAGCGAGGTCGCGCAGACCGCCGATCAGCTCATCGTCATCGGCCAGGGCCGGCTGCTCGCGCAGACCACGGTGGCCGAGCTCTCCGCCCGCAGCAGATCCCTCGAAGAGGCGTTCTTCCAGCTCACCGACCGCAGCACCGAGTACTCCGCGACCAACATCGCCTATCACGGGAGCCTGTCATGACCACTGCTACGCTAACCCGCAGCGCAACCAGGACCGCAGGCGGCTACGGATTCCGTTCCGTGGCCCAGATGGAGTGGCTCAAGCTGCGCACCGTCCGCTCGACGGCCTGGGTCCTGATTGTCTTCGCGGCAGGCATGATCGGCCTGGCCATCCTGGTCATGGCCCATCAGCACTGGGCCACGCTGTCTCCCGCGGACCGGGCGTCCTTCGACCCGACCAATAACAGCTTCGCCGGGCTCGCGCTCGGCCAGCTCGCCTTCGGCGTCCTCGGCGTGCTGGCGATCACCACCGAGTTCTCCTCCGGGATGATCCGCGCCACGCTCGCCGCGGTGCCCCGCCGGCCGCTGCTGCTCGCGGCCAAGGCGGCCGTGCTCGGCGCGGTCACGCTGGTCGCGGGGGAGATCCTGGCCTTCGCCGCCTTTGCCATCGGCGAGGTCGTGCTGAGGTCCCCGGCCCCACATGCCACGCTCGGCCAGCCGGGCGTGCTGCGGGCGGTGCTGATGGCCGGCGCCTACCCAGGCCTAATCGCGCTGATTGGCCTCGGGCTCGGCGCCATCATCCGGCACACAGCGGGCGCGATCTGCGCCGTGGTCGGGATCTTGTTCGTGCTCCCGCTCATCCTGGTGCCGCTGGGCTATTCGATCCAGAACTCGGTCGGCCAGTTCATGCCCATGCTGATCGCGGAGAACTCGCTGACCGCGGTCAAGCAGCAGTCGCACACCCTGTCACCCGGCCTGGGGTTCGGCGTGCTCTGTCTTTACGCCGTAGCCGCCCTGGCCGTAGGCAGCTGGCTGCTCGCACGGCGGGACGCGTGACGCCCGCAACCGTAGGCAGCTGGCTGCTCGCACGGCGGGACGCGTGACGCCCGCAACCGTAGGCAGCTGGCTGCTCGCACGGCGGGACGCGTGACGCCCGCCACCACGGGCGGCTGGGCCCTGGCCCGCCGCGACGCGTAGCGAGGACAATAAGGTCCATGGAAGAGGAGCTCCGGCGGGTGGCGGGCATCATCCTGCGTGCCCCGCTCACCCGCCGGACCCTTCATGAGCTGCTGTACTGCGGCCTGGGCGGGCTGGCGGGGGTGGCCGGGTTCGTCCTGACCCTGGTGCTGCTGACCGCCGGCTTCACCGTCTCGGCGTCCATCATCGGCACCGTCATCGGCCTGCTGCTGATCACCGTGGCGCTGCGGACTTCCCGCCGGCTCGGGTCGCTGCACCGCCGCCTGCTCAAGCGGTTCCTCGGCGATCAGATCGAGGCACCGGCGCGGTTCCGGCCGGGAAGCGGCGTCCTCGGCCGCCTCGACCGGCGGCTGCGGGACCGGGCCGCCTGGCGGGGCGTCTGGTACAGCCTGATCAAGTTGCCGGTCGCCGCCGTGCAGCTTTACACCATCGTGCTCACGGTCTTCGGGCTGGTCGACCTGAGCTATCCGGTGGACTGGCTGCTGTTCCACCAGTCAACGGGTGCAAGGCTGTCTGCGCTGGTAGCGGTGGTACCAATCCCGTTCGGCGGAAGTTTTCAGATTTACAGCTGGCTGGGCACCTATCCGGCGGCCATCGCCGGCGCGGCCTGCGTGGTGGCCGCGGCGTGGCTGGCCCGCGCGATCGACGCGGCGGACCGCAGCCTGATCCGCAGCCTGCTCGGGCCGAGCAGCATGGCCGAGCGGGTCAGCGAGCTCGAGCGGACCAGGACGCTGGCGGTGGAAGACTCGGCCGCGGCGCTGCGCCGGGTCGAGCGGGACCTGCACGACGGCGCCCAGATGCGGCTAGCCGCGCTGGCCATGAACCTGGGCATGGCCCGGGAGAAGCTAGGCGATGATGACGACGAGCAGCCTGATAACGCAACGGTCAGGGAGCTGATCGACGCCGCGCACCGCAACGCGGTGGACGCCCTGGCCGACCTGCGTGACCTGGCCCGCGGCATCCACCCGCCGGTGCTCGACAGCGGCCTGGCCAGCGCGCTGGCCACGCTGGCCGCCAGCAGCGCGATCCCGGTGTCGGTCACCGCCGACATCGGTCCGCGGCCGGCGCCCGCGATCGAGACCATCGCCTACTTCTGCGCGGCCGAGCTGATCGCCAATGCGACCAAGCATAGCTACGCCGATCAGATCAAAATCAAGATTGATACCGAACGAACCGGGCTGCTACGCCTCGAAGTCAGCGACGACGGCATCGGCGGCGCGGACGCGGCACGGGGGAGCGGGCTCGCCGGACTGGCGCAGCGCGTGTCCACGGTGGACGGGCGGATCGAGGTGGTCAGCCCGGCGGGCGGCCCGACCACGGTGACCGTCGAGCTGCCCCTGAGCGCCTGAGAGGACATTGATGCGGGTTGTGATCGCCGAGGATGCCGCGCTGCTGCGCGAGGGGCTGACCCGGCTGCTCGAGGACCGCGGGCATGTGATCTGCGCGGCGGTGTCCGACGGCGACGCGCTGCTGGCCGCGGTGGCCGAACACCAGCCGGACGTCGCGGTGGTGGACATCCGGATGCCGCCGACCCACAGCGACGAGGGCCTGCGCGCCGCGCTGCAGCTGCGGCAGAACCATCCCGGCACCGGAGTGCTGATGTTCTCGCAGTACATCGAGACGTCCTACAGCGCGCAGCTGCTCGAGGGCGGCGCGGCCGGCGTCGGCTACCTGCTCAAGGACCGGGTCGCCAACGTGGCCGAGTTCAGCGCGGCGCTGCAGCGGGTGGCCGACGGCGGGACCGCTCTGGACCCGGAGGTGGTCAGCCAGCTGTTCCGGGCCAGCAGGCGGCGCGGCGGCCTGGCCACGCTGACCCCGAGGGAACGCCAGGTGCTTGCGCTGATGGCCGAGGGCCGGTCGAACGCCGGGATCGCCGCCGAACTCGTGGTCTCGGGCGGGGCGGTGGAGAAGCACGTGGCCAGCATCTTCAGCAAGCTCGGCCTCCCTCAGGACGAGAGCGACAACCGCCGCGTCCTGGCCGTGCTGCGGTACCTGGGGGGGAAACCGCAGCCCCAAGACGAGTGATAGCGGCGTTATCCCGACCGGCTTGAGGCCTTGGCTAATAAGAGACCGGCTTGACGGCCTTGGCTAATAAGATTAGCTTTACAGCTCTTCCAGTGGAGCGCCGATCCTGGGCTCCGGGCCATGATTTCCCTGGTCACGGCGCCGGTCCCGGCCGCTAGGTCAAGCACTGCGGCCGCGCCAGCCGGAATCAGCCAGTCCAGCGCCTGCGGCGGCGGGGACGGACGGTAACGGTCATAGTCGGCGGCGACCGACCCGAACGACAGCCTGCGCGTCTCGTGATCCGCCACACAGGCACGCTACCCTCCGCGGGAACCATGATCGTGGCCAGTTTTGGGCGCTATTTGCCCCCTACTGGCCACGATCATGAAACGGGAGCGCGTTAGCTGTGCCCAAGGACGGGGTGAGGGATATAGGGCTGCTGAAGGCGGCGGACCTCGTCCTCGGTCAGCGTGAGCTGGCTGGCGGCCAGGGCGTCGGTGATATGCCCGAGCCTGGTGGCACCGATGATGGGCGCGGTCACGCCGGGACGGCTGAGCAGCCAGGCCAGCGCGACCTGGGCCGGGGGCGTGCCGCGTTCGGCCGCGACCTCAGCCAGCCGGTCTACCACGTCGAAGTCGGCGTCGGTGTGGTACCGCTCGTCCGACAGCGGGTCGTCTCCGGCCCGGGCGGTCCGGCGCTCGCCTTGGCGGTTCCGGTTGCCGGCCAGCATCCCGCGGGCGAGCGGGCTGTAGGGCAGCACGCCGATGCCCTGGTCGGCGCAGAGCGGGAGCATCTCCCGTTCCTCCTCCCGGTACAGCAGGTTGTAGTGGTTCTGCATGGAGACGAACCTGGTCCAGCCGTTCCGTTCGGCCACGTGCTGGGCCTTGGCGAACTGCCAGGCGAACATGCTGCTCGCGCCGATGTAGCGGGCCTTGCCCGCCTTGACCACCTCGTGCAGCGCCTCCATCGTCTCCTCGATCGGCGTGTCGTGGTCCCACCGGTGGATCTGGTATAGGTCCACGTAGTCGGTCCCGAGCCGCCGCAGCGACGCGTCGATCGCGGAAAGCACGTGCTTGCGGGACAGGCCCCGGTCATTGGGGCCCGGGCCCATCGGGAAGTAGACCTTGGTGGCCAGCACGTAGTCCTCGCGGCGGTCGAAGAGCTTGCCGAGCAGGCGTCCGGTGATCTGTTCGGTCACGCCGCCCGAGTAGGTGTCGGCCGTGTCGAAGAACGTGATGCCGCCGTCGACCGCCGCCTTGATGATCGGCTCGGCTGCGGCCTCGTCGAGGTGCCAGGCCCGTTCGGCCTGGCTGCCGTAGCTCATCATGCCCAGGCAGATCCGGGAGACTTTCAGCCCGGCTGAACCTAGCTTTACGTAGTCCACGTCATGCCTCTCGTTGCTTCCTGATGCGGTGTTTCCCCGTGTAGAGCGACATCGAGTACTACCAGGATGATTCCCGCGACGTCCTGGCCGGGTAGGGAGCTGGCGCAGCACGACGGCGTCATCTTCATCCGGGGTCCCTCGCGGTTGACTCTCCCGTTACGGGAGAGTTGAAGATCATGCCCATGGCGTCACCGAAGGGGGTAATTCTGTACCTATGAGCGTTCTGGTGCCAATCGGCGACTTCTCCAGGATGACGCACCTCAGCGTGAAGGCCTTGCGCTTCTACCACGACCAAGGGCTGCTCGAGCCGGCCCGGATCGACCCGGCGACCGGTTATCGGTTCTACGATCCCCGCCAGGTTCCGGTGGCCCAGGTCATCCGCAGGTTCCGCGACCTGGACATGCCGCTTGACCAGGTCAAGGCGGTCCTGCAGGCACCGGATCTGGAGACCAGGACCAAGGAGATCATCGCGCACCTGACCGCGATGGAGGCCAAGCTGGCCGAGATGCAGATGAGCGTGGCCAGCCTGCGGGCCCTGCTCGAGGGACCTCCGGTGCGCCCGGCGGTGGAGTTCCGGTCCATCCCAGCGGCCACGGCGCTGGCCGTCCGGGGCACGGTGAGCGTCGAGGAAGCCTGGGCCTGGGGCAGCGACGTCTTCGACGAGCTTTACGGTCGCCTCGACCGGGACGGCCTCACGCCGGCCGGGCCCGGTGGGGCGCTCTTCCCGGCCGAGTTCTTCGAGCTCGAGGAGGCGGAACTGACCGCGTTCGTCCCGGTGACCGGCTCCGTCCCGGGCAACGGGCGGGTCGAGTCGCTGACCATCCCCGCAATAGAAGCGGCGGTGACGGTGCACTCAGGGTCGGCCGGTGACACCGACCAGACCTACGGCGCGCTGGGCACGGTGGTCGCCGAGCGGGCCATCGGGGTGGAGGGCCCGATCCGGGAGTACTACCTGGTGCCGCTCAACGAGCCGGACCCGGCGCGGCACCGCATCGAGATCTGCTGGCCGGTGTTCCAGACCGCTTGACTCTCCCTTTACGGGAGGCCACAGGCTCGGGGACATGACCGCAACACGTACTCCTGCGAGCTCGGTTCAGTCCCCGTCCAGCACCTCCTGGGCGGCGCTGACCGTGCTCATGTTCGGGACGTTCATGTTCGTCCTGGACTTCTTCATCGTCAACGTGGCGCTCCCGTCGATCCAGCAGGGCCTGCGGGCCGGGGAAAGCGCCATCGAATGGGTGGTGGCCGGCTACGCCATCAGCACCGCTGTCCTGCTCGTCACCGGCGGCCGGCTCGGTGACCAGTTCGGCCGCCGCCGGGTGTTCGCCCTGGGGATGGCGGTGTTCGTCGTCACCTCGGCGGCGTGCGCGCTGGCGCCCGATCCGGCCGTGCTGGTCGCGGCCCGGGTGGCGCAGGGCGTCGGGGCGGCGCTGATGGCCCCCAACATCTTGTCCATCCTCGGGGTGGTCTATAGCGGCCCCGACCGGGTACGAGCGATCAGCGTGTACGGGATGGTGATGGGACTGGCCGCCACCTCGGGGCAGCTCATCGGCGGCGTCCTGATTCGCTCTGACCTGGGCGGGCTGGGCTGGCGGGCGATCTTCTGGATCAACGTACCCCTCGGCGTGGCTGCGCTGCTGGCCTGCCCGCGGCTGGTGCCCGAGTCACGGGCCGACCAGGGATCGCGACTCGACCTGGCCGGAGTTGCCCTGATCACCGCCTGCCTGGTGGCCGTGGTGCTGCCGCTGGTTGACGGACGGCAGGCGGGCTGGCCGGCCTGGTCCTGGGCCGCGCTCGGCGCCGCCGTCCCGCTCGGGATCGCGTTCGCCGTCCACCAGCGGCGCAAGGCCGATCGCGGCGGAGTGCCTCTGCTTAACCCGCGGGTGTTCGCCGCCTGGCCGCTGCGCGCCGGGTTGATCACCCAGACGGTGTTCTGGTGCCAGCAGGCGGCCGGATACCTCGTGATCGGCCTGTACCTGCAGCAAGGCCGCGGCCTGTCGGCCCTGGCCGCCGGCGCGGTGTTCACCTTCCTGGCGGCCGGCTACCTGCTCACCTCGTTCCAGGCGCCGGCCCTGACCGTCCGCTTTGGCCGCCGGGTAATCGCCGTCGGCGCGCTCCTCGCGGCGGCGGGCGATGTCGCCCTTTATCTGGCCACCGACCACGGGGGCTCGGTGGCCTGGCTGTTCCCCGGCCTGGTGCTGCTCGGCGCCGGGCAGGGGCTGTGCATCACGCCGCTGACGACCACCGTGCTCAGCCACGCCCAGCCAGCCACGGCGGGCTCGGTGTCCGGGGCGCTGTCCACCGCCCAGCAGGTCGGGAACTCCATCGGGGTGGCCGTCACCGGCCTGCTGTTCTTCGGCGCCCTCGGCCGCGGATATGGCCTGGCCTTCGAGCACAGCGTGCTCCAGATGGGCGCCCTCCTCCTGGTGGTGGCCGCGCTCACTCGGCTGATGCCGGCGCGAACATACCGCGCAAAGTAGCGACGCTCCGGCCCTCGCCCGTGTCGGAGCCCGGGATTATTGTCGGGCTATGACGGCGGAATCGGCTGGCGCGGGCAGGCGGCACGGGGACGGGCCGCCGACGATCATCGAGGTGGCCGGCCATGCGGGCGTTTCCATTGCGACCGTTTCCCGCGTGGTCTCAGGCCGCGGCCGGGTGCGGGAGGCTACCAGACTGCGCGTCGAACAGGCGATAGCGGCGACCGGCTGGGCGGTGGATCCGGCTGCGCGCCAGCTGGCGGGGGGAAGGGGCGACGAGGTCGTGCTGGCCATCGCGGTGGCCGATCGCCGCGAATTCGCCACCGACCCGTACTACGCCAGGGCCATCGCCGGGGCGCACGAGGAGACGGCCAAGCACGGCCTCTCGCTTTCCGTGCACGTCGCCTCGCTGCGATCGCTGGCCAGCCTCACCCCGTTCGGCGGCAGTCAGCGCCACATGGGCGCCATCCTCGTCAACGCCGCTGCCGAGGAGGCGGCCTTTGTCAGCGCCCTCGACCGGCCGGTCGTCTCGATGGGCGCCGTCGCACCGGCTGTGCCGAGCGTGGACCCCGAGAACGAGGAAGGCGTGTTGGCCGCGATCGGACACCTGCTGGCCCAGGGCCGCCGCCGGATCGCGATGATCTCCGGGCCGCAGCGGAACCCGTGCTCCCGCGAGCGGCTGGCCGGCTACCGGTCATGCGTTCGGGCCGCGGGATTGGGTGAGGTCAGGCTCAGCGCCGACTTCACCCGGCCGGGCGCCGCCCGGGCCGCCCGCCGGCTGCTCGAGACCGCCCCCGACCTCGATGCGATCTTCGTCGCATCTGACCTGATGGCCACGGCCGTGCTGCAGGTGGTGATCGCCAGCGGCCGCCGCGTCCCCGACGACGTCGCCGTGGTGGGCTTCGACGACTCGCCTCCTGCTTGGATGACGACGCCCGCCTTGTCCACCGTGCACCAGCCAGTCGAGAAGCTGGCCGCCCTGGCGGTCCGCACGCTGACGACCCGCGCCGGCAGCGCCCCGCTGGACCAGCGGCTGCCTACGCACCTTGTGGTGCGGGCCAGCTCGGCGGCCTGACCCGGAGGTAGTCGTCTCCGCCCCCTTGCAACTCACGTGAAGTGCCCGGCCCCCTGTCCCCGCCGCTACTTTTCCGCTCCTTTTTGTGCCAAGCCGATGCACCCGGAGTAACGTCCGGGGTATGGGCCAAGGGCGGGCAGGAGGCTAGCTATGGGCGAGGCACTGACCATCCGGGTTCGGCACGACCGGGGCTATGCGATCGTGGCTGTCGCCGGGGAAGTTGACATTGCCACCGTAACCCGGCTGCGCGAGCGCCTTTTCGAGCTGGCAGCCAGCGGCCGCCCGCTGGTAGTCGACCTTGACCAGGTCAGCTTCATTGATTCTTCCGGGCTCGCGGCGCTGGTCGGCGCGGCCAGGCGTGCCGCCGCGCACGGGGCCAGCCTGCAGGCAGTCTGCGGCCGGCCGCGGACCCGGCAGCTGTTCCGCCTGACCGGACTGGACGGCCAGGTACCGCTGGCCCGCACCCTGGACGGGGCACTGGAGTCCCTGGCGGCGGCCCAGCCCGCCCCCCGCTAGCTAGCGGGGGCGCAGGAGGCCCACGGACCCAGCGCCACCGTCCATGAGTGCGGGGTCCTCCATCGGGAATGTGGGCTAGATCACGATGTAGGTTCGCAGCGAGCACATCGCCTCTTCGAGCGCATCGTGATATTGCTGCTCATGGGGGTGAGCGCCGGTCAGTTGGACCTGCGGCACCTGGCGCAGCCGGCCGGAGTAGCGTGAACCAAGGCCGCCGTGATTAACCAGGTGCAAGATTCAAACTTTCAAAAAGGAGAACCACCATGTCTGAAAACGAAACAGAAAATGACACACCCGTCAGCGACACGCTCCTGGTGATGACCGCGACGTCGCTAGAAAACAGCGACTTGAGCCCTCGCGAGCTCATGATCGCCCGGATCGCCGCCCTAGTCGCGGTAGACGCACCCGCTGCTTCCTACGCGCTCAACGCCATACCGGCGACAGACTCAGGCATCTCCCTCGATGACGTCGAAGATATTCTCGTCGCGGTGGCGCCCATCGTGGGCACAGCTCGCGTCGTCTCAGCGACGGTGAACATCGCCGAGGGACTAGGGTTCGTGATCGCCCTAGCCGAAGCTGAACTCGAGGACGAACTCGAGGCCGAGGGCTAAGAAACCCCCATTTACGGGACAGCACCGGATGACACCCAGGGCCTTGAGTCTGAGGCAGGGTGTTCATCCGGTGCTGTGTACCTGAGCTTTGCTGGGCCGCTGGAAACCGGCGGGCCTGCCTGGCGTTTGTCACTCATCTCCCGGAGGGTGTCACCCAGGGCGGACCGGCGGACTATGGCTTTTGAGGACCTTGGTTTTGTCCGGGTTCCACGCAGTGGTGGTGCCATCGGGGTTCAGGACCAGGGTCCAGCCCCAGCGATGGATCACGATTTGATGGTGAAACCAGCAAAGCAGGATGCAGTCCTTCAGGCTCGTCTTTCCGCCCTTGGACTTGTGCTTGACGTGGTGGACCTCACACGCCGCGGCAGGCTGATTACAGTGTCCTGCCCACTGGCAGTGCTTGTCGCGCAGGATGACGGCATTGCGAATCCCGGCCGGGACCGTCTCGGAATAGCCGACGTCCAGCGGCACGCTCGGGCCGCCCAGCCGGGCGCCAAGCTGGCGGCGGCGCAGGAAGGAGGCGAGCCCGCCCGGACCCGACAGAAGGTCCACGGCCTTTTCGATGATCATCTGCTTGAGCGTCTCCTGGCCTGCTCGCAACCAAGGCTATCGCCCCAGGCGCAGCTCGGATCCGGTCTGGTGGCCGGTTCGGGGTCAGCCGGACTCACGGCAGCAGGGGCAAGTGGTCGACTGGACGACGGTCAGTGGGGAGAGGCCTCGGATGGCGATCTGGTTGGTCGGTCCGGGGGTGGAGACTCGGTCGACGTTGAGCGTGCGGGAGTCCCGGGTGTGGCCGTGGGCCGGGGTCGTGGTGCGCCAGTGGAGCTCGAAGTCGTGGGTGTCGACGTCGGTGCGGACCTCGATGGTCCGGGGGCCCACGGCGACCCAGGCGTTGAAGTCCTGGCCGTCGCAGCGGATGCGGAGCTGCGTGGAGTCGGGGATGTTCTCGATCGTGAAAGTGGTCGGTGTCCCGCGCTGCGACGGCGTGGCGGCGTAGGTGGAGACGTGGAGTACCTGGTCGGTGGTGTCGTTCCAGGCGGTGGAGATGCCTAGGACGGGGAAGTCCACGCCGACCACGGTGGGTTCGGTGAACTTCGTGAGGTTGGGGGTGTTGAACAGTCGCCACCAGCCGCCGGTCGTGGTGGCGTCGACCATGGCCATCAGGGCGGTCAGCTGGCCGCGGGGGTAGGGCTCGCCGAAGCCGAACCACCAGCCGAAGCTGGCGTTGTCCTCGCCGAAGAAGGCCGGCTGGAAGTGTCCCTCGGCGTAGGCCGACAACCGTGCCTGGGTGATGGCGTCGCCGAACTCGTGGGCCAGCACCAGGCCCAGGCAGAGAAACCGTGGGTCGGGCAGTGTCCGCACGGGGCGGCCGGGGTCGCTCCACCCGATCCGGTCCACCGCCGTGCGGTACAGGACCTCCGCGAGGTGCCTGTCCTGCGGGAGCAGGTAGATCGAGACCCAGAGGCCCGAGGTAGGGCCGGCGCGGTGGATGTAATCGATGATTGGGTCGTAGTACAACGCCATCCAGCTGATCGGGCCGTCGCCGTCGCGGCCGATGAACTTCGAGCGCAGGATGCTGGTCCAGGCGTCGAAGACGTCGTGGCTCCTGCCACCGCGGAGGATGTCGTGCAGACGCAGCCCCAGCCCGGCGGCCGAGAGGCAGTACGGCCAGACCTTGGTGTTCTCGCAGTGCGGCCCGTCCTTCCGGTCGCGCCACTGGCGGACCAGCAGGTCGTTGACCGCGTCGTGGGTCCAGGAGTACTGGGCGTCATGGAGTCCGGTGACGAGGAACTCCTCGTTCCACTTCTGGCTGCCGGTGACGTACTCGTGGAACCCCATCATCAGGTTGAGCCAGCCTTTGAAGAACAGGTTCCCGTCGGCACCCACCGGGTCCGGCTGGAGGCCCCACGGCTCGACCCCGTTCGCGGTCCAGCCGGGCATGTCGTAGCTCCCGACACGATCAGGGGGCAGCCAGAGCGAAGCCCACTCCTCGGGGTACTCCTGGCGTCGCGGGTCCGGGCCGAGGTAGGTCAGCCAGTCGATGGCGGCCCAGTAGGTGACATGACGCGCGACCAGGCCGTCGAGGACACCCCCGTAGACCTCGCGCCACGCCGGTGTCGTGTCAGCCATCAAGGCGATGGCGTAACTGGACTCGCTGAGGTCGAACCGCGCGAAGTTCAGCACCGGCTCGGTGCTGGTGTCGTCCCACCACTCAGCCGGTAGGCCCGAGGAGCTCCAGTCATCGGCCGTGGTCGCCTTCTGGTGCACGTACCGCAGCCACCCCCGTGCCCGCTCGTTCAGCTGGGGGATGGCCGGGGACCGTCGCCCGTGCGTCGTCGCACTCCGTCCTGGCACCTCGTCGTGGCTCCACTTCTCGTCGGAATGTCGTTGACCGGTCGAGCCGGCCGGGGCCTCAGGTCCGCATCCCCGGCCGATCGAACACGGCGCGGCGCGCGGAACCGCGCGCCAGGGGAGGCCCACCGCCCAAGGCCGGCTGCGGACCGACCGCCGTCCGCCGCTTCTGGCGCCGGGACCAGCTGATCTGCCGCACGTCGTCGAGCAGTGTGACGCCGGGCAGAGCACGAGCCCGTTCAGCGTCGTCGAGACTGTGGGCCCTGCCGGCGCGCGCCGGCCCGGGGCTGGGAGGAGCTGCCCATCAGCGGCATCACGAGAATCCTCCTTCGGCCACGACCTGGTCGAGCGGTGACACTCCAGCATGCAGTGACGAGGACCATGTTCGCGAGTACATACTGCACTTCTTTTGGTGCACTTGCGGCTGCTTGTTGTGCGGTCGATGGTGCTCGGTCTCGAGTAACCTCATCAGTCTCGCGTCCACTGCAGATGACCCGCGAGACGATCGAGATCGTGCAGGTCGTCAGCCGGGGTGACAGGCTCGTGCACCCCGGCCAGGTGTCCCCGCTGCCGCTCCCCGGCAGCCGGGGCGTTCGGATCGCTCCCGCCATGCAAGCAGTCATCTGCCTGTCTATGTGGCCGCCATGAAACCCGCGAACTGAGGCTCACCGGGGAGATGGCCGACGGCTGGCTCGCAACGCCTTCATCCCCGAGTGCGCCGGGGAGTTAACCGCGCACATCGCCGACGGTGCCGCCAGTGCGGGCCGGTCGCTTGCCGGCCTCGCCCCGTCGCCGTCGAGGTGACCGCGGGTGTCGAGCAGGCCGCCGTACGGGCGAGGCGCCACGCCGGCGGGTATGGGTTCACCATCGGGGCGATGGGTGCGAGGACCGAGGACTTCGACGCGAAGGCCTTCGGGCGCCTCGGCGTCGGCGCCGAGGCGCAGGAGGTCGCCCGCGGGCTCGCGCGGGGGAATCGAGCGCGTGCGGGCCTACGAGGCGGCGGGGCGTCACCACGCTGCTGGCGAAGGTCGGCGGCGAGCACGACGACCCACTCCGCAAGCTCGGCGTGCTGCTCGGGGCGGTCTCGGTCGTCAACGCGGACCGAGCGCGTGGCGACGGCGGGTCAGGGAGCGGTCTGCGTCGTGGTCGCGACCCGTTCTCACGGGCGCACCGGGCCGCCGCGTCACAACCGCTGACCACGCCAGGCCAGCAGCTCCAGGGCCACGGCGACGTGCACGACGTTCTCGTGGAGAGGCCGGGGCAGCAGCTCGTCGGCACGTGCGAGGCGGCGGAGCAATGTGTTGCGGTGGGTGTAGAGGCGGGCCGCGGCCCGGGAGGCGTTGCACCGCTCGCGGACGTAGGTGAGGACGAAATCCTGCAGGTCTGGATCGGCCGTGGCCATCGCCCCGAGTGTGTCGCCGACGAACTCGTCGACGCTGGCGGGGTCCTGGCTGACCAGCGCGGCCAGCTGGACGTCGTGGAACGTGGCCAGGCGGCGACTCGTCCCCAGCGAGGCGAGCATGCGCTGAGTGGCGAGCGCGTCCAGGTGGCTGCGCCGGAACCCCTCCATCCCGGATCCCGTCCGGCCGGCTGCCACGCGTACGTCAGGATGGACCGCGACCGCGGGCAGGAGGGCCGTCGAGCTCGGGGCAGCGACCGGGACCCACAACCACAGGGTGCCCGCGCTGGCCACGATCGTGAGTCGCCGCTCAGCCCCGCTGGCGCGCATCACGGCCTCGGCGACGGCCTCGAGGTCCCGGACGCCGACACCGGGCGCGCCCCAGACGATGATCGCCGTGTGGTCGCCGGTGAAGCGGTAGCCGAGCTGTCGCTCGGCCCGGGCGCGGTCGATAGGCGCTCCCTCGAGCAGGAGCGCCAGGGTCGCGCGCCGCTCGGCGTGCGTGCCCCGGGTGAGGTCGTCGCGCTCACCGTCCATCCGGGCTGAGATCGCCGCGATCGTGTCGTCTATGAAGGTCGAGATCGACAACGATGAGACGTCGAGCACCTCGCGCAGCTCGCCGGGGTCCTTGGTGAGGTCGAAGCAGATGCCGACCCAGCGCCGCCACGCCACGGCCTGCGCCGTGCGGTAGGACTCAAGCGAGTCCTTTTCCAGCCCCCGTCGCACCAGGTCGCGAGCGGTGGAGAGGGCTTCAGGCCCCAGGGCCGGTGCGACGCGCTCGCCCGGGTGTTCCACGTTCGCCGTGGCCCAGCGCAGGAGGTTGGCCGTCGTGGTCCGGCGAGCACCCTCGGCCAGCACCGGGTCCTGGGCGATCGGCCGCATGCTCTCACCGCCGAGCGCCGCCGTCTGCAGGTCCTCGAAGAGCCGGGTGCGAGGGTCCAGGGCCACCAGGGCGGCTTCTCGGAAGAGCTCTTGACCGCGTGGCGACATCGCTGGCCACGCCTGATGGTCAGATTGCACCACAACTGCATTATCCGGGTGCTGTTTGTGCTCGCGCAAGTGACGGGCGTCACCGCATGCTGGGAGGCGACCCAGAAGGCGGCGAAGCGCGTCGCCTGACCTGGACCCTTCCATGGAGGCGATCATGCGCACAGCCGGTTCTGCCCTGGAACACCTGGACGTTCTCGTGGTCGGCGCTGGGATCTCCGGTATCGGCGCAGGCCGCTACCTGAAGACCGAGCACCCCGCGAAGAACTTCGCGATCTTCGAGGGCCGCGCCGCCTCAGGCGGGACGTGGGACCTGTTCCGCTATCCCGGCATCCGGTCAGACTCCGATCTCCACACCTTCGGCTATGAGTTCGAGCCGTGGCGGGACAAGGCGGCCATCGCCGACGCGCCCGAGATCCTCGCGTACCTGCGGCGGACGGCGGAGCAGCACGGTGTCGAGGAGCACACCCGGTACCGGCACCGCGTCGTGGCGGCCAACTGGTCCCGGGCCGATGGTCGCTGGATCGTCGACGTCGAGCGCGGCGAGGACCATGAGCGGGTGCAGGTCAGTGCCACGTGGATCTTCGCGGCCACCGGCTACTACCGCTACGACGAGGGCTACACGCCCGCCCTGCCCGGCCGTGAGCGGTTCGAGGGCCTCGTCGTCCATCCCCAGCACTGGCCCGAGGACCTGGACTACGCGGGCAAGCGCGTCGTGGTGATCGGTAGCGGGGCGACCGCGGTGACGCTGGTGCCAGCCATGGCCGAGGACGTCGAGCACATCACGATGCTGCAGCGGACGCCGTTGTACGTCCTGCCCGTACCGAGGAACGACGCGATCTCGACGTTGCTGCAACGCGTGCTCGGCGAGAAGCGCGGATATGCCGTGACGCGGCGCAAGAACATCGCGCAGCAGCGTGCGATCTGGCGCTTCTGCCAGCGCTTCCCCGGACCCGCGCGACGCCTGATCCGCAAGCTCAACACCAGGCAGCTCCCTGACGGGTACCCGGTCGACATCCACTTCAACCCGCCGTACGACCCGTGGGACCAGCGTCTATGCGCCGTTCCCGACGGGGATCTCTTCAAGGCCATCGAAGGCGGAAAGGCGTCGATCGTCACCGACCGGATCCGCACGTTCACGAAGTCGGGGATCCTGCTCGAGAGTGGCGAGGAGCTCGAGGCGGACATCATCGTGACGGCCACAGGACTGAACCTCCGGCTCCTCGGCGGCATGGAGCTGCGGGTGGACGACGGGGAGGTTTCGCTGCCCCAAACCATGATCTACCGGGGCATGATGCTGAGCGGCGTCCCCAACCTGGCACTGGCGATCGGGTACACCAACTCGTCGTGGACGCTCAAGGTGGGGCTCCTGTGTGAGTACTTCTGCCGGTTGCTGGCTCACATGGATGCGAACGGGTACGACACCGCGTGGGCGGTCGCTGATCCCGACATGCCCAAGCGGCCGCTGCTGGACTTCGACGCCGGCTACGTGCAGCGCTCCCTGCCGGACCTGCCCAGGCAGGGCCCCTCCATGCCCTGGCTGATGTCGATGAACTACCACCACGACCGCAAGCTCCTTCGCGACGGCGACGTAGCCGACTCCCACCTCCACTTCGAGGGCGCGGCCGAGCGTGCACAGCGCAGTGCCGCCAGGCCGTACGCGGGCGTGGCCGCTGCGATGGAGCCGAGCGCATGAGTGGCCGGCACCGCAGCGGCGAGGCGCCGAGCGACGACGACCGCTTCGCCACGCTGCCGAGTGGTGTACGGATCTGCTACCGCGATGACGGCCCCACGGACGGTCCGCCGCTGATGCTCGTGGCCGGGCTGGGGCTGGACCTGACACTATGGCCACGGTCGTTCGTCGCGGGGCTGATGGGCCAGGGCTTCCGCGTCGTCCGCCACGACAACCGTGACGTGGGACGGTCGAGCCGCGTCGCCAGCCCGCCCCCGAACGCGCTGCGCCTGATGCTGGGCCGCCCGCGTGCTGACGGCTACCTGCTCCGGGACATGGCCGCGGACGGGATCGGGCTCCTGGACCACCTGGAGATCGACCGTGTGCACGTGGCGGGCATGTCAATGGGCGCGATGATCGCCCAGACCATGGCCGCGACCTGGCCGGAGCGGGTGGAGACCCTGACCTTGATCATCTCGACCACCGGGGACCCTCGCGTTGGTCAGCCGACGTTGTCGACCAAGCTGCGCCTAGTGCGGCCACCGGCACGGACGCGGGACGGGTCCGTGCGACACCACGTCAAGATGATGCAGCACCTGGCCGGGCCAGACTTCCCGATCGACGTCGGTGTCGAGACCGCCTACAGCGCCGGTGCCTGGGATCGCGCCGAGGCAGACACGGACTCCATCGGGGCCGGCACGGCGCGGCAGATCCAGGCCATCCAGGCCTCCGGCGATCGCACCGGGCAGCTCGGTCGCATCATCGCGCCGACCCTGGTGATCCACGGTGACCACGACCTCATCGTCCACCCCAGCGGTGGGCGGGCGACGGCGGACGCCATCAGGGGCGCCCGCCTCACGACGATCCCCGGGATGGGTCACCATCTGGCGCCGGGTCTGCTCGACCGGCTGGTCGAGCTGGTCGCCGATCAGGTCCGAGAAGGAGCAACAGCATGAGCAGCAACTCAGTCCGCGGCAAGACCGTGGTCGTCACTGGCGCAGGGTCGGGGATCGGCCGCGCGCTCGCCGTCGAACTCAGCGAGCGTGGCGCCCGTGTCGCCGGGTGCGACGTCAGCGAGACGGGGCTCAAGGAGACCGCCGCCCAGTGCCGGGGTGAGATGCACACCGCCCTGGTCAACATCGGTGACGGTGCGCGAGTGAAGGAGTACGCGTCCGAGGTCGCCCGGCACTTCGGCACGGTGCACCAGGTCTACAACAACGCCGGCATCGGGCTGACCGCCTCCGTGCTGGACAGCTCGTGGGCTGACTACGAGCGCGTGCTGCGGGTCAACCTCAACGGGGTCATCCATGGCACGCTGGCGTTCCTTCCCCGCCTCATCGCCTCGGGAGACGGCCACGTCGTCAACATCTCCAGCCTCAACGGCTATCTCGCTCAGCCCGGGCAGTCGCACTACTCGGCCGCGAAGTTCGGAGTCCGTGGGTTCACCGAGACCCTGCGAACCGAGATGCTCCTCGCCCGGACCCCGGTCAAGGTGACGGTGGTACACCCCGGCGGTGTCGCAACCAACATCGCGACGAGCGCCGTGGACTTGGCCCGTGAGGCCGGTCGTGCGGTCACCGCCGCCCAGGAGGCCCGAAGCAGGACGTACACGGAGAAGTTGCTCAAGATGCAGCCGGACCGGGCTGCCCGGATCATCGTGGACGGAGTTGAGAAGGGACGTCCCCGCGTACGTGTGGGTCGCGACGCCGTCGCGGTCGACCTCCTCGTCCGGCTGATGCCGGCCACAGCCGGTCGCGCCGCGGTCGCCATCGAGCGCCAGCTCCTCAAGGGCGAGCAAGGCTGATCCAACGACCTGCGCCTGGCCGCCCGCCGGGCGGCCGACCAGACCCGGCGGGCAGGCGGCGACGCCGTGGTCGGCCGCATCATCGAGACCAGCGCCGGCACCGACCGGTAACCGTCCCCGGGACACGTCGGGTCAAACCCGACCCGCCGCGCGGGCGGCGTCACCGGCCCCCTCCGAAGGCGTCGACGACTCGTCCGGGCACGGCGCGCCCTCCCGGCCTACGGCGTCCCCGTCTCCGAGATCGCCCGCAAGTTCGTCATCCCGCCCGGCAAGAACACGGGCGGGCACCCCTCGCCCGCCACCTGCCGCGTCCTCACCGAAGGGGACGTACGACGACAGGGCATGAACGTCACGCACAGCTACTATTCTGCCGGTGTCCGTGTCCGATATTCGGCCGGTGTCCGAGATAGGAGCCCAGCTTGAAGCCGTCGAGCAGGCGCGTGGTCGAGTTCCAGAACGCGCCGGTTCCCGACGCAGGCGTCGAGGAGGTCCGCGGCGGAGCCCGGGCGCCTGCGCCTACCTTCGCGATGTCCCCGACGCCGAGGTCCACGTTGCTGCGCGTCCCTCGCCACCCGCCAGCCTGTCCTTCAGCAACCATGACATCATCCGGCGGCTTCAGGCCGCGGCCGGGGCCCCTGCCGCAGCGAGGTGCTCGCGGCTATCTTCCTCAAGTACTTCATCTGCGGAATCAGCGCAGGTAAGGATGCGATGGAGAGTGCAGTAAAAGAATTATGGTTTTGCCGATGATCTGCTGCTCGAGCGCCTCGCGGACGCGGAGGATCGGTGGCTGAGGCGTGTCCTGGGAGCCTGCTGCCTCGGCTTGGTTGAACCGGGCCAGTTCCGCGCACAGCCGCACCAGGTCATCCAGCACGGGGAAGTTCACCATGACCAGGACCAGCGGGCGGCACAAGCGGCGCGCCTCCCGCACCTTTACGACCATGTGTTCGATACTATAAGAGTGAGGACGGCCTACCGGTGCCGGGCATACCCCGGCGAACAGCAGCAGCAGGTGCTGAACCGCACCTTCGGCTGCGTCCGCGTGGTGTGGAACCGGACCCTGGCCGCCCGGCACGCCCGCTGGCAGACCGGACGCAAGACCACCTCCTATGCCGAGACCGACGCCGCGCTGACCCTCATGAAGAAAGACCCGGACCTGGCGTTCCTGTCCGAGGTCTCCTCGGTGCCGCTGCAGCAGGCGCTCCGCCACCAGCACCAGGCATTCACCGCGTTCTTCGCCCGGCGCGCCCGCTACCCGCGGTTCAAGTCCCGCCGCGGCCGGCAGAGCGCGCACTACACCCGCCGCGCCTTCACGATGCGCGGCGGCCAGCTGCGGCTGGCCAAGACGGCGGCGCCGCTGCGGTTCACCTGGTCCTGGCCGGACCTGGATGTGGCCGCGCTGGACCCCACGATGGTGATCGTGTCCCGGGAGCCGGACGGCCGCTGGTACGTGACCTTTGCCATCGACACGGATTTCCCCGAGCCGCTGGAGCCGGCCGGTCATGCGATCGGCGTCGATCTGGGCGTGACGGACTTCGCCGTGACCAGCGACGGGGCGAAGATCGCCAACCCGCGGCATCTGGCGCGCAAGGCCCGCAACCTGGCCCGCTACCAGCGGCGCCTGGCCCGCTGCCGGAAAGGCTCGGCGAACCGGGCCAAGGCCGCGGCGAAGGTGGCCCGCGCCCACCGCACGGTCCGCGACGCCCGGCGGGACTTCCTGCACCGCGCCAGCACCCGCCTGGTCCGCTCGGCGGACACGATCGTGATCGAGGACCTGAACGTCTCCGGCATGATCCGCAACCGGCACCTGGCCCGCGCCATCAGCGACTGCGGCTGGGGCGAGTTCCGCCGCCAGCTTCAGTACAAGTGCCAGCGGTACGGCCGGAACCTGGTCATCATCGACCGGTGGTACCCGTCGTCCAAGACCTGCTCGGCGTGCGGGCACCTGCTCGCGGAGCTGAGCCTGGGCACGCGGCAGTGGTCGTGCCCGTCCTGCGGCGCCCGGCATGACCGGGATCTCAACGCCGCGACGAACATCCTGGCCGCTGGTCAAGCGGTGACTGCCTGCGGAGCTGGCGTCAGACATCCCGGGACCTCCCGGATGCGGCCGGCCGTGAAACAGGAACCCCCGCCGGTGACGGCCGGAATCCCCGTCCCTCAGGGCGGGGAGTAGTCAATTCCCCTATCACCACCGGAGCGACCGAGGCGTCGCAGGCGAACCGCGGACGGCGTCGTCGGCCAGCCAAGCGGCGCCGTCGCTGCCGCCGACGGAGGCGGCGGCGCGGTGCCCGGCCCACTGTGCCCGGACCCGCGCGGTTCATTCCTGCTGCAGCGCGGAACTGCCGTCCAGCATCAGCAGGTCGGCCAAGGAAATGTGCGCCCACGCTTTCGCCGGATGCCCGGCGCGCTCGGGGAGCAGGTCGCTTGCCACCAGCCTGCGCATAGCCTCGTGCAGCGCGGCCCGGGTCTGCACCAGCATCTGCGTAGCGTCGGTGGCGGCCAGGAAACGCAGGGCCGCGCGGACCGTCGCCATCGTGTCGGCCGCGCTGGGAAACGCCGGAACCGGGCTCATCCTAACCACCTCCCTCCGTGATGCTCGCGGACTCGTCTCACGATGGATTGTTGATCCTCGCCGTTGTCCCCTTCGTCGTGCGGTGACGAGAAAATAGAGCTGGCCGCGTCCGCTGGGAGTGGTTTGACAAGTGACGACCAGCCAGGATCGGGAGGCAGGGCAGAAAACCAGGGCCGTTCGGGATGATGATCTTGACTTTCGGTGCCGGTCTGGGGATCCATCCGAACTCATCGTGGGTCAGCGTGTCGCCGATCTCGGGATTGCCCGGCCAGGCCTGCTTGACTGGCCGGCCTGGCGGGCAGAACCTGAGCGGGGTGAGGCCAGCGTTGTCGCAGGCCGGATGGGGGGCAAGCGTGGACGACCGCCGTGCCTTGCTGAAGAAAGTGCTGGCGATGGGGGCGGCGGTGCCGCTGGCAGGCGCCTGCACCGGAATCGGGGTCGCCAAGGCCCGGGCCGCGCTGACATCTCGGCAGCTGGCGGGCCAGCGGGTGATCTTCTCCTACTCGGGGCTGACCGTGCCGGCCGCCCTGCTGCGGCAGATCAGCGCGGGCCAGGCTGCCGGGGTGATCTTCTTCGGCGGGAACATCTCCAGCCAGGCCCAGATCGCGTCGGTTATCCAGCGGCTGCGCCAGGCGCAGCAGCACAGCCCGGTGTCATCGCCGCTGCTGCTGATGACCGATCAGGAAGGCGGCATGGTCCGGCGGCTGCCCGGTGCCCCGGCGATGTCGGAGAAGCAAGTCGGGGAGTCCCCGAACCCGGCCGCGGCGGCGAGCCAGGCTGGGACCGGCGCCGGGCAGAACCTGGCCGGGGTCGGCATGAACGTCAACCTGGCGCCGGTGCTCGACGTCTATTACCAGCCCGGTAACTTCATCGATCAGTACCAGCGTTCCTACAGCAACCACGCCTCGACCGTGACCGCCTGCGGGCAGGCCTTCATCACCGCCCAGCAGCAGGCCGGCGTGGCGGCCACGGCCAAGCATTTCCCGGGCCTGGGTTCGGCCACCCAGTCGCAGAACACCGATACCGGCCCGGTCACCCTGGATGTGTCGCTATCTGGCCTGCGGGCCAAGGACGAGGCGCCCTACCCGGCCGCCGTCGCCGCCGGGGTCAAGCTCATCATGGCGTCGTGGGCGATCTATCCGGCACTGGATGCCGCCCACCCGGCCGGGCTGTCCTCGGCCGTGATCCAGGGTGAGCTACGCGGCAGGCTCGGCTACCAGGGCGTGACCATCACCGACGCGATCGGGGCGGGCGCGCTGGCCGCGTTCGGCAGCTACGGGCAGCGGGCCGTGCTCGCCGCCCAGGCCGGGATGGACCTCCTGCTGTGTTCGGCGCAGGACCCCGCGGAGGGACAGGCGGTCGTCACGGCCCTGGCCGGCGCCCTGGACAGCGGGCGGCTCGGCTCGGCCACCTTCCACGCCGCCGTCCAGCGGGTGACCGCCCTCCGGGCCGGCCTGCATTGACCCCAGGCTTCGGGCCGGTCAGGTCCTGGCCAGGAGTTGCTTCCACTCGGCGATCGCCTCGTCGGCCCACTGCGCGTGCCGCCGGGCGAACAACTCCGCCGCCGCCGTGCCGCTCCACGGCGCGGGCAGGAACTGGGCCGGCAGGCCAGGGTCGATCCACGGGAACCGGCGCCAGGCGTGCACCAGGTCGATGACGCGGGCGAGCGGGTCGGGGCTATTGGGGCTGACGTCCCCGCTGAACGCCGCGATGAACTCGTCGTACTCGCGGGCCAGCTCGTCCAGGTCCCAGGCGTGGCCGACCATCGCGGCCAGCGAGCTGCCGCCCTGGTACTGGGCCGTGAACAGGTAGCCGTCCGGCAGCCGGGCCTGGTCCAGGATCCGCCGCACCTCATCGCCGCGGTCGCTGCGCGGGCTCAGCCAGACGCCGGGCATGACGTGGCCGAACCCGGCCCAGCGCAGCCGCGTCCTGAGCATGTGCCTGGCGGCGCGTTCGGTCTCCGGCGTGCGCGCGATCACGATCGTCCAACGGCCGTCCCAGTCCGCGGCGACCGCGGTGAAACCGAAGATCCGCTCGGTGCCATCCTGCAGCAGCCGCTCGGCGGCCGGGGTGAGGCGCCAGACCGTGCGGCGGCCGACCCGCTCGGAGCTCAGCCAGTTGTCCGCCGCCGTGCGCATCAGGGCCTGCCTGGCCGCCTTCTCCTCGACGCCCAGCCGGCCGAACACGTCGATGAACGCCGAGGTCCAGGCCTCGCCGCCGGTGGGCAGGACCAGCTCGCCCAGCACGGTGAACAGCACGCCGCGCGCGCTTTCCGCTCCAGCGGCATGACGCCGGAGCAGGGTCGGCGCCGGCTCGGCCAGGGCAGGTGGAGTGGTCTCGGTCATCGTCTCTCTTGTCCGCGACAATCGGCAAGCAAAATACTACGAAGTCTTGACGTTGAACTCAAGTTTTGTAGAGTATGGATTACCGGCCGGAGGGCTCAGCGGAGGTATCTGCCATGACAGAAGAACGGGTCGAATTCCGGGTCAGCCCGGACCGCTACCGGCACTGGCGGGTGTCCTGCGACGGCCCGGTCGCGACTCTGGTAATGGACGTCGACGAACAGGGCGGCCTGGTGCCCGGCTATGAGCTGAAGCTGAACTCTTACGACCTCGGCGTGGACATCGAGCTGTACGACGCGGTGCAGCGGCTGCGCTTCGAGCATCCCGAAGTGCGCACGGTCGTGATCACCAGCGGCAAGCCGAAGGTCTTCTGCGCCGGCGCGAACATCCGCATGCTGGCGGCCTCCGCGCACGGCTGGAAGGTGAACTTCTGCAAATTCACCAACGAGACCAGGAACGGCATCGAGGACGCCACCGCGAACTCCGGGCAGACCTACCTGGCCGCCGTCAACGGCACCGCCTCCGGCGGCGGGTACGAGCTGGCGCTGGCCTGCGAGCACATCATGCTGGTCGACGACCGGTCATCGGCCGTGTCGCTGCCCGAGCTGCCCCTGCTCGGCGTGCTGCCCGGCACCGGCGGCCTGACCCGGGTATCGGACAAGCGGCATGTGCGGCGGGACCTGGCCGACTACTTCTCCACCCGGCCGGAGGGCGTCGGGGGCAAGAAGGCCGTCCAGTGGCGCCTGGTCGACGAGGCCGTGCCGCGGCCCCGGTGGGACGAGACCGTCGCGGAACGGGCCGCCGAGCTGGCCGGGCGCTCCAGCCGCCCCGAGGGCGCGACCGGGGTGGCGTTGCCCCCGCTCGGCAAGACCCGCGACGATGACGCAATAACTTATTCCGGCGTCTGGGCCAAGCTGGACCGTGATGCGGGCAACGTCGACATAACGATAAAAGGTCCGCAGGCTGACCCGCCCGCCGACCTGGCCGAGGCGACCGGCCAGGGTGCCGGGTTCTGGCCGCTGGCGGTGACGCGCGAGCTCGACGACCTGATCCTGGACCTGCGCACCAACGAGAGCGAGCTGGGGACCTGGGTCTTCCGTACCGAAGGGGACCCGGCCGCGGTGATCGCCTACGACGACCTGCTGCTCGCCAACGCGGGGGACTGGTTCGCCGGCGAAGTCCTGCACTACCTCAAGCGCACGCTGCGGCGGCTGGACGTGACCAGCCGCAGCCTGATCGCGGTCATCGAGCCGGGCAGTTGCTTCGCCGGCTCGCTGCTCGAGCTCGCCCTGGCCGCCGACCGGTCGTTCCAGCTGGCCGGGGTGTTCCAGGACACAGATCCGGACACCGACCCCGCGACCATCACCCTCGGAGACATCAACGTCGGGCCGCTGACGATGAGCAACGGGCTGACCCGCCTGCAGACCCGTTTCTGGGGCGACGAAGCCGGCTACCAGGCGGCAGGCAAGCGCCTGGGCGCCGCCCTGGAAGCCGAGGACGCAGCCGACCTGGGCCTTATCACCTTCGCACCGGACGACATCGACTGGGACGAGGAAATCCGGATCGCGACCGAGGAGCGGGCCAGCTTCAGCCCCGACGCGCTCACCGGCCTGGAGGCCAACTACCGCTTCGCCGGCCCGGAGACCATGGAAACGAAGATCTTCGGCCGGCTGTCCGCCTGGCAGAACTGGATATTCAACCGGCCCAACGCCTCGGGCCCGGACGGCGCGCTGCGCCGGTTCGGCACCGGGCAGCGTGCCGTCTTCGACCGGAAGCGAGTCTGACCCATGACGACTGGCGCTGACTACACCGAGAAGATCCCGAACAACGTCCACCTGCACGAGGACCGGCGGCTGCAGAGGGCGCTGGAGTCCTGGCAGCCGAACTTCCTGACCTGGTGGCAGACGATGGGCCCGACGCTGCCGACCCAGGACGTCTACCTGCGCACCGCGGTCAACGTCGGCCGCGAGGGATGGGCGCAGTTCGGGCACGTCCCCATGCCGGAATACCGCTGGGGCATCTTCCTGGCCGAGCGCGACCCGGGCCGGCGGATCGGGTTCGGCGAGCACAAAGGCGAGCCGGTGTGGGACAAGGTGCCCGGGGAGTACCGGTCGGAGTTGCAGCGGCTGATCGTGATCCAGGGCGACACCGAGCCGGCCTCGGTGGAACAGCAGCGCAACCTGGGCGCCACCGCGCCGAGCCTGTATGACCTGCGCAACCTGTTCCAGGTGAACGTCGAGGAAGGCCGGCACCTGTGGGCGATGGTCTACCTGCTGCACGCCTACTTCGGCCGGGAGGGCCGGGAGGAGGCCACCGAACTGCTGCACCGCAACTCGGGCAGCATCGACTCGCCCCGCATCCTGGGCGCGTTCAACGAGGAGACCCCGGACTGGCTGTCGTTTTTCATGTTCACCTACTTCACCGACCGGGACGGCAAGTACCAGCTCGGCACGCTGAAGGAGTCGGCGTTCGACCCGCTGTCGCGCACCTGCGAGTTCATGCTCAAGGAGGAGGCGCACCACATGATGGTGGGCACCACCGGCATCGACCGGATCGTGCAGCGCACCGCCGAGGTGATGCGCGAGCATGACACCGACGACGTGGCCGGCCTCGGCGCGATCCCGCTGCCGGTGATCCAGAAGTACCTGAATTTCCACTACTCGGTGTCGCTCGACCTGTTCGGCGGCGAGACCTCCACGAACGTGGCCAACTACTACACCGCCGGGCTCAAGGGCCGCTGGCTGGAGGACCGGCGCCGGGACGACCACAAGCTCGCCAGCGACTCGATCATGGTGGACGCGCTGACGGAGGACGCCAGGACTGGCGAGCAGAGCATCGGGCAGACCGAGGTCTGCTCGCTGATCGGGCTCAACACCGACCTGCGCCGTGAGTACATCTCGGACTGCCAGGGCGGCGTCAAGCGGTGGAACCGCATCCTGGCGGAGGGTGGCCTGAAGCAGCGGCTGAAGCTGCCACATATCGCCTTCAACCGCAAGGTCGGCGCGTTCGCCGCGATCGAGGCGACCCCGGACGGCGAGCGGCTCTCGGCGGAGGAATGGCAGCGCCGCAGCGGCGAGTGGCTGCCGACCGAGGTGGACAAGACCTACGTGCGCTCGCTGATGCAGCCGGTGCACGAACGGGGCAAGATCGCGGCCTGGATCGCCCCGCCCAAGAACGGCATCAACGGACAGCCGTTTGACTACGATTACGTCCACCTCATCTAGGTGGGCGCTCCAGTGACACCGGAACCGGTCGCGGTCGTCGGCGCGGGCACCATGGGCGGCGGCATCGCGCAGGTCGCCGCGGTGGCCGGCCACCCGGTCACGGTGTACGACGCTGTCGGGGGCGCCGCCGAGCGGGCGGTCGCCGCGATCCGCGACCGGGTCGCCCGGCTGGTCGCCAAGGGCCGCCTCGGGCCCACCGAGCTGCGGCTGGCCGTGGCCACCGAACTCGGCGACCTGGCGCCGGCCCGGTGCGTGATCGAGGCGGTGGCCGAGGACCTGGCCGTCAAGCAGGCCCTGTTCGCCGGCCTGGAGAAGGTCGTCGCCCCGGACTGCGTGCTGGCCACCAACACCTCGTCGCTGTCCCCGACCGCCATCGCCGCCGGGCTCAGCCACCCGGAGCGGCTGGTCGGGCTGCACTTCTTCAACCCGGCGCCGGTGATGCGCCTGGTCGAGGTGGTCAGCGGCCTGGCTACCGACCCGGGCGTCGCCGTGGCCGTCACCCGGCTGGCCGAGGGCTGGGGCAAGCAGGTCGTCCAGGCGGCCGCGACCCCGGGTTTCATCGTGAACCGGGTCGCGCGGCCGTTCTACGCGGAGGCGCTGCGGCTGGCCGAAGAGCAGGCCGCCGGGCCCGCGACGATCGACGCCGTGCTGACCCAGGCGGGCGGATTCCGGATGGGTCCGTTCGCGCTCATGGATCTTGTCGGGCAGGACGTGAACGAGGCGGTAACCCGGTCGGTCTGGACCGCCTTCGGGTACGACCCCCGGTTCGCGCCGTCGCTCCTGCAGCGGGCCCTGGTGGAAGCCGGCTGGCTGGGCCGTAAATCCGGCCGCGGCTGGTACCACTACGGCGACGACGCGCCGCCGCCTGCCCCTGAGGTCGCACCCAGCCGGCCCTGGCCCGCTGGTGGCGAGGTCATCGAGCACGGCGTCTCGCCGCTGCGCACCCTGCTCACCCGCTCGGGGGTGGGGATCCGCGCAGGCACCGGACTAGACAGAACGGTCCAGCTACCCAGTGGCGTCCTGCTTGCGCAGTGCGACGGCAGGCCCGCGACCGCGCTGGCGAAGGACCGGCCGGTCGTCGTGGTCGACCGCACGCTCGATGACGCCACCGCGGCCGGCATCGCGATCGCGGCCTCCGACAGCTGCCCGGCGGCGGCCCTGGCCGAGGCCACCGGACTGCTGCAGGCGGCAGGCCTGACCGTGTACGTGATCGACGACGCCCCGGGCCTGGTCGTGACCCGCACCGTCGCCATGCTGGTCAACGGGGCCGTCGACGCGCGGCATAGGGGAGTGGCCAGCGCCGCCGACATCGATACCGCGATGCGGCTCGGCACCAACTACCCGCTCGGCCCGCTGGCCTGGGGTCAGAACTGGGGGCCGGCCGCCGTCCTGCAGATACTCGAGGCGATGTACGCCTGGTACGGCGAGGACCGTTACCGCCCGTCCGCTCTGCTGCGCCGGATCGCCACCGCCGGGGGATCACTGACATGAGGGAGAAGTCATGGCGCTGACCTGGACAAAGGAGAACTCACCGCGCTGGGATGCCGACAAGCAGCGGGTTCTCAGCCCGGCCGAGCTGGCTGCGGCAGGCCTGGCCGCGCCCGCGCCTGGCGAGCCTGTCGCGAACGAATGGTGGCGGGTGACCGACGGCGGCGAGGTCGCCGGCTACGGCTGGCTCGACTCCGAATGGGGCGACGCGCGCATCACCTTCGTCGTCGCGCCCGGACGGCGCGGCCGGGGCGTGGGCGCCTTCATCCTGGAGCACCTGGAGGACGAGGCCGCCGCGCGCGGCCTGAACTACATCTACAACGTCGTTCCCGAGACGCATCCCGACGGCGCGTGGATCACGAACTGGCTGTCCAGGCACGGCTTCCAGGAGGCCTCCCGCGGCCAGCTCCGCCGCCAGGTGGAAACCCGTCAGCAGGTCAGCGGCCGTTCCCCGGGCTAAGTGCCGACAGTGGCGCCGTTGGGCAGGGCCGCGGGGATGCCGTTGGGCAGGGCCGCGGGGACGGTGAGCACGGGCATCGCGGATATGGCCGGCGGGCTGTCAGTATCCGGCGCTTCGGCGGCGGCGGCGGGCCGGGCCAGGGCGGCGGGCCGCGCGGCGCGGTCAAAGAAGCGCAGCAGTTCTACCGGGACCGGCATCACGAGGGTGCTGTTCTTCTCCGCGGCGACCTCGACGACGGTCTGCAGGAGCCGGAGCTGCAGGGCGGCCGGGTCGGCCGACATGATGGTGGCGGCCTGCGCCAGCTTCTTGGACGCCTGGTATTCGCCGTCGGCCGAGATGATCCGCGCGCGGCGCTCGCGTTCGGCTTCGGCCTGGCGGGACATCGATCGTTTCATCGATTCCGGCAGGGAAATGTCCTTGACCTCGACCCGCTCCACCCGGATGCCCCAGGGTTCCTCGGTGGGCGCGTCGATGACGTCCTTGAGCTTGGCGTTGATCTTGTCCCGTTCGGACAGCAGCTGATCCAGGTCGCTATGGCCGATCACCGATCGCAGCGAGGTCTGGGCGACCTGGGATATCGCGAAGGTGTAGTCCTGCACGTTGATGAGCGCCTTGACCGGGTTGATGACCCGGTAGTAGACGACCGCGTTTACCCGGACGGTGACGTTGTCCCGAGTGATGCCCTCCTGGCCGGGAACGGCCGCCACGATGATCTGCATGTTGACCTTGCGCAGCCGGTCACTCACCGGGTTTACCCAGGTCAGCCCCGGTTGACGTAGGTCGGGCTGCATTTTGCCGAACCGGAAGACAATGCCTTTTTCGTACTGATTGATGACCTTGAAGCCGAACACCTCGGCGCCCCATCCCTGGCGTATGATGCGCCGGGCTCACCGGGCCCTAAGACGGCGCCGACGTGACTGCCAGCGTTCGAAATGCCCTGAACCCACTTCCAGTGTCGCACATCACCGGGCCGAACTTGCGCCGAGCAGACCATGGGACGTGGTAGTGTCTGCTCATTCTGGTTTGTAGTGGAAGTTCGTATCGTGTCACAGCGCCCTGCGAAGTTCTGACAGCGGGCGCCGCGGATTTCCAGAGTCCGGCTTTTGAACACAGGCGGTCGCCGTAGTCCAGGATCCACGCAGTGTGGGTCCCGAAGATCGTCCAGTAGGAGAAAGCGCAAAAATGGCTCAGGGTACAGTGAAGTGGTTCAACGCCGACAAGGGCTATGGTTTCATCGCCCCCGACGACGGGACGAGCGACGTCTTCGTTCACCACTCCGTAATTCAGGCTGACGGTTACCGCAGCCTCCAGGACAACCAGCGGGTAGAGTACACCGCCAGCCAGGGCACCAAGGGTCCCCAGGCGGACAGCGTCCAGCCCATCTGACAGTCCGACTCGCACCCCCGGGGCGCCCAGCCGACGGCTGGGCGCCCCGCTGCGTGTCTGCCGAAGGCGTGCGCCTGCTGAAGGCATCCATGGCCGGGTAGCGGACGAATTTTCGTGGCCGTCCGGTGTATCAGGATCCGTCCCGGGTTCCTCCGGATAGCGAGGCAGTTGTATGCCGCAGGGACGCCCGTCACCGTCGCGAGGAGCCGATATGACCGTCGGCGATTTGCCGCTCACCACGCTGCTAGGCACGGAGGGACTCAAATGGCCTGAGGCCGTCCGGGACACCGCGGTGGCCTGCACCATCGTGGAGTACGGCCGGGACTGGCGCGCCGACTCCGACGACGCGCGCGTGCTGATCTTCACCTCGTCGCCGCTGTCTTTGGAGCTTGAGGTGATGGCCGACCATGTCGTCGGCCAGATCGTCCCGCCGGGCCCGGGGGAGATCCGGCTGGAAACGAACGACGGTGTTATGTTCCAGGTTGCCGCCGACGACATCGGCTTCTTCGACCTCTCCGGCGGGCCGCGCGGTTCGGTCCGCTTGCGGTGCGACACTCCGACGGGGCGGCTGATCACCGACTGGGTCTGTCTGTGACCCCCGCCGACGCGGGCTCAGATCCCGAGCGCGATGAAGGAGTAAGCGGTCGCCCGGGCGACGGGATCGGCGCCGACCGCGTGCCGGGCGAGCATGAGGGCTTGCGCCAGGTCAGACCCGGCTCTCAAGTGCTCGTGCAGGGCGGTCATGAGGGGGACCGTGGCGGGGTCGTTGACCGGGACCACGCTGGCCACCACCCCCGCGGAACCCAGCGAGATCAGCGCGCTGACCAGGCCGAGGAGCTCGTCGGCGCCGACCGCCATGCCGACCGCCGAACTGCAGCTGGACAGGACGACGTGGTACGGGGCCCGCTTGAGCCGCTCCAGGTCGTACACCGTAAGCGGGCCGTCGTCGAGCTCGATCGCGGAGAACAGCGGGCTGTCAGCGCGGAACGTCCCGTGCGCCGCCATGTGCACCAGCCACGCGCCGTCCATGGCGGCCATCACCCGCTCGGCCGTAGCGCCGCCATCGGCCAGCACGACGGCGTCCGGGTACTGCGGGACCAGATGCCGGACCTCCGCGTCGCCCGTGACCAGCCTAGGGCCGCCGACCAGGACGACCCGGTCTTCGTCCGGCCGGGCGGCGCGGCGCGCGCGCAGCCAGGCGGAGGCCGACGGAGTGACGGCCGTCGGCCGGCCCGCCAGGGAGGGCATCAGGCCCCAGGGGACCGCGTGCAACTTTCCGGTCGGCACGACGACCACCGGCCCGCCGCTCAGCAGCCGGACCGAGTCGCCGAGCAGGCTCATCTCGAGGCGGCGGCCGATTTCGGCCAGGTCGAGCCGGTAGGTGCCGCGGCCGGCCCCTCGCGGCGCAGCGCGAACAGCGCATGAGCCAGCGAGTGGGTAGCGGCCTGGGCCGGGCCCACGTGCACCAGGTGCAGCCGCCCCGCGGTGGCCACGACGGCGTACAGCTGGCCGTCGACCTCGGTAAGCTCGATCAGGTCGGTATCCCCGAGCTGATCGAGCAGATCACCCGTGCTGAAGGATTCGGCCTGGCCCGCCTCCACCGCGGGGGTGTGCAGGACACGCTGGCGCACGGCAGCCTCGAGCCGGCGGCGTTCGCGCTGCAGCGCGGGTGCCGCGGCCCGGCTGTCCAGGGCGCTGTCCAGCCGGGTCGCGACGTTGCGCAGGGCGGCGAGGTCAGTCACCAGGTCGCTGTCGTGAGGCGGGCGAACCGGGGTTATCCGAAGCACCGTACCGCGCCACCGCTCGCTCCATTCCAGGAGCAGCCGGGCGTCACCCTGGCGCACCGCGTGCCGCAAGGCCATTTCCGCGAGCCGCGCGCCGTTGGCGGTGGCCAGGGTCCGCAGCTCGGTGGCGCCGAGCGTGCGCAGGTGCAGGTCGAGCAGGGTCAGGCCGCGGTCGCAGGCGGCCAGCATGCCTCGCCAGCGTCCTTCGGCCTCGCACCAGGTCGCCTGGGCCAGCCAGCCGGCGCTGCGAGTTCGCAGCTGGCCCCGGTGCCGGGCATTCGCGGCGAATCGCAGATGACGGGCGGCCTCATCCCGCCGGCCGCGAGCCAGCGCCACCCGGCCCGTGAACAGGTGGGCATCTACGGCACGTGCGGGGTCCAGCTCGTCCAGCCGCGCGGTCACTCGCTGGGACGCTTGCAGCAGCGCGGCCGAACGGTCCTCACCCTCCGCGAACCGGCAGCGCAGCAGAACCAGCTCGGCTCGCGCCGCCCACCATGGACGCTGCTGGCGGCGGAACAGCCGCAGGGCTTCGGCGCTGCGATCCTGCGCGAGGCTGAAGTCACTGGTCGCGGCGGCGGCGACGGCAGAGGAGTACAGCAGCTCGGCACGCCTGGTCGCCGAGCCGTGGTCTTGCTCGATCCTGGCCACCGCCGCATTGACCTCGCGCAAGGCATCTTGGGCCAGGCCGGCCGCCAGCAGCACCGTGCACTTATTGACGAACAGGTCAGCCATGAAGATGTCGAGCCCATCGAGCAGGGCCTGGGCATGGTCAAGGTAGGCGAGGGCGGCGGGGAGGTCGCCTCGGATGTGCGCGGCCAGCCCGCGCTCCAGGCGGGCGAATGCGTAGTCTGCTCGCTGGCCGCATTCGAGCCACAGTGCCTCGACCCGGGCGTAGTCTCGGTCGGCCCGCTCGATATCGCCCATGGCGAGGTATACCGCCGCTCGGTAGTGCAGCGCACGCGCCTCCCAGACCAGGTTGCCGGTGTCGGACAGCAGGCCCACGGCGGCCTGGGCGTCCCGCAGCGCCTCGGCGTTGCGGCCGAGGACAAGGAAGGCGCCGACCCTGCGGATCAGGATCCGGCCCGCGAAGACTCCGCGACCGCTGCGCTCCACCAGGGAGTCCAGGACCGACAGGCCACGCCGGGGCTGCCCGGCCAGCACCAGGGCCATGCCCAAGCTGGCCGAGATATCGGATTCCCGATCCGGGTCCCCGGCCTTGCGCGCGAACCGGCGCGCGGCCTTGAACTCCTCGATCGCCTCACCGATATCGCCGAAGTCCCTGAAGACCACCCCGGCCGCCTGGTGCGCGACCGCCGCCTGCGACGCCGACGGGTGCCGGGTCAGCACGTCACGGGCGGCGGCGAGGGCTTCCGATGGCCGCGACAGCGCCAGGGCCAGCAGCTTGTCGGGCTCCCAGGCCACTGGAGCGGTGTCAGAAACGACCGGCATTTATGAATCGTATTTAGTGCTTCAGCATTCCGTCGAGACCATTACCTGAGCAGAGGTGGCATAAATGCCCGTAGACGACCGTACAAGGGCCCAGGCCCAACTGATCCTGAACGGCCATCCCGGCGCCGCGGCGCACCCCGGCCCCGACCGGTGGGATGACATCGACGACTTCGATTACTTCTACCGCGAGTACGCGATCCTCGCCCGTGCGCAGGACGCGGAGGAGGTCGCCGCTGCGCTCAGGCAGATCCTCGACCAGGCGGGCTACGGAGACGTCCCGGAGGGTGAGGCGCGGGAGATCCGGCGCGAGACGGTCAGCAGGGGCGTCGTCCGGCTGACCGTGCCGGCTACGCCGACGCTGGTGCCGGACCTCGTCGGCCGCCTCGACGAAGTCCTCGGGCGCGGTGTGGCCAGGCCCGAGCATAAGGTCTACGTCTGCCCGAATACCTGTCCCGCCACCGAGCCGATTGAGGTGCCAGGCAACGCGGCGCCCGTCCCGCCTCCCGGCTTGGACGCGGGTGGCCGC
Organism: uncultured Actinomycetes bacterium; assembly: GCA_963798675.1. GTDB lineage: Bacteria > Actinomycetota > Actinomycetes > Streptosporangiales > Streptosporangiaceae > Palsa-504. The sequence continues at coordinate 337,053 of CAWCUJ010000009.1, read as the reverse complement.
CGCCGCATCCCCTGGCCCGGCAACGACGGGGACGGCGTGAACGTCAGCATCGTGGACACCGGGCTGATCCCGAACGCCGCCACCGATCATCCCTGGCTCGCCGGGGTGCGGGGCGCCGAGGAGAACCCGTATGCCGCCGACGCCAACGGCGACCTGGTGATAGCCCCGTACGCTGGCCACGGGACGTTCGTCGCCGGAGTCCTCCGCTGCATGGCCCCGAAGGCATCGGTCTTCGTCGAGCGGGCCTTCAACATCGCGGGCGCCGACTACGAGACCCGCCTCCTCCTCAGCCTGGAGGACGCCCTTGACCGGGACCCGGACATCCTCGTGTTCACCTTCACCTCAGCCACCCATCGCGATCAGTCCCTGCACACCTTCGATGACTTCTACGAAAGGCGCATCCGCCAGATGAAGGGGCTGGTCGTGCTAGCGCCCGCCGGCAACGACGGGTCGTCACGCCCGATGTGGCCGGCCGCCCACCCTGGCGTGATCGCCGTCGGGGCCCTGGCCGCGAACTGGCGGGATCGGGCGAAGTTCACCAGTTACGGCCGGTGGGTCGACGTCTACGCGCCAGGCGAGGACCTCGTCAACGCCTTCCCCGAGGGAACCTACGTGTGCAGCGAGCCTCCCATTGGGGAACGCCGACAGTTCCACGGGATGGCCAACTGGAGCGGGACATCGTTCAGCACTCCGGTGGTCGCCGGGCTGATCGCCGCCCGGATGTCCCAGACCGGGGAGAACGCGCAGCAGGCCGCGGATTCACTGCTGCGATTTGCCGCCAGCCAGGCGATCCCGGGCGTCGGCGCGGTGCTCTACCCGGGCCAGGCCTGCTGTGAGGCCGGCCACCGCCGCCACTAGGCGCCCGGCCTAGCCGTCAGATGGCCTCCACCTTGGGGTAGGCGGGCTGCCACATGGCCTGGCGGACCCGCTCGGGCAGGCCGTCGAGCGACACGTCGGACAGGCCCTCGGCCCGGGCGGCTCGGGCGACGGCTTCCGCGACCGCGGCGGACACCTCGCGCAGGCTGGTGACCGGGGGCAGCACCGAGGCGCCGGGGGTGGCGGCATCGGTCAGCCCGGCCAGCGCGTTGGCCGCGGCGGCCAGCATGCCGTCGCTGACGCGACGGGCCCGGCTGACGGTGACCCCGAGCCCGAGACCAGGGAAGATGAGCGCGTTGTTGGACTGGGCTACCTGGTACTGGACTCCGTCGTAGTCCACCGGCGGGAACGGGCTGCCAGTCGCGATCAGCGCCCGGCCGTTGGTCCAGGCGATCAGGTCGGTGGCCTGGGCCTCGGAGTGCGAGGTCGGGTTGGACAGCGGCATGATGATCGGCCGGGCGACGTGGGCCGCCATCTCGGTGACGATCGCCTCGGAGAAGGCGCCGCGCTGCGTCGAGGTCCCGATCAGCATGGTGGGCCGGGTGTGCGTCACCACCTCGGCCAGGCCGATGCGGCCGACCGGGTCGTGCCAGCCGGCGACCTCCGCGGCCTGCCGCGCGTACGGAACCTGGAAGTCCAGCAACTTCCCGGGATAGTCGCTGGTCAGCAGGCCCTCTTTGCTCAGCGCGTAGAACCGTGCGGTGGCTTCGTCGCCGCTGAGGCCCTCGTCGATCATGACCTGCCGCAGCGCATCCGCGATCCCGACCCCGGCGGTACCCGCACCGTGGATCACCACCGTCTGATCGCTCATCCGGGTCCCGGTGGCCCGGACCGCGCACAGCGCGGCGGCCAGCACCACGGCCGCGGTGCCCTGGATGTCGTCGTTGAAGGTACAGCAGGTGCCGGCGTACTTCATCAGGATGCGATGGGCGTTGGCGGTGCCGAAATCCTCCCAGTGCAGCAACGCGTTCGGGAACAGCCGGGTGGCGGTGCTGACGTAGGCCTCGATCAGCTCGTCATACCGTTCGCCGCGCACCCGCGGGTGCCGGATGCCCAGGTACATTTCCTGGTTGAGCAGGCCCTGGTTGTCTGTCCCGACGTCGAGCACGACCGGGATGATCCGGCGCGGGTGCAGGCCGGCCGCGGCGGAGTAGACAGCCAGCTTTCCGACCGCGATCGCAATGCCGCCCACCCCCCAGTCACCGATCCCCAGGATGCCCTCCGAGTCGGTGGCCACGATCAGGTCCACCTCGTCCGGCCCCAGCCCGTAGTTGCGGAAGGCCGTCTCCACCTGGTCGGGATGATCCACCGACAGGTACACCCCGCGCGGACGGCCGAACTCCAGGCTGTACCGCTCGATCGCGGTCCCGATCGTCGGGGTGTACACGATCGGCAGCATCTCCTGGATGTGGTCGGTCAGCAGCCGGTAGAACAGCACCTCGTTGCGGTCCCGTACGTGGCCGAGAAAGATGTTCTTGGCTAGGTCGTCGGGCTGGCGCAGATACTGGTCGTAGACCCGGTGCAGGTGCTTCTCGATCGTGGACACGCCGTCGGGCAGCAGGCCGGTGAGCCCTAGTGCCTCCCGTTCGGCCAGCGTGAATGCGGTTCCCCGGTTCAGCATCGGCGCCCTAAGCACCGTACTGCCCCGCAGCCGGATCTGCGCCACTATGCCCTCGGGTGTCCAGGTGAGCTCGTACGGACGATCCGACATCACATCACCTCGAGTCGCGGGCTAACGTCTGTGTGCCAAGAAGTAACACACGAGAGACCTTTTTAACACCGAACGGACCGAGGCGGCTCAGTCGAACGACGGTTTACGGTCCCTGCTCCGCTTGAGCTCGAAGAAGCCGTCCGTCCCGGTCACCAGCGCCACCCCGTCCCACAGCCGCCCGGCGGCCTCACCGCGGGGCGCGGGCGTGACGACCGGGCCGAATATGGCGTTGCCGCTGATGCGGATGACGGGTGTGCCCACGTCCAGGCCGACGTCGTCGAACGCCTCGTTGTGCGAGTCCTTGATCAGCTGGTCGAATTCGGTGCTCTCGGCGGCGCTGGCCAGCGACGCGGGCAATCCCGTCTCGGCCAGGGCCTCGGGGATCACCGCCGGGTCCTCGCGGCGCCCCTGAACGTGGAACCGCGTCCCGATGGCGGTGTACAGCGGCCCGAGGATGCCGGGGCCGCTGTGCTGGGCGGCGGCCGCGCAGACCCGAATCGGCCCCCAGGCCCGGCTCATCCGTTCCTGGTATTCCTCGGTCAGGCCCTTGCCCTCGTGCTGGACCAGGTTCAGATAGGCCAGCGACATGATCCGCCAGTCGATCTGCACCGGCCGAACCTTCTCTACCTCCAGCATCCACCGGGAGGTGATCCAGGCCCAGGGGCACAGCGGATCGAACCAGAACTGCACGTCTTCCAGTGGCTGTCCCGTCATGCCCGCGGCAACAGCGTCCCGCTCCCGGGTATTCCCCTACAGGACCACGTTGGCGAGCAGGCTGATCTGGTCGGGCGAGGCGGTGGTCGGGACGAATATGAGCTCGTCGCAGCCGGCCGAGGCGAACGCGGTGGCGTAGCCCTTGACCATCTCGGCGCTGACGGCGGCGCCCGCCGCGATCTGCCTGGCGACGTCACCGAGCCAGTTGTAGTAGTGCAGGAGATAGTTGTCCGCCTGGTTACGGGCCTCGGGCCCGAGCGCGAAGTAGGCGAGCGAGAGCTTACGCGGCTTGCCTGGGCGGCCCGCCTCCCGCCAGGCCGCCTCGACGCCCGCCGCGGCCTGGGCGAACATGTCCGGCGTGCCGCCGCCCATGATCCAGCCGTCGCCGAGCAGGGCCACCCGGCGGAAGCTGGCCCCGGTCGAGCCGCCGAGGATGAGCTCGGGGCCGCCGGGCCGGACCGGCTCGGGGCCGATCGCGCCGGCATAGCCGTAGCGCTCGCCGGACCAGATCCGCTTCATCTCGGTCAACTGCTGGTCCAGGCGGCGCCCCTTGCCCGTGGTCGGCAGCGCGCTGGCGGCGAAGTCGTCGTCGCGCCCGCCGAGTCCCAGGCCGAGCACCAGGCGCCCGCCGGAGAGCCGGTCGAGCGAGGCCGCCTGCTTGGCGAACAGGGCGGTGTTGGAGTACAGCGGTGCCAGCAGCACGCTGGTGGTCAGCCGGATCCGGCTGGTGACCGCGGCGGCGGCGGACAGGGCGACCAGTTCCTCGTAGTTCTGATACACGAGCCGGCCGATCGTGCCCAGGGTGCTGAACCCGGCTTCCTCCGCGTTCTTGGCCCAGTCGATGAGCCTCCTGCCCTCGGTCCCCGGCACCGCGTTGGGAAGGCCGATTCCGATGTCCACGCACTACCTCCGCTGGCGCCGCCGTAGGACGATGCAGTCAGGTTTCCGATCAATCCAAGCACGCTGGCCCCATCCCGCCGGGGCCGGGGGCTAGGCGGGGCCGGGGGCTAGGAGCCGGCTGGATACCAGCGGCTGACCGTCAGGCGCGAGAACCCGGAGGTAGCGTCGATGTCGAACCGGGACGTGGCGGTGGCCCAGCCGGGCGGGGTCAGCACCGTCCCGCCCGCGACGCCGGTCAGGTCCTGGTTGTCGACCGACACGAAGGACGCGCCGCCGCCCACCGTCACCTGGGCGGGCACGCCGCCGGGCAGGCTGAGCAGGAACTGGCTCGCCCCGCCGGCGAGCAGGAAGGGCAGCGTCCCTGCGGGCTTGGGCAGGCTCACGTCCAAGATGTCGGACCCCGCCGTCACGGCGATCCCGCTGACCTTGCCGCCGCGCAGGTCGGCCTCGGTGCGGTCGGTACCGCCCGCCAGATCCAGGCTCCACGAGACGGCCGAGTTGAGCACCACCTGCACCGCGTAGCCGGAGCCCCGACCGGAGGCGGCACCGGCGCCGGTCAGCGAGAGCACGATCAGCTCGGAGCCGGAAAGTACCGGCCGGACCGGGGCATCGTCCGGCGTCGAGACCCGCAGCAGGGTGCCGCCGAGCCTGCCGACGCCGACCTCGAGGACCGGCGTCCCGGCGGTGATCTTGAGCGCGGCGCTGGTCCGCCCGGCCGTGGCCATGGACACGACATGCGATGGGGGAGGCTTGGTGAGGGCGAGGGCCGCACCGCTGCCCGCCGCTCCGGTTACCACCGCCGCGACCGCGAGGATGACGCCCCGGCGGGTGAGCAAGCCGGATATACCGCGCACGGTCCTCACCCTAGGGCGTGCCCTGCACCCCGGCGACGGGGTGCCGCTCACGACAGAAAATGTTCAGATGTTGCCGCGGGCCATACCGATCAGGCGGTCGAGCACGGCCCCGTTGCTGACCCGCAGGCCGTCGTGCTCGTACTCGCTGGTCACCCAGGCCTGCAGACCACCGATGGCCTGGGCGGTCTGCATCGAGAGCTCGCGATCCACGTACATGTCGTTGTAGTAGACGGCGGCGGCCACCGGCACCTCGTTAGCCGCCAACCGCGCCGGGTCGTACAGGGGCGGCCAGTCATCTCGTTCGGCCAAAATATCGGCGGCCTCGTGCAGCGGGCGCAGCACCGGGTCGGCGTCGATCATCCACGGGTAGATCATCTCGCCGGTGAAGTACAGGGGATGGGTCCCGGTGACCCGGGGATCGAACTCCCCGAACTCCGCCCTGACCCGGTGCGCGGACCACCGGGTCGCGAACTCCTGGGCGTACGCCGCCTCGTGCAGCAGCGCGTACAGCGGTCCGGTGGCGAAGCTGAGTTCGTTCATCATGGCGTACCGGAAGGCATCGGAAAGCACGTCGCCGACGAACGGGTCCTCGAGCAGGTAGTGCAGCGCGTGACTGCCGCCGCTCTGCCCGAGCATGGTGCCGGCCGACTGGAACGCCGCCACGGTAAGGGACGCGCCGTCCGGCCGCCGGACGTCGTGCTCGGCCAGGTAGTCGGCCACCCGCCGGGCCTGGTCCACGTCCTGCGGGTACCGCTCGTAATGGGCGGCGTTCTTGGCGGCCACGGTGCGGTAGGTGCGCCGGTAGATGTCGTCGGCGGTCACGGTGAGCCCGGGCAGGCCGCCGCTGATGAACGCCTCCCGGATGCCATGCGGCGCGAACGACAGGTAGGTGACGGTGCACATGCCGCCGAAACTTTGCCCGAGCACGCTCCACGGCTCGTCGGTCAGCTCGCGCCTGATCAGTTCGGCATCGAGCACGATGCTGTCGGCCCGGAAATGCGCCAGGTAGTCGGCCTGGGCCTGCGGTCCAAACCGGCCCAGGGTCCGGCGGTTCGCCGGCGAGGACCGGCCGGTGCCACGCTGGTCGAGCAGCAGCACCCGGTAATCGTTGAGCGCGCGGCCTAGCCAGGACTCCCGGCCCTTAGGCCGGGGCGCCCTGAACCCGGGGCCGCCCTGCAGGAACAGCAGCCAGGGCAGGTCCGCGTCGGCCTTGTCGGCGGCGACGACCTCCCGGGCGAACACCTCGATCTGCTCCCCGTCCGGCCGCTGATGGTCGAGCGGGACGCTGAAGAAGCGGCCGGTCACCACGGTGCCTGGGTGGCGGAAACTGGTCACAATCTGACCGTACTAGGGTCGTCGCCATGGGAAGCGGAATCCGGCCGGTCAGCGTGGCCGAGCGGCGGACGCGGATGGCGGCCCGGCACCACCTGGCCCCGGCAGGAAAGGCCGCCACGGCGGCGGGCGCCGTGGCGGACATAATCGGGCTGCACGGCACCGACCCCGCGTCGGTCTACCTGGCCGCGTGGGCCAGGACCGGCTCTGTCGACATAGCGACCCTCGAACACGCGCTGTACACCGAGCGCGCTCTGGTGCGAATGCTCGGCATGCGCCGGACGGTGTTCGTGGTGCCCGCCGACCTGGTGCCGGTGATCCAAGCCGCCTGTACGGACCAGATCGCCGAGCGGATGCGGCGGGACCTGGCCCGGCGGGTGGAGGATTCCGGGATCGCCGCGGACGGGGGAAGCTGGCTCAAGGAGGCGGGCGAGGCTACGGTGCGGGCGCTGCAAGCCCGCGGCGCCGCGACCGGCGCCGAACTCGCCCAGGACGAGCCGCGGCTTCGCGCCCAGATCGTCTACGCCGCGGACAAGAGCTACGGCGGTCCGGTCAACGTCACCACCAGGCTGCTCACGCTGCTGTCGGCCGAAGGGCTCATCGTGCGTGGCCGTCCGCGCGGCGGGTGGACCTCCAGCCAGTTCACCTGGTTCGCCGCCGGCGACCAGCCGCGGCCGCCGGCCGCTGCCGCCCGGGCCGAGCTGGCCCGCCGCTGGCTGCATGCGTTCGGCCCCGCCCCGCGCACTGACCTGCAGTGGTGGACCGGCTGGACGGTCGGGCAGGTCAAGCAGGCGCTGGATCTACTGGAGGTCACCGAGGTGGATCTCGATGGCACCAGCGGCGTCATGCTGGCCGCCGACGAGGATGAGCCGACGACCGCCGAACCGTGGCCGGCCCTGCTGCCCGCCCTCGACCCCACCGCCATGGGCTGGCGCGACCGGACCTGGTACGTCGGCGAGCACGTGCCCGCGCTGTTCGACCGGTCCGGGAACATTGGCCCGACGGCCTGGTGGGACGGCCGGATCGTCGGCGGCTGGGCGCAACGCAAGGACGGCGAGATCGTGGTCCGGCTGCTCGAGGACATCGGCGGCGAGGCCTCGGCAGCCATCGCCGCCGAGGCGCGGCGCCTGCGCGAGTGGATCGGGGCCGTCAGGATCACCCCGCGCTTCCGCACCCCGCTGGAGCACGAGCTGGCCAGTTAAAGAACTTCCCACGCCTGTCGTCCGTAACTGTTCACATTTCAAGCATACCGCCCCCGATCCAGGTGCCAGCATGATCGCTCGATAGGTTGTGCCGGTGCGACTAGGCGTCAATGTCCCGAACTTCGGCCCGGGCACCAATCCGGACGTGCTGCGGCGCTGGGCCCTGACGGTGGAAGGCCTCGGCTTCGGCCTGCTGATGATGTCCGACCACATCGCGGTCACCCCCGACGTCGCGCAGCAGTACCCGGCGCCGTTCTACGAGCCGTTCACCACGCTGTCCTGGCTGGCCGGCGTCACCCACCGAATCCGGCTCGGCACCACGGTGATCGTCGTGCCCTACCGGCATCCCCTGCTGATCGCCCGGATGGCCGCCAACCTCAACGACCTCAGCGGCGGTCGGCTGGTCCTCGGCGTCGGCGTCGGCGGGTTCAGGCAGGAGTTCGATGCGCTCGGCGTCCCGTTCCGCGAGCGCGGTCGGCTGACCGACGAGCATCTGCTCGCGATCCGCGCTGCCTGGCAGGACCAGGGGGACTACCGGAGCGGGCAGATCCCGATCTGGATCGGCGGCAACAGCGACGCGGCGCTGCGCCGGGCCGTCCGGATCGGCGACGCCTGGCACCCGCTGCGGTTCACCCCGAGATGGCTGACCGAGGCGGCGGACCGGCTCAAGGCCAGCGCGGCCGAGCAGCAGCGACCGCAGCCCGCCCTGATGCCGCGCATCGCGCTGCGCCTGACCACGGCGCCGATCACCGACGGCGCCCGGCTGGCCGGTCACGGCACGATCCACCAGATCGCCGGGGACCTCGACCAGCTGCGCTCGCTCGGCGCCGACACCGTGGTGCTCGACCCGTTCAACGGCGACCACCAGGAGACGGCGCATCCGGAGACGGCGTGGCAGGCGCTTGCGACCGTGGCCGAGCGCTGGCACCAGCAAGAATCAAAAGACATTGATGCCGAACGGAGCTGAGGTGACACATACCGAGCATGCGGACGCCGGTCCGGGCGACGTCGCCCCGGAAGACCTACCGCACCTGCGCCGCTGCGTGGAACTGGCGGCCGAGGCCGCGGACGCCGGGGACTTCCCGTTCGGTTCGGTGCTGGTCGCCGCGGATGGCCGGGTCCTGGCGGAGGACCGCAACCGCGAGAACACCGGGGGCGACGCGACCCGCCATCCGGAGTTCGAGCTGGCCCGCTGGGCCGCGGCCAACATGACGGCGGCTGACCGAGCCGCCGCCACCGTCTTTACCTCGGGTGAGCACTGCCCGATGTGCTCGGCCGCGCACGCCTGGGTGGGGCTCGGCCGCATTGTGTACGTAAGCTCGTCGCAGCAGCTGACGGCGTGGCTCGCCGAGCTGGGCGCGCCGCCGTCTCCGGTGCGCGCGCTGGCGGTCAGACAGGTGGCTCCCGGCCTGCAGGTGCAGGGCCCGGTGCCCGGCCTCGACGAGCAGGTCCACGAGCTGCATCGCCGCTTCCGCAGCTGATGCCGCGGTGGGTGCCGTCCGGGCAATTCTGCGATCATCGGCGTGTCGTTTTGCCTGAATGCCGCCCCTATGAGAATCGTAAGAGCGACGTAACCAACGATTCTCTCACCTCGCAAGACAGTCAGCGGGCACACTGGAATCAGAAAGGGGGGCACCCCGGACCATGGGCGAGGGCAGCGTCGTGACCTGGCCGGACGCCGTCGCGGATCCGACCGGTATGTCGGCTTCATGGCCGTTGTCGACATCCTTGCCGCTGGGAGCCCTGCCGGGCGCCACGCCGTGCGCCCGCCTGCACGCCCGCGCCGTGCTGGCCGAATGGGGTCTAGATGACCTGGCCGAGGACGCCGAGCTCGTCGTCAGCGAACTGGTCACCAACGCCGTCCGGGCTTCGACGGCTCCCGATGGCAGGCCCCGTTACGACGGGCCCGCGATGCCGGTCGTGGTCCTGCAGATGACGAGCGACGGTTTCCGGCTCGTGATCGAGGTCTGGGACGGCATCCCTGGCGCGCCCGCCGCCGCGCACCCCGGGCCCGACGACGAGAGCGGGCGCGGGCTGATGCTGGTCGCGGCGCAATGCGATCGCTGGAGCTGGCAGACCGTCCCCGGCTGGCCCGGCAAGGTCGTCTGGGCTGAATTGCACAGCGAGTAACAGCTCCGGGACTTCACCCCGGTGGAGTGATGTCCCCCCAGGGGTGCCGAACTAGTGTCAGTAGGTGCACGTGATCCTGACTGCGGCCGCCGTCGAAGCGTCGGCTTCGACGTTCAATGAGCTGATGGATCACGTGGCCCAGGGTTTCGAGGCACTGGGAGCCGCCATCCTGGTAGTCGGCGTGACCTGGTCCTTCGTGCTCGCGGCGGTGGCCGCGCGGCGGTCTGGCTGGTCGGCCAGGGCTTACCTGGTCCTGCGCCAGGCATTCGGCGGGACCCTGCTGCTCGGGCTGGAGGTCCTGGTCGCCGCCGACCTGATTCGCACGGTCGCGGTCGCGCCCACCCTCGACAATGTCTACGTGCTCGGGCTGATCGTGGTGATCAGGACGTTCCTGAGCTTCTCGCTGGAAACCGAGATCGAGGGCGTCGCGCCGTGGCGGCGGGCCCTATTGGGCGGCGCGGGGACGATCCGCCGGGCCACGGCTAGCGCGCTGGAGTCCGAGACGCCCCCCTGACCCGGACGGCGTCGCCGAACATGTCCTGATCATCCCTCGTGGCGTCACGCGCGGACCTGGCGGGCCACGGCTGCCCTCGTCAGTGCTGCCCTCGTCAGTGCTGCCTGCGCCTGCGCCTTGGTAGTTGTATCGTAACTAGTATTATAGAAACTAGAAACGTTCGGAGTAGTATCGAGTTGTGCCTGCCACGCCCGTACTCGCACCCCGCAGCTCGCCACTCGGCCTGGCCGTCCTGGCCCTGCTGCACTATCAGCCGCTGCATCCCTACGGCATCCAGCGGCTGATCAAGCAGTGGGGGAAGGACCAGGTCGTCAACGTCGAACAGCGCACGGGCCTGTACCGGACGATCGAGCGGCTGCTCGCCGGGGGCCTGATCGCGGTGCGCGAGACCGGGCGCGACCCGCGCTACCCCGAACGGACGGTGTACGAGCTCACCGACGCTGGACGCCAGACCGCACGCCGCTGGCTGGAGGGGATGCTCGCCGAGCCCAGGCAGGAGTACCCAGCGTTCCCGGCTGCGTTGTCGCACGTGCTCATGCTGGAGCCGGCCGAGCTCGCACAGGTACTGGACATGCGCGCGCAGCGGCTGGCCGGGGCGATGGCGGCGCTGGACGCGAGCGCGACGGCGGAAGCCGGGCCCGGGCTACCCAGGATCGCCATGCTGGAGACCGAGTACCGGCGCGCCGTCCTGGCGGCCGAGGCCCGGTGGCTGACGGAGATCCTGGGCGAGCTGCGCTCGGGGGAGCTGACCTGGTCCCGCGAACAGCTGCTGGCCTTCGCCGAGGAGCAACCCCGGCCATGACGGCACCGAACCAGCCGGGGGAGTCCCGGCCGAGCAGGCTGCGCCCCGCCCCGGTGCCGTACTCCGCCCTGTCGCACCTTGACTGCCCGCGCTGCGGCGCCCGGTACGACGCCGATCAGGTCCAGGGCACCTGCTCGTGCGGGTCCCCGCTGCTGGCCCGCTACGATCTGAGCCTGGTCCAGGCCGCCCCGCGCGACATCGCGGGCAGGCCGGCCGACCTGTGGCGCTACCACGAACTGCTGCCGGTCCGCGAGGCCGGACACGTGGTGAGCCTGGGCGAGGGGATGACACCGTTGCTCGCCCTGCCGGCCCTGGGCCGGGCGCTCGGCGTGCCGGACCTGCTGATGAAGGACGAGGGTCTCATTCCGACCGGCACGTTCAAGGCGCGCGGCGCCGCCGTCGGCGTCTCCCGGGCCGCCGAGCTCGGGGTCTCCGCCATCGCCATGCCGACCAACGGCAACGCCGGGGCGGCCTGGTCGGCGTACGCGGCCCGGGCGGGGATGCGGAGCCTCATCGTGATGCCCGTCGCCGCCCCGGCGATCACCCGGGCCGAGTGCGCGGCGGCCGGAGCCGAGCTGTACCTGGTCGACGGCCTGATCGGCGATGCCGGAAGGCTGGTCGCTGCCGCCGTGAGACGGCGGCCTGGCTATCAGGACGTCTCGACGCTCAGGGAGCCGTACCGGATCGAGGGCAAGAAGACGATGGGCCTGGAGATCGCCGAGCAACTCGGCTGGCGGCTGCCCGACGTGATCGTCTACCCCACTGGCGGGGGCGTGGGCATCATCGGCATCCACAAGGCCCTGCGCGAACTGCTCGAGCTCGGCTGGGTGTCCGGTGACCTGCCGCGGCTGGTCGCGGTCCAGTCGACGGGCTGCGCACCGATCGTGCGGGCGTTCCAGGCTGGCGCCGCGGCGAGCGAGCCATGGCCGGACGCGAAGACGGTGGCGTTCGGGATCACCGTGCCGAAGGCCCTAGGCGATTTCCTCGTCCTCGAAGCTCTCTACGCCACCGCCGGGACGGCCGAGGCCGTGACGGACGAGGCCCTGCTCGCCGACCAGCGCCTGGTGGCGCGCCTGGAGGGCAGCTTCATCTGCCCGGAAGGCGCCGCCTGCGTCACCGCCGTACGGCAGTTGCGCGAGTCCGGCTGGCTGTCCGAGTCGGACCAGGTTGTCGTGCTCAACACCGGCACAGGGCTGATCTACCCGGATACCGTGCCAGTCCGCGCGCCCCTGCTCCCGCCATCCGGGTCGATTCCGGCGGCGCCGCCCATCCTGTGACGTGCTGCTGCGGCCGATGGCGTGCAGGGCGAGCGCGTGGCAGGGTCTGGGCGGCCCAGCACGGCGGCCTGTGGCGGTCCTGAGATACGGGGTTGAGGAACAACGGAACAGCCATTAGCGGTGAGAACGATCTTGCGGGCTCTGAGTGGTCGCGTTGCCCGGGGGTCTACGGTCTTGATTCATGCCGGTGGAGTTCCTGTCCGATGAGCAGGTTGGTGCGTATGGCCGGTTCACCGGCGAGTTGTCGGCGGCTGAGGTCGAGCGCTTCTTCTACCTCGATGACGCCGATCGGAACCTGATCGCGCGTCGCCGATCGGATCACCATCGCCTTGGCTTCGCAGTGCAGTTGGGCACGGTGCGGGCGGTGGGGCGTTTCCTTGAGGATCCGCTGGATGTGCCGTGGCCGGCGGTGGAGTTCCTGGCCGAGCAGCTCGAGATCGGTAATGCGTCGTGCGTGAAGAAGTACGTGCAGCGGCCGCAGACGCCATATGAGCATGCCTGGGAGATCCGCGACCGGTACGGCTACCGGTCCTTCGATGATCCGGGCTGCGCGGGGGCGTTCGCGCGGTTTCTCGAGGGTCGGGCCTGGACTCACGTTGAGGGGCCGGTGGCCCTGTTCGAACAGGCGGCGGGGTGACTGCGTCGTAATCGGGTGCTGCTGCCCGGCGTCACGGTGCTGGCGCGACAGGTGGCCGCTGCGCGCGAGACAGCCGAGGCCCGCGTGTACGCGGCTCTGGCCGCAGCGACCCGGAGCGTGGATCCCGGGCTGCCGGAGCGGCTCGCGAACCTGCTACAGGTCCCGGACGGGTCGCGGGTGTCGGAGCTGGAGCGGCTGCGCCGCTCGCCGCGTCGCAGCTCGGGACCGGAGATGGTCAAGGCGCTGCAACGGGCAGAGCAGCTCGCCGTGCTGGGGGCCGGCCGTGTCGGGGTGGACGACATCCCGGCCAATCGGCAGCAGGTGCTAGCCCGCACAGGTCTGGGGAGCAAGGCTTCGGCGCTGGCGCGGCTGGGCGAGCCGAAGCGGACCGCGACGCTGGTCGCGGTGGTGCGGCACCTGGAGGCGGCCGCGGTCGATGACACGCTGGACCTGTTGGCGCTGCTGATGGCGACCCGGCTGTTCAGCCCGGCCCGCCGCGCGTCGGCCGGGCAGCGGCTGGCGATGCTGCCGCGGCTGGAGAAGGCCTCCAAGACGGTCGCTCGCGCGGGCCGGGTGTTGCTTGACCAGCTCGCCGCTGCCGAGGACTCCGGCACCCGGCTTGATGTCGCTGCGCTGTGGGCGGCGGTAGAGCGAATCGCGCCGCGGGCAGTCGTTGTCGACGCGATCGATCTGGTTGAAGAGCTCGTGCCCGACGATGACGGCTCGGCGGACTCGGCGATGCGCGCGGCACTGGCTGGCCGGTACAACACGGTTCGGCCGTTCCTGACGTTGCTCGGCGAGTCGGCCGCCCTGCACGCAGCGCCGAGCGGCGAGCGGGTGCTTGCCGCGGTCCGCGCCTTGCCCGAGCTGGCCCGGCGCCGCGTGACACAGAAACCGCTCACCGGTGAGGAGATTGATTCTGAGCTGATGACACCGGCCTGGAAGCGGGCCGTGTACGCCAGCACCGGCCTGCCGGCCGGTGCGGTGGACCGCGACGCGTACGTGGTGTGCGTGCTCGAAGCGCTCCACCGGGCGCTGGGCCGGCGCGACGTGTATGCCCGGCCCTCGCATCGCTGGGCCGACCCGCGAGCGCTGCTGCTCGACGGGCAGCGGTGGGAGGCGGTCCGCGAGGACGTGCTGGCTGGGCTCAGTCTCACCGACCCGGCGCCGACGCACCTGGCCCGTCAGCTGATCACGCTGGACGCGGCGTGGAAGCAGACCGCAGCCCGCCTTGGGGAAGCCGGCGCCGACGCGCGGGCCAGGGTCGTGCCCGGCCCGAATGGCCGCGCCCGGCTGGTCGTCGACCACCTTGACGCGCTCGACGAACCCGACAGCCTGGTCTGGCTGCGTGCGACGGCGCAGACGATGATGCCGCGCGTCGACCTGCCTGAACTGCTGCTGGAGGTGCACGCCTGGACCGGGTTCCTGGACGCTTACACCCACCTCGCGGACGTCCCGGCGCGCACCAAGGACCTCTCGGTGAGCGTGGCGGCGCTGCTGGTGGCCGAGGCCTGCAACGTCGGGCTGACCCCCGTGATCAAGCCCGGTGAGTCGGCGTTGAGCCGCGCCCGGCTCGCGCACGTGGACCAGTGCTACGTGCGCGCGGAGAACCATGCCGCCGCCAACGGGGTGCTCATCGGCGCACAGGCACAGATCCCAATCGCGCGCGTCTGGGGCGGTGGGCTACTCGCCTCGGTCGACGGGCTGCGGTTCGTCGTGCCAGTTCGCACCATCAACGCCGGCCCGTCGCCGAAGTACTTCGGCTACAAACGCGGCATCACCTGGCTCAACGCGGTCAACGACCAAGTCGCCGGCATCGGGCAGATGGTGGTGCCCGGCACCCCGCGTGACTCGCTGTTCATCCTGGACACCCTGCTCAACCTCGACGCCGGTCCGAAGCCCGAGGTCGTGGCCACCGACAACGCCTCCTACAGCGACATGGTCTTCGGCGTGTTCGCGATTCTGAACTACCGCTTCGCGCCCCGATTCGCGGACCTGCCCGACCAGCGATACTGGCGCGCGGCGCTTCCCGAACCGCTACCGGCCAATGTCGACCTGTCACCCGGCTGTCCCCGCTCAGGCACGCGCACCTCAACTGCCTGGGTCGCTACGCCTTCACCACCCAGCCGCCTGCAGAGCTGCGGCCGCTGCGCGACCCGAACGCACGCGATGGCGAGGACGACGGAGAGTTCTGACGTCGCCCGCAAGGGGATCCAGGCGCGGGACGTGTGATTTGTCATGGCCGGCCCGGGCGGATGTCACCGGGACTGGTGATGGCGGGCACAGGCGGGAATCCCGGTTCGCCGCGATGCTGGACCTATGAGCCCGGGTTCATCCCGGGACGTGACTGAACGGAGTCAGCCATGAAGAACTCGCAACGCGCTGGATCTCAGGATGATCGTGCCGGTACTGCCCGGATGCGCCGCTGGTCCGAGGAGAAGCCCAGCGTGCGCCTGTTCTTGGTGGCGTTCGTTCTTGTCCTGACCGGGGCGCTGGTGTGGGACGGGTGGTTCGCGTCCGCCAGCCAGAATGCCACGTGGTCCACGGTGCTGATCATCACCGCCGGCACAGCGGGGTCAATCGGAGCCGTCATAGCCAGGCGGCGGTCTTGGATGTCACGATCTCGTTGACGGGATCTGCCGGCCTGGCCGCGGCGAGCTATCGCGATCGCGCGGGCGGGGGTCGCGGTGGTCGCGGTCGCTGCGTCCGGCGATGGTTCCGCCTGCCCGTCCGTACCCGCTGACCGCGCCATTTCGGGAGCTGCGGGTGCTGGCGCTGCTGGCCGCGGCCGGCAGCGCCGGCGTTTTCGCGGTCGTGATGCGGGGGGCCGGCTGGGAACAGCGGCTCGGTCCGGCGTCCGGACGGACGGTGAGGTTTGTCATGGGCGGCCTGGGCGGATGTCACCGGGACTGGTGATGGCGGGCACCGGCGGGCGCGCTGGTCCGGCGGGAGGCTGGGTGGCATGGACGGCAACGGCGTTATCACGGTCAGGGACCTGCGGCGACGCTACGGCGGCACGGGTGGCCCGGGCTTTGATGCGGTCCGGGGGGTCACCTTCTCGGTGCGCCGCGGGGAGCTCTTCGCGTTGCTGGGCACCAACGGGGCCGGGAAGACCTCGACGATGGAGGTGCTGGAGGGACTGGCGCCCCCTGCCCACGGCGCTGTCCGGGTGCTGGGCTGTGATCCCTGCCGGGAGCGGGCCCTGGTCCGGCGCCGGATGGGGATCATGCTGCAGGAGGGCGGGTTCCCGCCGGATCTGACCGTGGCGGAGACCGGCCGGATGTGGGCCGGGACACTCAGTGCGCCCCGGCCGGTGGCCGAGGCGCTGGGCCTGGTCAGCCTCGGGCACCGCGCGGGGGTCGCGGTGAGATCCCTTTCCGGCGGTGAGCGGCGCCGCCTCGATCTCGCCATGGCGATCCTGGGCCGCCCGGAGGTCCTGTTCCTGGACGAGCCCACCACCGGGCTGGACCCGGAGAGCCGCCGCCGCACGTGGCTGCTGATCCGCGAGCTGCTGGGCGCGGGTACCACCGTCGTGCTGACAACCCACTACCTGGAAGAGGCTGAGGAACTGGCGGACCGCCTGGCGATCATGCACCAGGGCCGGATCGTGCGCACGGGCACCCCCGCGGAGGTCGCGGCATCGCAGCCGGCCCGCATCTCCTTCGAGCTACCCGAGGACTCCCGCGAGCCAGTTCCGGACATAGCGGGGACGCGGGCCAGCGTCACCGGGCGAACCGTGCTGCTACAGACAGCGGACCTCCAGCCGACGCTGACCGCGCTGCTGGGGTGGGCGAACTCCCGGGACCTCGTGCTGGGCGCCCTGGACGCCCGCCCGGCCTCGCTGGCGGAGGCCTTCCACGCGGTGGCTGCCTCAGCCGGCAGTCCAGCAGACGACGACAACGCAAAGGACGTGGCGGCATGAGCGCCGGGACAGTGACAGTGAGCAGTTCGAGGCAGTCGTCGCACCGGGTCGCGGCCCTGGCCAGGGCGGAGGGGATACTGCTGTGGCGCAATCGCCTCGCGCTGCTGAACGCCGTCATCCTGCCCGCCGCCCTGGTCGGCTCGCTGAAGTCCTTCGGTGGTCTTGGCGCCAGCGGGGCCCATGACTTCGGCGCAATGCTCCTGACGGGGCTGACGGCGTTCGCGCTGCTGATTGCCGTGTACTACAACCTGGTGACGGCGATGGTGGCACGCCGCGAGGAGCTCGTGCTCAAGCGGCTGCGCACGGGCGAGGCCACCGACGGCGAGATCCTCGCGGGGACCGCCGCGCCCGCCATCGCGATCGCCTGGGCGCAGATCGCCGTGGCCGCGGTCGCCGCCGTCGCGGTGCTCGGCCTCAACCCGCCCGCCAACGCCGCGCTCGTACCGGTTGCGCTCATCCTGGGGACTGCGGTGTTCGTGCTGCTGGCCGCGGTCACCGCTGCGGTGACCCGCACCGTGCAGCTGGCGCAGGTCACGACGATGCCGGCACTGTGGCTGCCGCTGGTGTTCAGCGGCCTGCTGTTCCCGCTGGCGATGCTGCCCGAGCCGCTGCGATGGGTCGCGGAGGCGCTGCCGCTGACGCCGGTGGCGGAACTGCTGCGGCTCGGCCTGACCGGAGCCGCCGCCGGCGGTCATCGCCTCGGCCTTGCCGCGAGCTTCGGCGCGGCAGCAGCCCCGGTCCTCGTGCTCGCGGCATGGACCATCGCGGGCGCATGGGCTGCGCGACGCTGGTTCCGCTGGGAACCACGGCGCTAGCTATGCGTGACACCCTGGAGAGGTGACGGCGATGTGGCGGCGACGGAACGAGCGGGGCAGTCTCGGGTGGTTCGAGTTCCGGACCAGGGCCGGCGTGTACGTGCTGCTCGCCGCCGTGCCGGTGCTCGCGGTGGTCCTGGCCGACGGCCAGCGCCAGGTGCGGGGACCCGGCCTGGCCGTTTTCCTGCTGCTGTCGGTGGCGCAGGCAGGCGTCTGCATCGCGTTGCTGCACGCGGGCCTGGGCCGCTATCTCGCGGCGGGACCGCCGCCGGACAGGTGGCTGGTCGCCTCAGCCGCCGCGCTGACCGCGGCCGGCGTGCTCGCCGGAGCGGCGGCCTTCCCGGCCTTCACCCAGCCCTCCGGCACCGCGGTCCCGGTGAGCATGCTGGTCGCCATACTCTTCAGCAGCGCCCTGATCCTGGCGCTCACGCCCCTGCTCAGCCTGCGCGCGCTGACCGCCCTGGTCGTGGTGAGCGCGGCCGCGGCCAGCGGCTTGACCGCGAGCATCGGCCGGTCCGGCGCTGGCGCCCACGGGCAGGACCTCATCGCGGCATCCCTGTTCTACGCCTTCATCGTCGGCATCGGCGTGCTCACCTGCCGCGCGTCCGCGTCGACGCTGCGGATCATGTCCGAGCTCGACCGGTCCCGGACCGCGCACGCCCGCCTGGCGGTCGCCGAGGAGCGGCTGCGCTTCGCCCGCGACCTGCACGACGTGCTCGGCCGGAACCTGTCCCTGATCGCCGTCCAGAGCGAGCTCGCCGCCGAGCTGGCGCGCCGGGGCGACCAGGACGCCGCCGGGCAGATGCTCCAGGTGCGCCAGGTGGCCCATGAGTCGCTGCGGGAAATGCGCGCGGTCGTCAGCGGATACCGCACCGCGGACCTGGGCACCGAGCTGGCCGGCGCGCAGGATGTCCTGCGGTCTGCGGGGATGAGCTGCCGCGTCATCGGGGACGCGGCGGGCCTTCCTGCTGACGTGCAGGCCGCCCTGGGCTGGGTGGTCCGCGAGGGCACCACCAACATCATCCGCCACAGCGACGCCACCGCCTGCACGATCGAGCTTCACATCCTGGATTCCCCCGGCGCCCCGCGCGCGGTGACGCTCAGCATGGACAACGACCGCGTGCACACGCTGGACGCCGGATCTGGCGGCAGCGGGCTGGCCGGGCTCGGCGAACGGCTGGCCGGCCTGGGCGGCAGCATCACGACCGGGCATCCCCGCAACGGCCACTTCCGGCTGGAGGCCCGCCTGCCCGCCTGCGGCGCCGCAGCGGCGGCGCCGCCCGGCCCGGGCCAGGCCGGCACCGGTGTCACCGCAGAGACGCCCGCGCCGTGATCCGCGTGCTCCTCGCCGACGACGAGAACCTCATCCGCACGGCGCTGGCCTCCCTGCTGGCGATCCAGGACGACCTGGAGGTCGTGGCCCAGGCCGCCTCCGGCGAGGAGGCCCTCGCGATGGCGCGTCGGCACCGCCCGGACGTGGCCGTGCTGGATCTGCAGATGCCCGGCCTGGACGGGATCGCTGTCGCCGAGAAGCTGGTCACCGAGCTGCCCGCCTGCGGCAGCCTCATCCTGACCAGCTACGGACGGCCAGGGCATCTCAAACGGGCCCTCGCCGCCGGCGTCCGCGGGTTCCTGCCCAAGACCGTCTCAGCCCAGGTCCTGGCCGACGTGGTCCGCACCGTCCACCGTGGCGGCCGTTACGTCGACCCCGAACTCGCCGCCGACGCCATCAGCGCCGGCGACAGCCCGCTCACCCCCCGCGAAGCCGACGCCCTGGAACTCGCGGCAGGCGGCGCCCCCGTCGATGAAATCGCCAAACGCGCGGCCCTGACCCCCGGCACAGTCCGCAACTACCTCTCCTCCGCAGCCGCCAAGCTCGGCACCGCCAACCGCCACGAAGCGGTCCAGCTCGCCCGCTCCCGCGGCTGGATCTGACCGCCCACCCGGCCGCATCCCCCGCACATACCGGTCTGCCGTCTCTGTCGTGATCGGGGAAGGCCAGGACCAGAGCGAACAGACCACACGCCCATCCGCCTCCGGGACGATCCGCCCGGCCGCCCCTGCCGCGTCGAAGCGGGCTGGGAGGATCACAATATGGGTGTTCGCCGAGACGTCCCTGATCTCAGCAGCACGTCGCTGGAGGCGGCCAAGGGTTTCTACGGCGACCTACCGGGACTGCGGCCGGTGATGGACCACGGCTGAATCGTCACCCTGGCCGATCCCGAACGGCCGGGTTCCCAGATCAGCCTCATGACCCACGACGCCACCGCCCCTGTCATCCCCGATGTCTCGGTTCAGGTGGATGACGTGGACGCCTGCCACGCGGCAGCGGTCCAGGCGGGCGCGGAGATTGCCTGCCCTTTGACCCTCGAGCCGTGGGACGTTCGCCGCTTCTTCGCCCGCGACCCCTGATGGACAGGTGATCAATGTGCTGAGCCACATTTAGGGCCGGGCGGCGGTACTGCGGGCTGCCGGTGCGTCTCGTTTACCGAACCCCCAGCGGGACGCCAGGCGCTGGTGCCCGCTGATCGTGGCAATGCCAGCTCGCCGGGCACCGCGGATTCCCGCAAGACCCGCCCGCGCAAATGCCCGGTGAAGGTAGCTCAACCGCTACAGTCATCCGGTGGCCAAGATGCTCATCGGATACGCCCGCTGCTCCACCGACGCCCAGGACCTCGGACAGGACGTAGCGTGCCAGGGAAATTGACCGCCCAACGTTCAGGACCGCGCAAGTTGCCGTTTCCGCGCGCATGTCCGAGCCGGGTCGCCTTGATGAATGGACGCGCACATCGACCAGTTTGGGGCACGGTGCCGAAGCTCGGCTTGCGGGCGAGGTGGCCGCCTGTATCAGGCGGCTGTGTACCCTGTGGCGGTCGTCAGCCGATCCCCGGGTTCCGTTGTTATCCTGAAGGCGGCGGGGGAATCATCACCACGAGGTGGGAAATTGGCTGATCAGGTGTCCGGGCCGCTGCGCGTCCTGGTCGAGTCCAGGCGCGATCAGGTGATGGCGATTGCGGCTCGCCATCACGCTAGCCGCGTCCGACTCTTCGGCTCGGCGGCGCGCGGGGAGGACAGACCCGACAGCGAGAGCCGCGACCGCGCCATCCTCACGCAGTCGGTCGACCTGTGAGCCGCCGGGACGACGAGCGCGTCGCCGACATCCTGGATGCCGCCGGAGAGATCGCCGCGGTCATCGAGCTTGGCCGGGACACCTGGGACAAGGACCGGATCAGGCAGCTTGCGGTGGAGCGCCTCCTGGAGATCATCGGCGAGGCGGCGAACTCCCTCAGCGAGGATTTCCGCGCGCAGGATCCCAGGAACGCGCCGGCGAGGACGAGGATGATCGCTACGCCCGGGGCTGTCGCCTCCAGGCTGGCGTTGATGTAGGCGCGCGCCGAGTGCATGCCGCTGGCACGGGATCCGTCGATCTTGCCCTGCTGGTGCACGACGACGGGCAGGAACGCGTTGTCGATCACCGCGAGGGTCCCCATGCCGGGGGCGGCGCAGGAGGACATCGGGCAGTCGTTCGCCTCGACGCGCAGGAAGTCGTCGTCGCTCACCCGCGGATCGTTTCATGGGGTGTGTCATCCGCCCGGCCGTATGCAACAACCCGTGAAACACGGTTCGCCCTGTTCGGCATCTGGCGGCCGGGCTGTTTCACAGGCCCTCGCCTATGAAACAAGAGGTCGACAGAGCGAAAGACGGGCTCTTCTGAGATCCGGACGGCCAGTGGCGGTAACCCATGTTGGCGGTCACTGGGATCTGCCCCCGCTACGGCGTCGGGGCTGCTCGGATACGGCCAAGACGATCACGCAGCGTGGCCGCGCACAGGGAAGGTCTGCTCGTGATCCGCTTGACCTGGACGGCAAGTCGACCACCGGCTGGCTGCCTGAACCTGCGCCCCGAATTGGGTGTTTCTGCACGGGTGACGTCTTGTCTTGGCTATGGCAGGCCTCGCTGGTATCGCAGTTCGCGGACGCGGACTCTCCAGAACCTCGTCGAGGCGCTGCGACCCGTCTGGCCGCCATCCGTCTTTCCGGTAGAAGCGCTGCGCGCGTTCGTTGCCGGATAGGACCCACAAGATGGCGTCGCGAAAGCCACGCTCGGCGAGTTCTTGGCGGGCGGCGGCGATGAGAGCCCGGCCAGCTCCAGTGCTCCAGTGGCCAGGGTCCACATACAGGCCGAGGAGCTCTCCGCTGGCCGGGGTATCTGGGTCCTTCGCCAGCCCGGTGGTGGCGAACCCGCAAATGAGGCCGTCTTCGACGGCGACGGTTGTCCAGGGCCGTGCTGGGGAGCGGTCAGCGAAGGTGTAGCGCTCGGCGCGTTCCCGGGGGATCAGTGCGTCGAGGTAGTCGTTGGGCAAGAGACCGCAGTAGCCCACTTGCCAGGAGCGCACGTGTATTTCCGCGACCGCGAGCGAGTCGCTGGGCTGTGCCGGGCGTAGAAGCATCGCAGGGTGTAAGCCTAATGGGTTGTCTCTATGGGTTGGCGCGTGGTGCGGTTTGGGCCGGGCGGGGTCACCGCGGCGTCGGGGCTGGTTCTAGCCGCCGGGTGTCATCAGGTGGCGCTGCGGCCGTCGCCGCGATCAGGATGCTCGCGGCCGCGCCAGTCAGGCATCGCGCGGTCACCCGGTCGATCCCGGCTCCCTGCCGGGTCCGTCACGGGCCCCTGCTTGAGCCGAGTGCCTGGAGGGTCTTTGCGGTGGCCGGGTCGGCTGGGTAGAACGTCTCGATCGCCAGCTCCGCTACGGTCACGTCCAGCGGCGCCCCGAATACCGTCGTGGTGCTGAACAGGGCCAGCTCACCGTGGCCGTGGCGGATCTGGAGGGGCACGATGACTGAGCCTGCTGCTGGCTGGCCCGCTGGCGGGTCCTGATGGCAGGGGTAACCGAGCAGCTCCTGATAGAGCCCGGCAAGCTCGGGGTCGCCGGTCGTCGCTGCCTGATGGTGAAGCCGGGCGAGCAGGTGCGCGCGCCATTCGCCGAGATTAACGATCCGCGATGCGACTCCGTCCGGGTGCAGGCTCAGCCGCAGTACGTTCACTGGTGGTTCGAGCAGTTGCGGGGCTGCGCCGTCGAGGAGCGGAACGAGCGCGGTGTTGGCGTCGATCAGCTCCCAGTGCCGGTCAATGACCAGCGCCGGATAAGGTTCATGCCCGTCCAGCACCTGCCTGAGCGCGGCCGTCACGGTGCTCATCGCCGGGGCATCCAGGGCGTATTCGGGGTAAGCGGGGGCGTAGCCGCCGGCCAGCAGCAGGACGTTACGTTCCCGTAGCGGGACCTCGAGCTGGCCGGCCAGCCGGAGGATCATCTCGCTGCTCGGCCTGGACCGGCCGGTCTCGACGAAGCTGAGGTGCCGGGCGGAGATGCTGGCCCGCGCGGAAAGCTCGAGCTGGCTGAGCTGGCGCCGTTCCCGCCAGCCCCGCAGCAGCTCACCGGCTCCGGCACGCCTTTCCGTGGCACTGTCCGCCTGCATGCCATCAGCGTATGCGGTGACAGCAGCCGGGCCATTACCTCCGGCGTAATCGACGTGACTACGCCATGGCGCGATGCTGGGGACTGTCGCTGGCAGGCAGCGACACGTATTCCCGGTGAGGAGACCCGCATGGCGTTCATCGAAACCGCTGACCATACCAGTCTGTTTGTCACCGACTGGGGCAGCGGCCCGCCTGTCGTGTTCACCCATGCGTGGGGACTGCGGTCTGACCAGTGGAACTACCAGGTCCCTGCCCTCCTCGACGCCGGCCTGCGGTGCGTGCTTTACGACCGCAGGGGCCACGGCCGGTCCGACCGGCCCAGGGCGGGCTACGACATCGACACCATGGCCGATGACCTGGCCGCCGTCATCGATCATTTCGGGCTTCACGAGGTCACCCTCATCTGCCACTCGCTCGGCTCTAAGGAAGTCATCCGGTACCTCACTCGCCACGGCGATGCCCGCATTGCCCGGATGGTGCTGGTGGCACCGACGACGCCGCTGCTGCGGCGGACCACTGACAACCCCGATGGCTGGGACCCGGCCTTCATCGACGCTACCTACGCAGCGGTGGCCGCCGACGTCCCTGGGTGGTGCGCCGCCTTCGAGGCAGCCGGGCCCTACTTCGGCTCAAGCCCCGGATCGTCGCAGGGACTGATCGACTGGACCATCAAGATGATCGTGGACACGCCTACCCACGTGCTGCTGGAGACATTCAAGCTGAACGCCAGCATCGACATGCGTGACGAACTCAAGCAAATCCAGGTGCCGGCGCTCATCGTTCAGGGTGATCAGGACGCGTCCGCCCCCATCGAGCTCACCGGCCGGAAGACCGCTGCGCTCATCGGCGGCGCCACCCTCATCGAGTACCCGGGCGCCGGGCATGGCCTGTACGCCAGTGACCATGGCGCCCTCAACACCGACATGCTCGCCTTCATCAAGGGCCGCGGCCCGCAGAGCGTCACGGCAGCGGCTGACCGGCACTGGGCGGCGCGGCCTCAGCTGGCTGGTGCAGACATCGTGAGCGCGACGACCGCGTGAATCTCCTGATCGGCCTGGCGGTCCTGGCCTACATCCTGTACCGGCAGATGCAAGCCCGGCCCGTCAAGGCCGACATGCGGCTGCCGCTGATTCTCGCCGTCATCGGCGTGATCGAGCTCACCCCGTTCCTGCAGCATCAGCATCACGGCGGCGCGGTCCTCGCCGCGCTGGCCGGCAGCCTGGTCCTCGCCGCGGTCTTCGGCGCGGTCCGCGCGGCCACCGTGCGCGTCTGGACGGACGGCGGCCAGGCCTGGCGCCAGGGAACCTGGCTCACCACCGCGCTGTGGCTCATGTCGCTCGGCGTTCACCTCGGCTATGACCATCTCGCCGATGGCAAAAGCTCGCAGGCAGGCTTGGGCACGGCCAGCCTGACGCTGTACTTCGCGGCCACCTACACGGTCCAGCGGCTCATCCTGCAGTCGCGCGCGCTGCGGACCGCGGGCCCTCGACGTGCGCGTGCGCGCTCGCGCTCGTCGCATTCGGGGTTCCGGTCATCGTGAACCCCTCACCGGTTCCCGGGCTGACGCCATCTCGGGCTACGCAGGAAATGGAAGGGAGACAGCGCAAATGACCAGTCACCGGATCGGAACGCGCCAGGAGTGGCGTGCGGCGAGCGCCGGGCTGCTGGAGCGCGAGAAGGAGCTCACCCGGATGGGCGACGAGCTCGCCCGGCAGCGCCGGGAGCTTCCCTGGGTGCCGGTCGAGAAGGACTACGCGCTCCAGACCGAAGGCGGGACCAGGACGCTGGCGGAGCTGTTTGACGGCCGCTCGCAGCTGGTCGTCTACCACTTCATGTTCGGCCCTGACTGGGAGGGGGGATGTCCGAACTGCTCGTCGACCGCTGACAGCTTCAACGGCGTCCTGGCCCACCTCAAGGCCCGCGACGTGACGATGATCTGCGTCTCGCGCGCGCCGCTCGGCAAGCTGCTCGCCTACCGCGAGCGCATGGGCTGGAGCTTCACCTGGGCCTCCAGCCACGACAGCGACTTTAACTTCGACTTCGGCGTATCGGCCGGGGAGCCGGTGACGCACGACCCAGCCGCGCCGCGGCCCGAGGCGAACGAGCTCGCGGTTCAGAGGCTGCTCAAAGACCAGCCGGCCGTCCGCGAGAACCTGCCGCTCGTCACAACGCAGAACGCGAGCGCGACCGGGACGGACCTCGACGGCTATTTCTCCGAGGGACACGGCGTCAGCACGTTCGTGCGCGAGAGCGGCACCATCTACCACTGCTACTCCAGCTACGCGCGCGGTACGGAGTTCCTGATGGGCTACTACGCGATCCTTGACCGCACGCCCAAGGGCCGCGCCGAAGGCAACCAGCCCCTGAGCTGGCTGCGCCGCCGCGACGAATACCGCAACCAGTGACACATGCCGGACGACATCACGGCGAACCCGGATGCGGGCGGGCCAGCGGCTATAACACCGAGATCATCAGGGGGTTCCGGGCGAACCAGGGACGTGTCAGTGCAGTTCGCCCGCGGGTATCGCGTGCATCCGCGGACGCGCCAGCCCAGGGTAATACGAATCGCTGACTGCTTCGGGATCGCCCTGGCCGCCGGGCGCTTCGACAGCGTGACCGTGACGGACGCTCACGCACGTGACCATTACAAGACGAGGATAGGTAGTGCACGTGGTGACGACAATCCAGGCGCAGGCCGCAGGCCCTGGGCCACACAACCCGGCGGAGGCCGCACCTGCCGCGGATGGCCCGCCGCCCACCGCTAGCCCCGCGCCAGGCCGGCCCGGTCGGACATCAGCCCGGGCGGCCACCTGGCTCGGCCGAGGGCTCGTCGCGGCCGGCCTCGGGATGATCCCCTGGCTATTCGTGCTGGCCATCACGCTGCCATCAACCATACGGGCCGCACACTGGCCCGCCGCGTGGGTCGGCCTGGACGGCCTCGAAGCGCTTGGCATGCTAGTCACCGGCATAACCGTGATCCGCCGCCAGGACTGGGTCTGCCTGACCGCTGCAGCCACCGCGACACTGCTGATGATCGACGCCTGGTTCGACATAACCACCTCCCCGCCAGGCTCCGCCATGATCACGGCCATCGTAATGGCCGCCTGCCCCGAACTCCCCGCAGCGGCCTTCTGCACGGTGCTCGCAATCCGGAACAGGCCATCGCGCTACCCGAGCGAGACTGAGCGGCAAAGACAGATCCGGCAATGTATCGGAAGAAGGAAGACCAGATGAAAGCGGCAGTGGTGCACGAGATCGGAGGCACACCCCGCGCCGAGGAGATCCCGGCGCCCGTCCCCGGTAAGGGCGAGGTTCTAGTGCGCGTCCTGGCCGGGCCGATCAACGCCGTCGACAAGAGCCGGGTCGCCGGCACGCACTATTCACGTCCCCCGCTGCCCTCGATCGCCGGATGGCTCGGCGCGGGTGAGCTCGCCGCCGGCCGGCAGGTCATCTTCATGAACATGGATGGCGGCAGCATGGCCGAGCAGGTCGCGGTCGACCCGGCGCGGTTGATCCCGCTGCCCGAGGGCGTTGACCCCGCCGTCGCGGCAGCCGCGTTCAACCCCGGCATGTCGGCCTGGCGGGCGGTCCACCGCCGGGGCCCGGTCGAGCCCGGCTCGCGGATCCTGGTCCAGGGCGCGACGGGGGTCACCGGGAAGCTGGCGGTGCAGATGGCGCGCCTGCGCGGCGCCGGGCGCATCGTGGCCAGCGGGCGCAACCGGGCCTCGCTCGACGAACTGCTGCAACTAGGCGCCGACGCGACGATCCGCGTCGACCAGACCGACGAGGCCCTGGCCCGGGCATACCAGGCACAGGAGGGGAACGGCTGGGACCTGATCATCGATTACCTGTGGGGGCATCCGACCGAGGTGCTGATCAAGACCCTCATCCGCCACGACGCCGAAGGCCGCGACCTCCACACGCGCCTGGTCCAGGTCGGAGACATGGCAGGACCCGACATCACGCTGCCCGCCGCCGCGCTGCGCAGCGCCGGGCTAGAGATCGTGGGCATGGGAACCGGCACCGGAGGCGGTCGGGAGGAGTTCGCGACCGCGATCCGCGAGCTCTACGACCTCCTGCGCACCGGAGCGCTACAGGTCGACATCGACCGGGTACCACTGGACCGGGTCGCCGAGGTCTGGCACCGCGAACATCGCGGGCGCCGCCCCGTGATCATCCCCTGACCCGCACGTGAGGTCACGTCACCCCGCACGAAGCAGCCATGCCGGATAGCCGGGCATGGCGCTACGCCCCGGCCCCTCAGGACCGGACTTGCGGCCTCAACCGCATCCGCCACGAGCAACCTGTGAAGGCATCGCAGAACTCCGCGAAGCTCCCACGCCATGCGTTCGCGGGTTCTCGTTGAGCGCAGTGCGTGTGCATGAGGAGCATGTGCTATCGGTGTCCTGGCGTTCAGCCGGAACTTGCAAACCTACCGCCGGGCCGACGCAGAAGCAGCACTAGCCCAGCCATGACCAACAGAACGACCAGTGATGGTAACCCAGTAGCCCACTAACGCCACTGGCCGTTCCATTGTTGCTTCTGCCCCGCATCATGAAGGCCAGAGGATGAGCGCCGAACGGCGGATATCGTACGCGGCGCGAACGCCTATTAGTCACTGTCTGTAACCTAACGCCGGGCACCGGCTGACCTACCTGGCCGACCGGAATCAGCCCCCACCCAGGATCCCATGGCGGGTTCTGGACTTACCTTGGCTACACCCGATATCCGACCAAAGTTTCCCCAGGACTACAGGGACCCCTGCTCAGGTGGTCGAGATACCGGCTCGTGACCGCGATCGAGCTGTGGCCGAGCAGCTTGGATATCTGGCTTAGCGGTGCTTCCTTTTACCTTTGCGTCTCTTTTTGCCGGTAGACACAGTTTTTTGGCCAGTAGACACAGGTTTCTTAACCCAACCTGGAGGCCGAGGCTCTAGGGGCGCGGCTGGTCTCGGGTCGGACTCAGGTACATACGCCAGGTTCGCCCGGGCGAGGCGTCACCTGAACATCTGCTGGCCCCTGGCCTGGCATCGAGGGGTCGGGATGGGCCTGGTTCATGGTGATTCTTTTCCTCGTGGTCGTGATGGTGGCGTTAGTTAGCGGCTAGGGCCGCGCGGCCGTGGTGGCGGCGGCCGACGTGGCGGCATCGGGCCGCTCGGGGCGGGGCCGGGCTGACCGGGTGCGGGTGGTTGGCGGCCGACCCTGGCTGGCTTGGGAAACGACACAGCGGCGAGCTGCGCGGCGCTGCTGGGCTGCGGGGCTGGTTGCGGCTGTGGTGAGGCGGCCCGGGGCTGCGCGGCCGGGGCGGGGCGGGCGGCTGCATGCAGGCGTTCGGCGGCGCGCAGTGCGGCGGTGGCCTGGGCGGCGTGCTGCTGGGATTGGCGGAGTTCGGCGACGGCTTCAGCGAGCGCGGCCAGCTTGGCGATGAGCACGAGCGGGGCCATCGACCGGTCGCGGGTGATGCAGGCGAAGGCGGACAGCAGCCGGGCGGCCTGCCGTAGCTGGTTCCCCACTGGGGACGGCGGCGGGATGTGCCCGTACGGTGAGCGGGCGGCGCGGTCGTAGGCGTCGGCGGCCTGCCGCAGGACACGGCTGCCCAGCATGGCGGCGGCTACGTGCAAGGTGTCGGAGGCCGCCCAGGCGGCGTCGGCGGCGGCCGGGTTCGTCCAGGCTAGGTGCCGGATCTGCGCGGTGGCGTCGGCGGCGATCCTCGTGACGTGCTCCCAGACCGCGTTCCGCTCCTGGGCGGTCAGGTCCGGACGCACGCGGCCGGGCGTGGCAAGGCCCGGTGCCCACCGCTGCCGCAGCTTGGGCCAGCTCAAGTCCGGGGCGAGTTTCCCGCCGCCATACCAGACCGGCCCGCCGTCCCTGGCCGTGTCGCCGGGGAAGGCGACCGAGTACCCGGTGACCTGGCCCGGGTTCTTGACGCTGAACCTTGTCCGGACCAGCACCCCGGCCCCGCCGAGGCGGGTGAAGAACTCCTCCTCGTCGTTCGCAGACGCGGCGGCGGTGGTGACATGACGACGCAACGTGATCCGCCGCTACCTGTCCCCGGAGACCGCCCGGGCCATGGCCGTCGAGATCGCCGACGCCACCTTCGCCGTCCGCGCGGCCAGCGTGTGGGGCGCGGGGTCCACCGCGGTGGCGTCGGACTCCACCCACTTCGGCGCGTTCGACCAGAACATCTTCACCGAGTGGCACTCCCGGTACGGCGGCCGCGGCGTGCTGATCTACTGGCACGTCGAGCGCGGGTCGGTGGTGGTGCACGCCCAGCACCTGACCTGCTCGGCGTCGGAGGTGCACGCCATGGTGGAGGGCGCCATCCGGCACGGCACCTCGATGAGCGTGGAAGCTAACTACACCGACTCCCACGGCCAGTCCGAGATCGGTTTCGGGATCACCAGGCTGCTCGGCTTCGACCTGCTCCCGCGGATCAAGCAGATCAACAAAGTAAAGCTGTACCGGCCGGCCGTCGGCGAGCCGGACGCCTACCCCGCCCTGGCGCCGGCGCTGACCCGGCCGATCGGCTGGGAGCTGATCACCCAGCAGTACGACCAGATGATCAAGTACGCCACCGCGATCCGGTCCGGCACCGCCTCTACCGAAGCGATCTTGCGCCGGTTCACCCGCTCGGCGTCCCGTCCCGCCTACCAGGCGATGCTCGAGCTCGGCCGGGCGCAGAAGACCATCTTCGCCGCCCGCTACCTGCGCGACCGGGACCTTCAACGCGAGATCAACGAGGGCCTCAACGTCGTCGAATCCTGGAATCGGGCCAACAGCGTGATCTTCTACGGCAAGGGTGGCGACATCGCCACCAACCGCCGCGACGAGCAGGAGATGGCAGTGCTGTGCCTGCGCATCCTGCAAGCCGCCCTGGTCTACGTCAACACCCTCATGCTCCAGGACGTGCTCGCCGACCCCGGGTCAGAAGCGCTCACCAGCGAAGACCAGCGCGGCCTGACCCCGCTCTTCTGGATGCACGTCCTGCCCTACGGCGAAGTCCGGCTGGACATGACCTCCCGGCTCAGCCTGAGCCCGCCCGAGGCCATCGCCCCGCTGATCAGCCAGTAAGCAGCTCACAAGATCATCGCTAACGCCACCGGCTATACGGATCTCCTCAACCCAAAGCCCTCGGCTACTTCGCCCCCGGTGACACGCTCCTTACAGGCGCCCCTTTTTTGGTTCGCGCTCGAGCTCCACTGCCGTTCGGCCCTTAGCCCGGACGGTCAGGAATGCCCATAGGCCAACGTAGCGCCGGGCGATCCCGGTGATGCCGGCAATGCCACCCCACAGCGCCATGTTCAACCCTTCCGGCCCCTGCCCCGGCCGCTCGATACGGCGGCGATCACCTAGAGCCAGGGCCGTACGACGGTAGAAGGTTGTGCCGGTACGCAAGATCTCACAGGGCCGCTCCGGCATCGAGCGGCGGTGGGCAGTCCCAGGCACCGTGCGGGCACCTGCAGGGCCCGCTTGTTCTGGCGGCTTACCTGTCGGCGAGGATGAGCGCGCCGCCAGATACTGCACCGTCCTGGCCGACAGCCGGGTCCTGGCCAGGCTCGACGGTGCTGCCCGTCATATACGAACGGTAACTAGTCGACTACGTTAAGCGATATGGTTGGTCAGGCCTGCCGTGACCGGCCCCCGCTGCGGGGGCCACCTCCCGGCACCAGGACACGGGGACACAGTTAGGGGCAGGTTATGCGCGCACGGCGGGACCATCATGCCGGCGCCGGTCAGCGCGGCAGGACCTCGGCCCGCTGGCGCGGCGCCGCCGTCGCCGCCGCTGTGGTCGCGGCGGCCGCGCTTTCGCTGGCCGCCGGCACGGTGCCCGCCCCGGCGGCGGGCGGTTACACCGTGACCGCCACCATCCGCGTGGGCAACTACCCGGACGGGGTGGCGGTGGACCCCGACACTCACACCGCCTACGTGACCAACCAAAACGATGGCACGGTGTCGGTGATCGACGCGGCGACCCAGGCCGTGACCGCCACCATCCCCGTGGGCTCCTACCCGGCCGGGGTGGCGGTGGACCCCGCCGCAGGGACCGTCTACGTGGCCAACTCCGGCTCTGGCACGGTGTCGGTGATCGACGCGGCCACCAATGCCGTGACCGCCACCATCTCCGTGGGCTCCGGCCCGGGCGGGGTGGCAGTGGACCCCGCCGCAGGGACCGTCTACGTGACCAACTCCGGCACGGTGTCGGTGATCGACGCGGCCACCAATGCCGTGACCGCCACCATCCCCGTGGGCGCGGGCGACGTGGCGGTGGACCCCGCGACCCGCACCGTCTACGCGACCACCGGCGGTGACACGGTGTCGGTGATCGACGAGGCCACCCGCACCGTGACCGCCACCATCCCCGCGGGCTCCGACCCGGGCGCGGTGGCGGTGGACCCCGCCGCCGGGACCGTCTACGTGACCAACTTCAACGGTGGCGCGGGCATTAACGCGGTGTCGGTGATCGACGCGGCCACCCGCACCTTGACCGCCACCATCCCCGTGGGCTACTACCCGGACGGGGTGGCGGCGGACCCCACCACCGGGACCGCCTACGTGGCCAACTACATCGCTAGCACGGTGTCGGTGATCAACGCGGCCACCCGCACCGTGACCGCCACCATCCCCGTAGGCGCCGGCCCGTGGGGTGTAGCGGCGGACCCCGCCGCCGGGACCGTCTACGTGGTCAACAACCTCGCTGGCACCGTGTCGGTGATCACCCATCCGGTGATCACCACCACCAGCCCCCTGCCGCCCGGCACGGCCGGCAGGCCCTACACCACCACCCTGCACGCCGCCGGCGGCATCTCACCCTGGACCTGGGCAATCACCGGCGGGTCGCTGCCTGCCGGGCTGACACTCAGCCCCGGCGGGACCATCACCGGCACCCCCACCACACCTGGCAGCCGCACCGTCACCGCACAGGCCACCGACCACGACGGGAATACCGCCACCAAGAGCCTGACCCTCACCATCGACGCCCCGGACCTGGCCATCACCCTCACCAATCCTCAGCCATTCCGGGCCCTGCAGGCCGGCGCCTACCAGGTCACGGTCACCAACACCGGGACAGCCGCCGAACCCGCGGCCATGGTGCACCTCGACCTGGCCCGCGGGCTGCTGCCGGTGCGCGCCGGCGGATCAGGATGGACCTGCCGGGCCAGCCTCGGCACCGAAACCTGCGCCAGCACCACCCCGCTGGCCCCCGCCCACGCCACCACGTTCCTGGTCCAGACCCTGGTCCTGGCGCTCCCCGGCACCGTGCTCACCAGCACCGCTGACGTGACCCCAGCCGACGCCACCCCCGCCGACAACCACGCCAGTGACACCACCCGCGTCCAGCGTTAGACCACACGCCGCCGAACCGGCCTTCAACGGCTTGTTCTACGCCACCGTCGCCACCATCATCCCCGTCCTGTTCCTCGCCCTGGCGTTACCGGCACCCCAACTCCCCGGACGAACGGATTGCGACCCGACTCACCAGGACGCATTCAGGTCGACGATCGCGATCGTCGACGCCTCACTTCAGTGCCGACGTCGGTGATCACCCACAGCTTCGGCCGTCCGCGGTCATTGGGGTACCAGTAGCGCGCCTCGACCAGGTCCGCCGAGTACATGCTCATGAGCGCACGGCGAATAGACGACCTGCCAGCGGCCAAGCTCGCAGGGGGCGGCGAGAGTCGCTGCTCGATCTCCTCAACTAGCAGGCCATGCGGTCTGTCGGAGCGGGAACGCGCCAGGATCTCCAGGATCTTCATCTGGACCTGGCCGAGCCCCCTGCTCATGCCCCAGATCCTAAGTGTTGCGAAACCCCCGCGTCAGGCGCCAAGGCGCCTAAGTGTTGCGAAATAACCGCCTTCAGGTTATTATTTTCCCAGGTGGGGCCAGGTTTCAAGGCGCGGGAACGCCGACCTTTTACCCTTACCGATCTGTGATCGCAACACGATTCCGGTATTTGCTGGACTTTATGAGGGTTATTCAGGCCGTCCGGTAGAAGTGCAGGCCGACGACTGCTGAGATAGTCGTCTCAAATGTTTTAAGCGGGCGCCGGTAGTCGGTGTGCATGATGGTCCAGTTTTTGAAGTGCGAGATCACTTGCTCGATCATCCAGCGTATCTTGTTAACCTCGGAGTTGTATTCCTTCTGCCAGTCGAGTAGCTCGCCGCCCGCAGGCTTCCTGAACGGAGTGATCATGTTGTTCCCGATGTATCCCTTGTCGCCGATCCAGTTCTTCGGGTTCATCGTCAGCAGTACGCCGGATTCTTCCCGGCAGTAGTTGTCGTGGCGGCTCCCGTCGACCGGGTCAGAAATCCAGGCGAGCTTCCCGTAAATGGTGCAGGCGACCTGGACGTTCATTCCGGTGGTCTTGTGCTTTCCTGAGTACAGTTCCTTGTGCCCGTCCCATGACCAGCATGGGAGCAGCGTGCCGTCCAGGATGTACTGGGCATCCGGGTCAAGGTCGTCAGCGGTCGGCACAAATTCGCGCGTCGCCTCCGGAATGAGCGGCGTTATGGCAGATATGGCGCGGCTGATGGTCGGCTGGGATACGCTGAGCGACTCACCGATTTCCGCCTGTGTGCGATTATGCCGCATGTAGGTCAGCGCGGCCACTACCGATTTGAAAAGACCGAGGCATGGCGGCCAATTCGGGGATCCAGCCCCGGGCTGCACGGAATTGATCCGGATGCAGAGGTCGATGATTTCTTCGCGGTCGGACCCGGTGGTATGATGCACGTGATGGCCTGTTCTATGGATTAGGTATGGTAGCTCAATCCTTTCGTGAACGGGCCATCTTTTTATGGCGCCATACCGCCTGGACAGGATAAATTTCACATAACGTTCCTGTCCCCTGAATAACCCTCTATGTATGTCAAGTCACCTTAAGGTGAAGGTAGGTGAGTCGAGTCTCTTCGCCGAGCCCGACAAAGCCGCAGGCAGTGGCCCCCGGGGGTGGTAGCCCGGAGGCCCTGCCTTTTTTGGTGCCGGGTTCTAGGGCGTTTGCCGTGCGCTTATGGCGTGCCGGGTTGTCGGCTAGCGTTGGAGGAAATTCCAGGCGCGCGGTCTGACGGCAGGAGCTCGGCCCTACCACCGAGCAGCGTCCCCTGCTACCAAGGGTGTCCAGTCCTCTCTTCGCGTTCCTGTAACCGGGCTCGGCGAAGAGGAGGCGACGTGCGCCGTGCAGAATGACCGGCTCATCATCTGGGCCGGGATCGTGGTCATCCTGGCCATCGTGGGGCTCACCGGCTACGTGGTGGCCACGTTCGCGGTGAGTGGGCCCGCTGTCGCGACGGGCGTGCTCACCGCGACAGCGGCCGTGCTCGCGGCGATCCCGCCCATCATCCGCGCGCTGCGGGGCCGGCAGTTATGCCGCGCGGGTTCTATGGCGGGCTGAGCTCGGAAGCCAGGAACAGGCTGAACCGGCTCGGAAAGATGCGGCACTACGACCCGGGCGACGTCATCTACGATGCTCCGCGCCCTCACGTACGGGTGCTGATGGAAGGCTCGGTGAAGCTGACGGCGCCGTCGCAGGGATCCAGGGTGACGCTGCTGGAGATCCGGACGCCAGGTGACCTGCTCGGCGAGCGGGAGGTGCTGAACAGCCTGTACGGCACCGGAAGCGAGAACGGCGTCCCGCAACCCAGGCCACCGGCGCCCGGCAGCCAGGGGCAGCCCACCGCCACCGCCACCGCCCTGCAGCCGATCCGGGCTCTTGTCGTACCCGGCATCCAGTTCGCGCGGTTCATGGCCACGGAACCGGACGTCTTGGCGGCCATAGCCCGCGACCTCGAATCGCGGCTGTCCGAGACACAGCTCCGCCTGGGCGGCATCGCCTCCGAGAACGCCAACCGCCGCCTCGCCCGGGCACTCCTGCAGCTGTCGATGCGCACCGCACTGCCCGGCGTGGAACGGACCTGGCTGCAGCTGAGCCAGGGAGAACTCGCCTCATGGATCGGGGCCTCCCGCGAGACCGTAGAACGGATCCTGGCAGACTGGCGCGGCCGCGGGATCATCGAGACCGGCTACCGGCGGATCGTGGTCCTTCGCCTGGACGACCTGATGCGCATCGCCGGAGCGCGGCCGGCCGCCCGTCCCGAAGTATCCGCATCCCTGCGAGGTCTTCGCTGAAAGACAATAGAACGTAAAATCCAGTTCCCACACGACAGCGGTCATTATCGTGTGAGTTCCTAAGCCTGACCTACTTAAAAAGGGTGCCGGTAACAATGGGCCCGTCAGCACCGCTACAGCGTCCAGTTTCCTGAACTGCCCTGGTGGCGCGGTGGCATGGGGGCGTTAGCGTGGCCGGAAACGGGTTGTCGGTATAGCCGGGTCGTTGGCTGATCTCGCCGCGCTGGTATCGCTCGGCCTGCCAGGCGTCCCAGGCCGCTCCAGTTGCAGGGTTGAGGAAGCGGGCAGCCGTCGGCGGGTGCAGAAGGCCCGGAACTCCAGGTCCGGCTCGGCCAGCCGCCGGCGGCGTTCGGCCCGCGGGTCAGGGAGCACCGCGGCGGTGGCCGGGTCCTGGACCCGCCGGGCCCGGGCGAGTTCGTCCACGTCAGCGGCGATCATGCCGCCGCGGGCGGTCGGCGCCCTCGAGGACCACAAGGCCACCGCGCACCCAGGCCAGGGCGAGCAGCACCACGCCGGGCGTCGGCGGCGTAGGTCCTGTACGAACCCGCGGCCGAGATAGTCGGAGACTAAGACGGGCAGTGGCAACGCATCTCCCCTGCTCGCGCCGATGGCCCGCGTGGTCACCGCGAGCACGCCGGCCGCGGCCACCGTTTTGGCCCAGCTCCGGGTGCGGGGACGCTCTCTTCTATATCTAACTTCTATATCTAACTCGACGCGCCAGCCTTTTCGGCGTAGCTATTCAGCCTGGGTGGCTGGGGTGCGTGAGCCGGGGTCCGGGCGCATCCGGATCCCGGAGCCGTCGGCGGTCTGTATAGCGCCGTCAGACCGGGTGGCAGTGGCCGGGATTTTCCGTACTGGAGTGATAACGGCCTGTATGCCCGGAATGCGTCAGGGCGTGTCTTGACCTGTCGGGACTGCCGGCCAGCTGGGCCAGCGCGCCGGCTGTGGATCCTGAGCCGGGCCGGCGAAGATGCTGTGCTGACCAGTCTGCTCTCAGCATTTGGAGCTCTATAGGCCCTAGAGATGCCGAAGCCCCACCTTGAAGGTGGGGCATCCACGACAACCGAACATCTGCCCGTCCGAGTCCTGCGAGTGGGGCGCCAACCTTTCCGCAGGTCCCGAACTGAAGGTCCGCAACCGTTGACCAACATAACAGGTCGTACGGTCAGCTTGGTATTGCCCCCGTACGACACGCCGCAAGATCCGGAAGCAGTTCCGCCGTGCCATGGCTCGGTCCCGCTCGCCGGGGCAGAAAGTGACGCCGCGGCGGCTTGGCGTGCGGTAACGCACTTTATTGCCGGTACTCCGCATGTCCGGGTTTCGCGTGACGGCGGCCGGACCTACCCCGCCCGCCATGCCCGCCCGCTCCCCCCCGACGCTCCAGGGCAGCCGTGCACAGTGCCGGTGTATGATCCGGGCACTGGAACCGGGCGGATGCTGGCGCTTGACCTTGACCTGGCCTGCGGCGGCCGTGATGTTGACGATCGTGCTGTCCAGTACGACCATCAACGTCGCGTCGGCCCCGCCGCCGAGGTCGGCACTCAGGCCGAGGCTCTGGCCGGGCTGGTGGCCCGGTGCGGCGGCCGGGTCCTGGCCGACGTCTCGCCCACCGGCGGCCGCCACGTCTTCGTTATGTTCGCGGCCGCGCTGCCGTGGCTCGAGCTGCGCGACGTCGCCCGGGCGCTGGCGCTGCGCTTCCCCTCGATTGACACGTCCCCGATGTCTTCGCTGGGCGGCCAGATCAGCCCTCCCGGCTCCCGCCACAAGTCCGGAGGCTGGCGGGTGCTCTCGATGCCGCCGGAGGACGCCAGGGGCGCCGTTGAGCACCCGAACGGGCCGGAGGTATGGGCCGCGCTGCTGGCCGAGCTCGCGGCCGAGCTGCGCCGGATCGAACTTGGTCCTGCCTGTACCACGTTCGCGGATGAGGCCGAGCTGGACGACGCGGGCGTCCCGTGGCTGCCCCGCCTCGGCGGCCGTGCCCGGCTCGGCGCCGACTAAAAAATAACCCTTGAGTTCCCCGTGACCTCGCCCGACCGCATAGCCCCAGGACCAGCACCTTCTCGTCCCTGACGGTACCAGTTCTGCGATTGATGAGACTTCAGTTTCCCTGAAGCTCTATCGTCTTCCCTGTTGATACTGCGGTTCAGGTGAAGGCAGGGGGCGTTGGGTTGACGCTGGCGGTGGTGCGGGACCTGCGGGACGCGCGTGCCGTTGCGGGACCGGATGAGCTGGCGGCGTTCGAGACGGACGTGCTGGCCGGGTTCGTGCTCGCGCGGGCGGCGGCCGGGCTGTCGGACGGGACGGTCAGCTCGGACGTGATCCACCTGGAGCAGGTCCGTGCCTGGTTCGGCCGGCCGCTGTGGGACATGGAGCCGCCGGACGCCGATGAGTACTTCGGCAAGGTGCTGCGCACCACCGCGAAGGGGACGCGGCTGTCGCGGGCGCAGGCGCTGAAGACCTACTTCTTCTACCTCGAGTTGCGGCACAAGGTGGAGATCCACCAGATGACCGGCCGCGTCGTCGAGTGCCCGATCGACGAGGTGAACCGGCCCCGCGGCCGCCAGGAGGCCAGGCTGCGGATCCCGCCGTCGGCCCAGCAGGTCAGCCGCCTGTTCGCCGGGTGGCGGGAGGAACTGTCGACCTGCCGGAAGTTCGCGCCGGCCGCCCGGAACTACACCGCGTGCAGGCTGATGGCCGACGTCGGGCTGCGGGTCAACGAGGCGTGCAAGCTCGAGCTCACCGACGTCAAGTGGGACCTGGGCCGGTTCGGCAAGCTGCACGTCCGGCACGGCAAGGGCGCCCGCGGCTCCGGCCCTCGTGAGCGGATGGTCCCGCTGATCAACAACGCGGGCGCGACGCTGCGGTGGTTCGTGGAGGACGTGTGGGCGCAGTTCGGCGACGACCACACCCGCCCCTGCGTGCCGCTGCTGCCGTCGGAGCGCAAGAACGCCGACGGGCCGGCCGCCCGGGCCGGGGACGAGGCGCTGCGCGCGGCGCTGAAGGATGCGGCCAGGACGCACCTGCCGGACTGGCCCGGCGTCGTCACGCCCCACGTGCTGAGGCACTTCTGCGCCTCCCAGCTCTACCTGGCCGGCATGGACCTGATCGCGATCCAGGCCACGTTGGGTCACGCCTGGATCGCCACCACGATGAACTACGTCCACGTCCCCGGCACCCACATCGAGGACGCGTGGATCGCGGGCCAGCAGCGCGCCGCCGAACGGCTGAAGGGACTCAGGAAATGAAGTGGAACCTGCGGCTGGCGGCCGCCAACCGGGGTATCTGGAAGGCCAGTGAGTTGCAGCGGATGCTCGCCGGCCGCGACCTGGTGATCAGCGCCGGGAAGATGTCCGGGCTGTGGTCCGGTGACCCGGCCAGCATCAAGCTGTCCGATCTGGACGTCATCTGCGCCGTCCTGGGCTGCGGCGTCGAGGAGCTCCTGATCCCAGAGCCGGAGAAGGTCAGCAGCGGCAAGGAGCAGGAAGGCCAGGCCGCCGCGGCCTCGGCGGCGGCACCGCCAGCCGTCACCCCGAGGCGGCGCGACGGGCGATCGCTTCCCCCCGCCTGATGGCGCGCAAGCGTGCCCCACGGCCTGCCTCGAGCTGCGAGGGCTGCTTCTCGTGGGGCAGCTTTCCGGCGAGGTCGTACTGCATGGCCTGCCTGTCTTTCGCCGTGGCCCACGAGCCCGGCGAGTGCGCCGCCTGCCATCGCGTCGTCCCGGTGAAGAAGGGCTACTGCAGGCTGTGCTGGATGCAGGCCAGCATGGAGGCCAAGGGCCAGGTCACCGTCCTGGAGCCGTTCCTGCGCGAGATCCGCCACCAGCAGCTCAGCTTCGCCGGCATGCAGCGCTGGGGCTCGCGAGCGCCTGGGCGCCCGGGCGGCCGGCGGGCCGCCCGGCCCCGGCCGGAGCCGCCCGTGCCCCGCCCTGTCACCGGCTGGGTCCAGCTCAAGCTCCTGGACGCCAGGAGGGACTACACCCGGTTCGACAGGCGCCGCCGCGCCGACCTCGCGAGTCCGTGGCTGGCCGGGGGCCGGGCCGCCGCCCAGGCCATCGGCGAGGCCCGCGGCTGGACCCGCTGGGTCGCCGACGGGGTCGATCGCGCCCTGGTCATCCTGCTGTCCGGCCATGCAGACGGCGACGAGATCTGCTATTCCGAGATGTTCCCCGCGCTCCGCGCCCACGGGCTCAGCGTCGAGCGCACCGCGGAGGTCCTGGCCGCGCTCGGCCTGTTCCGCGACGACCGTGTCCCGGCCTTCGAGACCTGGCTGGAGCGCAGCCTCGCCGGCCTGGCCCCGGGCATCCGGGCCGACGCCGAACACTGGCTCAGGACGATGCGGCACGGCGGCCCGCGCTCCCGGCCCCGCGCCCCGGACACGGCCTGGGTCTACCTGCGCGCGGTCGCCCCGGCGCTGACCGCCTGGTCCGGGCGTTACAGCCACCTGCGAGAGGTGACCGGCGAGGACATCCTCGAAGCCATCAGCAGCCTTGCCGGCCACGAGCGCCAGCACACCCTCACCGTCATCCGGTCCCTGTTCCGGCACTGCAAGAAGAACCGCACGATCTTCCGCGACCCCGCGGCGCGGGTGCGGGTCGGCGAGCACCCCCGCAGCATCATCCTGCCGCTAACCGGCGACGACATCGACCAGGCCGTCAGCGCCGCCCAGGGCCCGCTGGACCGGCTGATCCTCGCGCTGGCCGCCATCCACGCCGCCCGGACCCGGGCGATCCGCGAGCTGCACGTCGACGACATCGACCTCGGCAACCGGCGGCTCACCATCGCCGGCCGGACCAGGCCGCTGGACGACCTCACCCGCCAGGTGACCCTCGACTGGCTCAGCTACCGCCGCAGCCGCTGGCCCGACACCGCCAACCCCCACCTCATCATCAACCAGCAGACCGCCATGGAGACCGGGCCGGTCAGCAAGGTCTCGCTGACCGCGCCCTTCCGCGGCCAGCGAGCCACCATCGAGCGCCTGCGCGTCCACCGGCAACTCGATGAGGCCCTCGCTCAGGGACCCGACCCGCTTCACCTGGCCGCCATGTTCGGCCTCGACCCCAAGACCGCGATCCGCTACGCGGAAAACGCCCGGCAGCTGCTCATCACAGCGGCCGAGGAGCAAGATCCCGGCGCCGGCACGTCCACCGACGGTGGACACGCGGCAGGAAGGAGAGGCAAGGATGGCGGGACCGGGCGGTGACACGCTCGCCGGCGTCGCGGAGACGCTGGCAGGGCTGTCCGCCGCCGCGCGCGGCGGCTCCCTGGACGACACGGCCGCGCTCGCCGCGCTGCCCGCCGCCCGCAGTGCCGCGGCCGAGCTCGAGCGCAGCGAGCTGGCCCTCATCGAGGCGGCCCGGGACGGCGGCGCGACCTGGACCCGCATCGCGGCCGCGATGGGCGCCCGCAACCGGCAGACCGCCCAGAAACGGCACGCGGACCTCGCCCGCCGCCACCCGCGTCCACCAGCGGTGGACACGCCAGCGCCGCCGATCCCGGATGCCGGGCACGACCACGACACCCCGGAAGAAAAAGCGCTGGTGAACGGGGATGCTCTTCCGAAGAGCACGACCCGGCCGCCGCACGGCCCCGCGAGCGAGAGCGGCCGCGCCCGGCTGCCGCCTGCGGCCGCGGCGCCTGCCACGCCCCGGAAGCGCCCGGCCGTCCCGAAGATCACCGACGCCATCATCGCCGAGGGCCGCTACCAGCTCGTCCGGGCCCCGGACCACACCGAGACACGCGCCTGGCACGTCCTGGTTGGCGGCCGGCCCGCTGGACTGGTCCGCCCGACCTGGCGGGGGGAGCGCAGCCGGCCCGGCTGGGAGCCCGTCGACCTGTCCGGGCTCGCGCTGCCAGTCAAGGGGACCGGCAGGGTCACCCCGGCCGGCAACGCCCGGACCCGCGATGCCGCCGCGGTCAGCCTGCTGCGCGCCTTGCAGCGCCAGCAGGAACAAGAGCGCAGGAAGGCCATGCGCTGAACGCCGCCGCCCCTGGACACGGAAGACGTCCACCAGCCGTGGACATCCCCGTGTCCTTCGGGACAGGCTGAACTCTCGGAATCTAGGGGATTTCACCCGAGTTCAGCGAGGCCCGGGATCTTCGATGTACCCGAGCTCGCAGGCATCGCGGTAGAGCTTGTCCAAGGCGGCTGCTTCGCCCGCCTTCAGGGCTGCCTCAATGCCACGCCTCGCTTCACCGATCTTCTCCCGCACAGCCCTCTCCTGCGCGGCCTCGCGAACTCGTGGGCCCTCCAGGACATGTTCCCAGTCACGAGACGGGACACCTTCCCGGGGAAAAGAGCGGAACTCCCCGGGCTGGACTTCCAGGACATGTTCCCACTCACGAGACGGGACACCTTCCCGGGAAGACGAGCGGATGAGGTGGTTCTCCTTAGATCCCACCCGGTGACGGCGGAACTTCCCCTCCCTCCCGGGAAGGGGGTTGCCCTGCTCTCCGCTGAACTCTCTGCTCATCGCGCTCCTCTCCGCTTCTTGTCTCCGACGAAATTGATCAATGCGCTCGCCCGGATGCCGACCGCCGTGCCTTTCTTGGGCTCTCCTGCCGTCATCCCGAGCGCTGTCCGGGCTTCATCGAAGATCCGCTTCTTGTGCGACCTGACCGTGGACGCGGAGATGCCCAGCAACTCGGCGATCTCAGCCTCATCCATGTCTGCCCAGATGTAACAGAACGCGATGCGCTTCTGCTGATCGGGCAGGGTTTCAAGCCATCGGAAGGCTTCTTTGCTCATCTCTGGATCGGGAGGCTCATAGGACTCGCCGGCGCCCCTTGCTTGCTGCTCTGCTGCCTTTTCCAGTTTCTCCTGGCGCACACGGGCGCGGACTTGGCCGACGGCCACCCCGTTAGCCATCTTGTAGAGATAGACCTTGTTCTGCTCTTCAGTCCTCGCCCTGAACTTCTCCCAGTCGCGAGTGACCTTGAGGAAGATGTCATGTGCAAGATCTTCTGCGTCATCCCAGTTGCGCGTCCTGACGTAAAGCATCGCGACCAGCCCGGGCCTGTGAGCAGCATAGAAAGACTTGAACTCCTCGTAATACTCTGCCTGTCTCATGCGCGGCCCGGCTTCCGGTCCGGCGCCTCCACGGCTAGCTCGATGACGCCGCCGCCACTGTCCAGGTCGGTCAGTACCATCGTAAGTAATCGGTGATCCTGTGGGGCGGGGGCGCGCCTGGGTCGCGACACGCCGGGTTTGGTGCGTGACGTCGCTGTTGTAGCGGTGTGTGCTGGATCATGTGTTTTCGGTACCGGTGATCGATGAGGATGCTGATGTCGGTTACTGGCGTGCCCGCGCCGTGCGGGCCGAAGCGCTGGTGGCGGGGCTGCGGGCGGAGAATGCCGGGCTGACCGCACGGGTGGCGGAGCTGGCCGGGCAGGTGGCCGGGCTGCAGGAGAGCGTGACGACGCTGAGCGGGTTGCTGTTCGGCTCGTCGTCGGAGAAGGGCGGCTCGCCCTCGCGGAGGAACGGCCGGGAGCGGGCTGACCGGCCACGCGGCGCGGGTAAGCGGGGGCAGCGGCCGGGCGGTCCTGGTCACGGGCGGCGGGATCATTCGCATCTGGAGACTGAGGAACGTGTCATCGATGTGGATGACGGGCAGCGGTGCTGCGCCGAATGCGGAGAGCCGTTTGAGTTCCTGGGCACCGAGGACAGCGAGCAGGTCGACTGGCAGGTGAAGATCACCCGGATCGTGTGGCGGCGGCGCCGCTACCGGCGGCGGTGTTCTCATCCGGGGCCCGCGACGATCTGCGCGCCGCCGGCGGCCAGGCCGGTGCCGAAGGGCCTGTTCACCGCCGGGTTCCTGGCGCGGCTGGCGTATGAGAAGCATGTGCTGGGCCGGCCGGTGCACCGGATCGTCGCGGCGCTGGCCGCCGACGGGTTCGACGTGGCCCCGGGCACCTTGTGCGGGGCGCTGAAGCAGGTCGCGCCGCTGATCGCGCCGTGGGCAGAGGCGATCGCCGCGCATGGCCGGACCGCCGGGCATGTGCACGCCGACGAAACCAGCTGGCAGGTGTTCGAAGACGTCGACGGCAAAGACGGCCACCGGTGGTGGCTATGGGTCTTCGTCACCGACGCCACCACCGTGTTCGTGATGGATACCTCCCGCAGCGCCCAGGTCGCCGCCGGCCAGCTGGGCATCGACCGGGAGCAGGCCGCGCTGGAGGCCGGCCGCCGCCTGATCATCTCCTCGGACTTCCACAAGGCCTACCAGTCGCTGGCCCTCATCGACGGCGTCGACCCGTTGTGGTGTTTTGCTCACATCCGGCGGTATTTCCTGCGGGCCGGGGCCGCTCACCCCGAGGCGCTCGGCGACTGGTGCGACGCGTGGACCGAGCGGATCGCGGTGCTGTACCGGGCACACCATGCGCTCGCGGCCACCACACCGGGCACCGAGGCCCACGAGGATGCCGCCGGCCGCTGGCAGCGGGCCTTCACCGACATCGACGCGCACCGCATCCTGCAAGCCAGCGACGCCGCGAAGGGCCTGCTGCACCCGGCCGCCGCCAAGGTCATCGCCACGCTAAATAACGAATGGGACGGGCTGGCCCGCCACCAGGACCTGCCGCAGCTGCCGCTGGACAACAACATCGCCGAGCGCGCCCTGCGCACCCCGGTTATCGGCCGCAAGAATTTCTACGGCTCCGGCGCCCAATGGGCTGCCCACCTGGCCGCCGACGTCTGGACCATCACCGC
Source organism: uncultured Actinomycetes bacterium (assembly GCA_963798675.1). GTDB lineage: Bacteria > Actinomycetota > Actinomycetes > Streptosporangiales > Streptosporangiaceae > Palsa-504. The sequence continues at coordinate 293,067 of CAWCUJ010000009.1, read as the reverse complement.
CACCGCCGCCCGGCACGACATCGAGCCCCTCAGCCTGCTGACCGGCTACCTGCACGCCTGTGCACACGCCGGCGGAACCGCCCCGGCCGGAGCCGGCCTGGACCCCTTCCTGCCCTGGACACCCCAAGGACGCGCCCGCCATCGTCCCGCCGACGATCCGGGTCCCGGCCCGTAACCCCGGCAATCCGCAGCCCGGCAAAGCCGGCCCATGCCATTCCGCCACATGCCGCCGAGGGTAACTTCGCCATGCCCAGCCCGCCGACCCCACAACACGATCTCCCACGGGTTCCCCGATTACTTACGTACCATGCGTCCTCCGGTCACCTGCACGGACCGCAAATACGCCTCGGCTGCCCGCTGGCGCGACCTGTCCCGGAGCAGCGTGATCAGCTCCCTGACACAGATGCTTACCGCCGAGACCAGCCCCCCAAGGAGCACTACCGTCCCTGGATCCATCGCAAGCTCCTGTCCAGCGAAGGCTGCAGGGCGATTCCCCGCCTCCGTTGTTAATGTCGTTTGACGCTCGTGTTTCGTCCACAAAGCGCCTCGACCTAGATACCGGCTCCGAGTTGACAGAGGGCGGCCATCTCCGCGGCGTGAGCGCACCTCTACCACGTCACAGAGACACGGCGGGCCGTCTGCGCAGTACAGCAGGAACGCGTTCGGGCCGCCGGGAAGTCGGCCCGGTGACGTCCAGGTACTCGAGGTCGTCGCCGTTGTCGCCCCAGCAGGGGTTGCGGACGGTTGTCCTTGTGATGCGTCTGTACATAGGACAGGGTTGCCCCGCGCCTGCCCAGACGTCCACCAGCCGTGGACATTCGGTCCAGATATCGGCACCAGAGAAACATCCTCCCCAGGTTCCGGCGAACCCAAGGACCCATCCAGCCCATCAAGGATGAACGACCTTCAGTTCACGTCCGCCATCCTTCAGTTTGGCTGAACTCCCGGGAATCCCGGGGTGTCGTTAACGGATGTGTCATGAGCCCCAAACGAGGGCCAGTCAGCGGTTGCGATCCCCTTGACCAGCGGCAGCAGCGCGTCACGATGTGAATATGGAGCGTGTGCCGCTAAACCTGGATGAGCTTGTCGAGCATTGGACGCTGGTCGGTGCTGAGCGTGACCTGGTGGCCGGAAAGCGCGGGGCTACGAGATTGGGCTTTGCCTTAATCTTCAAGTTCTACGCCGGTTATGGGCGGTTCCCGGCAGGCCGCTCCGAGCTGCCCGACGAGGTTGTCGCGTTCGTCGCTAAGCAGGTCAAGGTCCCGGCCTCGGAGCTGGGGTTTTATGAATGGTCGGGCAGCACGATCGAGTATCACCGCAACCAGGTGCGCGAGCATTTTGGTTTCCGGGTGTGCTCGGTCGCTGATGCGGACAAGCTGACGGACTGGCTGGCCGGGCATGTCGCGCACGCTGAGCGGAGCCCGGACCGGGTGCGGGAGGAGCTGGCGCGGCGCTGCCGGGAAGAGCGGATCGAGCTCCCGGCGCCAGGCCGGATCACCCGGATGGTCCGGTCGGCGCTGCACAACGCGGAAGAAACGTGGTTCGACACGATCGCGGCCCGGTGCGGCCCGGTAGCTTCGGCGCGGTTGCTGGCCCTGATCGACGCTGGCACAGGCCCGGCCGCCGATGAGGATGACGATGAGGACCAGGACTCGGTGCTGGCGCTGATCAAGTCGGTGCCGGGGAACGTGAGCCTGGAGTCGATGCTGACTGAGATCCGCAAGCTGACCGCGATCCGCGCGGCCGGCCTGCCGCCCGGCGTGTTCGCTGACGTCGCGCCGAGGGTGGTGTCCGGGTGGCGGGCGCGGGCAGCGGTCGAGTCACCGTCGCACCTGCGCCGCCGCCTGGCGAACTCGCCGCAGTCGGCGGTGACCTTGCTCGCTGCACTGGTGGCCGAGCGGGAACGGGAGGTTACCGACAGCCTGGCCGACTTGCTGATCGCCACCGTGCACCGGATCGGCGCGCGGGCCGAGCGGAAGGTGACCGAGGAACTGATCAACGCGTTCCGGCGGGTCACCGGCAAGGAGAACATCCTGTTCGCGATCGCCGAGGCCTCGCTGGCCCGGCCGTCGGACGCGGTGCGGGAGGTGGTGTTCCCGGCGGTGAGCGGCGGGGAGCAGACGCTGCGCGAGCTGGTACACGAGTACAAGACCAAGGGGCCGGTGTACCGGCGCACCGTGCAGACCACGCTGAAGGCCTCCTACACGAACCACTACCGCAAGGGCCTGATCGACCTGCTGGGCGTGCTGGAGTTCCGGTCGACCAACACCGCCCACCAGCCGGTCATCCAGGCCCTGGAGCTCGTCGCCCGGTACGCCCGAGCCGGGAACCTGACCTACTACCCGGCCGGGGAAACCGTCCCGGAGCACCAGGGTACGACCGGGGAGTGGGCGGACCTGGTGCACCGGACAGATAAGCAGGGCCGACGGCGGGTGGTCCGCATGGTGTATGAGGTCGCCACCTTCCAGGCGCTGCGCGAGCGGCTGCGCTGCAAGGAGATCTGGCTCGTGGGCGCCGGACGGTGGCGGGATCCGGATGAGGACCTGCCGAAGGACTTCGAGGCCCGCCTGCCCGAGCATTACGCCAGCTTGCGCAAGCCGCTCGACCCGGGCGAGTTCACCGGCGCCCTGCGCGAGGAGATGACCGCGGCGCTGGCCGGGCTTGACGAGGCGCTGCCGGACCTGGACTGGGTTGAGATCGCCGAGCGGGCGGCCGGGGCGATCCGGCTGACCCCGCTGGAGGCCGCGCCCGAGCCACGTAACCTGCGGCGGGTCAAGAACGAGGTGGCGCGGCGGTGGGCCGCGGTGCCGCTGATCGACGTGCTGAAGGAGACCGCGCTGCGCACCGGCTGCCTGCAGGCGGTCACCTCGGTCGCCGGCAGCGGCACCCTGCCGCCGGAGACGCTCGCCGAGCGGCTGATGCTGGCGATCTACGCCTACGGGACCAACACCGGGATCCGGTCGGTGATCTCCGCCGCGCACGGGCACAGCGAAGAAGACGTCCGCTACGCACGCCGCCGCTACCTGACCCCCGACGCCGCCCGGACCGTGGCGATCGCGATCGCCGATGCCACCTTCGCCGCCCGGGACCGCGGCCTGTGGGGTGAAGGCAGCACCGCGGTGGCATCGGACTCCACGCACTTCCGGTCCTGGGACCAGAACCTGTTCACCGAATGGCACTCCCGTTACGGCGGCCGCGGCATCCTGGTCTATTGGCACGTTGACCGCGGGTCGGTGGTCGTGCACTCCCAGACTCTGCGGGCTTCAGCGTCGGAGGTGCACGCCATGGTGGAGGGCGCGATCCGGCACGGCACCACGATGACCGTGGAAGGCAATTATGTCGATAGCCATGGCCAGTCCGAAATCGGGTTCGGAGTCACCCGGCTGCTCAACGTCGACCTGCTGCCGCGCATCAAGCAGATCAACAAGGTGAAGCTGTACCGGCCCGCCGCCGGAGACCCGGGCGGCCTACCCGCGGTTGGTGCCGGCGCTGACCCGGCCGGTCCGGTGGGACCTGATCGACGCGAACTACGACCAGGTCATCAAGTACGCCACCGCGATCAAGGACGGCACCGCGACCACCGAGGCGGTGCTGTCCCGGTTCACCCGCTCAGCCACTCACCCGGCCTACCAGGCGATGCTGGAGATCGGCCGGGCGCAGAAGACAATTTTTGTCGCCCGCTACCTGCGCGACCGCGGGCTGCAGCGGGAGATCGAAGAGGGCCTGAACGTGGTGGAGGCGTGGAACGGCGCCAACGCGGTGATCTGCTACGGCCGCGGCGGGGAGATTTCCACCAACCGCCGCGAGGAGGCCGAGATGACCGCGCTGTGCCTGCGGATCTTGCAAGCGTCCCTGGTGTACCTGAATACCCTCATGCTTCAGGACGTCCTGGCCGGCGAAGCGCGGTCCGGGCTGCTCGGCGAGGCCGACCGGCGGGGCCTGACCCCGCTGTTCTGGCAGCATGTCCGGCCTTACGGTGAGGTCCGCCTCGACACGGGCTCGCGGCTCCGGATCGGCGGGACCGGCTGACCAGCCGCCTACTGATCGGCCGGGAGCTTCGCGACGGCGTCCTCGAGGTCCTGATCGGTGGGCAAGGTGTAAAGCCGCGTGGTGTCGAGCCGCCGGTGCCCCATGAGCTCAGCGACGGTGACGACGTCCACGCCGTTGCGGAGCAGGTTGGTGCCGAAGGTGTGCCTGATCGTGTGCGCCGAGGCGGCCGGGTTCCCGTCGTCGTCGACCAGGTTGGCGTCGGCGGCCAGGACGTCGAGCAGCTGGTCGACCGCGCGGGCCGATAGCCGCCCGCCGCGGCGGTTCAGGAACAGCGCCGGATTCTCCGCAGCGCGGGGCCAGGTGGCCCGCTCTTTCTTCCACTCGGCGACCGAGGCCCGCGCTTCCGGGTCAAGGAGGGGGATCTCGCGGGAGTCGCCGCCCTTCCCTGCCCGGACGATGACCTTGCCCTTGCGGGCCGACAGCGGCACGTCGTCATCGTCGAGGGAGATCATCTCGTCGACCCGGACGCCGGAATAGAACAGCAGCCGGCCGATCGCCCGGTCGCGGGCCAGCGGGCGCGCCTCGACTGCGCGGAGGTAGCGCTTCTGCTCCCGCGCCCCTAGCGCCCGCGGGGCGCGGCGGGGCAGCTGGTCGCGCCGGACCCGCACGGCCCCCAGGCCGAGTTGCTCGTAGAAGTGATCCAGCGCGGTCAGGTGAGCGTTGACCGTGCTCGCCGCGCGCTTCGCCACGGTCTTCAGGTGAGTCCGGTAGTCGCGGGCGGCGAAGTCGCGTCCGTGCGGGTCCGCGAGCGGATCCGGGCCTGTGAATCCAGCGGAATCGAGCCAGGCGAGATAGGAACGGATCCGGGAGGCGTAGGCGCGGCGGGTGTCGGCATCCAGCGGGGCGCGCTCAAGCGCCGCGGCGTACCCGTCGAAGACGGCCGCGTACCGATCCGGCACCAGCACGAGCGTCCCGGCCAAACCCTGCCCCTTGATATCAGTAGTGATTTCCGCCCCCTGATCATACCTGGACGGTTGCAATATCAGAAGTACGGGCGTACTCTTACTACTGATATTCGGCAGTATCAGTAGACGTTCGCATCGCTAGCGCGGGCGCGCTTGGCCTGGCGCGGTCAGGGTGGCGGTGAGCCCGGTGAGCAGGATGTCGAGGCCGCGTTCGAGCTCGGCGGCGCCGTCGTAGGCGGCCAGGACGGGGGCCAGGCCGCGGAGCAGGGGGAAGTCGCCGATCGGCAGCCGGTGCAGGCCGAGCCGCAGCAGGTCGTCGGTCTCGTCGGGGCTGACGGTGAGTTCCTGGAGCTCGTCCAGGACGTGGCCGTGCAGGAAGCCGAACAGGGCCCGGTAGATGTGCAGGGCGTCGGGTCCGCTGAACCCGGCCCGGGTGAGCAGGGCCAGGATGTCCTCCAGGGGGCGCAGGGTGCCGGCCGGCCGCAGCCCGAGCGGGGTGGCCAGCGGCCGGGTGACGATCAGCGGCACGACGTGCGGGTGGGCCAGCGCCAGCGCGCGGAAGCGGCGGGCGACCTCCCGCAGCTGGCCGGCCCAGTCCGGGTCGGCGGAGTCGACCTGCAGCTGGGCCAGGACGGTCTCGGCGACGCCGTTGAGCAGCGCGGCCTTGCCTGGCGCGTGCCGGTAGAGGATCATCGGGTCCCGGTCCAGGGCGCGGGCCAGGCGGCGCATGGACAGCGCGTCGGCGCCGTCGCGGTCGATGATCTCCAGCGCGGCGGCCAGCACCACATCGCGGGTGATCTTGCCGCTGCCGTCGGCGGCGGGGCCGCCGTCGGCGCGGGCGGTTGGCGTGGTCATGACGGGAGCACCGTCCCCTCCTGGTGAGCGGATGCAGGCCACCACTATACGCTATCGATGTAGGTCTACGATGTTGACATTACCTTACCCAGGTGATTTACTGTAGGTCTACAGCGTAATCAGGTTGGAGTGCGCCATGATCGTCATTCTCGGGCTGGTCATCCTGGTCGCCGCGGTGATCGCCGGCGTGGCCGGCGTACTGACCAACGGCGGTCACGCCCATGCGGTGACCCATTTCGCGGTGTTCGGCTATCACGTGACCGGCTCCACCGGCACCTTGTTCCTGTACGGCATCGTCGTCGGGGCACTGGCAATGCTCGGGCTGAGCGTGCTGCTGGCCGGCGCGCGCCGCACCTCCCGCCGCGGCCGCGACGCCCGCCGCGGGCTGGCGCGGTCCCGCCGCGAGACCGCCGCCGTCAGCCAGGACCGCGATGACCTGATCGGCCAGCGCGACACCGCCCGCGGCTACACCGCCAGCACGCTGGGCGACGACGGCACCGCCCGCCTGGCTCAGCCGGATCAGGCACCCCCGTCTTAGGCCCCGCAGACACGAGAGGAGCAACCCATGTTTATCAGCTTCGGAGCAATCGTGATCATCGTGATCATCGTGCTTGCCGTCCTGTTCCTGCGCAGGCGCTAAACCAGCTCACCGGCAGCGGGTCCGGCCCGCAAGGGAACCGGCCACGGTCGACGCGAGCCGATCCCGCTCTGAAGGAAGTAACGCCATGACCGAACCAGCAGCGCCACACGGCACGACCAGCACGCTGCCGCCCCCCTCAGCCAACGGCTCCGCCCCGCCCCCGCCCGCCCCGCCCCCGCCCGGGCGCGGACAGCTGCAGACCCGCACCAGCGGGATGCGCACCGGGCTGATCGCGGGCTTCGCGGCCCTCGTCGTGGCGGTGATCTTCATCATCCAGAACGCGCACGCCGCGAACATCAGCTTCCTGGGAGTTCACCTCGTCCTGCCCCTGGCCGCAGCCCTGCTCCTGGCCGCCATCACAGGCGCCCTGCTGATGGCCGCCGCGGGACCCGCGCGGGTCACCCAGCTCCGGCAGATCATCCGGCGCGCCCTGCGCAAGGCCCGGGCCGGCTAAGCAGCCCACGACGACCGGCTCCCTGCCAATGCCCGGGGCCGATGCGCCGCATGGAGCCCGGCAGCACCGGGCCACCCCCTACCCCGCACGTGACTGGCTAAGGCTAAGGAGCCTGGTATGGGCATCATCGCCTGGATCGTTCTCGGCCTGGCCGCAGGCCTGCTCGCCAACATGCTGATCCCCGGCAAGAGATCACAGGGCCTCATCCTCACCTGCCTGACCGGCATCGCCGGGGCCCTGCTGGGCGGCTGGGCCGCCACCAGGATCTTCCACCTCCACCACGCCCTGAACGGGTTCTTCAACCTGTCCACCTGGCTGACCGCGATCGCCGGGGCGGCCATCCTGCTGCTCGCCTGGCACCTGGTCACCGGCCAGTCCGGGCGATCCCGGCGATCCAGCCGGTTCGCGCACCGATGAGCAGGCTCACCGGGCCGGGCCAGCAGCCGCAGGCCGGCGAACCAAGGCCCGCGATGCGCACCGGCACGGGCATCTTCCTCATCACGGCCGGCGCCGTCTTGCTGTTCGCCCTCCCGGCAGGCTCCCCGCACTGGCTCAACCTGCACGTCGTAGGCGTGATCTTGATCCTTGCGGGCGCGCTCGGCCTGCTGCTGCCCCGGCTGGCCCGTGCCCCGCTGCACCCCGGCCGGCTGCGCCGCCGGGCGCGTCCCGGCCAGCCCCGCGACCTCAGCGAGGGACCCGCCGCCAGCACAGCCGCCGATGAGCCGACGCTGGCCCGGGACATCCACTGACAAGCTACCTCACCCCTGCGCAACCCGGCCTCCACTGACATTTCGTGTCGTTCCTGCTGACGTTTCCGTGTCGCTCAACACCCAGCACCCTCGCTGACCTGCGGCCCAGGGCTTATCGAGAAATCCCGGCCGGATATGACCATGACCCCGAGCAGATCCGCGCCCGGTGGCCCGAGATCGCGGCGGCAGTGGAGTGCATCGGCGCCCCCGGCCTGAAGGCACGCGGCTGGACCGAGGCAATGATCCGCGATCTCCTGGGCGAACCGGACCTGCTGACCGACAACGCACTACAAGACCGCCGCGCCGAGAAGGCTGTGGCGCCTGCAGAAGGTCGAGGCGGCCGAGGCCTCACCGGAGTTCACCTCGCGGAGGGAACGCACCGCCCGGCAGTGTGCCGCCGCCGCCAAGGCGTCGGGGGAACCAGGAGGCTCTGGAAGGCGCTGGGCGGCACTTGATGCCTGACGCCACCTGACCAGCGCGAACGTGCTGGTTTGGGGCTGGTGACACGTTCGTTAAGGGCACCCCGACTGGGCGGAGAAGGCCAGCACCGGCATCGCGCGCCGGTTCGACCTGATCCGGGTCGAGGACCTGCAGATCACGACCATGACCCGGTCGGCGAAAGGCACGCGGGAGAACCCGGGCCGCAACGTCCGGGCCAAGGCCGGGCTGAACGAGGGAATCCTGCGGTCGGGGTGGGGGCTGCTGGTGCGGCGGCTGGCGGACAAGGCCCCGGGCCGGGTGGAGAAGATCAAGCCGCATTACACGAGCCTGCGGTGCTCGGCGTGCGGGCAGGTGGATCGGGACTCGCGTCAGAGCCAAGCCGTGTTCCGGTGCACTGCCTGCGGTTTCGCCGGTCACGCGGACGTGAACGCGGCCAGGAATATCGCGGCGGGGCACGCCGTGACTGCGCGGGGAGGCGACGGGGTTGCCCGGCCGGTGAACCGCGAACCTCAACTGCTGCTCCCATCGGTGTAGTAGCTGGAATCCCTCGCCTTCAGGCGGGGGAGGATGTCAAGGCAGCCGGTACCCGCCACCGGTGACCGTCTCGATCAGCGGCGGCTGGCCGAGCTTGCGCCGCAGCCGCATCACGGTCACCGCGACGGCGTTGGTGAACGGGTCGGCGTATTCGTCCCAGACCCGTTCCAGCAGCTGCTCGGCGCTGATCACCGTCCCGTCAGCGGACATCAGCACGTCCAGCACACCGAGCTCTTTGCGGGTCAGCGGCATCAGCTGCCCGTTCCTGCTGGCCCGGCGCCGCGGCCGGTCCGGCGTCAGCTCACCGCGGCGCAATACCGGCGGAACGGACGGCGCCCGGCGGCAGAGGGCGTTGACCCGCGCGACCAGCTCCGGGAAGTGAAACGGCTTGGCCAGGTAGTCATCCGCGCCCAGATTCAGCCCGTCGACGCGGTCATCGGGCGAGCCTGCCGCGGTCAGCATCAAGATCCGCGCGCCGCCCGGGCGGCCGGCCAGCCGCGCGCACACATCGTCGCCGTGCACCACTGGCAGATCTCGATCGAGCACGATGACGTCATAGGGCGACAGCCCGGCCTTGTCCAGTCCGACCGCGCCGTCGCCGGCCACGTCCACGGCGATTCCCTGGTCTCGCAGACCCGCGGCGATGGCCTGGGCCACCACCTCGTTGTCCTCCACGATCAGCACGCGCATGCTCTCATAATGCCCGGCTACGCGTAACGCCCCGATAACGCGGCCCGCGGCCAGCGCGGACGGCCCCGATCCGGCGTTACGGCAGTGTTATCGGCCTGCCGTTAGCGTCAGCCGAAATGACCGCACTAACCATATCCGCCCGGCCCGGGAACGACACCGCCCTACGGCCAGTGCCGTGGCGGCGGATGGCCTGGGTCACCTGGCGGCAGCACCGCTTCACCTTGGCCGGGGTGGCCGGGCTGCTCGGCGCGCTGGCAGCGTACCTGCTGTTCACCGGCCTGCCGATGCACCACGCCTACGCCGCCGTGGCCGCGTGCCACCCTGCGGGCTCGCTGGCCTGCAGCAACGCTATCGGTGACTTCGATAATGCGCACTGGTCCACGGCGGAGGCCATGGCGGTCTTGCTGCAGGTGGTGCCGGCGCTGATCGGGGCCTTCGCCGCGGCGCCGGTCCTGGCCCGGGAGCTGGAGACCGGCACCTTCCGGTACGCCTGGACCCAGGGCTTTGGCCGGGCCCGCTGGACCCTGGCCAAGCTAGCGCCGCTGGCCGTCATCCTGGCCGCCGCCGCCGGGGCGTTCAGCGTGCTGTTCTCCTGGTACTTCGCCCCGTTCGCCGACCAGGGACTGCAGACCCGGCTGCCTCCCCTGGCTCCCCTGGTATTCGACCTGCACGGGGTGGCGTTCGCGGCCTGGACGCTGGCCGCCTGCTCGATCGGCGCCCTGGCCGGCATGCTCATCCGCCGGGTCGTCCCCGCGATCGCCGCGACCATGGCCGCGTGGGCCGGCCTGGCTCTCGCCGCCGGGCTGTTCCTGCGCCAGCATTACCTGACCCCCTTGGTCGCCCACAACCCCAACCTGCCTGGTTCCGCCTGGCTCATCAGCTCGTGGTACACCGGGCGGAACGGAAAGCCGCTCAGCCAGGCGGCGATCAGCCAGTTCCTCCAGGGCTACCACCCAGCCGCCCAGCAGGTCGGACCCAACTCGTTTCACACGACCGTCGACCCGGTGGGCTACATCACCCAGCACGGCTACCAGTACTGGGTGAGCTACCAGCCAGGCAGCCGGTTCTGGCCGTTCCAGTGGATCGAGGGCGGCTACCTGCTCGGCCTGTCCGCGCTGCTCATCGCGGCCACCATCTGGCTGGTCCGCCACCGGGCGACCTGAACCGCCGACCGTAACTGCCCCGATCACCGCGCGCCCCCCGGCTAGCCCGGCGGGGCGCTGCGGTATGTGCTGCCGGCGTCCTGGCCGAACGAGCCCGCGCAGAACCCGCTCTTCCGCTCCTGCGCCGAGCTGCACTTGTCCCGCTGGTCAGCGAGCCTGTCCACTTGGTCCAGCTGACCGGGTTGTCGGCGTTGCCCTGGTTCCAGGCGTAGAAGGTCGACGGGCCGTTGTAGACGTTGTCCGACCAGACGCTGTTCTGGAAGAAGGTCAGCCGGGTGGGGACGATCCAGCCCGGGGCGTGGTCGGGCGGCGAGCCGTACTCGCTGAAGATGCCGCCGACCCCGCACGCGGACCAGGCGGTCCGGTTGCAGTCCATTACAACCGGCGCCGGGCGGCCGAGCCGAAGTGAGCGGGGGCCGCATCGCCGTGGCTCAGCACTCATGAACACGGCGCTGACCAGTGACACCCCGAGTTCCGCGCGGAGCTGATACGCGACGGTCCCGACACCTCCGGCGGGCCCCATCTCGCCTTGCGGGGAAGGACGAACGGTGAAGCGGGTGGAGGACACATGCGGCTAGAAAGTCGGGGAAAGCGAGAAAGCTAGAAAGGCCGTCAGCCGAGCTCGGACCGCACGGTGCGCAGACGGCCCTGCAGGAGGCGCTGTTCGACTTCGCTGGGCGCCAGGGTCACCGCGGTGTGAAGTTCTCCGGCCGCGTCGCTCGTGCGGCCAAGCCGGCGCAGGTTGTCCGCCAGGGCAGCGTGCCATAGATGGGAGTATTCCAGGCCGGCGATGGTCTTCAGGGCAGCCAGCCCCGCCTCGGGGCCGTCGCGCTCGGTAACCGCGACCGCCCGGTTGAGCGCCACCACCGGGCTGGCCGTGATCGACCCGAGCAGGTCGTAGAGGCCGACGATCCGGTCCCAGTCCGTGTCCTGCCAGCTGGGAGCGGTCGAGTGGGCCGCGGCGAGGTGAGCCTGGATCTGATAGGGCCCGGCGACCCCGCCGGACCGGGTCACCGCCTCGGACAGCCACGCCGAACCCTCGGCGATCGCGGCCCGGTTCCAGCGGCTGCGGTCCTGGTCGGCCAGGGTCACCGGGTTACCGTCGGCGTCGGTGCGGGCGGGGGTGCGGGCGGGGGTGCGGGCCGAGGTCAGCAGCAACAAGGCGAGCAGGGAGAGCGCCTCGGGCTCGTCGGGCATCAGGCCGGCCAGCAAGCGGGCCAGCCGGATCGCCTCGGCCTCGAGGTCGACACGTGCCACCGCGTCCCCGCCGGTCGGGGCGTGGGCCTCGGTGCCGACCAGGTACACCACCGCCAGCACGCTGGCCAGTCGGCCGGGAAGCTCCGTGTCGGAGGGGATCGCGTAGGGGATGCGGGCGGTGGTGATCTTGGCGCGGGCTCGCACCAGGCGCTTGGCCATGGTGGCCTCAGGCACCAGGAAGGCGCGGGCGATGGCCGGCACCTCGAGCCGGGCCAGCGTGCGCAGCGAGAGGGCCACCTGGGCCTCACGGCCGAGCGCCGGGTGGCAGCAGGTGAAGATCAGGCGCAGCATGTCGTCGCGCAGAGACGTCTCTGGCTCCATCGCCTCGATCGCCTCCTCGATCTGGTCCGGCGCGGCCCCGGTGCCCCACCGGAACGCGGCGGTCTCCTTGGCGGCCCGGGCTGACTCGCGTCGCAGCAGGTCAAGCGCCTTGCGACGGGCGACCACGGCCAGCCAGGCCCGCGGGTTGTCAGGGATCCCCGTTTTGGGCCAGGCATCCAGGGCGGTGATCGTCGCCTCGGAGAGCGCGTCCTCGGCGACGGCCAGGTCGCCGATGGTCCTGGCCAGCGTGGCCAGCACCCTGGGACCTTCGCCCTTCAGCACCTCGGCCAGAGTGTCGGTGGCGTCCATGCCAGGGCGCACCTAGGCGTGGGCCGGCGCTATCGGACGAAGCTCGATCTTCCCCCGCCAGGCGGCCGGGATCTGCGTCGCCCACGCGATGGCCTCGTCGAGGTCGGCCGCCTCCAGCAAGAAGTACCCACCCAAGACCTCCTTCGCCTCGGCGTAAGGGCCGTCGGTCAGCAGGACGTCGCCGCCCTTGCCGCCCGACACGGTGATGGTGGTCGACATGGTCACCGGGTGCAGAGCCTCGCCGCCGCGCATGACCCCGGCCTCGGTGGCCCGGCGGGCGAACTCGGTGTACTCGGGGGAGAACTCCATCTCCGGCGGTGAGTCCCAGTACTGGTCCCGGTCGTAGTAGCACAAGGCCACATACAGCGCCATCGTCAAGGCTCCTTCCGTTCAGCGGACCATGCCGTACCGTTTTACCTGGGCGATCACGACTGCGCCAACCGCTGCCGCGGCGCTGGTACTCATTTGGATCCGGGTAGGGGGCGGCTCCCCGGAAGGGAGCGCCCCATACCCGGAAGACGGCGCCTTAGCTGGCGGGGCTGTTGTGGTAGGAGGCGATGCGCCAGGCGTCGTCGCGCCTGACCAGCACCCAGGTCGCGCGCACCAGCCGCTCGCTCGCGACAGCGTCCTGCCCGGGGAAGATGATCCCGCCCTCGCTGACCACGATGGCGGTGTCGTCGGTGAGAAAGCGGACGTCCACCGGGTGATCGGTCGCCCGCGACCCGTTGAGCGGGCCCGCGAACCCCGCGGCCATCGTGCTGCGGATCTCTTCGCGGTCCTTCTTGTAGACGCCGGGCTGGATCACGCTGGCGTCGTCGGTGTAGTCGGCCACGAACGTCTCGGCGTCGTTGGCTTCCCACGCCCTGTACAGGGCCGCGAGCACGTCGAGAATGGCCTGCCGGTCGGTGTCGGACCCTGCCGTGGTGGTCGTGCTGGTCATCGGTCTCCTCGTTTCTCTCCGCGTGGTGGCGAGCGCCACCCGTGGGAAGGACGGACGGGCCCGCCCGGAGAGGACACCCCGCGGCGCGAAGCCGGAAAAAATTTGAACCATTACCGCGCCGAGGCTTGATCAGACACCAGCCGGGGCGCCCGCCCGCGTTGCGAGCTGTTCGCCGAGTTCGGTGTGCCAGCCGGCGGGCCGCCGCCCCTCTGCTCGGTGCGGACCGCCGAGATGAGCCCTTCGTCCCCAGGCGGCTGAGCACCCCGTACAGCTGCGCGGACGCCTCGATGGCCTGGCCCGCCTCCCGCCAGCAGGTGAAAAACGTCCGTGACCAGGTCACGGACGCCGCCGCTGGCCGATAGCCAGCATCCGGGCGGCACGAGGCGGTCTTGTGTGCTTGCCGGTTCTCTATGGGAGGATCACGGCGTGTCGTCTGGCCGGATCGCCGTCTGCCTCGAGGTCGCCCCGAAGCAGACTTTCGCCTCCGCGCTGGACTGGCCCGGCTGGTGCCGCGCCGGCCGGGATGAGGATGCCGCATTGGAGGCGCTGGCCAGCTACGCCGCGCGGTACGCGCCGGTGGCAGAGCAGGCCGGGGTCAGCTTCCCGTCCACGGTCGCGTTCCATGTCGTCGAGCAGATGCCCGGCGGTCCCGCAACCGCGTTCGCCGCACCTGAATGCCGCCGCCCGTTCCCGCAGATGACCGCCGAGGCGGAGCGGGCGAAGGTGACCCCGGCCGCGGCCCGCCGCCTGGCAGATCTGGTCACCGCGGCCTGGGTGACCTTCGACGAGGTCGCCGCCGTGTCACCGGCCGAGCTCCGCAAAGGCCCGCGGGGTGGCGGCCGGGACCGGGACGAGATCATCGGCCACGTGATCGGCGCCGAGGCGGCCTACGCGCGCAAGCTCGGAGTGAAGCTCAAGCAGCCGGCCATCGGCGACATCGCCGCGATCGAGGAGCTGCGTGAGGTGCTCGCCGCCGTGGTGGGCGCGCCCTCGGACGGCTCACCCGTAGTGCCGAACGGCTGGACTACCCGCTACGCAGCCCGCCGGATCGCCTGGCACGTCCTGGAGCATGCCTGGGAGATGCAGGACCGGGCGGAGAGATAGCCCTGAGAATCACGCCGCTTCGTGAGGCATTCAGACAGTTCTGATTTCCGACTGTGCCATTAGAAGGCGCTCGCACCGGCGCAGCCCCCCGACAAACCCCCGCGCCGATCACAACCCCGGCCGCGGCCGAGGGGCGCAATCCGCGACGCCGATCCCGGCCGGGTAGCTACGCCCGGGAAGGGGTATGCATGCGGCTGGAACAACGGCACGCTGAATTCACCGCTTATAAGCCGAAGAAAACACCGCCAACCTGGCGCATCCGCCCGGGCGCGGACTGCCCGGCGTGACGTGCCGGAACTGGCCAGAAGGAGGGCAATATGACCGCGCATCAGGGTCCGTATCCAGCTGAGTATCCGGTTCAGTTCGCCGTCGAGTACCCGGACCGGCCGCTTAACCGGCTGACGTCATTCTTCCGTATCTTCGTGATCATCCCTATCTTGATCGTGGTCGGCACCGTTTCTGGCGGAACCTGGCAGTCGACGGGAAGCCACTCCACCATGACCTACGGGGGCGCGGCCGCGGGCGGTCTGCTGTTCCTCGGTCCGCTGCTGATGATCTTGTTCAGGCAGAAGTACCCCCGGTGGTGGTTCGACTGGAATCTCGAGCTGCAGCGGTTCGGAAACCGGGTCGGAACCTACCTGGCCCTGATGAATGACAGCTACCCGTCCACTGACGACCACCAGTGGGTCGAGCTGGACTACGCCTACCCGGACGCGGCCGCCGACCTCAACCGGTGGCTGCCGCTGGTCAAATGGCTGCTGGCCATCCCGCACTACATCGTGCTGTTCTTCCTAGACATCGCGGCGTTCTTCGCACTGATCGTGACCTGGTTCGCCATCTTGTTCACCGGCCGCTACCCGCGCAGCATATTCACCTTCGTCGAAGGTGTTTTCCGCTGGCACAACCGCGTCGTCGCCTATGCGTTCACCCTGGTCACGGATCGGTACCCGCCCTTCGGGCTGGCACCATGACCCAGGCTGGCGCGGTCAGGGCGGACAGCACCGCGGCGCCGTTGACCTCTTCCCGGGTGCGCCGCCGTCCAGGTCGTCGACCGGGCCTAGGAACACGGCCTCCTGCCCAAAGAGGGGCTCCCCGGGCGCCTCCTCGACTAAGGCGTTGAGCCGTCCTGCATCGCCTGCACGTTCTTCATCATGGCCGCCTCGGCCGTGCGCAGCTCTTCGCTGGGGCTGAACCACAAGATCTCGGTGCCGGGCTCGTTCTTCACCGGAACGTGGCCGGGCGGAATGTAGCAGGCGTCGCCGGCCTCGAAAACCTCATCATGGTCGGCGTACCGAGCGGTCATCTTGCCCTTGAAGACGTAGCCCCAATGCGGGCACTGGCAACGGTCGTCCGGAAGCCCCTTCATGAAGGGCGTCGCGTCGATGTCTTCGAGGAGAGACGTGAAGCTCACGGTGTACCCGTCGAGCTCGTCGCGCAGATCCACCACCGGGCCAGCATCCTGGCGTTGTGGCGCGCTGTCCCTTGAGACCTTCGGCATCTCCATCGCCTCTTTTGTCTAGGTCGTGGCGCAGGCTAGATACCGAGAGGTTACGCCGTAAACCGGGGCTACGGGACTGGGCTCAGGCCGTGATCTACGGCTACGAGACAGGCCTGGTCACGCCAGGCGGCAGGTCCCCGATGACGGAGTAACGGCCCGCTCAGCACGGCGGCGCGGACCGGAAGGTCTTTGCCCCGCTGCCGGTCAGCGGCCCCTGGACGCCGCCCAGGGGTGCGCCGTCTTCCCACCGGTATAGCAAGACCCAGACATCAGGAGCCTGCGGGCTGACGGCGAGAGCAGGAGCGGTGATCGTGAGATCACCGCGCCGGTCCGCGATGCCGTCCGCCAGGTCGGACGGGGTGACATACTGGCCGCCGCAGGTGCCCTCGAGCAGGCCGTAGTGCTGGCCAGGATCGGCATGCCGACCGTACACAAAAAGCCAGGTAACCGGAGCCGAGCCGGGCCTGGCGCGGACGGCCACCGCGATCACGGAAAACGAGCCGAGTGCCGCGTCGGGAAGCGTGAACATGGCGCTACCGGAATCGGCAGGCAGGGCAGGCCCCGCCGCTACGGCGGGTGCCTGATGGCGGGTAGTACGCAGCGCCGCCCGCAGGCCGGTGATCGTGTGGTCCCGGTCCGCCACGAGCAGGGCCAGGGACGTGATCACGCCCAGGCAAGCCAGCAGGACCAGGACGATCGCGATCCGTCCGCCGCGGCCAGCCCTTGGCCACCAGTCACGGTGCCGCGGTCGCGGTTCGAACGACAAGATCTCCGGCTGCCCGTCCATACCTCATCACCTGCCACCAAGTCTCGCTTACCGGCGCAAACTCAGCCAAGAACCCGTCCCTCAGCGGCATGACAACACCGTAATCAGGGACGGGCCGCCCAGTCCGTTCGGCAAAATTCATAGGCCCTGGCGGACGGGAGCTATGTCAGGATGAGATCCGGCCGATGGACGCCGCTTCACCGGGACTCGCCTCCGAATTCGGCCCGGCCGCCAGGGGCGTGGTGGCGGACAGGAGTTCGGCAACCTCAGGGCGTGTCTAGGGCTGTGGAGTGAGAACGATGCGCTGTCTCGTGCGGGCGGCCTCGGCCCAGGCTTGTTCGACTTCGCTGAGTGGCGTGGGAAGCGCGTCGATGTTGAAGGTTCCGTGGGTGATCTCCTGGGCGAGTGCCGGCAGTTCGGCGAGGATTTCGCGGGTGCTGACGGAGCCTTGCCCGCTGCCGACGATCTGAAGGCGGCCGGCGCGGAGCGCGGCTGAGGGGATCGGCGCGGTAGGTCCGGCGACGGAGCCGATTTCGATCCAGGTGAGCGGCTTGCCGCGATCCGCGCGGTCAGTGACAACGGCGGCCATCGCGGCGGCGGTAGGTGGGCCCCAGAGGTAGTCGATCACGACGTCGACATCGGCGGCGGCCCGGCCGAGTCGCTGGGCGATCGTGTCGGCATCCCCTTCGAGCAGTACGGTACCGGTGGCGCCGAGTGCGGGCAGGTCAGCCAGTCGGTCGGCACCGCGCCCGGCGGCGATGACCTGGTCTGCGCCGAACAGTTTCGCGATCTGGACGGCCATCTGGCCGGCGTTACCGGTGGCACCGAGGACGAGGACATTCTGTCCGGCCCGGAACTGCACCCGCTGGCGCAGCGCGACCCAGGAGGACATGGCCGGGTTCATGGCGGCGGCGACCGCGATGGAGTCGCTGCCGGAGGGCAGGACGATGCTGCGGCGGATGTCGATGACGGTCTGTTCAGCCATCGCGCCCATCGTGGTATCAGGGAGGATGAAGTAGCGCAATAGCCCGTCCGCGCCACGCCCCACACCGTCGATGCCCGGCACGAGCGGCAATTCGGCGGTGCTGGTGTAGTGCGACCCGTCGGCCTGCGACCGGACGCGCGGGTGGAGCCCGGCCGCGATCACCTCGATGACCATGCCGTCGTCACCAGCCGCCGTGGGAGCGGGAAACTCCTCATAGCGGGGAGCGGTGTCGAACGAGGAAACAACAGCAGCCTTCATGACGACCCTCCACAATGTAGTTGGTAATACGAACTAAAATTAGTTGGTAATACGAATCGAGTCAAGATAGGCTCCGGGTGTGGTGACATCGCAGCAGCCAACCGAGCAGGACGGTCTGGTCGACGCGCTCGTGCAGGTCGCGTTCGCGACGATGGCGGTGTTGAACAAGCTGGGCGCCGATAACGACCTGTCCCTCACGCAACTGCGGGTGCTCGGGATCCTGCGGGACCGGCGGCTGACGATGACCGCGCTCGCTGACTATCTCGGGCTGGAGAAATCAACAATGACCGGTCTGGTCGACCGCGCCGAGAGGAGAGGGCTTATCGGAAGAGCCCCCAGCGCGAGCGACGGCCGCGCCGTGAACGTGTTCCTCAGCCCGGCCGGGGCGGAACTTGCCGAGCGTCTCTACGCCCAGGTCAGGCGGGCACTGTCCCCGATGACCAGCGAACTCGCGCCCGCCGGGCAGCGCCGGCTGCAAACGCTCCTGGAACGGCTGTTGTCCCGGCCCGGCGCGACCGCGAACGTCGGCCCCGGCGAACGATAATGGGCGGCGTGGATAACAGCCACTACAGCCTGGTCATAGCGGCTGCCCAGGCTGCGGGCCCGTGTCCTCCCGGCGGGGAGGCGGCGTGGGGCCGCCGCGTGCACGGGCTGACCGTGGACCTGCACCTGATCGCTCAGCAGGCGAGGCAGGACATCGAGCGGCTGGAGTCAGCACGGACCTTCATCGCGTTCCTGGAGAAGGTCGAGATCGAGGAATCGAGTCGTCGCGGGCTGCTCACGTTGCGCCTGCCCTCGGGCGAGAGCGAGCCGATCCGCACCGAGCAGAAGGACACCGACCGCGGGCAGGCGCTGATCGAGCGGGCCCGCTCCCTGGAAGGGCGCTGGGTGCTGGTCTACCGGTACAACGAGCGGAAGACGGGGCAGCGGAACCAGTCGGTCCGGATGCTGGCGCACCTGATGGATCTCGGCGCTGACGGGGCCGTGCCCAACAACACGGCGAAGAAGATGGTGCTGCAGGAAGCGGGTGGCGACGTGGCGCGCGCGCAGCAGGCGTGGACGGCTGCGGGCCTGCCGGGGACCGGCCTGGTCAGCGTCGGTCAGCTAGAGCAGGCGCGCGAGGCAGCGCGGGAAACCGGGTAGCGGCAAAAGGATTTGGAAGATGCCTTGTTCTTCCCCGCTTCGTCTAGGCAATGCTGATAACAGCAAGAAGCGTGCAGTTGGCACTAGCGCCGCCGGACCCTGAGCGCGCTCTTCCGGTCCGGGTCGGACCTACTCGGTTCGGTTTGGACCGATTTGGTTCGTCCCGGACCAGTTATCATCCAGGACGCGTGGTCCGGCTATTGTGTGTGAGACGCTTCTTGCTGTTATCAGATATATGCAGGTATTCTCCAGGCATGGCAGAACCGGGGGAGCACAGGTCAGCGCGGGACGCTATGGACGACTTCAGCCGCCATCTGGCCGACGGCGAGTTCGCCGCCGTCACCCGACGGATCCGCAGGCATTTCCTCAGCGAATATCTGGATCATGCGCAGCAGGCTGCAGGAGCCATCGATATCACGGTCGGCGAGCTGATGGATCCCGCGCGTGCCGACGTGTGGCTCTCCGATGCGGCCGATGGTAAGACCCGCACCCGCAACACCCTCCGCGGTCCCGATGCCGCCGCCTACACCAACTCCATGCGCGTGCGCATCGACTCCTACAACGCCTTCGCCGAATTTCTCTGCCTGCCCTACCGCCTTGACAGCCAGCCGCCCGCCCCTGGCTTCCACCTAACCCCCGCGGATACCGAGCGTCTCCTTCACGACCTGACGGTCCGCAGGCCCGTTCACGCCAACGCCGCGACATCACTGCGCACCGCCGCCCTTGCCGCGGTCGTCGCCGACACTGGCCGGTCGGTCCCCGATCTCGCCCGCCTCAACCTCAGCGCCCTGCATCTGGACGGCGAGGCACGTGTCGAACTCGCCGACGAATCCTGTCCGCTCGGCGGCGCGACCGTGCAGATCCTCACCCGGTGGCTCAGCGCCCGGGCGGTGCTTATCGCTGAACTCGAAGGCAGCGACCCCGGCTACCTGTGGATCCCGACCAAGCCGGGGCGACCCCGAGGCGGTCACCAGCCGGCTAAGCCCGGCCTCAGCAGGGCGGCCGTCCGCACCCTGCATGCCGCCCACCGCACCCTCGTCACCCAGTTGCTCGGTACGCCGCTCCGGCCTGGCGCGCTCCGCGAGGCAGGCCTGTCACGCTCCCGGTCCAGCCAAGAGCCGTGAGAGCACGACTGCCGGGGAACCAACGCCGAGGATGCGGGCAGGAGGAGCCGCTACTAGTTATTACTTTACATAATGTACATTATCGGCGCTAAATTGGTTGAGCATGCACGAGTACCGCCTGTCCCGTTGTCCCGTCTCACGGAACATGTCGAATCTCAGCCATCACGTCAGAAGGCGTGTCGTAAGACGAGGTTGTACGACACGAATCTGAGACGGCGCGCTTCCTCGCCTTGCTGACAGCGCCGTAGACACCTGAAGTGTCTTGTATCTCTTCATGTGTTACTTTACTGTTCATCTGCGGCGTGTCGCGCGAAATTTCGATCAGCCTTGGAGCATCATCGAAAGCGTGATAACGAATCAGCCGCATGCCACAGAGCGCGACCTCCATCTGCCGGTGACGCGCTGTGAGTTGCCCCACGGCATCCAGCTCGCCTACGCCGACGACTTCGGCCGTCGTCACGCGCTGCGCGTGACGGATTCGACGTCGGCGGCCCGCCCCGCGAGCACCTCGATCTCCTCCTTGCCGTTCTCCCTACTGATCTTGATGATCACGCCGTCACGGCGCGGACGCGGCTACGCGAACCAGCCAGCACCGACAGCAGGCCGCCGCTGCCGAGCCAGCACTGGCCGTTACGAAAAGTCATCAAGTTGCAGGACAGTCGTCGTGTGCTTTTCGCTCTCCCTGCCGACTCGGTGCGGCAGAGGTCAACATCATTTCCACTGGTCACCGCGCTCGTATCAGCCAGTTCGGCGCGACACGGCAACAGTCCTGTTCTCCAAATCTGGCACAGATCTGATCAGAGCAAAGTCAGGGTCGGAAGCCGATCATGAGGCAGCGTCAGGGGGCCGTCCTCAAGAAGTGCGGCCCCTGACCCGGCTCTCGGTCAGTCCGCGTACATGGCGTCGATGACGTCGGCGTACTTCGCGTGGACCACCCGGCGCCTGAGCTTGAAGGTGGGCGTCAGTTCCTCGCTCTCGGCGGTCCATTCCACGGGCAGCAGCCGCCATCTCTTGACCTGCTGGACCCGCGCCAGCCGCTCGTTCGCGTCGGCCACGGCCTCGGCTACCGCTGCCAGGACGGCCGGCTCGGCGGCCAGCTCGGCCAGCGAGGACGCCTGGATTCCGCGGGCCCTGGCCAGGCCGGCGCCACGTCGCCATTCAGGGTCAGCAGCGCCACCACGTACGGCCGCCGGTCTGCGTAGCAGAGCGCCTGGCCGATCAGCGGATGGGCGGTGAGCAGGTTCTCGATTGCGGTCGGGGAGATGTTCTCCCCGCCGGAGGTGATGATGAGGTCCTTCTTGCGGTCCACGACGGACAGGAAGCCGTCGCGGTCCAGTGACCCGATGTCGCCGGTGTGCAGCCAGCCGCCGGCGTCGATCAGCTGGGCGGTCTGATCGGGCAGGTTGAGGTACCCGGGGGTGTTCCGCGGGCCGCGAGTCAGGATCTCTCCGTCCTCGGCGATCGTCACCTCCGCTCCCGGCACCGGCCGCCCCACGGTACCCAGCCGGAATGCGCCGGGGATGTTGGCGGTGACCAGGCCGGTGGTCTCGGTCATCCCGTACACCTCCAGGATCGTCATGCCGAGCCCGGCGAAGAAGGCGGCCACGTCGGGCGGCAGCGGCGCCGCCGCACTGCGTACCGTGGTCGCCTCACCCAAGCCGAGCAGGGACCGGATCGGCCGCAGCACTGCCTCGTCCGCCCGGCGGAACTCCCCGGCCAGATCATCGGGCGTGGTGTTGCCGAACTCGCAGCTGCGTACGTACCGGCGGCCGGCCGCCATCGCCGCGCCGGCGGCGGCGCGCCCGGCCGGGTCCTGCTCGGCCGCCAGCAGCGCCTGGATGCGCGCCTGGATCTTCTCCCAGACCCTGGGCACGCCGAAGAAAGCGGTCGGCTGCACCGCGCCGAGCGTGGCCGCCAGCTCGGCGGCGTTGCGGCAGAAGTAGACGTGCCCGGCGTTGTGCACCTGCCCGTAGATGGCGCCCATCCGCTCCGCGATGTGCGCCAGCGGCAGGTAGGAGACCAGGCGGGCGCGCTCCATCATCAAACCGGTGGCGCCAGCGGCGGCGAGCTGGCAGAGCACGCTGCGATGCGTGATGATGACGCCCTTCGGGTTCCCGGTGGTGCCGGAGGTGTACAGCACTGTCACGGGGTCCTCGGGCCTGATCGCCGCCACCCGGCCGGCGACGGCGCCAGGGGTGGCGGCGAGCCGCTGCCTGCCCAGCGCGGAGAAGTCCGCCCAGGTGAGGTACTGATCACCGGCGGGGCAGACGGCCGCGTCGCGGACGATGATCTTCTTCAGGCCGGGCAGCCTGGCCAGCACGGGCTGCCAGCGGGCCAGTTCCCGGGCGCCGTCGAGCACGGCGATCCTGGCATCGCAGTCGCCGGCGATGTACCCGACCTGGCCGGCGGCCAGGGTCGGGTAGAACGTCACCGGCACTCCTCCGGCGTGCACCACCCCGAGGTCGGCGAGCACGTGCTCGACCCGGTTCGGCAGCATCAGCGCGACCCGCTGACCCGGTTGCAGCCCCAGGCCGATCAGCCCGGCGGCAAGCTCGAGCGCCCGCTGGCGGGTCTGCTCCCAGGTGATGGTCTGCCATGGTCCGCCGTCGTCGCGGTCGGAGTACGCGGGCTCGGCGCCCCGGCGCCGGACGGTGGAAGCCAGCAGGCCGCACAGGGTCCGGCCCTCGTCGCCCCCGGCCGCGTGCCCGGTGTCCGCCCGCTGCTGCAGGATCTCTGGTGTCACGGTCTACCTCCTCGTTAGCGGGCACTGGCCCGCGGATCGCGTGCTCGCGTGGCATGCCAGGTCATACGGCGGCGCCTGGTCGTACGGCGGGCGTGCCTGCGGTCCGGTGGCCCGGGCCCAGCCTGGCCCGTGGCCATATCGCCGCTCACACGTGTCCTTCTCTTTTGCGCGCGGCTCATGCATATTCGGAGGCCTGCCCGGGCGACCTGATACGTGGCGAGGGAGCGGACGGGGCCCAGATCCGGCGACAGGACATCTGCGAGGTCTGTGACGTGTTGTTTCGCCCCGGTCTTGATGTGCGTGTCTTTTTTACGCTTGACCCGGCCATGACCGGTGCCCGGAAGAAGCCCGGACGACCGCAGCGACTGGTGCCGGGCGCGCAGGCGCGCTGGCTTGGGGCACGGCGGGATCGAGCTGGCCGGCTACCTCGCCGGGCAGCTGAAGAGCGCAGACCCGGACTGCGCCGCCGGGCCGCGAGTCACCAGGGAACAACCGGATGATGCTTATCGCGGTGCTCTGCCACATGCAATGACGGCAGGAAACGAGAGAGAAAAGTAAACTCGTTGTACGCATGCTGGAGCAGGCCGGTACCCAGTTCCGTCGTGACTTCGCGCTCGAGATCGAGCGGTGACGCCCCGCTTGCCGGCAGGTCCTGGCCGAGGTAGAAGTGGCTGCGCAGCGCTAGGCCCCAGGCGGTATCCCGGCCGACGTGGAGCACGCGGCCGCCGATCACCGCGCCGTCAGGTTGCCTCTTCGGACTGTGCGACAAGCCGGCCCGGGCGGTGACGGCGCAGCTTATCGTGCCGCTGTCGCGCGCCTCCCGGTAACTGCGGGGATCGAAGAATTCCACCGGGTCACGGAACTGGACCAGCAAGTCGGTTGCTGGCTGCCCGGTGAGCTCCTCGGCGGCCACGCACTCGCTGCCGACATGGGTGCTGTCTGAGAGTTCCCCCTGCCAGGTGCAGAACATGTGGTCGACTGGATGCCACCAGGTGTACTTCTGCGTATCGCAGCGCCAGCGGAACCACCACTCGAACATCTCGCCCGTGCAGTTATGCATATCCGTGCGGACGGCAACATGCAGAACCCCGTCGGGAAGCCGCTCGTAACCGGTCTCGAGCGGCAGCGGCTCCGGCTGCAGGAGTGCGGCCACTTCGTTCAACTGCATCACAGTCTCCTTGTGTGTTCGGGCGCGATGCGGGCACGCTGCCCGGTTTATGCCCGGGGGACAGCTTCAGGTCAGCTTCCGCGTCAGCGGCGGAGGCTACCGGCAGGTCCAGGTTTGCGGCAATGGCCTCGGCCCGCTGGACAAGCGGCCCGTTACCCTTGGCCGGCCGCCCGCGGCCCGGGTGCAGGGTGTCCTCGAGGCCAGGCGCTCACGACCAGCACCTGGCAATCCGGGTGAGCGTTCCGGTGGGCCTGCTGGGTGTCTTTCATGCAGCCGATCCTGGGCCCGCAGCTGCCCCCAGACCATCTGAAGAACTACTTAGAGCCTACGTATCTTCTGGCCGCAGGCCCTCCTCATAGGCCCAGGCCGCCAGCCGCGTGCGGGTGCGGAAGCCCAGCTTGGTCAGTATGTGGTCGACGTGAACCTCAACCGTGCGGACCGACAGGCAGAGCTGGGCGGCGATATCGCGGTTGGTCAGGCCGCGGGCCGCCAGCACGGCCACTTCGTTCTCGCGGTTGGTAAGCGTCTGCCGCGGACCGGGCCGCCAGGCATCCTCAGGCTCATTCGCCAGGGCGCAGGCCACCGCCTCCTGCAGCGTCATCTGGCGCCCTTGGGTAATAATCCTCGGGGCAGCCGCTCCGACCGCCTTGCGGGACGATGCCAGCCAGCGGTCCAGATCCGTCCGAGTTGGCTCTGGCGTGGCGAACTGGTTGGCTTCCCGGTAGGCCTCAGCGGCGCCGGCCAGCCGGAGAGCCAGCCGGGGCCTGCCGGTCCTGGCCGCGAGCCCGGCGAAGCCTGACAGCCCGATCGGGATGGCCCAGCGGTCGCCGGTCTCGACGGCGACCGGCAGTGCCTCCTCGAGCGCCGCTCGTGCCGCCCTCAGCTCACCCAGCTCCAGCCGCGCGATGCCGAGCATCTGCAAGGCACGCGCGCCCAGTGACTGGAAGCCCATCTCCGTGCACATGGCCGCGCATCGTCCGAACAGCTCACAGGCGGCCTCGACCTGATCAGTGAACAGTGCGACCAGCCCCGAATACAGCAGGGTGAGCGCGATGCCCGGCGGATCTTTGGCCGCGCTCAGCAACGCACCTGCCTGCTCCACGTAAGCGGCCGCCTCCGAGACCCGGGAGCACGCGAAGTTGCTGCGGCCGAGGCCGAGAACGGCCATCCCCTCGCCAACCCTGTCATTCAGCCTGCGGCTGAGCTCGATGCTCTCCGTCAGCCTGCGAACGGCATCCCGGTGATCGCCTTGATCGATGGCGAGCCAGCCCGCGGCATTCAAGGCGCCGGCCCGCGCGCGGTTCTCCCCAGCGACGACGCCGAGCAGCTCGCGCAGCCGCTCCCTCCCTTCGGTGAAATGGCCACGAACGGACCAGAACCCGGACATCGCAGCGGCCAGGCGCAGGGCGGCGGCCGGATCCCTCCTGGCGGTACCAGTCGATCGCCGCGCGGATGTTGTCGTGCTCCAGGTCGAGCCGCCCGAGCAATTCCGGTCCGGTCAGCGGACGCCGGGCTTCCCGGGCCAGCGCCAGGAACGCCGCCGCGTGGGCTCCCCGGATGCCAGCCGCCTCCGGCATCTCGGCCAGACGCTCGGCCGCGAATTCGCGGATGGTCTCCAGCATCGCGTAACGCGGCGCCCCCGTGGCCTGCACCTGGCGCAGCAAGCTCTGCTCCACCAGCTCCTGCAGGGCGTCCAGCACCTGCATGCCGGTATCGGCTGCGGCCGCGCAGACGGACTCGATCATCTCCAGGCTCGCACCGCCCCGGAACACCGAGCAGGCCGCGAGCAACCGCCCGGCTCCCGCACTTAGCAGGTCGTAACTCCAGGCGATCGTGCCGCGCAGGGTCTGCTGGCGGTCCGGCAGGTCACGGCTCCCGCCCACCAGCAAGCTCAGCGACTGCTCCAGCCGGGGAAGGATCGCCGCGGGCGGCAGCACCCTGACCCGCGCGGCGGCCAGTTCAATGGCCAGCGGCAAGCCGTCGAGCCGGCACGCGATCTGGGCGACGGAGGCCACGTTCTCCTCGCCGAGAGCGAAACCCGGCACCGCGGCGGCCGCCCGCTCGGCGAACAGCCGCACCGACTCGCAGCCGGCGATGGAGGCCGGAGAAGCAAAGCCTTGCAGATCCGGGAGCGTTAGCGGAGGGACCGGGCATTCCTGTTCACCCGAGACGCGAAGACAGCGGCGGCTGCTGACGATGATGCGGAGATCACCGGTGCCCATCAGCAATTCCGCCACGACCGGAGCAGCCGCCAGCAGGTGCTCGAAGTTGTCCAGGACAATCAGGAGCTTCTTCTCGCGCAGGTGGCCAGCCAGATGCTCCATCAGCGGCCGGCCCCTGGAATCCTGCAGCGCGACGCCCTGGGCGATGGAGGAGAGCACTAGCCCCGGGTCCGTGATCGACGCCAGCGGAACGAAATACACTCCATCGGGATAATCGGCCGCCACCGCCGCGGCAAGCTCGATGCAAAGGCGCGTCTTGCCGCCGCCGCCCGGCCCGGTCACCGTGAGCAGGCGGCTGCTTTCCAGCAGCCGCCTGGCCTCGGCCAGCTCTCGCTGCCTGCCGACGAAGCTCGTCAGCGGCCTGGGCAGAGTACCCAGACCGCCATCCCCGGCGGCCAGCATCTGGTCTGCCGGGACCGCCCGCGCGCCGCCGCCTCGAACAGCGCCCGCTGCGGCCCGGTCAGGCCCAGCGCCCCGGCCAGCAGCCGGGCCGTGTCATGGCGGGCGGTCAGGTTCACCCCCCGCTCCAGGTCACTGACCGACCGCGGGGACAGGCTCGCCGCCTCCGCCAGCTCCTCCTGGGTCAGCCCGGCATCATCCCGCAGCCGTCGCAACAGCCCGCCGAAACTCAGCGCAGGCTCCTCCGCTACCGGCCTATCGCCCCTCACGAGACCCCGTCCGCCGTTCACCCGACCCGGCCGGCCACGGCGCAGACAGGACCCTGCCCGCAAGCCTACAAGCGCGCCGGCCGCACGCCCAGCCGGGATCCGGGCAGCACGACCCACAGGCCAGCCAGCAGCCTTCGGCGGCGGCGCCCCGGCGGCGCCCGATCCTGTGGGTCTCCTGTGGCCGGCCTGTGTGGTGATCGCCCCGGCCGACAGGCAGCGTGGTAACCAGCGGCGGGACCCTCCCGCCCGGCACCGCAGCGGCACGCGCCGGGCCAGTGGCAGCCCCGGCCAGGCTTACTACGGCCGACTCCCCTGGACTCCGGGCCCGGCCAGCACGGCCCAGAAAGGACATCACATGAACGAGGAGAACCTGGCGAGGCAGGCCGAGCTGGCGCTGGACCGGCAGGGCGATTATGACTCCCTGTTCTACGAGGGCCAGTGGCATTCGAGTGGCTCGCTGGCCGACCGCGCGGCCAGGTTCGCGACCGGGCTCGCGGACCTGGGCGTCCGTCCCGGTGACCGGCTGGTGGTGCTGATGGCCAACTGCCCCGAGGTCCTGATCACCTATCGCGCGGCGTGGCGGGCCGGGGCGGTGGTGACCCCGCTGATCTTCCTGGCCAGCGAGGACGAGCTGCGGAACGCGCTGGTTGATTCCGGCGCGGTCGGCGTGGTGACCACGGCGGAGTTCCTGCCGAAGGTCGCCGCCGCCCTCGACGGCGCGGCCGCGGTCCGGTTCGTCGTGGTCCCCGGAGCCGCCGCCGGGGGTCCCGGGCGAGCCGCCCCGGGAGTCCCCCTGCTCGATTTCGACCAGGTGGCCGCGGCTGAGCCGGGAACCATCACCGGCCGCTCAGGGACCGACCTGGCCGCCCTGCTGTTCACCGGCGGCACCACCGGCCGGTCCAAGGGCGTCCCGCTGACCCACGCGAACCTGTTCTGGTGCGGATGGGCCGTGAACGAGATCTCGGTGCGGGCCAACGTAGTCACTTCGGTCCTGCCCCTGCCCCTCGCGCATGCCTACGGCCTGCTGGCCTTGTGCGGCGGGCTGCACCGGACCGAGGGCGCCAGGACGGTCCTGATGCGTTGGTTCGACCCGGCCGGCTGGGTCAAGCTGGCCGGGCAGCACCGGGCGCAGGGCAGCGCGCTGGTGCCTTCGATGATCCAGATGCTCCTCGGCCAGCCGCTGGAGGAGGCCGGCCTGTCCGAGCTGACCACCGTCGTGTCCGGAGCGTCGCCGCTGCCCGAGCAGGTCCGGCGGGAGTTCGAGGCCCGGGTGCCGAGCGCGCTGGTCTACGAGGGATACGGATGTACCGAGGCGGCCTCGTTCATCTCGGCCAACTCCCTCGGCGCGCGGCGCGCCGGCAGCGTCGGGCTGCCCGTGCCCGGCTGCGAGGTCTCCATCCAGGACGAAAACGGCCGGACGCTGCCGGCCGGCCAGGACGGCGAGATCTGCGTCCGCTCCCCTGGCGTGATGACTGGCTACTGGAACTCACAGGACACCGCGGTCTTCGCCGACGGCTGGCTGTACACCGGCGACATCGGCCACCTGGACGCCGACGGCTACCTGTACGTGGTGGACAGGAAGAAGGACCTGATCATCCGGGGTGGCTTCAACGTCTACCCGCGCGACGTCGAGGAGGTGCTGGTCGCCCACCCGGCGGTCGCCCAGGCCGCAGTGGTGGGCCTGCCGGACGCCCGGCTCGGCGAGGAGGTCGTCGCGTTCGTGTCGCCGCGTCCGGGCGCGGCGGTCACTGCCGCCGAGCTCACCCAGTACGCCAGCCAGCACCTGGCCGCCCACAAGTACCCGCGGCAGATCACGATCGTGCCCGCGGTCCCGCTGACCAGCGTGGGCAAGCTCGACCGCAAGAAGCTCCGCACCTGGGCCGGTTAATGTCGCGGCGTCCACCCGCATCCTCAATCATTTAAGGGAGTTCTTATGGGTAAGGGAATAGGGATCGAATTGTCTTACGACGTTGCGGTCATCGGTGGTGGCGCGGTGGGCCTCGGCTACGCGATCCGCGTCAAACGGGACCATCCTGAGCTGCGGGTTCTCGTCCTGGAAAAGGCCCGGGAACCCCGCTTCAAGATCGGGGAGAGCACGCTGTCCGTGACCGTCGAGCACCTGCTCGAGCTCGGCTTCACCATGCCGCAGTTGCGGCGGCTGTTCACGATCAAGTCGGGTCTGGGATTCTGGTACGCCGACTCCGCGACCGAGGAGCTGGTGTCCCCGGTCGACGTCTGCAACACCGAGGAGACATTCCAGGTCGAGCGCCGGCCGATGGAAATCGCGCTGACCGTCCTGGCCCGGTCGTGCGGGGTGGAGATCCGGTCCGGGACAGCCGTGTCCGCGGGCCGGTCGCGGCTGGACGGGCCGGACCCGGTGCTCGTGCTGCGCGGTGCGCCGGGGGCCGCGGACCCGGTTCACTGCCGGCTGGCCTGCGACGCGAGCGGTCCTGCCTCGGTGCTGGCACGTTCACGGGGAACGCACCGCAAGCAGGAACACATCAACACCAATGCGTACTGGTCGCACTTCCGGCAAACGGCGTCGCCGGGGATACCGGGCTGGGACGCCCCGATGACACACCACATCTGCTTCCCGCAGGGCTGGTTCTGGTTCATCAGCCTGTGTTCGTGGGAGAGCTCCCCCACACCCGACCTGACCGCGATGATCGGTGCCCTGCTCAATGACCGGCGGGACGAAGAGGACATGCCGGATCGCCAGGAATGGGCGAGCCGGTTCGGCTGCACGCACTCACTGCGCGTCTCGATCGGCGTGTCACCCCGGTCGGACCTGGACTATCCGCCACCCGGCGGGGCACGGGAGCGGTTCTGGCACTACGTCGACGCCTACCCGGCCATCCGGGCGGTCATGCGTTCTTACGAGGAGGTGCCGGATCCGTACCAGGGAAAGCCCGCTTACGGTTACCTGAAGGAGATCGAGCATTACAGCACCTCGTACGCGGGCGAGGGTTTCCTGTCGGTGGGAGATGCCGCGTTTTTCGTCAATCCGCTGTTCTCCAAGGGCCTGGCGTTCGGCATGTTCTGCGCAAAAGAGGCGGCGCGGGCGACGGCCGGGCACCTGACGGACCCGGCGCGCGGCGATTTCGCGGGGTACGACAGGCTGCTCCACTCGGTCTACCGCGCGCTGTCCGCGGAGAACGAGGCCCTGTACCGATCCTGGGCCTCGCCGGCAGGATTCGAGCAAGTACTCATGGCCAAGCTCGCCGGGGCGCTTCGCGAGGTGAGGAACCGGGCCGAGGGCCTGGTCCACGAGGACGTGCCCTACCGGCTCCTGGAACCCCGGCACGCGACGGTCTTCACCGACCTCGTCGCCCTGACGCGCGACGCCGGGTCACCGGCGGACCACTCACCGGAGATCCAGGCAGTTACGGGCCGGTACCTGGAGGAACTACGCACCGACCCCGAGACGATCGAGGCACGCCTGGGCCGGTTCCTCACCCGCTACGACGACAACCTGGTCCGGCACGAGAACGCCGCCGAGGTGGCGCAGCCCGGCGTGTTCGCCGCCGTCGCCTGCCCGGACTGCCGCCAGTACGTCAACGCGACCCTGGGCCGGTGCCCGGCTTGCGGTCAGGACATGAATCCAAGTGTCACATCGTCACCGGTCAGTGACGCGGCCTAAGGGGAGGCCCAGGATGAGCCTTAACGATGTCCAGCTGCTGCTGGCGGACGTGGCTATCATCATCATCCTGGCCCGGCTGCTGGGTATCGTCGCCAAGCGCCTCGGGCAGCCGCCGGTGCTCGGCGAGATTCTCGCCGGGATCCTGCTCGGACCCACGTTCTTTCACGGCCGGATCACTACCACGCTGTTCCCGCCCGACCTGATCCCCCCGCTGACCGCGCTGGCCGACATCGGCCTGGTCCTGTTCATGTTCGTCGTCGGCTACGAGGTGGACCTGCGCCTCATCCGGGGCCGCGAGCAGGCTGCCCTCAGCGTGTCCATCGGCTCGGTCGCCCTGCCGCTGGCGCTCGGCGCGGGGCTAGGCGTCTGGCTGGCCCACCGCAACCACCTGCACCACGTCTCCACCTTCGCGCTATTCACCGGCACCGCGATGGCGGCCACCGCGTTCCCGGTCCTGGCGCGCATCCTCACCGACCGTGGCCTGCACCGCACCCGCATCGGCGGGCTCGCGCTGGCCAGCGCCGCAGTAGCCGACGTGCTCGCCTGGTCGCTGCTGGCCGTGGTGGTCGCCCTGGCCGGGAGCAGCCCGCAGTGGCGGGTAGTACTCGCCATCCCGTACGCGGCCGTGATGTTCCTGGTCGTCCGGCCCCTGCTGCGGCGGCTCGCGCGTGCCTGCCAGCAGGCGGGCCGGCTCACCCCCAACATCCTGGCCACCGTGCTAGCCGGGCTGCTGCTGTCCTCCTACGCCACCAACTGGATAGGCCTGCACTTTATCTTCGGCGCGTTCGTGTTCGGGGTCGTCATGCCCAGGGAGGCCGTCCCCGGGCTGCGCGAGGAAATCCTCGTCCGCCTGGAGCAGATCAGCGTCCTGGTGCTGCTCCCGATTTATTTCGTGGTGGCGGGGCTGAGCATCAACCTGTCCATGATCGGGCACTCGGGGCTGGTGGAGCTGTCCGCGATCTTGGTGGTGGCGATCGCCGGGAAGCTGGCCGGCGCCTACGGCGGCGCCCAAATCGCCGGTATCCGCGGCCGCAACGCCGGCGTGATGGCCACCCTGATGAACACCCGGGGCCTGACCGAGCTCGTCATCCTCGGTGCCGGACTCCAGCTGCACATCCTGAACAAGCCGCTGTACTCCCTGATGGTCATCATGGCCCTGGTCACCACCGCGATGGGCGGGCCGCTGCTGAAGGCCATCTACCCGGACCGGGTAATGGCGCATGACATTGCCGCCGAGAGCCGACTGGAGGCTGGCATGGGTTTCGGCGCCGAGCTGGCCGCGGTGAAGTGCTAGCGTTCGTCCCCGCTACGGTCCAGGAAGGCATGCGCCCTGAACGATCCTTGCCGCCGGGATCGACCCTGGCCGGATCACGGCACGTCCAGAATTTCAACATTTGCACAGACGTCAGAGACTGCAACCAGCATGTGTCTGCGCAGGCCAGAAGAACGTGTCGGTATTCGGCGCGGATGCCGCGGCCCCATCGAGACCGTGATGCCGGGAACGTCTGGAGATGATGATCTCCCTCAGGCCCGCCCCGCGGGGAACAGCACCCGGGGTTCGAGGTCCAGCCGGGTGGAAGGTGCGCCGGCCGGCGGGGCGAGGTCGAGGACCCAGTTGCCGAAGCGGCGGATGGTGCGGGTGACGTACGGGCTGATCGTGGCCAGGTCGCCGGTGTCCGCTGCGTGGCCCTCGGCGGCCAGGACGTTCGCCGCGTCGGTGATGTCCAGGGCAGGTCCCAGTCGATCACGTTGTCCTCGAACAGCGAGTCGATGTGCTGGTAGCGGGCGCCCGGGTCGGGCCGGTAGAAGTTCAGGTCGTGCCAGTTCCGTATCCGGGGCAGCAGATCGAAGCCGAGGATCGCGGCCAGGCCGAACACCGGTAGCGACGCCCCTTGCGTGTCGGCGTGGATCGTGTCGGGCTGGATGTCGGAGGCGTTGCTCAGCAGGGAGTCCAGGATGTACACCGCCTCCCACACCCCGCAGGGGATGAAGTGGCTGAACAGGGCGATGTAGGTGTCGGAGACCAAGTTGACGACGTTGGCCGACGCCTTGTAGATCTTGTCGGGGTCGGCGTGTTTGTTTCCGGTGGTGTAGATCTCGTGGGCACTGACCCCGCGCAAGTGCCGGGCGGTCCTGCACGGAGATCCCCGGCAAGCTTGCCGATCATCGGCCTCCGCTGCGGATGCCATCCCCTCACGCCGACCCGTATCTGGTGATATCTTGATAGCACCATGCCGATGAAACCGGGAAGCACCAAGAACCTGCTGCTGCGCCTCGACCCCGTACTGGCCGACCGGCTGCAGACCGTAGCCGAGATCGAGGGCCGCACGGTCTCCGACGTCGCGCGGGAGGCCATCGCCACACTGGTCGAGCAGCGCCGCAGCGACAAGCGCTTCCTGCGGCTGCTGGAAGGCAACCTGGCCCGACACCAGCAGGCGCTCGAACTGCTCCGGGATGACCCGCGGTGATCACGCTGGAGGTCGCCGACCTGATCATCATCGCCAGCCGCACGATCGGGCTGGGCACCGGGCAAGTACTCGACCTGCTCGACGCCGACGCCGCCGAGATCGCCCTGGCCCGGGCGCGGCCCGGCACCGACCCGGGAAACCCGGCCAGCCAGGCCGCCGCCTTGCTGTGCTCGCTCGTGCAGGGTCAGCCGCTGCGGCACGGCAACCAGCAGGTCGCGCTGGCGGCGACGCTGCAGTTCCTGGCCCTCAACGGCTGGGACGTCGATACCGACCCGCCAGATGCGGCCGCAGCCATGGTCACCGGGGCCGCGGCCGGGGCGCTCGGCACCGCCGGCGTCGCGGACTGGCTGGCGCCCCGGCTACGGCCCGCCGCCAACGTGAAGGAGGAATCGATGCGAGACCGACCCGCGCTGCCGCTTGCCGAGCGGATCAAGAAGGCGACAATGCGACGGCAGTCCACCGGCATGTTCCGGCGGTTCACCGACCGGGCGCGGCGGGTTGTGGTCTTGGCCCAGGAGGAGGCCCGGCTGCTGCGCCACGACTACGTTGGCACCGAGCACATCCTGCTGGGCCTGGTCTACGAGGGCGAGGGCGTCGCCGCGAAGGCGCTGGAATCGCTGGGCCTGTCGCTACAAGAAGTACGGCGCCAGGTCATCGAGATCACCGGCCACGGCCAGGACACCCCGGCGGGTCGCATCCCGTTCACACCGCGAGCCAAGAAAGCGCTGGAGCTGTCCCTGCGGGAAGCGCTGGCCCTCGGGCACACTTACATCGGCACCGAGCACCTGCTGCTCGGCATGCTCCGCGAGGAACACGGCATCGCCGCCCGGCTCCTGACCGGGCTGGGCGCCGGCCACGACCGGGTCCGGGAACAGGTCACCGCCCTGCTGAACCAGCGCGAGCAGGCAGACCGGGAAGCGCAGCAGGCGCGCCAGGCCATCCCCGCCGAACTGGCCGACACCGCCGAGCAACTCGACCACGTGCGGGCGCAGAAGGAGGCGGCGCTCGACACGGAGGACTTCGAGGCCGCCAAAGCGCTGCGTGACCGGGAAAAGCAGCTGCTCGCCGACAAACAGCGGCTGGAACGCCAGCTAAGAGCCGACGGGGAAGCAGACATCCAGGCCATCAGCGCCGAAAACCAGCAGTTGCACCGCGAACTCGATCGCCTGCGCGGCATCCTCCGCGACCACGGCATCGAGCCGGATAGCGGCACCGCCCAGACCGCCTGAACCGCCACCCCACCGCG
Source organism: uncultured Actinomycetes bacterium (assembly GCA_963798675.1). GTDB lineage: Bacteria > Actinomycetota > Actinomycetes > Streptosporangiales > Streptosporangiaceae > Palsa-504. The sequence goes on along the minus strand of CAWCUJ010000009.1, from coordinate 258,726 downwards.
CGTCGGCCACCGTCGCGGACATGTCCGCGACGCAAAGCACCAGGTCAAGACGATTTTCGGAGTCCGAACGGTCGGAAAAGACCACTGGCAGAACCGGCCGCACGAAGGCCTCAGTCACACTTGGGGCGAGGGCCGGGACCTCTCCCCCAACGAGATGTTCGCTGCCTGCGTCGGTATCAGCGGTTACGTGCCGCTCCCCCTGACCGGCGATGACTACATCGAGCTGCTGCCCGCCGTCTTCCGGACCGTGAACGACTACGGGCTCACCATCGATAACCGGACCTACGACTGCAAGGCCCTCAACCCCTACCGACGGCTGGACTCGGGCCTGCCCGGTGGGAACAGGAAGAAATGGGAGGTCCACTACGTCCCTACGACATCACCGTCGTCTGGCTGCGCGACCACCGTTCTGACGAGTGGATCATCGTCCCGTGGGTCTACCGGTCTCTGGCCGGGCAGCCGTTCGGCCTCGCCCTGTGGGAGCACGCCCGGCGGATGACTATCGAGCGGTCCGGTCTGCGCCCGGCCGAGGCGGACATCGCCAGGAACGTCGCCGATCTCCTGAACCGGGCTCACGGCCAGGACCTGACACCGGACGAGGCCACGGCCGTCGCAGTCGATGCCAACCGGCCAGTACGTCCTCAGGCGGAAGCATCAGATGATCCGGCAACTACGCCGGAACCGGACGACGAGCCGGATGAGCCTGGCGACAAGCGCTTCGGGGACTGCGTACCCATCGGCCTTCAGCACTTGCTGACGCGTCTCTTCGTCAAGGTCGGGCCGGGCCAGCAGGGCTAGCAACGTCACGCGAGCCACGAGCCGTGGCGACCTGACGCTGGCCCTCCAGGGACAGGCTCGGAGACTCTGCTAGGCGCTGCCACAGCCCAATCGGAGAGATGTAGTCCCGCTGGGCAGGCGCGCCACCGTGAGGTGGGGAAGCCGTCGCCGTGGTGGCCTTGTGCCGTGGCAGTCCAACGGAAACGCGGGCGCCCTTAAGATCAACAACGACGAATACATCCTGGCTCCACTCGCCGGGCCAGGCCGCCAGCACTAGGTCCTGCTCGTCAGCCTCCCCGAGCATGGCGCGCTTCTCCGCATCGCCCTTCGCCTGCGTGACCACGCCATTAGGCGTGACACGGACCAGAGTCACCAGCTTGGCCAGCCACGGGAACGACTGGACCGAGCTCGTTGGGCGAAGAGCCTTCCCGTCAAACCCGATATCAGCGACCACTTGCGTAATCATACGACTACGTCCGGGTGATCATGCCCGAAACGTCCTGGCTGGTCGCAATTGAGGACGGCTGCTGCGGCCGCTGCCATACTGCGGAAAGCTCTTCGACGGGCTCTGGGCCATGATCCACAACGAACGGTGCCGAAGTCCCCCAAGCGCCGGGCACTTCGGAATCGACATGATGGCTGAGACGGCGCGGGACTTCAGCGTCTCACGGAGTTGTCGCTTCGCAGGACGCGACCGACAAGATGAACGAGACGGGACACCCGTTCGTCCCGTGACAGGGAACATGTCGTTCGACAGCCATCTTGTCGTTTCGCCTGTCGTCGTGACAGCCATTATGTTGTCGGCCCTGTGCGACTCCCTCCGACATCACGCGGGCGGGCGCAGCCATAGCACGCCGCCGCAGCGGGCTGTCTCACGGTCGGCCGCGGCGGCGGCGAGTGCCGCCCCAAGCCGGGACACATACGCTTTCGTCCGCGGGAACGTGAGGTCGGACGTGTAGATGAGGCCAGGAACCTCGTTTCCGGCCGCCTCGTGTGCCCGTCGGAGGCCCTCGAAGTCCGGGACGTTGTTCGTCACGAGGACCCGGCCCTCGGCCAGTGCCGCCTGGAAGATCTCCAGGTCCGACAGGGCGCGCAGGACAGGATCCGCAACGGCCGCACGGCAGTCGATGCCGCGGGCAGCGAGATCGGTCGCGATCGCGGGCGAGAACATCTCGTCGAGGAGCAACGCGTCGGGCACGTTACCGGGTACCCGGCTCACAGTCCCAGCAGTCCCTGCTGCCGTTCCCATGCCGCCTGTGCCTGTGCAGCCTCGGCGCGTGCTCTGTCCAGGAAGTCGTCGACCTCCTCCGGATAGTCGCTCCAGTAAGCCAGAGCTGCGTGTATGAACGGTACGGGCGTCCCTGACGTCTCGGCGGCGACCTCGAGAACCTCGTCACCCGCCAGTGCAGGCTCGGCTTCGCGGACCGACCGGATGGCGCCGATGACCTCCCACACGTCAGGACCGCCGGCCAGCCTGGCCCTGCGCCCGGCCGGGCCATCCTTGAACGTGATGAGCGGGTGCTCACGGATCCGGAGCGCCTCATCGACGAGCCTACTGGTGGCGCTGGACAGGGTCAGATCCCGGTGCGCTGCAACGAACGCGGAGAGTCGCTCGAACACGCGCGGTTCGAACCGGACGGACGACGGGCTAGGAGTAGTTACCATGTATGACAATGTAGGTGAGTGTAAGCGGGAGTGCAAGCGACTTGCATGCTACCCCCGGGCCGGCGTTGAGCCAGGCTCCGTAGTCTCCCCGGGGTGGGTCGGCCGCGCGGGGAGCCCTCTGTCCGCGAGAGCCCGAACCTTGGTGCCGATGACGTCATAGAGGGCGAGGACTGGACCGTATGGCGTAACTGCCGGGGGCTGGTTGAAGACTTCCTTGAGGATGTCCAGTTCGCACTGCTCGCCGGTAGCCGGATCGGTGGCCGTCATCCGAGCTGAGCGCGGGTTCACGCCGATGATGTTTATGTCCCAGCCGCGCGCGGTAAGCCCGGCCAGGACGGCGGCCGCGATGTCTTCCATCGGGATCAGTGGCGCCTGGCCTGCCTCAATCCAGAGGCGAGCGCTGCCGCTACTCGTCTCAAGTCAACATGTCGCATTACCAGTTCTGCGTCCCCAGGGGAACCGGGACCCCAGGCTCGGTGTCCCGTGCCAGCCTTGTCGCCCATTGTGGATGCCCTTAACGGAACTACTGCGCGCCTGCCGCTGCCGGGAGCCGGGCATCGGGCCGGTGCCAGCCGCCAGGCTCGTAGCCGGACAGCGTTGCGCGGGCGAGTGCCTTGATGAACGCGGGCGTGGATGCGGCGGTGGTGAACAGGGCTCGCTGGCGATCGGCTCCGGTCCCCCGGTCGTCGAGCCGGTGCAGCAGCGTGGTGATCGTCTCGGTGTCGCCGTGGTCCCTGAGCGCGGGATAGACGTGATCGAGGAGGCGGCAGCGGAGCGTCGGCGCATCGACGGCCTGCCCGGTGAACGGGTCGACTCCTGCCCCGGCGAGCCCCTGCCGCGCCGCGGCGGCCAGGGCCGCCGCGACCTGCGGGGCCGCTGCGGCTGCCACCGGCGTCCCGCGGCGGGCCTCGGCCAGGGCGGTGGCGACCAGGGCGCGGGTCAGCCCCGCCAGCAGCACCGCAGTGCCGACGTCGAGGCAGACGTCGGCGACCCGGACCTCGACGGTGGAGTAGCGCGGGGAAAGCCGGGCCAGGAAGTAGACGCTCCGCTCGTCCAGCGCCGCGCCGCGGCCGATGAGGCGGCGCACTGCCGTGTCGTAGGCGGCCGCGTCCGGCCACACCGCGGGCGGCACCGCGGTCGGCCAGCGTGACCAGATCGGGTACCGCCAGCTGGCCCATCCGGTATCGTGCCCGTCGGCGATGGGTGAGTTGGCGGTGACGGCGAGCAGCGGCGCAAGCCAGGGCCGTAGCCGCGCCAGCACCTGGACACCCAGGTCCCGGGAGGGGACCCCGACGTGCACGTGGCAGGCGCAGGTGCCGGCATCGGCCACCACGGGACCGTACCGGCGTGCCAGCTCCTGGTAGCGGGGCTGGCCTGTTACGGCGGCCAGCCCGGGAGCGCGGTACGGCGCGACCCCTGATGCCACCAGGCGGCAGCCCAGATGCGCCGCGGCGGCCGCGGCGAGCCGCCGCAGCCGGATCAGCTCGTGGCCGAGGTCGTCCAGGCCGGTACACACCCTGGTTCCGGTCTCCACCTGGAACCGCATCAGCTCCTGCTGCACTCCGGGCTCCCCGCCGAGCATCCGCAACAGATCGGGGGCGGCCAGCACGGTGGCGCCGGTAGACGGGTCCAGGAGCACGAATTCCTCCTCTACCCCCAGCGTGGTCCCGCCGGCTGCACGCACCGCCCCCGGCGGGCCGGCGGGCAACTTCGCGCCCCGTCCTGCACCGCCCGATCCGGGCATTACCACGACCTGCTGTTCCGGGAGCGGCCGTAGCGGTAGCTGTTGGCCGAGCGCGCTGGCCAGGCCGGCGACTGCGTGGGCTGCGGGGATCAGCGGCCACAGCAGTGCGGCCAGCGTGATGGAGGCTGCCACCTGCACAGCCACCGCCTCGGCGCAGGCAAGCGTGACGACTTGCTCGGCTGCCTTCCGGGTTGCGTCCAGTGGCTGCTCGGCCGGGATCGGCAGGGCCTGGGCCATTGTCTCGTCCTTTTCTGTCGTTGAGGACACACCGAAGCCGGAGGGACAACGCAAGGCTGACCAGCGGCATGGCTCCACGCCGCAGCCGCCAGGCTCAGCGCCCCTTTATCGCCTGCCCTTGGCCAGGAGCCACCCGGGCGCGGTGGCTGCCCGGTAGCTCCCAGCGCAAAACCAGCGATTAGCTGAGGCTGGCCGTGCTGGTTACCTGGCTGGCGGGCGCCCGGCGTGCTGCGCGCCGGAGGAGGCGACGTGGCGGGCGACGGCTTCGGGGCCGGGCCGGGCGCAGCGCTCGAGGGAGCGGACGCAGGCGTGCCGGGAGCGGGCCGGGTGGCCGGCCGCACGGCGGATCATCCCGGCCGGCCGGCCCGCTCAGCGCCTGCCGGGCGAGCCGGACGAGCTCATCGGCACCGACCGGCAGTGCCGCCGGGCGCGACCCGGGCCGCCGAACCGGGCCGGCGATCGCGAACTCAGCCACTTCCTCGCCGTCGCAATACACCGCGAACTCGCTCCACTGGCTGCCGGAACCAATGGCGAGGTGGTCGATCTCGTAGGTGCCGCCGTCGTGCTCGAAGGCGGCGACGGTCGCGCCGCAGCCGGGGTCGTCTTCTGCGGCCCGCAGGGCCTGACATTCCTCACACTCGCACCTGCAGGTCTCCGGGGTGGTGGTCATCGTTCCGTCCTCTCCCGCCCTGACAGCGGCCACCTGGCCTAGCTCCGGTCCAGTTCCATCTCATCCATCGCGGTGTCCCCCGGGCTACCGGCCGGGAAGGGCGCTGCGAGTGAGGGGACGGACGCAATAGGGGCGAATTAACTGGCGGGTAACTCCGCGTTCCGGCACCGGGCAGTTGCCGGTGACGGCCGGGCTGAGCACCCTGACCTTCTGCCGTCCGGGTGATTGCCGGGCCTGGGAGGCCCTCGCGGTACGGCCAGCCGGACCGGCCCGGGAATCCCGGAGCCACGGCAAGCCGCTAAGGTAGCCGCCGGGTCAGTCTCAGCTTCGAAGCGTAGTCGCCCTCTGCGAGAAAACTGAGTCCAGGACAGCGCGGCTTCCCGGCGAGCGATGTTTTGCGTAGTGTCAGCGTGCTTTGCGCCGGGGACCAGGCAAAGCGCCCTGACGGCCGTTGCCTGGAGCCGGCCTGATGCCGTATGACGCGGGATATACGCGACGCGGTTACTGCAGGTCAGCGCGGGTCGGTAACAATCGGATTACAACTCCGTCCGCCGTTCGCTTCTTTGCGGTGATCGCTGGTCAGGAGCGAGCCGGTGTCAGAGACGGGGGCGCGCACAGGAAGTACAGCTGGAGCGTGTCGTCCGCAACCTCGCCTGGGCCGGGCATGGGCTCGCCCTCGACGCGTACCTCGCGGTGCCGTCGGGACGTATCGGCGCGGGCGGCGTCGAGGAACTTACGCCAGACCACGGTGACCAGCCAGCCCTTGGGGTCCCGCGGCGGGTCGTCCGGCCACACGCGCACGGCCTCGACCAGGGCGTCCTGCGCGGCATCCTCGGCCGCCGCGAAGTCGGCTCCGCGACGGACGAGGATGCCGATCACGGTGGGGGTGAGGGTCCGCAGCAAGGCCTCCTCCACCGTGCGTCACTCCGTGATGGTCGGGGGCGCGGCCAGGAACGGGCGTACCTCGAGCCACTCGTGGATCGGCTTCCCACCCGCACCCGGAGCCGCGGACAACTCGCCGGCCAGTGACAGTGAAGATGTCGTTTCCCAGGTTCTGGCCGACATAATGGCTGTCACGGGACAGTTCACCCGGGTTCCAGAGGGCAAGACGGCCAAGATCCGGATCCACTTCGACCTGCGAGCCCCCGGGAGCGGTGGCGGACGAGATGGTGCGGCTAGAACGGCTGGGCGCGACCGTGGTGGAGCGGCACGACGGCCATACGGTGATGTGCGGCCTGGAAGGCAACGAGTCCTGCGTGGAACCGAGGCCGGTGGGGAGGTAACGCCTATGCCGATGCTGATCGGGACGTCTGGCTGGCAGTACCGCGACTGGCGGGACGGGCTGTACCCCGAGGGCGTGCCTCAGCGTCTGTGGCTCGAGCACTACGCCACCCACTATCTGACCGTGGAGAACAACAACAGCTTCTACCGGCTGCCGTCGCGGGAGACGTTCGCCGCCTGGCGGGAGCGGACCCCGGACGACTTTGTCATGGCGGTCAAGGCCAGCCGGTATCTGACCCACGTGCGCCGGCTGCGCGACCCGGCCGAGCCAGTGGCCCGGCTACTCGGCGCGGCGGCGGGGCTGGGGCCCAAGCTCGGGCCGGTCCTGCTCCAGTTGCCGCCGACGCTGAAGGCCGACCCGGACACGCTGGACGCGTGCTTGAAGGAGTTCCGCACGGCGGCCGCCGCACTGGGCGAGCACGGGCTCCGGCTCGCGGTGGAACCGCGGCACGAGACCTGGTGGACCGACGAGATACGCCAGATCCTGGCCGCGCACGACGCGACACTGTGCTGGGCCGACCGGCGCGGCCGCCCGATCACACCGCTGTGGCGCACCGCGACGTGGGGTTATCTGCGATTCCACGAGGGCACGGCCCAGCCGTGGCCCAGCTACGGGCCGCAGGCGCTGAGGTCCTGGGTGGCGCGGTTGACCGAGACCTGGCCGGATGAGGCTGACGTGTACGTCTACTTCAACAACGACCCGGGCGGGGCGGCGGTGATCAACTCGGCCCAGTTCGCCGACCTGGCCCGCCGGGGCGGAAGCAGCGCGACCCGCACGCCCGAGGTCGGCCAGGTGACCGCGACCGCGGCCATCCCGACCTGGTGAGACGCCGAACTGGCGATGACGCGGAGTTAGGCAGGGCTAGGCGCAGGATCGCCCGCTCCACCGGCCGGACACCGTGCCGGGCCTCGTCGTGGTAGATCCGCTGCACCGGGCTACCGGCCGTCGAACTTGTCGGGGTCAAGGCCAGTGCGCTCGTTCTTGTTCAGTACCGTGATGTCCTCGACGTCGGCGGCAGACAGCTCGAAGTCGAAGATGTCGATGTTCTCCCGGATCCGGTCCGGGGTGACCGACTTGGGGAACACGATGTCGCCCCGCTGGATGTGCCAGCGCAGCACGACCTGAGCCGGGGTCTTGCCGGTCCTCTCGGCGATGGACCGGATGACCGGGTTGCCGAGGACGCCCCCCTGTCCCAGCGGCGACCAGGCCTCGACCGCGATCTGATGCTCGACGCAGAAGGTGCGCACGTCGTCCTGAGTCAGGTACGGGTGCACCTCGATCTGGTTGACGGCCGGGATGATCTGGGTCTCACCGTGCAGCCGCCGCAGGTGGTGGGGCTGGAAGTTGGAGACGCCGATGGACCGGGCCCGGCCCTCGCGGTAGAACTCCTCCAGCGTCCGCCAGGTCTGCACGAAATCGCCGCCGTAGCGGGTCGGCAGCGGCCAGTGGATCAGGAACAGGTCGACGTACTCGGTGCCGAGCGCCTTGAGCGTCCCTTCGAAGGCCTGGCGGGCCTCGTCGGGCTCGTGCGCATCGTTGCTCAGCTTGCTGGTGACGAAAACCTCGCCGCGGTCCAGGCCCGACATGGCGATGGCCTCGCCCACCTCGGCCTCGTTGCCGTACATCTCGGCGGTGTCGATGTGCCGGTACCCGGCCTCGAGCGCCGTGCTCACCGGGGCCACCGTGTCCTCCGGCTCGATCTGGAAGACGCCGAAGCCGAACTGCGGGATGGTCTGACCGTTGTTCAGCGTGATGTTCGGAATGGAAGTCACGGAAAGAATTCTCCTCAGCGGGAATCGCGTATGCGGACCTGCTGCACCTGCCCCGATCAGGCCGGGCTACACACCGGTGACGGCGCGGGCCCGGCGCCTGACCTTTTCCAGGCCGAGTGCGTCGGCCACCTCGTGCAGGCCGGGACTGCGCAGCGATCCGGTCAGCAGCACCCCGGATGACCTGGGACGCTTCCGTGATCGAGCCCGGGTAGGCGGCGGGTCAGCTCTGTACGCCTTGCGATTCCGGCGGTCGCCTTCGCCGACCGCCAGCGCGCGGACCAGGTCCGGGTCTAGGCCGCCGAACCGCGCGTCCGCCTCTCCCCCAGCCGCCGCGTCGGCTACTCGTCTCAACTCAACATGTCGCATTACCAGGGGGTCCCGGTAGTCCCGGGGAAATTTCCAACGGATTTCTCTGACCTGCAGTGCTGATGGATGTGGTCAATCTTCACCGGGGGCTACGGGACACCCTGACCTGACATCCTATCTGACCTGCTGCGTTGCCCTAGAGGGTTCCTCCAGCGGGATGATCGTGGACCGACTCTCCGCATCTGGTGCACCCGCCACCGGGGTTGCTTTGAGGGCGAAGCGCGGGCACCAAAGACCGCGGTGCTGGTCCCGACATGCATTTGCATGCAACGATCTGACGATGTCCGTCGCCGACCATCAGACGCTGCGGGTGCTCGACGGTTCTTACGTTCTTGATCGTCCGGCAGACGTCACCGACGTTGATCTGCGCGCGGACGTGCTCGCCGTCGTGTTCGGTCCGGACGGATCCACAGTGATGCGGCGCAACGACGCGGGCGAGGATGCATGGTCGGCGCTGTGGAACGGCGACGAGGCGCATGACGTGCAGGCGACCGGGATGCTGAGCGCGATCGTGGCGCCGCTGGGGGCCGCTGGCGTGCCGGTGTGGGTGGTTTCGAGTTCCGACGGCGACCTCGTTTTCGTCCCGACCGATCGGTTGGATGAGGCTTCCGGGGTGCTGCAGGCGGCCGGCCACCAAGTCCGGCGGTAACCGGGATGGCGGGCGCCCGGCACCTACCGCACCGTGCTGGAGCACCTGGACCCCGACGGCGAGACAGCCGGCGGGGCGCCTGGCGCGGGGGCGGCCCGCGCTGTGGCCGCGGTCGAAGAGGCGGGCGGGTTCGCTGTCCAGCTGGCCGATATCGAGGAGGTGCCGGCCCGGGCGCACTGGGCCAGGCGGCGCGATTTCATCCCGCTGCCCCCGGCGGCCGAGCCCGGCGACCCTGAGCCGGGCATCGCGTTCGCCTCGGGGGACTGGCGGCATGCCGTCACCGATCGCCGCCATCCGGGCATGGCGGTACGGCGGCATTTCGAGGCGATGATGTTCACCTGCCTGGCCGAGGAGCTACGCACAGGCGACATCGCCGTGGTGGGGGGCCGGGGAGTACTCCGACTGGCGCAGCAACCTCCTGACCTGGGCCGAGTGCGAGCCGCTACTGGCGGGGTTCTGCGAGAAAGCCGGCCTGCCGGCCACCGCGGCGGGTTTTGCGGGGCGGCTGTGCGGCATGCACCTAGACGCGGCTGCCGGGCTGGACGCCGGATACGAGGGCCGCTACTGCATACGCTCTGCGGGTGACCAGACAGCCCGGACGTGAGCAGAACTGGTATCCCATCAGCGCCCTGGGCTGGTTCACCGGCCACATCCGTGAGGGCATCGCGGTGACCCGGCACCGGCTGGAGCTGCTGCAGCCCGCCCTTATCTCCTCTTCTCCTACAGCCGTCCTGCATCACCCGTCACGCCACACCAGGCCACGCCATTTCAGCCGAACCGACATGCACTTGGACCTTGCTTTTGCGATGGCGCAAGGGCCACCCTTGAACAGTGATCTTCCTCGGCAAATCTCGGCTCCTATCAAGAGCACGCGTGAACCTCGCGGGATGCTTCATCGTGTCTGCTGTATTGTCGAATCATGGTAGAAGATCCGTAACTGGTCAGGAACCAGGCAGGCGTGATCGGGGAGGCAATGACGGTTAACGGAAGGAGAATGCAAATGCGCGCCTTTATACATCGACCCCAGCAGCAAACATCGCCCGACGCTACTCGTCGAGAGCAGGCCAGCCGAACGACTCCGCTCCAGCGGCGAGCAGATCCGTCGAGTACGGTGACCTTTGTGGCAGGCCGCCAAGAATCAGCGCGCTCCAGCCATGACTTCAGTCAAATACCAGTACACCCTAGTCAAATACCAGTACACCCTAAGTCGTCGGCAAACGTCCGGTCCAAGCTAAGGGTAAGTCCTCCCGGAGACATCTACGGGGAGGAAGCAGACCGCGTCTCCGAACAGGTTATGCGAATGCCTGATTTGCAGCTACAGCGCGCTTGCGCCTGCGGCGGCAAGTCCGGGGAGCGAGAGTGCGACGCGTGCAAGCTCTCGCGCAAGGCGAGTGGCGAATCGGTTGGCAGCGCGCGCGTGCCAGGCGTGGTCGCCGAGGTGCTGCGATCAAGCGGCCGGCCGCTCGACGCAGCGACGCGGACGAGCATGGATACCCGCTTCCAATTCGACTTCAGCCGCGTGCGCATCCACGACGACGCGCAGGCGGCGGAGTCGGCCTCAGCCGTCTCGGCGCTCAGCTACACCGTGGGGCGCCACATCGTCTTCGGTCCCGGGCAATACTCGCCCGCGACTGCAGCGGGCCGAAGGTTGCTTGCGCACGAACTGACGCACGTCGTGCAACAGCACGCTTCAAGTTTGGCGGCCGCACAGCCGTTCACTATCGGGTCAGCGAACAGTCCTGCCGAGCGCGAGGCGGATGCGATTGCCGACGCGGTGGCCGCCGATCCGCTGCTGCCGTCCATCTCGGAAAGCTCCGCCGCACGGTTGCATCGCTCGCGCCTCCCCGGCACCGACAAGAATGAACGTATCCTCGACCTCGGCTCCCGCGAGGAGCTGGCCTGTTGCGACAGTAATGCCTGCATGAACGACAAGGAAGGCTTCGAATGCCCCGACAACTTCGACTGCGCAAAGAGTGGAGGCAAGAACAAACCGTTCAGTAAAACCGGGCACAAGTTCGTGCCCAAGCTGAAATGCGACCCCGAATGCAGTAAAGACTTCAAGCCGTCGTACTCCGGCGAAGAGCTAGTGGTGGCACTGCCGAGTGGGCGGCAACATAAGGGGAAAGACCACTGTGGGCAGAAGCTCGGCCTTTGCGCCAATGGCAATTCGACGGAGGTGACCATTCGTGAGTCTTCCAACCATAACACCTGGGAGGCTAGCCCCGGTGTCGCGAAGGCGCTCGGCGTTTCCCCCGACTTCCACGGATCGATCTATGCCGAGGCCGACGATCCGGACATGAAGGATGACCGGAACTGTACGCCCAAGCCGCCGCCGAAGCCTAGCCCACCGAAACCCAAGGCCACGTTCGAGAAGGCCGCGGCGGAAGAGAAGTAGAGTGGACCCCTGCCAGCCCGGCCGCTAGCGGCCTGACCGTCGCCGCGCGCCGTCACCATCCCTGATCCCTGCCCGAAAAAGCGTGTGGGCGTGGAACCGGCCGCCTACCCGGAGCGACAACCGGGCCGCATCTTCGCCCGTCACGCTCCGCAACCACAATCTCAGACGATCACCTATCACCCACGCCGTCACGAACACTGACCACGCTGAAGTCCATGGCATTAGGCCCAGGCCGCTGAGTACGGCTTCCATCTCGGTGGATAATGACGTTTCCGGCGGTACGGAAGCCGGGGCGGAACTCAGCGGATAATAAGGAGCGGGGCCGTGGACGGTGAGCCGCCACCTCGACCGGTGCAAGCTGGCGGCCCGCACCGTCAGGGCCTACAAGCGGCAGGCCGCCGCGTACGTCGCCTGGCTGGCCGCGAACGCTGCCGTCATCGAGCGCGTCTTCGGGGACTAGCAAGCCGCCTGACCAGCCCATTGCCTCTTTCCGGCTTACTTGGTCTGCCCCCCATGTTCGTGCTCGCCGAAGGGGTCGCCGCCGCCGCATTGGCCGTCGTGGTGATCTCGGCAGCCCGGGCCGCCCGCCAGTCCGGGGCACGGCTGGCCGGCCTGACCGGCGCCGGCTTCGGGATCGCCGCCGCGGTGGTGTCCTGGATCGAGCTTGCCCTGGGAGCCTGGCTGGTGTATGGCCCCGTCGCCGGCCGGCGAACCGCCGCTGCCGGGATCGCCTACCAGGTGCTCACCCGGCCCGACGGGGTGAAGATGTTCCTGCTGGCCGCGATGGCTGTGGCCCTGTCGGCCGTGGCCCTGACCTCGCACGTGCTGCCCGCTGGCTGGCGCCACTTGGCTTCTTGCTCGCCGCGTCCCTGGCCTTGTCCGGCCTTGGCTACGCCCTGCTTGCCCAGGGCCTTGCCTCAGCGGTGTACGTGTCCGGGATCTTGCTGCTGGCATTCGTCACCAGCACAGGCGTTACGTTGGGTGCGCCCCGCGGACCCCGCCGGTGCGGGCAGCCTGACGCCGCCCGGCCGCGCCCTGCAAGACGCAGGGCCGGTCCACCCGCCGATGCGCCGCACCCGCCTGGCGCTGCGTGCCCGGCCACGAAGGCCTCGGCCGCGTGGCCGAACGTCGGCGCGGGGAACGTCTGGCTCACGACGCCATCCTCCTTGCCGCAGGAAATGCGTACAGGTCGAGAATGCCGCATGGAGCCGACATTCCAGGCCAGCCGCGCGGGCCTTCGTCGCGTACAGCCCTGCCAGGATCCGGACCGCGCGCAGCAGCTCGTCCATGCCGGGGCACCGTCAAACTGGACGGCGGCCACAGCAGCAGTGACTCATCCAGCACGTCGACCGCAGACTGCGCGATCAGGGTCAGCAGGATCGGGTACCGGCGTGCGGGCTCGCGCCGCGCCAGATGCTGCGGCGTCAGCCGACGGCCCACCCCGGCCAGGAACCGGCGCCGCTCGGCCGGCAGCACCGACAGGTCCAGCGTGTCCGCGTCCAGCCCGCGCAGGTAGGCCAGCTTGTCCAGTTCGCCCTTCACCGCCGCCGGGGTCGCCGCGACGGGCCCGGTCCCGAGCCATGACAGCCGCGTGCGGCCGAGCACGGGATCGACCACCAGCATCTCGTCGAGCTCGGCCTGCCGCTGCGGGCCAGCAGCGGGGCGACCCGCGCCCAGGTCTCCTCGCGCGCCCGTTCCCGCGCGGTCGCGACGCGCTCCAGTATCTTCACCACGCCCGGCCGGACCAGCCTCGACGAGGACAGGTACTCGCACGCCTGCCGGAACAGCAGCTTCGGTGAGTCGTGCTCCATTGCCCGGGCGAACAAGAACTCCTCCAGGTCCTTCCAGCGCGGCCCGTCCAGCGGCCGCCAGCCGAGGTAGGCGGCGACCTCACGCAGGTGCCCGGTGCGGGTCTGCCCGCGGGCACCGTAGCCGCACAGCGCGCCGACCGGGACGCCCAGACGCTCCGACAGACGCGCCACCACGGCGGCCGGGGCCGCGGCCACGTCGTCCGACGAGCTGATCCGGCAGCCGCGGCACCCCGGTTGATGCACGCTTTGATGCACACCGCGGACCGGGCGAACCGGACACCGCGACGCCTTCGCCCGGCCGTGCATCAAACGATCGTTTGATTCCACGCGCCGGGCTCGCCCGGCGCCGGGTACCAACCGAACGGGGGCAGCCGTGGACCGGCTGCGGGCGGAGGGCTTCGATGTACACGAGGCGGACATCACTCGCCTCTCCCCGTTCGTGCGCCACCACGTGAACATGCTCGGCCGGTCCTGTTTCCATCTCTCCGACCTGCCCGGGGGTCTGCGCCCGCTGCGCGAGCCTGGGGCGGACGAGCTTCGGTCGTCCACACCTATGACCTGATGCCAGCCGAACAACGCCAATTGGAGGCCCAGAGGATTCGGGTTGTGTCCGGTGAGGTTGCACGGTTGGTGGCCGAGGACGACCGGTTGACCGGTGTCGAGCTCACTGACGGTCGGGTGGTCGCACCCACCGCGGTGTTCGTCCGGCCCGGCAACCTTCCACATGACGACGGCCTGCTGGCCGGTCTGGGTTGCGAGCGCAATGAGGCCGGCTTCCCGCTCGTGGGTGGCACAGGGTTGACCAGCGTGCCCGGCGTCTGGGCAGCCGGGAACGTGGCCAACCCCCGCGCCCAGGTGATCACCTCGGCCGGCGCCGCTGGTATTGAGGGCTCTATGGCTGAAGACATCCCCTGACGTCACCTCTACTTGCCGGGCGGCCGGCTATTCGATGATCAGTTGCGGCCTGGCGGTGCCGACGACATGTTGGCCGTCACGCGACAATGCGGTAGGTACACATTTGGTGCTGTTCCGTGTAGTAGCATTCTCAGTATGGAGCGATCCGGTCACCGGCTGAATGTCACGCTCGACCCCGAGCACGCTGCCCGGCTGGCGCGGCTTGCTGAGCGCACCCACGTGCATGAAGGCACTCTCGCGCGGTCACTGCTGTCGGCTGCTATCGAGGAAGCCGATCCCGACGCCCGCAACATTGTGGCGATACTTGATGGCATCCCGGGCGCCTACGAGCACGCCATGCAGAGCCTGGATCGTGCCCGTGCGGGCGGGACGATCCCCCTTGATGAGCTCTAGGCGTTGGCCGAGGTAAGACTTAGCGTCGATGCGGTCGAAGGCCTCGACCGCATGATCCTCACGCACAGCCTTCCGGCCGACACCAGGGACCGCGTCAAACGTTCACTGCGCGTTCTGGAGCAGTTTCCCCGAATCGGCCGACAGCTTGAGGGACGCTGGAGGCCGTTGCGGTTCATCCTCGGACCATGGCGGTGGATGCTCATCCTCTACAGCTACGAGGAGCCTGACGACCTTGTTCTTGTCGTCGCCTTCCAGGACGCACGGTCGTCGGCCGCTGCCACCGCGGGATGAATTCTGTCGAGCGCCATGTCGGCCGTCTACGGAACACGCCAGCCGCACTGCCGCCATCCAGGGAAACCCCGTTATGCCGAAAGAGTCGGACTAGCTGCTGGTCCACCAGCCGACACCCTGCTGGTCCACCAGCCGACACCGCAGTAACGGCGCGGAACTGGCCGCTGTTCAGGCACATCAAGGCCATGCCGACGCAGGAAGCGCGCGAACCAGCCGGAGCCCTCGAGGATCTCAGCCGCCCGGACATCCACGCCAGACGCGGGCGCTCCCGGGGGAAGCCAGCCGGAACTGTCCTGAATAGACCCGCGAGGCGGGAGCCCTCCGGGCACTTCGGGCGCCAGGCAGCCGCGGCAGCGGGGAAGGTGCGGCAGGTAGCTGGCATCCCACGGCTGGCCGATAGGTGTCAGCTGTTCGTCGCCCGCAACGCCAAGCTCCGCCGCGCCAACCGCACGCCGACCGGCAGCCTCCGCCTGGCCGCAGCCCAGGTTCAGCGCCTCGGCATGGAGAACGCCCGGCTCCGGGAAGCCCTCGAAGTCAGCAGCAACATCGCGCGCATCGCCCGGCCCGGGAGCCCTCGAAACCGTTGAACACCCCAGAATGGCCAGGACGACCCGGCGTGAAACTCTTGGACCGGCTGCGGTGACCTGCCCTATCCTATTTTCGTCTGTGCCGTGACGGGAGACCAAGTAGGCGGGGAGATTTGCTGCTCAGAGAGCCGCCGGTAACTGTGAAGGCGGACAGCATGCCCTCGGTGAAGACACCTTCCTAGCATGGATCGCTGGTCCCGTAAGGGCCATTGAGGCCGGCGTATCTCCGCGTCGGCGAAGGTGCGGTGGCACCGCGACCTAGCCCCCGCCCGCACCTCCAGGGCCACGTTCTGAACTGGAGGTGACGATCATGCCAGCTACCGAACCGGCGGGCATTCCTCGCGCTCTGGCCGCCCAGCTGCCTCAAGCTACTCCCGGCAGTCAGGTACGGATCCAGGGCTGGATACACCGTCTGCGTGTTCTGGCCACGGTGACCTTCCTGGTCGTGCGGGACCGCTCCGGGCTCGCGCAGGTCGTCGTCCGTGATCAGCGTGCCCTGGATGTGGTGCGGGGCAGCGGTGAGGAGACCGTCGTCGAAGTCACGGGCGTCGCCACGCACAACCCGGCGGCGCCAGGCGGCGTCGAAGTGACCGAACCGCACATCACGCTGCTGAGCGAACCCGCCCAGACTCCGCTGGTGGAGTTGTGGCGGCCCGCACTGGACACCGGGCTGCCCACGCTGCTGGACCATGCTGCAGTGACCTGGCGGCACCCCGCCCGGCGCGCCAGGTGGGAATTGGCCGCGGCGTCGCTTCAGGGATTCCGCTCGGCGCTGGACCGGCGGGGATTCACCGAGATCCAGACCCCCAAGCTCGTGTCGTCGGCCACCGAGTCTGGCGCAAGCGTCTTTGAGGTCGACTACTTCGGGCGCCCGGCCTACCTGGCCCAGTCTCCGCAGTTCTACAAGCAGGCGATGGTCGGCGTCTTCGAGCGCGTCTATGAGACCGGCCCGGTGTTCCGGGCG
Source organism: uncultured Actinomycetes bacterium (assembly GCA_963798675.1). GTDB lineage: Bacteria > Actinomycetota > Actinomycetes > Streptosporangiales > Streptosporangiaceae > Palsa-504. Next base: position 242,208 of record CAWCUJ010000009.1, on the reverse strand, counting down.
GAACCGCACGACACCGCCCGCCACCTGGCCGAATACGTTTCCCTCGACGCGGAGGTGGGCTTCATCGGCGACCACCGCGATGTGCTGGCCGTGCTGAGGCAGGCGCTGGTCGGCATGACCTCCGCCATCGGGGCAGAAGCCCAGCAGGCAGTTGAGCTGCTCGGCCTCACAGTCCCGCAGATCCCCGAGGAGATCCCCGTGATCCATTTCAGCGACGCGCTGAAACTTGTGGGGGCTCCGCAGGACGAGCCTGACCTCGCGCCTGCCCATGAACGGGCCCTTGGCCAGTGGGCCGCCGAAACACACAACAGTGACTTCGTCGCAGTCGAGGGCTACCCAATGAGCAAGCGCCCCTTCTACACCCACCCGCAGCCAGGCAACGAGCGCTGGTCCAACAGCTTCGACCTGCTCTTCCGCGGCCTGGAACTCGTAACCGGAGGACAACGCCTGCACCGGCATTCCGACTACCTCACGGCCATCCGTGCACGAGGAGAAGATCCGGCGGATTACTCCGGCTACCTGGAAGCCTTTGCGAGCGGCATGCCACCTCACGGTGGGTTCGCGATCGGACTGGAACGATGGACCAGCCGCCTGACCCGATCCGAGAACATCAGAGAGGTCACGCTCTTCCCCAGGGACCTGCACCGCCTGACCCCCTGACCAGCATGGCTGACCGGCCAGCTGGCCATCCCCGCGTCCGGGGCGAGATCAACCGATCGGTTGATCGGCTCAGCAAGGTGGCCGAGCCCGCGGTTCAGCCGGCGGCCCGGAAGATCGGCCGATGCGCACCCGAATGCACTCTTGCGACGCTGAAGGCACGCCAACGGGGCGAGGCATCAGAGCCGGAAGGACGAACGCATGCCAGCAGTGATCGAGGTGCGGCACCTGCACAAGGCCTACGGGGGCACCGTGGCGGTCGAGGAAATCTCCTTCGCCGTGCGCGACGGTGAGATCTTCGGCATCCTCGGTCCCAACGGCGCGGGCAAGACCACCACCGTGGAGTGCATCGAAGGGCTGCGGGTGCCCGACGGCGGCCAGATCCGCGTGCTCGGCCTCGATCCCGGAAGGGACCGGGCCGAGCTCACCCAACGACTCGGCGTTCAGCTCCAGGACGGCCGACTGCCCGGGCGGCCACGGGTCGCGGAGGCGCTCGAGCTCTACAGCTCCTTCTACCGGGCCCCGGCCGACTGGCGGGCGCTCATGGACGTGCTCGGGCTGGCCGACCTGGCCGGACCAGGTTCGGCAAGCTGTCGGGCGGCCGGAAGCAGCGGCTGTCGATCGCGCTGGCCTTGGTCGGGAACCCGCGGGTGGCGATGCTCGACGAGCTCACCACCGGCCTGGACCCGCAGGCCCGGCGGGACACCTGGGAGCTCATCGAGCAGGTGCGGGCGCGCGGGGTCACGATCGTGCTCGTCACCCACTTCATGGAGGAGGCCGAGCGGCTGTGTGACCGGGTGGCGCTGATCGATGCCGGCCGGGTGGTCGTGGTGGACACTCCCGCGGGGCTCACCGAGCGGGTCCAGACCGAGCAGCGGATCCAGTTCCGCCCGTCCGTTCCGTTCGAGGACGAGCTGCTGACGCGGCTGCCCAGGGTCAGGCCAGCACATGTTCGAGGAGGTCCACGGCGCTCCGCAACTGTCGCTGGTGGACGTCAGGCGCTTCGCCAGCGGCGTTCTGGCCCTGGTCTACACACCAAAAGCCGGGGCGGCCTGACGTACGCCCGCTCCGGGGCGGCGCACAAGAGCCTGCGGCTGCGCGGATCCGGCCGCGGATGGCCTGACCCGGGCGAGCACAGCCCATCAAATTGATCAGCGGGCCCGGGACCCGCCGTCCATCGTGAAGCGTAAAGTTGCCCGCCGTGACGGACTTCATCTCCATCCCGTTCTACGACCTGTTCCACGAGAACGGGCACGTGCCGAAGATCCGCAAGAACCTGCCCCCGCTCCTGGCCGGGGTGCGGCGGAGCATCCTGGAAATCGGCGCGGGAACGGGCCTGATAACCACGTCGCTGGCCGACTGGACACCTGCTGAGATCTTCGCGCTGGAACCTTCGGCCGGAATGCGCGGGGTGCTGCTGTCACGGCTGAGCTTGCGTCCGGAACTCAACCGGGTGACCGTGCTCTCTTGTGACGCGCTGAGCGTGAGACTGGACGAGCCTGCCGAAGCCGTCGTGATGATCAACGTGATGTATGCCCTGGAGCCGGACTACCGCAAGCGGCTCTGGCCAGTGCTGGCGGCCTCGCTGGAACCCGCCGGCCTGCTGGTCTTCACCCGGCGTGATGGCGGCCCGCCGACACCTCGTCCGCTCCAGGAACTCGAATCGCGCCAGGTCGGCAGGCACACCTACACGGCCCTGTCGGAGATCCTTGACTCGGACGAGGAGGCCTGCCGCGCTCGCTACCTCTACCGGATCACCGAAGGCGACAAGGTCATCAGCGAGGAAGAGATCACCGGCTACTTCTACCGCCCGCCATGGGACGTGCTTCAGCGTGAACTGGTGACCGCGGGCTTTACCCAGGCCGAAGGGGCCGAAGGGCTTCTCGCCTGGCGGCTCGCCTAAGACCCGCGTCCAGGCCGAGGTCCAGCCCGCCGGGTGACCACGAGCTCGTCGCCGCGCCGGAGATGATCGGGGCAGTTGAGACGGATCTGGCGGCGATCCGGCGTCGCACCAACCCGGTGACCCAGCCGTAAAGCGATTAAATACGACTTACTGTAGCAGGATTCAGTCAGGGCCGATTGGAAGTGACTTTAGCCTCTTCGCCTGACAGGAATAGCCGTATATGATTGCAACTGGACACCAGAGAAAGGTAAGTATCATGACGAGCCAGGAAATGTTCGAAGCAATGTTTAACCATACCCCGAAGGTCGATGTCCGAACCCCCGCCGATGTCAAGGCCCAAAAGGCAGCCGACGAATTGCGCTAACGATCTTCAATAGCGGGGAATTACTGAGCTTCGTCGGTGAGCCGAGTTCAGCCTTCGACCGTCCATGCGGTCGCTACCTGCCGAAACTGTCGAATTCCCCGTTTCGTACGCCGCGGAGAAAAGCATTCCACTCGTCCGACGTGAACCGGAGGACCGGCCCTGCGGAGTCCCTGCTGTTGCGAATGCCGATCTCGCCGCCGGGCAGGCTCGCCACCTCGACGCAATTGCCGTTAGCGTAACTCAGAGAGCTCTTAATCCAGTAAAAACCTGAACTCGGCCATTCGTGCGGACTCCTGAGCGTAGCGCTTGGCACGTTACCCCTTCACTGGTCGGTGTCTTTTCCTATATGTGCAACTGGTGGGGACGGGGAGCGATACGGGTTGACGGCTCACAGTCTCCACGTGTGTCCCCCCCGGCCGCGTGGTCGCCGACCTAGGGCAGATCGGGCTGGAACGCGAGCGTGAAGTACACGGCCTCCCCCGCAGGGGTGCGGAAAGAGCCCCATTCGGTCGACAGGGCGGCGACCAGCACCAGTCCGCGTCCGGTCTCCGTACCGGCTGGTTCGTCCACCGCCATCGGCAGCGAACGCGACGTGTCGTAGACGTCAATGCGCAGATGAGCGCGGGAGCACCTGATGCCAAGCGTGACGGTCTCACCATCCCCGTACGCGATGGCATTGGTCACCAAGTCGCTGGTGAGCAGGATCGCGATATCGGGATCGACAGGGACCTTCCAGGCACGGATGACCGTGCGGACCTGGTTGCGGGCTTCGGCGGCCGCGGTTGGTTCCCTGGCCAGCCGGAGGCGACGCTGTTGCAGTTCGGTCGGATGAGTCGGTGCCATCGCGTCTACCCCGTTCCTCAGCTGACGTGCCCGGTGCGCGTTGCGTTGAAAATAATGCTGCAACTTGCAGCGCAAGTCATCGGTCAGCTGACGGATATTCAACCGCGGGCTGAGCGGCCCGGTCGTAGACCGGGATGAGCAGATGCTGGCGGTGATCACAGTCGCGTCCGGCTGCGGGCATCCTCACCACCAGCGCATGAACACGGGCCTAAGGTCCGGGCCTTTTGTCCCTGGAGGAGCTCCGCAAAGTCCGGTACGCATATTTCACCTTGTTAGTTGATCGTTAGCCGAGCTCCGGACCCTGGCTCTCGCTGACCCCGGATCGCAGGAGGGTGAAAGCAGTGCGACAGGTGCTTGGACAGGAAGCGACCCCGCGTACACGCCTGGTGGAGCTGCCCGGCCGTGGAGTCACCCGGGTGTGGGAGTGTGCCGGTCCGCCCGGCGCTGAGACGCTCATGCTCATCCACGGGGTGGCGTGCACGGCCGAGCTGAACTGGGGCAAGGTCTTCGCGCCGCTCGCGGCTAATTTCCGTGTGGTGGCCGCCGACCTGCGCGGCCATGGCGACGGGATCAGGGCCGGGTCGCGGTTCCGGCTCGAGGATTGCGCCGACGATGTCGCGGCGCTGGCCGCAGTCCTCGGTACTGGCAAGTTCACCGCCGTGGGTTATTCCATGGGCGGCGTGGTCGCCCAGCTGGTGTACCGGCGGCACGCCTCGCTGCTGTCGGGTCTGGTGTTGTGCTCCACCGCGGGCAACCTGGGGTCCCCGGCACGGAAGCTGGCCGCCTTCGCGCTGCCGGCGGCGGCCGTCGCCATGCGGTGGAACCCGGTTCTGCAGCTGGTCAGCGCCGAGGGCCTCGGGCTGGCGCTGCTCGGTCCCATCAACGACCCGGCCACCGCCAGCTGGACCCGCGCCCAGCTGCGCCGGACAACGCTGGCCAGCGCCGTCTCGGCCAGCCGCGCCGTCTGCGAGTTCAGCTCGGACCGCTGGATCGGCCAGGTCGATGTCCCTGCCGCGGTGGTCGTCACCACCCGGGACCGCATCGTCCCGGTCAGCCGCCAGCTGCAGCTGGCCCGGGCGATCCCGGGCGCAGCGCTCCACCGGGTGGACGCCGATCACGCGGTGTGCATCACCGCGCCGCAGGTGTTCGCCCGGACGCTGCTCGAGGCATGCCGGGCGGTGCAGGCCGACTCCCGCCCAGATGACCAGCGACTCAGCGCGGCCTAGCCCTTACCGGTGCCGCGCAAGATCACGCCGGGCCAGATCCGGGCCCGTCACTACGGGCGGATAAGCAGCGGCAGGCGGCCGGGCGCGTGGATCAGGCCGCCGGTCGCCGGCGGGCCGGGGAACCTGCCGGCCCTGCGTCCGGGTTACCGGGACCGGCCGGGCCGGGCAAGCGGCCAGTCATGATGTACCCACTGCCGAAGCCCATCTCCCGGACCTGGACGTCCTCGACCAGTTGCTCCAGGTGACGCCAGGGCCGGGAGAATCCGCTGAAGGTGCCCACGTACGGAGCGTGCATCATGCTGATCAGCAGGTTCATCCCTATCAACCCCGGCGCGGCCCATTTGCCGCCGCCGGCGGCCACCCATGCCCCCGGGCGGAGCCTGGCCAGCACATTGCGCAGCGCGCCGGGAGACTGCAAGATGTCGTGCACCGCGCAGAACAAGGCGGCGTCGGCGGCCCGGGTGATCCGGGCATCCTCGGCCGGCGACTGCACCACCGTGACGTTGCGCCAGCCTTCGCGTGCGATGCGCTCACTGGCCACCGCCGCCATCTGCGGGGATTCCTCGATGCCGACCACGCCTCCCCGCGGGCCCACCTTGTCCCGCAGCAGGCCGCTGCACAGCCCGGTCCCGCATCCCACGTCCAGGACCACCTGCCCCCGGTCCAGCGGGAGCGCCTCCACCAGCTGCCGCCGATGGGACTGGAATGCGCCGGTGTCACGATCGTAGGAACGGGCCTGCCCGTTATAGGCCCGCTGCCGGGCCGGCCGGTGGGCGCCCGGCACGGGAGTATGTGATGTATTCATGGCTGTTCGCCGCCTCCGGCGGGGCGGCACCTTCCTGACGCGGGGTCCGGGCGTCATCTGCACACGGTTTGCTGAGTGAATGCAGCGGGCTGGCTGTGCCGGGAGATATTTCCGGCGGCGCCGTTCCTCGATCTTTCTCAGTCCCGCTGTGCCAACAAGTCTCCTAACCCTACGCACGGGACGGCCGAAGACAAGGCCGGGTTCGCCCGGGATCCTCCTGGTGTCACTCAGATCGGGTTCTGATCTGCGGAAACGTAACTCGAAATTTTTAATTCTTGTGGTTTTCTACCCGGTTGAGCGTGCCGTCAGGGCCTTCGCCGGGTACCGCTGTTCTGGTTCGGGACTGATGTTCTCCTCGATCCAGGCGATGAGCATGGCGAGATGGTGGCTCTAATTAATGAATCCTCAATTACACTCGACTTTCGCTGTTAGGACAGGCCCAAGTACGCCCGAAGGCGGCAATGGGCTGGTAAGTGAGCACAGCGGCCACGTGGGCGGCACGCCGCGCCACCCTGTTCGCCCTCCTGGCGGCCGCCCGCTCTCACCGCGCTCTGGGCCACCTACCACAGGCTTCGTAACCTGGCCGGGGTATTTTGTTCATGATGCCGACTAGCTCGTCCGTTCCTTGGCCTACGCACGGGAGGCGGCTGCCTTGACCGACGGCGGTTTAAGGTGCCCACGCCGAACACGCCAGCCGAGGTCACGCTGGCCGAGCTGGAGGCCGACCCGCATCCGGCGCTGGCGCGGCTGAGGGCCGCCGCGGCGGTCAGCTGGGTGCCCGTCCTCGGCGCCTGGCTCGTCACCGGCTATGACCTGGCCGTGGAGGTCATGCGTGACGCGCGGACGTTCACGGTCGACGACCCTCGTTTCTCCACGGCCAAGGTGGTCGGGCCGAGCATGCTCTCGCTGGACGGCGCGCAGCACGCGCGGCACCGGGGTCCGTTCAACCGCGCCTTCCGGCGCGACGAGATCCACGCGCGGCTCGCCTCGTTCACCTGGGCCGAGACCGGTCGCCTGGTGTCGGCCATCGAGGCGCGCGGTACGGCCGAACTACGCCGGGCCGTAGCCGGGCCGCTGGCCGTCGCGGTCATGGCGGAGACGCTAGGGCTCGGGCCGGCCGATCCCGCCCGTGTCCTGGCCTGGTACGACGGGATCGTGGCCGCGGTGCAGGCCGAAGCCGCGGCGGCCCAGACGCCGGCCGGGGCGGCGGCCTTCGCCGAGCTTGCCGCCAGCCTGCGTGAGGTGATCGCGGCGCCGGAGTCTGCGTCGCTGCTGTCAGAGGCCGCCGGGCCGCTGACCGAAGCGGAGGCCATCTCGAACGCGGCGGTCATGATGTTCGGTGGGATCGAGACCACCGAAGGCATGATCGCCAATGCCTTGCTGCACCTGCTCTCCTCCCCCGCCCAGTTCGAGCTGGTGCTCGCCGACCGCCGCCTGGTGCCCGCGGCGATCGAGGAGTCGCTGCGGCTCGAGCCAGCCGCGGCGGTGGTGGACCGGTACGCGACCGGGAACACCCGGCTCGGCGGCGCCGATATCCAGGCCGGTGACCAGGTCACGGTGTCCATCGCCGGAGCGAACCGGGACCCGGCCGTCTTCGGCGTGCCCGACGTGTTCGACGTCCGCCGTCCCAACGCAGGACGCCATCTGGCCTTCGCGCACGGCCCGCATTTCTGCCTCGGCGCGCACCTGGCCCGGCTGGAGGCCCGGGTCGCCATCGAAACCCTGCTGGGCAGGCTCCCCCGGCTGCGCCTAGACCCCCGGTACTCTAGCGCGCCGCACGGCCTGGTCTTCCGCAAGCCGCCCGACCTGCGCGTGCGCTGGGAGATGGCACCAGCCCGAGCCAGGCCGGACGGAGTTTAACCGTAGGCTCCGGCTGAATGATATTCAAACCATTGTGAGTTTCTTCTTTGTCCACACAATGTCCACAGAACGCCGTCGGTTATCCGCACGTGGCGACGGTTATCCGCCGGATTATGCACAGTCCATCACCAGGCTGCCTAACGTTGTTTCTGGATGAATCAGGGCCGGGCCGCCAGCCAGGTCAGGCCACCATCATGTAGGAGGTGACCTCCACGTCGTCGCTGCACCGCCAGACTTCGATCCACCGTGCTCCTCGGCGTCAGCCCGTGGGCGGCGCAGCCACCTTGAGCCAATGCACCCTCGCCGGGGTAGCGTAGACCACATTCGCTAATACCGGAGGAGGCGCAATGTCAGAGCAAGACGACTTCGCTGAGCGGTTCCACCGGGACCGCCGCGAGCACGCAGGCGCGTCGCAGCGGCTCGACGACGACCAACTCGCCCGCCTGACCGAGGAAGAGCGGGTCGCCGCGGGGCTCGACGCCTACGACCCCGACGAGGTGCCACCTGCCACGGACACGCCCCCGCAGCCCGAGGACATCACCCAGAACGAGGACTGGCAGGAAGAGCGAGCCGAGTTCCGGCGCCAAGACGACAAGGGCGAGCTAGGTCCCATCGACGAGCGGCACCCGTTCCCGCCCACCCGGTACGAGTGACGGCGAGCTAGGGGACGGCCAGGGCCACGCTGGCTTCGGCGGTGTAGACCAGGAAGGTCAGCGATTCGGTGAAGTACAGCTGGACGGTGTTGGCGTCGTGGGAGAGATAGCCGATCGACAGGTCTTGGCCGAGGCGCAGCTCGAAGTCGCCGCCGCGGGCGGAGAGCAGGAACGCGCCGTCGATGGCGGGCGCCCAGACGATCTCCCCGTCGATGACGTGGGCCAGGTGCTCGCGGATCGGGTAGCCGTGATCGGAGGTCTCGCTCACCAACGTGTAGGCGTTGGCGGACAGCAGCAGCGAGTACGGGCCGCCCACCCCGGCCAGCCGCAGTGAGCTCACCGCCTGGCTGACCGCGTTCGGGTAGTCGCGAGCCTCGGTGGGCAGGGTGAGCGCCGGGTTGGCGGAGCTCTTCCTGACCCCGGCGATCCCGGCGGCCGGGTAGCCCTCGAAGACCGCGCGGTCTTCGGCGAAGCCGATCTTCTTGGCCGCATCCTTGACCGGCTGCCAGTCGGAGTCCTGCGCGCCGCGCTCCACGTCGTCCACGTCCTGCCTGCTCACCGTGAACGGGACGCGGAGCTCGACGAGCGGCTGCGCGGTGCGCAGCCGGGCGATGACGCCGTCCGCGGGCGCCTCGATCGCGCTCAGGTGGCCGGTACCCACGCTGGCCAGCCCCTGGCCCTCGGGCCCGGTCAGGTCCACCACCCGGCGGGCGGCGACGTTCTGCTCGAATGTCCGGCGCGCCTCCTCCTCGATGCTCGCCCAGGCGGCATCGGAAATCGGAGCGAGCTCGCGGTGCAGGTTGTTCATGGCTTAGATGCTCCTCTTCAAGCTGCCAATGCCCAGTGAGCCGGTGCCCGGCGCGACCCGTGCCCGGCGGAATCGGAGCCGGAGGCGCGCGCGCTCGGGCGGATCGGGAAGGTCGTCGAGGAAGTCCGCCGACGGCGCGAAGAACAGGCAGCCGGTGACTGCCGTGGAGAAATCAAGAATGCGGTCATGTTACCTGGCGGGTTGCCGATAAACATGTTGACCAGCATCTGCTCGGTCACGCTCGGGGTGGCCGCGTAGCCGATGTAGTAGGTGCCGAACTCCCCCCGCCCCACCTCGCCGAACGGCATGTTGGCGCGCAGGATCTGCCGCTGCGTACCGTCGGGATCTTCGATCGTGTTCAGCGCGACGTGCGAGTTGCCCGGCTTGACGTCGTCCGGCATCTCGATGTCGGACAGCTTCGAGCGCCCGATCGCCTTTTCCTGGTCCTCGGTGGTCAGGGCGTTCCAGGCGGCCATGTCGTGCAGGTACTTCTGCACGATGACGTAGCTGCCGCCGGCAAAGCGCGGATCGGAATCGCCGACCAGCGCCGCCGTGCCGGCCGCCCGGCCGACCGGGTTCTCGGTGCCGTCGACGAAGCCGAGCAGGTCGCGCTCGTCGAAGTAGCGGAACCCGTGCACCTCGTCCGCCACCGTGACCGCCTCGGCCAGCCGGGTCATGACCTGGGTGACGAACTCAAAGCACAGGTCCATCCGCTCGTGCCTGATGTGGAAGAGCAGATCGCCCGGCGTGGCGGGGGCGTGGTGCACCGCCCCGGTCAGTTCGCGAAACGGGTGCAGTTCGCCGGGCGCGGGCCGGAGAACAGGCGGTCCCACGCGCTCGAGGAGATGCCGGCGACGCAGGCCATCGGGGGGTCCGGCGCGCGGAAGCCGACCGACCGCGCCACGGCGGCCCAGTCGCCGAGCAGGTCCCTGACGGCCGCCTCCCCGCCGGGCTGGATCGTCAGCACCATGAAGATCGCGGCGTCGGTGAGCGGGGACACCACCGGCTGCGGCTCAGGCTCAGGCAAGGGCCGCGCGACAGCGGGAACCTGTGACCACTCCGTCACGAAAACTGCCCCTTCCGCAGCAGGCAACAAGCTTCACAGGAAAGGCTATCGGTGCCGATTCTCCCCACCCGCAGGGGGGACCGCGGCGGGGGGCACGCACCACGGCCCGTTCGGCCAGCGCGTCGCTAGACTGGGCCTTCATGACCATCGAGCCGCCTGAGGCTAAGCAGATCCCCAGCCCGCGCACCTTCCACGGCGACACCGTGATCGACGAATACGCCTGGCTCGCGGACAAAGACGACGCCGACACGATCGGCTACCTGAAGGCCGAGAACGCCTACAGCGACGCGGTCACGGCCCACCTGGCCCGGCTGCGCGAGCAGATCTTCACCGAGATCAAGGCGCGCACGCAAGAAAGCGACCTGTCCGTCCCGGTGCGCAAGGGCGGCTGGTGGCACTACTCCAGGACAGCCGAGGGCAAGCAGTACCCGATGCACTGCCGCCGCTCGGTCCGGCCCGGCGAGGTCATCCCGCCGATGGCCGGAGACGGCACGCCGCTCGACGGGGAAGAAGTACTGCTCGACGGCAACGAGCTCGCCGAGGGGCACGACTTCTTCAGCCTCGGCACGTTCCGGATCAGCCCGGACCAGCGCTGGCTGGCCTACTCCACCGACTTCGCGGGCAACGAGCGGTTCACGCTCCGGATCAAGGACCTGGCCACCGGGACCACGCTGCCGGACGAGATCCCCGACACCTACGCCGGCTGCGCGTGGTCCCTGGACGGCTCCACCGTGTTCTACACGACCGTGGACGACGCCTGGCGGCCGTACCGGGCCTGGCGGCACCGGATCGGCACCCCGGCGGAGGCGGACACCATGGTGTTCGAGGAGCCGGACGAGCGCTTCCACGTCTACGTGAGCCTGACTCGCAGCGAGAGCTACCTGATGATCAAGTCGGCCAGCGTGCTGACCAGCGAGGTGTGGCTGCTGGACGCGGCCACGCCGTCGGCTGAGTTCAGCGTCGTGGCGCCGCGCCGCCAGGGCGTGGATTACGGCGTGGACCACGCCGGGGACCATCTGCTCATCCTGCACAACGACGGCGCGGAGAACTTCGAGATCGCGAGCGCGTCGCTGGCCGATCCGGCCACCTGGACCCCGCTGGTCCCGCACCGGGCCGACACCCGGCTGCTCGGCGTGGATGCGTTCGCGGACTACACCGTGGTGTACTTCCGCCGTGACGGCCTGACCGGCCTGCGGATCCTGCGGAAGGACGGCGAGCACGAGGTCGCCTTCGCCGAACCCGTCTACCGGGTCGGGCCTGGCCCGAACCCCGAGTTCCAGGCCGGCCGGTTCCGGCTGTCTTACACCTCGCTGGTGACCCCGGGCTCGGTCTACGACTGCGACATGGCTACCGGCGAGCTCACGTTGCTCAAGCGCCAGCCGGTGCTCCCGGCGCCGGACGGCACGCCGTACCGGCCCGAGGACTACGAGCAGCACCGGGAGTGGGCAGTGGCCGCCGACGGCACCCGGGTGCCGATCTCGCTGGTGTGCCGCAAGGGCACGCCGCGGGATGGTTCGGCGCCGTGCCTGCTTTACGGCTACGGCAGCTACGAGATCTCCCGGGACCCGAGTTTCTCCATCCCGGTGCTGTCGCTGCTCGACCGGGGTTTCGTCTACGCGATCGCGCATGTCCGGGGCGGCGGCGAGATGGGCCGGTCCTGGTATACCGACGGCAAGCTACTGCGCAAGAAGAACACGTTCACCGACTTCATCGCGTGCGCGCAGCACCTGGCGCGGCGGGGCTGGACTTCTGCCGACCGGCTCGTCGCGCGGGGCGGCTCGGCAGGCGGGCTGCTGATGGGCGCGGTGGCCAATATGGCGCCGGAGGCGTTCGCCGGAATCGTCGCCCACGTGCCGTTCGTCGACGCCCTTAACACGATCCTGGACCCGTCGCTGCCGCTGACGGTGACTGAATGGGAGGAGTGGGGCGACCCGCTGCACGACCCCGAGGTGTACGCGTACATGAAGTCGTATACGCCGTACGAGAACGTCACCGACCGGGCCTACCCGCCGATCTTCGCGCTGGCCGGCCTGAACGACACGCGGGTGACCTACCACGAGCCGGCCAAGTGGATGGCCCGGCTGCGCGCGGTGGCCGGGGGCGGCCCGTTCCTGCTCAAGACCGAAATGGAGGCCGGTCACGGCGGCCGCAGCGGCCGCTACGACGCCTGGCTGGAGGAAGCCCTGGTGCTGGCCTGGATCATCGAGACAGCGGGCGGCCGGGCCCCCGGTGATAAGGCTTAGTGCGCGAACAGGGAGCTGACCGACTCGCCATTGTGGATCCTGCTGATGGCCTCGGCCAGCGCCGGGGCCACCGACAGGACGGTCAGCTTGGGGTTCTCCTCCTGCTCCGGCGACAGCGGCGCCGTGTTGGTGCAGACGATCTCGGTCACGTCGGTGGCGGCCAGCTTGTCCAGCGCGTTGTCGGCGAACAGGCCGTGCGTGCAGGCCACGGCCACCGAGCGGGCGCCGTCGGCGCGCAGCCGGTCGAGCAGCTCGAACACGGTGGTGCCGCGCGAGATCTCATCGTCAAGCACGATTACGTCCCGGCCTGCCACGTCGCCGATGATGGCGGTGATCCGCACCTCCGAGTCGCTGATCCGCTCCTTCGCGCCCGCCGCGACCGGCAGGCCGAGCCTGCGGGCGAACGCCGAGGCACTCTTGGCGTAACCCAGGTCGGGTGAGACCACCACGGCGTGGGACAGGTCCCGGCCGCGGAAGTGGGCGGCCAGCTCCCGCAGCGCGTGCAGGTGATCCACCGGCACCGAGAAGAAGCCGTGCACCTGCGGGGAGTGCAGGTTCAGCGTGAGGACCCGGGTGACCCCGGCGGTGACCAGCAGGTCGGCGATCAGGCGGCCGCCGATGGAGATCCGCGGCGCGTCCTTCTTGTCCGACCGGGCGTACGCGTAGTGCGGCATCACCGCCGTCACCCGCGCCGCCGACGCCCCCCGGGCCGCGTCCGCCATCAGCAGCAGCTCGACTAGGTGCTCCTGGACCGGCTTGACCAGCGGCTGGATCAGGAACACGTCCCGTTCCCGGCAGTTGGACTGCAGCTGGACCTCCAGGCAGTCGTTCGCGAACCGCTTGAGCGCCACCGGGCGCTGCGGCACGGTGAGGTGCGCGCAGATCTCGGCGGTCAGCGCCGGGTGCGCCGAGCCACCGAAGACGGCGATCTCACGCACTGCCGGGTCCCTGGCTGGCGGCCTGCTCCCCCTCGCCCGCCTGTACGGCGGCAGGCCGAGGCTCTTCCTGATCTGCTCCTGGACGACCTCGGGCGCGGGCCGCGCGTCCACCGTGAAGACGTACTCCTTGCGCCGGAACAGGTCGAGCACCGGGTTGGTCTTCTCGTGGTAGTCCCGCAGCCTGACCGCCAGCGCCTCCTCGGTGTCGTCTTCCCTGGTGACCAGCTCTCCCCCGCACGAGTCGCAGCGGCCGGGAACCTTCGGGCTGCTGTCGATCAGGTTGTAGTTGATGCCGCAGCCGGCGCAGAGCCTGCGGTTGAGCACGCGGCGGCGGACCTCGGAATCGGGCAGGTCGAGCACGATGACGCCGTTGATGTCGTAGCTTTCCAGGAAGAACTCGGCCTGCCGCCGGTTCCGCGGGAACCCGTCGATGATGAAGCCGTAGTTCCAGTCGTGCCCGGTGAGCCGGTCCTGGACCACCGACTCCACCAGGTCGTCCCCGACCAGCTCCCCCGCCGCCATGATGCGCCGGACCATCGCGCCCATCTTGGTGTGGTTCTGCACGTTCCAGCGGAAGATGTCACCCACGCTGATGTGCACCAGGTCGAGGTCGGACGCCAGCATCTGGCTCTGCGTGCCCTTGCCGCTGCCCTGCACGCCCATGATCACGTATTTGCGCATGTCATCAGCCTGGCATATGCAGCGCGGTGTCGGTGTCCTGCGGCGATCCCGCGGGATCGTCGGGCGTCGCGGGTTCCCGGTGGGCGGGCCGCCGCGGCCGTCCCGGCCCCTGGCCCAGGCGCGCCCGCGGCCCGGACCACAGCGCCGGCGGCAGGTCGAGGTGGGCGGCGATGCCGTGCGCGGCCGTCTCGTAGTTCACCCGCCAGCCGCGGAAGTGCATCCACGCCTCGTCCGGCGACCGCTCGAACGTCCAGTCCGCCTCGGCCAGGTGCTGGATCGCCTCGTCGAAATCGGCCTTGGTCAGCACCAGCGGATCGTCGGGGTGCGGGTCGTCGTTCACCTCGATGCCCAGGCGTGCCCGCGATCGAGCGCATGGTGATATATCCCACCCGCAGCAGCGGCCTGGTCTCGGCGGGCGCCGATTCCGGGTTCAGCGACAGGTGCAGCGCGGCGGCGTCGAGCACCGCCAGCAGGGCGAGCGGCCAGGCCTCTTCGGGGTACCGGGACCTGAAGTAGATCAGCGTGCGGTAGGTGGTGTGGCTCTCGGAGATGTCGGCGGCCCACTCGGTCCACCGCTCGTACAGCCGGGGCAGGTAGGAGGTATTCCTGATCAGCTGCTGCCTGGCCAGCAGTTCGGGGCCCCACGGCGGCTTGCCTGCCAGCGCTTCCAGCATGATGACCAGCGTCTCGCGCCGGTTGTAGGCCGCGTACAGGGTCGGCAGGTAGCCGATCATCAGGGCGATCACGCCGAGGCCGCTGATGGCGGCGGCGAACACGATGCCGTATGGCTCCGCGCCGGTCGGCGTGGCGAACCCCAGGGTGAACAGCGAGGAGCCGGACAGCCGCAGCGCTCGTACCGCGCTGTCGTTGGTAAACGGCAGCAGCAGCAGCGTGTAGGCGAAGTACAGGCAGGCGATCCAGGTGACCAGCAGCACGAACAGGTAGGTCGGGGCGGTGCTGGCCATGATCCGCTCGCGCCGGTACACGTCGTCGATCTTCGCGGTCACCAGCCGGTAGACGGTCCGCACCGAACGCGAGACCGCCGTGCCGATGGCCGAACTGAGGTTACGCGGGATCAGCAGGGTCTTGATGACGCTGGAACCGGTGAGCAGCAACAGCGCCATGCCAAGAGCGAAACCGAGCCACGCCAAGGCCTGCATCCAGCTCCCCTAGGATTTCCCGGACTATCGCCTATGCAGCTTATTACGGGCCCTGGTGCCAGGTCAGGTGCACCGGCAGCACGACGGCTCCCTGCCAGGGGCCGTGCAGGTCGTCGAGCCGGTCCGGCAGCCGCCTGGCGGGTGCGAGCAAGCCCGTGCGCAGACCCATGCAGAAACCACCTACCGTCGGCGCTACCCTCGTGGCATGGAAAACGCGGGCCCGGCGGATGCTGCCGCCACGGCGGGCGCCGCCGCCACGGAGGTACCGGCTGGGCTCTCCGGCCCCGTGTGGCACTTCCTCGTCAGGCCCCGCTGGCTGGGCTGGCACGTGCTCATGGTGGTCTCCTTCTGGGGCATGCTCTGGCTGGGTGACTGGCAGTTCCACCGTGCGCTGGCCGGTAACTCGCTGAGCTGGGCGTATACGTTTGAGTGGCCGCTGTTCGCGGGCTTCGCCGTGGTCTTCTGGGCCAAGACGATCAGGGATGAGTTCCGGATCAGGCGGGGCGAGATGCCCGATCCCAGGGCGGCCGCCGCCGAGGACCTGCCCGCTGGGGTCGCCAGCGCGGTCCAGGCGGTCGGGGCCGTCCAGGCCGCCGGCGCCGTGCCAGGTGAGGATGAGGACGCCGAACTCAGCGCGTACAACGCCTACCTGGCGAGGCTCAACGCAGAGGTCAAGCACCACGGCCGGTGGCACGGTCTGCGATAGGAGATGACAGGCGTGAAAGCAGCGGTGCTCCGGTACCGGGTGATGGCATACGTGACCGGCGTGGTGCTGATGATCCTGTGCTTCGTCGGTATCCCGCTGCAGGTGGCGGGCTATCCAGCAGTGGCCAACGATGTCGGCGTGCTGCACGGCATCCTCTACATCATCTACCTGGTGTTTGCCTGGATGCTGGCGCGCGGGCTGCGGCTGGCGACCAAGCCGACCGTGATCATGCTGCTGGCCGGCACCATCCCGATCATGACGTTCATCGTGGAGCGGTGGGTCACCCGCCGGTTCATCAACCCCGCGCTGACCGGCCAGGCCCAGCCGACCGTGCCGGTGGCTGAGCGTTCTGCCCGCCGTGACTGAGCACTACTTCTCGCCGCGACCGCAGGCCCCGCATCGCCCCGGCCAGGTACGGGTGATCCTCCCCGACGTCTACCTGGAGCTCGCGACCGACGCCGGCGTGTTCTCCCCCGGTCGGCTCGACCCGGGCACCCGCCTGCTGCTCGAGACGTCACCAGTGCCTCCGGCCGCCGGTAACCTGCTCGACCTGGGCTGCGGCTACGGCCCGATCGCGTGCGTGCTGGCCAAGCGCTCGCCCGGTGCCACCGTGTGGGCGGTCGACGTCAACGAGCGGGCGCTCGAGCTGTGCGCGCGGAACGCTCGTGCCGCCGGACTGGAGAACGTGCGCTCCGTCACGCCCGGCGACGCGTCGCTGCCGCCCCGGTTCGCCGCGATCTGGTCCAACCCGCCGGTCCGGATCGGCAAGGATGCGCTGCACGCGCTGCTCGGCCAGTGGCTCGCCCGGCTCGACGCCACCAGCCCGGCCGCCTCCGGCGGCTCCGCGGGGGCTGCCTACCTGGTCGTGGGGCGTAACCTCGGCGCCGACTCGCTGCACCACTGGCTGGCTGGGCAGGGCTGGCCCGTGACGCGGCTCGCCGCACGGAGCGGTTACCGTCTGCTTCAGGTGGGTTCCCAGCCCGAACGAGCCGAGGTGACCCGCCCGTGAGCCCGCCCGTGCCCCTCGGCGCCGGCGCTCCCCGTCAGCTTCGCCCCACCGAGGTCAAGCGGCTCAACCGCGAGTGGCGCCGGGTCGGCGACGCGCGCCTGGCCCTGCTGCTCGACTCGGTGGCCCAGCCGTTCAACGTGGGCTCGATCGTCCGCTCGGCCGCCGCATTCGGGGCTGAGCACCTGTGGCTGTGCGGCAACACGGCTCCGCTCGGCCATCCGGGCGTGGGCAAGACCGCGCTCGGCACGCAGCGGCTGGTCGAGGCCACGCTGGAGCCGAACCCGGTCACGGCGGCCAAGGCGGCGGCGGCCGCGGGCCTGCGGGTGGTCGTGGTCGAACTGGCCACCGGCGCGGTTCCGCTGCATGAGGCGCCGCTCGACGGCGACGTCTGCCTGGCCGTCGGCAACGAGGACCACGGCTGCGCGGCGGCACTGCTCGGCGTCGCCGACGCGGTCACCTATATCCCGCAGTGCGGACGGGTCGGGTCCCTGAACGTCGCGGTTGCGGCGGCCGTCGCGATGGCGGAGGCCCGCCGCCGGGGGTGGGCTCCCGGCTAGGCCCGCCACCGGCTGGACAATCCCCGGGTTCACCAGGTCACCGCCAGGAACGGGCATACTAGCGATCGTGCCGGTACCGTTCCTGGACTACCCGCGCCCGCACGCGTTCGCGCACCGCGGCGGCGCGGCGCACGCACCGGAGAACTCCTGGACGGCGTTCGAGCATGCCGTCAAGCTCGGGTACGCGTACCTGGAGACCGACGCCCGCGCCACCTCGGACGGGAAGCTCATGGCGTTCCACGACCGGACGCTCGAACGGGTCACCGACGGGTCGGGGCCGATCGGCTCGCGGACCTACCGAGAAGTCAGCGCGTTGCGGGTGGCCGGCTCGGAACCGATACCGCTGATCGAGGACCTGCTCGGCGGCTGGCCCGACGTACGCTTCAACATCGATCTCAAGGACGAGCCGGGCATCGCGCTGCTCGCCGAAGCGCTGCGGCGCACCGGGGCGTGGGACCGGGTGTGCGTGACCTCGTTTTCCGGCAGCAGGCTGCGGACCGCGCGCGGGCTGCTCGACCGGCCCGTGTGCATGGCGACCTCGCCTGCCGTGATCGCCGCGGTCCGTTACACGCTCGGCTCTGCCTCGCAGGGACGGCAGACGGGAATGCTCGCTCGGCGGCTGGAGCAATGGCAGGTGCGCTGCGCTCAGGTGCCGGCGAAGGTGGCCTCCGCGTCGTTCGTGCGCCGCGCCCATGCCCTCGGCCTCGACGTGCACGTGTGGACCATCAACGACCGGGCCGAGATGAGCCGTTTGCTAGATCTGGGCGCCGACGGGATCATGACCGACGACATTTCCATGCTTCGCGAGGTGCTCATCGAGCGAGGTCAGTGGCACCCCGCGGGCCGTAGGAGCAGGTAACCGCGATCTTTCTGCCGAAATACGATTGGGTAACGCCTGCAAGGGGAATCTTGTCCGGGTATTCAGCGTTGCCTAAGCATACCGCTGACCGCCTGGGAGGCAGCAAGCATGGCCGAACGCGCACTTCGCGGCACCCGGCTCGGTGCGACGAGCTACGAAAACGACAGGAATACCGACCTGGCGCCCCGTCAGGACGTCGCTTTTGACTGCCCGAACGGGCATCATTTTAGCGTGCCTTTCGCCGCCGAGGCGGAACTTCCCTCGACGTGGGAGTGCCGTGTCTGCGGTGCGATTGCGATCGCGGCCACCGGGGAGTCCCCGTCGCCGAAGAAGGCCAAGCCGCCGCGCAGCCACTGGGACATGCTAATGGAGCGCCGCACGGTCGAGGATCTCGAGGCCGTGCTCGCCGAGCGCCTCGAGGTCATCAGGGAGCGCCGTAGCAGCGACCGCGCCCAGGACACCAGCCGCCCGCATCGTCGCAGCGCCTAGCCTTAGCTGGCCCAGCCATCGCTGAGCGCCTAGCCTTAGCTGCGGGAACGGCGGAACTGCCGGGCCACCCCCCACTGCGCGACCCGCCAGAACGCCTCCAGGATTATCTTGTTGCTCATCTTGGAAGCGCCGTGCTCGCGTTCCACGAACGTAATCGGCATCTCGACAATCTTCAGGTCCGCCTGGGCCACCCGGATCGTCAGGTCGATCTGGAAACAGTACCCGGTCGATTCCACCTGGCTCAGGCTGATCTTCCGCAGCGTGGCGGCGCGGTAGGCGCGGAATCCCGCGGTCGCGTCGCGGACGGCGAGGCCGAGCATGAGCCGGGTGTAGATGTTAGCCGCGCGAGACAGCGCCTCCCGGGACTTCGGCCAGTTGACCACCCTGCCGCCTCGCACCCACCGGGACCCGATGGAAAGGTCTGCGTGATCGAGCGCGCCGACCAGGCCGGGCAGGTGCTCCGGCTGGTGCGAGCCGTCCGCGTCCATCTCCACTATCACGTCATAGCCGCGCTCGAGCGCCCAGCCGAACCCCGCGATATAGGCCTTGCCCAGTCCCGCCTTCTCCGTCCGGTGCATGACCTGTACGTGCGGGTCGGCCTCGGCCAACTTGTCCGCGAGGTCACCGGTCCCGTCCGGGCTGTTATCATCCACGACCAGCAGGTCCGCCGCCGGCAGCGCCGTTCGAACCCGGCCCGCGATGGACTCCAGGTTCTGCCGCTCGTTGTATGTCGGCATCACGATGACGATCCGGCCCGCCGACGGCATGGGGGATGGCGCCGACGGCTCAGCGGATGGGTTTGGCTCAGTCACGACCCCTGCCTATCGCTGTGTTGGTTAACAGGCGGTGCTTATTCACGGAAGTTAGCCACGGACAGTGCAGGCCATGATATCGCCGTACTGGTCTTGGCCGGCTGACCGCGATATCCCTGCACGCCGCTGGTCACCCGATGCTTGCCTCCAGCAGAACGTGGGCTTTGTGTTAAACAACGAACCTGCCCTCAGATTCGTGCCTGAACCGTCCCGTGGACGCAGGGGTTTCGGCTTTCCCGCGAAGGAAAAGGACCCGGGCAGCGCCTTCGGACCGGAGACCGTCCCGTTGGTCACGGGCTTGGTCCCCGTTGTCTACTGGGTGCCCGGGCCCTCTCCAGGCCCAACCCCCCGTCCAGCCGGATGTGGGCAGCAGGCCCTTCCTGCCCGTTCCAGTGCCATGCCTGGTCCGGGGGCGGCTGGCTGCGGGCGCCCCCGCCATGACATAGCCCGAACCTGATGGCCCTGCCGGTCCGGCTAGCGAGCCCGGTGCTGGACTGGTCAGCAAACTTACCCCTGATCCTGACAATGTCAACCGTGAACCTGACGGTTACACTACCAGCAGATTGCTTACGACTACATTAAGTCACGGCTAGGAGAATGGGTCGGTTCAGGCGGGGGCGCGCATCGGTGGGCGAATCTTGCCTGCGCCGGGGAAGATCGCAGCTCTGGCGGCCCTCGGCACGGCCGCGGCACTCAGCCCGTGGGCCAACGCCGCCCGGTCACAGCCGCCTCTGGCCGCGACCGTTGTTTGGGCCAGTTTGCCCGGGGGTCTATACCTTTCGCCCACGGCGAGGGAAAATAGGCAGCGACTGCCCTCTTGCGCACGGTTCTTTCGGGGTATGGATCTCCCACTTAGTGTCTCCCGATGTCTGTCGGCCACTCCTGGTTGGCCGACCCGCAGCTCCCCCTGGAGGTGATTGGATGGATGGCAGCGCCGACCGGTTCCTCGACCTAATGCACCAGCTTGAGGATTTCACCCACTCGGTATCTCCTGAGCAGGCGCACACCCAGTTCGACGAGACGACCCTCCAGCTGTTCTGGATGCGGTGGCCGCAGCTGTCCGCGTGGGCGGGCTCACTGTGGCGGCTGCTGTCCGAAGAACTCGCTGGGCCGTCGTCTCCGCACAACGAGTCTGAGCTGTTCGAAATCGGCGAAAGTGGCTGACCCCGCCCGCCGGCCTCTCACGGTCGGCGACCTGATGCACTCGGGGATGGTATCGACCACCCCGGACAGTCCGGTCGCCGAGGCCGCCGCCGAGATGGTACGCGAGAAGGTAGGTTCGGCCCTGGTCATGCAGGGCCCCTTCCTGGCCGGCATCCTCACCGAGCGCGACGTGCTCAAGGCCGCAGCATCCGGTTCAGACCTCACCGCGATGCCGGTGTCGACCTGGATGACCAAGGACCCGCAGTCAGCGGGCCCGGACACGCCGGTCGAGGACGCGGCTCAGATCATGCTCCTGAACGGCTTCCGGCACTTGCCCATCGTCGAAGGGCGGCGTGTCCACGGCGTGGTCAGCCTCCGCGACCTGTTCGCCGCCAGGATCAGCCGGCCGCCTCAGCGCCGCAGCGCAGCGAGTTTAAACCCGACTCGACCTCAGAAACCTGCACCTCGAGTGCATTTCGGTCCGTGACGCAGGCCGGCCACCGCGTGGTGGCCGGCCGGTCATGAGGTTTCCCTCAGCAGCTTGTCCAGCCGGACTGGCAGGTCGCGGACCCTGATCCCGGTGGCGTGGTACACCGCACTGGCGATGGCGGCGGCCGTGCCCACGATCCCGACCTCGCCGATGCCCTTGGCCCCGATCGGCCCGAGTTCCGGCTCCTCCTCGTCGATCCATACCGCGTCGATGTCCTGTACGTCGGCGTGCGCCGCGATATGGTATCCGGCCAGGTCGTGATTGGGGTAGTCGCCGAATTCCGGGTCCATGGCGCTCTCCTCGTGCAGCGCCATGGACAACCCCATGGTCATCCCGCCGATGAACTGGGACCGGGCCTGATCCGGGCTGACGATGCGCCCCGCCGCGAACACGCCAAGCAGGCGCGGGACCCGGACCTCTCCGGTGTCAGCGTCTACCCGCACCTCGGCGAACTGGGCGCCGAACGAGTACCTGGCGTGATCGGGCAGTGCGTCGATGTCGGCCGCGATGGCGGCCTGCGCGGTGAGTCCGCCGGGCGGCACGGCCCCGTCGCGGGCGCGGACCTGCTCGCGTAGCGACCGGCAGGCCTTGACTACCGCCCAGGTCCACGACGCAGTTCCCATGGAACCCCCGGCGATCATCGCGGGCGGCAGCGCGCTGTCCCCGATGAGCAGGTCGATGGCCGCCTCGGGAACGCCGAGCGCCTCGGCCGCGACCGCCAGCAGGGCGGTGCGCGCCCCGGTCCCGATGTCCACCGCCGCGATCGACACCTGGTAGCGGCCGGAGGCAGATACGCTCACCCGCGCCTGCGAGGCCATCGCCCGGGCCGGGTAGGTCGAGGCCGCCACCCCGGTCCCGGTCAGCCACCGGCCGTCGTACCGCACCCCCGGCGCCGGATCACGGCCAGCCCAGTCGAACCGCGCGGCGCCCTCGCGCAAGCAGGCCACCAGGTTGCGGCTGGAGAACGGCCGGCCGGTCTCGGGGTGCACCACGGGCTCGTTCAGTATCCGCAGCTCTACCGGGTCGATGCCGCAGGCCTCGGCCAGCTCGTCCATGGCCGATTCCAGGGCGAACATCCCCGGGCACTCGCCCGGGGCTCGCATCCAGGACGGGGTCGGTACGTCGAGCCGGACCACACGGTGAGTCGTGCGCCGGTGCGGCGCGGCGTACATGTGCCTGGTGGCCACGGCCGACTGCTCGGTGAACTCCTTGAGCGTGGAAGTCTGGCCGAAGACGTCGTGGCACAGCGCCACGAGCCTGCCGTCCGGATCAGCGCCCAGCCGGACCCGCTGGATCGACGGGGCCCGGTGGCCGGTCACCGCGAACATCTGCTGCCTGGTGACCGCGCACTTAACTGGCCGCCCGATCACCCGCGCAGCCATCGCCGCGAGGACCACGTTAGCTCGCGGCATGCCCTTGGCCCCGAACCCGCCGCCCACGTGCGCGGCGATCACCCGCACGCTGCTCGGCTCGAGCCCGAACACCGCGGCAATCTGGCCGGCCGCCCGCGACGGACCCTGGGTCGCGTCGTACACGGTCAGCGTGTCCCCCTGCCACGCCGCAATGGTGGCGTGCGGCTCCATCGGGTTGTTGTGCTCGGCGGGAGTCCGGTAGGTCGCGTCGACGCGGACCGCGGCGGCGGCGAACGCGCCGTCGAAGTCGCCGACCGCGGTATCGGTGTCGTAGCGCGGATTGACGTAGTCCGGTTTGTACAGCCCAGGATGGCTTGAGGTCAGCCTCACGTCGTGCGCGGTCTGGTCGCAGGTGATCCTGAGATGGTCGGCGGCCTCCCTCGCCGTCTCGAGCGTGTCCGCCACCACTGCGGCCACGAACTGTCCGCGGTAGGCGATCGCCGGGGACTGGAACAGGGCCAGTTCGGGGTCGCGGGTACCGGGCAGCCGCGGCGCGTTGTCCGGCGTGATCACGGCCAGCACGCCCGGCAGCGCGAGGGCGGCCGACGCGTCGACCGAGCGGATCAGTCCCTTGGCGATGACCGAGGGCACCGCGCACACGTAGGCGGCCTCGTCCACCGGGTACTCGAAGGCGTACCTGGCCCGGCCCGTGACCTTGTCCGGCCCGTCGACCCGCGCGGTCACGCGGGGTCTCCGGCCAGCGCGGAAAGCGTCCGGACGACGATGTTGCGCACCAGCGTGACCTTGAACGCGTTGTCCCGCAGCGGCGTCGCGGCGGCCAGTTCGGCGTCGGCGGCCCGGCCGAACCACTCCGCCGTGGCCGGACGGCCCGTCAGGACCTGTTCGGCGAGGCGCGCCCGCCACGGCACCGGCGCCACCGCGCCGAGGGCAAGCCGCGCGTCCTGGACCACGCCGCCGGCGACGTCGAGCGCGGCCGCGACTGAGGCCACGCCGAACGCGTACGACGCGCGGTCCCGCACCTTCCGGTACGCCGAGTTCCCGGCGTACCGCAGGGCCGGAACCTCCACGGCGGTGATCAGGTCCCCGCGCTCCAGGGTGGTCTCGCGGTCCGGCTCGTCGCCTGGCAGCCGGTAAAGCCCGCTGAGGGAGATGGACCGCGGGCCTGCGGCGCCCTCGATGTGCACCACCGTGTCAAGCGCCGCCAGCGCCACCGCCATATCGGAGGGATGGGTGGCCACGCAGTGCGGCGATCCGCCCAGGATGGCCAGGTTGCGGTGATCGCCGGCCAGCGCCGGGCAGCCCGAACCCGGCGTCCGCTTGTTGCACGGCTTGGTCACGTCCTGGAAATACAGGCAGCGGGGGCGCTGCAACAGGTTGCCGCCGACGGTGGCCATGTTCCGCAGCTGGCCCGATGCCCCGGCCAGCACCGCCTGGGCCAGCACCGGGAACTCGGCGCGCACCAGCGGGTCGGCGGCCAGGTCGCTGTTGCGGACCCCCGCGCCGATCCGCAGCCCCCCACCCACCTCCCCATCCCTCTGCACTGTTCGTTCGATCCGGTCGGGCAGCAGCCCGCTGACATCGACGAGCAGATCGGGCACGGCGACCCCCAGCTTCATCAGGTCGACCAGGTTGGTCCCGCCGCCGAGGAACACCGCGCCGGGACGCTCGGCCACGAGGGCGATCGCCGCCGCCGGGTCGGGCGCCACGACATAACCGAACGGCTTCACCGGGCCGCCTGCTCCGGCCGGGGCCCGGCGCCCGCCACGTCGAGGATCGCGGCCACGATGTTGACGTAGGCGCCGCACCGGCACAGGTTCCCGCTCATCCGCTCGCGGGTCTCGGCCGCGTCCAGCGTGACCGGCCCGGTCAGGCTGGCGCTGGCCGCGCTCGGCCAGCCCGCCGCGACCTCATCGAGCATGGCCGCCGCCGAGCAGATCTGGCCAGGCGTGCAGTATCCGCACTGCAGCGCGTCGCGCTCGACGAAAGCGGCCTGCAGCGGGTGCAGCTCGCCGTCGGGGCTGGCCAGGCCCTCGATCGTGGTGATGTCGGAGCCTTGGGCCATCACGGCAAGCAGCAGGCAGCTGTTGACCCGCCGACCGTCCATCAGCACGGTGCAGGCCCCGCACTGACCGTGGTCGCAGCCCTTCTTGGTGCCGGTCAGCCCGAGATGCTCGCGCAGCGCGTCGAGCACGGTCGTCCGGTGGTCAAGGCGGAGCCGGTGCACGGCCCCGTTGACCCGCAGGCTCAGCACGCTTGAGGTCTGGTCAGGTGTCGTCACGCACCCATCATGCCAGATCCGCAAACTAGTATTATGATCATCTTTTTACTAGTAAAATCAATACCATGATTCCGAACGGGCCGGGTGGCCCGCAGGCCCGGCCGCTGGGGACCCGGCTGGCTAGTTCGCGGTCGCCGGATTCGCGCAGCGAGCTTGCCGACCTGCTGCGGACCCGGCGCGATCGCCTGGTCCCGGCCGACGTGGGCCTGCCTGAGGGCAGCCGCCGTCGTACCACCGGGCTGCGGCGCGAAGAGGTGGCCCAGCTGGCAGGCGTGTCCACCACCTATTACACCTTCCTCGAGCAGGGCCGCGACGTCCGGCCCTCCCGGCAGGTGGTGGCCGCCCTGGCCGGCGCGCTTCGGCTGAGCTCGGCCGAACGCGCCCACCTGTTCCAGCTGGCCGGGATCACCCGGGCGGCCGACGACCAGGCGCAGGCCGAGACGGTGACTCCGGTGGTCGGTGCGATGGTCGACCGGCTTGACCCCTTCCCGGCGTACCTGAAGGGCAGGCGCTGGGACGTCCTGGCGGCGAACCGGGCCGCCCGGGCGTTGTTCGCCGACTGGCCCGCCCGCGCGCCCGGTGACCGCAACATGGTGTGGTGGATGTTCACTGACCCGGGCGCGCGGAAGGTCTACGTGGACTGGGAGCAGGAGGCGTCCGACATGCTAGCCCGGTTCCGCGCGGCCGCGGCCCGCAGGCTGGACGACCCGGACTTCACTGACTTGATCGAGCGGCTGCACCAGGCCAGCCCGGAGGTCCGCAGCTGGTGGCCGCGCTATGAGGTGCGGCCGGTCGGCGGCGGGACCAAGCACCTGCACCACGCGGCACTCGGTGATGTGGCCTTTCAGCACGCGGTGCTGCAGGTGGCCGATCATCCCGAGCAGCTGCTTGTGTAC
This sequence comes from uncultured Actinomycetes bacterium, assembly GCA_963798675.1. Lineage (GTDB taxonomy): Bacteria > Actinomycetota > Actinomycetes > Streptosporangiales > Streptosporangiaceae > Palsa-504. The sequence goes on along the minus strand of CAWCUJ010000009.1, from coordinate 216,389 downwards.
TTCACCACCGCCGACGTCCCGGTGAGCAAGCTGGCCGACCTGGCCGCCGAGATCCGCTAGACCCGCTTATCACACCCGCCACCGAGCCATCGGCGTGCCGCTGGGCCGTTTATGGCAGCGGTTCTGGCACCACGCCGGCGATGACTGTGGTGACGACCTTACGGACGGCTCCGGCCTCTGGCGGAGTCCCGTCCCGGCCGGCGAACAGCAGGTGCCCGGCCCCGATCAGCGTGGGCGCGAGCGTCTCGACGTCGGCATCCGGCGCGATGCGGCCCAGTTCCCGCTCGGCGCCGAGGTAGGAGGCGATCATGGCCGTCGCTTCGGCTAGCAGCGGGACGCCGGCCGGCCTGGCCTGGCGCAGCCGGGCGCGCAGATCATCCCGGAAGGTGATGAGGGCGACGATCGCCACAGCGACCGAAGCGAACAGGTCCGTCAGCGCGTCGGTGAGGTTGTCGGCGACGGTGCCCGTCCCGGCGGAGTTGCGCAGGGCGATGGCCTGGTCCCCGATCCGGGTGATGCGGTCTTGCACGAGCTCGGCGAGGAAGCCATCGAAGTCGGCGAAGTGCCGGTGCAGGACGCCCTTGGCACAGCCCGCCTCCGTGGTGACCGCCCGGCTGGTCAGCGCGTTCGGCCCGTCCCGGAGCAGGACCCGCTCGGCGGCGTCGAACAGCTGGGCGCGCGCGTCGCTGATGTGTACCCCGGTCGGCACCGTGCGTCTCTCCTTCCCCTGGTAACCCCACCTGATTGATAAGTGGGCATCTGCCCACTATGGTGGGCAGATGCCCACTATACCCCCGGGGCAATCACGTCCCTCCGGACCCGAGCCTCATCAATACCGACAGGTAGCGGAGTCATTCGGCTCGGACGCCGAACGCTACGACCGGGCCCGGCCCCGCTATCCCGACGCCCTGGTGGAGCGGATCCTCGCCGCCAGCCCCGGCCTCGACGTCCTCGACGTCGGCTGCGGGACCGGCATCGAAGCCCGGCAGTTCCAGGCGGCCGGCTGCAAGGTACTGGGTGTCGAGCCCGACGCGCGGATGGCGGACTTCGCGCGGCGCAGCGGGGTCGGGGTCGAGGTGGCGACGTTCGAAGCCTGGGAAAGCGCCGGCCGGGACTTCGCCGCGGTCATCGCCGGTACGGCCTGGCACTGGGTGGACCCGGTCGCCGGAGCGGCCAAGGCGGCGCAAGTGCTGCGGCCAGGCGGCCGGCTCGCGCCTTTCCACCATGTGTTCCAGTCGCCGCCCGAGGTGATGGAAGCCCTCGCCAAGGTCTACCGGCGGGTGGCGCCGGACTCGCCGTTCAACCTCAGCAGCCAGTTGACGAGGCCGGCCCTGGACATGTACCAGCCGCTGTTCGCCAAGATCGCCGCCGGGATCCGAGAGGCGGGCGGGTTCGGCGAACCGGAGCAGTGGCGGTTCGACTGGGAGTGCACCTACACGCGGGACGAGTGGCTGGACCAGCTACCCACCCTCGGTGGCCTCACCCAACTCCCGCCGGACAAGCTGGCGGAGGTGCTGCAGGGCGTCGGGGCCGCGATCGACGCGATGGGGGGCAGCTTCACGATGCCCTACACCACGGTCGCGGTCACCGCGGCGCGAACCGGCACCGCCTGACCCGGATTGACGGACCTATCCGTTCGGCGGGCAGTTCAGGGACGGTCAGCGCTGGCGGGCAGGGCGGTACCGGTGAGGTGCTCAGCTGGCCGCCATGCGCCTGGAATTCACCGCCGCCGTCCGCGAGGTCCTCCAGGTTATGATCGCCGGGCTGCTGGCGCGCTCGTCCCGCTAGGTCAGCCGGAGCGAGGGCTGGTGGGCCTCGATCCAGGTGCTGGCTCGGTGGACGCGTTCGGTGAGGGTGTAGACGCCCAGTGCGGTGCGCTCGGGATAGGGCAGCCAGTCGATGGCCAGGCGGCGGGCGATGTAGTCGACCGCTGACCGCACCCTGGGGATCTCCGGGTCATCGGTGTGGCCGTTGGGCACGAAGAACTGGTCAAGTCCCGCGCGGATGAGGTCCGCGAGCGGCACCTGGTGCTGCAGGCCCAGGGACAGGGCGATGGCATAGGTGCTGACCAGGCCGGCGCTGCTGGTGCCGTGCTTGCCCCAGTGGATGAAGACCTCGCCGAGACTGCCGTCGCCGCGCTGGTTGGCGGTGAGGCAGAACCGTTCGGCGCCGATGGTGACGGTGGTGGTATATCCGCTTCGACGCCTGGGCATATGCCGACGAACGCCAACCACCATGGCCTTACCTCCCGAACTGGTATATGAAATGCCCGATTACGGAGCAGCGACGCAAAGCTATGGTAGCCCCTGAGCATATCCGCAGGCCATGGGTGGACGAACTAGGCGGCCTGCGGTGAGCGGGTGGGTAATCTGGCGGGCATGGACCACGTTCCTGACCACGGAACGGCTGGTTCTGCGCCCGGTGACGGCGCAAGACCATGCCGTGCTGCTGGCCCACTGGGCCCTGCCGGATGTCCGGCGGTTCCTGTTCGACGGCGAGCCGCTATCCGCGGCCGAGGTCACAGAAACCATCGAGGACAGCACCCGGGATTTCCACGAGGGCGGATACGGCATCTGGCTCATCCAGGACCGGACCGGACTAGTCGGCACGATCGGGCTGCGGCCGCTAGAGGACCTCGGGCTGGAGATCTTCTATAGCCTGGCTCCCGGCTCGTGGGGCAAGGGATACGCGACAGAGGCCGCCCGCGCCGTGGTGGAACTCGCCCTCGTCGACCTTGGCCTGCCCGAGGTGCTGGCCGAGGTCGACGAGGGCAACGCGGCCTCGGTCGGGGTCGTCAGGCGGCTCGGCATGACCCCGTTCGGCGTGATGCCCGGCGTGCTCGGCGCGATGACCCGTTACCGCAGGACAGCCGAGACCGCGTAGCCAACGCGCTCCACTCCGACGGTCTTCCAGTTCCCGAACCGCGCCGGCAGGTCCCGCCACGGGCACCCCCGTCGTATGTCAGAAGACGGTGGCCCAGTCGTTCTTGATGCTGACGATCGTCCAGCCGCTCTTGTCGGCCCGCTCCAGAGCCTGCTCGGCACCGCTGGTGTAGGCGAACTCGCGCTGGCCGTCGTCGTGCAGGATGAGCAGGCGAAGGGACGGCTTGTCGGGATGCTGGGTGAAATCGAGCATCGGGATGTCGCCGTTCGAGTTGCCAGCCGCCAGGAGCGGCCGACGGCCGGTGCGGCTCCAGATCCGGATCGGTTTCTGCGGGCCATCGTCGAGATAGTCGGCCTCGGCCTTGTGCGTGATCGTGCCGCCACGGTCGTCGCTGGTGTATTGGAACGTGGTCGCGCTGCCGATCACCCGGTCACGGGGGATCCCGTACAGCTCCTGGCTGATCGGCCGCATGAAGTCACGACCGCCGCCGGAGGCGATGTAGTTCGCGAACCCGTTCGCTGCCAGGTAGCCGAGCAACTCGACCATCGGCACGTACGCGCTCTCCAGGTATACGCGGCCGAGGGTCGGATGCTTCGCGGTGCGCAGGAAGGCATCGGACTTCGCCTCGAACTCCTCGACGCTGATCCCGTCGTAGGCGGCGAGGACCCCCGCGAGGAGCGTCCGCACGTTGGTGTCGTTGCCTGCATAGTGCTCAGCGAGCACCGTCCCGAGCCAGCCATAGTCGCGCTCGTACGCCGCCTTCCAGGGCTGCTGGCCGCGCAGCTCGGGGTTGGCCTGCGCCATCTCATATAGCCGACGGAGAATGAAGTCAGCCTGGATCGGCATCGGCTTCTCGCACCACAAGGTGCCGTCGTTGTCGAAGACCGCTACCCGTTCCTCGACCGGCACACCGTCCGACATTGTCCGCTCGACGAACTCGACGACCGCCTGTCTTGCAGCGCCGTCATTCCAGGTAGCCAGCTCATTGGTCACGCATTTAACTTATCCGGAACGAACTCGGCAGGCACCACAACTCACAGACGGGGGAGTGTGGATTGTTGTTGCAGCCACAGGCCGCCCTCGGCAAACGGGCCTACGCGCGCCCGGTGTAAACCGACCCGGCTGCCGCAGGCGACGCCGCCTGGGCCACCTCCGACACCCTCCACGTGGCCGTCGCCATGCTCGGCAGCCGCATCCCGCGCCAAGCTGCCGATGCCCACGACCGCGCCGCCCGGTCGCCTTATGGTCGCATCCCGCCGCTGAACCAGACTCTCCGACCGGACATAAGGCGGACACGGACTGTCAAGCCGTCAAGCCCTCTTCCGCTGGTGCCACCAGCGCACCCGGCCAGCCCGCGACACCGTAATTGTCCTGGTCAGCTAGCCAATGGGTACTGCCGGACCAATGGGTACCGCCGTACTAAGATGACATTTGTGGACCCAGGCGGTCATGCTGGCGATGAGCTACTTGCGGCCGTGGCAGCAAGCCTCAGCGGCCGTCTGGCCGAGATCACCCGGGATGTGACCGAGCACCTCGCCGCCGCGATCGAGCAACTGCGGGGGGATACCGCCATCCTCGGCGTCCTCCGTGCCAGCGTCACGGAGAACATCACAGCGATACTTCATGTCTTCGAACACGGAGTGCCGGTCGATAACATCGAAGCGCCGCCAGCGGCGATCGAGTACGCCCGGCGGCTGGCCCAGCGTGGCGTGCCCGCCGGTGCGCTGATCCGCGCCTACCGGGTCGGCCACGAGCGAGTCCTGCAATGGTGTCTGGGTGAGCTGGCGCGGCAAGGCCGGGAGGTTGCGCTTGTCGTGGCCGCGGCACGCCGCATGGTGGAGCTCAGCTCCGGGTACATCGACCGCGTCACCGAACAGGTCTTCACCGCCTACGAACACGAACGCGACCGCTGGCTGCTCAGCCAGGCCGCCATGCGGGCCGGCCGGGTCCGGGCGCTGCTCGAGGACAAACAGGTCGACCTCGGAACGGTCGAAGCCGAACTGGGCTACCGGCTACGCCAGGATCACGTGGGTCTCATCGCCTGGCACCCCGACCCGGCCCCGGGGGGCGCGGGGCTGGCCCGGCTTGAGCGGCTGGTCATGGCGGCCGCCCAGGCGCTGGCCTGTCCCGGCAGGCCGCTGCTGGTGCCGCGGGATGAGGCCAGCGTCTGGGCCTGGCTGCCGCTGGGCAGGCACGCCAACGTCCGGTGGGAGCCGCTTCACAAAGCCGTGGACGACGCCGATCCGGGTACGCGTCTGGCCGCTGGGGCTCCTGCTCCCGGCGTCGAGGGCTTTCGCCGGACGCATCATCAGGCGCGCTTGGCGCAAGAACTGGCCTTGACCGCGGGTCCGGCCGGTCCCCGGACGACGGCGTTTGCGCAGACCGGTCCGGTCGCCTTGATGTGCGCAGATCTAAATGCCACGCGCGCCTGGGTGCACAGCACGCTGGGAGCCCTGGCGATCGATGACGAGCCGCAGGCGCGGCTGCGGGAGACAGTGCGCGTCTTTTTGTCCACCGGCGGGAGTTTCACTGCGACCGCCGAACAACTGATGCTGCATAAGAACACCGTGCACTACCGCATCCGCAAGGCCGAGGAGATCCTGGGCCGTCCTGTGCAAGAGAGCCGGCTCGATGTCGAGCTGGCACTGTCGGCGTGCCGCTGGCTGGGTTCGGCCGTCTTGCCGCCCCCGCCCGCCGGCCGCTGACCGGGGCCCCGGGCACGGCAAGGCCGCGCCCGGGCTGATCGGACTGACAGCACAAAGGCTGGCTGTTCGTTCTTGTTTTCTTCGTGATCGGGGCCCATGTCCCAGCTCACAGGCTCCTTCTACCGTCAAAGCATCACCCCCGGAGGCTGCCTGATTAGGAGCTACTGACATGACAGGATCTAGCTTTGCTTTGCTCATCATCCCGATCACCGGGACGCTCTTCCTCACCGCGTGGCTGACCCTGGTGTTTTACGCCGGCCGCCGCCCGCGGGGGGCCGCCGGCAATCCGGCGCCCGGCCACGGAAGTCCCGGCCCGGCCGCGCTGGCTGCCCCGCGCCTGCCAGGCGCCCACCCGACGGATATGGCCGTTCCGGCAAACACCCGCCATGGCACGCCACGGCGGAGCGGAGACGTCCGCGCCATCTTCGAGGGGGAGCGATGAGCATTGACTATTTGCCGTGGAACCGTCCGGTGATGCTGGCCGACCGCGTGTGCATGCGTGACACGCAGCTGGAGTTGACCTACGCCGAGGTGGCCCGCCGGGTGGAGGCGGTCGCCGGGCAGTTCGCTGCGGCCGGGGTGGGCCGGGGCGACGTGGTCGCGGTGATGCTGCCCAACCGGGTGGAGTTGCTGCTCGCCCTGCTGGCCGCGTGGCGGCTGGGCGCCACGGCCACCCCGGTCAACCCGGTGTTCACGCCGAACGAGGCGGGCTACCAGATCGCCGATTCCGGGGCCAAGCTGATGATCGCCACTGCACCGGACGCCAGCTACGGCGTCCCGGTGCTGGCGGCCGGCGACCTCGCCACCGCGCCGGCCGGCCCGCTGCCCGCTCCGGACACCCGGCCTGGTGACCTGGCCCTGCTGATCTACACCAGCGGCTCGACCGGCAGGCCGAAGGGTGTCATGCTCGACCACGCGAACCTCGTGGCGATGGGCGCCTCGCTCGGCAAGGCGATGAAGCTGAGCCCGGACGACAACTGCCTGCTGGTGCTGCCGCTGTTCCACGTGAACGCGATCCTGGTCAGCTGCCTCGCGCCGATGATGGTCGGCGGCCAGGTGACGATCCTGCCCAGGTTCGCCCCGGACAGCTTCCTCGCCGCGATCTCGCGGTACGAGGCGACGTACTTCTCCGCGGTGCCCACCATCTACGCGCGGCTGGCCGAGCTGCCCGAGGATCGGCTCGGCGACACCTCGTCCGTCCGGTTCGCGGTGTGCGGGGCGGCGCCGGTGTCGGTGGAGCTGCTGCGCCGCAGCGAGGCCAGGTTCGGCTTCCCGATCATCGAGGGGTACGGGCTTACCGAGGGGACCTGCGCGTCGACCGTCAACCCGCTGGACTGGGTGCGCAAGCCCGGCACGGTCGGGGTGGCGCTGCCAGGTCAGCAGGTGGCCGCCATGCGGCCGGACGGCTCGTTCGCCGCAGTCGGCGAGCCGGGCGAGGTGGTCATCCGCGGCGCGAACGTGATGCGCGGGTACCTGAACCGCCCCGAAGCCACCGCGGAGGCAGTGAGGGGGGAAGGGGAGGTGGGCGAGGGCTGGCTGCACACGGGCGACGTCGGGGTGCTGGACGCGGATGGCTACCTGATGATCGTCGACAGGATCAAGGACATGATCATCCGGGGCGGCGAGAACATCTACCCCCAGGAGATCGAGTCGGTCCTGGCCCGGCACGACGCAGTCCTGGAAGCGGCCGTGATCGGCGCACCGCACGAGGTATACGGCGAGGTACCGGTGGCCTACGTGGTCACCTACCCGGACGCGGCCGTGACGGCCGGCGAGCTGCTGGCGCTGTGCCGCGGCAACCTCACGAAGATCAAGATCCCGGTGGCGATCAACATCGTGCCCGCGCTGCCGAAGAACCCCGTCGGCAAGATCGACAAACCAGCCCTGCGCACCGCGCACTCATAGCGCCTCGGGTTGAGCAGCAACCCTCGCTAGCCATCACCGTAAGGAGACCATGATGGGATTCACCCAGCCTGACCTGCCAAAGGTCGATCCCGGCACGTTCATGCAGCAGCCGCTGATGCACCGGATGAAGGTGCTGGCGCTGCACTGGGTAGAGCGCGGGTTCGGCACCCCGCGGATGGTGCATGTGATCTACGTCCTGAAGCTGCTGACGTTCTACATCCTCGGCGGCGTGGTGATCGCCACCGCGACGTCACACCTGCCCGCGTTCTGGCACGTCGCGCGGTGGTGGAACCAGCCGATCGTGTACGAGAAGGCGGTGCTGTGGACGGTGCTGCTTGAGACCGTGGGGGTCGCCGGGTCATGGGGCCCGCTGGCGGGCAAGTTCAAGCCGATGACCGGCGGCATCTTGTTCTGGGCCCGGACCGGCACGATCCGGTTGCGGCCGTGGAAGCGGGTTCCGCTCACGGCCGGTGACCGCCGGGCTCCCGCGGATGTCGCGCTCTACCTTGCGCTCATCGTCAGCGTGATCGTGCCGCTGGTAATGCCGGGCGTGCATAGCGACTCGCTGTCCGCCGCGGTGCCCGGCAACACCTCCGGCGTGGTCAGTCCGGTGCTCATCGTCCCGGTGGTGGTGCTGCTCGTGCTCAACGGGCTGCGGGACAAGATCATCTTCCTGGCCGCGCGCGGCGAGCAGTACCTGCCCGCCCTGCTGTTCTTCACCGTGCTGCCGTTCACCGACATGATCATCGCGCTCAAGCTGCTGATCGTCACGGTCTGGGTCGGCGCCGGCGTCTCCAAGTTCGGCAGGCACTTCGCGAACGTCGTGCCGCCCATGGTCAGCAACAGCCCCGCCGTGCCGTTCCGGTGGATCAAGCGGGCGCACTACCGTGACTTCCCCCGCGACATCCGCCCGTCCCGGCTCGCCCACCTGATGGCGCACGGCGGCGGCACGTTCGTCGAGATCATCACCCCGCTGGTGCTGCTGCTGTCGCCGTGGAAGCCGGTGACCCTGGCCGCGGTCGCGGTGATGGTGATCTTCCACCTGTTCATCACCTCGACGTTCCCGCTGGCCGTGCCGCTGGAGTGGAACGTGCTGTTCGGCTACGCCGCGGTGTTCCTGTTCGCCGGCTACCCGTCCTGGCACGGCTATGCGATCACGGACATGTCCTCGCCGTGGCTGCTGCTCGCGGTCGTGGCCGCGCTGCTGTTCTTCCCCGTGCTCGGCAACCTGCGCCCGGACCTGGTCTCGTTCCTGCCCTCGATGCGCCAGTACGCAGGGAACTGGGCGTCTGCGCTGTGGGCGTTCGCGCCGGGCGCCGAGGAGAAGCTCAACGCGGTCAAGCGGCCGACGGCCAACCAGGTCGACCAGCTCGTCGCGTTCGGCTATGACCGCGAGTGGGCCGACGTGACCATGCAGCTGACGATCGCGTGGCGGACCATGCACAGCCAGGGTCGTGGCCTGTTCTCGCTGCTGCTGCGGCACTTGCCCGACATCGACAGCCGGACCGTGCGCGAGGCTGAGTTCGTGTGCAACTCGCTGATCGGGTTCAACTTCGGCGACGGGCACCTGCACAACGAGGACCTGATCAGGGCGGTGCAGGCGCAGGCCGGCTTCGAGCCCGGCGAGCTGGTCGTGGTCTGGGTGGAATCCCAGCCGGTGCACCGCGGCGACCAGGCGTACAAGGTGATCGACGCGGCGCTCGGCGTCATCGAGCGCGGCACCTGGCAGGTCGCCGACGCGGTCGCCGAGCAGCCGTGGCTGCCCGACGGGCCGATCCCGGTGCAGGTGACCTGGTCACGGGAGGGCGCTCTGCAGGCCGTCAGCGAGCAGCACGACGGCGAGGAGGTGACGGCATGACCACCGCGACGGTGGTGGGCGGCGGGCCCAACGGGCTCGCCGCCGCGGTGGCCCTCGCCGCCGAGGGCGTGCAGGTCACCGTGCTCGAGGCGGCCGACGAGCCCGGTGGCGGCGCGCGCTCCGGCCAGGCGCTGCTGCCCGGCCTGCTGCACGACCACTGCTCGGCCTTCCACCCGATGGCCGTCGGCTCTCCGTTCCTGACTGGCCTGGGCCTGGACAAGTACGGATTGTCCTGGCGCTGGCCGGAGATCGACTGCGCGCACCCGCTCGACGGCGGTGAGGCTGGCCTGCTTTACCGGTCGGTCGAGGACACCGCGGCCGGGCTGGGCCGCGACGGAGCCCGCTGGCGGCTGGCCTTCGGCCGCCCCTCCGCCCAGTACGACAAGCTGGCCGACGACATCATGGGGCCGCTGCTGCGGGCACCCAGCCACCCGCTGGCGCTGGCCAGGTTCGGGCTGCCGACGCTGCTGCCCGGCTCGGCGTTCGCCCGCCTGTTCGCCACCGAGAAGGGACGCGCGCTGTTCGGCGGGGTGGCCGCGCACGCGTTCCGGCCGTTGCACCAGCCGCTCTCCTCGGCGATCGGCGTCGGCATCATCACGGCAGGGCACCGCTGGGGCTGGCCGGTCGCGGCCGGCGGCTCCGGGTCGATCACCGCGGCGCTCACCGCGCTGCTCACCGACTCCGGCGGCAAGATCGAGACGGGCACGCGGGTCACGACGGCGTCACAGCTGCCCGCGGCGGACGTGACCTTGTTCGACCTCGCCCCGGCGGCGGTCGCTGACCTGCTCGGCGACACGCTGCCCGCGCGGGTGGGCCGGGCGTTCCGCCGGTTCCGCCGTGCGCCGGGAGCGTTCAAGGTCGACTTCGCGGTCGAGGGCGGCATGCCGTGGGTCAACCCCGATGTGGGCCGGGCCGGCACCGTGCACCTAGGCGGCAGCTACGCCGAGATCGCCGCGAGCGAGCGGGAGATCCACGCCGGACGCATGCCGGAGCGGCCGTTCGTGCTGGTCGGACAGCAGTACCTCGCCGACCCGGCTCGTTCCGCGGGTAGCGTTCACCCGTTGTACAGCTACGCGCACGTGCCGCACGGCTACGCCGGTGACGCGACCGAGGCGATCATCAGCCAGATCGAGCGGTTCGCCCCCGGGTTCCGCGAGCGGATCGTCGGCCAGGCGTCCTACGGCCCGGCGTGCTTCGCCGCCGCCAACCCGAACTTCGCCGGCGGCGACATCATCACCGGAGCCAAGGACGTGCGCCAGCTCGTCTTCGGCCCCCGCACCACCCTGTCGCCCTACCACCTCGGCATCCCGGGCATGTACCTCTGCTCAGCGGCGACGCCGCCCGGGCCCGGCGTGCACGGCATGTGCGGCGCGAACGCCGCCGCGGAAGCGCTCCGCTACCTCCAACGCGAGAAAAGGTTAGCGCCGCTATGCCCCGACTTGGCGGCCGACACCAGCGCGCTGCGCCAGCTCCTCATCATCGAAGCCGGGCGGCTAGCTCAGGCACGACACGGATGTGGCGTCGTCCTTGAGGACCGCAGCGTGCATACCCTGCTCGCCCATTCCTACGCCCTGCAGCGCATGACCAGCATCAGCTTCCTGGCGCCCTCGGTGCGGCTGCTCCGCGACTCGCCCATCCCGGCGCGGGTAGCGCACCTGGACTGGGCTGTCGTCGGGGAACCTACCGTCGTTGTCTTCATCGTAGTCGTGCAGCTTGGCTCCTTCACATTCGAGGAGCCAGGTGGACAATGTGTGTCATTATCGTTTGCATGATGGACTGGGGCTGCATGCGCAGATGTAGGCCTTGAACTGTGAAAACGGCCTACAGGAGCCTTTGGCGCGGCGACGGCGTCAGGGCATGCCTGAGAACGCGGTGGCTGCCGTAGCCTTCGTGATGAGTCCGGCCGGACCGCGCCACCTACTGGGTGCTGCCGGGCGGACACGTCGATCCCGGGGACCAGAACCTGGAGGCCGCGCTCAGCCGGGAGATCAGCGAGGAGATCGGCGGCAGCCCTGCTTCGGACGGCCATGGTGGCGCTTTACGGACACAAAAACCCGCGTGCCGAGCTAGAGATCTGCGCGCACAACGCCGGACTCACCGCTGCGGCCAGCACCGTACTCCCTCCGCATGGCGGGTCTGGCGCGGTCAGGTGCCGTCCCTGACGAGGGCGTCGAGCATCTCGCGCATCGGTTCGGGATCACCGCGCATGATCGCGGCGGAAGCCTCGACATTGCGGACGGGATCAAGATGCTGCCAGGCGAGCGTGAACCCGGCATCGCGGGCAAGCTGCCCGAAGAAAGCCCGCTGCGCTCGCCCGTTGCCCTCGCGGAATGGATGCAGTGCGTTGACCTCGCCCAGGTAATAGGCCAGCCTCCCGACGAAGGCGTCATGGTGCAGGCTGCGCAGGCAGTCTTCATTGTTGTACAGGACCCCGGTGACCGGATCAGTGTACGGGTCCTCTGGCACTTAGGGCTGCCGGTAACGCGCGACCGTCCTGCGGTACAACTCGGCCGCGCCGATCTCCCCGTCCACGTACGCCGCGACTTCCCGGTCATGATCCGGGCTGAACGGGCCCGGCAGCTCCGCCTGCACGGACTGCGCCGAAGCGAGAGCGGAGTCCAGCCGCGCCCGCTGCCGCGACAGCGCCTCGTACCGTTCGTAGACCTCGTACGGGAGGAGGATAGCCTCGGGTTTGCGGTGCGACCCGAACGCGACCGGCTCCGCTGCCGCGCCCTCCCGTCGGAACCGCGCGAGGATCCCGGAGAGCCGCTGCCGTACCTCCGACAGCGGGTGGACCTGGAGCACCACCGGATCGGTCATAGCTCTAGTGTACTAAAACTTGTACAAAATTAGCCCGGGCGGCCAGCCTCACCGATGATGGCCGCGCCGTCCCGCTCGCATGCTTCCCGCGGCGTGCCGCCGCTGCTAGTCCTCGATGAGTTCCCTTACCTGGCTCAGGAAACTCCCGGGCTGCCGTCCATCGTGCAGTCCCTGTACGACGGCCTGGGACCGGGTGCCGGGGCGAGCACCGCGCCGTTTCGCCTGCTCCTGTGCGGCTCGGCGATTTCGGTCATGGCGGACCTGCTGTCCGGGACCAGGGCGCTGCGCGGCCGGGCTGCGCTCGAACTGCGCGTCCGGTCGTTCGGCTACCGGGACGCGCGGGAGTACTGGGGAATCGAGGATCCCGCCGCGGCCTTCGCGCACAACGCCCTCGCCGGCGGCACGCCCGGCTACCGGGAGCTTGTGCCCGATCCGCAGGTTCCGGAGAATCCGGCACAGCTTGGCGGGTGGCTCACGCGGAACGTGCTGCGGCCGTCCATGCCGCTGTTCGACGAGGCCCGCCGGGTCGTGCACGAGGACCCGCGCATCCGCGACACCGCCGCCTGCAGCTCGGTGCTCGCAGCCGTGGCGGCGGGAGAGTCGTCGCCGACGAAGATCGGCGGCCTGCTCGGCCGCCCGGCTACCTCGCTGACGCACCAGCTGACCACGCTGGCCTCAGCCGGGTTCATCGACCGCCGGCACGACCTGCTCTTGGACCGGCGGCCCGTGGTAACCATCGCCGACCCGATGGTCCGCTTCCATCAGCTAGTCATCGAGCCGTACCTGGCCGACCTGGAGGCTGGGCGGGCTGGCCAGGTCTGGGCCGAGGCGGAGCACACCGTGGAGTCCAAGATCTTCGGGCCGCACTTCGAGGCACTCGCCGCCGACTGGGCCGCCCGGTACGCCTCCGGGGAAGCGGGCCTCGCCGTCGGCCCGGTCGGGCAGACCGTCATCGCCTGCCGCGAGCACAAGACCGGCCACGAGATCGACGTCCTGGCGCTCGCCCGCGGCAGCCGCCCGCGGACCCCCGGCGCGCCGGTCGCGTTCATCGGCGAGGCCAAGCACCGCGACCGCCGCCCAGGCCTGGCCGAGCTGCGCAGGCTTCAGCACCTCCGCGACCTGCTGACCGCCGCCGGGCACGACGCCACCGACGCCGCATTCGGCCTCTTCAGCGCGACCGGCTTCACTGATGAACTGGCAGCCGAAGCCACCGCCAGCCAGGGCAAGATTCTCCTTGCTACCCTGAACGATCTCTACGGCCAGCCGTCATAAGCCGAGGCCGCCTACCTGTGTAGTTATCGTTTGCACGGCGGGCCGCCGTCACACACACATCAGGTCCGCGGTGCCTTGCTCGTGGTGGACTTTATTGCTGCATCGAGTCCACGATTTCGGTGCGGAGGAACCTTACCTTCGCCGGGATCGACCGTCCTGGATAGGCCTGCTCAACCAGGTCAAGGCCTTCGTCCACCGTGGTGAACCCGAGATTGCGGTAGAGCAGGATGATGTCGTCGGCGTCGATCTCCGCGCGGGCCGCGAACAGCTTCATCGCGAGCAAGTACCTTGGGGACGCGACGTCGACGATCAGCGAGTCGGTTGAGTAAAAGCGCTGCGCGTCGGGGTCGGGGCCGGGATGAACACCGCATCGAGGTCGCGCGTTGCCCTCGTGGCGTCATATGCCACGGCCAGGGCGGCGCCGCCGAGGAGGAGGAGGAGGAGGAGGAGGAGGAGGAGGAGGACTCGGCTCTCGCCCCGCGGGCCGCCAGTTCCGCGGACAGGTCGTCGAGGAGTGCGCGGATGTCCTCCCGCCCCAGGCCGACACTCATGCGCGGTCAAGTGCCCCGCTGGTGATCTGGTCCGAAAATAGAGCCTTTGGTGGGCAGGCGGCAGCGGCCGGCGGCGCGGCGTCGGCTATCTCGGCTGGGCTTGTTAGCCGGTGGCGGGCAGGGCCGGGTCGGTGTCGGGGGTCAGGGGTTCGATGGTGACTTTGTAGCCGAGGCGTTCCAGGCTCTTGAGGTGGTTGCGGGCCTGGCGGCGGACACCCGCGCGCTGGTCGTAGTAGCCGGGGCCGAGGTCGCAGTAGCTGGCGGCGGGGTCGGAGAGCAGGGCGTGGTAGATGGTCAGGATGGAGTTGCCGGTCGCGACGAGGGCCTTGCGTTTGGGCATGCGCTTGTTCAGCCGCCGGTATTTCGCGCCGGGGAACGAGTCGGTGCGGCCGGCGCCCATGCTAGCTTCGCCGAGGGCTCCGGACAGGTAGCGGTTGCCCCGGCCGGTGGCGTTGCTGCCCTTGCGCTTGCCGCCGGACCGGGCGACCTGGGGACACCATTTCGCCCAGGAGACCAGGTGCGCGGCCGTGGGGAAGACGGTCATATCGACGCCGATCTCGGCGATGACGTCCTGGGCGGTGATGATCCCGGTGCCGTGCACGGCGTCCAACTGGTCGATCTGGTGCCAGTACGGCTCGGTGAGCTGCTCGATCCGGGCGGTCAGCTCGCTGATCCGGGCGGTGTGACCGTCGATGGCGGCCAGCATCATGGTCAGGATGAAGACGTGCTCGCCAGTCAGGAAGGAGCAGTCCAGGGCTTCTTCCAGCTGGCGGATCTTGCCGCGCATCCTGCCCCGGGCCAGCTGGGCCAGCCGGACCGGGTTGCGTTCCCCGGCGATGATGGCCTCCAGCATGGCCCGGCCAGAGACCCCGTGGATGTCGGAGATCACGCTGGACAGCTTCAGGTGCGCGTCTTCGAGCAGTTTTTCCGCCCGCTGCATCTCCGCGGTGCGGGCCTGGGTCACGGTGCGGCGGTAGCGGGTATGGGTCCGCAGCCGGCGGATGTCTTCGGGGGGCACGAAGCTGGAGGGCAGGCTGCCCCGCTCGGTGATCTTCGCTATCCACACCGCATCCTGCTTGTCCGTCTTGGGCCGCCCGGGCAGCGCCTTGACCTGCGCGGCGTGATACAGCACGCAGTCCAGGTCCTGCTGCTCGAGCAGGAAGTAGACCGGCTTCCAGTAATCACCCGTTGATTCCATCCCCACCTTGGTCACGCCCCAGGACCGGAGCCAGTCCGCCAGGGCCAGCAGCTCCTTGCGGGTGGTCCGGAACGACCGGGTCTCCTGCTGGCGCCGCCCGGCAGTGGTATCGCTGGGCACCCGGACGGCGACCTCGATCCCGGCCTTGGCGATATCGATCCCGGCGACCCGCTCGGCGAACAGCGGCTCATCCTCGACGTCTTGCATCACGGCCTCCTACGATAAAACGGCGGTAACGGTCGTGGCCGTCCGCGGGAGCCGTGGGCAAGCGGAAATCTGGTCCGCGGGCTCGGAGCGCCATGTAACAGCCCTGGAGAAAGCGGCTCCCAGCGTTCAGACTTTTAGACGGGGTTGGACCCGCCAAGAGCATGCGACGTCAGCGGACGGCCACGTCCATCCTGGCAACCACCGCCGCACCGGCGCACCTCGCCCGCACCGGCAAACCCGTCCCCGGACCCGATCACAGCCGCCGGCCCTGCCATCAGCGCGGCAGCAGCCCCCGCCCGTCACGGCGGGTCAGCCCTGACAATTTTCACGCCGTTACGGCGTCACCCCGGGCCACCGACGACTTTTAGGCTGCTTCCGGCGGGGCCTCCCAGGGCGGCCTCGTCCTCGGGTCGTTCGACGAGCTTGCCGTTGACTCCGACATGAGCTGGGATATCTGATCCGTGATGTGCGCAAAGGTCTAGTTGTTCAGTGATGTCCTGTGAATTCCCGTGATGACGTCGAGGCCGTGCCGGCGAATTGAGCTGACCTGCAAAGCTCCGCCAGCCGGTTCAAGGCGGGCGAGGTGTAGGCGGACTCGGCGTCCATGAGCTGTGCGACGAGGACGACGTTCGGCTCGCTCGGGAGCGTGCTGGAACGAGCACCGACGACCGCATCGTGGCGGGTCGCCATCCATTCGGCCGTCCTGTCAGCCAGTGGTTTCAGTCGTGGGTCGGTCGGGTCCCAGTCCCGGGCTTCGTCGTAGGCCAGGTAGATGCGCCGGAATTCAGGGTCTGCCAGCGCGGCTCGCTTTTGCCTCGTCCACTGTGGAACCACCTCGGGAGAGAGGGCGGCGAGAAGAATCCATCCGTCTCGTTCGATCTGCACGCCCTGCTCGCTCACGCCCATCTCCCGCAGGGCGCTGAGCATCTGTGCGACCTCAGATGGCAGTACGAGCTGGTCGCCAGCGAGGAGGCCGACGAGCTGCCGGCGCCGATGCTCAAGTTGACTAATTTGCTGGGCAAGCGCCTCGTCGATCCCGGCAACCGCAGCGCCGAACTCATCCGGGTCGGCATCGAGGAAGTGGCTGACCTGAGCGAGCGGGACACCTGCACCGGCAAGGACCTTGATCCGCACGAGATCGACGACCGCCTGTGCACCATAGCGGCGGTAACCGGAGTTATCCCGCACGGGTTCTGGGAGCAGACCGACCCGGTGGTAATGGCGGACCGCCCGCACGGTGACGCCGCAGTGGCTGGCCAGCTGACCGATCGTCAGGAGCTTCGCCATCAGGACGCTACCGGTGAATCTCGGTTATACAACTTCACCGCCCACAGGGATCCGGCCACTGCGATGCCGGCACACCAGGCCACGGCCACAATGCCGTGACTGCCCGCCGGGGTTCGGGTAAGCAGGCTGCGAAAGGTGTCAATGATCGAGGTGAACGGCTGATACTCGGCAAACGCCCGTACTCCTGCGGGCATCGTGGCGGTGGGAACAAACGCGCTGCTGACAAAGGGAAGGACGAGGAGAATGAGCGAGAGGCTGTTTGCCCCGGCTGGCGTCTTGGCGAGCAGCCCAAAGGCCACCGTCAGCCACGAGAGTGCCATTCCAAGAAGGGCGAACAGCCCGACGGCGGCGAGCCAGCCGAGTGCGGTGGCGTCGGGTGAGAACCCCAGGACGAGTGCGAACAAGCAAACAGCTGCACCCGTAATGAGCGTACGGACGACGCTTCCGGCCACCGGCCCGGCAAGGACCGAAGGACGCCAGATGGCCATCGTCCGGAAACGGGTGATGATCCCCTCACCCATGTCGGCGTTCACGCCAAGCGCCGTCGATTCAGCGACCGAGGCAGCGGCCATCACCAGGATGCCGGGAAGCACGTAGTTGATGTAGCCGCCGCTAACGGCGCTGCCGAGTCCGGCCCGAAGCGCGTGACCGAAGACACCATCGAAGAGGAGCAGGAAGAGCACCGGCACGAGCAGTCCGCTGATCGTCACCATCGGGAAGCGCACTGCGTGACGTACGTCCCGGCGCAGCATGGTGGCCGTGTCAGCCAGCGCCAGAGAGGGGGCCGTCATTGCCCTTCCCCCGCCGAGTTGGCACGAGACGGCTCAGGGCCGCCGCCAGTCAAGGCGAAGAAGACGTCGTTGAGGTCCGGGGGCCGGGCCGAAAGGCTCTCCACGGTGATCCCGTGACGCTCAAGCCGGTCAAGCACGTGCCGGATGCCAGCCACGCTTCCGTCGCTCGCCCATTCCAGCGACAAGTCGTCACCGCTCCGTTCTGCACCGCCGAACTCCACAGCCGCCGCAGCGAACGCATCATCCCCGGCGAAATGGAGCCGGATGCGTCCGCCCGGTGCCCTCCTCTTCAGCTCGGACGGCGTGCCTTCTGCTACCAGGGCACCACGGTCGATGAGGACCACACGGCCTGCCAGGCGATCCGCTTCTTCCAGGTACTGCGTCGTCAGGAGGACGGTCACCCCGCCGCCGACCAGGTCCCGGACGATCCGCCAGAGAACCTGCCGCCCACGTGGATCAAGGCCAGTCGTTGGCTCGTCCAGGAAGACGATCCGGGGCTCGCCCATGAGGGTCATGGCAAGATCCACACGACGGCGCATACCTCCCGAGTAGGAGATCACAGGCCGGTCCGCTGCCTCGGTCAACTCGAAGCGCTCCAGGTTTGCTGCCGTCCGCTCCAGCGCAACAGCCCGCCGCAGGTGGTGCAGCCCAGCCATCAGGGCAAGGTTTTCCCTGCCGGTCAGGAACTTGTCCACGGCAGAGAACTGGCCGGTGACACCGATCGCCGCCCTGACGGCCTCCGGCTCTGCCACGACATCGTGACCGAACACGGTCGCCCGGCCAGCGTCCGGAGCAAGAAGCGTCGACAAGATGCGAATCGTCGTCGTCTTCCCCGACCCGTTGGGCCCGATAAGGGCCGTGACGAAACCCTCGGGGACCGCCAGGTCGAGACCGGTGAGTGCGTGCCGGCCACCGAAGGACTTGGCCAACCCCACTGCATCGATCGCCAGTTGAGGGGCACTCTCCCCCGGCGTGGGCAGCTGCGCGTGATTCTGCATACGTCCATCTTGCAAGCCTGACGTAGGGTCAATGTCCAGCGGCGACCGCTCGCGTGCGATGCACGCCTTCCCACATCGCAGCCCGATATCTCCGTACCACTTTTCCTCGTCGCGTCTGATGAGCGAAGAGACGAGGTGGTCCGTCAGGTAAACCGGCCGACCTTCGAGCGCATGAACCCGCCCCCTGGTCGACGTCTGCCGGTATATATGATTCGAAGGGCTGCAGCCGCGGGACCGTGGATGCGTTCCTGCTGCTCGGCATTCACTTCTGCCCATGACGGGTGGTCGCGCTCTACGAGCATCGGCCGTTCCCCGCTCTCTGGCGGCACGCCGTCCTGATTGTCTGCTGCCAGTCCGGGGTCTGGCAGTACTCGCTGGGGCAAGATGAGTTCCTCGGCGATGGCGCGGGCAGCGAACAGTCGGCCCACATGGGCGAGGTATGAGTCGCTCTGCCGGATCTCGTCGACTAGCCATTGCACGTCGGTCACCGAGGTGGAGAGCGTGCTGCCTTACCTGAATCCTGCCGTGTCAGGGGGTCTGGCGCTGTCGCCGGTTAGGGCCTTGCCTCACGCCCAGGTCGGCGAGGGCGGTCCGGGCCGCCCAGGCGCCGCACATCCCGTGCACCCCGCCGCCGGGCGGGGTGGACGCCGAGCACAGGTAAACCCCGGGGAGCGCAGTCCGGTACGGATTCCACTGCGGCGTCGGCCGGAAGATCGTCTGGCGCAGCGTTCCGGCGCCGCCACTGATGTCACCGCCGATGTAGTTGGGGTTGTGCTGCTCCATCTCGGCGGCGGTGCGGATCGACTTCGCCAGGATCAGGTCGCGGAAGCCGGGCGCGAACCGCTCGATCTGCGCCTCGATCCGGTCGGTCATGTCCACGGTCGAGCCCGACGGCACGTGGCAGTATCCCCACAGCGTCTGCTGCCCGTCAGGCGCCCTGCTGGGATCGACCACGCCGGGCTGTGCCACCAGGCAGAATGGGTGCTCGGGGTGCCTGCCCACGGCCACGTCTGATTCGCTCCGCGCGACTTCGGCGAACGTGCCGCCCAGGTGCACCGTGCCCGCCTCCCGGCAGGCCGGAGCCTGCCAGGGGACCGGCCCGCTGAGCGCCCAGTCGACCTTGCAGACCCCGGGACCATACCGGAAGCGCTCAAGCGCCCTGCGCTGCCTGGCCGGGAGCCGGTCACCGGCGAGCGCGATGAACTGGCGCGGAGACACATCCAGCAGCACCGCGCGCGCCTGCGGCAGGTCGTCCAGCGTCTGCACCCAGCGGCCGGTCTCGACCCTGCCGCCCAGCGACGTGATCTCGGCGACCAGGGCATCGGTGAGCCGGGCGCTGCCACCCTCCACCACCGGCCAGCCGACCGAATGCGCGGTCATCAGGAACAGCAAGCCGAAGGCGCTGGTCAGCGGCGCGGTGAGCGGCAGCATGGTGTGCGCAGCCGCGCCCGCGATCAGCGCCCGGGCCGGCTCGCCACGAAACCGCCGCGACAGCACGCTAGCCGGCAGCAGGCCCTCCAAGCCGAACCGGGCCATGGCCGCCGGATGCCCGGGGACCGTCCGCAGCGGTGCGAGGATGGCGGGCAGGATGAGCGGGACGTCATGCACCAGGGGCCCAAGCAGCTGCCGGTAGGCGCGCCCGTCTGGCCCGAGTCCCCGGGCCGTCTCGTCTACCGATCCGCGGGCGGCCGCTGCCCGGCCTCCATCCAGTGGCTGGACGAAGGCCACCTTCGGGGTCAGCAGCCGGACCCCGTGCGCCGCCAGGTCGGTGCCGGTGAAGAATGGCGAGGCGCCGGCCAGCGGGTGGACTGCCGAGCAGACGTCGTGACGGAACCCCGGCAGGGTCAGCTCTTCGGTCCTGCAGCCACCGCCCGGGGTGGCCGCTCCCTCGATGACGTGCACCGACAGGCCGGCCCGGGCCAGGGTCACGGCTGCCGCCAGCCCGTTCGGCCCGGAGCCGACCACGATGGCGTCGGCGGTGTCCGGTGCGTCGCTAGAGTTCAAGGATCTCGCCCTCGGCGGCCACGATGACACCGGCCGGTCCAGCGGCGACGCGGCTGGCAAGCTGATCGAGCGCATCGTCGGTGCGGCCCGGCTTGTGGTGGGTCAGCATGACCCGTCGCGCCCCGGCCCGCTGGCCCAGGCTGATGGCATAGTCGGCTGCTGCGTGGCCGAACGAGGCCTCGGCCGCAACCTCCTCGGGCAGCAGGAACGCATCGTGCAGCAGCAGGTCAACATCGCTGGCGAGATCAAGCGCGTCCCGGTGGTACTCACCCCATCCCTGCGGTCCCGGCCGGAGGGCCGTGGGGCAGTGATCAGGCAGGTGGTCGTGGGCGAGCGCCACGCAGGAGGTGTGGCCGCCGTAGCGCAGGAACTCCGCGCCCGGCGCCGGGGCAGAGCCGCGAACCCCGCAGAGATACAGGCGCACTCCGCCTACCCTAAGCCCCGACCCGCGTCTTCTCGCCGGTGCCCGCCGGACAGCTCCTCCAGGGCGGACCGGTCGAGCTGGCCGGCGTCGACCGCCGCCACCCGGCAGGCGGTGACGGCCACCAGCGTCGATGTCCGGGTACCACCCTCGAGATGGGCGCGCTCCCCCAGCATGGCGCCGGGCCCGTACTCCGCCAGCCGCTCCCCGCCCCGCTCGACCCGGAGCACCCCGTCGAGCAGCAGGTAGATGTCGGCTCCGGGCTCGCCCTGATGCACCAGCACGTCGCCGGCCTTAATACGCCGGATCCTGGGCTTGGCGCCCCCGCATGAAGCATTCCCGTATCGGTAACTTCCATGTTACGGTAGCTTTGGTGTTACCGATACTCGGGAGCGGAGCAGGATGCGGTACTACGAGGCGTCGTCGGTTATCGTCGCTGACGCGGAGGCAGGGACTGTCCTTCGACCGGTTTGCCCGCGGGCTCAAGCTGCGCGTCGAGTCGGGCGGCTGAGCAGATGACCCAGGTGCCTGCAGCCGGCGGCCCGTTCGAGGCGCTCGGCGACCCCAACCGGAGGGAGATCCTGCGGCTGCTCAGCGCCGGTGACAAGCCGGTCAGGGAGATCGCCGACGCGATGACCATCAGCCGGCCTGCGGTCTCGCGCCACCTGCGCGTGCTGAAAGACGCCGGGATGGTGACGGAGCAGGCCCGTGGCACACGCAGGATCTATCACCTGCAGGAGCGGGGGATGCACGCCGTGCAGGCCTATCTTGAGGGCATCTGGGGCGAGGCCGCCGTCCGTTTCCGGTTGCTGGCCGAGAACCTGGCTGAGAGCACTGACCAGGGGCCCGAACGGTGACGGCCCCGCTGCTGATGTCCTTCGACGTCGCCTGCTCAGCCGAGCACGCGTTCCACGTGTGGACCGACCGGATCGGCACCTGGTGGCCGCCCGACCACACCGCGACCGGGCAGGCCGACCTCATCGTCCTGGAGGGTGGCGCCGGAGGACGGATCTACGAGCGCACATCCGACGGCGTCGAGCACGACTGGGGCGAGGTGACGGTCTGGGAACCTCCCGCGCGGCTGGTCTACCTGTGGCACCTGCGGCGCGACCGGGCAGACGCCACCGAGGTGGAGATCCGGTTCATCGCCCAGGGCGCCGCCGCTGCCCGCATCGAGATCGAGCACCGCGGCTGGGAGCGGCTAGGTAGCGCGGCCGGGGAATGGCGCGAGCGGAATCGCGTCGGCTGGCAAACGCTGCTGCCGCATTACCTGGCCGAGGTCGAGAAACGAGCCGTGATCGGGAAAGAAGGCAGCCGATGACCGCTGGCACGAAACAGGACCCCTGGGTGCTCACGACCCCGCCGGGCACCTCGCACTACACCATGTACAGGGACGAGCACGGCGAGCCGCCCGCCCTCGTCTGCCAGGTGGGTTCCACCACGCTGAAGTATCACCTCCGGGCCATCGAGGACTTGCATGCCTGGCTTGCCGGGCAAGGCGACTGGGTGCCGCTCGGCGCAGCAGATGAGAACAAGGCCGCCACGCCGGGCACCGTCGAGGCATGGGGACGATCACCGGACAACCCCGTCGGAGGCTGGTACGGCCTCCGCAACGGCTACCGCGGCCGGTTCGGGATGTACCTCCCGCCTCTACTGGAAACACTCGGGCTCGCCGAAGTCACCCACCACCCCCGCAACAACAGTGTGCGAGCGATACGGAGTTGACCATGACAGTCACCAAGGTGATCCGCTACAAGACCCATCCCGAAAGCGCCGACGAGAACGAGCGCCTGATCCGTGACGTGTTCGCCGAACTGGCGGAGCGGCAACCCCCGGGCCTGCATTACGCCGCTTTCCGTCTCGACGACGGGGTTAGCTTCCTTCACGTCGCCGTGATCGACGGTGCGACGAACCCGCTGTCGGCGTCGGCGGCGTTCGGCAAGTTCCAAGCCGGAATCCAAGACCGATGCGTCGAGGGGCCCGCTGCGGCGGACGCGGCAATCGCCGGCTCCTACCAGTTCATGCCCGAATGACCCGAGCTTGACGCGACGCGAGAAGCCACGCTGGCGGAGCCAGACGGCCATACGTAGCGGCGCGGCGTTGACCGTTCGCTTTCCTCTTGGATCCGCTTGGCCGTCGAGCACGAGTTGGGTCGGCCTGCCCGGACCGCGCGCGTGGATGGCGAGACCGCTGGTCATCCACGGGACCCTCGCTTGAGGGTGCTGCCCGGGCGGGGCATGCCGTCGTCGGCGAGGTCGGCCAGCACCGCGGGCAGGCCCGCGCTGAGCATCTTCGTCCGGACGCGGCCAAGCAGCCTGGCCATGAACAGCCCGCCGACGCCGGTGAAGCCGGTGTGCTCGTAGGTGAAGCGGGTGCCGCCGGCGCGGGGTTCGAGCCGGCAGGCGACCTGGGTCACGTCCGCCCGATACATGATGAACGGGCATCTGCCGGCGAACCCGACGATGCGCGGTGGCGGGTCCGCGGCGAGCACGACCCGCTGCACCGCGGCCCGCGCGGCGGCTTGAGCTCAAAGGAACTCACCCGGCCTGGGTGAGTCCTCCGCGCTCCTGGTGGCAGGACGATTGGCAGAGCGGCTCGGCTCCCGGAAGAGTGGTACTGGCCCGGCTGACGGCGTACCGGGGAGGGAGGACCCGTGGGGTGATTACGGGTGGTTCTTGCGCGGGTTGTCTGGCCGGAGGCCGGGGAGGACTGTGGTGACGATGCCGTCCGATCCGCTTGCACTCCTGCGGTCCCGGAGCTACGTGGCGCTGCTGGTGCTTGCCGCGATCATCGGGGTACCCGTCTCGGCGGCGGCGTATTTCTTTCTCGCCCTGGTCAGCAAGATGCAGGGCTGGATCTTCACCGATCTGCCCAAGGGCCTGGGCTTCCACGGCGAACCGCTGTGGTGGCCGATCCCGCCGCTGGCGCTGGCCGGGCTGCTGGTCGCTTTGACCATCAGGTACCTGCCCGGCAAGGGCGGCCACTCACCAGCCGACGGGTTCAAGATGGGCGAGGGCCCTCCCGCCCCGGTCGAGCTTCCCGGCATCGTGCTCGCGGCATTCGCGACCTTGAGCCTGGGCGTGGTCCTCGGGCCCGAGGCGCCCATGATCGCCCTCGGCGGTGGGCTCGGCGTCCTGGCGGTCCGCCTGGTCAAGAAGGACGCCCCGCCCAGGACCGCCACGGTGGTGGCCGCGGCGGGGAGTTTCGCCGCCATCAGCACCCTGCTCGGCTCGCCGCTGATCGGGGCGTTCTTGCTGATGGAGGCCTCCGGGCTGGGCGGTGCGATGCTGGAGCTCGTGCTGGTACCCGGGCTGCTGGCCGCTGGCATCGGCTCGCTGGTGTTCATCGGCCTGGACGCCTGGACCGGGCTCGGCACGTTTTCGCTGGCGATTCCCGGCCTGCCCCATGTCGGGTCGCCGACCGGCGGTGAATTCTTGTGGGCGCTGGCGATCGGGGTGATGGCTGCGCCGCTCGGCTCGGGGATCCGGTGGCTCGGGCTGTTCCTGCGGTCCTATGTGGAGCGGCGGATGCTGCTGGCCACGCCGGCGGCTGGCCTGGCCGTCGCGGGACTGGCGATCGCGTTCGCCGCGGGTACCGGCAAGGACTCCTCCGAGGTGCTGTTCTCCGGACAGTCCGCACTGGGCCCGTTCCTCAGCAGCAGCGCCAGCTATACCGTGGGAGCGCTGCTGCTGCTCCTGGTGTGCAAGGGGATCGCTTACGGCGTGTCGCTGAGCGGCTTCCGCGGCGGTCCTACCTTCCCGGCCATGTTCCTCGGCGCGGTGGGCGGCGTGGCGCTGTCGCACCTGCCGGGGCTGCCGCTTGTCTACGGCGTCGCCATGGGCATCGGCGCGATGACCGTGGTGATGCTCAAGCTCCCGCTGACCTCCGTCCTGCTGGCCACCTTGCTGCTGTCCTCGGACGGCCTGGAGGTAATGCCGCTGGCCATCGTGGCGGTCGCCGTGGCGTACGTGGCCTCGGCCAGGCTCACCCCGGCCCCGGCCCCGGCCCCTGCTCCGGACCAGCAGCCCGCTGGCGAGGCGGCCCCGGTCAGGGACGTTCACCGAGGGTCGCACTAGGCCGCCCGCCCTTGTCAACGGCCAGGCCGGCTAGAAGACCCGCCAGCCGTCCGGATCCGACCGCGCGGCCAGCGGCGCCTCGGGCTCGTAGGGCTCCCTCGTGAAGACGAAGGATCCCAGGTCAAGATGGTCGACCTTGCCATCAGCGCCGCGGACCAGGCCCAGGGTCTCGCCGGCGTAGTAACCGTCGAGGCCAGTCCAGGTGCCGCCGGGCTCGGCGCGGAAGCGGGAGGCACGGCCCCTTCCCGCCATCGGCGAGAGCTCCAGGCCACGGTCGGCGAGCAGCCGCAGCAAGTAGGGACGAGGCCCCCAGTACCACAGGCCGGTCAGCGCGAGCAGGGCCTGCTCGACGTGGGGCAGCGGCTTCCAACGGGCCGGGATGCGCGGCTCATGGTCGGCCACGATGCGGACTAGGTCGCTGGCAATCGCGGCGATGTCGGGTCCCGAGGTGGCATTGGCCAGGGCGATTCCGCCGAGGCCATCGGCGGGGCTGACGCACAAGGTGGCGAGGAAGCCCGGCATCGAGCCGGAATGGCCGTAAAGCACCCGCCCGTCGTGGCGGAACAGCTGAAGGCCGAGCCCGTAGCCGGAGGCCCAGGCGTCGTCACCGGGCGGTGAAGCGGGAGTGCGCATCTCGGCCAGGGTCCTCGCGGGCAGGACCCGGTCGTCGCCGTCGAGCAGGAACGCGGCGAACCGGCACAGGTCCGCCGCGGTCGACCAGAGCTCCCCGGCCGGGGCCATGAGCCCGGTACCTTCGGCCGGCTCGAGCTGCATGACGTCCGCCCACGGATGGACCGCGAAGCCGCGCGCGTGCGGCGGCTCGGGCGACACGGTCGTGCGGGCCATGCCGAGCGGGTCGAGGATCTTCTGCCGCAGCGCCTGCTCCCAGCCGTGCCCCAGCAGCTGGCCGACGAGCGCGCCGAGCAGCCCGTAACCGGGGTTGGAGTAGTGAAACAGCCGTCCGGCCGGATGCCGTGCGGGACCGAGGATGTCGGCCAGCGCTGGCCGCAGGTCACCGGGGCTCCGCTCCCACCACGGTCCCGGAGTCTCCGACGCCAGCCCGGCGGTGTGCGAGAGCAGCTGGGCGATCGTCACGCTCGCCGCCTGGCCGACGTCGAGGTGCTTGCCGAGCGGGTCGGCGAGGTCCAGCCGACCCTCGTCACGCAGCCGCATGACAAGCACCGCGATAAACGTCTTGGTCAGCGAGCCGATGCGGTACTGGGTGTCGCCATCGGGCTCATGTCCCTCGAGCATGCTCCGCGCCCCGCACCAGGCCTGGATGCCGTCCCGGACCACCGCCCCGACCAGCGACGGCGTCCGGCCCTCGGCCTGGCCGACAGCGACGCGGTGGGTAAGCGCCCGGCGCGTCGCCGGAAGCAGTTCTCCGGCCCGGGCAGCTGATTCCGAAGATGAAGCCACCGTTGAACCCTAGCGGTGACCAGGCAGGAATCTACAGAAGCAGGCGACGGGTCACGACACCCCGTCCGATATCGGTCCCGAGCCAGAGGCTGAAATGGCTGCCGATGCCGAGATAATCGGAGACGTCGTCACCGACGACCCGCAGCGTGACCATGATCTGCGGACTCCCGGCCCGGAACGGCCCCTCGTCTTCGCCGTCGACCAGGGCGCTGAAGACCTGGCTGCGCCGGGTCTCGCTGTTCACGGCGCGCAGCACCATCCGGTGCGACCCGGCGCTGAGCTTCGCACGCGCATCGCTGTCATCGTCCGCATTAGGCGTCACCAGGGCCTGGAACTTGTAGGGCATGCCTGTCACCACCTTCGAGCATCAGTATCGTAACACGACGCTCATGCTCGCTGAAGGGCGATCACTGTGGCCTAGTCGGCCGGCACCACCACGGTCCCGGTGGCGGTGACGACGACGACGGGCTCGCCGAGCACCGAGGCGGCCGAATCCGCGCGCGACGGATCGGCCCGGCAGACCACCCGCGCCTCGAACGCAAGCTGCCTGCTGCGCCGACCGACCGCGGTGACCGTGGCCGTCGCCTCGATGATGTCGCCGGCCAGCACCGGCGCGCGGAACTGCACGTCGGCGTAGGACGCGAACAGCCCCTCGTCGGCGTCGGTCCTGATGCACACCTCGGTCGCCACGTCGCCGAACAGCCCGAGCACGTAGGCGCCGTCGACCAGGTTCCCGCCGTAGTGAGCGTCCCCGTACTTCACATACCGGCGGTGCGTCACCGACAGCCCCACGTGACTACTCATGCGGCTCCAACCTCAGGGACAATCGCGTGGACCAGGTAGCTGGCCACCTCGCGCGGCGTGGTGCCGCGGCCGAAGATCTTGTCGACGCCGAGGTCGCACGCCGCGCTCGGGTCGAACCGCGGGCCGCCCACCACCAGCAGCGGCCGCTTCCGGCTCTCCGGGGTCTCCGGGGTCTTCGGGCTCTCCGGGACGAACCAGGCGCGGAATGCCGCCGTCATCTCCCGGGTGTTCGTCAGGTGCGCGTCGCGCTGGGTGACGACCTGGCTGACCAGTACCGCGTCGGCGTGCTCGGCGGCCGCGCGGGCGACCAGGTCCGCCACGCCGACCTGAGACCCCATGTTCACCACGCGGATCTCCCGGTAGTACTCCAGACCCTTCTCCCCCGCGTGCCCCTTGACGTTGAGGATCGCGTCGATGCCGACCGTATGCGCGTCGGCGCCGATGCACGCGCCGACCACGACCAGCTTGCGGCCGAGCGCCGAACGGATCCGCATGTTCACCTCGGCGGCCGGGAGCACCGGGAACTCCCGTTCGGCCACGGTCACGGCGGACAGGTCGACCAGGTGGCTGACCCGCCCGTAGACGATAAAGAAGGTGAAGTCGGGTCCCATCCCCTTGGCGTGCACGACCATCGCCTGGTCCATGCCCATCTTGGCCGCGAGCTGCAGCGCGGCGCCCTCGGCCCGGGCCCGTTCGGACTCGTCGCCGAACGGCACGGGCAGCGTGAACGACAGCTGCACCCGCCCGTCCCCGGTGGTGTCGCCGTACGGGCGCACGATCCCAAATTCCCCAACTTTCCCGGTCAGGCTCACCGGATCACCTCCGCGCCTTCGAGCAAGCAAACCGCGGGGTTATAGTAGCCGTCGGCGCGTTTCACCACGCCGTCCAGGCCGCGCCCGCCGTCGGCCGGCCGCTTGGTCACCCCGAATGTCCCCGCGGCGATCGCGTTAAGCAGCCCTTGCGAGCCGATCTTGCGCAGCAGGTCGATGGCCTCGGCCAGCACCTGCCGGGCCCGCTGCGCGATGAACCCGTCGGGTTCGGGCCGGAACGAGGCGCCGAGCCGCCCGGCGGCCCGCCGTACATAGCGGACGTTCTCCAGGGCCAGGTCGCGGTCGGACAGGAACGGGGTGTGGATGCCCTCGGTCATCATGCCGATGAGCAAGATGGACTGGTCGGTCATCACTCCGGCCAGGTTGAAGAACGCATCGAGCAGGTAACCGGCGAACACGTTGCCGGTCATGTGCTTGGTCGGCGGCATGTACTTCAGCGGCGCATCGGGGAACAGTTCCCTGATCAGCTGGGCGTGGGCCAGCTCGAGCAGGAACGAGTCCGGCACCTCGGGGTTGATCTCGAACGCGTGCCCCAGGCCGAGCTGGGCGTCGGCGAGCCCCGCCTCGCGGCCGAAGTACTCGTTCAGCAGCTGCGATACCACCACGGTGTGCGCCGCGTCCACCGCGTCGGCGGTGGTCAGGTAGTTGTCCTCGCCGGTGTTGATGACAATGCCGGCCCGCGCGTGCACCTGCCGCGAGAACCGCTGGTCGATAAACGTCCGGACCGGGTTGATGTCGCGGAAGATGATGCCGTACATGCAGTCGTTCAGCATCATGTCAAGCCGTTCGAGCCCGGCCAGCGAGGCGATCTCGGGCATGCACAGGCCGGAGGCGTAGTTGGTCAGCCGCACATAGCGGCCGAGCTCGCGGGACACGTCGTCCAGCGCGGCGCGCATGAGCCGGAAGTTTTCCCGGGTGGCGTACGTCCCGGCGTACCCCTCCCGGGTCGCGCCCTCCGGCACGTAGTCGAGCAGAGATTGCCCGGTGGACCTGATCACGGCGATGACGTCGGCGCCCTCCCGCGCCGCCGCCTGCGCCTGCGGGATGTCCTCGTAGATGTCGCCGGTCGCCACGATCAGGTAGATCCACGGCATCGGCGGGTCGGAGGTGGCGGCAATCATCCGGTCCCGCTCCGCGCGCCGGTCGTCGATCAGGGACATTCCCTTATGGACCGAACGGGCCGCGGTATCCCTGGCCGCCGCCGCCTCGTGCCCCGCGGGCAGGCGGAACTTGACCAGGCCCGCAGTGGCGTCCACGGCCAGCGTGCGCAGGTCGGCATACCCGCCGGTCAGCATCGCGTCCCAGACCGGCAGGGCCACGCCGTGCTCAAGCCCGGTCGACTCGCGGACCGCGTCGACGAGCCAGTTCACCCACGGCATCCCGTCGGAGTCCGCCCCGTCCAGGCCGGCCAGCCGCAGCACGGCGCGTTCCACCGAGACGGTGGTGTGCGTCCGGGCCAGGTCGGTGACCGGCTGCCCGGCGAGCCGGGCCAGCTCGCGGGCCTGCGCCACCAGCGCCGGGTCCAGGTCGAGCTTGCCCGTCACGGCTGGCCTCCCAGGACGCGCCGCTCGAACAGGGCGCGCAGCGCGGGCGTGGTCCGGATCAGATTGAGTGCGAGGTCCGCGTGGCCGGGCACGTACCCGTTGCCGACCAGCATGGTCACGTCGGCGGCCATCCCCTCCGCGCCGAGCGCGGCGGCGCTGAAGCTCGTCGCCATCGAGAAGAAGATCACCGTCCCGCCTTGCCTCGTCGACAGGATCGCCCCGCCCTCGCAGCCGGGGACGTCTACGCACACCACGGTGACGTCGGCTGGGCCTCCTGCTTCCTTTACCTTGTCCGCCAGTCCGACAGGATCTCTGGCGTCGGCGATCACTATCTCGTCTAGCAGGGGGGACTCCTGCGCGGTCGTGAGGCTGCGCAGCAGGGTGGCCTCAGCCTCGGTGGGGACGACTCCTATTACCTTGGCGGCGCCTGCCCCGCGGGCAGCCGCGGCGGAGAGGGAGCCGCTCTTGCCGGCCGCGCCGATGATGACAGCCGTTGACCCTCGCCTCACCACGCGCTGCGTCAGCGCCGGGGCGCCGCACACGTCCAGCACGGCCAGCGCTAGCGGGACGGGAAGGTCGTCGGGCAGGACGGCGGCGATCGACCTGGCGAACAAGATCGCGTGGCCTTCGCACGGGACCTGCTCGGAGAGGGCGTCCCAGCGGGATAGGCCGTCGGTGATGGCCAACGGGGTCAGGGTGAGCGAGACGAGGGTGGCTACGCGCTGGCCGGGTTCCAGGCCGAGTTGGGACTCCGGGCCTACCTCTTCTGCTGTGCCCGTCAGCATGCCGCCGGAGCCGGTTACTGGGTTCTGCATCTTGCCGCGGGTGGCGACGATCTCTAGGACGGCGGCGCGGATCTTGTCGGGGTCGCCGGCGTAGGCCTCGCGGATCTGGCGGTAGGAGGCGGCGTCCAGGTTCAGCCGGTCTACTCGGATGCGGACTTCGTCGCGGGCGATGGCGGGGCCGGCGTCAAGCTGCCAGGCCGCCTGCGGAAGGACGCCTGGGGGGTCGATCACCCGGTGCAGCCCAAGGGGCGAGGAGGACGAAGTGGTCATGCGGCTGGTCCTTCCCGGCTGACGCCTACCTGCCTGTACACGCACGGATGATTACAAATAACGCAGATCGTTCGGTAAAATCTGTTGTTTTAGAGCTTCAATACAACAACTTCTTGTGTATGATAGCTTATCATCTGAAGATTTTCTCGTGACCCGTCGAACCGTAAAGCTGACCGCACGGCCGCCGAGGCTGCGGCCCGGGCAGCCGCGGAACACCGAGGCCGTTCCGGAAGATCTACGGTCCAACCCGTTTTGTACCGCAGGTTCTTCGGTATCATGCAGAAATTAGAGGAGTGGCTTCCATGGTCTCGCAGCCGTACGTGTATCAGCGACATGAGCTCGCCGAACCAGACTGGCGCCGGTTCCCCGGCTGGGCCGGGGTGTCCGCCGCCGACTGGGAATCCGTGCAGTGGCAGCGCGCGCACTGCGTCAAGAACGCGCGGCAGCTGCGGCAGGTCACCGGGCCGGGGCTGGCCGAGTCCTTCTTCGCCGACCTCGAGCGCGACCAGCGCGAGCGAGCCACCATGTCGATGCTGCTGCCGCCGCAGATGCTCAACACCATGGTGCCGAACGGTTCGCCCGATCAGCCCGGCTTCACCGCGGCGTTCTATGCCGACCCGGTGCGCCGGTACATGGTGCCGGCGTTCACCGACCGGCGGGCCGACTGGCCGTCCCACCCGTACGCGCAGCGCGACTCGCTGCATGAGGCCGAGATGTGGGCGGTCGAGGGCCTCACCCACCGCTACCCCACCAAGGTGCTGGCCGAACTGCTGCCCACCTGCCCGCAGTACTGCGGCCACTGCACCCGGATGGACCTGGTCGGCAACCCCACGCCGGTCACCGACAAGCACAAGTTCGCGCTGGCCCGGGAAGACCGGCTCGGCGCCATGCTGTCCTACCTGCGCCGCACGCCCGGGGTCCGGGACGTGGTGGTCTCCGGCGGGGACGTGGCCAACCTGCCCTGGCCGCGGCTCGAGTCGTTCGTGGCCGCGCTGCTTGAGATCGACTCGATCAGGGACATCAGGCTGGCCAGCAAGGCGCTGATGGGGCTGCCGCAGCACTGGCTGTCCGACGAGGTGCGGGCGGGCATGGCCCGGGTCACCGCCACGGCCCGCTCGCGCGGGGTGAGCATCGCCATCCACACCCACGTGAACTCGGCCCAGTCGGTGACGCCGCTGGTGGCCCGGGCCGCCCAGGCCATGCTGGAGGCCGGCGTCCGCGACGTGCGGAACCAGGGCGTGCTGCTGCGCGGCACCAACGACAGCGCGGAGGCGCTGCTCGACCTGTGCTTCGCGCTGCTCGACGGGGCCGGCATCATGCCCTACTACTTCTACATGTGCGACATGATCCCGGGCAGCGAGCACTGGCGGCTGACGCTGCGCGAGGGCCAGTCCCTGCAGCACGAGATCATGGGCTACCTGCCCGGGTTCGCCACCCCGCGGCTGGTCTGCGACGTGCCTTACGTCGGCAAGCGCTGGCTGCACCAGGTGGCCAGGTACGACACCGACCACGGCATCTCGTACTGGACGAAGAACTACCACACCGCCATCGAGGCCGACGACGAGCTGGCGCTCAGCCGCGAGTACCCGTATTACGACCCGATCTATATGCTGCCGGAATCGGGCCAGGCCTGGTGGCGGTCCCAGCGTTCCCGGTCGCACGCCGGGGCCGCCGGGGTCGTCAGGCTGGCTGGTAGCGGCGGGCAAGCTCGTCAAGACGCAGTCTGACCGAGGGCCATTCGGCCGCGGTGATGCTGAACCGGGCGGAGTCCCTCGGGTTCAGGTCGGCGCCGAGCCGGTGCGCGCGCAAGATGCCCTCGAAGCGCGCGCCGATCCGCTGCATCGCGTCGCGTGAGCGCTGGTTCCGCGCGTCGGTATGCAGGCACACCGAGCGCACCTGCCAGACCTCGAAGGCGTGCGTGAGCATGAGGCGCTTCATCTCGGTGTTCGCGCCCGTCCTGATCGCGTTCCGGCTGAGCCAGGTATGGCCGATCTCGCACGTGTCTGGCCCGGTCCGGGGCTGGCCCTCCGGCCACGGCCAGTAGCCGAGGTCCCAGAACCGGGTCGATCCGATCACCGTGTCGCTGGCCATCCGGACCACGGCGAACGGCACCGCGGTGCCGGCGTCCCGGGCCGCGACCGCGGTCTCGACGTACTGGCGAACCTGGGCCTCGTCTTGCGGCACCGGGGACCAGCGGTAGAACTCGCCGCCGCCGGAGGCCGCGGCCACCAGGCCGGGCACGTGACGGTACTGGAGCGGCTCGAGGCGGACGCCGGTGCCGGTCAGCGGCTGTGCTGATTCGGGGGAACGCCCCCCCGAAGTCCCCCGATCCCGGGGGGGAACCTTCCCCCCCAGACCCCCCTGGGGGGGACGCTCGAGATACCTCGAGGGGTTGCCGCCCGGCCGGGCGAAGCCGAACGAGCGGTACAGGCCGTGCGCATCCGAGGTATGCAGCATCCAGCGCCAACCTGCACCCGGGCCGTCCTCGATCATCACCCGGACGATGGCCCGGCCCAGGCCGGCGCCGCGGTGGGCGGGCAGCACGTACACGTCAGCCAGGTAGGCGGACCCGCCGTCGCCGAAGGCTCGGGCGAAGCCGATCATGGCGCCGGACTGGTCGTAGGCCCCCACCACCCGCCAGGCCGAGGCGATCTGCCGCCTGATCTCCTGCTCGCCGCGCCACCGGGCCCAGTAGGCCTCGGTGGTCAAGAACGACACCGCGGCCGCGGGATCGATCCTGGCCCGGTCGTCGTCGATCTCGTAGTTTCCGGTAACCGTTTGCATTACAGCATCCCAAGGGCGTAGTCGAGGTCGGCGATCAGGATCAGCCGGGATTCCGCGGAGAAGGTATCAACCACGGGGAGGTCAGCCAGGGGCGCATCGCCTTCCTGAAAATGTTACAGTACGTATTGTGGATATACTGGTACAATATATCCCTCGAGGCCGGACCGCCAAGGAGATATCGGCCAGCGTGGAAGCAGGCGTCCGCAGCGGGCAGCTGACTCCGGGGGACCACCTGCCCCCGGTCCGCGAGCTGGCCGGCCAGCTGGGCATCAGCCCGACCACGGTGGCGGCGGCCTACAGCGACCTGCGCCGACGGGGCCTGACCACCGGCGCTGGCCGGGCGGGCACGCGCATCCGGGGCGCTCCCCCGGTCAGCTCACGGGTGTACCTGAGCGCTCCCGCGGGCACCAGGGACCTGATCACCGGCGGCCCGGACCCGGACCTGCTGCCGCTGCTCCCGGCCCGGCCTGCCAGGCGGTCCGCCCGGATGTACGCCGAGGCGCCCGTCTCACCGCGGCTGCGCCGCCTGGCAGCCGACCAGCTGGCCGCCGACGGCATCGAGAGCGCCAGTCTGACCGTCACCGGCGGCGCGCTCGACGGCATCGAGCGGGTCCTGGCCACCTGGCTCAATCCCGCCGACCGGGTGATCGTCGAGGATCCCGGTCACGCGGTCACCTTCGACCTGCTCGCGGCCATGGGCTTCACCATGGTGCCGGTCCCGGGCGACGACCTGGGTATCCGGCCCGCCGCGCTGGCGGCCGCGCTGGCCAGAGGCGCGGGCGCGCTGATCGTCACGCCCCGGGCGCAGGCCGCCACCGGCGCGGCCTGGGACGCCGGACGCGCCGCGGAGATCGCCGAGGTCCTGCGGCGGCACCCTTCGGCCGGGGTCATCGAGGACGATCACGCCGGGCCGGTGGCCGGGGTGCCCGCGTTTTCCGCCTGCACAGGCGCCAAGGGTCCAGCACGTTGGGTCACCCTGCGTTCGGTGTCCAAGTCGCTCGGGCCCGACCTGCGGCTCGCCGTGATGGTCGGCGACGAGGCCACCATCACCAGGGTCGCGGGCCGGCAGGCGCTGGGCACCGGGTGGGTGAGCTACCAGCTGCAGGACATGGTGGCGGACCTGTGGGCGGACGCCTCGGTGGCGCGGACGCTCACCGCCGCGGCACAGGTGTACGCCCGCCGCGGCGCGGCCCTGCGGTCAGCGCTTGCGGCCCACGGGATCACGGCCACCGGCCGGTCAGGATTCACCTGCTGGGTGCCCGTCGCCGACGAGAACGGCGTCGCGTCGGCGCTTGCCCGGGGGGACGACCCGCCAAGACCCCCTCGCGAGGGCATAGCCACCGCGGCCGGCTGGGCGGTAGCCCCGGGCCAACGGTTCCGCATCGCCGCGCCGCCCGGCGTCCGGATCTCCTTCGCCCGCCTGGCGGAGGCGGACGCGGCATCGTTCGCGGCCGAATTCGCCCGGGCGCTGCGGCACCGGGCCTCGCGCCTCGACTAGTGCCATAGCCACGACCCCGCAGTAATCACGAGCCAGCATCGGCCTGTCATCCGCCTGTCATCAGCCGTCGCACACGCGGCAACTTGACTCGAAATTCAAAATCCCTGCGGCGAAAGATAACCTACGATTTTTAGCCGATGAGAGCGCAACCAATGGGTGCTCCAAGTATTTACGTGTAGTGACGCCATTGAGTCTTCCTGGCGTTTGCCCGGCCGGCCTGTTTGATCCTCACGCGGATCCGCAACCATTCTGCACCCGGCCGGGCATCCCGCTGGCTACCCGGATCGGGGACTGTAGCGATAGATGAAGATCACGCGCAGTTCCGGTAAAGCGGGGATGGGGGATCGAATAATGAAGCCACGTATCGTCGTGCTAATACCAGCACATAATGAGCAGGACTACATCGCCGAGACAATCAGGGGGGTCCAGGCCCAGTCGCGCCCGGCTAACCGGATTATCGTCGTTCCGAATAACTGCCGGGAAAATGACGCCACTGCCGCGGTTGCGGCCGGTCTTGGCGCCGAGGTCATCGAGCTCCACAGGATCACCGGGCGGAAAGCAGGCGCGCTGAACGCGGCACTGGACATCGTCCTGCCGCAGCTGGACGCCGACGATCTCGTGGTCTGCATGGACGCTGACACCACCATTCACCCGGACCTGCTGAAGAACGCCGAGGCGCATTTTGCCGCTGACCCCCACCTAGGCGCGGTCAGCTCCAACCACCTCGTCGAGTTCAAGCGGACGGCCATCGAGCTGTTCCAGGCGATGGAGTACGAGCGCGACCGGCGGATGATCGGGCGGCGGAAGGGCCGTTACGGCTGCATGACCGGCATGGCCGCGATGTACCGCGTGGCCGCCATGCGGGACGTCAAGGCGCACTATGGCGCCGTGTATGACCCGGACAACTGGACCGAAGACTGGAAGCTGACCATCGCGCTGAAGACGCTTGCGTGGGGCATGGTCCGCCCGCAGGACTGCCTGGCCACCACCGTGCCGGTCTCCACCGTCAAGGGCTTGTTCATCCAGCGGGAACGCTGGGCGCGCGGGTACATCCAGACGCTGAGCCAGTTCGGCCTGACGCGGTGGACCGCCTTCCCGTGGCTCCGGCAGCTGGGTTTCGCCTGGTCACTGCTCATGCGGGTGGGCGTCCTTTACCTGATGTGGATCTCGCGCCACCACATCATCGCGATCTGGATTCTGCCGATTACGGCCGTGATGATCGCCGACAACGTCAACACCGCGTGGCGGGTGGGATGGAAAGGCATCCTCGCCGCGGTGGTCTTCCCTATCGAAATGGCTTACGGTGCGCTTCTCACCGTCGCAATCCTCTCCGGCTACTACAAGCAGATCACTGGGGCCGGAGCCCATGATCAATGGCACATGGTGAGGAGGTAAATCAAATGTACGGACCTGCTGGAAAGGTAGCGGGCGGTGCTGCCGCCACCCTGCCTGTGACCGGCTTTACGAGCGGTACCGGAATTCTGTTCATCGTAGTGCTCGGGACGGTTCTGATCGCCCTAGGTGTGGCGCTGACGCGCTTCATCCCGCGCCGACAGCTGTTAGTTCCAACTGGCCGGGGGGATTACTCCCCCCGGCCTGGCGGCTGTGAGAGGAAAGGTATGAAAATCATCAAGCACATCCGTGTGCCGCTGACCGTCGTCTCGGTCGTCGCGGTGACGGTACTCATGTCGGGCGCAGCGACGGCCTCGTCGGTCAAGGCCGCCGCGGTCAAGACCGCCGCGCCTACGGCCGCCACCCTGGCGGCCAGCAACGTCACGAGTACTACAGTGACGCTCAACGGGAGCGTCAACCCAGGCGGGCTGGCGACCACCACGTGGTTCCAGTGGAATCCTCCGGACGGGGACAGTAACACTGTTCTGGCCATCGGCTCGGGCACGACCGCCGTCGCGCTGCACGCGAGCATCACCGGCCTGATGCCTTCGACGGCCTACTCGTTCCAGGTCTACGCCTGGAACTCCAAGGGGCAGAAGAACGGCGCGGTCATGAAGTTCACCACGTCCGCTGCTGTCGGCCCGTCGCCCTCGCCCTCTCCCTCGCCCACCTCGGCCTCACCCTCACCCTCACCGTCACCGTCGCCCACCTCGGCCGGGACGATCTACCTGACGTTCGACGACGGGCCGACGGCCGGGTACACCAACCTGGTCCTGAATGACCTGAACGCGGCCGGGGCGCACGCGACCTTCTTCGAGATCGGCCAGAGCACGTACACCGACTCGGGCATGTGCCCGTCGACCGTGGTGGGAACCCCCACTCCGTCCTATGCGACTTGCCTCGCCAACGCGGGGAATGCGGCGTACGGGAATTACGGTCTAGTGCTATCCATCCTGGCGGCGGGCGACCAGATAGGAACGCACAGCTGGGATCACCCCAATTTCGCCACGCTGACCACGGCGCAGACGACTACGGAGATATCTCAGGCCCGGTCACTCCAGGTCGCCGTTACGGGACGGGACTCCAAGCTGTTCCGCTTCCCGTACAACCAGGCCACGGCGGCTGCGCTCAGCTACCTCATCAGCCAGGGAATGCAGTCGATCGGGGCGGATATCGATCCGAGCGACTGGAACTGGCAGTCGGTCACCGATGCCCAGGTTATCTCGGCGGTCATGTCTCAGCTCCGGGACGGAGCGGTCATCCAGCTCCATGATGGCCAGGATGTTCTCGGCCGGGATGGCGGGAATCCAGGGTACCTTCCGCAGCTGCTGACCGATATCAAGGCAGCCGGGTACTCGTTCGGTCTTCTTCAGCTGGGCAGCCCTGTTACCGCGCAATTCAAGGGCAGCGCCAACAACCACGCGTGAGCGTTATCCGCAGGCGCACAGCTATCGCCGCTGCCGCCACCTTGGTGGGGGCAGCCGCGATCTACTCAGGAATAGAGGAGCAGATGGTGAGTTACGTATTCACCGATGAGTTCAATGGCCCAGCGGGGTCGCCGCCGGACCCCTCGAAGTGGAATCACGAGACGGGCCGGTGGACCGACAATAACGAGCTGGAGACCTACACTGACAGCACCGCGAACGCCTACCTCGACGGCCAGGGCCACCTGGTCATCAAGGCCCTCAAGGGGACCGGGCGGCGCGGTGGCTACACCTCGGCCCGGCTGACTACCCAGGGCCTGTTCGCTCGGAACCAGGGGAACTTCGAGGCGCGGATCAAGTTCGATCTCGCGACCGGAGCCTGGCCTGCCTGGTGGATGCTCGGCTCGGACTACCCTACGGCCGGCTGGCCGCAGTGCGGCGAGATCGACATGATCGAGGTCTACGGCCAGCCAGGCTGGTCTCCGGACTCGACCGTCCATACCGCCGGCCACAACGGGAACGACACAACCATCCAGATGCCGGTTCCGGGCGGCGTCGACACCGGCTGGCACGCCTGGCACCTCCGGTGGGACGGCAATACCGGACAGATCCAGTTCTCGAAGGACGGCGAGATCTACCTGACTGTCAGTCCGGGCGACCTGCCCAATTGGCCGTTCGGTGGGCCAGGGGCTCACGGCGAGAACGCATTCATGATCCTCAACCTGGCGGTAGGCGGTGACGGCGGCGGCCCGGTGCCCGAGAGCTTCACCCAGTCGACCATGACGGTCGATTACGTCCGAGTCTGGTAAACCAACCCCCGGCGCCGCCTCCTCCAGGGAGGGGGAGGCGCCTGGGGAAAGGGGGAGCAATGAGAGTTGCGAGGAAGCCGATCTTCTTGATCGCGCTGGTCTGCATCCTGGCCGGGGTCACGGTCCTCGCGATGTCGGCCGTGAAGGTTCTCGACCCGTTCGCGGGAAGCCGCCAGCATGCCGCCCAGCAGCAGCTGTACGAGAACTGGGCGGGTCAGCCGCATGTACCGCTTCCGGCTCAAGGCTGTCAGGTGGCTTCTCAGCCCCGTACCGGGCAGGTCTTCGCCATCATCCAGATTCCGGCGCTCGGCAAGGACTGGAAGTTCACGGTGATCGAGGGCACGGGTCTGCCGCAGCTGGCCACCGGGCCGGGCCATATCCCGGGAACGGCCATGCCGGGTGCTGAGGGCAACGTGGGCATCGCGGCGCACGACGTGACGGCCGGGAACCCATTCCTCCACCTGGCCTCGCTCAAGCCCGGGGACACGGTGACCATCACGACCCAGCACTGCGTGGTGACCTACGCCGTGACCAGGCTGCCGTATCGCGTCCTGTACACCGACGTCGGTGTCCTGCGGCCGGTGGGCACGAAGCACACGCTGACGATGATCACTTGCTGGCCGGTCTACGTTCTCTACTTCGTCCCGCACCGGACTATCGTCTCGGCCATCGAGATGTCTTCCCGGTCGACTTCCTGATCGACTGGGTTCGGGGGTGGTAACACTTCCGGCAGCGGCGGAAGGCCCGGCCGCCAGGCGGACCGGGTCAGACCGCTCGCGCTGGCGCGAAGCGGCGCAACCTCGAAAAACGCTTTACTCAATCGGAAATATAGCTTTTAGCCAGGCCACCTCGCGGACAGCGACGTCCTACCTATAGCGTTGTCCCATGACGCGGCGCACCGAGCAGATCAGCCTCCACCTCAACGCGTACCTCACCGCGCACAGCAGTCCGCCGGACGCCGTCCTCCGGGAACTGGCGAACGAGACCGCGGAGGAGTACCCGAACGAGACCGGCCTGGCCATCGCCCCGGAGCAGGGCACGCTGATGACGCTGCTGACCCAGATCGCGGGAGCCGCCTCGGCGATCGAGATCGGCACCTTCACCGGCTACTCCTCCATCTGCATCGCCCGCGGGCTGGCCGCGGGCGGACGGCTGCTGTGCTGCGACATCAGCGAGGAATGGACCTCGGTGGCCAGGAAGTACTGGGAGAAGGCAGGCCTGGCGGAGCGCATCGAGTTGCGGCTCGGCCCGGCCATCGACACGCTGCGCTCGCTGCCCGACGAGGAGATGTTCGACCTGGCGTTCATCGACGCCGACAAGGGCGGCTACCTCGGCTACTGGCGTGAGGTCGTGCCGCGCGTCCGGCCGGGCGGGCTGATCATGGTTGACAACACGTTCTCGCACGGCCGCGTGATCGACGCCGGCAACGACAACCCGCTGGTGATCGCGGTCAGGGACTTCAACGACCACGCCGCCGCCGACGACCGGGTGGACCTGGTCATGGTCCCGATCGGCGACGGGCTGACGCTGGCCCGCAAGAGGGACTAATCGGCGCTGACCGCGCCGCCGAGGTAGAGCGCCCCGATCTCGGGGTTCTCCAGCACCTCGCGCCCGGTGCCGGAGAGCCGCACCCGGCCGCTCTCCATCACCACGCCGTGGCTGGAGAGCCGGAGCCCGGCCCGGGCGTTCTGCTCGACGAGCAGGATCGTCGTGCTGGCCGAGTTCATCTGCCTGATCGCGTCGAACACGGTCCGCAAGATCTTCGGCGCCAGCCCCATCGACGGCTCATCCAGCATGAGCAGCCGGGGCTCCAGCATCAGCGCCCGGGCGAACTCCACCAGCCGCTGCTGGCCACCGGACAGGCTGCCCGCCTTCTTGCCCGCCCATCCGGCGATGTCCGGGAAGATATCAAACACCGCCGTCACCCGGCGCGCGGTCAGCGCCCGGTCCGACAGTATGTAGGCGCCGAGCTCGATGTTCTCCCGTACCGTCATGTCACGGAACAGGCTGTGGTTCTGCGGCACCTGCACTACGCCGAGGCGCAGGATCTGCCGCGGCGACATGCCGACGAGGTTCTTCCCGTCGAGCATGATCGACCCGAGGCGCGGCCGCAGCAGCCCGCTTATCGAGGACATCAGCGTGGATTTCCCGGCGCCGTTCGGCCCGACCACGCAGGTGATGCCGCCCTCGGCCACCTCCAGGGCAACCCCCTGCAGCACGTCCCCGCCGCCGTACCCGGCCACCAGGTCTTCGATCACCAGTACCGAACGGGCCGTGGTGCTTGCCCCGGCTCCCTGCGCCGGACCGCCGGTTGGCGCGGTCATGCCTGCTCCCCCGGGTGCGGATCGTCGTCCTCAAGGTCCTCGCCAAGGTAGGCGTTGAGCACCCGGCGGTCGGTCCTGATGATGTCGGGCGGCCCGGCGGCCACCACCGCGCCCGAGTCGAGCACCGTGACCCGGTCGCACAGCCCCATCACGAACTCCATGTTGTGCTCGACGATCAGGAAAGTCTTGCCGGCCGCGTTCAGCTCGCGGATCCGGTCGGCGATGTGATTGACCAGGGAGGGGTTGACACCGCCGGCCGGCTCGTCGAGCAGGATGACGGCAGGGTCCGCGACCAGCACGTAGGCGAGTTCCAGGAGCTTGCGCTGGCCGTAGGAGAGCGTGCCGGCCAGCCCGGCGTGGTGCCCGGCGATGCCGACGAACTCGAGTTGTTCCAGCGCGCGCTTACGCGCCGCGGCGCCCCCGTGCTTCGAGGCGACGAGCATGTTCTCGAGTACGGTGAGGCTGGCGAAGATCCTGGTCAGCTGGAAGGTCCGGCCTATGCCGAGGGCGAAGATCTTGTCCGGCGTGACGTTGGTGATCTTCTTGTCGGCCAGGTACACCTGCCCCTCGTCCGCTTTGGCGTACCCGGTGATGACGTTGAACAGGGTGGTCTTACCCGATCCGTTCGGCCCGATCAGGCCCGCCACCGAGCCCTCCTCGATCTCCACCGTGCAGGAGTCGAGGGCGTGCACGCCGCCGTAAGCCTTGCGCACGTCCTCGGTCCGCAGCAGTGCGCTCATACCTTGTCTCCCGCTCGCCTCCGGGCCGCTTTCAAGGCGTCGCCTTCCCTCGTCGCTCCTCCGTCGCTCCTCAGTCCAGGCGACACCGCGGCCCTTTGGCTCGCGGGAGGTACCGCCGGACGGCCCCTGGTCCGCAGCCGCTTGACCCACTCGCCGCCGGTCGGGACGATGCCCCGCGGCACGAACAGCACGATGAGGAGGAACAGCGCGCCGAGCAGGATCTCGCTCAGGTACCCGTTGGTGTACTTGATGGTCAGGTAGAGCTGGCTGGGCTCGATAATGAGCGCGCCGATCACCGGTCCGCTGATAGTCCCGAGGCCGCCCAGGAAGGCCATCAGCACGAGCGACAGGTCGAACAGCGGGTCGTAGCCCGACGGCGGCTCGACCTGGGTGAGGTAGAGGAACCACACCCCGCCGACCAGCCCCGTGATCGTCGCCGAGATCACGAACGCGCCCAGCTTGACCCGCATGGTGCGCACGCCGAGCCCGCGCGCCCGGTCCTCGTCGTCCCTGATCGCCCGCAG
This sequence comes from uncultured Actinomycetes bacterium, assembly GCA_963798675.1. Classification (GTDB taxonomy): domain Bacteria; phylum Actinomycetota; class Actinomycetes; order Streptosporangiales; family Streptosporangiaceae; genus Palsa-504. The sequence continues at coordinate 174,266 of CAWCUJ010000009.1, read as the reverse complement.
TTGCAGGCCGAACCTGGACCGCCGGACCACCGCGGCGATGACGATGGCGGCCACGGCGCAGGCCAGCGTGATGTAGTAGAAGCGGTCGTTGAACTCCGTCGGTGACCACGGCAGGAACGGCGCCGAGACGCCCACGGAGCCGCCGGTGAAGGAGAAGTTGGCCGCGGCCAGCTGGAAGATGAAGAACACCGCGATGGTGATCACGATGAACGTGTGCCGGCGCACCCGCAGTGCCACCAGGCCGAACGGCACCGCGATCACCGCCCCCACCGCCGCGGCTAGCGGCAGCAGGGCGAACACCCCGATGCCGTTGATGTGCCAGTCCCTGGCCGCGATGCCCACTGCGTAGGCGCCGCTGCCGAAGAACACCGCCTGGCCGAGCGAGATGTACCCGGAGAAACCGGAGAACATGTTCCAGGCCGAGACCGCGGCCACGAAGATCAGCGCGTAGATCGCGTAGTTCGTGACCACCGGGCTGCTGAATACTACAGGGAACACGATGGCCGCCACGGCCAGGACGATCAGCGCCAGCCCCGCCACCACGCGTTGCCTGCTGACGCCGGTCGCTCCGGTGCCGGCCATCCCCTCCTTAGCCCCCACGGTGTCAGCCCTCACTGGGCCCGCACCGGCTGCCGGCCGAAGAACCCGGTCGGGCGGATCACCAGCACTATTACCAGGGCGGCGTAGAACACGACGATGGCCCATTCCGGGGACCATATGTCGACCAGCGACTCTACGGTGAGCATGAAGACCGACGCGACTAGCGCGCCGCCGATGCTGCCGAGACCGCCGAGGATGATGATCGCGAGCAGCCGCGAGATCAGGTCGTAGCCGCTGTTGGGGTTGAAGGCGTTGGTGGCGCCGAACATCATGCCGCCGGCCGCGGTCACCGCGACGCCGACGCCGAAGGTGAGGGCGGCGACGCGGTTCACGTCGATGCCGATAAGCCGCGCCGCCGTCTGGTCCTGCATCGTGGCCCGCACGCTGCGCCCGAACGTGGTCCGGTACAGCAGCGCGTAGATGGCCGCGATGAGCACCAGCGCCAGCGCGAAGCCGTACAGGTAGATGTACGGCAGGTAGAAGCCGAAGATGCGCACGCTGGACTGCACGTAGGAGGCGTTGAGCTGCTTGGGGTTCGGCCCGTAGATCTCGTAGAGGATCCCCTCGATGATGAGCGCGACCGCGTAGGTGACCAGCAGCGTCATGGACGTCCGCTCCCGGCCGCGCAGCCGCCGGATGAACGCCCACTGGATGACGACGCCGATCACGAACATGGCCGGCACGGTGATCAGCAACCCGAGGAAAAGGTCCAGGTGCAGTGACACCGAGAGCTGATAGCTGAGATAAGCGCCCAGGATGACCAGGACACCCTGGGCGATGTTGATGATGTCGAGCACGCCAAAGATCAGCGTAAGGCCAACGGCCATCAGGGCGTAGACGCCGCCCACGAGAATGCCGTCGACAATAGCCTGGTAGATCTCTCGTGCCATGGGGGTTAGCTAGTCCAGTTCGGCTTGGGGTTGATGATCGTCACCGAGCCGGCCGCGCTGACCGGGAGGACCTGCTTGAACGCGGTGCCCTGCTGCTGCCACTGGAAGGTAAACGCCGCGGCGCTGGCGTTCTTGCCGAAGTTGTCGAATCTCACCGGTCCCTGCACGGTGCTGAGCGTCACGCCGCTGTGCAGGTAGGTGATGATCTTCGCGTTGTCGGTGCCGCCGGTCGCGGTCACCGCCTGGTCCATCACCTGGCCGACCGAGTAGGCCTCGGCCACGTCGGCGTTGACGTCGGACGGGCTCCCGCCGTACTTGGCCACGTACTCATTCACCATCGCCTGGCTAGTCGGATCGGCGTACCCGGGATACCAGCCGTTGGGCACCATCATCCCCGTCGCGTTCCCCTTCCCCACCGCGGACGTGAACGCGGCCCCCTGGTCGGGGCCCGCCGCGCAGATGAACATCTTCGGGTTGTAGTGCTGCTGCTCGAACGCCTGCATGAACGCGGACACGGTTGGCACGTCGGTGGACCCGAGCAGCACGGCCTGGGCGCCGGTAGCGGCCACCTGGTCAGCGGCCGGCTTGTAGGAGCTCTCCTCCTCGGGGAAGATCTTCGAGTAGACCGTCTTCACCCCGAGCGCCTGCAGCCTCTGCTGGGCGAGCTGGACCGGCGGGTCGGCGAACGGGTCGTCGGCCATCGGGTAGGCCGCCGTCTTGGGCCGCTGGCTGGGCGGCAGCGAGGCGACCCAGTTGACGAAGGGAATCAACTCGTCTTCGATCGGCAGGCTGACGTCGAACACGTTGTGAGCCGACACGTTGGCCGGGCTCTCGAACACCGACGGCGCTCCGCCCGCACCCTCGACCAGCGCGTAGCCGTACCGGGCCGCGACCGATGCCGATGGCGTGGTCAGCAGCGAGGAGAACGGCCCGAACGCGAGGTCCACCTTGTCGGAGGCGAACAGGGTCTGGTAGTTCGTCTGGACCTGCGTGGGTGAGCTGTTGTCGTTGAGGATCTTCAGCGTGACCTGGCGACCGAGCAGGCCGCCCTTCGCGTTCACGTCACTGGCCCACAGCTGGTAGCCGCGCTCGAAGGCCTGGCCGTCGGCGGAGAAGTCGCCGGTCAGCGAGAGCGACGCACCGATCGTGATCGGTGCCTTGGTACTCGGGCTGGAACTACTGGAACTGCTGGCCGTGGCGCCGGTGCTACTGCTACTGCTGCTGCAGGCCGCCACTAGGCCGGCTGACAGGACGGCTGCCGCGCTCAAGGCGAGGCCATTCTTGGAGAGCCAGGGGAGGTGGGGTCTCACGCCCGGTGCCTCCTTCCTCTCGTTCGGGTTATCGGGGATTAGGTGTCGGTGGTGCCGAGCCCGTCGGAGACCTCCGCATGCTCGCTGACCAGCAGCAGACCCGCGGAATCCGCTTGCTGCTGGAGCAACGCGGCGAAGTCGGAATCGCCGTACCCGCGTCCGACCAACCCTTGGATCAGCTGGTGGACCAGGGCAGCAACCGGCATCGGCACTTCGTGTTCCCGCGCGGCGGCCAAGCCAAGATCGAAGTCCTTGCGCAGCAGCGTGGCGGTGAACGTGGGCTCGAAATCGAGGTTCACGTACGCCGGCGTCTTGTAGCCGGTGAACAGGGAACCCATCACACTCTTGTTGAGACAGTCGAGGAACGCTTGCCTGCTTATTCCGCTTCTTTCCGCGAGAACGGTTATCTCGGCGAGCGACTGGGCCACCACGCCGAGGAACAAATTGTGACAGAGCTTCACCATTCTGGCCGCCTCTCCGTCACCGACGTAGGTTACGCCGTGGCCCAGCATGTTCAGGTACGGCTCCGCCAGAGCGAAGGCGTCGCGGGGTCCGGAGACGGCGGCCGTCATCTTCCCGGCCCGCACCACCTTGGGGTTGCCCATCACCGGCGCGGCGAGCAGGGCGGTGCCCCGGTGGGCGATCTCGGCCCGCACCCGGGCTGAGGCCTCGGCCGATACCGTGGAGCAGTCAATGAGCACGGCTGGCGCCGCCCCCGGACTGGACATGAGCCCCCCCGGACCCAGCACCGCGGAGATGAGGTCATCCGACGAGCCGACCGTGATGAAGACGATATCCCTGGTCGCCAGCTCCGCGGCGGTTCCCGCGGGCTTGGCGCCCAGCTCGATCAGCGGCTCGGCCTTCCCCATGGAGCGGTTGAAGACGGCGAGATCACACCCGGCCGAGAGAAGCCGGCGACTCATCTCCACGCCCATGCGGCCGGTGCCCAGCCAGCCGAGCCTGCGGGCGTCATCATGTCCGACCATGTCGCCAGATCCCCATCCCTCTCTGGTCACAATCGTTTGCAACCCTGAGACTGGTCCTCCGGCGACTCGTTTGTCAATGCCGCATGTCCAATCTGTTACCAAAGCCCCACCAAATCGGTTTCCAGGACATGGCGGCAGGCCGCCGCCCGTCGGCCGGATCCGGCCGGGCCGCTCCGTCCCGTGGCTGCTGGCGAGGCTGCGGCCGACGGTGGCGCCGGGTGGCTCCCCGGTGGCGCCGACGTGATGCCGCCGCCCGGAGCCGCTGGTGATAACGTGTGCCGAGGCAGCGGTTACGGCCTCTATGCGGGTTCGCCCCGTTAGCAATCGATTGCTAACATCTTCGCCCGGCCGTGCCTGGCAGGAGCGGGGTGCAGCGGGACCGGCGGGCTGACCGCCTCATCGGCGCCTTCCTCCCCGGCCTGCGTCGCGAGACGTTCGGACGTAGACCCGCGGACGATAAGCTCCGGCGCCAGGTAAAGGATCTTCACCGGCCCCTCGCCCCCGCCGATCCGCTCGAGCAGCAGCTGCGCCGCCTCGGTGCCCAGCTGGTAGTGCGGGAAGCGCACCGTGGTGAGCGGCGGGCGGAGCCGGTCGATGAACGGCATGTCGTTGAAGCCGATCACGGAGATGTCGTCCGGACACTGCAGCGAGCATTCGTCGAGCGCGGCGTAGCATCCGACCGCGAGCATGTCGTTGGCGGCGGCCACCGCGGTGAAGGCCGGCTGGCGGGCCAGCAGCTCCCGGCAGCAGCGGACGCCTTCCTCCACCGTGTACTTGCTGGCGTACGTGATCAGGCCCTCGTCCACCTCCAGACCGTGAGTCGCCATGCCGTCACGGAACCCGCGCAGGCGGCTCACGCCGGTGGACGCCTCCTGCGGACCCGCGATGTGCGCGATCCGGGTATGGCCGAGCCGGGCCAGATGGGTGACGGCCATCCGGGCGCCCTGCTCGTTGTCGACCGAGACCGAGGGGAAGCTGTAGTCCTGCGCCAGCCGGTTCATCAGCACCACGGGCACTTCCGCCGCGGCCGCTTCGGCCAGCAGCCGGTCGTGCAGCGTCGCGGTGGCCAGCACGAAGCCGTCGACATGACGGGCCCGCATCTGCTCGAACAGCGTGCGCTCGCGGTTGGCGTCGGCGTCGGTGTTGCCGATCAGCGCCACGTAACCCGCCTCGGACAGCTTGTCCTCCAGGCCGCGCACGATCGGCGGGAACAGCGGGTTGTTCAGGTCGGGAATCAGCACCCCGACCGTGTGCGAGCGCCGGGTCCGCAGGCTCCGGGCGACTGGATTGGGCCGGTAGCCCAGCTTCGCGGCAGCAGCCGTCACCCGGCGCGCGGTCTCCTCGCTGACCAGGATGCGGGTCTCCGGGTTGAGGGCCCGGGAGGCGGTGGCCGGGTGGACGCGGGCCGCAGCCGCAACATCCCGCAGCGTCGCCGGCCGGTCAGGCATTGCTCATTCTCCGCTCCCCACCCAAGGGCACGATCTTGTCAGCCCAGTGCCCGTTTTGGATGGACTAACCCTATCCAGGGTCGTTACCCGCCGCTACTGGCCGCGCTGACCATCGAGGCAGGCAGCAGGCGAGCGAGGACACCCCGGTGGGTCGGCACCGCCGCCGCGTGGCACCGTTCGCCCGCCTCCGGCCCTCGGCCTGGGCACGCTGCCCGTCCGCCTGGGACAGATGCACCGCGGCCCGTCCGCCCTAGGACAGATGCACCGCGGCGCTGACGAGCACGCAGGTGATGAAGCCGGCGACGAGGAGCGTCAGCACGGCCGGGGCGGGCTGGCGCGCCCTAGCGGCGAGAACCGCCGCCGGCACTATCCCGAGCACCGTGCAGCCGGCGAAGATCAAAAGGGAGACGATGAGGAAACTGGTCACAGCGTCACCCCCTTACTGGTCTTTAGGTTGCGGGCTTGCCGCGGACAAGCAAGCGCTTCATAGCTGGCCATGCCGCTGTCGCCTGCTGCACCGGTGATCCCGGCCGCGGGTGTGCGCCCCAGGCGCCGAAGGCACAGCCAGCCAGCGGGCTGATGAGCAGCACGATGAGGTACCCAGCCGCGAAGGCGCTGTTGCCCGCCACGTAGCCAAGGCGGGGGTGCAGGAGTGGCGCCACCTGGCCCACGATGGGTGTCCACTGGCCGATGTGGCTGTTGGCCCAGTCCCGGAGTCCGGTGTCGTAGGGCAGGATCGCGATAGTGGCGGTCGACAGGACCGCTACGGCCAGCGCGGCGGCTGTCCCGAAGCACAATCCGGCCATGGCTCCCTGACGGGCGCCGGCTCCTGCGGGCAGCGAGCGGCCAGCCCGCCGGGCTGCCGCTCGTCCTGCCATCACGGGAGCACCCACCGCCAGCAGCAGCCCCAGCGTCAGCGCCGCGTCATAGAGGCGCGCCGACCACGGACCGGTGAAACGAAGCGGGAAGCCAAGCGGTCCAAGCACGTAGGCCAGGACGCCGAGGGCGATGCCAGTCACGGTGCCGATGGCCATGGTGGCCGGCAGCGCCGGTGAGCGCCGCGCGGTAAATACCAGGATCAGGGCCGCATATCCGGCCATCACCACCAGGAAGACCGCCTCGCCTGCCCAGGCCAGGGCCGGTCCTGGGAGGTTGTTGGGCGGGGCATCAGCGACCCGTTCCACCGCGCTCTTGGCCAGGACCAGGGCGAGGACCGCCCCGTAGCCGCCGGTGCGGACAAGTCGCGCCAACCGGGCGTCTGCTACCGAGCCACGGGCCCGCCAGACGATCCAGGGCAACCCGGCCAGGATCATCACGATCACGATCACGTCGATCCTGTTGATCTCGATGGCTGAGTCACCAGGCGGCCCGGACCATGCACTCCACGCCATGCCCGCGGCCGCGATGGCGAAGGCCAGCGGATACCACGACCTACGGCCCCGCACGGCCTCCTGCACCGTCAGCCGCACCCCACCCGCGAGCCAGCCCAGCCGCTGCCACCCGGCCGGCACCTCCGCCGATTCAGCCCAGATCGCTTCGGCCCACTCACGGCGGCCGGCCCGCAACAGCGCCGTCGAGCGCCGCAACACCGCCGCCAGCGCCCGGGTCAGCTCGCTCATGTTCAGGCCTGCGTACTGAGCCGTCGTCGCGGGGACAGGCCGGCCCGAGCCTGAGCCTTCACCACCGGAGTCCCGCATGCCAGTGCCGCCGTGGCGCTGGCCAGCCCTTCGGGCGTCAGCCGGTATAGATGTCGCCGGGGGCGCCCGGCAGGCTGCTCGTCCTCCCACCGTGCTTCCATCAGGCCACGATCCGCCAGTCGGATCAGGATCGGGTAAAGCGTCCCCGACTTCAGGCCGGTATCCTGGGCGATCGCGTAGCCGTGCTGCCAGGCCGACGGCTCGGCGCAAAGCGCCGCGAGCACCGACAAGGCCTGAGCGGAGAACTCCGTGCGACCAGTCACGCTGCCACTCTACCTAGGTAGAAGGCGTTACGTCTACCGCCATCATCAGGGACGAGGGGCAAACGGCCAGCCCGCACCAGCGCCGGTTCGGGCTGGCCGCCTTTGTCTCAACTCGCCGGGTCACGCCTATCCAGGTCAGGGGCGCCTTCGGCGGATCATAATGGCCGCGTGATGGATGAGCTGATCGCGCGGATGGCAGCCTTGCTCGAGCCGCTGCAGGCCGACGGCGACCGGCGGCGCTATTTTCACGCCACCTATCAGCGGACCACGTTGGCGGTGGCCGCGGAAATCAAGCGTGGCGGCTTCGCCGACGCCGAGTGGGTGGAGCGATTGGACGTTGCCTTCGCCGACCTGTACCTGGAGGCCCTGGAGGCCTCGCTCGCGGGCCGGCGGCCGACGGGGCCCTGGGACATCGCGTTCAGCGCCCCCGCCGACCTGCCCGCCCTGCGGCACGTGCTGCTCGGGATGAACGCCCACATCAACTACGACCTGCCGCAGGCGCTGCTGGCGGTGATCACCGACGAGCAGTTCGACGACGCGGCGCTGCTGGCCCGGCGCGAGGCCGACCACCGGGCGATCGACGACGTGCTCGCTGCCCGGATCGCCGCCGAGGACGACGAGCTGACCAGGATCTCCGGGCACTCTGGGGCGGCTCCCCTGCTCGACCGGCTGCTCCGGCCCTTGAACCGGCTTGGCACCCAGCGCTTCTTGCGCGAGGCGCGGGAGAAGGTGTGGGCCAACGCGGTCGGGCTGAGCCGGGCCCGCAAGCAGGGCCCCGACGCTTACGCCGCGCTGCTGACCCAGCTCGAGGAGCTAAGTGCGGCCAAGGTCGCGACCCTGCAGGCACCCGGCCAGGTCCTGCTGAAGCTGGCCGTCACCGGATTCGGCGTCCGGATCCCCGGCTAGCTGGTACCGCGCCCGGCGACGTTAGCCCGCAGTCGCTGCTCCGGACCGGCCGGAGGCATCACCACCGCCGCGAAACCCACCCGGCCGGCCGGCACGATGGAACATCATGCCGGCTATGACCGGCACGGTGGAACATCGCGCCGGCCGGATCCGGCGGCCAGGCGCGCTGGCACCATCAAGCCAGTCGAGGCAAACCTAAGTCGAGGCAATCCTAACCTGAGACGGCACTAGGCCGCCGGGGACGCCTTGCGGAATTGGCTCTGGCCAACAGATCCGGATATCAACAGATCATTTCCGGTATCGCACATTGCGAACACGGAAAATCTAATTTGCCAGCACCGGAATTTTCCGCGGTAGCCGCCCCAGTGATTCGGTGTTCTCCGCGTTACGCCTGGTAACCTGTGGACAGGCTGTGCGTAAGGCGGTGGAAAACCGACGATGAATGCGGATAACCAGTCACATCCTGTGGATACCTGTGCGGGCAGCGAAAAAACCAGAAAATGATGCGGCAGAAGGCTTGCGCGGTCCCGCGCCGAGGCAGTAGAAATACTTTCACCGTTAGAAACGGGCACTGCCTGGGGGCAACTCCGGGACGTGGGAGGAGTAGGGAAACCTGAGCCTCGCGCGGGTTCCTGACTCTGGCGGGCGGCGCGCGGCATCGGACGGCCAGGCAACTGGCTGGCCTTTGCGGCGAGGCCAGGCAAGGTCCCCTGCATCTCATACATGGAGGGGACCTTGTTCTTATTCAGCCCGACACAAGCGCCTTGGCCAGGACCGGCACGCCGGCAAGCATTCCGATGACAGCCGCAGGCATTCCTGGACCCCCCAGCGCAAGAACCGCGCCGAAACCAACCCGGCCGAGGCGCCCGCCGAACCGGGCTCGCAGGCACGTGAGCCGTTCGCGCCCGCGGAGGAGTAGGCGGCCCCGCGACATCACGGGAGCGGATCAGACGGGCCAGGCTTCCTGGCGATAGGCCATGTCCCAGAACATCCACTCGTAACGGCTCGTGGTGCGGAAGTGGCGGTGCACCCGGTCGCGCTCGGGTACCCCGAGGTCGGGGCCTAGTTCGTCGACCACGTCAATCACCTGCCGCACGACGTCACCGAACTCCTCGCTTCCGTACATGTCGATCCACCGCTGGTAGCGGCGGTCCGGCGAGCCGCGGCGCAGCAGTTCCTGGCCGGCTTCGGCGTAGATCCAGTAGCACGGCAGCACCGCGCCGACCCCTTCCGCGTAGGACCCGGTGCTGACGGTGGCGAGCAGGTAGCTGGTGTATGCGAGGTTTGCCGGGGCGGGCTCGGCCCGCTCAGCGCTCACGGGGTCGATGCCGAGGTCGGCAAGCAGCGACCCGTGCAGGGTCTTCTCGACCGCGATCGCGTCCGCCGCGTGCCGGGCAAACATCTCGGTCTGCGCGGGCGTGGGTGCCCGGCTGGCCACGGCCGCCAGGGCTTGAGCGTAACCGTGCAGGTAGATCGCGTCCTGCACGACGTAGAACGCGAAGGCGTCATGCGGCAGGCTGCCATCGGTCAGACCGGTCAGGAACGGGTGGGCCAGGATCGCGTCATAGATGCCTGCCACCCCTTGCCACAGCTCACCGCTGAAGCTGTCGCTCATCGCAGTGTCTCCCTAGGACGGTATTCATGCAGGACATGGACCGGACCTTCGCCAGCGCCGAGCCCGGCCAGGCCATGCGCCACCGCCTCACCGGCCACCGCGGCGGCCTGGCAGGCCGCTTCGGCCAGCGGCAGCCCGGCCGCCAGCCCGGCCGCGAGCGCCGCCGAGTGGGTGCAGCCGGCGCCGTGCGTGGCGGCCACGCCATGCCGGGCGACCGGGATGGCCATGTGCCGTGATCCGTCGAACAGGTGGTCCACCGGGTCGGCCCCGTGGCCCCCGGTGACCAGGGCCGCTCGCGCCCCCATCGCGACCAGGCGCTCGGCCAGGACCCTGCGGTCCTCGGTCATCACAGCGGTGAGCGCCTGGGCTTCCGGCAGGTTGGGTGTCACCACCGTGGCCAGCGGGAAGAGCCGCGCTACCAGGGTTCCGACGGCGTCCGGGAGCAGCAGCCTGCTGCCGGAACTCGCCACCATGACCGGATCCACCACCAGCGGCAGGTCCCGGGCCGCGAGCGCCCCGGCGACGGCTTCGATCAGCGCCGCGGAGAACAGCATGCCGGTCTTGGCAGCATCGGCTCCGATGTCGTCGAGGACCGCGTTGATCTGCGCACGGACGAACGCCGGCGGGACCTCATGGATGGCACGCACGTCGATCGTGTTCTGCGCGGTGAGCGCGACGATCGCCGACATGCCGTGCGCGCCGCAGCGGGCAAAGGCCTTCAGGTCCGCCTGGATGCCGGCCCCGCCGCCCGAGTCGGACGAGGCGATGGTGAGCACCCGCGGGATCTCGGGGGGCTTGTCCCCCCCAAGGGGGGTCTGGGGGCCAGGGGGGTATGGGGGGGCGGGGGGCTTGTCCCCCCCAAGGGGGGTCTGGGGGGATGGGTCCCCCCAGGAGCGGGGGGGTATTGGGGGGTCGCCCCCCCGGCTAGCACCGCTCACGCCGGCAACTCCGGCCGGCCGTCCACCGGACTGGACGCGCGGGCATGCCAGCGACGCGGGATGCGCCCGGCCGTCCGGGCGGCGTACCCGGCCGTCACGGCCAGCCGCATCGCGGTGGCCATGCGCTCCGGTTCGGCCGCGCGGGTGATGGCCGAGGCGATGAGGACCGCGTTGCAGCCCAGTTCCATCGCGAAGACGGCGTCGCTGGCCGTCCCGATCCCGGCATCCAGGATGACCGGGACGCCCGCCTGCTCGACGATCATCGCGATGTTGTGCGGGTTGCGCACGCCCAGACCGGACCCGATCGGCGCGCCGAGCGGCATGACGGCCGCGCAGCCAGCCCGCTCGAGCTGCCTGGCCAGGACCGGGTTGTCGTTGGTGTAGGGCAGCACCACGAACCCGTCGGCGACCAGCATCCGGGCCGCGTCGAGCAGTTCGGTGGGGTCCGGCAGCAGGGTGTGGTCGTCGGCGACCACCTCGAGCTTGACCCAGTCCGTGCCCAGCGCCTCCTGGCCGAGCCTGGCCACGAGCCTGGCTTCGCTCGCGGTGTGGCAGCCGGCCGTGTTCGGCAGGATGCGCACGCCGGCCTCCTGCAGCAGGCCGAGCAGCGAGCCTTCCCCACCAGCGGTGACCCGCCGCATGGCCACGGTGGTGAGCGCGGTCCCGGAGGCGGCGACCACCCGCCGCAACACCTCAAGGCTCTGTACTCCCCCGGTGCCCAGGATCAGCCGCGAGCTCAGCTCGCGGCCGGCCAGCACCCACGGCTCGGCACCGGCCGTCTCCTGGCTCACCAGCTCCGTATCAGTCATGGTCCGTCTCCCTCCAGCACACATCGTCAACCTCCCTGCACGGCGGTGACGACTTCCACCTCGTCGCCGTCACGAAGCGGGGTGGCGGCCCAGGAGCCGCGCGGTACCACGTCGCCGTTGAGGGCGGCGGCGACGCCTGCCGGGGCAGCGGTCAGCTCGGCGACCGCCTGCGCGATCGTGCTGCCGTCCGGCACTTCGTGTGGCTTGCCGTTGAGTTTCACCTGGAGGCTCACCGCGCTCCCTCCCTGGCGGGCAGGAAGCGCTCGGGCGTGAACGGCGCCCACTGCGCCGCGAGCGGCTGGCCGGTGAGGCAGGCGACGATGGCGTCCGCGGTCACGGGCGACATCAGGATCCCATTGCGATAGTGGCCGGTGGCCAGCAACAGGCCGCCGGCGCCGTACCCGCCCACGACCGGGCCGTTGTCCGGCGTGCCCGGCCGCAGCCCGGCGCACGTCTCGGCCAGGATCAGCTCGCTCGTCACCGGGAGCACGCTCATGGCGTCGTGCAGCAGGTCGTGCACGGCGCCCGCGGTCACCGTCAGGTCCGGCCCGCGTTCTTCCTGGGTGGCGCCCACGATCACCTCGCCATCGGCCCTCGGCACCAGGTAGACATCCGCACCGCGTACCGTGGCCCGGATCGTGTGGCTGATGACGGGCGGCATCCCGTCCGGGTGCCGCAGCCGCAGCAGCTGGCCCTTGACCGGCCGGACCGCGGCCCGCACCGGAGCGGGCAGGCCGGCGACCGCGCCGGACCAGCATCCGGCGGCCACGACGACCTGAACCGAGCCGATCTCGCCGCCGTCCGCGAGCCGGACGCCGCGAGTCCGCCCGTCCCTGGTCAGCACCTCGGTCACGCGGTCCCGCACCATCCGCACGTCGGCGGCCGCCGCCGCCGCACGCAGCGCGGCCGCGTACCGCCGGTTGTCGACCGACCAGTCGCCAGGGAACAGCACGCCGCCGTGTACGTCCGGAGTGAGGAAGGACTCCAGCTTGCGGCAGGCCCGGCTGTCCAGTTCCTCCGCGTCCAGCCCGGCGGACCTGCGGAACGCCGACAGCCGCATCAGCGCCGCGTAGTCGCCGGGGTCATACGCGATGGCCAGCGTACCCTCGCGGCGCAGGCCGACCCGGTGGCCGGTTACCTCTTCCAGTTCGGCCGCGAACGAACCAAACCTGGCCACGGCGAGCAGGTTGATGCGGAGCAGCGCGCCCTCCCCGAACAGGGCCTCCGAGACCGGGGCGAGCATCCCGGCCGCCACCAGCGACGCGGCGTCGCCGCGGGCCGGGTCCACCAGGACGACGTTGAGCCCGGCCGCGGCGGCCCGCCAGGCGATCGCGGTCCCGATGACGCCGCCGCCCGCGACGATGACATCTGCGGTAACGGCCAAAGAGCACTCCCTTCGCCGGCATTACCCGGATCAGGTACGACGGTCGGAGGCGCTCGGCCTCCCTCTCAGCCCCAGCGGGGCTCCCGTGGTCGGAATTGTCTCCGAATGTTTACCCTATATCAGCCGGAGGCGGCGACGGCAGAGGGTCCGGAGGCGGCGCAGGCACGGGACGAGGCGCAGGCACGGGACGAGGCGCAGGCACGGGACGAGGCGCAGGCACGGGACGAGGCGCGCGCCGCGATCCAGCGCGGGGACCCGGCAATGAGTTGGATGATTGGATGGCGCGATGACTACTGATCTGCGGGCGCGGCTGGCGGACGCGCGGCTCTACCTGTGCACGGACGCCCGGCGATCCCAGGGCGACCTGCCCCGGTTCCTCAACGCCGTCCTCGCCGCCGGGGTGGATATCGTGCAGTTGCGGGAGAAGGGGCTGGAGGCGGGCGAGGAACTCGCCCTGCTCGAGGTGTTCGCGGCCGCCTGCCGACGGCACGGCCGCCTGCTGGCGGTGAACGACCGCGCGGACGTCGCGCTGGCCGCGGGAGCCGACGTGCTGCACCTTGGGCAAGATGACCTGCCGGTGCCGGCCGCGCGGCGCATCCTCGGCCCGGGACCGCTCATCGGCCGTAGCAGCCACAGCCCGGCCCAGGCCGATGCGGTAGCGGCTGAACCCGGCGTCGACTACTTCTGCGCCGGGCCGGTCTGGGCCACGCCGACCAAGCCGGGACGCCCGGCGACCGGTCCCGGCCTGCTGGCTCACGTCGCGCACACCAAGACGGCCAGGCCCTGGTTCGCGATCGGCGGCATCAGCCTGGACCGGCTGGACGACGTGCTCACGGCGGGGGCTACCCGCGTGGTGGTGGTCCGCGCGATCACCGAGGCCGACGATCCTGCCGCCGCGACGCGGGCGTTTACCAGGCGTCTGCACCAGCGGGCCGAGGTCGTGTAACGATGGTCAGATGCGGATCGTCAGCGTTGAATCAACAGACTTGTTCGTGGGAACCAAGCAGCGTCCGCTGCAGGTCGTCCGGGTCACGCTGGTGAACGAGGAACCAGGAACGGCCTCGGCCAGCCTGGGCGTGCTGGGGGCGGGAGTGCGAGATCCTGGCCCGTTCGGGATAAATGATCTGAACCCCGGGGAGGAGAAGGCCTTCGAGGTCCCGATGGAGATCGCCGCGCCCTACCAGCCGGGCAGCACGCGGCGGGTCACGGTCACCCTCGAGAGCGAGGCCGGGCGCGTCCAGGCCGAAGCGGACATCACCGTGGCCGAACCTGGCTGGACCATGTGGATGGTCAGCCACTTCCACTACGATCCGGTGTGGTGGAACACCCAGGGCCAGTTCACCGAGGCCCGGCTCAGCCTGCCGGACGAGGACGGCAAGCTGCCGGAAATCCGGAGCGCGTTCGAGCTGGTCGGCACGCACCTGGACAAGGCCAGGAAGGACGCCGACTACAAGTTCGTACTGGCCGAGATCGACTACCTCAAGCCGTACTTCGACGCCTTCCCGCAGGACCGGGAGGACCTGCGGCGGCTGATGGCCGAAGGCCGGGTGGAGATCGTCGGCGGCAATTACAACGAGCCGAGCACCAACCTGATCTGCGCCGAAGCCATCATCCGTAACGCCGTCTACGGCATCGGGTTCCAGCGGGACGTGTTTGGCGGCGACCCGCGCAGCGCGTGGATGCTGGACGTGTTCGGGCACGATCCGGGTTATCCGGGCCTGATGGCGGCGGCCGGCCTGACCTCGTCGGCATGGGCGCGCGGGCCGTTCCATCAGTGGGGCCCGTCCGGGGCCGAGGGCGGCGACCGGCGGATGCAGTTCGGCACCGAGTTCGAGTGGATCTCGCCGGACGGCCACGGCCTGCTCACCGCCTACATGGCGCACCACTACGGCGCGGGCTGGCGGCTGCACAGCCCGCCCGACCTGCAGGCCGCCGAACTCGAGGCGTACGGGCAGTTCCGCGGCTTGGCGCAGGTCGCGACCACACGGAACGTCCTGCTGCCGGTCGGCGCGGACCACGTCATCCCGGCCCGCTGGGTCACCGACATCCACCGGGACTGGAACGAGCGGTACGTGTGGCCCAGGTTCACCACCGCGGTGCCCCGCGAGTTCTTCGACGCCGTCCGCGCCGAGGCCACCTCCGGCGGCCATCCGGGCGCGTGGATCACCCCGCAGACCAGGGACATGAACCCGGTGTACACCGGCAAGGACGTCTCCTACATCGACACCAAGCAGGCGCAGCGTGCCATCGAAACCGCGGTCACCGAGGCCGAACGGCTCGGCACTCTCGCCTGGCTGGCCGGCGCGCCTTACCCGCACGCGGCGCTGGACAAGGCCTGGCGCCTGCTGGCCTACGGCGCCCACCACGACGGCATCACCGGGGTCGAGTCCGACCAGGTGTACCTGGACCTGCTTGGCGGCTGGCGCGAGGCCGCCGAACTCGGCTCGGCGGCCCGCCGCGACGCCGTCGCCTACCTGTCCCGGGGGGGTACGGGGGGTCCAGGGGGGTCGTCCCCCCGGACGGTGTCAGTCGCCAACGGGCTGGCGCGACCGCGGGACGGGATGGCGCGGGTCACCGTGCAGGTACCGGACGACGGCACGCACTGGCTGGAGGTACGGGACGACAGCGGGGCGCCGATGCCGTCGGTGGCCGAGGGGGCCCGGCGCCGACCGGACGGGTCGCTGGCCGAGGTGACCCTGACGTTCCTCGCTCGCGGCGTGCCCGCGCTCGGGCTCAGGACGTACCGGCTGCAGGCGACGCAAACTCCAGCCCGCGAGTGGCAGGAAGCCGAAGGGACGACCATCGAGAATCCGGTCTACCAGGTCACCGCGGATCCGGCGCGGGGCGGGACTGTCCGCATCACCGACAAGCGCACCGGCGCCGACGTGCTCGCCGGACCCGGTAACGAACTGGTGCTCCAGGACGAGTACGCGCAGCACCCCCGGCACGGGGAGGGTCCGTGGCACCTGTCGCCCAAGGGGCCGGGGACCGGGTCCTCATCGCTGACGGCCCGGGTGCGGGCCGAACGATGCGAGGCGGGATCCCGGCTGCTAGCCTCGTTCACCCTCGACGGCCTCGAGGTCACCCAGGAGACGCTGCTGTGGGACCACGCGGAGCGGGTCGAGTTCCGCACCCACGTGGACGCCTACCGCGACCGCGACCGGCTGCTTCGGGTCCGTTTCCCGGCCGACGTCCCGGGCGGGCTGCCGGTGTACCAGACGGCGACGGCTGTGATCGGCCGGTCGTTCGGGGTCGTGGACGTGAACTCGGCCGACCACTGGTACACCCTGGACAACCCCGCTCATCAGTGGTTCGGGGTGGGCTCAACCGCGCGGGTCCGCACCGGGGACGCGCCCGGGCTGACCCAGGCGATCGGGGTGGCCGAGGTCGTCTGTCCTTTGCTGCCGAACGGACTGCGTGACACGCTCAGGGAACTGCTGGTCGCGCTGGCCGCGGCGGGCGTGACCGCGACCTGCAGCCAGGCGGACGGGTCCAGGTACGGTGCGATCGACGCGGACTCCAACCTGCCCGATGTCAGGATCGCGGTCGGCGGCCCCGAGGTGAACCCGTTCACCGCCGAGGTGCTGGCCGCCGCCGGACCGGGGTACGCCAAGGCGCTGGCGGCCCGGGTGGACGCGGGTTCGGGGACGGCGCGGCTGTGGGTGCCGGCCTCACGGGATCGGGCGGACGCGTTCGGGCCGGACGCCGACGTGCGCGGGGCCGGCGACCTGCCGGTGTTGATCGTGGCGGGCGCCGGGCCCGCTGAACTGGCCGCGGCGATCGCCACCCTGGCCGGGGACCTGGCCGACGCCGTGGTGGACGCCGGCGACCTGGCTGACGCCGAACCCGGGGACGGGGGGACGGGTGCCGGCCGGTGCCGCTGGCGGACCAGTCGGTGGCGGTGCTGAACCGGGGCACGCCCGGCTGCGTGGTCACGCCGGACGGGACGCTGCACCTGTCGCTGATGCGCTCCTGCAGCGCCTGGCCCGCCGGGATCTGGATCGACGGGGACCGCCGCACCGCGCCGGACGGCAGCAGTTTCGCCTGGCAGCACTGGAGCCACACCTTTGAGTACGCGCTGGCTTCGGGCCCGGGCGACTGGCGGACGGCTGGTTTCGACCTCAGCGCCGAGGACTATAACCACGACCTGATCGCCGTGACGGGCGGAGCCGGGCAGCCGCCGGGCGCCGGCCAGCCGGGCACGGGGCTTTCTGTGGAGCCGGCCACGGTCACGGTCAGCGCGCTGAAGCCACGCGGGAACCCGCTTGCCGCGGGGCGGACGCGGGCGCTGACGGACGCGGCAACCGAAGACGCCACCGTCACCGTGCGGCTGCGGGAGACCCGCGGGCAGGCGACGACGGCGCGGGTGCGGCTCGCCGGCGAGGTCTCGACGGCGTGGCTCACCGATCTGCTCGAGGAGTCCGACGGCGCTCCGCTCCAGGTCGAGGACGGCACCGCATATGTCGACATGCCGGCCTTCGGTACCGCCACGGTGGTCCTGCAGACGGGATCACGCATGGTGGCGGGGACAGCAGGGACCGACCTGGTGCAGCCGGTCTACGCACGCTACTGGCTGCACGGGAAGGGGCCGGCACCGGCTGGGAACCTGCCGGTGGCGGTGCACTTCTCCCCCGTCAGGGTCGCCCTGGCCGAACCGGGCGACGTGGCGCCGCTGACGCTCACCGTGGGCTGCGGGGCCGAGGCCGCCTCCGGGGTGGTGGAACTGGTCACGCCCGCGGAGATAACCGTCGGCCCGGCAGCGGACCTGCGCTATCAGCTGGCTCCCGGCGGCTACGCGGCCTGGGACCTGGCGGTGCGGGTGCCGCCGGGGACCGCGGCGGGACGGTATTTCGTGGCCGCGCGGATCCGCGACGACCTCGGCCACCTGGTCGAGGACACGGCCATGGTCGCGGTCGGCGAGCGCCGCTGGCCCGATCCGGACCTGCCGCCCGAGGAGACGCTCGAGCTGATGCAAGCCGACTACGCCGCGGGGGCGGCCGAGGTGGACCTGGCCGTGCTGACGCCGAAGCTGCGGCTGACCGCCGGGGGCCGGGGCGAGCTGCAGGTCCGCGTCACCAGCGGGCTGGCGTCCGAGCTGCACGGCGAGGCGCAGCTGGTCTCACCGTTCGGTACCTGGGAGATGCTCGGGCCATGGACTCAGGGCTTCAGCATCGCGCCGGGGACGAGCACGGTGCTGCGCTTCGCAGCGAGCGTGCCGGTAACCGCACGCAACGCGCAGTGGTGGGCGCTTGTGAAGGTGATGTACTACGGCCGGGTCCGGTACACCGAGGCCGTTCCGGTTGTCATCGAGCCGGCCAACTGACCACCTACGCTGCCAGCGAACAGATACGGTGAGAGACTCTAGTCGTCCCCATTTCGAGCGTGAGATCTCCAGAGGCCCAATGCAGTCCGCCACCGCGATCCTCAGCGGCAACCTGCCAGCGGAGCCGAACAGCTTTATCGGTCGTGAGCGTGATCTTGCCGAGCTGGCCAGGCTCCTCAGCGAGGTCCGTGCGCTGACCCTCAGCGGCCCCGGCGGTATCGGCAAGACGCGGCTCGCGATGCGACTGGCCCGCGACGTGATGGCCGCCGCGGAGAATTCCGATACCGGAGAGGGTGCCCTGGACGAGACCTGGCTGGTCGAGCTGGCCGACTGGCACGGCCAGACCGCCCAGCAGGTCGCCGCCACGATCGGGATCCGTGAGGAGCAGGGGGTCCCGCTGGCGCAGACACTGGCCGAGGCGCTGCGCTCGCGGCACATGCTGCTGATCCTGGACACCTGCGAGCACCAGGTGAGCGACTGCGCCACGCTCGTGCAACTGCTGCTGGCCCGGTGCCCGTGGCTGCGGATCATCGCGACCAGCCGGGAGCCACTGCGGGTCCGGGGCGAGACCGTCTGGCGGGTGCCGCCGCTTGACCTGCCGCCCGACGGCGCCCGCGGCGCCGAACTCGCAGCCCACGAGGCCGTCCGCCTGTTCGCCGCCCGGGCCGCGGGCGCCCGGCCCGGTTTCATGCTGACCAAGGACAACACGGCGTCGGTGGCCAGGCTGTGCCGCACGCTGGACGGCATACCGCTCGGCATCGAGCTGTCCGCCGCCCGGGTGCGCGCCCTTTCGGTCGAACAGATCGCCGACCGGCTGCGCGACCGGTTCCAGCTGCTGAACTCGGGCGACCGGACCGCGCCGCCGCGGCAGCAGACGCTGCGGGCCACCGTGGACTGGAGTTATGAGCTGCTGGATGAGCAGGAGCAGATCCTGCTGCGTCGGCTGGCGGTGTTCTCCGGCTGGAACCTGGACATGGCCGAGCAGGTGTGCTCGGACGAGGCCATCCCGGCCGACGCGGTGCTCGGCCTGCTCATCTCGCTGATCGACAAGTCGCTGGTCGTCTTGGACGGCGAGGCGGCGGGCGACGCTAGGTACCGGCTACTCGACACGATCAAGCAGTACGCCGCCGAGCGGCTGACCGCGGCCGGCGAGCAGTCTGCGCTGTCGCTGCGGCACCGGGACTGCATCTTGGCGCTGGTGGAACAGACCGCCGGCGGGATGTTCAATCGGGGCGAGCCGCCCTGGCCAGTCCGCCGGGAGGTGTTCCGCCGCGGCATCGCCGAGTATGGCAACTTCCGTATCGCGCTTGCCACGTCGCTGGCGCATGATCACGCCGGCGAGGGCCTGCGGCTGTGCACCGGGCTGCGCAACATGTGGGTGCCGCACGGCGACGCGCGCGAGGCGGCCACCTGGCTGGACCGGTTCCTCGTGCTCCCGTCCGGCGAGGTATCCCCGCAGGTGCGCGGCCGGGCCTTGGCCTGCCGCGCGGAGATCGCCTTCGACCTGCAGGACTACGACACGCTGCTGCGCTGCGCGCAGGAGAGCCTGGAGCTGAGCCGGGCCAGCGGCGACGACTTTCCCGTGCCCACCGCGCTACGGGTAATCGGCCAGGCCGCTTTGCGGGCGAGCCGGTTTGGTGATGCCGTGGCGTACATAGACGAGGCGCTTGCGGCGGCCGAGGCGGCGGGTAACGACTGGGAGGCCGGGCTCACGCAGGCCGCCAAGGCGGCCATCGCGGTGCGCCAGGGCAAGCTGAAGTCGGCCCAGCGGGCTTACGAGGCGGCCCTGGAGGTGCTGAGCGACAACAACCGCTGGGGTGTCGCGCAGGTCGAGTACGGGATGGGCACGCTCGCCCGCTCCCGGGGCGACGCCGAGACGGCGGTCCGGTGCTTCGAGGACGCTATGGAGATCTTCCGTGAGCTCGACGCCTGGCCCGAAATTGCCCGCTGCCAGGCTGGCATCGGCTGGATCGCCGTCAGCGGCGGCGACTTCGGCCTGGCCGCCGACAGCCTGGCGGAGAGCCTGCGGCTGAACCAGGCCTGCGGGCAGCGACTCGGCCTGGCCCGGGGGCTCGAGGCGTTCGCGGCGCTGGCGGCGGCGCGGCAGCAGCCGGAGCCTGCGGCCCGGCTTGCCGGGGCGGCCTGCCAGCTGCGTGAGTCCCTCGGTCACGGGACGGGCATCGGCCCCAGGATCGAAGAGGTGCTCGACTTCGCCCGCAGCCGGCTCGGCGCATCGGCCGCCGCCGCCTTGTTCGCCGCGGGACGTGAGCTGACCGCGGAAGACGCCGTCAGCTTCGCGCTCGGCTCTGACTCCGAGCAGCCTAGTGCTTCGGCGGCCCGGGAGCCTGCCTGGACCGACCCGGCGCGGCTGGGCGCGGTTTCGGGGTCCGGATCGCGCCAGGACGTAAGCGGTGGTCACCGGTCACCTAGCCCGCTCACCCGGCGGGAGCACGAGATCGTGCTGCTGATCGCCCAGGGGCTGTCCAACAGGGAGATCGCCGACGAACTGGTGATCAGCCCAGCGACCGCGGCCCGGCACGTGGCGAACATCCTGGCCAAGCTCGGCTTCACCTCGCGTACACAAGTCGCCTCATGGGCCACCCGGCACGAGCCGCCCGGGTGAGGTTGACGTGCACATGTGCACGCAGCGCCGGTTCGGCAGCCGGGCAATATGCACACCGGAATACACACTTCGGCGCATGTGCAGCCGGCCACCGCGTCATAGCGTTCAACTGTCGCTAGCGCACGGTGGCGGCGGGCCGCAAACCCCGCCGCCGGCTGGTTCCCAAGGGGGGGTGGGGACCGGCCAAGCCTGCGGCGGCGGCCGGGCGGGTCCCGGCTCAATGCCGGGACCCGCCCGCTGTAACACGGAGGCTGGGAGGTCCTGATGGAACTCGGCGTCAGTATCGGAGAGCGCGCGGAGACGGACCCGCTCATCGTGAGCGCGGGCATGTCGCACCGCGCGATGACCGAACGCGTCCTGAAGCTAGCCGACGAGGCAGGCTACCGGGCCGCCCTCATCGACGCCACTAACGCGACGGTGACCGCGTGGCCGCGGTTCGCCTGGACGGTCCGGGCAGCGGCGCAAGGTCTCGGCCGGCGCGGCCTAGCCGAGGGGGACACGGCAGGCGTGCTCGTCCAGGACGCGGCCAGCGCCGCCATCGCCGTCAACGCGATCCGCGCGGCGGGAGCCGCCGCCTGCTTGATCCGCCCCGACGCCAGCCCGGCCGACATCGCCGCCCGGCTCAACGCCTGCGGTGCGCGGTTGCTGATCACCTCGGCTCCGCTGGCCGAACTCGCTGCCGAGGGCGCGGACCGTTCCCGGGTGCGGCAGGTCATCGCGTTCGGCGAGGCGGCGGGCACGACCCCGTTCAGCTCGCTGCTCGAGTCAGCCCGGCACGGCCAGCCTGACGAGCACGACGCCTTGGATGGGCGCGGTCCCGTGGATCAGCGCGGTCCCGTGGATCAGCCCGGTCCCGTGGATCAGCCCGGTCCCGTGGATGAGCCTGGGCGTCCGGCGGGGACCAGCCTAGCGGAGGAGCACGGCGGCCCCGGCCCGAGCTCCATGCGAGAGCTGAGCCGCCGTGACGTCGTGATCGCAACTCCGCCCTGCGGCGACGGACAGGCCTACACCGCGCTGCTCGACTTGACCCTGCTGACCGGCGCCACGCTGGTGGCCGCGCCGCTCCCGCTGGTCACGGCCGCGATGCGGGTCTTCAAGGGCACGGCCGTGATAGTGCCGCGCGGCACTCACGTGCCCGGCGTCCCGCCGGACCGGGTCTTCTCGATCGCTTTATCGCCGATCGCGGACCCCGCCGCGGCCGTGTCCCGGGTGCCATGGCCCTGGCGGCGCGCTAGAACTCGTTCTTCAGCCGCTCGATCTCGCGCGCCCGCTCCGTGAGCTGTTAGCCCGCAGTCACTGCTCCCGGACCAGCCGGAGGCATCACCACCCCCGCGAAACCACCCGGCTGGCCAGGCACGGTGGAACATCGAGCCGGCAATGACCGGCACGGTGGAACATCGAGCCGGCCGGATCCGGCCGGACCAGGCGGGGCGAGGTGTCGCGTCGACCAGCAGGCGGGTGGCGGCTAGGACGCGATGGCCTCTTGCCGCGGCTGGGGGGCGGGTGCGGGAGCAGGCCTCTTAGTCCTGATCATGGTGATGATGACCAGCAGGCTGCACACGTTAAGGATGGCTGCGAAGCCAAACGCGGTCGCGATGCCGTGGGTGATCACGTAGTGCGACTGGACGAGCAGGGTATTCGGGTGCAGGCCTGCCACCGGGTGGCTGGCCGCGTGCCGGCTCGCGGTGCCGTATACCGCCACCAGCACGCTGAGTCCCAGGGCGCCGCCCACCAGCTGGAGCATGTTCACCAGGCCGGACGCGGCCTCGGAGTCCGCCGCGGGTACGCCGGCCAGCGACGCGGTGGTCAACGGTACGAACACTAGTCCCATGCCGAGGCCGATCAGCAGCATCGGGCCGAAGATGCCTGACCAGTAGCCGGTGGCGGGCGTCACCCGGGACAGCCAGGCCATCGAGGCGATCGCGGGCAACATCCCGGCGATCATCATCGGCTTCGCGCCCAGCCGCGGCATCAGCCTCGGCGCCACCCTGGACACCGCGAACAGCGCGAAGGTCATCGGCAGGAACGCCACCCCCGCGCGAAGCGGGCTGAAGCCCATGATCTGCTGCAGGAACTGGGTGAGGAAGAAGAACACCCCGAACATGCCCGCGATGAGCAGCAGCCGGGCGATGAACGAGCCGGTCCGGCTTACGTCGGTGAACAGGCGCAGCGGGGTAATCGGTTGGCGGGCCCGGGTCTCGGTAACCACGAACAGCGTGAGCATAACCGCCGCAGCGCCGAAGGCAGCCTGCGCCAGGTGGTCGCCCCAGCCGCCGGCCGCGGCCCGGATGAACCCGTAGACCAGCGCGGTCACGCCCCCGGTGGCGGTCAGCGCACCCGCCAAATCGAAGCGGCCGGGCAGTCGCGGCGTCTCGCCGACGAACAGTGGCGCGATCGCCACCACAGCCAGACCGATCGGCACGTTGATGAACAGCACCCACCGCCAGGACAGCCACTCGGTGATCACCCCGCCGAGCACCAGGCCCAGCGAGGAACCGCCGGTGATCACGCCCATGTAGATGCCGAGCGCGCGGGTCCGCTCCCGGCCCTCCGGGAAGCTGGTCACGATGAGCGCGAGGACGGCGGGTGAGGCGAGCGCCCCGCCCACGCCCTGCAGGGCCCGGGCGGCCAGCAGCAGGCCCGCGGTGGTCGCGAGCCCTCCGGCCAGTGAGGCGACGGTGAATAGGCTGATGCCGGCGATGAACATCCGCCGCCGACCGAGAATGTCGCCGGCCCGGCCCCCGAGCAGCAGCAGGCCGCCTGACGTTAGCGTGTATCCGCTCAGCACCCAGGACAGGCCGGTCGAGGAGAAGTGCAGGTTGGCCTGGATATGTGGCAGGGCGATGTTAACCACCGTCATATCCAGGATGATCATGAGCTGGGCGCTGAGCATGATGGCCAGCGCGATCCCGGGCCGTCCGGAACCGCGTCTGGGCGATCCCGGAACCCCGTCGCGCGCACGGTCCTCGTTAACCCCTGGCGCACCTGCAGCCCCATGCGGAGCACGCGAAGAAGACAAGATGCCTCCTCGGTTGTCTGGTCATGCGATCTCGCGGCCGCAACGATGGAACATCGATGCCGTCCAGGCGACGACGGTGGAACATCGATGCGGTTAGGGCAGGCCTCCGGCGGCTGACAGACCGCTGGCCGGGCGGTACGATCGGGAATGAAGCGGAGGTCTACTCCGGTTTCTATACGGAGGTAGCCTCCGTTTCGCAACCTATTATTTTGCCGCCCGCAGACCGCCCACAAGGCCCACCGCCGAGACAGGCCGACCGCCCACAAGGCCCACCGCCGAGACAAGGCCGATCCCCGAAGCCCGTTAACCTGATTGCAATGACAAGGACATCAGACCAGGTGCCGCCCCGGCCCGCCGAGCAGTTGCGTGCCGACGCGCGGCAGAACCACGCCCGGCTGATCGCCGCGGCCACGGCTGCGTTCGCGGAGAAGGGCGCCGACGCGCCGCTCGAGGACATCGCCCGGCGCGCGGGGCTGGGCATCGGCACCCTTTACCGGCACTTCCCCACTCGGCTCGACCTGCAGGCGGCCGTCTTCCGCAGCCAGGTGGGCACGGTCTGCGGGGAAGGGGACGCGCTGATCGAGACCTTGCCGCCCGAGCAGGCCTTCAGCGGCTGGGTGCGCTCACTGGCCGGTTACCTGGTGACCAAGCGCGGGCTGTCGCACGCGCTGATTGAGGCAGTCGGCATCGAGTCGGAGCTGATCTCTTCCTGCTGGATGGCGATGCGCCAGACCACCGAGCGCCTGCTGGCCAATGCGCAGCGAGTCGGCGCCATCCGGCCGGACGTGGACGCCACCGACGTGATGCGGCTGGTGCACGGGGTAACAGTGAGCACCGAGAAAACGCCGGAACGCGCCGACAGGCTCCTGTCCGTCATGCTCGACGGACTCCGCGCGGCGCGGACCTAAGGCACCGGGCTGGGTCAGATGTCGGGCGGGCGGTTCTCGTAGGGGGTGCTGAGCACGACGGTGGTCCGGGTGGAGACGCCGCCGATGGTGCGGATCTGCTGGAGCAGGTCTTCAAGCGCCGCCGGGGAGGTCACCCGCACCTTGAGGATGTAGTTCTCGTCGCCCGCGACGCTGTGGCAGGCCTCGATCGCTGCCAGGTGCTCGAGCCGCTGCGGCAGGTCATCGGGGGCGGCGGCGTCGAATGGCTTGACCGACACGAAGGCCGTCAGCGACAGGCCCACGTCGTCCGGATCGAACACGGCGACATAGCCCTTGATCACGCCGTCCTGCTCGAGCCTGCGCACCCGCTGGTGTACCGCGGATACGGAAAGGCCGGCCCGCCTGGCCAGCTCGGTGAAGCTCATGCGGCCATTACGGGTCAGCAGCGACACGATCCTGCGGTCGATCTCTTCCACGTGGTCACGTTAGCGCCAACGGTTCCAGGCTGCGACTTCATCACAATATAACGGAATGATCACGACGTTTACGCTAACGTAACATCACTGTTCGCGTACTTACCAGCACGTCACGCCGAGGTTACGCTGCCGCCATGGCACAGATCATCTTGGAGCACGTGGAAAAAGCGTACGCAGGCGGCGTCAAGGCCGTTGACGACCTGAGTCTTGACGTCAAAGACGGCGAGTTCATGGTATTCGTCGGTCCCTCCGGATGCGGCAAGTCCACCGCGCTGCGGTCCATTGCCGGTCTCGAGGAGATCACCGGCGGCACGATCCAGATCGGCGACCGAGTGGTCAACGACTTGCCTCCCAAGGACAGGGACATCGCCATGGTGTTCCAGAACTACGCGCTCTACCCGCACATGACGGTCGAGCAGAACCTGGCGTTCGGCCTGCAGCTGAGGAAGACGCCCAAGGATGAGATCAAGCGCCGGGTCGACGAGGCCGCCAAGATGCTCGGCCTGGAGCAGTACCTCAAGCGCAAGCCGGCCGCGCTGTCCGGCGGCCAGCGGCAGCGGGTCGCGATGGGCCGGGCGATCGTCCGCGAGCCGCAGGCCTTCCTGATGGACGAGCCGCTGTCCAACCTGGACGCCAAGCTGCGCGTGTCCATGCGGGGCTCGCTCAAACAGTTGCACGAGCGGCTCGGCGTCACGACCGTCTACGTGACGCATGACCAGATCGAAGCCATGACGCTCGGCAACCGCGTCTGCGTCCTGCGAGACGGGCAACTGCAGCAGGTGGACACGCCGCAGTATCTCTTCGAGGCGCCGGTGAACCTGTTCGTGGCCGGCTTCATCGGCTCGCCCGCGATGAACTTCGTCACCGCGGAACTGGTCCGTGACGGCGGCCCAGCGGTCACCTTCGCCGGTTACAAGCTTGCGGTGCCACCCGCTGTGATGGAAGCCAAGCACGGACTCTCGGACTTCATCGGCAAGAAGGTCATCCTCGGCATCCGGCCTTCTGACTTCGAGGATGCCAGCCTGGGCGACAGCCAGTGGGGGACCATGCGGGTCACCACCGGCATCACCGAGGAACTCGGCACCGAGATCCATGTGATCTTCACGATCGACGCGCCACCGGTCGAGCACGCTAGTCTCACCAAGGCGGCCGACACCGGCGATGACGCAGAGGAGGCGGCGTCCGCGCTGGCCGGCGGCAAATCGCTGTGGATGGCCCGCGTCTCGGCACGTAGCCAGGCCAAGCCCGGGCAGCCAATCGAGCTCGGCGTCGACACGCGCAACCTCCAGTTCTTCGACCCGGCCAGCGGCCTGTCCATCGGCCATCCGAAGGCCTCAGCCGACCTGGCGGACCGATCGGCCTAGGCGTCGGGCCTTCACCCTCGACGTCAGCGGCCCGGGCGCCATCCCGGTGCCCGGGCCGCAGCAGTCAGCGGACCGTGGGAAACTGTAAGGATGCAGCGGAATCCGGAGGAACTCTACGAGCTCGGTCCGGCCACGCCCGATATCGCAGGCGCACCGATGTTGCACTACCTGGAGGGCTTCATCGATGCAGGAACCGCGGGCCGCCTGCTCGCCGAGCACCTGCTGCGCGCCTTCCCGCACGAGACGGTGGCGCGGTTCGACACTGACAGGCTGATCGACTACCGGTCGCGGCGCCCGCTGATGACCTACGACAACAGCCGCTGGGAAAGCTACGACCCTCCGGAGCTTACTCTGCACCTGCTGCACGACCAGGGCGAGCGGCCCTTCCTGCTGCTGACCGGGCCGGAGCCAGATCACGAATGGGACCTGTTCACCAAGGCCATGCTGGCCATCGCGACCCGGCTCGACACCGGCCCCGCGATCAGCTTCCTGGGCATCCCGGCCGGCATGCCGCACACCCGGCCGCTCGGCGTGATCGCGCACGCCACCCGCGAGGAACTGCTGGCCGGTCACCAGCGGCTGTCGAGCCGGATCCAGGTGCCGGGCAGCGCGCCCGCCCTGCTCGAGCTGCGCTTTGGCGAGGCGGGCCGGGACGCGCTCGGCTTCGCCGTGCAGGTGCCGCATTACCTGGCCCAGGCGGTCTATCCACCGGCTGCGCTGGCCCTGCTCGGATCGGTGACCGCCTCCGCCGGGCTCGACCTGCCCGCCGCCGAGCTCCGCGATGCCGCGGACCGCACCAACGAGGCGATCGAGCGGCAGGTCGAGGAGTCGGCTGAGGTCACGGAACTGGTCCGCGCGCTGGAGCAGCAGTACGACACCGCGGCCGAGAGTCAGCAGACCGGGCCAGACGCTGCGGCCGGCCTGCTGGCCGACGGCGAGGCCATGCCCACCGCCGACGAGCTGGCCGCCCAGTTCGAGCGCTTCCTGGCCGAGAACCAGGACCGCACCGACCCGCCGGGCGGGTCCCCCGGGGCGTTAGCGGCCCCTAGTCGACGACCACGAGCTCGCGCGGCGTGTGGTTCAGCCGCTCGTAGCCATCCTCGGTGCAGACCACGATGTCCTCGATCCGCGCGCCGTGCGGCCCGGGGTAGATCCCGGGCTCTACCGAGAACGCCATGCCCGGCTCGAGCGGCTCGCTGTTGCCGGCGACGATATACGGATCCTCGTGCGCCTCGAGCCCGATGCCGTGGCCAGTCCGGTGGAAGAACGCCGCGCCGAAGCCAGCCCTGGTGATCGGCTGGCGCGCGGCCGCGTCGACCGACTCCGCGGTCACGCCTGGCCGCACCGCGGCGCACGCCGCCTCCTGGGCGTCGTACAGGACCTTGTAGTACGCGGTGAACTCGGCCGGCGGCTCGCCGAGGGCATAGGTGCGGGTGCTGTCCGAGCAGTACCCGGACGGCATCGTGCCGCCGATGTCGACCACGACGACGTCCCCGGCAGCCAGCACGCGGTCCGAGACCTCGTGGTGCGGGCTCGCGGCGTTCGGTCCGGATCCGACGATCACGAAATCCACGGTGGCGTGCCCCTCGGCGAGGATCGCTTCGGTGATCATCGAACCCACGGCCCGTTCGGTCAGCCCGGGCCGCAGCCAGCCAGGGACGCGCGCGTGCACACGGTCGATCGCGGCGCCGGCCTGCCGTAGGGCCGCGATCTCAGCCGGGGTCTTCCTGACCCGCAGTGCCCGCAGCACGCCGCCGGCCAGCGCCAAGCGCGCGTCAGGCAGCACGTCGCGGAAGTTCAGTACCGACAGCGCCCACATCCGGTCGGACAGGCCGACCGCCGAGACGTTCCCGAGCCTGGCCGCCACCAGCCGGAACGGGTCGTCGGTCTCTTCCCAGGGGATCATCTCCAGGCTGAGCGAGCCGGCTGGGGAGGCCTGCGCCGCGGCCAGCTCCAGGCGCGGCACGAACAGCGCCGGGTCTTCCGCCGCCGGGACCACCAGGCAGGTCAGCCGCTCGAGCTGCTTGGCGTCGTAGCCAATGACGTACCTCAGGTCCGGGCCGGGGGTCAGCAGCACGGCGTCGAGCCCGGCCGCGCCGGCCGCCTCGCGCACCTGGCCGAGCCGGCCCGCGGGATACAGTTCGTCTGTCGTCACAAGGTCGATGTTAGGGCCGCGACGCTAAGCCTGTGAAACCGCGGTGACGAACCGGCTCAGCGAGGACCCGAGGCCCCACCGCTCGCCGAGTTCCTTAAGTCGGCCGGCGTCGGCGGGCACCACCGGCAGCCTCCCGTCGATGTCGGGCAGCGGGGCGTCGTCGGCGCACTTGACCACCGACAGGGCGATGTTCAGGTAGTTCCTGGCCTTCTCAAGCTTGTCCCGGCTGCCACGCGGGAACCCGCCGTGGCCCGCGTCCAGGGCGGTAGTGATCCCTTCGATGCTGCCGAATGTATTGATCAGCGCGGCCGCGGTCTTCTCCCCCACGCCCGGCACGCCGGGCAGCCCGTCGCTCGGGTCACCGCGCAGCGCGGCGAAGTCGGCGTAGGCGCGGCCCGGGATGCCGTACTTCGCTGTCACCGCCGCCTCGTCGATCACGTCCATGTTGAGCAGCCCGCGCACGGTGTAGATGATCCGGACGCCCCGCGCGTCGTCGACGAGCTGGAACAAGTCCCGGTCGCCTGTGACCACGTCCACCGGGTCGACCGACCGGCCGGCGAGCGTGGCCATCACGTCGTCCGCCTCGAATCCCGGCTGGCCGGCGACAGCCAGGCCGGCGGAGTGCAGCACCTCTTCGATCACCGGGATCTGCGCGGCCAGTGCGGGCGGTGTCTCCTCCGAGGTGCCGTCGGCGGCGAGCCGGTGCGCCTTGTACGAGGGCACTGCCGTGACGCGGAAGGCGGGCCGCCAGTCCGCGTCCAGGCACGCGACCAGCCGGCTGGGCTGCCTGGCCCGCACCAGCCGACCGATCGTGTCGAGCAGGCCGCGCACCGCGTTGACTGGGGTGCCGTCGGGCGCCCGGACGGTGTCCGGCACTCCGAAAAACGCACGGTAGTACAGCGACGCGGTATCAAGCAGCATCAGCGAGCCCACGCCCACCATCCTGCCAGGATCCCGTGGCCATATGTCGTTAGGCGTCGTTTCTGGCGCCCAACGACACATGATCATGCGGGGCGGGGTGGAGCGCGGGGCTGGGCATAGGGGCTGGGCATAGGGGCTGGGCATAGAGGGCTGGGCATAGAGGGCTGGGCATAGAGGGGCGGGGCATAGATAAGAGTGCGGGGCTGGGCTTATATAAGGACGACCTGGCCGTCTGCGATTTTGATCTGCTTCTTCGGCAGCGGGGCCGGGGCGGGGCCGGCCACCACGGCACCGGTGGTGATCTTGAACTCGCTGCCATGACACGGGCAGTCGATGGTGCCGTTGGCGACCTCGCTCATGATGCAGCCCACGTGCGTGCACACCGCGCTGAACGCCTTGTACTGGCCCCGCGTCGGCTGGGTCACGACCACCTTGGCGGCGGTATAGATCTTGCCGCCGCCGACGGGGATCTCGCTGGCGGCGCCCAGCACGATGCCGGTCGGCTTGACGTCTTTCTTGGGCTTGCCCTGCGCAGGGCTGGCCTGGGCCGGACTCGACATCGCGCCCGAACCCGACATCGCGCCCGAACCCGACATGGCCCCTGAACTGGACATCACACCCGAACTCGGCATAGCGGCCTGGGCCGGGCCGTCCTGGTTCACGACTCCCGCCTCGTTGGCGTCGTAGGGGACGGCCTCGGTGCTACAACCGGCCAGGGTCCCGCCCAGTCCGGCCAGGCTTACCCCGAGCAGCACTCCGCGTCTCGTCGGGCGCGGGTACCGCAGGGCTTCGCCGCCGCCCGTAGATTCGCTCGCCCGCTTAGATTCGGG
This sequence comes from uncultured Actinomycetes bacterium, assembly GCA_963798675.1. Taxonomy (GTDB): domain Bacteria; phylum Actinomycetota; class Actinomycetes; order Streptosporangiales; family Streptosporangiaceae; genus Palsa-504. The sequence continues at coordinate 143,822 of CAWCUJ010000009.1, read as the reverse complement.
AGTCATTGACCGCCCTTCGCTTGTCCTGCGTCCGCCCCGTGACACCGTCTTAGGGGAGGCCGGGCGCCGGGCGCTGGGCGATGAGGTGATCTGTAAGAGTCTGGTAACCGTGCTGCGCGCCTGCTGCGACGGTACGCCGGACCGGGCAGCGTCGGCCCCAGGAATCCCGGCAATCCGGGAAGTGGCGAGGTCAGGTCCCTTCCTCGGTCGGCCCGCCCCAGCCAGCCGCGAGCGCCGAGATCCGCCCGGCCGCGTCCGGAAGCGTGAGCCCGCGGCCGACCGCCACCCCGACCAGGTAGGCGGTGACCGGCGCGGCGGGCCTGGCCACGCCGTGGGCGACGTCGCGGGTCAGGTCAAGCACGGCTCTCAGGTCGGCGGAGCTCGGGTCAAGCCCGAGATCCGCGCAGACCGTGGCCGTCCACTGGTCCATCGTGCTCATGAGGACAAGCCTACGGCTCTGCCGTCGGTGAAGGCCCGGCCGCCGGCCTCGATGACCTCACGGACTACCTCCTGCGCGGCGGCCTCGTTCTGCGGGTAGCTGAACACCACCGTGGCTCCGTCGGTGGCCAGCCGCTTCACGATCGCCGGGCCTATCCCTCGTGACCCTCCGGTCACCAAAGCACCTTTACCGTCCAGTGTCCCCAGGTCACCCTCCTGCCGGGTTGGCTGCTCTTACCTGTCCCCGATCGGTGAAGATATCGTCGGATGGTGACGGGAACTGACCGGCACGCGCACGGCCCGGCGTCTGGTGCGGACGCCAGGTGGCTGTCCGGTGCCCTGGCGCTGATCCTCGCGTTCATGGCCGGAGAGGTCCTCGCGGGGGTGGCCGCGCACTCGCTCGCGCTGATCTCCGACGCCGCGCACATGCTGACCGACGCCGCGTCGATCGGGCTCGTGCTTGTCACCGCGCGGCTGGCCGCCCGGCCGCCGGCCGGCGGGTACACCTACGGCCTCAAGCGCACGGAGATCATGTCCGCACAGGCCAACGGCATCACGCTGGTGCTGCTCGCCACCTGGCTCGGCTATACCGCGATCCGGCATCTGGTGACGCCGCCCGCGGTGGCCGGCGGCACGATGATCGTCGTCGCACTGGTCGGCGTGGTGGTCAACGTGGCGGCCACGCTGCTGATCGCGCGGGCGGGAGGCGGCCACGGCGCACCGCGAAGCCTCAATCTCGCCGGGGCGTTCAGCCACATCGTCACCGACCTATTCGCGTTCGCGGCGACGGCGGTGGCCGGGGCGGTCATTGTGCTGACCGGATTCGCCCGGGCCGACGCCATCGCCACGCTGGTCGTGGTGGCGCTGATGGTATACGCGGGCGCCGGGCTGATCAGAAAGTCCGGGCGGATCTTCCTCGAGGCGGCGCCGGCCGGGCTCGACCCGGCGGCGGTCGGCGCGGCCATGGCGGTCCGCCCGCACGTCACCGAGGTCCATGACCTGCACATCTGGGAAATCACCTCGGGAATGCCCGCCGCTTCCGCGCACGTCCTAGTCGCGCCGGGCGAGGACTGCCATGCCGTCCGCGCAGACCTGGAGGCCTACCTGAGCCGCGAGTACGGCATCACGCACGCCACCCTCCAGGTCGACCACGCCGGCCTGCCGGCCGCACCCGGAGTGATCATGGTCAGCGAGCAGCACTGCGACGACGCACACGACGCACACGGGCCGGCCTACCGTCCAGCCGACGGCCGGTAAGCGCGTAGCTGCCCGCCGGGTTTCATGTGGTCACCCAAAGACACAATTTCCGGCGATAAAGCGAAGCCCGAAAAATGCCGACTAACGCACTGGTCACGACGGATTAACACCCTTTATCTGGCCCTCCCAAGCGGCTTCTAACTGGGGTCTTGACGCTAAGTAACGAGACCATTACGCTCGCTAATCGAGCCGGCAGATAAGGTGCCTGCACAGGCCTCAGTAAAGCGTAATAATACGGCTACTAGCGATCGGCGGTGTAATTTACGTGACCGAGACAATCGACCCTGCCCTGGCCGCGAACGGTAGCCGGACGGACGACGATCGTCAGCAGCGCAGCCTCACCACGGCGGCCGCGCGAAACCTGGCCACTACCACCAAGTCCGTCCCGCAGATGCAGGCGATCACCTCCCGATGGCTGCTGCGGATGCTGCCTGGGTCCAGGTCTCCGGCGGCACCTACCGGGTCAACCGCAGGCTCAGCTACGCGATCGGCAGCGGGCGGGTAAGCTTCTCGGCCACCGGCGACGACATCCGGGTGATCCCGCCCACGCTGCGCGAGATCAGGCCGCTGGCCTCGCTGGCCGACGACGCGGCGCTAGCCGCGCTGGCCAGCCGGTTCACCAAGCGGGAGTACCAGCCGGGCGAGGTGATCGCGGAGGCGGGCAAGCCTGCGGACCGGCTGGTGCTGATCGCGCACGGCAAGGTGACCAAGACCGGCGCGAGCAGCTAGCCAAGTCCCACAACGGCCACGGCACGCTGAACGCCCGCGGCGAGGCGGACATCGAGGTGGCTTCGGGGCACGAGGGCGAGCAGGACCTGCCCGGCACGTTCGCCGACTACGAACTGTCCCCGCGGGAGTACGAACTGCACGTCGCGCAGACCGTACTGCAAGTCCACTCCCGCGTCGCCGACCTGTACAACGACCCGATGAACCAGGTCGAGCACCAGCTCCGCCTCACCATCGAAGCCCTCCGCGAACGCCAGGAACACGAACTCATCAACAACCCCGGCATCGGCCTGCTGCACAACGCCGACCTGTCCCAGCGACTGCACACCCGCACCGGGCCGCCCACCCCCGACGACATGGACGCCATCCTGGCGCGGCGCAGGAAGTCACGGTTCTTCCTGGCCCACCCGAAAGCCATCGCGGCGTTCGGGCGGGAATGCACCCGGCGCGGCATTTACCCGGAACCCGCCACGGTCGAGGGGCGCGTGGTACACGCGTGGCGCGGGGTGCCCATTTTTCCATGCGACAAGATCCCCGTCACGGCCGCGAGCACGACCTCGATCCTGGTCATGCGTACCGGGGAAAAGGATCAGGGGGTGATCGGGCTGTACCGCACACCGATCCCGGACGAGTACGAGCCCGGCCTGTCGGTCCGGTTCATGGGCATCGACGAGCAGGCCGTCATCTCCTACCTGGTCTCTGCCTACTACAGCGCCGCCGTCCTGGTCCCCGACGCCCTCGGCGTCCTGGAGAACGTCGAGCTCGGGCACTGAAGGTATTGATCCCGAACGAACCGCGGTGCCAGCCCCGGGCGCAGCAGGCAGCCTGGATGGGCGTGCGGGGGCCCGGCGCTACCCGCCGATGGCGGACATCGGGCGGTCGGGCTGCAGGAACGACGGGTCGTTGATGCCGTGGCCGGGCAGCTTGACCGCGACGGCCCGCCGCCACGCCTCGGCCAGCTCGGCGTCGCTGGCTCCGGCGCGCAGCGGGCCGCGCAGATCGCTTTCCGTCCGGGCGAACAGGCAGTTCCGGATCTGGCCGTCGGCAGTGAGCCGGACCCGGTTGCAGGTCCCGCAGAACGGCCTGGTAACCGAGGCGATCACGCCGACCCGGGCCGGGCCGCCGTCGACCAGGAATGTCTCGGCGGGGGCGGAGCCGCGTTGCCGCGGGTCATCGGGGGTGAGGGTGAACCGGCGGCCGAGCGCGGCGAGGATCTCCTCCGCTGTCACCATCTCGGCCCGTTTCCAGCCGTGCTGGGCGTCCAGCGGCATCTGCTCGATGAACCGCAGCTCGTAGCCGGCCTCGAGGCAGAACCCGAGCAGCGGCACCGCCTCGTCGTCGTTCAGGTCCCGCATGAGCACGGCATTGACCTTGACCGGCCCGAGCCCGGCCGCGGCCGCGGCCGCCAGGCCGTCGAGCACGTCAGGCAGCCGGTCCCGCCTGGCGAGCTTGCGGAATGTCTCGGGCCGCAGCGTGTCCAGCGACACGTTGATCCGGTCGAGCCCGGCCGCGCGCAAGACCGCGGCGCTGCGCTTGAGCCCGATGGCGTTGGTGGTCAGCGAGATCTCCGGGCGCGGGCGCAGCTCCGCCGTGCGGGCGATGATCCCGGGCAGCCCGCGCCGCAACAGCGGCTCTCCGCCGGTGAACCTGACCTCGCGGATGCCGAGCAGCTCGACCCCGACCCGGACCAGGCGCACGACCTCATCGTCGGTCAGCTGCTCGGGAGCGGGAAGCCAGTCGAGTCCTTCGGGCGGCATGCAGTAGGCGCACCGCAGGTTGCACCGGTCGGTGAGCGATACGCGCAGGTCAGTGGCGATCCGCCCGAAGGAGTCAGACAGCATCGTCCCAGCCTACGCGCGTTGACGACGACTCATTGGTCCTCACGGCGCCTCCTATCACCGGCAGGTAAGCCAGAAATTGCCCGGCGCAATCGCACCTTGCGCATCATCAGCCGCGGTGAACCATCCCGTAGGCTCGCTCGGCCCGCAGCCGGACGACCAGGCGCCGGTCACGGACCATGGCGGCCCGGTAGTCATCCCAGTCCGGGTGCTCGCCTTGCACCGCGCGGTACAGGTCGATCAGCTCCGCCACGGCCGCGTCATGCGGGTCCCGGGCCACCGCCGACAGCTCGGCGTGCCCGTCCACTACGACGTAGGACCAGAAGTCGCCGCTAGTGACGTGGAAGCTGACCCGCGGGTCGCGACGCATGTTGCTCGTCTTGGCCCGGTCATCGGTGGTGGAGACCTTGATGGTCTGCTCCCCCGCGTACCAGGCATAGTTCACGTTGGACAGCTGCGGCCGCCCGTCATTTCTGAGGGTGACCAGCACTCCCTGCCGCTGCCCGGCAATCAGCTCAGCAAACCGGCCCTCGATCATGTCCCAAAGAACAACCCGCACCCATCCGATGTTCCGTGAACCCAGGGCTCTCAAGGTCAGCATGGGTCGATGAGGGTCGGCGACTACTATATTGATCTCCTCCATCACACGTGGTACAAGAATAGTGCGCGCGTGTTCACCGCCCTTCCAAGTCTTTGCTGGGTGAGTTGTGCGTATTTGATGGGGGTGAGTCGTGCGTATTTCCCGTTTCATCTTCAGCGCGGCAGTGGCAGCTTCCTGCGCCGGCCTGCTCGCGGCCGTGAGCGCAGCGCCTGCCGCCGGGGCCGCGGCTACGGCTCGATATGTCGCGCTCGGTGATTCTTACAGCTCAGGGCTTGGCGCCGGGGATTACATCTCGTCCAGCGGCAGCTGCGATCGCAGCACGAGGGCCTACCCGGAGCAATGGGCCGACTCTAACGGCGCCGCCTCGTTCGTCTCAGTGGCCTGCGCGGGCGCGACCACCGCCGACGTCCTCAGCAGCCAGGTATCGGCGCTGAGCGCGAGCACCACGCTGGTCAGCATCACGATCGGCGGTAATGACGCGGGCTTCGCCAGCGTCATGGAGACCTGTGTGCTCAGCTCAACCAGCTCGTGCCTGAATGCCGTCTCGAACGCCAAGGCCTTTATCACCGGCCAGCTGCCGGCCAGGCTCGACAGCACCCTGCAGACCATCAGGGCCGACGCGCCGAATGCGAGGATCGTGCTGCTCGGCTACCCCGACCTGTATGACTTGTCCAAGTCGAGCACCTGCATCGGGCTGAGCACCATGGACCGCACCGCGCTCAACGGGGGCGCCGATGCTCTCGACAGCGCCCTGGCCACGGCCGCGGCGGCCAACGGCGATACGTTCGCCGATGTCCGCGGCCAGTTCGACGGACACGAGATTTGCGATTCCGGCAGCTGGCTGAATTCGGTCGACATTTTCGCGATCAGCTCGTCTTACCATCCCAACGCGTCCGGCCAGGAGCTGGGTTACCTGCGCGTCTTCACCGGGGCCGCCGGGTGAGCCGCAGGCTAGCCGGGTGGTTCGCGGAACGCCTGGCGGACCGCGCGGGCCTGCCGTGACATGGTGTCGATCTCGGCCATGCCGTGCTCGTCGGCGGCGGTCCGGGCGAGCATGTCCAGGTGGTGCCCGCTGACCTCGGCTGCCACCGTGGCCTGCCGCCAGTCGCGGTAGGAGGCGTCGGCCCCGCGGACTTCGGCGGCGTAGCCTTCCAGGGCGGCGACCCGGCCGGCGATGCTGGCGTCCGCGAGGCGCCCGGCCCGGACGTGGCGATCGAGCACCGCCGCGGTCTGCGGGCCGGCGCCATCCGCGGACAGCTCCGCCCGCCGGGCGCGGAGCCGGGCCTGCTCGCGCAGCGCCAGGGCAATGTCCCATTCCTGACCGGCCAGAGCCAGGCTCGCGGCGGGGGCGTCCAGCAGGCCAGCCCGGTAGACCTCGGAAGAGGTGACGACGTTGACCGCATCCTGCGCGCGCCGGAGCAACACCCGGGACCGCGCGTCCAAGTCGGCGGCGACCAGGTAGCGCCCGTGGTAGGTGCGCGCGGCCACGTCGGCTGGCACCCTGCCGCTGGGCTGCCCGAAGCGGATGATCCGGGTGGCGAAGACCACGCCGGTGATGATCGCGAGAATCGCGGCGAGGAACAGCCCGTAGCGACCCGAGGTCGATTGCCAGCCGACCGGATCCTGGAAGATCAGGGTCCCGATGGCCAGCGGGGTGGCGCCGCCGACGGCGAGGAACGCGGCGGCGGTCATGCCCATGACCGTTCCGTCGATCGTCGCGCCGCGCTTGTCGGGGTCCGTGGGCAGGTAGTCGCGGTTCCGGGCGGGACGGGCGCGGCAGGCGGGGGTCAGGAGCGTGTCCGGGGCGGTCAGCAGCGCGCGCTCGGGACCGGGGACGCCGGGATCGACGGCGGGCCGCCGCAGCATCGCGTCGGCCCAGGCTGCGTCGGGCTGGTCATCCATCGGCCGACTCCGGAGGGCAGGTGACTTGAGTCCAGGATCAGGTGACTTGAGTCCAGGATATCGCGGCTGGCCCGTCAGTCCGGCGCTCGCGCAGGCACCTGTTCGGTGACAGCGGGCGGGGCCGAGCTGGTGCCCGCCGGCAGCCGGCCGGTGCAGGCCAGCGCGACCAGGGCCACGGCGGCCGCGGCAGCGAACGCGACCGTGATGCCCAGCCGGAGGTCGCGGCCCGCGGCGGCGGCCACGGCCGCGCCGCCCACGCCGATGCCGATCGCGGTGCCGAGCACGTCGGCCAGGTTCAGTGAGGCCGAGGCCCGTCCCTCCTGCCCGGGCGGCGCCTTGTGCAGCATCATGAGCGACAGCGGCGCATACGCCAGCCCCATGCCGAGGCCCGCGACGGTCCAGGCGGCCAGGCCCTCGGCCACCGGCACGGCCGGCTGCAGCATCAGGACCATCCCGGCGATGCCGGCCAGGATGATCACCAGCCCGGTGCGCACCAGGCGGCGCGCCTCCCAGGCGTCGCTGAGGCGGGCCTGAGCCCAGGCGCCAGCCGTCCAGGCCAGCGTGGCGCCGGTGACGGCGAGGCCGGCCACTACCGGGCTGCGGTGGCGCACCGCCGTCACCGCCAGCGTCACATAGGCGTCGGCGCCGAAGAACGCGAACGTCAGCAGGCCCCGGCTGGCAATCGTGGCGGGGAGCCCGGGACGCGCGGTCAGGGTTCCGGGCGGGACCAGCCGGCGCAGCGCGGGCAGCCCGGCCGCGCAGCCGGCCGCGATCAGGCCGAGGCCGGGCAGTACCGCGCCGGACCCGGCCGCCAGGGTCAGGCCGGCCAGGAACATCGCTGCCCCGGCGGCCGTGCGGAGGCCGTCGGTCAGCCGGTGCTCCTGCGCCTGCGACGCGGCGGGCGGGCCGAGGCGGATCAGGGCGGGCACGGCCATCAACCCGGCCACCGCGACCACCGGCAGCAGGCCCAGGAACACCCACCGCCACCCGAACAGGCGCGCCACCTCGGCGCTGATCGCCGGCCCGGCCACCCCAGGCGCGACCCAGGCGGTGGACAGGACCGCCATCATCCGGGCCCGCAGCGTCTCGGGCAGGCTACGGCCGATGGTGGCGTAGGCCACCGAGGGCACCGCCCCCGCGCCCAGGCCCTGCAGCACCCGGCCCGCCACCAGCACGCCCATCGACGGAGCCAGGCCCGCCACGGCCAGCCCGGAGCCGAACAGCACCACCCCGGCCACGAACGGAACCGCCGGCCCCCGCCGGTCGGCCTCCCGGCCGGCCGCCACGATGCCGACCACGCTGCCCAGCATGAACCCGCTGAACACCCAGCCGTACAGGCGCAGACCGCCTAGGTCCCTGGCGACCACCGGCATCACCGTCACCACGGCCAGCGCTTCGGACGCGACAAAGGTGATCGTCAGGACCAGGCCGACGGTCAGCGCCCGCCGCTGCGGCGCCCACAGCCCCGGCACCTGGCCTTCGCCCATCGGCTGTCAGCGGTGCCTGGTGAGCCGCCTGCGGTAGACGATGCTCCCGGCGCCGGCCAGCAGCGCCGCCGCGCCGAGCCCGAACAGCAGCCCATCCTGCAATCCGGCCGTGCCCCCGCCGCCGGTGACCGGGGCGGCGGTCGGGACTTCGCTGCTTGACGAGGTGGCCGGGGCGGTGACCGTCTCGGTCACGGTGACCTCGGGTGTGGCCGTAGAGGTGGGTGAGCTCACGCCGGGCGTGCCGGACGCGGTGGTGTCGGTGGAGGACGCCGTGACGCCGGAGGAGGCGCTGTTGCCACCGGAAGCGGGCGCGGTGGTCGTGCCCGAGGTGGTCACTGACGGGGTGAAGGTGGGCACGGTCGGCGACGTAGTGGACCCACTGCAGGCCGAAACGGCCACAGGAGCCAGGAGGGTCAGGGCTCCCCAGCACAGGGCGGTCAGCCTGACGCGGAGCGCCGTCCCGCCGGTCGTTGTGCGCACCTTCATGGAACCCCTCCTCATGCGCCTGGCAGATGACGACTGTGTTTCCCCGTCCCGGCGGTAGAAACCCGGACACCGGAAAGGAAAAAAGCGTGGCCGATCTGGTCGCCGCCCGCTCTGCCGCAGGCAGGTCCCAGAAAACGCCAGCGGCCATAAAGGTATGGCCCGTGACCGGCGCGAACGTGCAATGGCCTGTTTACCATCGGAATATTAGGCTAACTGAGTAGAAGTTCCTGGGGAAGGACAGCGACATTGCGGGCTTCGGCATGGCAGCGCGTAGCCGGGTTCCGCGTGGTCGTCTCCTGGCCGGAGACTGGCTACGCCCCGCCGCCGACCACGGCAGGAAGCCTGCGCGCCCGGCTGGCCGGGATCGCCGGGGTCCTGCTCATCGCGACCGGGATTTCCGCCCTTGGCGTCGCCGTCGCCGCCCAGGTGCACGCGCCGCAGCCGTCGGCGTCGGCGGCGGGCATCGTCGGGTCATCGGCCCGCGGGCCATCGCTACCGCGCTCGCCGCCGGTGTCGGTGGATATCCCGGCCATTGGCGTGGACTCGAAACTGCTGCACCTGGGACTCAACTCTGATGGGACGGTCCAGGTGCCGTCGCTCGAAACGAGTTCCGGTGAGGCGGCATGGTACAAATACTCGGCGACGCCCGGCCAGATCGGGTCATCGGTCATCGAGGGTCACGTCGACAGTTATCAAGGGCCGGCCGTCTTCTTCCGCCTCGGGGCCCTCCGGCCGGGAGATACCGTCAATGTGACCCTCGCCGACGGGGTCACGGCTATTTTCCGGGTCACGGGCGTGCGTGAGTACCCCAAATCCCGATTCCCGGCGAAAGCTATTTACGGCGCGACCGACTTCGCCGCCCTGCGCCTGATAACCTGCGGCGGCGTTTTCGACTACGCCACCGGCCACTACCTCAGTTCCACGGTCGTGTTCGCGTCTCTGGCCTCCTCGCGGCCGGCCCGCGGCCAGGCCCGCTGATTACAGCGGGGCCGGTTTGCCCCTCGATGTCGGGCCGGTGTTGCTGGCGTCACGGCGAACCGTCGCTGGCGGGGGCGCCGGGGCGTGATACCAGGCCCGTTCGGCCCAAAAAAGGGGGCGAGCGGACCAGCGCTCTGGCCGGTCCGCCGCCCCCTACGGTCCTACGGTCAGACTCCGGCCGCCGCGGCCAGCGCCCGTCCGGTAAGCACCCTGGCCAGGTGCCGACGGTAATCCGGTGCTCCGTGCAGGTCGCCCGGCGGATTCGTGCCCTCGTCCGCGCGGCCGGCCGCGGCCCGCAGCGCGTCCCGGCTGGCCTCCGCGCCGGCCGCGGCGCCTTCCGCCGCCGTGGCCCGGACCGGCGTCGGGCCCATGTTGGTGAGCCCGATCCTGGCCTCGGCGACGGACCCGTTCGACCGCCGGACCAGCGCGGCTACGCCGACGGTCGCCCAGGACTGCGCGGTGCGGTGGAACTTCTCGTACCGGTAACCCCACCCGGATCCGAGCTTGGGCACCCGGATCGCGGTCAGGATCTCGTCGGGCTCCAGGCTCGAGGTCAGGTAGTCGATGAAGAAGTCCGCCGCGGGGATCTCGCGCTCGCCGCCTGGTCCCCTGGCGATCAGGGTGACATCCAGCGCGAGCGCCACGGTCGGCAGGTCACCGGCCGGGTCGGCGTGCACCAGCGCGCCGCCCAGCGTGCCGCGGTGACGGATCGCAGGGTCGGCTACCGTGGCGGCGGCCTGCCCAAGCAGCCCGCAGTGCTCGGCCACCAACGGGTCGTGAACCAGCTGGTAGTGCGTGGTCCGCGAGCCGATCACCAGCGCGTCCCCGGCGTCGGTGACGCCACGGAGCTCGGCCAGGCCGCCCACGTCGACCAGCAGCTCGGGGTAGGCCAGCCGCAGGCGCAGCAGCGGAAGCAGGCTCTGCCCGCCCGCGATGACCTTTGCGTCGTCGCCGCCGCCCGCCAGGGCGGTAACCGCCTCGTCCACCGAGGCGGGACGGACGTAGTCGAACTTTGCCGGGATCATGCTGTGTCTCCCGCTCGCTTCCGGGACGCCTCTAGGCGTCGTCTTCCCTCGTCGCTCGTTCCTCGCTTCTCAGTCCAGCCGACGCCGCGCCCCTCCAGCCCACTCATGCTGCGCCTCCGGTCTGGATACCCTGCGGGCTGTTGCCCTGGGTCTGGTCGCTCTGCCGGGCCTCGTGCTGCTCGGCCGCACTGCCCTGGTGACCGCCGCGAGCCGTCTGGATCGCGCGCCAGACCCGTTCGGGAGTGCAGGGCATGGGGACATCGTGGATGCCGAGCGGCCGCAGCGCGTCGACGATCGCATTGACTACCGCGGGGGTCGAGGCGATCGTGCCCGCCTCGCCGACGCCCTTGACGCCCAGCCGGTTGGCCGCCCGGCTTTCGGTCCGGCCGGTGACATAGGACGGCAGGTCGGCGGCCGACGGGACCAGGTAGTCGGCCAGCGTGGAAGTGACCAGGTTGCCGTCGTCGTCATAGACCGCCTCCTCGTACAGGGCCTGCGCGATGCCCTGAGCGAGGCCGCCGTGGACCTGGCCGTCGACGATGAGCGGGTTGACCACGGTGCCGATGTCGTCCACGCACACGTACGAGCGGATCTTGACGAAGCCGGTCTCGGTGTCGACTTCGGTCGCGCACAGGTGGGTGCCGTGCGGGAAGGAGAAGTTGTCCGGGTCGTAGGTGGCTTCGGCGTCGATGCTCGGCTCGACCCCGTCGGGCAGGTTGTGCGCGGCGAAGGTGGCCAGCGCGATCTCGGCGATCGTGACGCCCTTGTCCGGGTCGCCGCGTACCGCGAACCGCCCGGGCGACCACTCCAGGTCGTCGGCCGAGGCCTCGAGCAGGCCCGCGGCGATCACCTTGGCCTTCTCGATGACCTTGTCGCAGGCCGAGACCAGGGCCATCCCCCCTACCGCCAGCGACCGGGACCCGTAGGTGTCCATGCCCTTGGGCGAGACCTGGGTGTCGCCGTGCAGGACCCGGATGTCCTCGAATGCCACGCCGAGCTGGTCGGCGACGATCTGGCTCCACGCGGTCTCGTGCCCCTGGCCGTGCGCGCTCGATCCGGTGACGACCTCGACCTTTCCGGTCGGCAGCATCCTGATCGATGCCTGCTCCCAGCCGCCGGCGCCGTAGGCAAGCGAGCCGAGCACGCGGGACGGGGCCAGCCCGCACATCTCGGTGAAGGTGGAGATGCCGAGCCCGAGCTGCACGGGGTCGTCGCTGGCCCGCCGCTGCTCCTGCTCCTTGCGGAGCTCGTCGTAGCCGAACAGTTCCTTGGCCTTAGCCGTGGCCGCCTCGTAATTGCCCGAGTCGTAGGTCAGCCCGGCGATGGTGGTGAACGGGAACTCCTCGTGCGTGATCCAGTTCCGCTCCCGCACCGTCAGCGGGTCCACGCCCAGCTGCGCGGCGAGTTCGTCCATCATCCGCTCGATACCGAACGTGGCCTCGGGCCGGCCGGCACCCCGGTAGGCGTCGGTCGGCATCTTGGTGGTGAAGATCCCCGTGCACTTGAACGAGTAGGCGTCCATCTTGTAGATGGCCGGGAACATGAACGCCCCGAGGAGCGGGACACCCGGCGTCACCAGCATGAGGTACGCGCCCATGTCGGCGAGCAGGTCCACGTCCAAGCCGCGGATCCGGCCATCGCCGTCGGCCGCGATCCTGAGCCGCTGCCACTGGTCGCGGCCGTGGTGCACGGTCATGTTGCCTTCGCTGCGGGACTCGGTCCACTTGACCGGCCGGCCCAGCTTGCGGGCCATCAGCACGGCCAGCACCTCTTCGGCCGTGACCTGCAGCTTGGATCCGAAGCCGCCGCCGACATCCGGCGCGATGACCCGGATATTCTGCTCCGGAATCCCGGTGACCAGGGCGAGCATGACCCGCAGCACGTGCGGGATCTGGGTTGCTGACCACAGCGTGAACTCCCCGCCGACGCACGAGCAGACCACCGCGCGCGGCTCCATCGCCGCCGGGATCAGCCGCTGCTGGCGGTAGGTGCGCTCGATCACGACCGGGGCATCGCGGAACGCGGCCTCCATGTCGCCGTTGGCGAAGACCCACTCGAAGCTCTTGTTGCCCGCCTCGTGCACCTTCGGCGAGGCCTCGTCCAGGGCCGTCCTGATGTCGAGCACCGGCGGAAGCTGCTCGTAGTCGATCTCGATGGCGGCCAGCGCGTCGGCCGCGGCGTAGCGGTCGCGGGCCACCACGCAGGCCACCGCCTCGCCCACGTACCGCACCTCGCCCACCGCCATCGGCGGGTGCGCCGGGATGACGATGTCCGGGGTGACCGGCCAGGCGCAGGGCAGGCTGCCCTGCTCGTCGGCGAAGTCCGCGCCGGAGTAGGCGGCGATGACGCCCGGTTCGCTGCGGGCCGCGCTGACGTCCACCGCGGTGATCCGCGCGTGCGCGTACGGGCTGCGCAGGAAGGCGATGTGCAGCATCCCGGGCAGCGTGATGTTGTCGGTCCAGTTGGTCTGGCCGGTGATGAGGCGCTCGTCTTCCTTACGCAGGCGTGCCTTGCCGAACTCCCCGGCCTGCGTCTGGGACGCCTCGGTCTGCGTGGTCATTCGCTCACTCCCGCTTCGGCGGCGCGCCGCACGGCGCGGACGATGTTCTCATAGCCGGTACAGCGGCACAGGTTGCCTTCAAGCCCCTCGCGGATCTCCTCGTCGCTGGGGTGCGGGTTCTCCCTGAGCAGGTCGGACGCCGCCATGATCATCCCTGGCGTGCAGTATCCGCACTGCAGCGCGTGCTCCTCGTGGAAAGCGCGCTGAAGCGGGTGCAGGCCACCGTTCGCCAGGCCCTGGATGGTGGTGATCTCCGCGCCGTCCGCCTGGACGGCCAGAACGGAACAGCTCTTGACCGACTCCCCATCCAGCAGCACTGTGCATGCACCGCAATTTGACGTGTCGCATCCGATGGGAGTTCCCGTCTTGCCCACGACTTCTCTTAGGTAGTGGACAAGCAACATCCGAGGCTCGACGTGATCCGCATACTTCACGCCATCGACGGTGACGGTGATCTCTGCCATGCGTTCTCCTCCCCTGACGAGCAGGACGTATTCCTGGTGCAAACCTAGGACTACCAGGCCCCACTGCACCAGTACCCGGCAGGGTCCCGATTTTAGACATGCGATATTAACGCCCCCGCTCAGCACATTCGGGCCGGGAAACCGCCACCATTCGGCGAGTCAGATCGCAATCTATAGTTGCGTCGGTAAATTGAAATTTGCTCCCATTCAGGTGCCCCGCTGAGTCATTCAGGCGGCGGCGATGTGCTGCCTGCTGAGGACGACCTTGCCGGTGGCTTTGCGCTGGGCGATCGCGCGCAGAGCGCCGCGGGCGTCAGCGAAAGGGAACGGCTGGACCGGAGGATCGCGCAGCAGTCCGGTCCGGCGCAGCTCGGTCAGCCGGGCCCACAGCTCAGCTACCGTGGCCGGCTGCTGCTCGAAGAACTCCCGGGAGGCAACTCCCAGCACGCCGGTATTGCCCAGCAGGAGCCGGTTCACCTTGACCACGGGAATCTCGCCGGCGCTGAACCCCAGGACGAGCAGCCGGCCTTCGGGTGCCAGCGAACGCAGGCTGTCGGTCATCCGGTCACCCCCGACCGGGTCGAGGACGATATCGACCGCGCGTTCTCCCAGCAGGTCGCGGGCCGCAGCGAGCCAGCCGCGGCTGAGCACGGCGTAGTGTGCGCCGCACCGCAACGCGAACTCCCTTTTCGCCTCGTCGCCGACGACCGCGACCGTACGCAGCCCGAGTGCTCCCCCCAGCTGGACGGCAGCGGTCCCGACGCCTCCCGCCGCGCCGTGCACGAGCAAGGTTTCACCCGCTTGGGCCCGTGCCCGCCGGACCAGCGCGAACAGGCCAGTCAGGTAGTTCAGGGGAGCGGCCGCACCGGCCTCGAAACTCAGGTCGTCCGGCAAGGGCAGAACGCGCTCCGCCGGGGCGCTGACGACCTCCTGCCAGCAGCCGTGCGACAGCAACACCGCCACTCGCTGGCCCGCGGCCAGGCCGAGGCCGGGCCGGGCCGACCGGACAACCCCGGCGGCGTCCATGCCAGGCGTGTAGGGAACGGGCACCTTCATCTGGTACGCGCCCGTGGTCTGCAGCAGGTCCGCGAAAGACACCCCGGCGGCCACCACGTCGATGACCACGCCGCCGTTGGCCGCTGGTTCTGCTACCTCGGTCCACAGGACGTCGTCAGGGCCCGTGAAGCCTGCGATCGTATGGGCGAACATTCACCACTCCTACCCAGGTCTGGCGTGATGAGGCAGCCGGCTGGACACAACGATAAGCCGGACCGGGGCTGAACCGCCTGGCCGTTCGGTACGTACTGTTTACTGGCGGGTATCTCCGCGGGCCGGGTCCCGGCGACCCGGGAAAGAGGCTGCCATCATGAGGTGGGTCGTGCTCGTCGGGGTCGGGATCCTCGTCACGCTGGCCGGCGTCGTCTTCACGCTGCAGGGCGTCGGCGTCCTCGGCGGGAGCGTCATGTCCGGCGTCACCTTCTGGGCCGTGGCCGGCCCGGTGATCGCGCTGGCGGGCCTGGCCACAGCCGCTATCGGCCTGCGCCGCGGTCTGGCCTCCTAACGCGGCCGACGCGATCACCAGGGAAGCTCGTTACACCCGTTACGTCAGCTGGCTCATCAGGGCGCGCCACCAGGTGCCGCAGGAGCGTCGCCTAGCGCGCTGGCGGTAGCTTCGTCTTGTCCGCGAGATCACCTGGCGTCCGGCCCCGGACGCTTCCGACCGCAACGTGAGGCCCCATGACCGTCGTCCTCGATCATCTTGCCATCGCTACGCCGGCCCTGACCGACGGCTGGGAGCTGTTCGGCGGCGTCCTCGGCGGAACGTGGGTGTACGGCGGCGACTCCCCCGGCTTCTGGTGGGGTCAGCTGGAGTTCGCCGCGGGACCGAAGATCGAGCTGATGACACCCACCCGCGGCCCCGACGCGGCCTTCCTGGAGCGCTTCCTGGCCACCCGCGGCGCCAGCCCGCACCACTTCAACTTCATCGTGACCGACATCGAGGCCACGCTGGCGCGGATCCGGGCCCTCGGCATCGAGCCCGTCCAGGTCAACCTGTCCAACCCGCACTGGAAAGAGGCGTTCCTGCACCCGCGGAGCGCCCACGGCATCGTCATCCAAGTCGCCCAGCAGGCCGGTTCACCGCGGGTGGCTCCGCCGCGAGAGCTTCCC
This sequence comes from uncultured Actinomycetes bacterium, assembly GCA_963798675.1. Classification (GTDB taxonomy): domain Bacteria; phylum Actinomycetota; class Actinomycetes; order Streptosporangiales; family Streptosporangiaceae; genus Palsa-504. The sequence continues at coordinate 127,891 of CAWCUJ010000009.1, read as the reverse complement.
GAGCCCGGCCCGCCGGCCTTGTTCGACCTGATCGAGCACCGCGTCGGCGACCTGGCCGGCGCGACGCGGCTCTTCCGGGAGGTGCTGGACGGTCGGCTCGAAACCGGCGCCGATGACACCGCGGAGCTGACCTGGCCTGGCGGCAAGCGGATCAGGCTGGTGCGTGAGGACAGCCTGCCCCTCGGCGGGTCGCTGCACCACGTCCGTTTCGCCCGCGCCGGCGGCGCGTTCAGCGCGCAGGACCAGGAGCGCGCCGACCTGCTGGCCAAGCGCCTCGGCCTAGCGGTCGAGCTAGCCAGCTAGCGCCTCCGCGGGGGCGGGGGACACTGTAGGACATGAACCGTGAGCGCGCAGAAACCTACCTGCGGCTGCTGGCGGAGGCCGAGATGCGCGACGCGCTCTCCCCCCGGGCGCCCGGGTCCGCCGACGCGCCGGCCGTCGGCGCCGGAGCGCAGGTCAGGCAGACCGGCCTCGGTCCCGGGGAGCATCTGCTCAGCCAGATCGCGGCACGGCTGCTCGCGACCGTACCGCGGCATCAGGCTGGTCCTGCTCGGCGTGCGCAACACCGACGGAAGATCCTGGCTGCACGCCCAGGCGTGCGGCCGGGCTGACGAGCAGTACGGGCCGTTCGGCCTGGACGCCTCTTTTCCCTTTTCTGTCTGGATATGCGACAGCGGCGGCCGGTGGCACGCCGCTCCCCCGGCCTACTGCTTCGCCGACGGCGGGTCGCACCGCGTTCTCGGGGGTCGTCGGCCCGGCGGCGCTGGCGAGCGCGCGCTCACGCTGCGACTGGTGCCGCCGCTGGCCCGGTCCACGCCCTGGATCGAGGTGCTGGCCGATGGCCCGTCAGCTGAGGTCCGGGCCAGGCTGCCGCTGCGCTGGGGTGCCAGCCGTGACCCATAGCGCCCTTATTTTCACCGGCGGCGCCTGTACTCAGATGCCTCTAGGACGCCTGCCGCCAATACTGGCGCGGCTCTTGGAACCTAGCTGGCATCTCCCCCGCGCGTGTCTCTAGGGCTTCCCGGGCCTGTGAGCAGTGCCTTAGAACCGGGCCGAGCCACAGCCCCAGCGCTACCGAAACCGCGAACCAGGCGACTAGGCTGGTCGGCACCCACAACCATGCGCTCATGGTCCACCTCCCTGCGTACGGGCACGTCCATCACGGACGCTGACCGCCCTTCTGCGCATTGCACGACCGACTATGCCCGCCCGTCAGGGGCCGAAAGGCCGCGCTCACGGGTCTTTAGTCCCGGCTGGGTACATGAACACGAGCACATGGAAGGTCCTGGCGAGAGCCGACGACAACAACGAGCCGGTGATCGGCCGCGCCTACGCGGCGCATTTCGCGCAGGCCGGCCGCCACACTGGGCGATCGGCCCGCACCGACTCGTGGCATGAACCGGTGCGGCACAGCGGAGCCAGAGGACTACTGACGGTATTCGCGGGACGTTTGGCACGGGACCGGAACGGGCTCCTACAGCAAACTGTCAACAGAGGCTGGGGGGATGACCTTATGCCCGAGACAGGCCACATGCAGTGGCGGACGCTTGTCGCCGGGGCAGTGGTGCTAGCTGCCGCTGCTGGGTGCGGCAGCCAGGCGTACAAGCTGGCAGCAGCCCCGACGGTGACAGTCACGAAGTCAGTCCCAGCCAAGGCTGCGCCGAAGGCAACGCCGAGCGCCACACTTAAGCCGACACCGACTGTCACAGTAGCGGCCCGGCCATCCGCTGCGCCTCCTGCGCCCGCGGCCGGCCTCACCAACGCTGAGGCGGTCGTGGCGCAGTTCTACCAGGACATCACCGACGGCAACTACGGGGCAGCCTGGGCGCTGGGCGGCGACAACACCAGCAACGGCGTGAGTTACGCGGGCTGGGTGGCTGGATACTCGACCACTGTCAGCATCACGCTGGGTACTTACAGCCAGTTTGGCGCCTCGACCGTCTATGTCGGCCTGACGGCGACGCAAACGGACGGCACGGTCAAGACGTATTCAGGTACCTACACGGTGAGCGGCGGCGTGATCGTCGCGGCTGACATCGTGCGGACGTCTTAGGGGAGGGAGATCATCGGGGAGGGAGATCATCAAAATGGGTCCGATCAGGAAGACCGCTAGCGTATGAGGTCAGTGAAAGCCATCGTCACAACCGGAGCGCTTGCGCTCGCCGCGCTCGCTGGCGCGGGTGCGGTGTTCGCATCCGCAACACCGGCCTCCGCCGCTGTTCTGGTCAACTACGACGGCGGTGCCATCCATCTCGGGCAGTCCCTGCAGGCGGGAGTCTGGTACCAGCAGTTCAGCGGCGGCCCGACTGGCTACCTGCATGCCGCTTAACCCCAGGTCAGCGGCGTGCCGCCGCATACGCGATGCGGCAGGCGGCGCTCACGTCATCAGGCCGAGCGTCTCCGGCGCGGCCCAGCGCATATCCGCCCAGACCGCCTGACACGATCTAGGTGCCCTGCGTGAATTGGCAGATGGCGGGGGCCGGACGGCAAGGCGGCTAGCCAGCGCGCTGATGTCAAGCGAGTCGCACCTATCCAGACGCTTAGACCAAGGCGTAGTGTCGCGGTAGAGCATTTATCAGATCCTGCGCTAGGCCAAAGCACATACGCAGGTAACCGCGTCGCTCCAGACCTTGGCGGCACGGCCAGTCACGGCCGGTTAGGACCGCAGGTACCAAGCGATGCATACATCGTCAAGCGTGCTGCTCTGCTACGGAGCGATACCAGAACTAGACGAGGCGGACATCCGGCCAACCCACGATCCCTCGCCCGGGAGTGCGGGCGACCGGGCGGAGGCGACTCTGCTCCTAGCGCAGGATCGCGACCGCATCGCCGCAGGCATGAACGACATCGTGGTGCGCCGACTGTTCTCGGCGGGGCTCGCTCTGGAAACGGCCGTTGGGCTGATGGGCGGACATCCGGGAGCCGGGAAGGTCCGGGAAGCCATCGGCGAGCTGGACCTGGCGATCCGGGATGTCAGGAACGTCGTGTTCGATCACTATCAGCGTGATCCGCTCATCGGAGGGCAGCCGGGCTAGCGTACTTCGGCCGCTGCCCGGCGCGCAGCGGTTCCTGTCATGCCGGTTCCCTGCACGGGGCCTGCCGCCCGGCCCGGACCAGGCCAGTAAGCCCATCACCATAGGCTCCCTCCAACAGGCTCCCTCCAGCCCAACGCCCGAGTCAGCGACCCGCCGCGAGCCAGATTCGCGAGCCTGGCCCCCGCGGCCCGGAAGCTCGGTCCAGCAGCACTTCGGCAGCTACGAACATTTCCCCCATCACACCAGGCAAGATGATCACCCTGCCAGGGACCAAGGTCCCCACACGGCAATCCAGGAACATAGGCACTGTGCCAGCAAGGGCGGATCGATCATGGAAACGGCGTTCATGGCAACCGGGCAGGCTTGCTCCGTCCACGGTGTTCTCGCAGGTGGCGGAGGCGGACGGGAATCGAACCCGCCGACGACGCAGCGCGCCGTCCACCGGTTTTGAAGACCGGGGGGACCACCAGGCACCCATACGCCTCCGCGTTGACTCTACTGCCGCCATCCGGACCTAAGCCGTCAGGCGGTGCAGGTTCCGGGAACAGTGTGACCTCGGGCGCGTGCCGCTCGCATGATTGTGCACCCTTACTGCCCTGATCAGGGCAGTAAGGGTGCACAATGATGACTTCCGTCATCTCGTGCCGCGCCGGGTGAATGGTTCCGCCGCAGCGCCGACCGGGCGGACGTAGCCGGCGCTAGTCGCTGTAGATCAGGTGGCGGTTGGGCAGTTCGTGCCGGAATCGGGCCGGGGTTCCCGGGACGAACAGGAAGCCCGGGGTCAGCGTCGCCGCGGCGCTACCGAAGGTGCCGCCCGTGACCGGATGCGGTAGCACGCCGCCGTGGTCAGGTCGCTCTGGTCGAGCGTCATCCGCCAGGTCCGCCCGCCGGGCTGAACGCCATAAGATTCGGTGATTCTTCGAGACGGGGAGAGACGCGTGAGCGGCGGCGGGCAGGCGTGGTGGGAGGATGCGGTCGTCTACGAGGTGTACCCGCGCAGCTTCGCCGACGCGGACGGCGACGGCGTGGGCGACCTGCCGGGGCTGCGGTCCCGACTGGGGTACCTGGCCGACCTCGGCGTCGACGCCGTCTGGCTGACTCCTTTCTACCCGTCCCCGCTGGCCGACGGCGGTTACGACGTCAGCGACTACTGCGCCGTGGACCCGCTGCTCGGGACCATGGCGGACTTCGACCATCTGGTCATGGACGCGGCCGCGCACCAGATCCGGGTCATCGTCGACCTCGTGCCGAACCACTGCTCCAGCGTGCATCCGCTGTTCCGCGCGGCGCTGGCGGCGGCGCCCGGCAGCCCGGAGCGGGCCCGGTTTATCTTCCGCGACCGGCGCGGCCCCGGCGGCGAGCTGCCGCCGAACAACTGGATCTCGCAGTTCGGCGGCCCGGCCTGGACCCGGGTGACCGAGGCTGACGGCAGGCCCGGGCAGTGGTACCTGCACCTGTTCGACACCAGCCAGCCGGACTGGGACTGGCGCCACCCGGACGTTCCCGCCCTGTTCCAGGACGTGATCAGGTTCTGGCTGGACCGCGGCGTAGCCGGCCTGCGGGTGGATGTGGCCCATGGCCTGTTCAAGGACCCGGACCTGCCGGACATCGTGGGCCAGCGCCCCTTGAACGCGCCGTCGCCGTACCGGCACCGGCCCGAACTGCAGCCGCTTTACCGGTCCTGGCGGGCCATCCTGGACTCCTACCCGGCCGACAGCTTCCCGGGATCGCGGACGGCCGTCGGCGAGGTCTGGTACGACGTGCCGGACACCCTGAAGCCCTATCTCAAGCCGGGCGGCCTGCCGCAGGTCTTCAACTTCCAGCTGATCCTGGCAGGCTGGCAGGCGGCCGCGTTCCGCGAGGCGATCGACTCGGCGCTGGCCCTGACCGGCGGATCCCGGGCCCCGTGGGTGATCGGCAACCACGACGTGGCCCGCCCGGCGAGCCGCTACCGGCTGGACGAGGGGTTCACGCCGCGGACCGTCTCCCGGCTGATCTCCCTGGGCAACCAGAACGCCGGGGCTGGCGCCCGGCGCGCGCGGGCGGCCGCCCTGCTGTTGCTTGCCCTGCCCGGGTCGGCCTACATCTACCAGGGCGAGGAACTGGGCCTGCCCGAGGTGACGGACATCCCGGAAGACGCGCGCCAGGATCCCAGGTTCCGCCGCACCGCAGGTGAGTATCCCGGCCGCGACGGCTGCCGCGTGCCCATCCCTTGGACCCGCGCTGGCCCGGGTTTTGGTTTCTCGGGGGGTTCCGGGGGGTCGTCCCCCCGGGCTAGCACTGCCCTAACGGACCAGGGTGCTTCTCCCGCCGAACCCTGGCTGCCCCAGCCGCCGGATTGGGGCCGGTACAGCGTCGAGTCGCAGCTCGGTGACGAGCATTCCTTCCTGAGCCTGTACCGGACCGCCCTCCGGCTGCGCCGCGACCACCCCGCCCTGGGCCGCGGCACGCTGCGCTGGCTCGACCCGGAAGGCACCGGGATGCTCTGCTTCGCGCGGGAGCCCGGATTCATCCTCGCCGCCAACCTCGGGGCGGCCCCGGCCCCGCTTCCGGCCCACCGCGAGATCCTGCTCGCCAGCGAGCCGGTCACCAACGACATCCTGCCGGCCGACACCGCCGCGTGGCTGTTCGCATTACCCTTAAGGCCATGCCGAAGGTAAAGGTGCCGCGCAAGAACGTGACGCCTGGCGAGGTCGTCACCGTGCTCAGCCGCCGGCTCGGCCCCGGCTACCAGGTGGAGAGCAACGGCGGCCACCGGGTCACCGTGCGGAAGAGCCCGCTCATGTACGCGAACATCTCGATCGTCGACCAGCCGGGCGCCTCCGTCTTCGGCGTCCACGGCGGCGGACTCGTTTTCCTCCGCCTCATCAACACCTTCGGCACGGCCCGCCGCGTGGCCGACGCCCTGCGCCGCTCCCCCGAGTTCCGCAGCCTCTGACCCTGCACAGCCCGAGTACGTCGCGGAGCTGCCCGGATGAGGGGGCAGGGCGCTGGCGGCCGCGCTCGTCGAGGTACAGGCGGCACGAGACCGACGGCGGCTGGCCCGGCCGGGCGAACGGGTCGGCACCGTCGACGAGCAGGGTGGGCGAGCCGGTCAGGCCCAGCCATTCGGCATCCGCCTGGCTGGTGGCGACCCGCCGGATGACCCTAGGGTGGCCCAGCTCGGCCAGCCGGGCGTCCAGCAGATCCGCGCCGGGACACCCCGGCACCTGCAAGATCTCGAGAATCATGGCAGCTCCGGCCCAGGTTGATAAAATGCCGCTTGTACCGCACGGTAGTGGCCTCCCCCAAGTTCAGCATGCTCAGGAGGCCCGTCATGTCATCTGTCCAGGTGCGGGGCTGGACCTGGACCTTAACCGCAGGCGGCGGCGGTTGTCGGGGAGCTGGTGGGTGATCCCGGCCCGGTCCAGGTATTCGAGCAGCGGGATCGCGACCCGCGGGGTGGTGCCGAGCGCCTGCCTGGCCTCGGCGGTGGTGAACGGCTGCGGCAGCCTGGCGAGCATCCGGGCCACCTTGGCCGACGTCGACCAGGGCCATGCCGCGGGCTGGGGCGCCGGCTGGGACACCGCGCAGGTTGAGGATGACCCGCGCGATGCCGGTGACCGACGGGACGGGCTCGTTCAGCTCCCGGGGGCCCCTAACCTTGGCGGGCCGCACGGACGGGGTAAGGCGCAGTTCCTGGCGGGTCGCCGACGCTCCTCTGAATTCCGCAGCCTCTGACCCTCAGCTCGGCGGATCCGCCCTACGGTATCCTTTCTTGATATCCCACCGCAGGACGCCGATCACCTTGCCTTTAAAGTTAACTGACTGATCTTCTTCGGTAAGTATTTCCGTGGAATGGGCGGGGTTAGATGGCTGCAGGTGGATGGACTCACCCTCCCGCCAGATACGCTTGACTGTCGCCTCGCCGCCAATCAAAACGACGACCATGTCGCCATTTTCCCATCCCGCGCTACCGTCAACAATGACATAGTCGCCCCCGAGTATACCGTCCTCCCCCGTCATGGAGTCGCCCCTCACCTGGAACATGAAGGGATCCTCCCCGCGGACATGCTTGGCCGGCAGCGGCAGATAGTCCCTGACGCTCTCTACGTCGGCCGGAATGGGGGGACCCGCCGCGACTTCCCACAACAACGGAACGCTTCTGACGTCAGGATCCGCAGGCTCGCGCGGCGCAGCAGGGATTGTATCTGAGACACTCCCGAGTACAGGTGCCCCGGTATCGCTTCGCCCGGAACTGAGGGTGACCGTATCCCGTATCTGCGTCGGCGGACGAGCGCTCTCTTCTCTCCCGGCAGCCTGAACTTCGGGTCTACGGTCCCGACCCAATTCCTCTCTCAGAGAAACCGCGATCCTGCGCGCCCGGTCAATAGATCTACACGCGTGATCCAGGTCTTCATGTGGCTTCTCGTAATTCGGGGAAATGTCCGCGCGAACCTCTAGATCATCTCGTGATTGTGTCGCCCTGGCGAGCAGTTGCCTAGACCCATCTGCTAGCTTGACTACTCTGTCGGTGATTCGAACCAGCCGAACGGCATGCCTGGCGAATTTCGGGGCGGTGAGCGGCCAGACCTCGGTCTCCGCGCACTGGAACGCCGCGAGCACTCGCTCCGAGCAGGACCTGAGATCCGCTGCTGGTTCGGTCAGCCTATCCGCCACCTCCTCGTGTGCCGCTTTCTGGCCCGGAAAGTCCCAGTCGTTAAGTCCTGCCGACGTTGCGTCACGGTATTCAACTCGTTCCATCGCGCGCTCGGCGTCGTCGAGCGCATCCAGTGCGCTCTTGAGCTTCTCCTGCGCCAAGCCAGCTAGGTCAAATAGAGAGGGCAACGCCGGGGCGGCGGCATTCCCCTCATAGGATCTCGGATCTTGGCTGACGTCTATATCCTCCGCGTCGACCAGTTTCTGCAGGAACGGCGCGAGATCTCGAAATTCACCACCATACGCGACAGGAGAAATCAGGGGAGAAAGCGGACGCTCATTGTATTGGCGGAGCTGAGGACCTGTGACCAGGAGATAATGTTCCGTATCTTTCTGCAGCATTTCCCTGTCAACGAACTTTATAAGCGGTGCTATGTTAGGATCACGGAGCCCATCTCCGCAGCCAATGAAAACAAACCTATGGCGAGCGAAGAGTGATTGCTCGATGACTTGAGCGAGCTGTTCCTTGCTGAGCCGTTCATAGTCAGCGCTGCTAAGAATGATGGATTCTGGCTCACTCGCAACTCCATGCATATGCACGACAATATTTGGATCCATATCAGCCCGCGCGTAGTCCTTAGCCGTCCACGTGCGCGATCCCCACCGTGGCTCAAGGTCCTCGATAAGAGTGTCGTAGTTTGTCGTTATTATAATTTTACCCAGACCGCGGACAGCCTTGATGAGCTGTTTACCTTCTGACGTCGGAGTCAGCTTCCCGACAGTATTTTCTATCCACGAATCAAATTCAACGCCGTTGCGGACGGCACGTATGCGTCTGGTTATGTCGTCAGCGGTCGCGATATAAGTGAATGCATCGGCATTGTAGAGCTGGTCTCTTGTCCGACTGGCCCATCCCTCCGGACGCGGCCCGGCCACTCGCTCACATACCTCGATTCCATCGAGTAGCAGGCCACCCCAACCCGCGTGAGGCGCGTTGTTGGTCACAGCCATAGAGAAGCCCGAGCCGACGAAGGGCGTCAGCGATTTGGCCGCCATCGCCCTGCACAGCCGATCGAGTGCCTCAGTCATGTCGGGCTCCCCGTGGCGAGTGGTGTGGCCACGTTAGGAAAATGATCGCAGCAACCAACAGCCATGACCAGTGTGGCTTTTCGCCGCTACTGAGGGCAGGCTGCATCTTCCGGGTTATCGGATTGGTGATCATCGTGTTTCCTGGGCCATCGCCTCCGGGGCGCGATGACGCCACGATTGAGTTCATGGCTTGCTTCACGGGCGTCAGGCCGAGCCCATGGATTGACCCGGTAAGCGGAGTCGGCGGCGGTCGTCGGGAAGGCGCTCGGTGATGCCGACCCGATCCAGGTATTCGAGGAGCGGGATGGCGACCCGCCGGGTGGTGCCCAGGGCTTGCCTGGCCGCGGCGGCGGTGAACGGCTGCGGCAGTTTCGCGAGTATCTGTGCCGCTTTGGATTCCGCGCCCGGTGGAAGCACGATTTGCTCATTCACGCGCAACAGCAGCCCCGCCCGCGCGGCCGCGGCGATCGCCCTTGCGTCCAGCCCGAGATCGCGTAGACGACCCGCTTCTGGTGCCAGGAAGGGCGCCCCCGCGAGGTCCGCTAGCACGGCCTGTACGCCCTTGACCACATGCGCTGGCAGCGAATGCGGCTGCTGCGGCGGCCGAGGTGATTGAGATTTCCGGGGAGTCTGCTCGGGCTGCTGAGGTTCCTGGACTCGCTCCTCACCGACTACTAGCCTCAGGTAACCGTCGCTCAGCTCCATCCGTGCAGGTGAGCCTGGCTCGGCGGGCAGGTGAGCGAGTGCCTCGATCAGCGCCCGGTCGGGCAGGCCGAGGACGGCGCGGGCGGCTTCGGGCGTTGTGCCGATGGCCAGCGGATCGCGCGTGGCGTGGGCAGCGACCGCCTCGGCGAGCTGGCGCCGCAGGCCCGCCCAGCGGGCCGGGTCGGCCAGCCAGTCGCCCGCCACGGGCGGCGGGCCGCCGGGGACGCCCATGGCAGTCAGCGCGCTGGCGCGCAGGAAGCCGTGGCGGCGCAGCAGGTCGGCGGCCGAAGGAAGATCCAGCCAGGCGGCGAGCTCCCGCCCGGCGGTGGCGGCCGCGCCGCGCCTGGTGAGGGAGGGCGGCGCGACGTCGAGCACCGTCGCCCCCAGGAGCGTCACGCCCGCGCTGCCCGGGTCGCGGAGCAGGACGCGGTCGCCGACGTGCAGCGGGAGCGGGTCCCTCAGGGTCAGCCGGGCTATGGCATTACCGGGGCCTCCGAGCAGCCGGACGCGGGCCAGCGTGCGGGCGGAGCCGATGTGCAGGGTCATCTCCGAGGGCAGGGTCATCCCCGAGGGCAGCGTCATCCCCGAGGGCAGGGTCATCGCCGAGGGCAGCGTCATCGCCGAGGGCGGGCGGAGCTCATCCCGGAGCGACAGCCGCACGTCCAGCAGCTTGGTCAGGATCCAGCGGCCCGCGTCGATCAGGGCCATGCCCCGCGCGGGGACGCCGGCCGGGATGCCGCGCAAGTTGACCGCGACGCGAGCGACGCCGGTGACCGACGTGACCGGCTCGTTCAGCGATTCAAGGCCCCTGATCCTGGCGGGCCGCAATGACGGGGTAAGCAGCAGTTCCCGGCCGACGGTAACCGTCCCGGCTGGCAGCGTGCCGGTGACGACGGTCCCGCTGCCCCGGATGCTGAACGACCGGTCCACCCAGAGCCGGACCGGGGCGGCGGGATCGGGCGCGGGCAGCGCCGCCAGCAGCCGCGCCAGCGCGTCCCGCAGTTCCGCCAGCCCAGCGCCGGTGACCGCGCTCACCGCCACGGCTTCTACCGTCCCCAGGCTGGTGCGAGAAACAAAGTCGAGCGCCTGCCGCGTCGCGGGGCCGGCATCGGCCAGGTCGCACCGAGTGACCGCGAGCAGGCCATGCCTGATGCCGACCGCGTCGATGGCGGTCAGGTGCTCGGCTGACTGGGGCATCCAGCCGCCGTCGGCCGCCACCACGAACAGCACGGCGGGCACCGGGCCGACGCCGGCCAGCATGTTCGGCACGAAGCGCTCGTGACCAGGCACGTCGACGAAGGCCACGCGGTCCCCGCCGGGCAGTGTCATCCAGGCGAACCCCAGGTCGATGGTCAGCCCCCGGCGCCGCTCCTCGGCCCACCGGTCGGGTTCCATCCCGGTCAGCGCCCGCACCAGCGCCGACTTCCCGTGATCCACATGCCCCGCCGTCGCGATCACTTGCACGACTGCTCCCCGCGACCATGATCATGGCCAGAAATGGGCGCTATTTGCCCCAAACTGGCCACGATCATGAAGGACCCTTTGCGGCCGTGAGGATGGCGTGGACTAGGCGCTCGTCGTCGTCCGGAGCAACGGAGCGCAAATCCAGCAGGAGGCGCCCGGCCGCCAAGCGCCCCACCACAGCTGAAACCTCGCCACGGGCCACTGCCTCAGACCAGCGCAGCGGAACGGCCAGCGATTCCGGCAAACTAACCGCGGCGCTGGGCAGTTCCACGCCCGGCGCGCCGCCACCGCCGACTGCGGCCCGGGCGTCCGCCACCCGGGCGTCCAGGCCTGCCGCGACCAGACGCACCACGGCCCGTTCGGCCCGATTAAACAGGGAAGCGGGGTCGGCGGCCAGCGCGCTGGTCACTGGCGGCACCGGTCCGGCGAGGGTAGCCTCAAGCGCGGCGAGGGTCAGCTTGTCCACTCGCAGCGCCCGGGCCAGCGGGTGCCTGGTCAGCCTGCGTACGAGGCCGGCCCGGCCGAGCAGCAGCCCGGCTTGCGGGCCGCCGAGCAGTTTGTCGCCGCTGGCGGTGACTAGGGCGGCGCCGTCCCGCAGCGCGGTGGTGGCGCTCGGCTCGTCCGGCAGCAGCGGGTGCGGGGCGAGCAGCCCGGACCCGATGTCGAACACCACGGGCACGTCCCCCAGCCCGGCCAGCTCGGGGACGGTAGCGGCAGCGGTGAAGCCCTCGATGCGGAAGTTGGACGGGTGCACCTTGAGGATGAACGCGGTCCGCGGCCCGGTCGCGTCGGCGTAATCCGCGACCGTGGTCCGGTTGGTGGTACCCACCTCGCGCAGCCGGGCGCCGGTCGCCTCGAGCAGGTCGGGCAGCCGGAAGCGGTCGCCGATCTCGATAAGCTCGCCCCGGCTGACCACGATCTCGTCGACGTCAGGGCTGGTCAGCGCGGTGGCCGCGAGCACCAGGGCGGCTGCGTTGTTGTTGACTACGGTCACCGCCTCGGCGGCGGGGACAGCACGGGCCAGGGCGTCGAGCGCTCCCGCGCCGCGCCGCGAGCGCATTCCCGAGGCGAGGTCGAACTCCACGTCACAGTGACCCGCGGCCGCTACGATCGCGTCCACGGCCGCGGCGGACAGCGGCGCCCGGCCCAGGTTGGTGTGCACGAGCACCCCGGTCGCGTTGATCACCGGGGTCAGTGCGGCGGCACGGGCGGGGAGTTCGGCCACGGCCGCGTCGGCGACCTCCTCCGGGGCGACCTGCCCGTCCCTGGCCCGCTGCTGGGCCCGGCCCACCGCCGCCTTGACCAGCGCCCGGCCCAGCCTGCGTTCGGCGTCCGCCAGACGGGGGTCGGCCAGGAGCAGGTCGGTACGCGGCACCCGGCGCCTGTTCGGGGGGTCAGGGGGGTCGTCCCCCCGCGGGACAGCGTATCCACGTCGCGAACGATACTCCGCGGCGTCGGAATACAGCGCCCGCTGGAGGGTAGGGGCCGGTGCAGGCAAGGCCCGCACAACAAAAAAACGTGACTCACTCGGGAAGTGATAGCCATGGCTGGGATGCTGCAGATGCGCCGCAGTAGAGGAGCTTTCAGCGGATTCCTGCTGGTTCTGCTCGGGCTGTGGGGCGCACTCATACCCTTGATCGGACCCTATTTCCACTTTGCGTACACCCCGGATACCGCCTGGACCTATAACACGGCCCGGCTGTGGCTGGAGATCCTGCCCGGCGCCGCGGTATTCCTCGGCGGCTTCCTGCTCATGATCGCCACCAGCAGGCACGTCGCACTGTTCGGCGCGCTGCTGGCCGCGGCGGCCGGAGGCTGGTTCACCCTGGGGACGGTGCTCAGCCCGCTGTGGAACAACCACGTCACCATGGGCGGCGCGCCGGCCAGTTCGACGGTGTACATGCGGATCATGGAGCAGCTCGGCTTCTTCACCGCGCTCGGCCTCGTCATCGTGTTCATCGCGGCCGTGGCACTCGGCCGGGTCGCGTCCGTGACGTCCGGGATCAGGACCGTTGAGCCCGAGACCGTCCCGGCCGAGACCATCCCGGCCGAGACCGTCCCCGTCGACACGGTGCCCGCCAGCACCAGGCCCGCCAGGACCGACCCGGCCGAGGACACCACGCAAACTATCGGGTAAGCCCCGCTCGGCCCGCTTGGCACTATCATCGGCACGACACGCCGATGATGACGGTGCCTGACGAAGGGACGTTCGCGGTGCGGGCAGAGCCAGCGGCGGCAACCGAGGCCACAGCATCCACCGGGCCTATCCCGCAGGGGCCCCGGTGGCTGCTGCCTGCCGGGGCTCTACTGCTGGCAGGCGTCCTGGCCCTGTACCTGGCCGACCTGGTCTCGCACCTGTCATACATGGCCGCCATGCGCGACCTGGTGGTGTACCGGGACGGCGGGCTGATCGTCCGGCACGTCTCTCCCGCCTACGATGCGCACCGGTCCTCGCCGCTGTACGACTGGACCGGCCAGAACGGCGTCCAGTTCACCTATCCCCCGTTCGCCGCGGTGATCTTCGCGGTCGCCTCGGTACTGTCCTGGACGGCGATGCGCTGGGCCATGACCCTGGCCAGCCTGGCCGCTCTCGGGCTGTCGCTGTGGCTGGTGTTCGGCACGCTCGGCTACCGTGACCGGCCGATGGTCAGGCTCGGAGCGACGCTCGGGGTGTCCGCGCTGGCGCTGGCCACCGAACCGGTCCAGCAAACCCTCGGCCTCGGCCAGGTCAACCTGCTGCTCATGCTGTTCGTGATCGCGGACCTGCTGACCGGCGGCGCGCAGGCGCCGGGCGGCAGGACCCGCTGGTGGCACGGGTTCGGCATCGGGATCGCGGCGGGGGTGAAGCTGACCCCGCTGATCTTCATCCCCTACCTGCTGCTCATCCGCAAGTTCCGGCAGGCCGCCACGGCGACCGCGACCTTCGCGGCCACGGTGGCGCTCGGCTACGCGATCTTGCCGAAGGATTCCCGTACCTACTGGGCCGACGGGCTGTTCCTTAAGGCCAACCGGATCGTGTTCCTCGGCACCAGAGGCAACCAGTCCCTGCGGGGCATGGTGACCCGGCTGGCCGGCAGCGTGAACTCCGGAGCCGCCCCGTGGATCGTGCTGGCCATCCTGGTCGTGATCGCCGGGCTGGTCACCGCCGCCCTGCTGTACCGCGCCGGGCAGCCGGTGCCCGCGATGCTGGCCTGCGCGCTGACCGGCCTGCTCGTCTCGCCGCTGAGCTGGGATCACCACTGGGTATGGGTGGCACCGGGGATCGCGCTGCTGGCTCACCTGGGTGCTTCCGCTGGCCGCGGCCTGGTCCGGGCGGCGTGGTGGGCGGCGACGGCCGGGCTGGTGCTGGTGTTCGCCGCCTGGCCGCAGTTCTGGGACGCCCAGGCCGGGCTGACCCCGGCGGGCCTGGTCTGGTACGGCCCGGCCACCTATTTCGCCACCGGCGACCAGCCCTGGTACCACGAGTTCCACTGGCACGGCCTGCAACTGCTGGCCGGGAACAGCTTCGTGCTGGCCGGCCTGGCCGGGCTGGCGGCCCTGGCGGTGGCTGCCGTCCTGGGAGTTCGGGCCCGTGAGTGACGCGGCGTCGCCGACCGAGCTTAGGGAGCGCCTCGTCGCCGAGGTTCTGGCGACCAGCGGGATCCGCGACGAGCGCATCGCGGCGGCGCTGCGTGACGTGCCGCGGCACCTGTTCCTGCCGCACCTGCCGCCGGAGGAGGCCTACCTCGACGACGCCATCGTGACCAAGCGGGACAGCGAGGGCCAGCCGATCAGTTCCTCCTCCCAGCCCGCCATCATGGCGATCATGCTGTACCAGTTGGACCTGGCCCCCGGCCAGCGGGTGCTCGAGATCGGCGCGGGTACCGGCTACAACGCCGCGCTGATCAGTCACATCGTCGGACCGTCGGGTGCCGTGGTCAGCGTCGACATCGAAGCCGACCTGGTCGACCGGGCCCGCGAGCACCTGGCCAGTGCGGGGCACCCGGACGTGACCGTGGTAGCGGCGGACGGCGCGGAGGGCTACCCGCCCGGCGCGCCGTACGACCGGGTGATCGCGACTGTCGGGGTCAGCGACCTGGCTCCGGCCTGGCTGCACCAGACTGGCCCCGGCGCCCGGATCGTGGTGCCACTCGACGTGCGCGGGTCGCAGCTCGCGGTGGCCTTCGGACGCGCTGGGCCCGCGCAGGCTGGCCACGGGGGGCACTGGGTGAGCCGGTCCGTCGCGCCATGCGGGTTCATGCGGATGCGCGGCTCGCTGGCCGGCCCGGAACGCACCGTGGTGCTCCAGCCGGGGCTCTCCGTCATGCTGCCGGACGGGCTCACGCTGGCCGACGGGCAAGAGGTCGACGGCGCGGCGCTGGCCGCCTTCCTGGACGAGCCGCCAGCGGAGTTCGCCACCGGCGTGCACGCCAGTTCCCTGCAGGTCTTCTGGGGCCTCGGCCTGTGGCTCGCGGCCGGTGACCGCCGGTCGTGCGGGATCGCTGAAGAGTGGCCCGCGGAGGAGGGAGCCGCCGCGCGGCTCGCCCGGGCGCCGCTGCGCAGCCGCGGGATGGTGGCCACGGCCGGGATCGTGGATTCCGGCGGCATCGCGGTGCTCACCACGGACCAGCCCGCGGTAGACGGCCGCTCCGGCCAGGCCGTGCTGGAGGTGGCCGGGTTCGGCCCGCACGGCCCGGAGCTCGGCGTCGCCCTCGCCGCGCACGTGCAGGCCTGGGACCGGGCGGGTCAGCCGGGCGCGGGGCGGCTGCACGTGGACGCCTACCCGCGATCGTCGCCGGACGAGCCCGGCCCGCCGGCCAGCGGCGCGCTGCTAATCGAGCGGCCCGCCACGCGGTTCGCGGTGTACCACACGTAGCCTTGGAAGCGTGACTGGCGACCACCTGGAAACCGAGCAGAAATACGACGCTGACGCGGATTTCGTGCTGCCCGAACTCGGCGGCCGGCGCTCCGCCGCGCCCAGGCGGATCTACCTGAGCGCCACCTACTTCGACACCGACAACCTCGACCTCATCAAGCACCAGATCACGCTGCGGCGGCGTGTCGGCGGTGATGACGAGGGCTGGCACCTCAAGCTGCCAGTACGCAAGGACACCAGGCAGGAGATGCACGCGCCGCTCGACGAGGGTGCCACGGGCAGCGTGCCGGCCCGGCTCGCTGCTCAGGTTGAGGACATCACGGCAGGTCATACCTTGCGTCCCATCGCCATCCTGGATACCGAACGGACCGTGGTAAATGTGGCCGGGACAGCGAGAGGCGCCTTGGCGGAGGTGGCGGACGACCGGGTGACCGCCATCCGGCTGGGCGAGACGGACGGCGAGCCGATGAGCTGGCGCGAGATCGAGGTGGAGGCCAAGTCCCCCGACGCTGGCGACCTGCTCGAGACGATCGGCAAGGCGCTGAGCGAGGCCGGTGCCAGACCGTCGGCCTCCGGGTCGAAGCTGGCGCGCGTCCTCAGCGCTGGCTGATCGCGCGTCATCCTTCAGAGCTAATTCATAGCTGCTTCTGACCTGGGCCCTACACTATTCGCATCATATGAGAAACCTGAGAGGAGAGTCTCGTCCCGGGCATGGGCATACTAGGCACAGATCCGACCCACGATGGGCGAGCTTTACGAACATGGAGAACCAGGGCCCGGCCGCGGCACAGCCCCAAGGAGCCGCCAGCGCGCGTAACGCCGGCATCCAGCGGGCGGACGGCACGCCGGTGCGCGTGCTCGTCGTCGACGACGAGCCGAGCCTGGCCGAACTGCTAGCCAGCGTGCTGCGCTACGAAGGCTGGAACGTCCTGACCGCGGGCAGCGGCGCCGAGGCGGTGCGGACGGCGCGCGAGTTCCGCCCCGACGCGGTGGTGCTCGACATCATGCTCCCCGACTTCAACGGCCTGGAGGTCATGCGCCGACTCCGGGCCGAGATCCCGCAGGTGTGCGTGCTGTTCCTGACCGCGCGGGACGCGGTAGAGGACCGGGTGGCGGGTATCACGGCCGGCGGCGACGACTACGTCACCAAGCCGTTCAGTCTGGAAGAGGTGCTGGCGCGGCTGCGCGGCCTGCTCCGCCGGGCCAACCTGACCCGTGCGCAGACCGAGAGCTCGCTGGTCGTCGGGGACCTGACCATGGACGAGGACGCCCGCGAGGTCCGCAGGAACGGCGATCTCATCGACCTGACCGCGACCGAATTCGAGCTGCTCAGGTTCCTCATGCGCAACCCCAGGCGGGTGCTGTCCAAGGCGCAGATCCTGGACCGGGTATGGAACTACGACTTCGGCGGCCAGGCGCACGTCGTCGAGCTGTACATCAGCTACCTGCGTAAGAAGATCGACGCCGGGCGGGTCCCGCTCATCCACACGGTCCGCGGCGTCGGTTACGTCCTGAAGCCCGCCGGCTAATGTCCGCCCCGCAAGTGCATCGGGGCCGCAGGCTGGCGGCCGTGTTCTCGCTGCGCACGATCAGCGGCAAGCTCATCGCCGGGCTGCTGGTGCTGTTCGGGCTGGCCAGCATCATCATCAGCCTGATCACCGCGAGCTCGCTCAACGACTCGCTGATGTCGTCGCTCAACCAGCAGCTGGTGTCCGCCACGCACACCTGGTACAACTGCGTGCAGCAAAGTGGCCAGGACGATCAGGGCAACAGCGCGGACCACAATGACGCCTACCAGGTTGATCCGGACAACTACGGCGTGTGCAGTGAAGTGGGGCAGGCTCCCGGCACGTTCGAAGGACTGCTGACCGGGACTTCGATCGGCTACAAGCACACCGTGTCGAAGTCGTGCCCGCTATCCGCGACGGACGAGGCAACGCTCGCGAAGCTGCCGCTCGGCACCCCTCTGAGCCCCGCTCCCCCGGCCGATTCCGCAGGGTCACACCCGCCAGGGCCCGCCTCGGCCGCACCGCCCGTCCAGACCCATGTCCGGACGCTGGATTCGCTCGGCGGTGAGTTCATGCTCACCAAGGTGCCTGGCCCCGAACCGGGTACCGCACTGGTCACCGGGCTGCCGCTGGCCATGGTCGACAACACGCTCGAACGCGTCGAGAACACCGCGCACGTGGTATTCGCGACCGTCCTGCTGCTGGCCGTCGTCCTTGGCGCCGGGCTGATTCAGGTCTCGCTCCGGCCGCTGCGCCGGGTCGCCGCCACCGCGACCAGGGTGACCGAGCTGCCGCTCGATTCGGGCGAGGTCACGCTCCCAGCCGGCGTCCCGGACACCGACCCGCGGACCGAGGTGGGCCGCGTCGGGGCCGCGTTCAACCGGATGCTGTTCCACGTCGAAAAGGCGCTGGGCCGCCGGGCGGCGAGCGAGGCCCGGCTGCGCCGGTTCGCCGCCGACGCCTCGCACGAGCTGCGCACTCCGCTGTCCGCGATCCGCGGCTACGCCGAGCTGGCCCTGCGCCATCAGGGCCCGGTGCCCGAGGATGTGACGCACGCGCTGCGCCGGGTCCAGTCGGAGTCGGCCCGGATGACCGTCCTGGTGGACGACCTGCTGCTGCTGGCCCGGCTTGACGCGGGGCGGCCGCTCGAGCGCGAGCCGGTAGACCTGTCCCGGCTGGTCATCGAGACGACGAGCGACGCGCGGGTGGCCCGCAGCGACCACCGCTGGCGGCTGGACCTGCCGGATGAGCCAGTCACGGTGCAAGGCGACGAGCACCGCCTGCACCAGGTGATGGCTAACCTGCTGAGCAACGCGGGCAAGCACACCCCGGCAGGTTCGACGGTCAGCGTCACGCTCGCCGTCGGCGCTGCCGTCACGGGGACGGGCCCCGCGGGCACCGCGACGGTGCAGCGCGGCATGGTGCCCTCGGGCCCGCGGGTGGAACTGAGCATCGCCGACGACGGCCCCGGCATCCCGCCCGAGCTGCTACCCGAACTATTCGAGCGGTTCACCCGCGCCGACACCGGCCGCGCCCGGGCGGTCAACGCCGCCGGGAAGAGCACGGGTCTCGGCCTGGCCATCGTGGACGCCGTTGTCGCCGCGCACGGCGGCTGCATCACCGTGACCAGCCGACCGGGCATGACCCGGTTCGCCATCCTCCTCCCGCTGCTGCCCGAGCCCGCTCCCCAGGCGCCACCGGCCCGACCCGACCGGATCAGCACCTGATCGTGCTGATCCGGAGCAGGCGGTCACGAACCGGGCGGTCCGCGCCCCCCATGGGCCGCGGTCTGTGCTAGTCCTAGGGGCATGGATACAGGCGAGCGGCGGCTCGTGGCGACGATGCCGCTGCACGCGATCACCTCGACCTATGGCGAGGAGGGGCTCAGAGCCCGGTTCGCGGTCGAGATCGAGACGTGGCCGGGGGAGGACCGGCGCCGCCTGAACAAGGCCCTGGACCTCGCGGCGCGACTGCACGCCACCGACCGCAGGGACCAGGAGCCGTACATCAATCACCTGCTCCGGGTGGCGATCCGGATCATGTCTCACTACGGCGTGCACGACGCCGACATGGTTGCCGCCGCCCTGCTGCACGACGCGGTGGAAGATCACGCCGCCGGGCTGGCCGGACCCAAAGGCGGCCAGCAGGCCGCGCTCGCGGTGCTAGCGGCAGAGTTCGGGCCGCGGGTAGCTGAGCTGGTCGGGGCGGTGACCAACCCGGAGTACGCGCCGGACCGCGACACGCACGAGCAATACCGGGAGCACGTCGCGGACAGCCTGCGATGCAATCCGTGGGCGCGGGTCATCAAGGCCTCCGACTTCGCAGACAACGGCGTCGGCCTGATCCACACCACCGGCCCGCGGCTGCGCGAGCTGGCCGGGAAGTACGCGCCGCTGGTGCCGGTACTGCAGGAGCTGATCGCGCTGCCCGATACCCCGCTTGACGCCGCGGCGCGGCAGCACATCCTGGCCCAGCTCGACCGAGCCGCGGACAGGTTCGCGGCCCTCTTGCCACCAGGCGGGACGTCCGGCGACGACGACTGACCCGTCGAAAGGGGGCCGGCTTCATTCCTGGCTATCGTCCCCGGAACCGTGGCGGGCGTTTCTCGGCCCGGGCGCGCTGCCCCTCCGCGGCGTCCTCGCTGGCCCAGCACGCCTCGAATTCCTTGGTCACGTCGCCGTCCTGCTGGTTCAGCGCTTTCTTGGCGTAAGCCAGGCTGAGCGGGGCTAGTTCGGCGAGCTCGCGGGCCCAGGCGAGCGCTGCCACGCGATCCCCCAGTCGGCTGGCCAGCCCGCACTGCAGCGCGCGGGCGGCGTCCATCACCTCGCCGCCGATCAGCATGGCCTGGGCGGTGCCGGTGCCGGACAACTGTACGAGCCGCCGGATGGTCCACGGGCTCACCGCGATGCCAAGACGCGCGGTCGGGATCGCGAACGTCGCTTCCGGCGCCGCGACGCGCAGGTCGCAGGCGATCGCAAGCTGCGCCCCCGCGCCGATGGCGGGGCCGTTGACCGCGGCCAGCACCGGCACCGGGACTTCGGTGACGGCGACCAGCATGGCGTAAAGCGCGTCGCGGAACACCGGGTCGTAGACGGCCCCGAGGTCGGCTCCGGAACAGAAGCTCGATCCGGCGCCGGTGACAACGATGGCGCGGGCGCCTTCCTGCCGGACCGCGTCGCGCAGCGCATGGCAGTGCGCCGTGTCCAGCGCGTTGCGCCGCTCGTGCCGGTCGATCTCGATGACGGCGATGTCCCCGTCGCGACGTCGGCTGATCACTGCGTGAGCTCCTGCTGCGTGAGCTCTGACACGAGTTGGCTCCCTAATCTGTGCTGTGTGTTCGGTCGGCTGCTCACGCTGGAGATGAGGGCCAGGCGATTCACCCGCCCCCCGCGCCGAGCCTGTGCAACGGGCCGTCCACTAGGAAGGTTTCGTCAGGTCCAACGGCTTGACCTCGCCATGCGGCAGACTAACTAACTTAAGTTAGCTTCACGTATTATGCCAGCTGGCCGATGCCCTCCTACCCGGAGCCGACCCTAGGCAAGCCACGCCACCCGATCGAGGGGTGCCATCCGGACCTGACCCTGGAGTGCGCCGCGGTGGCGGGGACGGTGGCACGCAACAGCGGCCCCAGCAGGAAAATGCCGTCCATACGCTCGACGCCAGGCGGCCGGCGCGTACTCGCGCGCAGCCGTAAGGCGATTAAATACGACTTAGCAGGATTCAGCCCGGGCCGATTGGAAGTGACTTTAGCCTCTTCGCCTGACGGGAATAGCCATATAGAATTGCAACTAGAGCGCAACAGGAAAAGGGACGCTTACAACTACCAGGCAATTCCTTCCAGGACATACGAGCCCTGGCGGCGCAGCCTGACCGCCAATTGCATACTCTAATTCGTGGCCGTCAGAGTTGACGGTGGCAGGATCAGCTGGTGGCCGGTCTCATCATGAAACCCCAGGAAGCACGACCGGTAAAGGGAGAAGAAAATGTACGCGCTAGTTGCCGAACGGCCCGCCGAAGTCGCGATGCGGGAGTGCGACCAGGACGGCATCGCCGCCGCAAGGTTCGTGGTGCTCACGCCCGGCGGGGAGCTGCTTCTCTGTGGGCACCACATGGCGACGAACGTCGATGCGATCGTCGCGGCCGGCTACCAGATCAACGAAGTGGAGCAGGGACGATGACGAGCCAGGAAATGTTCGAGGCGATGTTCACCGATCACACGCCGCAGATCGACATCCGCACCCCCGCCGACGTAAAGGCCCAGAAGGAGGCCGGGACGCTCTGACATGAGCCGCAACGAATGATCGAGGAGCTTATCCCCAGGGCGCCCGGGTCAACGGGAGTTACGTCGACACCACTACTCGACATTGTGTTCTATTGACCTTCTTTCCGGACGACCACCTAACCGACGGGGCCGAGGTTCGTTCCGGCCCAATGTCGGTGGGTAGGGCTACCGTGGGCGGACACAGGAGGCCAGCGTGAGGAAAGGGAGATCATGACCACACTCCAGAACCGGCCCAAGACCGCACTCCTCGTCATCGACGTGCAGAACGGCGTCGTCAAGGGGGCTCACGAGCGCGACGCGGTCGTCGCGAACGTCAGCGGCCTGGTCCAGAAGGCGCGGCAGGAACGAGTCCCCGTGGTCTGGGTTCAGCACTCCGACGAGCAACTCGCCAGGGGAAGCGAGGACTGGCGGATCGTCCCAGAGTTGACTCCGGGCGACGACGAGCCGCTCATCGAGAAGAACTACGGCGACTCCTTCGAGGACACCACCCTGGAGACCGTGCTGTCGGGCCTCAGAATCGGGCGACTCGTTGTCGTTGGCGCCCAGACCGATGCGTGTATCCGCTCGACTCTCCACGGCGCGCTCGCCCGAGGGTACGACGCGACCCTCGTCCGCGACGCCCACACCACGGAGGACCAGACGGCGTGGGGCGCGCCGCCGCCGGATCAGGTCATCGCGCATACGAACCTGTACTGGACCCACCAGACGGCACCGGGACGGACGGCCGGGACGGTCGAGACCTCCGATGTGGACTTCGGCGGCACATCCTGAAGACCGGATCCGGCCGGCCCGATGTTCCACCGTGCCGGTTATCGCCGGCCCGATGTTCCACCGTGCCGGGCCGGCCGGGTGGTTTCGCGGCGATGGTGATGCCTCCGGCTGGCCCGGGAGCGGCGACCGCGAGCCGACGTAGCCCGGCGCGGTACTAGCTACCGCTTGGCGCCGACCAGCCAGAACGCGAACTGCCCGATCCTGTTCCCGGTGGAGTAACCGTCCTCCGACCCGGGCCGGCTAAAACGATGAGATGCCGGAACTTCCCGAGGTCGAGTCTGCTCGCAGCCTGATCGCCGATGAGGGACTAAACCGCCTCATCGTGGACGTCGACGACAGCGATACGTTCGTGTGCCGGCCACACGCCCCCGGTGAGCTGCGCGACGCGCTGATCGGGCGCACGCTCACCTCGGCGCACCGGCGTGGCAAGGCCTTGTGGTGCGAGACCTCCGGGGTAGTCGGCTCGCCGATGCCCGGCCCCGACCTCGGCATCCACCTGGGCATGGGCGGCCGGATGGTGGTGACGTCCAAGGGCGGCCAGGCGCTTGAGGGCGGCGGGCCGCGCCGCCGCGACGCGCAGCCACGCAAAGCCGAATGGGACCGGTTCACGCTCACATTCGCCGACGGCGGCGGCCTCGTGCTGTTCGACAAGCGCCGACTCGGGCGCGTCCGGCTGAATCCCGACATCGACGCGCTCGGCCCGGACGCCGCCACGGTCGCCCCGGCGGAGTTCCGAAACTTGATCACCAAAGGGTCGATCGCGGTCAAGGCCCGCCTGCTTGACCAGTCCAAGATCGCGGGCGTCGGGAACCTGCTCGCCGACGAGATCCTCTGGCAGGCCAAGGTGTCCCCGGCGGCGCGGACCGGCAGCCTGCAGCGCAAGGACGCGGACCGCCTGTACCGCGCGCTGAAGACCGCCGTGGAGTCGGCGACCGCCAAAGGCGGGGTGCATACCGGTGACGTCATCGCGGCCAGGCATCCCGGCGGCACGTGCCCGCGCTGCGGCGCCGAGATGCGGCACGGAACGATCGGCGGCCGCTCCACCTGGTGGTGCTCACGCGAGCAGAAAGAGAGGGCCGCGATCGGCGGCGCTCTCAAGGAACGGCTTTGCTCATAGCGCGCACATAACTTCGCTTCAGGCCCAGCGCAGCGTGGCCGCCGATCCTAGGTGCCATGAGAGTTCTGCAGGTGGACATAGTGGTGCCTGTTCGCAATGAGGAACGCGATCTCGCACCGAGCGTTCGGCGCCTGGTCGGCTATCTGCGTGAATGCTTTCCTTTTAGCGCCCGGGTCACGATCGCCGATAACGGCAGCACCGATGCCACCTGGGCGATCGCCTCCCGCCTGGCGCGCGAGCTGCCCGAGGTACGGGCCATTCACATGGATCAGCCGGGACGCGGCCGGGCACTGAGGGCCATCTGGTCGGAGAGCGACGCCGAGGTCCTCGCCTATATGGATGTCGATCTGTCGACAGATTTGAACGCATTGCTGCCCCTGGTGGCCCCGCTCTTGTCCGGGCACAGCGACCTGGCCATCGGCACCCGGCTGGCCCGGGGATCGCGGGTCATCCGCGGGCCGAAGCGGGAACTCATCTCGCGAAGCTACAACATGCTGCTGCGGACCCTGATGGGGGCTCGCTTCTCGGACGCGCAGTGCGGCTTCAAGGCAATCAGGCGCGACCAGGCGCGGGCCCTGCTTCCGCTGACCCAGGACACCGGCTGGTTCTTCGACACCGAACTGCTCGTGCTGGCCGAGCGCGCCGGGCTGCGCATCCACGAGATCCCGGTGGACTGGGTCGATGACCTCGACTCGCGCGTCGACATCATCGCCACCGCGCTGGCCGACCTGCGCGGGATGGCCCGGCTCGGCGTCGGTTTCGCACGCGGGTCCCTCCAGGTCCCCCAGCTGCGCGGACCGGTCCGGGCCGACGGCAGGTACGCCCGGGACCTGCCGGTGCAGATCACCCGGTTCACGGTCATCGGAGTGGCAAGCACGATCGCCTACGTGGTGCTGTTCCTGCTGCTTCGCGGGATCATTTCGGCCCAGGCGGCCAACCTGGTCAGCCTGGGGGTGACCGCGGTGGCCAACACCGCCGCGAACCGGCGGCTGACCTTCGGCATCAGCGGGCGGTCGAACGCGGCCAGGCACCAGGTCAAGGGCCTGATCGCGTTCGGCATCGGACTCGCCCTGACCTCGGGCGCGCTGGCCGCCCTGGGGCCGGCCCATCCTGGCCGGATCGCCGAGGTCGCGGTGCTCATCGCCGCCAACCTGGCGGCCACCGTCGTCAGGTTCCTGCTGTACCGGCACTGGGTGTTCGGCAGGCCGAAGCGTGCGCCCGACGCCTGGCACGACCCGGGTCAGGGCACCGTCCACACAAGTGAAATGGCTATTCAGGGAGAGCGAACCAATTGAGCGCGACCACCTCTATTCCTATTCCGCGGCACGCGGCAGGCGGCCGCCCCCGGGGAAGCCGGGTCCGGCGCCTGCTGCGCGGGCCGGAAGCAGATCCCCGGTGGGCCCGCCCGGCGTTGTTCGGCCTGCTCACGCTGACCGCCATCCTCTACCTGTGGGACCTGGGCAGGAATGGCTGGGCGAATGACTTCTACGCGGCTGCGGTCCAAGCCGGCACCAAGAGCTGGAAGGCGTTCTTCTTCGGCTCGTTCGACCAGTCCAACTTCATCACCGTGGACAAGACGCCCGGCTCGCTGTGGGTTATGGAGATATCCGGGCGGATTTTCGGCTTCAGCCAGTGGTCAATGCTGGCGCCGCAGGCGCTCGAGGGCGTGGGTTCGGTCCTGCTGCTTTACGCCGCGGTCAAGCGCTGGTTCGGGCCTCCGGCGGGGCTCATCGCCGGGCTAGTGCTCGCGCTCACCCCGGTGGCCGCGCTGATGTTCCGGTTCAACAACCCCGACGCGCTGCTCGTGCTGCTAATGACCGCAGCCGCGTACACGCTGGTCCGGGCGATCGAGAACGGGCGGACCAAATGGCTGATGTTCACCGGGCTGCTGCTGGGGTTCGCGTTCCTGGCCAAGATGCTGCAGGCATTCCTGGTGGTGCCGGGCTTCGCGGTCGCCTACCTGTGGGCGGGGCCGCCCAGGCTGGGCAGGCGGATCTGGCAGACGGTACTGATGGGCGCCGGCATCGTCGTGGGCGCGGGCTGGTGGATCCTGGCCGCGGAGCTCACGCCGGCCGCCGACCGTCCTTACTTCGGAGGCTCTACCGACAACAACATCCTGCAGCTGGCCATCGGGTACAACGGCCTGGGCCGGATCACCGGCAACGAGGCCGGCTCGATCGGTGCCGGGAATGGGCGGGGCGGGCAGGGCACGTCGTTCGGCGGCGCGACCGGGATCTTGCGGCTGTTCCATTCCGAGTTCGGCGGGCAGATCAGCTGGCTGCTGCCCGCAGCCCTGATCTCGCTGGCCGCCATGCTGTGGGTGTCACGCCGGGCCGTGCGGACCGATCGGACCCGCGCCGCGGCGCTGCTGTGGGGCGGCTGGGTCCTGGTGACGGGCCTGGTGTTCAGCTACATGAGTGGCATCATCCACCCGTACTACATGGTCGCCCTCGCGCCCGGCATCGCCGCCCTGGTCGGCATCGGCGCGATGGCCCTATGGCAGGCGCGGCTGGGGCTGGCCGGACGGATCGTGGCCGCCTCGGGGATAGCGGTCACTGCCGGGTGGGCCTACGTCCTGCTCAACCGGACGCCGACCTGGCTGCCGTGGCTGCGCTGGGTGGCGGTCGTCGCGGGCGTGGCCGCCGCGGTCCTTGTCCTGGCGGGTCCCCGGCTGGCGGGCCTGGGGCGGTCACGCCGCGGGCGACTGGCGCTCACGGTCGTGCCGCTAGGGCTCGCCCTGGTCGCCGGGCTCGCCGGGCCGACGGCATACGCGCTGGACACGGTCGACTCCGCGCACACCGGCGCGATCCCGAGCGCCGGGCCGCAGGCAGTCGGATTCGCCGGGGGGCCCGGAGGCAGGCTCGCCGGCCAGGGCGGATTCGCCGGCGGGCAGGCCGGCCAGTTCGGGCGCGCTCCGAGCGGTACCACCGGTGCAGGCAGTGGGATCCCCGGCGGGGCTGGTCCGGCGGGGGCCGGTGTGGGGCGGACCGGCGGGTTCGGCGGTCGCGGGACTGGCGGGGGCGGGACTGGCGGCGGGACTGGCGGCGGCGGGCTGGGCGGCAGTACCACGGTGAGCAGTGCCCTAACGAAGCTGCTCGAGCAGGATGCGTCCAGCTACAAGTGGGTCGCCGCGACCGAGGGCTCGGAGGCCGCAGCGCCGCTCGAGCTGGCCACCGGGGACGCGGTGGTATCCATCGGCGGTTTCAACGGTACCGACCCGTGGCCCACGCTGGCGGTGTTCAAGCAGCTGGTGGCCAACCACGAGATCCATTACTACGTGGGCCAGGGCAGCCAGAGCTTCGGCGGCGGGCGGGGGTCCTCAGCCATCTCGGCCTGGGTGGCGGCCCACTTCAAGAAGCAGACCGTCG
The DNA here is from genome assembly GCA_963798675.1 of uncultured Actinomycetes bacterium. Taxonomy (GTDB): domain Bacteria; phylum Actinomycetota; class Actinomycetes; order Streptosporangiales; family Streptosporangiaceae; genus Palsa-504. Next base: position 101,059 of record CAWCUJ010000009.1, on the reverse strand, counting down.
GCGGGCAGACCGTCTATAACCTCGCCGAGCCTCTGTCGTCGTAAGGGGAAGGTCCGGAGCTGACGATCAGCTCCGGGCCTTCGATCGTTAGCGGACCGGGACGGTAGTCGCCGCGATACTGGGTAGTGGCGGCCCCGTGCCTTCCTCAGAGCAGCCCGGGCCGGCCGTGGGCATCCTGGCCCGGAGTTACGCCTTCGTCGTGATCAGCCTGCGTTACTTCATCGCCGGCGCGTGGGGCGCCGCCGTGGTACTGGCCATCTTGTTCCTTCCACCGCTGAGCGCCACCTCCGGGGGCCTGTCGGACCTGATACCGCCGGGCTCAGCCGCCGCCCACGCGGAAGGCGACGCGGCCCGGCTGTTCGGCTTTCCCATCGACGCGGCCGTGGCCATCGTGCAGCGTGACCCGCACGGGATGCCAGCGGCTACCCGGGACCGGGCGGTCCGCCAGGCCATCGCCGTGGATCGGCAGCTATCCGGTCGGCCCGGTCAGCCGGCCCAGCTGGCCGCGGCCGCGGCGGCGCTGGCCAAGGCCGGCCAGCCAGACGCCGCCCAGGCCCTGTCCGGCCCGGTCAGCCCGGGGCCGCCGGGCGGCATCGCCGGGCTGGCCGGAGCGTTCCCGCTCCCCAACTCCGCTGGGCTGCTGCACGGGACGAACGAGCAGTCCACCACGGTCATCACGTTCCTGTATTTCCAGCCGGGCACCTCGTTCGGAGTGCAGACGGCGGGCGCGAACGCATACGTGCACTGGTTCCTCAACCATCCGGCCGACCATGTGGTCGGGGTGACCGGTCCGGTCCCGGCCGAATACGACCAGAGCCAGATCATCGGGACGGACATCCTGTGGGTCGAGCTGTTCACGGTGCTCGCCATCGCGTTGATCGTCGGCCTGCGGTTCAGGTCGGTGGGCGCGCCGCTGGCCACGCTGACCTGCGCCGCCACCGCGTACGTGCTGGCCGTCCGGGTCGTGGCGTGGCTCGCCCGGCGGATGGGCGTCACGCTGCCTCCTGACCTGGACCCGGTGCTGGTCGTGCTGCTGCTCGGGGTGACCACCGACTACACGGTGTTCTTTCTGGACGGCATGCGCGCCCGCATCGCCGACGGCGTGCCCCGGGTGCGGGCGGCCCGGCTGGCCACGGCGGAGTTCGCGCCGATCATCCTGGCCGCGGGTGTCATCGTGGCGGCCGCCGCGGCCTCGCTCGCGGTGGCCAATACGAAGCTGCTGAGCGCGTTCGGTCCCGGCCTGGCGCTTACCGTCGTGACCGCGATGGTCACCTCGATGACCCTGGGTCCCGCGCTCATGGCCATATTCGGCGGCCTGCTGTTCCGGCCGGTCCCGCGGTGGATGCGGCACCAGGGCGTCAGCAGGCGGGAGGGCGGCGGGCGCGAGGCCGCCGGACCACGCTCGCGCTGGAAGCTGGGAACGCGGGCGGCGCGGCTCGCTGCGGCGCGGCCCGTGGCGCTGCTGATCGCCGTGGCGGGCACGGCCGGTCTGCTCGCGGCCGCCTGGGGCGCCCACGCTATCCGCCTCGGATCACCGCTGATCAGGGAGCTTCCGGCGTCGTCGCCGGCCGCGCGGGCGGGCATCGCCGCGGCGGACGGCTTCGCGCCCGGCATCTTGTCCCCCACCGAGATCCTGGTCATCGGTCCGAGCGCGGCCGGGCAGACCGCGGCCCTGAACCGGCTGCAGCAAGAGCTGGCGACCCAGCCTGGCGTCGCCGAGGTAGCAGGCCCGGCGAGCTTGCCCAGTCCGTCCAGCCTGCCCGGCGCGGTGGCTCCGCTCAACCCGATGCTGGCCAGGTCGGGCGGCGCCGCCCGGTTCGTGGTGGTGGAGAAGACCGACCCGCTCGACGCGATCGCCGTCAGCCGCGTCCGCCAGCTGCAGGACGATCTGCCCGTGCTCGGCCGTTCCGCCGGGCTGGCGGGCGTGCGGTTCGAGGTGGCCGGCGAGACGGCGCTGACCGGTGATTCCATCGGCTCAGTATTCGCCGACCTGGGGCGCATCGCGCTGGCGATCATGCTGGTGACGCTGGTGCTCCTGGCGCTGTTCCTGCGGTCATTGCTCGCGCCGGTATACCTGCTGGCCGCCAGTGTCCTGGCCGTGTTCGCCACCTTGGGCCTGACGATTCTGATCGGCCAGCACATCCTCGGCTACGGCAGCACAGTTTACTTCGTGCCGTTCGCAGCGGGCGTGCTGCTGGTCTCGCTCGGCTCGGACTACAACGTGTTCGTGGTGGGGCGGATCTGGGAGGAAGCGCGGCGCCGCCCGGTAGCCGACGCCGTCGCCGTCGCCGCACCGCAGGCCTCGCGCGCGATCACCACAGCCGGCGTGGCCCTGGCGGCCAGTTTCGCCATGCTGGCGGTGATACCGCTCGAGCAGTTCAGGCAGATAGCCATCGCCATGGCCCTCGGCGTCGTCATCGACGCGATCGCCGTCCGCTCCTTGCTGGTGCCGGCCCTGGTCGCGCTGTTCGGTCGCCTGGGCATGTGGCCGGGTAACCGCCGCGTCCCGGCGGTAACCTCCGAGGAGGCAGCCGGCCGGCAGCCGGCCGCAGCGGGCGACCGGCCGTCGGCCGTGGGGTAAGGGGAAAACCGGATAGGCCTCGACAGCAACGCTCTGCGTGACATCGCCACCGTCATCAGTCCTGACTGATCCGCTCGATGACCGCCAGCCAGGCCTGCGCAGACAGTATGCCGAGCCCCGACTGGTTGAGCTCGAAGGCCGCCGCCTCGATGCTGACGATCGTCCACCCATGGCGGAAAGCGGCGCGCAGTTCGTCCTGGTGCACCCGGCGGGGCCCGAAGGTCCCGGGCTGGCGGTCGCTGAAGCACATCAAGTAGCAGAATCCGCCAGGGCGCAGCACCGACGCCAGGCTAGCCACGTACCTAGCGCGGTTCGCATCGTCGAAGACGTGGAACACCCCGCTGTCGATGATCGTGTCGAACGTCAAATCCAGGTCGCCCAGGTGCAGCGCGTCGGCGACCTCGAAGCGGGCGCGCAGGCCTCGTTCGGCCGCCTTCTGGATGGCCCCCTTGATGGCGCGCCCCGAGACGTCGACGCCCATCGCGTCGGCGCCGTGGGCGGCGGCCAGCAGGGTCTGCTCGCCCGTGCCGCAGCCGGAGTCAAGCACCCGCCCGGACAGCAGGCCCTGCTCCGCGAGCCGAACGAAGGCCGGCTGCGGCCGGCCGATATCCCACGGCGCGGGAGCGCTCGCCGCGTACGCCTCGTCCCAGCCCGGCACGGTCATGGTGTCCCAAGGTACCGGACGCAGGCGATGACCCCGCCCGGGGACGAGCCGGTAACGATGCGCCTCGCTCAGAGCTTTCCCCGGTTCCTCGAGGTCAGGATGATCTGGCTCACGAGATAAGTGCTCAAGCCGAGTTTGCCGGCTATCTCTTGCGGCCGCATTCCCTGCTCATTGTAGAGAAGCGCTAGTTTTTCCTGCGACTTGCTCCATGGGCGGCGCGGCTCCGGGCGTGGTGCCGGGCGGCGCGGGGACGGGCGGCGGGCCGGGCCGACCTCTGCGGGCGGGCCGGACGAAGGCAAGGAGGTGCCGAACGAACCTCGCCGCTGATCGCGAAACTTGCCGCTGGCCAATTCGTCCCGGGTTCGCTCGTCAAGCAGCAGGTACTGGTCGGCCGCCTTGTTCACCCCGATGGCTACCATAGTGAGGCCCTTGAGATTCTGCTCCTGACATGCGGGCGCCATGCAGTAGTCGTATTTCTTGGCCCGGTCGGGATGCAGTTCGCTCCCGCATGTTACGCACTGCGCCATTAACCTTCTTTCGTCCGAAGCGTATGATGGCACGTTCCAGTTCCATCGCCCTATAAGAAAACGCCATCCAGTTCGGCCGTGTTCCCCGGCCCGGCGCCGGGCGAGCAGGCAAGGTGGATTACCACCGGCTGGCTGCGGGCCGCCGCCGTGTCGTAGATCCAGGCCTCGACTTCGGCTTCGCGCTGGTGACCGGTGCCGCATTCCAGGTTGAGCGGATAGGCGACGCTATCCGGCCCGACGATGCCGCGACCAGGGCTGGAGAAGGGATAGGTCTCCTCCACCCAGCGAAAGCCATTGACACCCATGAAACCGAAGCCCTGGGCGTCCTGGCCCGGATCAGCGTAGTGAACGTCGAAGTAGACCCACGTGCCGCGCTGGTACGTGCCCACGCTCGCAATCTGCGGCGGGGGCTGGGGCGACACAGACGGACTCGGCGTCTGGGACGGGGAGGCGGGCGGGGAGGGGGAGGCGGGCGGGGAGGGGGAGGCGGGCGGGGAGGGGGAGGCGGGCGGGGAGGGGGAGGCGGGCGGGGAGGGGGAAGCGGGCGCAGAGGGGGAGGCGGGCGCAGAGGGGGAGGCGGACGGGGAGGAGGAGGCGGACGGGGACGCCGACGCAGTCGGCGACGTCGTAGCGGTGGCCGTCGTGGACGGCGAGCTACCGCGGCCGGCGGACGTGGCGGGCGAGGTGACCGTGACCGCCGCGGGGATGATGTCCGGTGCCGGTTCCGAGCGGTGAGAGGCTGGGGAGGACCCGGACGTGGCCGACCGCGAGGGCCGCGTCACCGTGGCCCTCGGCGCGAACTGCGCCGCGGATGAGTGCCGGGCCGCGCTGCGCGGGGCGAGGCTGACCATCATCGACGCCGCCAAGACACTCGCCACGACTCCCGCCGCCCCTAGCGGCCGCCACCAGCCGCGCGACGAGATCCGGTCGAACAGGCCCGGGGAAGCGGCGGTCACGACGGCCGGATTCGGCGGAATGTACGGGGCGAACGCGCCTAGGGGCCAGCCGGTCGCAGACTGCAATGCACCCGCTTCGGCCAGCACCTCGTCGGCGCTGGGCCGCTCGCGTGGGTCTTTAGCCAGGCAGCGCTCGACCAGCGGGCGCAGCGGGGCGGGCACCCGAGCAAGGTTCGGCGGGTCGTAGACCAGGCGGTAGGCCAGTTCGGGACTCGACCCCTCACCGAACGGCCCCCCGCCCGTGGCGGCGAAGGTGAGGACGGCGCCCAGGCTGAAGATGTCGCTCGGCGGCCCGATCTCCTCGCCCTTGGCCTGCTCGGGGGACATGAACCCGGGCGAGCCGACCACCAGTCCGGCGCCGTTCACCGACACCACCTCGGCGGCGCGGGAGATGCCGAAGTCGATCACGCGCGGCCCGTCCTGGGACAAAAGCACGTTCGAGGGCTTCAGGTCGCAGTGCACCACGCCGGCGGCGTGGATCGCGCTCAGGCCCTCGGCTAGTCCCGCCGCCAGGGCCAGCGCCGACTGGACCGGCATCGGCCCGCCGGCGGTCACCGCCTCCGACAGCGAAGGCCCGGCCACGTAGGCCGTCGCCAGCCACGGCACCGGCCCATCGACATCCGCGGCCACCACTAGGGCGGTGAACAGGCCGCTCACCCGGCGGGCCGCGGCGACCTCGCGGCCGAACCGCACCCGGAACTCCTGGTCAGCGGCCAGCTCGGCGCGGATCACCTTCACCGCGACCGGCCGACCACCCGCGGACAGGCCCAGGAACACCTGTCCCATGCCGCCGCGGCCCAGTTCCCCGACTAGCCGGTACGGCCCGATCAGCCGCGGATCCCCTGGCTTCAAGCCCCCGACCACGTCATACGCCACCTAACGTCACAAAAGCCCCGTTGACGTCATACGGATAGAAACATCCTAAGACGGCGCCCGCGAATGCCGGCCCGTGGCATAGGTTGCTATTCGGACACGTCATTCCGCCGTCCTGGCACAATGGCGCCCTGTCTACCTGTCGTCACTTCAGCCTCAGGAATTTCAGCATTCACGGCACGGGAGATAGCACGCGCGAATTTAGTTGCTTCTAGTTAACGGCCGGGTTTCTGGTTCGCATGGTGATGCACCCGGTGCCGGGCCTGGTACCGGGCGCATCACACGCGTCACGCGGGGAGGACGGGCCTGAGTGGGTCGCCATGACCCCGGCGTCCTGCTGGGCCTGGCTGTCCTTCCGGTACAGTGGGCCGCGGCGGAGCAGGGCGCGAGGCCGATCCCGGTCAGGATGAGCGGACCGAGCACCCCGTCCACGTACGCGGTGCGCACTCCGAGGTGGGCGAACCAGGTCATCGCGCCGGCCGCGACCAGCATCCCGGTCGCTACGAGTGGTTTGGGCCGATCCTCGGCATCAGCAGACCCAGCTCGCGCACAGTGTCTCCCCCGGGATCTGGCGCCGGTACCTGACCCTGATCCTCGACGGCCTGCGGCCCGGGCGCGAGGGGGTCACCCCGCTTCCGGTGGACGCGCTGCTGCCCGAGGAGATGGAGAAGAGCATGCGGCAGGCCGCCCCGCGACACCGCTGACGTTTTCGGCGGCCCGGCTCTTATCGGCTAGGGGCCAGCTCCATTTGCATTTGCACGTGCATGTACAAAGCGTTAACGAATCTAATTCTGCAATCGTTAGCAGTACCCTGCGTCATCGCGTGGATTTTCTGCGGCAGGACCATATGGCACGGTGTCGTCGCAGCTAGGAGACCCACGCTGGGTCTGCGGGGGTTGCGGCGGAAACAATCGGCCGTCACGCTGAAATAAGCACGCTACGTGTCGCCCGCCGATGCGTGACATACCGGCAAAAACGTCTTAATATAGGCTCTGCGCTTCACGCGCCGCTCCCGACGGGAAATTACCGCCCATCCCGCCGGTCCGCCTTTTCCCGCCAGCTAGGCATGACCCCAGGCACCTCCAGGAGACACCACAGCATGAACCCCGGCGACAGCGTGCAGGACGCCACCCGATCAGGGCCGGATGAAGCCAGCGGTTTTGGTGCCGCCGCTGACCAGAGTGCGCCGACGCGATCGCCGAGAACCGAGAAGCCCCTCCAGGACATCCAGGACCTCATCGACAAGCTCGAGGCCGTGACCCAGCAGTTGCGCCGCCCGGGCAACATGGCCGGCCCGTCGAACTAGGCGCTGTCGAACTAGGCGCTGTCGAATCAGACGCTGAGACCACTCAGCAGCCGCATGCTGTCGGCCGCGGTGAGCGCGGCGGCGCGGAGCAGCGCGAACGCCCGGATATAGCGGGCGACGTCTTCCTGGCTCTCCAGGTAGACACCGCCCGACAGCGCCTCCAGGTAGACGACGCCCAGGCTGGGCGCGTCCGGGAACCTCAGGATGGCCAGTGAGGCACTGCCCGCGGCGGCGTGCGCGCCGGCCGAGAACGGCAGCACCTGGACGATGAGGCCGGGAAAGTCATCGATCAGCCGAACGAGGTGGCTGATTTGCCCGGCCATCACCCCAGCGCCGCCGACGGCCTGCCGCAGGGCACCCTCGCCGAGGATCACCGACAGGCGCCGACCCCGGGATCTTGGGTCCAGGACGACCTGACGCCGCCTGGCCTTCGCCGCCACGACGTCCTCGCGCTGCTGATCCGTCGCGTACCCCGGCTCGACGGCGGCGATGGCGCGGGCGTAGTCGTCGGTTTGCAGCAGATCGGGGATGACCTGCGTCTCGTAGGTCATGATCTCGGAGGCAGCGGACTCCATGATGACATAGTCCAGGTACGCGCCGGGCAAGACGTCCGCGTACGGGTACCACCAGCCGCGCTGGCCGCCGCGGCTCGCGATGGCCACCAGGACGGCCTGCTCAGGGTCCGGCACGCCGTACTCGGCCAGCAGTTCGCGTAGTTCCTTGGGCCTGATGCCGCGCTGGCCGGTCTCGATCCTGCTGATCTTCGACCGGTCGCACTCCAGCACGCGGGCCGCGTCCTCCAGCGTATAGCCCGCGTTCTCCCGGTACCGGCGCAGCGCGCCTCCGACGAGGCGGCGCCGTACGGGGGGCTCTCCGCTCACGGTTCCTGCCTTTCCGCGGGTCTTCCGCCGCGTAAGGGGGCATTTGCAGAAGAACGTAGCATCTTATGTAGTCCAAAAACGGTAACGACACGCCCGGGGCGGGCGAGCCCAGGGCTAAGGACGCAGCCGGCCGAGAGCGCCGAGGATACGGTTCTCCGACACCGGGGCCTGGGTCCCGAGGGTCTGGGCGAACAGGCTGACCCGGAGTTCGGAGAGCATCCAGCGCACGTCGGTTACGTCGGCGTCGTTGCGGCGCGCGGCCGGCAGGCCGGCGAGCGCCTGCTGGTAAGCCTGCTCCATCCGGTGGGCGACGGCCATGTTGGCTGCGTCGCGGGCCGGGTTTTCCGGCAGCTTGTCCAGCCGTCGCTCGATCCCCCGCAGGTAGCGCGTCAGGTGCGGCAGCCGACGGTACCCGGTGGCGGTCACGAACCCCGGGTAGATGAGCCCGGCCAGCTGCGCGCGCATGTCGTCGACGGCTGGTTGCATGGCGTCGGCGCGAGCGTCTTGAAGCCGAGCCTCGATCGCATGCGCCAGGCGCAGGGCCGACTCCACCTGCGTCACCACGTCGGCGGCGACCTCGTGCAGCCCCGACCGCACCACGGCAGACAGTTGCTCGAAGCCCTCGCGGTCCCAAGCCGGGCCGCCCGCCTCGGCCATCAGGTAGTCGGCGGCGCAGCTGACGCAGTTGGCGAACATGGCCGCGACGCCGCCGTGCGGGTTGTGGCTGAGCGCCAGCTTGGCCCGGGTGGACAGGCCGCCCGCGATCGACTTGACCGGCGACGGCGCGCCGAGCAGGATCAGCCGCCGCGTGCCGGCCCACATGGCCGTGCGCGCCGCCGCCTCGGTTTCGAACAGGCGCACGTCCACCTGGGCGCCCGCGTCGAACAGGGCGGGGTAGGCCACCACCGTGCCCTCACGGAACACCCGGGGCAGTGCGCCGAAGTTCCACGACGTCAGGCCCGTGCGGGTGACGCCGGCCGCGGCCAGGGACAGCACCGCCCGCAGCCGCGGCCTGAGCTCGCGCTGCAGCTCAGCGACGTCCTTGCCCTCGGCCAGGACGCGGCCGGAGTCGGTCACCCGGACGTTGATCTGCAGGTGCCTGGGCAGCTTGGTCAGGTCCCAGGCGTTACGCGGGACGGTTACCCCGCGCAGCGACCACAGTTGCTGGGCCACCGCGTCGCGCAGGTCCCCGGACGGCGCCCCGAGGCGCGCGACGACCTCCCGCGCCACGTCTGGCGCGGGCACCAGGTCACGCCGCAGGGCCTTGGGCAGCGACCGGATCATCTCGGTGACCAGCTCGGCGCGCAGCCCGGGCACCTGCCAGGAGAACTCGGCGGCGTTCACCTGGTTGAGCCTGCTCAGCGGGATGTCCACGGTCACGCCGTCCGTCTCGCTGCCCGGCTCGAAGGCGTACGACAGCGGCAAGGCGGTGATCGCCGGCGACTCCGACGTCCAGACGTCGGGATAGGCGTCGGTGCTGACCCGCTCGGCCTCCTCGCCGAGCAGGTCGCTCGCCTTGAATGTGAGCAGGCCGGGGTCGGTCCGGCGGACTTGCTTCCACCAGGTGTCGAAGTGCTTGGCCGAGACCACGTCCGCCGGGATCCGCGCGTCGTAGAACGCGAACAGTTCGTCCTCGCCGGCCACCAGGCCGCGGCGGCGGGCCCGGTGCTCGACCTCCTCGGCCTCGGCCAGCAGCCGCCTGTTCTCGGCGAAGAACCGGTGGCTGGTCTGCCAGTCGCCCTCCACCAGCGCATGCCTGATGAACAGTTCCCGCGCCGCCGCCGGGTCGATGCGCCCGTAACTGACCTTGCGGTCCACCACCAGCGGCACCCCGTACAAGGTCACCTTCTCCAGGGCGACCGCCCCGCCCCGTTTCCTCTCCCAGTGCGGCTCGCTGTAGCTGTGCTTGACCAGATGGCTGGCCAGCGGCTCCACCCACTCCGGCTCGATGCGCGCCACGGTACGCGCCCATAGCCGGGATGTCTCCACCAGTTCGGCGGCCACGATCCAGTCTGGCGCCTTCCTGACGAGGCTGGATCCGGGGAAGATGGCGAACCGCGCGTTGCGCGCGCCGAGATAGTCGGCCCGCGGCCGCCTGCCACTACCAGGGCCCCCGGGCGAAGGGGCCACCTCGGTCTTCATCCCGATCTGCGATAGCAAACCAGCCAGCAGCGAAACGTGCACCCGGGACCGTTCGGCCGAAGAAGAACTGACCGTCACCCCGAGATCGCCGGCCAGCCTTTGCAATTGCCCGTGAAGATCCTGCCACTCGCGGACGCGCAGGTAGTTCAGGAAGTCGGCGCGGCACATGCGGCGGAAGGCCGAGGAGGAGAGCTCGCGCTGGCGCTCGGTCAGGTACTCCCACAGGTTCAGGTAGGCGATGAAGTCCGAGTCTGGGTCGGCGAACCGGCGGTGCTTGTCGTCGGCCTGCTGCTGCGCGTCGGCGGGCCGCTCGCGCGGATCCTGGATGGACAGCGCCGACGCGATGATCAGCACCTCGCGGACGCAGCCGTTCGGTTCGGCTTCGAGGATCATCCGGCCGATGCGCGGATCCACGGGAAGCCGGGCCAGCTTGCGCCCCAGAGCGGTGATGCGGCCGTTTTTGAACGCGTTCAGCTCGGCGAGGAGGGTCAGCCCGTCGGCGATGTTGCGGGCGTCGGGCGGGTCGATGAACGGGAAGGCGGGAACATCGCCGAGGCCGATGGCCGCCATCTGCAAGATCACCGAGGCCAGGTTGGTGCGCAGGATCTCGGGATCGGTGAACTCCGGCCGGGACTCGAAATCTTCCTGGGAATACAGCCGGATGCAGATGCCATCGGAGGTGCGCCCGCAGCGGCCCTTGCGCTGGTTGGCCGACGCCTGCGAGATCGGCTCGATCGGTAGCCGCTGCACCTTGGTCCGGTAGCTGTACCGGGAGATGCGCGCGGTGCCCGGGTCGATGACGTACTTGATGCCGGGCACGGTGAGCGAGGTCTCGGCCACGTTGGTCGCCAGCACCACCCGGCGGGTGAAACTGGACGCGGGGCGGCGCTCGAAGACCCGGTGCTGCTCGGCGGCCGACAGCCGCGAGTACAGCGGGAGCACCTCGAGCCGTTCACGGCCGGCCAGCAGGTCCGCGGTGTCCCGGATCTCGCGCTCCCCGCTGAGGAAGACCAGGATGTCGCCGGGTCCCTCGGCGGAAAGCTCGTCCACCGCGTCGCTGATGGCCTGCCCGAGGTCGCCCTGGTCCGCACCGCCGGTCTCGTACAGCGGCCGGTACCGGACTTCCACCGGGTAAGTCCGGCCGGATACCTCGACGATGGGCGCGCCTGAGAAGGCCGCCGCGAAGCGCTCAGGGTCGATGGTCGCGGAGGTGATGATCACCTTCAGATCCGGGCGGCGGGGCAGCAGCTGCCTGAGGTAGCCGAGGATGAAGTCGATGTTCAGGCTGCGCTCGTGCGCCTCGTCGATGATCAGCGTGTCGTACCGGCGCAGCTGCCGGTCGCGGGCGAGCTCGTTCAGCAAGATGCCGTCGGTCATCACCTTGACCAGCGTGTCGTCGGCGGACACGTCGGTGAACCGGACCTTGTAGCCGACCGCCTCGCCTAGCGGGCTGTCCAGTTCCTCGGCTATCCGCTCGGCGACCGTCCGGGCCGCCAGCCGCCGCGGCTGGGTGTGGCCGATCTGGCCGTCGACGCCGCGACCCAGCTCGAGGCAGATCTTGGGGATCTGGGTCGTCTTGCCCGAGCCGGTCTCCCCCGCGATGATCACCACCTGGTGGTCGCGGATAGCGCGGAGGATCTCGTCCTTGCGCTGGCTGACGGGCAGCTCAGCCGGATAAGAGATCGGCGGCATGGCCGCCCGGCGGGCGGCCCGCGCCGCAGCGCGCCCGGAACGCCCGGCCCGCGTGGCGAGCCCGGCGGGCGAAGACGTCACAGAACTTGACTCCATACCGGCGGGAAGGATAAATCAGGCTGGTCCCCACCGCATAACAGATTTCCGCCCCGTGACCTTCCGCGTGGGGTCTAGTTGTCCAGCCCGAGCGTGAACGTCGGGCGGGGAGAGGTGTCTGGCAGCTTGTGCTCCTCGGCGAGCCGCCGGATCGCGGTGCCGGTGGCCAGGAACTCGGTCGCGTGCTCGCCCCAGACGTGGTTCGCGATATCCACGCTCACGCCCACGATGCCGGACGAGCGGGCCTGCGTCGCCTCGGCCTGCATCCGCGCCAGCGCCAGCTCGCGGGCCTCGTAGACGCCCTGGGTGAATTGCAGCATCTCCTGGTTCTGGCCGGTCTGGCGCAGCGACTGCATCACGCCCTGGTGTGCGATGTGATACACGCAGGTGCCGAGGACGAAGGCGACCGGCACCGCGCCGGCCGCCAGGAGGCGGAAGAAGTCCTGCGCCGACAGGTCGGAGGTGAACGCGCGGCCGTCGGGCGCGCGGTGCGCGCCGTGGCCGTCCAGGTGGCGGACCGCGGTGCCGGTCGCCACGAACTCCAGGCAACTCTGGCCCCAGGCGTACATCTGCATCCGCAGTTGCACGCCGACGATGCCGTCGGCGGACAGGTGGTCGGCCTCGGCCCGCATCCTGGCCATGGCCAGTTCCCTGGCGTTGTACATGGCCTGGGTGAGAACCTGCAGCTCGGTGTTCTGGTTCCACCGGCCGACCTGCAGGCCGACGTGGTAGATCGAGGAGCCGACGACGAAGCCGAGGGGCTCGAACCCGGCCTCGCCGAGCAGCACGTATTCCGACACCGACAGGTCAGAGGTGAAGACGCCGGCCGGACTGGCGCCAGCCGTCTGAGCGAGTCGGCCGTCGGCCGCCTTCGGCTCCCATATCGCCGTGGCCTGGTTCTGCTGATTTCCGAACAGCGGCATCGTAGCCTCCTGTTATCGCTGCTGAGTGCGCGTCCGGAGCCAATTATCGTCCGGTCGGCCCGCCCGCGGTGCGCGGACCCACGCCGGGGCTGATTGGATGGACGCATGAGTCTTCAGCTCATTTTCGCTCCCGCCTTGTCCCGGCCGGACCTGCTCGCCGCGCCGGTGGCGGCGGCGCTGCGCGACCTGCCGGAGGTGGAAGTCGCCGAGATCGACGCGGCGCTGGCGGACACCGCCGCGTTCTGCGAGCGCTACGGCGTCTCGCCCGCGGAGTCGGCGAACTGCGTGGTCATCGCGGCCAAACGTGGCGGGGAGATCAGTTACGCGGCCTGCATGGTGGCGGCGACCACCCGGGCTGACGTCAACGGCCTGGTGCGCAGGCACCTAGACGCGCGGAAGGCGTCCTTCGCGCCGGTGGCGGCGGTGACCGCCGCCACCGGCATGGAGTACGGCGGGATCACGCCGGTCGGCCTGCCGGAAGGATGGCCGGTCCTGGTCGACGAAGCCGTGGCCAAAGCCGGATCGGTGGTGATCGGATCGGGTATCCGCGGCTCCAAGCTCAGGCTGCCGGGTCGCATGCTCGCGGCGCTACCGGCCGCTCAGGTGCTGCCGAGCCTCGGTGTGGGCCCCCGTGGCAGCTGGCCCCGTGATCCTCGACTCATCATGACGGCACAGTCAGTCCTGAATTGACAGTCAGCTTTCTCGCAGGCATGCTGGGTGAAGTTGAAAACGGGACACCTCGTTCGGTGAGGCGTCTTCACGGACATAGGCCACTGATCCCAACCGTCGAGAGACGCTCCGGATCAGGACACCTCTCCCCGGCCTAAGGGGTGAGGCCAAGTGGCTGGCGGTCGAGATACCGGTCAAGCACCGGCGATCGCAATACGCCGTGGAGTGCCAAAGCTCTTACGAGAGAGGTGCGGCCAGGGATTTCCTAGCCCCTGGCGAGTGTTTCCTCAAGTGTCACGCGGAGAGTGCGACCTGGCGCCCCCGTGCGTCGCGACAGAAGGGAGGCATGCGATGGACTCTGATAGTCCGGGCCGAAGTTGGCCCCTCTCGCTGCTATCCCATTCTGTTCCGGGCACACGCCGGTAGCACCAATCTGCACTTACCTTCATTAGCCTTGCGCCCTGCCTGAGGGTTGTTGGCGTGTGCCCCCGTTTCCGTCCGATCTTGTGACGTGAAAGGGGTGTTTCACCATGGCCACCATTACCCGTACCGCTGTCCTGGACGACGCGCACGTCGGCGACATCCGCGGCGCGCTCGGCACGATATCCGCCGACGACTTCGCTCCGCGGGCCGGTTTGTCCGCCAAGCTCAAGACGCTGCTGGCCATCGTGGGCCCCGGGCTGATCGTGATGTGCGGCGACAACGACGCCGGCGCGTTCTCCACCTACGGCCAGGCCGGGCAGAACTACGGCACCCGGCTGCTATGGACGCTGCTGCTGCTGATCCCCGTGCTGTACGTGAACCAGGAGATGGTGCTCAGGCTCGGCGCGGTCACCGGGGTCGGTCACGCCCGGCTGATCATCGAGAGGTTCGGGAAGTTCTGGGGCGCACTCGAGGTCATCGACCTGTTCATCCTGAACGCGCTCACCCTGGTCACCGAGTTCATCGGGATCACCCTGGCCGCCGGATACCTCGGCCTGCCCAAGCTCGTTGCGGTGGTCCTGGCCGCCGGCGTGATCCTGGCCGCGGCGTCCACCGGCAGCTTTCGCAGGTTCGAGCGGATCGCGGTGGCGTTCTGCGCCGGGTCGCTGCTGCTCATCCCCCTGTACCTGGTCAGCCACCCGTCCGGGGCGCAGATGGCGCACGGCTTCACCACCCCTAGCCTGCCCGGCGGCTCCGGCCAGATGGCCACCGTCATGCTGCTGATCATCGGCATCGTCGGCACCACGGTGGCGCCATGGCAGCTGTTCTTCCAGCAGTCCTACGTGGTCGACAAGCGGATCACCCCGCGGTTCATCCGCTATGAGAAGGTCGACCTGTGGATCGGCATCGTGATCGTCGTGCTCGGCGCGGGCGCGCTGATGGGCGCGACCGCCGCCGCCTTCGCCGGGACGAAGGGCGCGGGTAACTTCACCGACGCCGCCGGGCTGGCGCACGGCATCGCGGCCCACGCGGGCCGGATCGCGGGCGCGGTGTTCGCGGTGGCCCTGCTCGACGCGGCCATCATCGGGGCGTTCGCGGTCTCGCTGTCAACGGCGTACGCGGTCGGCGACACGCTCGGCCTCAAGCACTCGCTGCACCGCGGATTCCGCCAGGCCAAGGGCTTCTACGCGATCTACGCCGGGCTGATCGCCGTGGCCGCGGCCATCGTGCTCATCCCCCACGCCCCACTCGGCCTGATCATCGAGGGCGTCCAGGCGCTGGCCGGCGTGCTGCTCCCGGCCGCCGCGGTGTTCCTGCTGCTGCTGTGCAACGACCGCGCGGTCCTCGGGCCCTGGGTCAACAACCGCGGCACCAACATCTTCACCTCTGCGGTGATCACCGTGCTGGTGGCGCTGTCGGTCGTGCTGACCGCCTCGGTGCTGCACCCCGGCATCACCGACCGGCAGATCCTGGACATCGTCCTGGGCTGCGTGGCGGTCGCGGTGGCCGTCGGCGGCTGGACCCTGATCCGGTCGTTCCGGGCGCACAGCTCGGTCGAGATGGACCGCCGTGACCGGGAGACCTGGCGGATGCCGCCGCTCAACATGCTGTCCAAGCCGGTCATGTCCACCCCCCGCAAGATCGGCCTGACCATCTTGCGCAGCTACCTTGCCATCGCCATGGTCCTGGTCATCGTCCGCCTCGTCCAGATGGCCATCGGGCACTAAGGCTTCCGGGCCACGCCCCGCAGGCCATGAATGCGGATGGATGGATGACCTGGTTTGATGACGAGATGGACGCGGACGCGATCGTGATAGGCGCAGGGCTGGCGGGACTTGCCGCTACCACGGAGCTGGCGCGAGCCGGGCGGCGGGTGCTCCTGCTCGACCAGGAACCCGAGTCGAATATGGGCGGGCAGGCATTCTGGTCGTTCGGCGGCCTGTTCCTGGTCGGCACGCCGGAGCAGCGCCGGATGGGGATCAAGGACTCCCACGAGCTGGCCTGGCAGGACTGGCTGGGCAGCGCGTTCTTCGACCGCGGCGTCGACGACCCGGCGGGTCAGGATTACTGGGCGTACCGGTGGGCGCAGGCCTACGTCGACTTCGCCGCCGGGGAGAAACGATCCTGGCTGCACGCGATGGGGGTGCGCTGGTTCCCGCTGGTGGGCTGGGCCGAACGTGGCGGCTACCTCGCCGACGGGCACGGCAACTCGGTGCCCCGCTTCCACGTCGCCTGGGGCACCGGGCCTGCCGTGGTGGCGCCCTTCGAGCGGCAGGTCAGGGACGCGGCGGGCAACGGTTTGGTCGGGCTGAGGTTCCGGCATCGGGTGGACGGGCTCACCGTTACCGGCGGAACCGTCGACGGGGTGCGGGGGGCGATCCTCGAGCCGAGCCAGGCCGCACGCGGGACCCGCAGTTCACGCACCGTGGTCGGCGAGTTCGAGCTGCACGCTCCGGTGGTGATCGTGACGTCCGGCGGAATCGGCGGCAACCTGGACCTGATCCGTGCGAGCTGGCCGGACCGGCTGGGCGCCGCGCCGGAACGGATGATCTGCGGGGTGCCCGAGCACGTCGACGGACGGATGCTGGCCATCGCCGAGCGAGCCGGCGGCCGGGTGGTCAACCGCGACCGGATGTGGCACTACACCGAGGGCATCCAGAACTGGGACCCGATCTGGGCCCGGCACGGCATCAGGATCCTGCCCGGGCCTTCCTCGCTGTGGTTCGACGCGCGCGGCCACCGGTTCCCGCCGCCGCACTTCCCCGGCTTCGACACCCTCGGCACGCTGGCGGCCATCCGCGCCACCGGCTTTGACTACTCGTGGTTCGTGCTCACTCAGAAGATCATCGAGAAGGAGTTCGCGCTGTCCGGCTCGGAGCAGAACCCCGACCTGACCGGCAAGGACATCAAGCTCACGCTGTCCCGGGTCCGCTCGGGCGCGCCCCCGCCGGTAGAGGCCTTTAAGCGGCACGGGGCCGACTTCGTCGTGGCCAGCACGCTGCCCGAGCTGGTCGAGGGCATGAACAAGCTGACCGCGTCGTCTCTCATCGACCTGGCCGACCTGGACCGGCAGATCGTCGCGCGCGACCGCGAGATCGACAATCCGTTCACCAAGGACCTGCAGGTCATGGCGATCCGCAACGCCCGCCGCTCACGCGGCGAGCGGCTGGCCCGCACCGCGGCGCCACACAAGATCCTCGATCCCAAGGCGGGCCCCCTGATCGCCGTGCGGCTCAACATCTTGACCCGTAAGACGCTCGGCGGTCTGCAGACCGACCTGTCCGGCCGGGTGCTCGGATCCGGGTCCGGCCCGGTTCCCGGGCTGTTCGCCGCGGGTGAGGTGGCGGGGTTCGGCGGCGGGGGGATGCATGGCTACCGGTCGCTGGAGGGTTCCTTCCTCGGCGGCTGCCTGTACAGCGGCCGTCAGGCCGGCCGGGCCGCGGCCCGCTTAACGCGGCCGACCGGCTCCCACTTAAGGCGGCCGGCCGGCTCCTAACGTCGTGCCCTGGTATTCCCCGTAGCCCCCGCCATCGCCCGGGGGCTGAGGTACCTGCGACTCTCCGGCGAGCCGGTAATACACCAGCGTCACGACCAGGGCGAGGAACGGGGCGATCAGCGTGCCCGAGATGACCGAGCTCAGCCCGCTGCCCAGCACGTGCGGCAGCGCCGAGAAGATCAGGCCGAGCACCAGTTTCACCACCAGCAGGATCACGTACACCAGGACGAGCGTGGCGAACACGTGCCAGCCGCGGCATCAGGGCCTTTTCGCTATTGAGGAGCCCTTTCGCCGGGTCACGATGTCAGCTTGTCCAGCCGTTGCAGGAGGTCGTGGGCGGCGAGTTCGATCTCCTTGTGCCGCCATTCGGCCGCCCGGTACATGCAGGCGATGATGCCCATCCGGTGGATGCGCCTGAAGTCCCCGTAGACGAACGCGTATCTGGCCTTGGTCTCGTCGGCCGCACCGTCGGTGAGCCCGAGGTGCCACCGGGCGTACTCCTCCCACGAGTGCCGCTTCAGGTAGGCGTTCTGGTCGCTGGCGCGGGGCTGGACCTGTCCCCAGTCGCTCTTGAGCACGTACTGACGGCTGTCGATGAGGCGTTCGGCCTGCACCACCGCGTCCGGGTTGACGGAATACGAAGCCATTACAGCATTCTTCCCCGGGGCGTGGTTATCAGGCACCGGGCCACCGCGAGACACTATTTGATGGCGATGGCGTTGGCTGGCGAGCCGATTCCGCCAGGCGCGTTCATCGGCGCGCTGACTCCGAACATCTCGTAGACACCGTCGGCGGCGCAGTCGGCGGCCAGGTCGCTGAGCCACCACAGCTCGCCCAGGGCCATCCCGAACTGGCCGATGAGCATGTTGTGCAGGAACCCGAACGGGTGCGCCTGCGAGCTGGTGTCGGCCGGGAAGACCTCGACGCCGTAGGTATCCGAGGCGATGGCCGCCGCATGGCTGTTCCACAGGTACTCGCAGACCGCCTCCGTATGCTCGATGCCGGGCGTGGTGGGGTTGCCGTGCAGCCGGTTCTTCATCTGGCTTGGCTGCTCGACGTACCAGGCGGCGAAGCCGGTGTGCAGCAAGATGATGTCACCGGCCGCGAATTCGACGCCGGCCCGGCGGCGGGCCAGTTCCAGGTCGGCGACGCTGATCGGGGAGGCTGCGCCGGGATCGTAGGGCCGCCCGGCGTCCCGCATCGCCCGCTCGGCGTCTAGCAGGACGGCGCGGCCGGCCAGGCCGTGCCTGGCCCAGTGCTCGATGGTGTTCCGCGTGCCCGCCAGCACCTGAAGTTCGGTGGCGCCGTTGTACATCTGGTCCGGCGCGTAGCCGATGTGGGCCAGCGAGTCCCACTGGCTGGAGGCCTGCGGGTAGAAGTTGTCGTAGACGTCGTCGAAGCCGGCCGTGCCTGGCTGGTGCAGCACCTGATGGCGGGGCGCCCCGCGGAACGTCGCCAGGGCCGGCGAGATGCTGCCGAGCGGCATGTCCAGGCAGAAGACCTGTCCTCGCCGGACCAGCCGGGCGGCCGCGGCGATCCGCTCCGGTGTCATCAAGTTGACCAGGCCGAGATTGTCCTCGGCACCGAACAGGCCCCAGGCGGAGCGGCCGCCGCGCGGGGCGGCCGGCAGGTCAGCATAGTCCGGCAGCTCAGTCATCGCGCACCCCTTAGGTCAAAGCCGATCTTCACGCCATCTAGGATCGCGCACCATCGCTCGCTAGGGTGCTGATGAGGGCCGGCCTGATGGCGGCTGTTTCCACTCGTGAGGATGGTGGTAGCCCGATGGCACTGACCACTCAGACGATGACCGACGAGCAGCGCAAGTCCGTCGCGCTGGAGTACCTGAAGGCCTTCGACAACGGTGGTGTCACCTCGACCGGCGGCAGCATCCTGGATCTGTTCGCCGAGGATGCGCAGGTCTACTTTCCCAAGTGGGGCCTCGCGACCGGCAAGAAGGCCATCGGCCAGCTTTTCGCCGACGTCGGCGGCACGATCACCTTGATCGTCCACCATTACTCCCAATTCAACTGGGTGTTCTCGGCCGACGTGGTGGTCTGCGAGGGCACCAGCCACGGTGAGCACCGTGACGGTTCCTGGCGGGCCGGGGTCCCCGAGTGGGGTGCCGGCCGGTGGTGCGACGTCTTCGAGATCCGCGACTGGAAGATCCAGCGCTGCTTCATCTACCTTGACCCTGACTACGCGAGCAAGGACACTCAGCGGTACCCGTGGCTCCCCCAGCCCTGACCGTGACCGGACCCGGGCTCCGGTTGTTACCAGGTCCAGTCGCCGGCCCGGACGAGCATTTCGTTGACCGCCACCCGGCGGTCCCGCGTTCCACCACGCTGGGCACGCCGATGGCGATCCGGGAGGAACCTCGATGGCTGACGCCGACGACGTACGCCGCCTCGCGCTGGCTCTGCCTGGCGCGGAGGAGATCGACAGCGACGGCTTCGACTTCAGGGTGGGCGGCAAGGGATTCGTCTGGTCCTACCCGGAGCGCAAGCCAGGCCAGCGCCGGGTTATCCGGAGCGACATCGCGGTGCTGTTCGTTGGCGACGAGGCCGAGAAGCAGGCTCTGCTCCTCGGCGAGCCCGGGAGCTTCTTCACCGCGCCCGGGTACGACGGCTGGCCGCTCGTGATGCTACGGCTGGCTGAAGTGGACGTCGAGCGCCTAGCCGAGCTGGTGACCGACGCATGGCGGATGCGCGCCCCAGAAGAGCTCGCCAAGACGGGGCTCACCGACACGGTGGCGTGGGTCCGCCTGGAGCACGGCAGGATCCTGTGCGCGCGGCCACGCGGGAAGGACATCTTCTACATTCCCGGAGGAAAGCGCGAAGGCGCGGAAAGCGATCTGCAGACCCTGCTGCGCGAGATCGCCGAAGAACTGACGGTCACGCTGCGGCCCGAGACGGTGACCCACGTGGGCACCTATGAGGCAGATCAGCCGGATGGCGTGGTGGTGCGGATGAGCTGCTACACCGGCGACTACGCCGGGACGCTGGCCGCCAGCAGCGAGATCGACGAGCTCGCCTGGTTTTCCTACGCGGACCGTCCCCGGGTACCTCCCGTCGACCAGCTGCTCTTCGACGACCTCAAGGCGGCCGGCGAGCTGCGATGATCCGACCGCCGTCTAGCCTTCGGGATGCGCGTCGAGCCAGGCCGCGGCTCGGGCCGGCGAGGCGCGGGAGAGCCAGGCGTCCTGGATGACCTCGGCCAGTTCCTGCACGGTGAGCTCGCCGATCTGGCTCCCCCGCACCAGTACCGACGGATGGCCGTCAAAGTGCGGGGTGGTGAAGAATGGCGAGGCCTGATCCTGGATCAGCGCCTGCTTATCGGACTCCGATGCCACCCAGAACATGATGACGTCCGGATAGCGCTCACCGGTGACGGGGTCAACCGCGTCGGGCCGCGGATTGCGGAAGAACACGAAGGACTTACCGCCGACCTGGTAGACCGGGTTGCCGCCGGACCCGTGCCAGACCGTGACGTGTGGCAGGCGCATGGCCAGCTCGTGGACGTCCTCAAGCCGGGCCCGCCTCGATCGTGCCGCCATTTCCTCAGGGTTTGCCCGATGCAGACGGGGGGCGCGACGTGGCTGAGGTCAGCACCGCGGCGGCACCGGTCAGCGCCGCGCCGCCTGCGGACGCGGCGACCAGCCATCGGGTTATCCGGGGCAGCTCCCGCCACGAGGCCAGGCTGGCGGCCACGTCCAGGGCATCGGACAGGGCGCCCGCGGCGACCCAGCCACTGGCTGAACCGGGCTCGGCGGCCGAGCGCTGCAGGGCCGCCAGCGCGCCGAGCCCCAGGGCGACGTCACGCGCTCCCAGAGCGCGGCCGAACACGCGCGCGGCCAGGTCATCCGCTGCCGCGCCGACCCACGGGCGGGCCGGTACCGCGGGCCAGCCCAGAGCGGTCAGGCCCAGCGCCACGCGCCCGGCCGCGACGGCCACGGCACCGCGCCGCAGCAGGATCGGGACAGCAGTCGAGGTCACCTTGCGCTCTTCCCTCCAGCCGGCCGGCGCGCCAGTCCAGGCATCTAGGCACCGGATGATCATAGCCTTAGGTCAGTCCGCTTCCGCGGCCTTCTTGATCGCGGCGAGGGTGACCGGAATGCCCCGGCGCGCGGCCTCGGTGCGGTTGGCGATCTGAGCTTCGGCGTTGTCACCAAACCGGTCGTGAAACCTGGTGATGCCGGCGGGCAGGGCTGGCGTACTTGGCCCTGAGCTCCGACTTCATCAGCTTGCCCGCCTCGCTCCGCGGCAGGTCGGCGACAAAGCGCACGGTCCTGGGCGCCTTGAAGCCGGCGATCTTCGACTTCACGAACGCGATGATCTCCTGCTCGAGTTCGGGGCCCGGCGCGGCATCCGGCGCGGGCTGGACGAATGCGGCCACCGACTCGCCCATCTCCGGGTCGGGGACGCCGATGACCGCAACGTCGTAGACGGCCGGGTGCAGCGTAAGCACGTTCTCGATCTCCTGCGGGTAGATGTTGACTCCGCCGGAGATGATCGTGAACGCCTTGCGGTCGGTCAGGAACAGGAAGCCGTCCTCGTCGAGGTAGCCGATGTCGCCGAGGGTGGTCCAGGCCGAGTGGGCCGGGTGCTGGGCGGCCCGGGTCTTGTCCGGGTCGTTGTAGTAGGCGAACGGGACCTCATCGCGCTCGAAGTAGACGATGCCGGTCTGACCCGCGGGCAGTTCGGTCCCGTCATCGGCGCAGATCCGGACGGCGCCAAGAACGGGGCGGCCGACGGTCCCCGGCTTGGTGAGCCAGGTGCCGCTGTCGATGGCGGTCATGCCGTTGGCCTCGGTGCCGGCGTAGTACTCCACCAGGATCGGACCCCACCAGTCGATCATCTTCTGTTTGACCTCGACCGGGCACGGCGCCGCGGCGTGGATAGCGACCCGCAGGCTCGAGGTCTCGAAGCGGTCGCGGATGTCCTGCGGCAGCTGCAGCATGCGGACGAACATGGTCGGCACGAACTGCGCGTGCGAGACGCGCCGGTCTTTTATGGCGCGCAGGGCCTGCTCGGCGTCGAATCGCTTCATCATGACCACGGTGCCGCCGAGGGCCTGGATGGCGCCGCTCCAGCGCAGCGGCGCCGCGTGGTAGATCGGCCCGGGCGACAAGTAAACAGTGTCGCGGTCGGCGCCGAAGAACCGGGCGGCCAGGGCCGCCAGGGCTTCGCCGGATTCGGACACCTGGACGCCCGACAGCGGCGGCCGCACCCCCTTGGGCCGGCCGGTAGTGCCCGAGGAATACAGCATGGTGGCGCCGAGCGGCTGGTCGGCGAATGGCACGGCGGACGCCGCGGCGATGGTCCGCTCGTAACCGTCATGGTCTTTGACCGGGCCACCATAGGCCAGCCGCAGCTTCACGTCGGCGGTCAGGCCGGTGATCGCCTCGGCGGTGGCGGCCTGCTCGGCCGACACGACCAGCGCGGTCGCGCCGCAGTCGCTGACAATGTAGGCGACCTCGTCCGGCCTGAGGCGGTTGTTGACGGCGGTGATATAAAGACCGGACCGCAGCGCGGCCCAGTACACCTCGAAGGCGCGCAGGCTGTTCTCGGTCAGCAGCGCCACCACGTCGCCCGGCCGCAGGCCCGCCTCGTGCAGCACGTGCGCCAGCTGGACCGAGCGCCGCTCCAGCTCTCCGTAGCTGAGCGTCTCGCCGCTGCCGACCAGGACCGCCGCGATCCGGTCCGGTGCCTCGGCTGCGTACGTGCCTGGGTACATGGTCCTCCGCCGGGGGCGCGGTGAGGTTCGGCGTGCTCAGAGAATGGGTTAATACACCTTAAAATAGCCAGGTCCTTAACCCCGCGACAACGCCTGGTCGTGTCCAGACCCCTGGCCGCCAGCGGATTCATCGGCCGCCCGCAACGCCATAGCCTAGGCCCACCCGCTGCGTTACTGCAGGGACGGCTGAGCCCGGTTGACGGCGCCGTCCCGTCCATCGAGGGCCGGACCCGGCGGCGGACCGCCTAGGGTCAGAGCGCTTCGACAAGGACGACTATTACCGTCAGGGTCCGCTGGGGCGCGATCGCCAAGCCGATCTCGGCCAACGCCGCGCCGGAGACCTGCACGCTGGGAATCCGAACCTTCCACAGGCCGCTGCGGCGCGACCGCCGCGGGTCCGGTGTCACGTCGCTGACCTGGTAGCGTCGCCGCGGGTCAAGTCCGGGGACCCGCAGGGCAGCGGGCTGGTCGTTCCTGGGCTCGTCGAGCTGTACGTAGCTCAGCAGGGTCGCCGACTGGTCCGCCGCGACGACGCCGTGCATCCACGCGGTATCGTCCGGGGTGTCGATCCGGACCACCCGGCCCGAGTGGATGAGGGCGCGATGCCGCTTGTAGAGCTGGATCCAGTCGGCCAGTTCGGCGACGTCCTCGTCCTCGATCGCGGTGATGTCCGCTTCGATGCCCAGATGACCGAACAGGGCCGTGGCGCCGCGCATCGACATAGGCATGTACCGGCCGGTCTGGTGTGAGAACGACGCCGATACGTGCGCGCCCAGGTATTCCGGTGGCACCAGTTGCCCGGTCCAGCGCTGGATCGACTGTCGGGCCAGGGCGTCGGTCATGTCCGAGGTCCAGACCCGCTGGACGCGTTCCAGCATGCCAAGG
Organism: uncultured Actinomycetes bacterium; assembly: GCA_963798675.1. Classification (GTDB taxonomy): domain Bacteria; phylum Actinomycetota; class Actinomycetes; order Streptosporangiales; family Streptosporangiaceae; genus Palsa-504. The sequence goes on along the minus strand of CAWCUJ010000009.1, from coordinate 77,212 downwards.
TCGACTCGGCCGCCGCCGGCCGCGCAGGACTCCCATTCCACGTCCGGATGCCGCGCCCGCAGTTCGTCGAGCAGCGCGTACACCGCCAGCGCCTGGGCGTGCGCGGCCGGGGCACCGCCCCGGGCGCCGCTGCCGGCGTCGATGATGTCGCGGTTGCAGTCCCACTTGACGTAGGAAATCTCGTACTCCGCCACCAGCCCGCTGATCCGCTCGAGCAGGTAGCCGACGACCTCGGGCCTGGTCAGGTCGAGCACCAGCTGATGGCGCTGCAGCGGCGGCACCCGCTCCCCGGTGGCGAGGATCCAGTCCGGATGCGCGCGGTAGAGATCGGAGTCCGGGTTGACCATCTCGGGCTCGATCCAGAACCCGAACTGCATGCCGCAGCCGCGCACATAGTCGGCGAGCCGGTGCAGTCCGCCGGGCCAGACGTCCTCGTCGACCCACCAGTCGCCCAGGCCGGCCTGGTCGCTGCGGCGCCCCCGGAACCAACCGTCGTCCAGGACGAAGCGTTCCACTCCGAGGCCGACCGCGGCGTCGGCAATCGCCGTCAGCTTGCCCAGGTCGTGCCGGAAGTAGACCGCCTCCCAGACGTTGAGGTTGACCGGACGGGGCGAGCGCGGATGCGCCTGCAGTGAGCGCAGGTAGCCGTGGAACTGGGCCGACAAGTCGTCCAGGCCAGACCGCGCGGCCGCGAGGTAGACCCACGGAGTGGTGTACGACTCCCCTTCGGCCAGGGCGACCTCGCCGGGCAGCAGCAGTTCGCCGCCGCCGATGGTGGTCACCCCCAGCGCCAGCCTCTCGCGGGGTTCAGCGCCGTCGCCGGTCATGCCCAGGCCGGACGGCACGCGCTCGACGCGGTGCACGGTGTTGCCGCTCCAGGCGACGTGCAGTCCGTAGGCTTCGCCACGGCCAAAGGTGAAGCCGGGCACTCCGGCGACCAGCATGGTGGCCGAGTCGTGGCCGGTATGACCGCGGCGGCCTTCGCGCAGCCACAGCCCGTCGCCGATCTGATGGCGCTGCGGGATGCGCTCGGCGGTCTGCCGGCCGGTGAAGTCGAGGACCTCTCCGACCCGCCCCGGCAGGGGGAAGACCACTTCCAGGCTGTCGACGATGTAGGGCTGGCGGCCCAGGTTGGTCAGCGTGTGCCGGACCCGGATCGCGCCGCCCGGCACCGCCTCGGTCTCGGTCACCAGCCGCAGGCCCGCGACCTTGTCCGCGGCTTCGACCCGGGCCAGGCGGCCGTCGTGCTCGGATCGCGCCGGCTGGAAGAGCGGCGACCAGTCGCGCCCGGCCTGCGGGCCGCCGGCGCCATGGCCGAGCCGGTGCCCGGCCAGGCCCGGCCTGCCGAACCAGCCCTGTCCGTGCTGAGGCAGCAGGGAGCATGGCCGGGCCGCCGCCAGCAGCGCCGCGACATCGGCTGGCTCGAGCCCGGCGGCCGGTACTGGGCCGACCCACACGGCCGGAAGGGAGTCCGTCCGCGGGAACAGGATCAGCCCGGTGCCGCCGACCGCAGGATCGGCCACCAGCAGAGGGGGCGAGCCGGCCGCGCCTTGTCCGGCCGGCCGGCCGACGGGATCGGGACATGTGTCATCGCCGATGGTCACGCACGCTCCCCACCTCGTCTGGAATGATCAGATGGTCCTCAGTATGTAGTTCGTATCGGTCTGTGCGGCCTCAACGCCTGGCTTACCGGCCGTCGTTGATGGAAGGTTCCATCAACATGAGACTGCTGCCCCGGTCCAATGTCAAGACAGGATCCGAGCACAATGTCAGGAGACAGCTTTCTTGACCTCTGGACGGAGACCGGTGGTAGCACACCCGACGGCCCACGCGGCGCAGCGGAGCGTCACGCTCATGGACGTCGCCCGCGCCGCCGGCGTGGGCAAGTCGACAGTGTCGAACGTGCTGAACGGAAGCGGCCGGGTCGGTGAAGCCGCCCGCGCCCGGGTGCTCGAGATGGTGGACCAGCTCGGTTACCGGCCGCATCACGGCGCACGCAGTATGCGGTCCCGCCGGACGATGCAGCTGGCCTACCTCATGCCGCTGATCCAGCTCGAGCCGACCAACCTGATCATGATGCAGTTCATGCAGTCGCTGCTGACGGCCGGGGCGCGGCAGCACTACCGGATGCTGGTGGTCGCTCAGGACGCCGACCCCGGCGATGACATCCGGAGCCTGGCGGCCGGCCGCATCGTGGACGGATTCGTGCTCTCCGAACTCCAGCCCGATGACCAGCGGACCGAACTGCTGTCCGAGCTCGGGATGCCATTCGCCTGCTTCGGCCGGACCAGGCCGGGCCTGCCACAGCTGTGGGCGGACATCGATAATGCCGAGGCCGAGGCCGAGGCCGTGCAGCACGTGATAGAACGCGGCTATACGCGGCCCGCTTATATCGGCTACGCGGCGGAAACCTGCTGGGACGCGGACCGCGAGGCCGGATTCCGAGTCGGCCTGGCCCGCTGCGGAGTTGCCGGCGACGGCGCCGGCGGGATCCGGATCAGCAAGGATGCAAGCGCGCGGGCCGAGATCCGTTCATTCCTCGCCTCGGCACGCCCCGATGCGGTGCTGGCCGGCAGCGATAAGGTCGCCGTCATCGTCTACAGCATCGCGGCCGAGCTTAACCTGCGCGCCGGCCGTGATCTCGCGGTCGTGGGCTTCGACGGCAGCGTCGGCGCCGGGCTGCTGCACCCGCGGCTGACCAGCGTGGTCATCCCAGTCGAGGACATCGCCCGGCGCATCGTCGGCCGGGTGCTACGGCAGATCGAGGACGGCCAGGACACTGAGCCGGGAGAGATCGTCGCGACCTGGCTGCGCGAAGGAGAAAGCACTCCGATCCGCCGGTAACCGCAGCACAGCGTCAGGTCGCCTCCCGCGGGCACGCAAAATTCTCAATTCCACCACGCGCCTGGTTTGCATCGTCGCGGCAGCGGGCAAGGACGTCAGAGCTTGGTCAGCTTGGCGAAAGGCGACAAGATCCGTACCTGACGAGAACCGAATTCGACGACCAGGGCGGTATCGTCTTCGACTCGGATGACCCGGCCGAGGCCATACTTATCGTGAGTCACCAGGTCTTGCAGGTCAAACTGCTCAACCGGCGGCTCCGCAGGCAAGGCGTTGAAGGGACTTGCGGGCAGGAAGCGCCGGGTCGCGGCGCGGGCAGGCTTCATTACCTCCAGTATGCGCCTTCCCAGCCACCGCCACTGGTTTCTGGGGGACCAGTTTTCCCGCGTCCGGCCTTGATAGCCCGGCCGACGGCCGAATGTCAGGCAGCGATCGGGTTCCTGCCGGGTAACGCTCGGCTACCTGGCAGGCGACCAGCTGGCCGTCTCGGCGCAGGCGGTGATGCCGCCGTTAGCGTACTCCTTGATCCCGTCGTCCACGTTTTGATCCCGTCGTCCACGTTCCCAAAGGTTCGCCGGCGGCGTGCCTGGCGATAGGTCGAATCCGGCCACGGCGCGCTGCGGCGGCCAGTCATCCCTGGTCAACATGGTGGACAGGATCCGGGCCCGGTCGACGCCCGGGATCTCGTCGTGCAGGTCGGCCAGCAGCAGCGCGGTCTCGGCCGCGTCGTCGAAGTCCCCCATCGCGGGCCTGGGCACGGCGGTGCCGACATACAGGTGCCCGGCCGGGGCCGTCTCCGGGCAGGTGGCCCAGGTGCGAGCGCGCCTGACGGCCAGATCCGGCCGGCACGATGTTCCACCGTGCCGGTTATTGCCGGCACCATGTTCCACCGCGCCGGCCGGCCGGGTGGTTTCGCGGCGGTGATGCCTCCGGCTGGTCCGAGAGCAGCGACCACGGAACAACGTGGCCAGGCGCGATACTAGCTCCTAGGCGCCGTGGCGCGTGGTCAGGATGAATACCGCCGCCATCCGCATCGCGTGGCCGTTCACCAAGATCGCGGTAACCATAAGGCCCGGCGCCAGGGTTCCGGCGCCTGGCGGCGGGCCGCAGGCTTGGGCTAGCCGGGCGGACTAGGCGGCGTCTCCGCCGTGCAGGGCGTCCTGGAGCTGCTGCTCGCCTTCCTTGGACAAGGAGGTCTTCAGCACGGTGCCGCCGTACTTGCTCATGGCCTCGACGGCCTTGTCCGGCGTGACCTTCTCCACCATCAAGAACAACGCCGAGGTACCAGGCTTCAGCATGCCGCGGACCTGATCCTGGAACTGCTTGTCGATCCCGGACTTGGTGACCTTGCCCATCAGCGCGCCCAGCCCCGCCCCGATCGCCATCCCGAAGACCGGCACGAAGAACAGCACGCCGAACAGCAGCCCCCACCACATGCCCCAGCTCGCCCCCCGGCCGACCATGTGATGCTGGGTGTGCACGTGGTAACTTCCGTCGGCGTCTCTGACGATTACCGCGATCGCATCGGGCTCGATGATCAGGTCCTTGGCCAGCTGCCGCGCCTCATCGGCGGCCGCCACAGCGGTGGTCTCGTCGGGGTAGCCGATCGCGATCAGATCTGCCATTGCATCCTCTTTTCGTCCTAGGCCGTTAAAACCAGGTCAAGTCCACCAAGTCGGCCCCCGCCGCACGCCACCCGCCACGGGTGATCCAGCCCGCCGCAGGCAACCATACCGCCGTTGGGCTGCTACGGCGCCGCGTGAGCAGGAGCGGCTCACCTGGGTGACGGGCTCACCCGTCGTGCATGGGGCGCCGCAGGCCGGGACGCGGGAACGTGAGGTATTGGCCCTGCGACATGCTGGGGGTTGCGTTGTCACCGTCCTACTACGAGATCCGGGTAACCGGGATCCTGCCGCCAGAAGCCCTGCTCGACTTCGAGCGCCTTAGAGCCTCGGTGGAACCGGTCGAAACGGTGCTGCACGGCCCCCTCCGGGATCTGACCACTCTATACGGGCTCCTGGCCAGGCTCCAGGCGTTCGGCGTGCAGGTCATGGAGGTACGCCGCCTCCATGACCGGGCTTCGCCTGACCCAGATCCGTCCGGCGATTGACATCCGCCGCGCGGTTAGGGCCCCAGGGGCTGCTCATGAGTGTCTGGCTGATGAGTGCAGCCATTGCAGCCATTGCAGCATCGTCTAAGCTCAGCGCTCATGCCGGTCTTGCTGATCGTTCATCACACGCCGTCGCCCGCTCTGCAGGCGATGTTCGAGGCGGCGGTCAGCGGATCACGGACCGATGAGATCGAGGGCGTCGATGTAGTCGTCAGGCCGGCCCTGACGGCGGCGGCCGCCGATGTGCTCGCCGCTGACGGGTACCTGCTCGGCACTCCAGCCAACATCGGTTATATGTCCGGCGCGCTCAAGCACTTCTTTGACGGCATCTACTATCCGTGCCTGGAGGCGACCCGGCGGCGCCCCTATGGCCTGTACGTGCACGGCGGCTCCGATACCGGCGGTGCGGTGCGGGCGGTGGAGTCGATCACCGCTGGCCTGCAGTGGCGGGCGGTCCGGCCGCCGGTCTGCATCACCGGACCTCCCAGCCGGCCGGACCTGGAGGCCTGCTGGGAGCTGGGCGCGCTGCTCGCGGCCGAGGTCGCCGGGTGATCGGTGGTCAGCAGGCGTGGTGGTGCTGCCAGTAAGCCCACGCCTGGCAGGGGCTGCCGTACCTGCTCTGGATGTAGTCCTCGCCCCAGCGGATTTGAGTCCGGGGGTTGGTGAGCCAGTCCGATCCCTCGGATGCCATCTTGTTTCCTGGGCTCGCCTGGGGGATGCCGTAGGCGTATTTCGGGTTACCGGCCAGCTCGTTCCAGTTGCTCTCCCGAACGCAGATGTTGCTGAGGCAGCTGAACTGGCTCACCTGACCCGCCCCCAGCCGTGCGCAGGCAGTTGGAGGTCGGCGTAGGGCGCGCCAGCGTGTTCCGGCCCCGGACGTACTCCACACTGGGGATGTTTGCTCGATCCTGGTAGGGGCCATGGCGGAGCAGCGGCCAGTCAGTGATGATTGGCGGCATGGGAACTTCGGCAGGCTCCGGTGACGCGCCGCTCGCGCCGGGACACACACCGTACCTGCCTGAGCCGACGGGTCTATGCCCGGTCGGTACCACGTCCTTGTACCTGAAAGACGTCTCCCGTCCCGATCCCTGGGCCGCGGGGGTGAACGCACGAGAGTTGATGGTCTCACTGTGGTATCCGGCGACGCCGTCGGGCGGGCGGCGAGCCCGGTACATGACGCCAGCGGAGTCCGGACTCCAACTCACAAGCAGGGGCATCGCCGACGTCCCGCAGGACGCGCTGAGCACGGTCCGGGCCAACGCCGTCAGCGACGCCACACCGGCGGGGCGTCCGCGCGCCCTCCCCCTCGTCGTGCTCTCACCTGGCTTCACCAACCCCCGCAGCACGCTCACCGCGCTGGCCGAGGACCTGGCCAGCCACGGCTACGTCGTGGCCGGAATTGATCACACGTACGAGAGCTTCGCCACGACCTTTCCCGACGGGCGGGTCACCACCTGCCTCGCCCGTGAGACACCCCGCAGGGGCAAGGGGTTCTGGGAGAAGGTGGTGGCAGGCCGGGCAGCCGATGTCTCCTTCGTGCTCGATGAGCTGACCGGTCGACACCCTGCATGGCCGGGCGCCGGGCTGATCGACCCGTCCCGGATGGCGATGGCCGGCCACTCCGTCGGCGGCGCAAGCACCATTCCCGCCATGCTGACAGACTCCCGCATCCGCGCCGGCATCGACATGGACGGCAGCACTCCCACCCCGATCCCTGACCACGGCCTGTCACGGCCGTTCCTCTTCCTGGGCAAGCAATCCAACTACACCCCGGGAAGCGGAGGTGCCGTGACCACCTGGGAGCGCGACTGGAAACTCCTGACCGGGTGGAAGCGGTGGCTCCTGGTTGCCGGCGCGATACACGCCTCCTTCACCGACCTCGGGCTACTGGCGGATCAGATCGGTATAGACACCGGCGCCGCCCTCCCCGGAGCCCGGTCCCTGGACATCACCCGCGCCTACGTCTGGGCCTTCTTCGACCAGCACCTGCGGAGCAACCCGCAAGCCTTGCTGGACCAGCCGTCACCACGCTACCCCGAGGTCACGTTCTGTTCCCCGGAGACGAAAACCCGTGCATAGCACACCAGCCGGTCGGGCAGGAACACGCCGCTGTCACAGCACGTCCTGCTGACATCGGGACTTAGCCCTTCCCTGGGTTGAACACCTCACGCGGGTCGAGCGCACGGCGCACCGCGGCCTGCAGCGCGAGAGCACCAGGGTCGAGTTCCCGGCGCATGCCGTCCCGTTTCAGGATCCCGACGCCATGCTCACCGGTCACGGTGCCGCCCAGCGCGATCGCCGCGTCGAGGAACTGCTCGAACGCCGCCTGAGCCGCCACGCGGGCGGCGGAGTCGCCCGGCGGGGTGATGAGCAGCGGGTGCAGGTTGCCGTCGCCGGCGTGCGCGATCGTGGCGATCCGCACGCCGTGGCGGGCCGCGATCGCGTTGATCTGCTCCAGCATCGCAGGGACCTTTGACCGGGGCACGCAGATGTCCTCGGTGAGCACCGGGCCGAGCCGCTCGAGCGCCGGGTAGGCCAGCCGCCGGGCATCGAACAGGGCCTCCGCCTGCGTGTCGTCGGTGGACTGCTCCGCCCACGTCGCCCCGGCGTCGGCCATGGTCGCGGCGATCGCGGCCGACTCAGCCGCGCCCGAATCCCCCGGCGTATCCACCCGGGCCAGCAGCAGCGCCGCCGCGTCCGCGCCGATGCCCAGGTGCTTCCACTCCTCCACCGCCTCCAGGCAGGCCCGGTCCAGCAGTTCGAGGACCGCCGGGATCAGCCCGCGCCGGGTGATCTGGGCCACGGCCCGGCCGGACGAAATCAGGTCGGGGAAGGCCCCGACGATGGTCCGCGGCAGGCCGGCCGGGGCGGGCCGCAGCCGCAGCGTCACCTCGGTCACCACGCCGAGCGTGCCCTCGGATCCGACGAACAGCCCGACCAGGTCCAGCCCGGCGACGCCCTTGGTGGTGCGCCGCCCCAGGCGCACGGCGTCGCCATAGGCGACCGGCCCGCCGACGACCGCGCGCAGGCCGAGCACGTAATCGCGGGTGACGCCGTATTTCAGGCAGCACAGGCCGCCCGCGTTGGTGGCGACGTTACCGCCGATGGTCGACCACGAGGCGCTGGCCGGGTCGGGCGGGTACCACAGGCCATGTTCGGCTACCGCGGCCTTGACGTCGTTGTTGACCGCGCCCGGCTGCACGACGCACACCTGGTTGTCCGGGTCGATCTCGAGCACCCGGTTCATCCGGGACAGATCGAGGATGACGCAGCCGCTGACTGCATTGGCACCGCCCGACAGCCCGGTGCCCGCGCCGCGCGGCACGATGGGGGCGCCGAGTTCGGCGCAGGTTCGCACGACGTGCTGCACCTCGGCTTCGGTCCGCGCGCGCACGCCGACGGCGGCCTGGCCGACCGGAGCCCACTCGGCGTCGTCGTGCGACATGGCGGCGAGCACGTCGGGATCGACCACGAGGCGGTCACCGGACAGGCCCCGGCTGAGCGCCTCGACGAGCCGGCCGCCGGACACCCTTACCTCGCCGACCTCACGGCCGACCGCGTGCGCTGATTTCATGACACGACCCTAGGCGCCTCCCGGCCAGGCAGCCAGTTCATGTACTGCCCGGCCCGGCCATCTGGTTCGCTTCTGTCATGACATCACCAGCCGATCCCGCTGCCGCCGGAGTACCGCCCTGGTTCTCCGCCGCCCTGGCCGCCGCCGCGCGGGAGCGGACGACTACGTTCGAGGGAACCTCCATCGCCTACCGGGTGTGGGGCGACCCGACGGACCGCAACATCGTGCTCGTCCACGGCGGTGCCGCCCACTCGCACTGGTGGGACCACATCGCCCCGCTCTTGGCGAACGGCTGGCAGGTGGTCGCCCTGGATCTGTCCGGTCACGGTGACAGCGGCCGACGGGACCGCTACAGCCTCGAGACGTGGGCCCGCGAGGTCATGGCCGTCGCGACCGACGCCGGGGTCGCCGCCTCGACCGTTGTCATCGGGCACAGCATGGGCGGCCTGGTCGCGCTGCAGCTGGCCAGCCTGGCCGGGGCCCGGATCGCCGGCGCCGTCGCCATCGACTCGCCCGTCAGGGACATGACCCCCGAGGACCGCGCGGCGCGCCAGCACCGGGCGTTCGGACCGCTGCGTGTCTACCCGACCCGCGAGGCGGCCCTGTCCCGGTTCCGCCCGGTTCCCGATCAGCCGGTGCTGGCCTATATCGCGAAGCACGTGGCCGCTACCTCGATCCGCCCGGCCCAAGGCGGCTGGACGTGGAAGTTCGACCCGCATATCTTCGCCCGGGACCATCTCAGCACCGAACTGCTGACCAGGCTCGGCTGCCGGGTCGCGCTATTCCGGGCGGAACGCGGCCTGGTCACGCCGCAGCAGGGTGAGGTCATCTACGACCGGCTCGGCCGCGTCGCCCCCCTTATCGAGATCCCGGTCGCGGGCCACCACATCATGCTTGACCAGCCCATCGCACTCGTGGCGGCGCTCCGCACGCTGCTCGCCGACTGGGACCACTCGATACCCCACCGATAGGGCCGTACCATTCCCAGCGGACTAGCGGGCGGGTGAAGGAGAACGCCAGATCGTTCGGCATAAATGAAACTTCTGGGCGAGCCGGGTCAGGCAGTGGAGCGGGTTTCGAGCAGCCGGTCCAGGACTGCGGCCGCGTCCAGGGGATGCGCGATGGTGCCCCAGCGCGCGGCGGCCAGGTCGGCCAGGTGAGCGGCCTGCTCGTGGTCGTCGGCAGGGGCCAGGATGATCAGCTCGGTCAGGGCGCGGGCCGCCTCCAGCGTGTCGTCGTCATCGATGCTGCGGCAGTCGGACAGCAAGATGACCACCCGGCGCCGGGCCCGGGCCGGCGCCAACTGCTCCCCCGCGGCCTTGAGCGCGGCGGCCAGCCTTGTCACGCCGTGTCCGCGCACCCGGAGCAGCCGCGCGGCCACCACGGCGGGCGCGACGTCGCTGACCATGGGGCGGATCACCTCGACGGAGCCGGCGAAGGACAGTACAGCGTGCTCCTGCGGCGCTCGCAGCGCGCAGGCCGCGGCGACCGTCGCGGCCGCGGCCAGCCTCGCCCCGCTCATCGAACCCGACCGGTCGACCACGACCGCGAAGGCCGTGTGGGCTTTCGCCCACTGCACGGTGGTCAGGTCCTCGGACGTCACCGGCCGGGCCTCGGCGCGGGCGGCGGAAACGCCCTCGATCGAGGCGTCGATGTCCAGGTCGCCGTCGGTCGCCCCGCGGACCGGCCGCAGCCGGGAGATCCCGCGCGTCGAGGCGCGCCCGGCCCGGGCCCGCTCGAGCACAATGCTCGTACTGAGCCGGATCGCGGCGGCCCGCAGATTCTCGTCGGTCGCCGTGGTCATGGCGGCCAGCAGCTCGAACGCGGCCGGGTCGTCGGCGAGGGCCCGGCTCATCGCGTGCTCGTCCAGGACGCCCACCTCGGGGCTGATCTCAGCAAAACGGGCGTGACGCGAGAGCTCGCGCCGCCCGACCGTCTTTCCCTCGGGCCGTCCGCCCTTAGGTTGCTGCCGCTGATGGCGCCCGCCGGCTCCGGGAGCAGCAGGCGGGCTGGTCATTCCCCCCGGGTTCGCCTCACCCCCTGGTGGGTCGCCGGCCGGCGCGGCGGCTCGCACGCGCCGGAATATCTCCTCGATGACCTGATCGGCCGACCGCTGGCAGGACTCGTGCCGCCGCACCCGTCCGGACAAGGTGGTTAGGGCCGCGTCCAGCCCGGCCCGCCAGTCGTCGGCGGGGACGGCCCGGATCTCGGCGAGTTCGGGGACCAGCCGGGCGTAGTCGATTGCGCCCCGGACGGAGGCGCCCGAGCGCAGGTCGGGGTGCTCACGGGTGGCGCGGGCGAGGTCGACCGCCTCGGTGACGAGGGCCTGCTTGGCGCGAGAGGCCGCGAGCTGGACGATCTGGCGTTCGTGCTCGGCGTCCTGGTAGCCGACGGAGATCCGGCAGGTCCGATCGTACAGCGCCATCGACAGCCGGGAGGTGCCCACCGAGTCGTACGGGTTCATGGCCGCGACCAGCCGGAAGCTCTCGTCCGCGGCGACGCGGCCGAGCCGTGGCATGTTGATCTCGCCCTCGGACATGACCGTCAGCAGAACGTTGATCGTCTCTTCCGGGACCCGGTTGAGTTCCTCGACATACAGCAGGCCGCCGTCGCGCATGGCCCGGACCAGCGGCCCGTCGGAGAAGTTCTCCGGCCGGTACCCCTGTTCCAGCACGAGCGCCGGGTCGAAGGATCCGATAAGGCGGGCGGGCGTCAGCTCAGCACTGCCCTCGACGAGTACGAACTCGGCGTGCCGGGCCGCCGCGACCTGCCGCAGCAGGGTGGACTTGCCGGTGCCCGGCGGCCCTTCGAGCAGGATGTGGGCGCCAGACGCAAGCGCGGCTCGCACCAGCTCGAGCTCGCGCTGGCGCCCGACTACCTGTTTCGCCACTCGGTCAGTGCTCGTGGACGATGACGCCGCGCACGTTCTTCCCGGCCAGCAGGTCTTCGTAGCCCTCGTTAACCTCGTCCAGGGTGTACGTCCGGGTGATGATCTCGTCGAGCTTGAGGTCGCCGGCCTGGTACAGCCCGAGGATCTTGGGGATGTCGGTGGTCGGGTTGCAGTCACCGAACAGGCTTCCCTTGACCGTCTTGCGGAACAGGGTCATGATCGATCCCGACAGCTGAACGGTCGGCAGCTCCAGCTTGTTCAGCCCGGTAATCACGACGGTGCCGCCCTTGCCGATCGCGTTGAACCCGGCCTCGACGACCTCGGCCGTCATGAGATCGACGGTGAGGATGGCCGAGTCGGCACCCTGTCCCCTGGTCATCTCGGTGATGGCCCCCTGCGCCTCTGCGGCGGTGGCGAACGCGTGGGTCGCGCCGAGTTCCATCGCCTTCTCCCGTTTGTTCTCCAGCGGGTCGATGGCGACGACGTTCTTCGCGCCGGCGTAGCGGGCGCCCTGGACCGCGTTGATGCCGATGCCGCCGATGCCGTAGATCGCGACCGTGTTGCCGGGAGCTACGTTCGCGGTGTTCACGGCGGAGCCCCACCCGGTCGGCACGCCGCAGCCGACCAGCACGGCCTTCTCCAGCGGCAGGTCGTCATCGACCTTGACGGCCGAGGTCTGGCTGATCACGCCGTACTGGCTGAAGGTCCCGATCATGCACATGGCACCGTACTGGCCGCGCGGCCCGGTGATGGGAAACCGCTCGCCGGGCAGGTAGCCCTCGAGGATCGTCGCGCCCATGTCGCAGATCGACTGGCGGCCGGTAGCGCAGTAACGGCAGACGCCGCAGTTCGGGATGAAGGAGAGGACCACGTGATCGCCGGGCTTCACGCGCGTCACGCCCGCCCCGACCTCCTCGATGATCCCCGCACCCTCGTGGCCGAGGACCATGGGCAGCCGCGCCGGGAGATCGCCATGCGCGATGTGGATGTCGGAGTGGCACAGGCCCGCGTGGGTGTAGCGGATGAGGACCTCACCTTCCCGCGGCCCATCCAGGTCTAGCTCCTCGATCTCGATGCGCTTGCCTGGCTCGTATACGACAGCGGCATTGGTCTTCATCGACGCTCCTTCGAGTAGGTGACGGTCCTAACAATTCCACTGCTTCGGGACGTTAAGTGTTTTAAATCTTGACATGAGCTGGGGTCCTAGGGACACGGCTGGCGGTGCCCGAGGTCATGTGGCGGCTCGTAGAACGTGGTCTGCCTGAGCTGATCGTGGCAGGTACGGCAGGAGACCCAGACGTGTCCCATGCCGCGGCCGCGTTCGGCTCCCTCCCGGGCCGCCGCGCAGACGCAGGGCTTCCAGCTGACCTGGGCCCGGCCGGGCCATAGCTGATGACCGAACGGGCAATACTCCGGCTTGTGTTCGAAAATAGATACTGGCACGAAAACGATCATGCCCGGGCTGGCGGCTTCTCAGTCCTGCGGGGATGGGCCTGCCCTGGCGCGGATGCGTCAGACAGTCCGTTCGGCGACTTCGAAGAACTCGGTGACGCGGGTGCCGGCGAGCCATCTGCGCCGCAGCGCCCGGCGCTCCCCTTCGACTAGGCCGCCCCATACCCCATAAGCGCCGATATCGACCGAGCGCCGCAGCGAAAGTTCCAGGCAATCCGCGCGTACCGGGCAGCCGACGCAGACCGCGATGGCCTTGGCGGCCTGGTCCCGCGCCTTCGCTACGTCCAGGGCGACCGGAAACCATTCGTCCGGATCGAGGCACGAATCGGCGCACCGGGCCTGCCGGTGTACCCGGCCGGCCAGTTCCCGGTCGGTCAGCTCGCCCGGCTCGCACCGCGCACGGCAAGGCCACTCGGTCATCACTACCAGCTGCACCTCCCGTCGCGCTCGTGCTCTAGCCTCGCCGCTGCGCCGACGGCTCCGCATCCCCCCAATCGGATGGTTGACCAGCTTTATCACCCCCGCCGGTAAGCGCCGCCGCTCCTGAAGGGTTAAACCCCGGCGGAGGATTCGACGAGTCGATGACGGCATTCGCCCAGGGCTTACGGCGAGCAGGTCCGGCGCGACTACGACGCTCTGGTCGCCGCGGTCGAGTCCGGCCGTATCACCGCGGCCAGGGGTTTGTTAGTAGTCGCGAGCGCAGGGTCGGCCTGCCGGAAGGGCGGGCGTGATCCGCTATAGGAGCATGGCGAGGACTTCGGCGAGGACGGCGCACTGGGCCGGGGATCCGGCCGGCAGCGCGCGGTTCGGGGGCGGCGCGGGTGCGTCGGCGTGGCGCGCGCGCTGGTCGAGGAGCTGGTCGATGGCGTGCAGCGCGTGGCGAGGATCAAGGTCAGGGTTGGTGAGCAGGGCGCGCCATGTGGCCAGGATCTGGGCGTCGAGGCAGCCAGCCGGGGGCGAGACCGGCTGTCCCGCCGCCGGCTGGATGGACTGCCTCATAGCAGGGTGGTGACCGCCTTGACCTCGGTGTAGGCCTCAAGCGCTTCGTGGCCCATCTCGCGGCCCCAGCCGGACTGCTTGTAGCCGCCGAACGGCAGGGAGGCGTCGAAAACGTTGTAGCAGTTGATCCAGATCGTCCCGGCGCGGATCTTCTTGGCCAGGGCGTGGGCCTTGGAGATATCCTTGGTCCAGATGCCGGCGCCGAGCCCGTACTCGGTGTCATTGGCCTGAGCCGCGATCTCATCCAGGTCGCTGAACGGGGCGGCGACCACGACCGGGCCGAAGATCTCCTCGCGGACGACCTTCATCTGGCCGTGGGTGTTGGTCAGCACGGTCGGCTCGATGAAAAAGCCCCGGTCGCCGAACCGGCCGCCGCCGACCACCGCGGTGCCTCCCTCAGCCTTGCCGGACTCCAGGTAGCCGCTGACCCGCTGCAGTTGCTCCTCGGACACCAGCGGGCCCATCTGGGTGCCGGCTTCCATCCCGGAGCCCAGCTTGATCGACTTGGCGATCTCGGCGACGCCGCCGACCACCTCGTCGAAGCGGCTCTGGTGCACGAACAGGCGCGACCCGGCGACGCAACACTGGCCGTGGTTGAAGAAGATCGCGTTGGCCGCGCCCTCTATGGCGCCGTCCATGGCGTCCTCGAACACGATGTTGGGGCTCTTGCCGCCCAGCTCCAGGGTCACTTTCTTCAGGTTGCCCGTGGCCGCCTTGACGATCAGCTTGCCTACCTCAGTGGACCCGGTGAACGCCACCTTGTCGACGTCGTTGTGCGCGGCCAGCGCCGCCCCGGCGGTCTCGCCGAAGCCAGTGACCACATTCACCACTCCGTCCGGGACTCCGGCCTCGGCGATGAGCTGGGCCAGCCGCAGCGCGGTCAGCGGCGTCTGCTCGGCCGGCTTGAGCACCACGCAGTTACCTGTGGCCAGCGCCGGGCCGAGCTTCCACGCCGCCATCAGCAGCGGGAAGTTCCACGGGATGATCTGCCCGACCACGCCGACCGGCTCGCGGAGCGTGTAGGAGTGGAAGTTGGCGCCCGGCATGTAGGGCACCGAGATGTTGATCGTGTTGCCCTCGATCTTGGTCGCCCAGCCGGCCATGTAGTGGAACAGGTCCGCGGCCAGCCACTCTTCTGCCGCACCGTGGCCCGGCGGCAAGCCGAGGCCTCAGCCCAGTAGTCACAATGAGACAACATGGCCAGGACGCCGCCGAAGCAGCATTCCCGGCATGATTCGGGTATGGCCCGCGACACGTCACCGCTCCAGGCGCTGCACACGATGACCGGCACAAGCCGCCACCGGTGGGATGAGCTGCTGGATAACATCGCCAGCCTGCTCCCCGGCGGGTCCGCATCCGTGGTAATAGACGGTCCAGCTGGGCCGTCCGGGGCTATCGCCAACCATCTCGCCGCTACCCTGCGAGCAGCCGGACGCCCTTGCTCACGGCCGGCCAGCGCGACACCGCCCGCCGCAGACGCCGACGCCGCCGGTGCGGTGGTGCTGGCCGACGGCCCCGGCTGGCGGACGGCGCGCGGCTGGGATGTGGTCATCTGGCTGCGCACCGACCCCTCCAGCTACGGCCGCCAGCTAGGCGGCGAGGCTGGCGCCAGTATCGTCATCGACCTGCACGACCCGGCCTGGCCGGTGATCCGGCGCGTCGCCGCCCCGCTGGCCTCGCACGGCCTGTGGTACATCTCCGAGACCCGCGCGTTCTTTTCCGCCCGGGCCGCCAGCTGGGACATCAAGTTCGGCGATGACCTGCCCGCCTACGCTGCCGCCGTCGCCCAGGCCCGCATCCCCCAGCACGGCGTGGTTATCGACGTCGGCTGCGGCACCGGCCGTGCCCTGCCGGCCCTGCGCCAAGCCGTCGGCCCGCACGGCACCGTCATCGCGGTCGACCTGACACCCGAAATGCTCCGCCACGCCCGCACCAAGGGCCGCGCCGCGCACGCCACGCTCATCCTCGCCGACGCCAGGCACCTGCCCTTCGCCCATGCATCAGCCGACGCAGTGTTCGCCGCCGGGCTGATCATGCACCTGCCCGACCCCGAAGCCGGACTGCGCCAGCTCGCCCGCATCACCCGGCCCGGCGGCCTGCTGATCCTGTTCCACCCGTCCGGGCGGGCCGCGCTGGCCGCCCGCCACGGCCGCACCCTGGAACCGGACGAGCCGCTCGCCGCAGTCCCCCTGCGGCGCCTGACCCAGAACACCGGATGGCGCCTGACCACCTACGACGACGCGGAATGCCGCTTCCTGGCCATAGCCACCCGCGAATAGCCCACCCAGGCATTCCGCACACCCAGGCACCGATATCCAGTGCCTGGGTCCCCCACCAGGGATGGCCAGGTGCATGCCCGCTACCTCGCCCACGGCCACATGTTCAACCTTGACGCAGGACAGGACCAGGCACCAGTGATTCCGCTGCGGAAGTTGTTGGTGTTCCGGGGGCCGTTGGCTCATATCAGTGAGCGGCGGCGGACGCGCCCGAACACGCAGGAGAACCACTATGAGGACCAGGGCAGGCGGGGAGGCACCGGCATTCCGGATGACACGGCGGCCGACCGGTATCCGCGGCCGGATCCCGCAAGCCCGGGCGGCGGATGGGGACGCCGGCCAAGCGGTGAGCACTCTGTACCAGATGCACTACCGGTCGCTGGTCCGCCTCGCGGTCCTGCTGGTATCGGACCTGGCCACGGCCGAAGACATCGTGCAAGACTCCTTCGCCGCCGTGTACGGCATGTGGCCCGCCCTGCCCGGCGCCGACGCCGCGCTGTGCTACCTGCGCCGGTCGGTGGTCCGTCGCTCCCGGTCGGCACCATGCCCTCAGCTAACCGGTATCCCCCTTCCGGGTTCCGCAGTCGTGTCGGCGCTGCGGGCTCTGCCCGTCCGCCAGCGTGAGGTCCTGGTCCTGCGGTACTTCGCCGACCTGTCCGAGGCCGAGGTCGCATCGGCCACCGGATTTAGCACGGCCGCCGTGAGGAGCCAGGCCGCCCGGGCGATGTCCTCGCTTCGCGCCGCACTCCGCCCGGCCGACGGATGACTCCGCGCTCAGCCGACAGGTTGACGTCCGTCGGGCCGGGACTGGCTGATCCGCTGGCCGTAGAACTCTTGGACGGCGGCGAACGCCCTGGCGCCGTAGACGGTGGCCGGACCGCCGTTCATGAGGAAGGTGACGCCGATCGCCTCGGCGGCTTCCTGCGGGCTGGCGCCGTGCTGGACCGCCGCGTGGGCGTGCGCCGCGATGCAGCCGTCGCATTCCTTGCTCACGGCGATCGCCAGGGCGATGAGCTCCTTGGTCTTGGCGTCAAGCACGCCGGGGGCCAGCGCGGAGTCATGAAGCTCCTTGTAGCCTGCATACACCTGCGGAATTGCGTGACGTAGCTCGCGGGTGGGCACCCGCAGCTCGTCGCGAACTGCCTTCCCGTAACTCATGTCCCGTGCCTCCCGACGATCGATACCACCGGGAGTGTGTGACGACCCAGACAGCACCGCCATGGCCGTAAGTCCCGAAGCAGCGGGCCGCTGGTCCTTCCCCTGCCGGCCCCCAGAGGCCGGACCTTGGTACCTGCCGCAGGCAGCCAGAACCGGCTTTCCTGATACCGAGGGAGGATGACATGGACCTGGCAGGAAGCCAGTACCCGTCGGCGGCCAAAGCTCCGGCGGCCCGTCAAAGGAGGCAAGCCATGAGCAAGCGCACGCGAGCCGCGGCCGGGGCCGTACTGGCCGCCGGGCTAGGAGGATCACTCGCCTACCCGCTCTTCTTCCGGCGCTGGTGCCTTAACTGGGGCGCCCGGCCCGACGAGGTATCAAGGAAGCTGCCCGGCGACGAACTCCTCGCTGACGCCGGCATCGTGTCCACGCGGGTGATCACGATCGACGCGCCGCCTGCCGCGATCTGGCCGTGGCTGGTACAGATGGGCAGCGGCCGGGGCGGCGTGTACACCTACGACTGGATAGAGAACCTGTTCGGCCTGAACATGCACAGCGCGCGCCGGATCCTGCCCCAGTATCAGGACGTCAAGGTCGGCGACGAGTTGCCGCTGGGCCCGGGTCGGCCTCCCATGCAGGTAGCCGTCTGCGACCCGGAGCGGACGTTCACGATCTGGTTCGCCGACGGGAACTGGGTATGGATCTTCGCGCTCGTCGCCGAGGACGGGCAGACCAGGCTGATCAGCCGGAACCGGATCGCGATGCCTGGCGCGCCGCCCGCCCGCCTGTTCAACCTGCTCGTCATGGAACCCGGCAGCCTGATCATGGAGCGCAAGATGCTGATGGGCATCAAGCAGCGCGCCGAGGACCTAGTGGCCTCACCTCGCGCAGGTGAAGCGCGACCATGACGCAAGTGCGCAGCCGTAAGGCTCAGCTGAAGGCCGAGAAGCATGTCACCAGGGAACTCGACGCGAGCGCGAAGGACGTCGACAAGGCCGTCCAGGACGCAGCCAAAGGGGCTGAGCTAGCCCGTCATCCGGAACGGGTGATGTCTTTGCCGGGGAGCGCCGCCAGCATTCGAGTGATGGGTGAGTTGCGGGCCGGTATTGCCCGTCGCAAAGGAGCTGGTCAGGCGTGAATGAGCGTTACCCGAACCGCTCGCTGCGCGAGGGCAGCCAGCGGCCGGATCCAGGTTCAGCTCCGGCGAGGTTCGCGTCGTGACCGCCACGCTCGATCCGGCGGCCGCGCCGCCGGTCACCCAGAAGCGGGAATTCTGGGTCCTGATGGGTTACGCGGTGGTCCTCGGGGTGTTCGGCGCGTTCGCCGGCCTGGTCTTCGTGGGAGCGATCAAGTTCGGAGGCAAGTGGTACAGCGATTCCCATCCGGGCTGGTTCGGCGGGCACTGGTGGTGGGTGGCGGTCGCCGCTGCGGCCGGTGTCGCGGTCGGCCTGCTACGCCGCCTGACCCACCTGCCCTGGGAGACTCCCGGCCTGTTCGACGACCTGCAAACCGGGCACGTCGACCCGGGACTGGTGCCCGGGATCGCGGCCGTCTCACTGGTGTCGCTGATCGGGGGCGCCAGTCTCGGACCGGAGAAGGCGCTGGGTTCCATGGGCGGCGGGGCGGGCAGTTGGAGCGCTCAGCGAAGAGGCCTCAAGACAGAGGACTCCCAGGTGAACACCCTGGCCGGCTTCGCAGGCGCCTACGGCGGGCTGTTCTCGAGCACGGTGATCGTGGTGATGCTGATCATGGAGGTCGCCCGCCCGGGCGGGCAGAAGCTCGTTAAGGCCCTCGCCGCGCAGATTGTGGCATCGAGCGTCTCGTTCGGCATCTACTTCGCCATCGCCGGCGCCGTGTTCCTGGACGACTACAAGGTGCCGCAGTACAAGTTCGAGGACTGGCAGCTACTTGCCGGGATCCCCCTTGGCCTGTTCGCGGTCCTGGTGGTGACGCTGTTGGCTGGGTTCACGATGGGGGCGGCGCGACTGTTCGGCCGGCTGAAGGTCCCGGCCATCGCCAAATCAACGCTGGGCGGGGTGGTTTTCGGGATCGTCGGCGTAGCGCTGCCGCTGACCATGTTCAGCGGCAGCGACCAGCTCAATACCGTGCTTAGCGGCGCGGGGACCCTCGGCCTGGGCCTGCTCGCCGCCACACTCATCGCGAAGATGCTCACCTTCGCCGTCAGCCAGGGCAGTGGCTTCGTGGGCGGCCCCATCTTCCCCTCGCTGTTCATCGGCGGTACGGCCGGGGTCATCGTCCACCAGGTCATCCCCGGCGTGCCACTGGGACTGGCGTTCACCTGCCTGTTCGCCGCCGTCCCGGGGGCGCTGGTGGCCGCGCCGTTCTCGATGGTGCTGCTAGCCGCGTTCGTGACCCAGGTAGGGGCACTGCAGACCGCACCCATCCTCATCGCCGTCGTCACCGCCTTCCTCGCTATGGAAGGCGTGAAATACCTGCTGGCCAGCCGCAAGCAGGCCCGCGCAGCCGCGGCGAACCCAGCGGCTCCGGCGAACCCAGCGGCTCCGGTTTGAGGGTGACCGGTTCCCGGCATCGTGGATGCTCTCCCAGCGGTCCAAACGGGGTCAGCCGGGCCGGTCAGCTGGACCGGACTTCGCGGCGACGGCTGGACCTGGTGTCGGCCGGTCTGGATCCGACCCACCTCAGTCAGCGGCTACACCATCGCGTAGTCGGCGTACGTACGCGTTAGGCTGTACTTTCGATTCCCGGGATTCGGACGGCAGGCACTCTGGCTCAGGAGAACCATATGCGGTTTACCGGCAAAACGGCGGTCATCACCGGGGCGAGCCGTGGCATCGGTCTGGCCATCGCTCAGCGGCTTGTCGAAGACGGAGCTCGGGTGGTTATCACTGCCCGGAAGCAGGAGGGCCTCGACGAGGCGGTCGCCTCTCTCGGCGGCCCGGAGCGCGCGGTCGGTTTGGCCGGGAAGGCCGACGATCCGGGTCATCAGGCGGACACGGTGGGGCTGGCCGTTGATAGCTTCGGCAGCCTCGATTTTCTTGTGAACAACACCGGCATCAATCCGTCCTATGGGCCGATGGTCGAGTTGGACCTCGGGGTCGCGCGCAAGATATTCGAGGTCAACTGTCTCGCGGCGTTGTCGTGGCTGCAGCAGGCGCACCGCGCGTGGATGGCCGATCACGGCGGCGCCGTGGTGAATGTGTCATCGGTCGCCGGCACGAAACCGGCGCCTGGCATCGGTTTTTACGGCGCGTCGAAGGCGATGCTTACCCATATGACCCGGGAACTGGCCGTTGAGCTGGGTCCTGCTATCCGGGTGAACGCGGTCGCCCCGGCCGTCGTCAAGACGCGTTTCGCCACCGCCCTCTACGAGGGCAAGGAGGATGAGGTCGCGTCGGCATATCCCCTCAAGCGCCTCGGCACGCCCCAGGACGTCGCCGACGCGGTCACGTTCCTGCTCTCGGACGAGGCCTCCTGGATCACCGGCCAGCTCGTCGTGCTTGACGGCGGCTTGACCCTCACCGGCGGCGTTTGAGCCTAACACGTAACGTATTTGATCAGGATTCCTAACACTCATCGCCGAAGGTGAGCTATGAGCGTCGAGCAGATTCAGGGACTGGCGGACGGGCTGGCCGCTCGCCTCGGACGCGCAGTCCTTGTCCATGATCGCGATCTGCGGCTGGTAGCCGCGAGCGAGGACTTCGGCGGTGCGGACCCAGCGCGCGTCTGGTCTTTGCTGCACCGCAGGACCCGTCCGGAGGACGTAGGGCACGAGGAGATCTCCCGGCTGGCCGGTCCGGATTATGTGCCCGAAAATCTGGCGCTGGAACTGTGGCAGCGGTTGTGCGTGCCGATCCGGTGCCGGGGGACGCCGTGCCGGATGACGCACGCGCGTCCGATTGACAAACTGGCAGTCAGCCCAGGCGCGTTCGGCAACCCGTGGGAGGACGCCGATGAACAGCACCTACGAGCACATCGTCCTGGGCGTCGGCGGCATCGGCGGCGCCGCGGCCTACTGGCTGGCCAGACGTGGCGGTGGGAACGTCCTGGCCATTGAGCAGTATCGGCTGGGCCACGACCGGGGCGCGTCCGAGGACCACTCCCGGATCATCCGGCACTCCTACCACACCAGCGAGTACACATCGCTGACCCGGGCGGCCTACGACCACATGCGCGACCTGGAGCACGAGACCGGGCTGGAGCTGCTGCGGATCACCGGCGGCCTGCACCTGGCGCCCAACGACAGCGCCGGCAACGCCGAGATCGGCAGCTATGCCCGCGCGCTGGCCGAACAGGGGCTCGCGCGGGAGGTAATGGACGGAACCGAACTGCGGACCCGCTGGCCGCAGTGGCGGGTCGGGGCCGATGTTGTCGGCCTCTACCAGGCCGAATCAGGCATCCTCGACATCCGGCGAGTCAACTCGGCACATATCTCCCGGGCGCGAGCCCACGGCGTTAGGTTCCTGGACTGGACACCGGCGCGCAAGATCGTGCCGTTCGCCGACCACGTCGAGGTCCACACCGACAGCGACGTGTTCGAAGCGGGGACGCTCACCATCTGCGCTGGCTCGTGGACCGAGACCATGACCGCCGGCCTGGGGCTAGACCTTCCGCTCACCCTCACCCAGGAGCAGGTCACCTATTTCGCCGCGGCGGACCTGCGCTCCTTCACGCCGGACCGGTTTCCGGTCTGGATCTTCCACGGTCACGACAGGACGTTCTACGGCTTCCCGGTGTACGGCGAGGCGGCAGTGAAGGCGGCCCGCGACATGTCCGGCCGGTTCGTCACCCAGCAGACCCGCCGGTTTGAGCCCGACCCCGGGCAGACCGCAGAGGTGGCCGAGTTCCTGGCCAGGTACCTGCCGGGCGCGGTCGGCCCGGAGTTGGTCAGCAAGACCTGCGTGTACGACCTCACCGCGGACCGGAACTTCATCCTGGACACGATCCCAGGCAACCCGCGGATCGGCTTGTTCGTCGGCGCCGGGCATGCGGCGAAGTTCGTCGGCCTGATCGGGCACATACTCGCCGACCTGGCGATCGACGGACGGACCGACTACCCGATCGCGGCGTTCTCGATCGACCGGCCCGCTGTCCGCGATCCCGGTTTCCCGTCGGACTTCCGGTTCTCCCGGGCGGCCCAGGCACCGCACGGCAACACATCCCCCGATACGTCGACGAACTCCGCGCAACAGTGAGGGAGCGCGCCTTGACCATGGCTCCGTCCTCGGTGTTCCTGCCGACCCTACCCGGTCGGTACTACACCGATCCTGCGATCTTCGAGCTGGAGAAGCGGGACATCTTCGAGACACAGTGGCTGTACGTATGCCGGGCCGAGGACGTTCAGGCGCCGGGCCGGTTCGTGCGTGCGACGGTGGGCAACGAGAACGTCATCGTGGTCCGTGGCCGCGACTCCGAACTGCGCGCCTTCCTCAACGTCTGCCGACACCGCGGCTCCACGCTGTGCCTGACCGACGCCGGAGATGTCGGCAGATCGATCCGCTGCCCGTACCACTCATGGACCTACCGGCTGGACGGCAGCCTGATGAGCGCGCCCAACTGGCAGTCTATGGCGACCGTCGACAAAGCCGGCTACGGCCTGCACCCGGTGACCCTAGCGGAGTGGCACGGGCTGGTCTGGCTGAATCTGGCCGAGAACCCGACGCCGTTCGACGAGCAGGTGTGGCGGCAGCTGGACTACCGGCTCGGCGGGGACCGGGCCAAGTTCGCCCGCTACGACCTGGCCGGGCTGGTGGCAGGCAAGCGGGTGGATTACACGGTGACGGCGAACTGGAAGATCATCCAGGAGAACTTCCAGGAGTGCTACCACTGTGCCACCATCCACCCCGAACTCGTGGACACCCTGCCGCAGTTCCGCAACCTCACCGGCGGCGTGGACGCCACCTACGAAACCGACGGCTATTACTTCGCCGAGGACAAGGCCTCTTTCTCGGTCAGCGGCGACACCATCCTGCCCCGGCTGCCGGGTCTGGAGGACCGCGACGACCGTAAGTACTTCGGCATGGTCATCCGGCCCAACTGTTTCCTGTCGCTGCTGCCGGACCACGTCATCGTGCACCGGTTCGAGCCGGTGAGCCCGGAACTCACCACGGTGGTGTGCGAGTGGCTCTTCCCGCCCGAAACGGTTGCCGCTCATGACATCGGCGACGCCGTCGAGCTGTTCCACCGGGTTAACCAGCAGGACTTCGCCGCGGCGGAATGGTGCCAGCCGAACATGAGATCCCGCGCCTACGCCAACGGTGGGGTGCTGGTACCTACCGAGCAGGAGATCATCGGCCGCTGGTACTACCGGTGGTACCGCGAATCCATGGGGCTAGGAGACTCGCTGTGACCGCGTTCGACACCCGCGCCGTGCACGCCGGTCATGATCCGGCCCAGCACAACGGCTCGGTGACCACCCCGATCTACCAGGTGTCCGCCTTCGTCCGGCCCCATGCCCGGCCGGTGGAATCCGGGTGGGACTACTCCCGCATCGCCAATCCCACCCGCGCCGCCCTCGAAGAATGCCTGGCCGCACTGGACAACGGCGTCGCGGCGGTCGCGACCGCCTCCGGTATGGCGGCCTGCACAACCGTGATCCAGGCGCTGTGCCGGTCCGGCGCGCACCTGGTGATGCCGGACAACGTCTACGGCGGCACCTGGGACCTGGTGCACGACGTGTACCAACGGTGGGGCCTGGCCTACACCGCGGTGGACATGGGTGACCTGGACGCGGTGGCCGCCGCGATCCGGCCGGAAACCGCGCTGGTGTGGACCGAGACCCCGTCGAACCCGCTGCTGAAGGTCACCGATATTGCCGCGGTCGCCGACCTGGCGCACCGGGCCGGCGCGCTGCTCGTGGTGGACGGCACCTTCGCCTCGCCGTACCTGCAACAGCCCATCGCGCTGGGCGCGGACCTGGTGATCCACTCCACCACCAAGTACCTGAGCGGCCACTCCGACATCACCGGCGGCGCGGTCATCGCCGCCGCCGGTGAGGTGGGCGCCACGATCAGCCGGCACGTCGGAATGCTGGGCACGGCGGCCGCCCCACAGGAAGCCTGGCTGGTGCAGCGCGGGATCAAGACACTTCCGGTGCGGATGCGACAGATCTGCGCGAGCAGCCAGCGGATCGCCGAATTCCTCGCCGCGCATCCGGCCGTACGGCGGGTGCACTACCCGGGGCTGCCCGGCCATCCCGACCACCTGCTGGCCGCCAAGCAAATGCCGGGTGGTTTCGGTGGCGTGGTGTCGGTGGAGTTGCACGGCGGCGCCGACACCGCCGGGCGGGTCTGCGAACGCACCCGGGTGTTCACCCTCGCGGTGTCGCTGGGCAGCGTGGAATCGCTGATCGAGCATCCCGCCCGGATGACCCACTGCACCACTGCGGGCACCCCGGTCGGCGTCAGCGACTCCCTACTGCGCCTCTCGATCGGCCTCGAAGACTGCGACGAGTTGATTGCCGACCTTGTCCAGGCACTGGACGGGTTCGCCGCGTCCGCACGGTTGAAGTCCACGAATTGATTCACCGTGGCGAAGCCTCGCTGCCTCTGCCCTCGGAGGTGGACGGCTGAGCGTCGACCGACTGCTGGGGCTGCACACGGCGGGCACGCCGTTGACCCGCGCGGCCGTCACCGCCGCTTTCGGTGTGGCCGGTGCCGCCGTCCAGCTGGCGCTGTTCTGGCGCAGCCCCAGGCGCGCCTCGGGCCAGGAGGGGTAGGCGTGCATGCGCCCGGGCCCGCATATTGCGACCGGCTATCGTCATCGGCCGAGGGCGTCCCCCCGTGGCGCACACCTGGTGGTGGGACACCTGGAACTCGGCCGTCGCCAAATCGACCGGAACCCTCTTCTCTTAGCCGCGATCGGGGTCGTGGGCCAGC
Source organism: uncultured Actinomycetes bacterium (assembly GCA_963798675.1). Taxonomy (GTDB): domain Bacteria; phylum Actinomycetota; class Actinomycetes; order Streptosporangiales; family Streptosporangiaceae; genus Palsa-504. The sequence continues at coordinate 52,059 of CAWCUJ010000009.1, read as the reverse complement.
CACAGGACGCTAAGGGGCGGCAGGGTGAGTGTGACGGAGTAGTCCAGGTCGTTCCAGCCGGGCGCCTCGGCGGTGACGGCGCCGGTGAGGGTATTGCTGCCGCCGAAGTCGGCGTTGTCGGAGTTGAGGATCTCTACCCAGCGTCCGGCCTGCGGAAGTCCCACGCGGTAGTCAGGGCGGGGCACCGGGGTGAGATTGGCCAGGCATGCCACGGGGCGCCCGGTGGAGGCCGGGAAACGCAGGAATGACAGTACGCTGTTGCCGGAATCGTCGGGGTCGATCCAGCGGAAGCCGGTCCAGTCGAAATCCTGCTCCCACAGGGCGGGTTCCTGACGGTAGACGGTATTGAGCGCCCGGACCAGCGCTTGCGCCGCGGCGTGCTCAGGGAAGCCGAGCAGGTGCCAGTCCACGCTGCTGTCATGTCGCCACTCGTCGTTCTGGGCGATCTCGCCGCCCATGAACAGCAGCGGCCGGCCGGGATGCGCCCACATCCAGGCCAGCAGCGCTCGCAGGTTCGCGAACTGCTGCCACCGGTCTCCGGGCATCTTGCCGAGCAGCGATCCCTTTCCGTGCGCTACCTCGTCGTGGCTGAGGGGGAGGATGAAGTTCTCGCTGAACGCGTACAGCAGCGCGAAGGTGAGCTCGTGATGGTGGTAGCGCCGGTGCACCGGGTCCTTGCTGAAGTACGTCAGGGTGTCGTTCATCCAGCCCATGTTCCATTTGAACCCGAAGCCGAGCCCGCCCAGGTAGGTCGGGCGGGAGACCGCCGGCCAGGACGTGGATTCCTCGGCGACCAACATGACCGAGGGGTGGTGCTGGTAGAGCACCTCGTTGACTTCCTTGATGAAGTCGATGGCTTCCAGGTTTTCCCGGCCACCGAACCGGTTGGTGACCCACTCGCCCTCCCGGCGCGAGTAGTCCAGGTAGAGCATCGAGGCCACCGCGTCGACGCGCAGCCCGTCCAGGTGGAACTCCTCGATCCAGTACAGCGCGTTGGCGAGCAGGAAGTTGCGGACCTCGTGGCGCCCGTAGTTGAACACCAGGGTGCCCCAGTCCGGATGCTCACCCAGGCGCGGATCGGCGTGCTCATACAGTGCCGTGCCGTCAAAGCGCGCCAGCGCCCAGTCGTCCTTGGGGAAGTGGCCGGCCACCCAGTCGACCAGGACCCCGATGCCGGCCTGGTGCAGCCGGTCGACCAGATAGCGGAAATCATCAGGCGTCCCGAATCGTGCCGTCGGCGCGTAGTATCCCGTCACCTGGTACCCCCAGGAGCCGGAGAACGGGTGCTCCGCGACCGGGAGGAACTCCACGTGAGTGAAACCGAGATCGGTCAGGTACCCGGGTAGGACCTCGGCCGCCTCACGGTAGGTCAGCGGACGCCATCCGCCGCCGGTGTCCTGGACCAGCCGCCACGAGCCCAGGTGGCACTCATAGATCGACACCGGTGCACGTAGCAGGTCGGTGGTCGCCCGCGCGGCGAACCACGCCGCGTCCTGCCATTCGTACCTGCTCTGGGTGACGATGCTGGCCGTGGCCGGCGGTACCTCGGTGGCAAAGGCGAACGGGTCTGCCCGCAGGCTCATCTGCCCCTGCTGGCTGACCACCTCGAACTTGTAGTGCGCGCCGGGACCGACCCCGGGCAGGAAGATCTCCCAGACCCCGGAGCTGCCCAGCGCTCTCATCGGGTGCAGGCGGCCGTCCCAGCCGTTGAAGTCACCAACGACCCGCACCGCCTGGGCACCGGGCGCCCAGACCGCGAACGAGGTGCCAGACGTCCCCTGGTGCACCCGCACCTGCGCCCCCAGATGACGCCACAGCCCCTCGTGCCGGCCCTCGGCCAGCAAGTGAAGGTCAAGCGGCCCGAGCGTGGGCCAGTACCGGTACGGATCATCGGCCGCCACCACGGCACCGTCCGGATAGACCGTCTCCAGGCGATAATCCGGGATGCCCGGTCCCTCCAGCGTCCCGGCGAACAGCCCCGCCGGGTGTACACGGCGCATCTGCATCCGCTGCTCGCCGACCAGGATGGCCATGCCGGCCGCGTCGGGACGCCACCCGCGGATCACCACACAATCGCGGCCCTCGCTGTCCCGCTCCGGATGAGCGCCCAGCACGTGGTGCGGATCGTGATGCTGGCCATCGACCAGGCGCTCAACGTCCGCGCCGTCAGTTATCAAGCCGAATTCAACAGGCGAGCTCAAGCTGACCCCTTCCGAAACGCGACCTCACGCAAACCTCTAGTGACCCTCCATGCCTGCAATCGAGCACGGGAACCGTGGACCTCACCGGCGTCGAGCAGCCCTCGCCGCAGCTGAGATGGGCACGGATCGCGCGGCTGCGGCACCGCCTCCGTCCCGCCCTCGCCGGTGCTATTTGGGCGGCCTCTCGGTTTGCTTCGCCGCAGGCGCTGCCTTCTTGGCGGTCCGCGCCGGCGCCGCCTTCTTCGCCGGCGTCCTCCTCGCGGCCGGCGGGACCGCCTTGGCCAGCGCGGTCAGGTCCACGACCGAGTCGTCTCCGCCGAAGTCGTTACCGACGTAGGCGTCGGCGGCCCAGTCGTTATCCCACCGCTGGCCATCTAGGAGATACCGGAACCGGTAGGCGCGCCCGGCGTCCAGGCCGACCGTCACGCTGAATCCCCCTTCGGGGTCGCGGTGCATAACGTCGGCATCGGCCGACCACTCGTTCCACTCCCCGCACACCGCCGCGGCCTGGGCACCCACCCGGGGATCAACGGTGAACGTAACCCTGGCCTTGCCCTTCGCTCCCCTGGACTTGATCACTTCCACCTCCGCTATGTCTAGCTTGCGCCCACCCGCTTGCTCATCAGCCCGGTCCGGCGACAGCGTGGCGAGGCCAGCGGGTCCAGCCGGACCGGGCTGCTCATACCCGGCCCGGTAGCAGTCCACCAGGGAGGTCATCAACGCACCGCTGCGACGCAGGATCGCCAGCCTCGTCAGGGCGGCATCAAAACCCGGCATCCAGAGAAGCTTTCCTCGGCAACGAACACCGCGCCAGTAAACAGGCCCGGTACGGCATCCGGCAAAGGACTTTGGTCCTTGATTTGACCCCAGGGGCGGTGATGGCAGCACTCACAGTTAACCCAGGAACATGGGTCACACAGGGTGCTCGCCGAATCCGCTGCGTGGTCTGACCTGTTCGGCCAGGATCTCCTGGCCGGCCGCGGTGATCTCATCCGGGCGGCGGGCCTGCCAGCGCTGGCGGCCGTGCGCCGGAGCCCACGGAGCCGGGCGCGGAAGTGCTATCGTCACACCGAGACCGTCCCAAGGCCTCCTAGGCAGTGGCTCTGGTCCGGAGCCGACCGGCAGGGGCCGGGCGCCGGAAGAAGCTCAGACTCCCCCGGCGGGGTAAATATTGCCGCGGGGCGCCGGGCCATGGGCCTGACCTGATTGCAGTAAGTACAGTACTTGCAGCAAACTAGGGTTATGCCCTATGGTCCACCTCCTAGGGGGTCCCGCCCTCCTAAGGAGTCCCGCACTAAGGAATCCCGCACTAAGCCCGTCCGGATCACGGTCGACCTGGCCCCAGCCGACTATCAGGTCCTGAACCACTGGCTGGCCAGGGTCGGCGTCGAGCTCGATCAGCCGGTCAGCAGGATGACCCTGGCCCGGGCGATCAGGGCCATGATCCAGGCAACCGCGACCGACCACGTCGTTAACGATGTCGTGCTCGACCTCCTGCGCAGAGAGCAGTTCTGAAGACAGGCCCGGGCGGCGCACGCCACCTCCCTGGCCGCAGCGGCCACGCGCTGCATGAGGAGTATGCCGATGGCCGCGCCTGGCCGGAATTGCTGTTCCCTAGGCGACAGGGTCAGCTGCGCGGATCTGACCTGTATTTCGGACTCTGGCGCGAATCCCGAAATACGGGTCAGATCCAAAACAGATATACCCGGCCATTGTAGTGATTATCACTCATCGTAGTGAGTGCCTTTGACGTTAAATGTCAATTTACGTACTCTCCAGGCATCCCCTTGGTACCTCCTCAGGCCATTGGGCCGAGGTATTCTGCCGGGCCGGTCAGGGACGTGTTGATGGTCAGGCACCGGGCTTAGTCCACAGCTGCCTGTCTGACCAGTCCCACCAGTCTGCAGGCTCGCATTTCCGTTCCTGGCCCAGGTCCGGGTGCGCGTAGCCGACCTCAGGCAGGTCGTACAGCATCGCAGCGAGCGAGCTGCACACGACGTGGCCCGGCAGCAGGTCGTGCTCGGAGGGCCATCGCCACAAAGGGTCGATCGCCGCGGACAAGTCGGTCAGGTCCAGGGCAGCGCAGGCGTCCTCGGCTATGCCCACCCAGTCGTACTGGATTCCCAGCGACTTGGCGCACGAGCCGAGCAGGATGGTGAGCTGGCTGTGATCGTTCGGCTTGGGCTGGTCATGGTTGGACCGGGTCCGGCTGTCGCCGAGCCAGTTTGTGCAGTCGACCAGGCCGACGCCGCCCGGCTGGCCCTGGATCCCGATCCATCGCCCTTTCTGGTCCTGGTGGGTAATGATCGCCACGTGGTTAGCCACGGCGGGCAGGCCGCGCAGCGCCTCGCCGACCCGGATGAGGTCACCGGTCAGGCTGGTAGAGGACCATACCGCAAGCACGTCACCGGGGGCGGCAGCAAGAGTCGTCATGGCGGCCATCATGCCGTATCCGGCCGCGCAGCGTACAGGTTCTTAAGCGTGCGTTTATCCGGCACGCTTGCCTCCGCCGCAGCGGGCGCCAGTTAGCTCACATCGGACTAGTCGTGGCGTGGTTGTACCGCTTAGGACCGACCTGGATGGCGGCGGGCGTAGGCGATGTTGATGACCGCAATGACGACCCAGATCAGCGCGATAAGGATCACCTGGGCGGTACTCACCGAGCTGGTGCTCGTCAGAAGGGATGCCCGGAATGAGCCCAAATCGAGTACAGCCTTGGGTGCGACTCCGCTGGATGGCCAGGAATGCAGCGTCACGGCCGTTGCGCCGATGCCCAGCCCGATTGAGCCTAGGCCCATGGCGAGGTTTGTCCATGCCGCCAAGCTGGGCTGGATGCCCCGCTGTGCCAGCCTGGAGTCCACTTGCTTGTCGATCTCCGAGCTGATCCTCTCGACCAGCCCCTCGGCCACGGCGCCGTCGTACGCTTGGCCGAGCTCGGTATGCACGGCCGCGGCTGCGGCGACGTCCTCGTGTGCCCGTACGTCCATGCAGCCAAGCTATATCGCGATTGAGTGGCCTGACAACGGGCACCCGGTCCAGGTCCAACACGCCGCAGCACGCCCAGCGCCATCCTCGCCTGGTCCTAGCGGGGTGGCCGAGGCGGGGCCGCCTGCTCGTTCGGCATGAATCTGGTCATATCTGGCCATCCCAGGCGGCACGGAACCGCACCGGCTCGGCCAGCCGGGCGTAGCCGAGCTGGCTGGCGAGCAGACTGCCGTCCGGGCCGGGCATCATCGAGGCCGGTCGATCACCAGCAGCGGCGCCTGGCCTACCTCGACCGGACCGCGGGCCTGCTGTCGGCACGACCGAGGTGGGATGAGCTGAGACCCCGACCGCACCCGACTGCCTGGTGACCCCCGGCCGCCGGGCGAGTCACACAGCCACGCTGGGCCTTCAGGTCCACGTGTCACGCATTGCGTTCCCCTCTCGGTCCAGCTGCTTCCCCCGACGCTCCGGCTCACCGGGTTCGACACGATATGTAATCATATAACGACAGATAGTTATCAATGGTTCAGTGCCTTGCCTAGCCTCGCCAAGCCCTGACACCGCCGCCGCCCAGGGCGATGCAGGCGATGACGAACACGATGGCCGCGGCGTCATCCACCCGCACACCCGCAGCTGCCCACATACCGGCACGGTGCCGGTCATCGCGCCCTCCGCCGCACGCCGCTCCGGAACAGCGCCTCCACATCGGCGCGCCGGTACCGGGGCCTTCCGGCCTCGTTGCGAACCTCCGGCAGCCGCCCACGCCGCGCCCACGCCGCCACCGCCGCTGAGGTCACCTTGAACAAGGACGCCACCTGCCTGCGGGTCATCAGGTCCTCATCCACGCGATTGCCGGCCATTGCCGCAGCGGCGAATCCCGGGCAGCCGGACGCGGCCCAAGCGCAGCCCGGCCGGACAAGTATCGGCGCCATCACGTTCATCGGGTCCCCCAGCGGGCCGGAATGAGCTGGATCCGGGACAGCGCTGGTCACCCTACGCAGCTGCCCCACAAGGCCCGGGGACGATACCGAACCGCCCGGTGCCGGTTGCAGTAAAAATGCTACTGCAAATTGCAGCGCGAAACATCAGTCAGCTGACGGATATTGAACGTGCCCGGCATCGGTTAGTTCAGCGGGACTACTCCTTACCCGGGGATGGCCTGGGTGAGCCGGACGCTGGCGCCGCTGGTCTGGCAGAGGTGGGCGTCGACTACCCGCACAAGGAGCTGCTCACAGTGCGTGTGCAGCGGCGCCCCGGGTTCCCACGGGGGTGGACGCTGATCCCGGTCGTGATCTTGTTCTCCTCTTCCGAGCACTAAAAAGCCCATTAGCGGCACCCTCAGTTGATCGAGTTGACCATTGCGCTTTCCCGTTGATCGGCCTGATCCTCGCATTAAAGACGAGGCGCGGTAATGGACGGGCGGAATTCCGCGCGAGAGAAATGGCGTACGCGTGAGCGAGCGAACGGGCAAGGGCTGTCCTTGCTTAACCGTACATCCGCCACGGTCGTGACTTCCAGGACAGCCGCGTCCAGGTGCGGGCTCCGGGCGGATCATCCCGGCCGGTCCACCCGCTCAGCGCCTGCCGGGCGAGCCGGACCAGTTCATCGGCGGAGACCGGCAGTCCCGCCGGGCGCGACTCGGGTCGCCGCACCGACTCGGCAATCGCGAAGTCAGCTACTTCCTCGCCGTCGCAATACACCGCGAACTCGCCCCACTGGCCGCCGGGGCCAATGCCGAGGTTGTCGATCTCATAGGTGCTGCCGTCGTGCTCGAAGATGGCGACGGTCTCGTCGGAGCGGGGGTCGTCTTCTGCAGCACGCAGGGCGAGACATTCCCCGCACTCGCACATGCAGGTCCCTGGGGTGGTGGTCATCGTTCCGTCCTCTCCCGCCCTGACAGCGGGCCACCTGGCCAAAGCTCGGGTCAGATCGTCTCATCCATCGCGGCGAGCAAGCTGTCGAACGCGCCTTGACGCGGCCGAACGCCCCCGTTCCGCGCAGTCCTTAACTCTTTTTGCGTAACCCCGCCACCGGCCGGCAAGGGCTCCACAGGTAGGAGGGACAGACGCCCGTTCTGATACCTTCCACCCTCACAGAAGGACGAATACGGTCATGTCTCCCCCGGTCGGCCAGAAGTAGCATCCTCCCAGCGATCGGCCGCCATCGGTGTCTGCCGGACAGATCTCTGCCCAAAAAATTATGTATCAGGGACGATCGGTCGGCCACTGTGTGGGGTGACCGACGAGCGCAGAAATGTAGTCGATCACGGGGGTCACTGTCGAGTCCTGCGCCCGCAACGCGACCAGAGTGAGGTCTCCCGTCGTGTTTGCTGCGCGGGAGCGCCGCTCTCATTTGTCAATGTACACGTCCGGCACATCGGCCTGCTTATTGAGGTCGGGAATGCCGTCGCATAAAGGAGATGCCAATGGTCACCATGGCGCGCGTCAGCACCGAGGAGACATGCACAAAAATCGTCGACTTCTGCCTTACCGACCTGTTGTGCGAGCAGGTGCGGTCACATTCCGACCGCTTGGCCGTGGTCTCCCGCGAAGCCAGGCTCACCTACGGCGAGCTGGCGGACGCGAGTGCTGGCGTGGGTGCCCACCTGCGAGACCTGGGCGTCGGTGGTGACAGTTGTGTCGGTCTGTTCGTAGAGCCGTCGGTGGAGCTCATGGTGGGGGTGTGGGGGATCCTGTTCGCCGGCGGGGCATACTTGCCGCTCGCGCCGGAGTACCCCGAAGACCGCCTGCGGTACATGGTTGAGCACAGCCGGGCCAGGGTCATTCTCTGCGGAGAGGGCCTAAAGCAGCGAGTCACCGAGCTGGCACTGCCCGGCACCGTGGTGATCAGCGTGGCCGAGGCGGCTGAGCGCGGGCGTTCCAGCCTCGCACGCGAGGATCTTGCGCGGCCGGACCCGAGCCACCTCGCGTACGTCATCTACACCTCTGGTAGCACCGGCCGGCCCAAAGGGGTGATGATCGAGCACCGCAGCATCGTCAACCAGATGAGGTGGCTGGAGGCCGCCTGCGACCTGGGTCCGTCGACCGTCGTCTTGCAGAAGACCCCGATGAGCTTCGACGCCGCGCAGTGGGAGATCCTCGCCAACAGCTGCGGTGCCCGGGTCGTCGTGGGCAGCCCCGGCGTGCACCGGGACCCGGAGCAGATGCTGCAGATGATCGCCGAGCACCGCGTCACGGCGCTGCAGTGCGTACCGACGCTGCTGCAGGCGCTCCTGGACAGCGGGCTATCGGCGCAAGCCAGCACGTTGACCCAGATCTTCAGCGGCGGTGAGGCGCTGTCGAAGAGCCTCGCGCGGCGTTGCTTGCGTGCGCTGCCCTCCTGCCAGCTGGTCAACCTGTACGGACCCACGGAGTGCACGATCAACGCCTCCTCCTGCACGGTCGATGGGGTGGCACTGGACACCGACTCCGCTTCTGTGCCGATCGGCATGCCCGTACGCGGCACCGCCTTTCACATACTCACCTCCTCGGGACGGCCCGCAGCAGCGGGCGAGGTGGGCGAGCTGTACATAAGCGGGGTTCAGGTGGCGCGCGGTTACCTGCATGATCCCGAGCTGACCGCCGAGCGCTTCCTCGCCAGCCCGTTTCCCGGCGCCGTCCGCCACCCGCGGATGTACAAGACGGGCGATCTCGCCTACTGGAACGCGGACGGCACCGCCCAGTTCGTCTGCCGCACGGACAACCAGATCAAGCTGCGCGGCCACCGGATCGAGCTCGACGAGGTCCGGCTGGCGATCGCGGACCACGACTGGATCAGGAACGCGGCGGTGATCGTCAAGGACGATCCCGCGACGGGCTTCCAGAGCCTGATCGCGTTCATCCAGCTGGATTCCCAGGAGGCCGCACTGATGGACCAGGGCAACCACGGGAGCCATCATCAATCCAAGGCGAGCCGCGTGCAGCTCAAGGCGCAGCTATCGGGCGACGGCTGCCTGAGCGCGGCGGAGATGGCCGGCCGGGTGGTCATCGACCTGCCGGGCAGCACGCCCACCGCAGAGCAGCGGCGCCGGGTCTACGCGCGCAAGACCTACCGCTTCTTCGAAGGCGGCGAGGTCACGAGGGCCGACATCCTGCGTCTGCTCGAGCGGCGAGTCCCGGGCTGCCGCGCACGCAGCCCGAAGTCGCTGCGCCTGGCCGAGCTGGGGGAGATCTTGCGCTACTTCGGCCAGTATCACAGCCCCGAGCGGCTGCTGCCGAAGTACGGCTACGCGTCCCCCGGCGCGCTGTATGCGACGCAGATGTATCTCGAGGTCGCCGGCGTAGCCGGCCTCGCCCCCGGGTTTTACTACTACCACCCCGCCCACCACCAGCTTGTGCGCACGCTGGACGGGCCGGACAGCGACCTGCCGCGGCTGAGGGTCCATTTCGTCGGCAAGACGGCGGCGATAAAGCCCGTCTACCAGACCAACGTGCAGGAGGTGCTGGCGATCGAGGCCGGCCACATGGCCGGGCTGTTCGACCAGGTGCTTCCCGATTATGGGATGGCGATCGAGGCTGCCGAGGCCTCGTCGGCGGCCGGCTCGCTGCACAAATGGGCGGGCGGGGACCTGCACCTCGCCGCGTTCGAGGTGCTTCCCCACGGCCCGGCCGCTGCACCGGACGATCCGGAGATCTACGTCCAGGCGCACCCTGGACGAGTCGCCGACCTGTCGGAGGGCCAGTACGCGTACGAGGCCGGGGAGCTGGCACGAGTCTCGGCGGAGCGCATCCTGCGCAAGCACGTCATCGCGATTAACCAGCACGTCTATGACCGGGCGAGCTTCGGGATCACGCTCGTGGCCACCGGGAGCGATGGCTGGATGAGCTACGTCGCCCTCGGACGCAAGCTGCAGGCGCTGATGATGAACGACCTGAACCTCGGATTCATGTCATCCGGCTACAGTTCCCGGACCGGCCGCCCGCTGCCTGCCGCCAAGCGAATGAACTGGATCTTGACTCAGAGCGGCAGGGACATCGGTCCCTCCTACTTCTTCCTGGGCGGCCGCGTGAGTGATGAGCAGCGGCGCAGCGAGGGCATGAAGGAGGACTCCGTCCACGTGCAGGGCCCGGCCGAGATGCTTAAAGAGGAACTGGCCGCCCTGCTCCCGCCGTACATGGTGCCCAACCGGGTCGTGGTGCTCGACGAGCTGCCGCTCACTCCTAACGGCAAGGTCGACACCGCCACGTTGGCGGCGGTCGCCGAAGCCAGCGCGGAGGTCGCCAACCGGCAGGTGGTGGCACCGCGGACGCCGGTGGAGAGCGGGATCAGCGCGCTGTGGCGCACGGTGACCAGGCACGACACCGTCTCGGTACAGGACAATTTCTTCGAGATCGGCGGCAACTCGCTGATGGCGGTTGCCCTGGTGAACAAGATCAACCGGACGTTCGGCAGCTCCCTGCCGCTGCAGGTGCTGTTCGAGCACCCGACCGTCGAGCAGCTCGCCGTCCTCGTCGCCGACGGCGAGCGGTCAAGGGACTGCTCCCGGCTGGTGCGGCTCAGCGGCGGATCACAGCGGCCGATCATCTGTTGGCCCGGCCTGGGCGGCTATCCGATGAACCTGCGACTGCTCGCCGAGCGAGCGGAGTTCAAGCGGCCCCTGTACGGGATGCAGGCCTACGGGATCAACCCTGGCGAGAACCCGTACGGGACGATCAAGGAGATGGCAGCAGGGGATGTCAAGGCGATCCGCTGCCTGCAGCCCGAGGGTCCGTACTCGCTCTGGGGCTACTCGTTCGGCGCCCGCGTGGCCTTCGAGACCGCCTATCAGCTCGAGCAGGCCGGGGAGCAGGTCGACCATCTGTTCCTGATCGCCCCCGGCTCACCGAAGGTTCGTGCGAGGGACGAACTGGCCTATCGGAGTGACGCCGCGTACCGCCGGGAGGTGTACATGACCATCCTCTTCTCGGTGTTCGCGGGCAGCATCAACGACCCGGCGCTGCACGAGTGCCTGTCCGTCGCCCGCGACGAGGAGAGTCTGGCCGCCTTCGTCGCCAAGCGTTACCCGAACCTCGACGTCGAGATGGCGAAACGGATCGTAGAGATTGTCCGCCTCACGTATGGCTTCAAGTACGAATTCCACGAGCTGAGGGAACGGCAGGTCAACGCCCCGATAACGATCTTCAAGGCCCGGGGTGACGACTACTCCTTCATCGAGGGCAGCAGTGCCTACTTCGCCAAGGCGCCGACGGTCATTCAGCTCGACGCCGATCACTATGGCCTGCTCAAGGAGGCGGGCGTAGGCGAGCTGGTGAAGACGATCCGTTACCGGCTGCTGGTGAAGCGCGTCCCGCAGCTCGAGACCGCCTCCGGGCGTGCGTCATAAGCGCCTCGCTTCTCTACCCGACCGAACCATCCAGCAAAGGACAGACACGTGAAACTCAAAGAGGTACAGCAGGAGTCACTCTCCGGCGCGCGGCCGCCAACCGGCGAGCCGCAGCCGCAGGCACACCGCAAAGTCAGCGGGGAGGCGACATTCAGGCGACGGCGGATCGCCGATTCGCTCGAGGACCTGATCGGCGGGACACCGCTCGTGCGGTTGCGCCTGCCGGACGCCAAGCCGGACGTGATCGCGCTGGCCAAGCTCGAAATGTGCAACCCGCTTTCGAGCATTAAGGACCGCGCGAGCCTGTTCATGGTGCGGGCGGCCGAGCGGCGGGGCGAGCTCGTCGCCGGGCACGGCACGATCGTCGAGGCCACCTCCGGCAACACCGGAATCTCGCTGGCGGCGCTCGCAGCGGCGCGCGGCTACCGGTGCGTCATCGTGCTACCGGACAGCGCGACCCGCGAGCGCCGGCAGATTCTGCGGGCGCTCGGCGCCCAGGTGGTGCTCACGCCGCGGGCTCAGGGCTACGCCGGCGCGATCGAGAAGGCGGCCGAACTGTGCGCAGAGCTGCCAGGTGCGTGGTTCCCGCGCCAGCACGAGAACGCCGACAACGTCCGCGCCCACTTCGAAACCACCGGCCCGGAGATCTGGGCCGACTGCCGGGGCCGGGTCGACGCGCTGGTGTGCGGCGTGGGCACCGGCGGCACGCTGAGCGGTGTGGCCGGTTTCATCAAGCAGCAGCACCCCGGCGTGCACGTGGTGGCCGTCGAGCCCGAGGGCTCCCCGGTGCTTTCTGGCGGCCGCGGTGGCCTGCACGGGATCCCCGGGCTCAACGGGGGCTTCGTCGCACCGACGACAGACGTCTCGCTGATCGACGAGGTCATCGTCGTCTCCGACGACGACGCGGCGGGCACGGCGCGGCAACTGGCCCGCCACCAGGGTCTGCTGGTCGGGATCTCCTCGGGAGCCGCGGCGCATGGCTGCCGCCTGCTGACGCACCGGCTGCCGGCCGGGGCGACGGTGGTCACCATCCTCCCCGACACTGGCGAGCGGTATCTCAGCCTGCGCGAGGACGAGGAGCGTGCGGCATGATCTCCCCCCTGGCGCAGATCAGCCGAGCCGCCGCGGCGGCTGCGGAGTATCTGGACACCATCATCAAGCGCGACCCGTCGATCCGCTCGCGCAGCGAGGCGGCGCTGCACCCCACGGTGGTGGCGATGCTCGGGCACCGGATCGCCCACCGGTTCTACCAGCGGGGCATGTACAAGTCCGCACGGGTGCTCTCCCTGATCGCCCGCCTGGCGTCCGGCGGCATCGAGATCCACCCCGGGGCCGAGATTGGCCGGCGGTTCTTCGTCGACCACGGCTGCGGCGTGGTGATCGGGGAAACGGCGATCGTCGGCGACGACGTGACCCTGTTCCACCAGGTGACACTCGGCTCAACCGGATGGTGGAACGACACCGAGCGCGGCCTGGCGGAACGGCGTCATCCCCGGCTCGGCGACGGAGTGACGGTCGGCGCCAATGCCTGCGTTCTCGGTCCGGTCGTGATCGGCGACCACGCGATGATCGGAGCCCAGGCCCTCGTGCTCTCCGACATACCACCCCATGCGGTGGTGCACGCGCCGCGAGGTGCCGTCATCGAGGTTGGCGCGAGCCGCTCGAATGTCAACCGTCTGCGGCTGGCGCCAAGCGCCGAGGAACAGGACGCACCCACCCTGCGCCCCGCCGCCCTAGGGGGCAAGTGATGAAGAACAACCGACTGCTCATGTGCATGCCGTACCAGCCTCTGGTGCGCAAGGCGACCGCGGCGGGATTCCGCGTCTTCTCGATCTGGGATCAGGCGCTCGAGAGCGCTGACTACCTCGCGGGCGTGGCGGAGTTCTCCGAGGAGATGGTACTCACCGATTTCGGCGACCAGGAGGAGCTGCGGCGGCTCGTCGCCGAGCTGGCTGCCCGTCACGACGTCGCCCACGTGCTGCATCTGGGCAGCGAGGCGACACAACTGGCGGTCTGCGAGCAGGCGGAGACGATGGGGCTCGCGCTGAACTCGCCGCGCAGCCTGACGCAGATCAACGACAAGGCGGCGATGCGCGCCTTGCTGCGCGCGCGAGGCCTATCGCCGGTGATCTCGATCGAGGCCGGTTCTCCCGCCGAGGCCGAGCAATTCCTGCGCGAGCGCGCCGAGCTGCCCGTGATCGTCAAGCCAACCCGGCTGGACGGGAGCCGGGCCGTGCGCCTGATCGAGCGCCCTGGCGACATCGACCGCTGGCGGGAAGAGCTCGCGTGCTTGGGCTACCGGGATCCCGTCCTGATCGAGGAGTACCTGCGGGGACCGGAGTTCAGTGTGGAGACCATCACCGCGCACGGCACCCACCATGTCGTCGGCATCACCGCCAAGCGCCTGGGGCAGCGGCCGCACTTCGTGGAGATGGGCCAGGTGCATCCGGCCCCGCTGCCCGACGAGGCAAGCGCCGCGATGACCGAGCTCGTGGTCACCTACCTGGAAGCGACCGGATACCGGTTCGGGCCGGCGCACACCGAGGTGATCCTCACCGAGGCAGGGCCGCGGATCGTGGAGTCGCAGGCCCGGCTCGGCGGCGACAGGATCCCGCTGCTCGTCGAGCTCGCCAGCGGCTTCGACATGGAGGCCGCCGTCTTCACCGCGCTGGCCGGCGGCCCGGTCGAACCTCCGCCGGCCCAGCGCCTCGGCGCGATCTCCTTCTTCGATTTCGGCACCGGGTACGTGCAGGCGATCGAGGGGGCAGAGGACGTCAGCCGGCTGCCATACGTCCACGCGCTGAAGCTCAAGGTCGCGCCCGGCGACGCCCTCACCCCGGTGAGGAGCTCATCGACGCGGCACGGCTACGTCGTCGTCGCGGGGGGCACGCAGCGGCAGGCCGACGAGCGCCTGGCCGATGCGCAGGCCCGGCTCAGCGTCGTCACCAGCGCCGACGGCGAGCCGCCGGCGCACCACATGTATTCACCTACGACCACCACGACGAAGGACTGACCGCGATGAACCCCGACAGAACCGTCCTGCTGATTGGGCACAAGACCGAGACGATCCGCCGGGCCAAGGCACTCGGCCTCGACGTGATCCTCCTACAGCACAAGAGCAAGCTCGAGCCCGAGCAGTCGGCGCTGGCCGACGTGACGTTCGTGGTCGACTACCGCGACTGGTCGGTGGTCCGGCCCCTCGTCGAGGCGGCCCACCGGATCTGGGGGATCGGCGCGGCGCTATCCCTGACCGAACCGGGACTCGACGTCGCGGGCCGGATCAACGACCTGCTGGACCTGGGCGGAACCGGGTACGAGACCAGCCACCGGCTGCGCGACAAGTGGCAGATGCGCCGCCATCTCGCGGCGTCGGGGGCGGACACGATCGGCGCCCGGCTCGTCGACGGCCGCGAGAGCCTGACCGCCTTCGGGGACGCGTACGGCTATCCGTTCATCGTCAAGCCGACCGACATGACGGCCGGCTGGGGCCTGCTGCCCGTGGCCAGCCCCGCCGAGGTGCCGCGAACCTGGGACGAGATCCAGCGCCTGCGCCACGACGGCGTAACCTACGGCACGACGCTGTTCACGATCCAGGACTTCCTCATGGAGGAGTACGTAAGCGGCCCGGAGTACAGCGTCGAAGGATTCAGCTTCGACGGGCGCCACGCGGTGGTCGCCGTCACCGAGAAGCTGGTCGCTCCCGGGCGGTTCGTCGAGCTCGGGCACACCCTGCCCGCCCGCATAGACCCGGACCTCGAGCGGGCTATCGTCGATGCCGCGCGGCGGTTCCTCGACGTGATGGGCCTGAAGGACGGGCCGAGCCACACCGAGGTGCGGGTCGGGGCGCAGGGCCCGGTGGTCATCGAGTCCCACAACCGCATCGGCGGCGACCACATCGGCGACCTGCTCCGCGCGGCGTACGGCATCGACCTGATCGAGTACACGCTCGGCTGGCCGTTCCGGCTCGTCGAGGAGCTACCCGACCGTCCGCGCCCGCTGGCGGGCGCGTGCGTCCGCTTCCTGCATGGGGGCTCAGGCCGGGTAGTCGAGCTGGCTGGCCTGGAGGAAGTCGGCGCCAGGCCCGAGGTCCTGGCCGCGGAGCTGAGCGTCAAGGTGGGAGACGTGCTCCGCCCGCTGCACAACAACTGGGACCGGCTGGGACTGGTCGCGGTGCGCGGCTCCGACAGCGAGGCGGCCGTGGACCTGTGCTACGAGCTGATCGGCTCGCTGCGGATCGAGACCACCGAGGACCCGGCGCCGGCCCCACGCGAGCCGGCCCTGTCGATGGGGGTGGGGGGACGATGACGCTGCTCGTGCTCGATCGCGGGCGGGGACCGCTGCCCCCGTACCTGGAATGGCTCGAGGACCCCCGTGACGCCGTTCTGTTCACCGGACGCTCCCCCGCCGAGATCGAAGGCGGCCAGGTGAGCGGCTACGCCCAGGTACGCTGCTTTCCGCGGTACGCGAGCTCGGGCCAGGTCGAGCTCGCGGCCGTGCACCTCGCGCGCGACGTCCCGATCCGCGCGATCGTCGCCGTCGCCCCCGAGGACGCCATCCGGGCCGGCGCCCTGCGCGACCATCTCGGTATTGAGGGTCAGGACCGGCAGGCCGCGATCGCGCAGCAGGACCTTATTGCCCTGCGTGCCTGGCTGCGCGACGCCGGAATCCCGGCGCTCCGGTGCGGTGCGGTGCAGCGCGTGTCCGACCTGTACTGGTACGGGCGCCGCTGGGGCTATCCCCTCCGCGTGCGTCATCGCCGGCGGCCCGGCTGGCCGCTGGCGGCGCAACTCCATCACGAAGCGGACGTCGCGACGTTCACCCGCGGCGGGCTGACCGGCAGGCTCGAGGCCGTGCCGAGCCTGCTCGTCGAGCCGGCGGACGACGCGGGCGAGCACATCGCCCTCTTCTACCCCGCCAGCGGGCCGTCGCCGATACCGCCGGCGAGCCCGCCCGCCGCTCGGGTGCTGGCCGGTGCCGCGCTGGCCCGGCTCACCCGCCCGGGCGAAGGCGCGTGGCTCGTAGAGCTCGTGCGCCGTAGCACGGAGCACGGCTGGCGCGTCGACGCGCTCCAGCGGGAGTCCGGCTACGAGGCGGCGCTGGCGCGGGCGCAGGGCGGACTGGAACGACAAGCACTGGAGGCAGTCTCATGAGCGTGCTCGTGCTCCATCGCGGCCCGCTGGCCGGCACCCCCTACGACCGGTGGCTCAGTGACCTCGGCCCACATGTCCTGCTGCTCGCGGCCCAGGAGCAGCTGGATCTCTCGGGCGACACCCTGCCGCGCGAGGGCGCCTACCGGCACGTGGAGGCGGTTAGGGGCTACGACGTCAACGGCTACGTTGAAATGCGCGCGCTCCAGCTCGCCCACAGACACGGGGTCCGGCACATCGTCGCTACCCAGGAACGTGATCTCGAGCGGGCGGCGCAGCTGCGCGAGATTCTCGGCCTTGAAGGCCAGCGCCCGCACAGCGCCGCCGCGTTCCGGGACAAGGTGGAGATGAAGCAGCTCGCGCGGGACGCCGGCATCCCGGTTGCTCCCTACGCCGAGGTGGAGTGCGCGACCGACGTCATCGACTTCGCCGGTAGGTTCGGGTTTCCCCTCGTCCTCAAGCCCCGCAACGGCGCCGGGTCCGTCGACTTGCGGATCATCGCCGGGCCAGAGGAGCTCGACGAACTGCTCGCCGACGAGACCCTGGCGCCCGACGACGCCCAGCCCAACCTCATCGCGGAGGCGTTCGTCCCCGGGCCGGTGTGCCACGTCGACGGGCTGGTCGTCAACGGGCGGATGGTCGTCGGCTGGGCATCGCAGTACCTCTACGCGCTCGCGTCCTACCGGACGGATCCGGGGGGCCGCCGCGACGTCACCCTGGACCGCGATGACCCGCTCGGGCGGCGGCTCCTCGCCTTCACCGAGCGCGTGATCCAGGCGCTGCCAGGACCGAGCGCGTTCGCCTTCCACGCCGAGGTGTTCCACACGCCCGACGACGAGCTGGTGCTGTGCGAGATCGCCTGCCGGCCGGGCGGGGCCTCGATTCGCGACATCGGCCGGACGCTGTTCGGCGTCGATCTCGCCGAATTGGCGGTACGCGCGCAGGCCGGGCTCCCGCTTCCTGCCGAGGAAATCCCGGGTCCCGCGCAGATGGCGGGTCAGCTCGTGATGATGAAGCGACCCGGCAGGATCGTCAGCGTTCCCGGACACCCGCCGTTTCCCTGGGTCGAGCGCTCGCGCCTGTTCGTGACGCCTGGTCAGGTTATGCAGGAGGCCGCCTACTCAGGTGATTTCATGGTCTGCTTCGTGATCTCGGCGCCGTCCCGGCAGGTCACTGAGGACAGGCTGGCGCAGCTCGAGGCGTGGCTTGAGGAGCGGCTGACCGTCGAAGCGGTGGTATGACCAGGCGGGCCCCGCACCGAGGCGGGGCCCGCTCGGTCTCATCGCAAAACGCTGTATTAAGAGGCCCGCCGGGCCCTCTTAGAGTCCGAGATCGTCCGCGCGACCAAGTGATCCCGGGGTGCCGGACGGACTCGCTTCTGTCGGAAACGCGCTGATCCGGGCGCGGCCGGCACTTCGCTACTAAGGAGTCCCGATGTACGACGTTCCGCCGCCCGCGGAGGTTGGACCGCGCCCTTGCCGTCCTCCGGCGTGGGTGGCCGCGACGCCGCGGGGGGACAGTGCACGATGAGCCAGTCCACAGCCGAGGTGGCACAAGCCGCCGCTCCCGTCGCCCAGGCGGGCCCAATTAGCCGTTTCCTGTCGAAAAACATCGTCCCGCGTACGGCTACGGGCCGCCGCTTCGCCTTCATCGCAACGATCGACTCGGCCGGCAGCGGGATGTACTACGCCGGCTCGGCCCTGTTCTTCACCCGGGTCGTCGGGCTCAGCGTCGGTCAGGTGGGCATCGGCCTTTCCCTCGCTGGCCTCGTCGGATTCCTCGGCGTGGTGCCGATTGGCATGCTCGCCGACCGGGTCCGGGCAGGACGGATATACGTCGCGCTCCAACTGTGGCGGGCGGCCGGCTTCGCCGCCTACTGCTTCGCGGGATCCTTCCCGGTGTTCGTGGCGATTGCATGCGCCATCAGCCTGGCCGACGCGGCGGTGCCGCCGATCAGCCAGGCAGTAGTTGGTGCCGCCGTCTCGTCCGAAGATCGCGTGGACACCATGGCCAAGATCCGCGCTGTGCGCAACGTCGGCTTCGGCCTCGGCGCGCTGGTCGCGGCGGGCGCGATCCAATATGGCTCGAGGGCCGCCTTCGTATTCCTCATCGCAGGCAACGCGGTGTCCTTCCTGATCGCGGCGCTGATGCTGTGGTCGATCCGGGTGACGCAGCTGATCACGGTGGGAAAGTCGGCAAAAGGCACCCGTCCGACCCTGGTAGCCGACGCTCGCTACATCGCAGCCGCGGTACTCAATGGTGTGCTGTCAGTGCACCTGTGGCTGCTTCCACTGGCCCTGCCGCTGTTGATTGTCATGCACACGAAGGTGCCGATCGGTACCTTCGGCATCTTGTTCATGCTCAACACCGTCATGGCGGTCCTCCTGCAGGCGCGCTTCTCGCGGTCGGCGGACAAGCTGCGAGGCGCGGTCACCTGCGCCGTGCTCGCCGGGGCCTCGCTCGCCGCGTTCGGAGTGGTCGCCTACCTGATGGGACAGGTTCACCTGGTAGTGCTGGCCACCGCGCTGGCTGTCGTCGCCACGGTACTGATCACCTTCGGCGAAATGTGGCAGTCGGCGGCCGGATGGACCATTTCCTACGAACTGGCCCGGCCGGAGCGGCGGGCGCAGTATCTATCGACCTTCCAGATGGGTACGGCGGTACAGGCGGCCGCTGCACCGTGGGTGCTGACCCATCTGGTGATGACTAACCCACACGGCTGGCTCATATTCGCCGCGGTGATCGCGGTTGCCGGGCTCGCAATGGCTATCGTGATCGACATTCCAGGTCGGCGTCGCGTCTCCGTCACCATGGGCGCCGCGACCTGCGGGCTCGCCGCCGCGCTTTGCGGGGGGATCGCGGCCGGGGTACTGCTGTTCTCCCCGAATCACCTGGTGCGTGTGCCTGATCCAATCGGGCCTGCGGCAAACAGTAGTCCCTATCAGTCGCGCCCTTCCTCGTCGCCTAGCCCCACGAGGCCGGCGGGGCCACGCATGCCGCCCAAGGCGCCCTCAGCCCGACCCTCAGATCCTTCAGCCCGACCCTCAGATCCTTCAGGCCGGCACTCAGATCCTGCAGGCCGGCACTCAGGCCGGCCCTCAGACCGGCACTCGGATCCTGCAGGCCGGCACTCAGGCCGGCCCTCAGACCCACAATCGGGCCTGCCTTCGGGCCTGCCCGCTGACTTGCCCTCAGGCTTGCTATCGAACCTGCCCTCAGGCTTGCTATCGAACCTGCCCTCAGGCTTGCTATCGAACTTGTCCTCGAACCTACCGTGACCTGCACTGGAGGAGATCAACATGCCCCACATCAGCATCAAGCACCTGCCCGTCGAACCGGACGAACGGCGCCAGTCAGCGTTGGTGAGCGAGGTGACGGAAGCGGTCAATAGCGCCCTCGGCGTGCAGGAAAGCGTCATCTCGATCGCGCTCGAGTCGGTCGCGCCGGAGGTGTGGCACGAGCATGTCTATGTCCCGGAGGTCGCCAGCCGCCGGGAGCTGCTGCGCAAGGTCCCGCGGTACTGACTGGACGCGGCGGGCCGACGGCCGGAGTCAGGCCCCTGGAGCTTCCGACGTGGCTGTCACGGGCCGGGAGCCCGAAGGTCCAGATGATCACTGGATTGATCCGGCACCATGGCCGGTTCGTCACCAAACCGTACATGAGCAGGAAAAATTACCAATATCACCTCATATGGAAACCATCACTTCACCCGGAAAGGGGTAGGGGATATGTCGTACCCAGACTCGAAGTACTTCGGCGACGACGGAGAAGTCAGCGCCATCTTTCGCCCAGCGGATCAGCCTTATGACCTGGAGATGAGCAAAGGTGGCACACAGGTCCACCACCTCGCATCCGGAGCGTCGACCAAGGGCGAGTTCGCGCTCTACCGCTGGGACTTCAGCGGACGGCGCTCCGGACCTGATCCGCATTTCCACAAAACCGTCTCGGAGTCATTCTTCATACTGTCCGGTACGGTAAAGCTCTACGACGGCCGGCGATGGGCCGACGCGAATTCCGGCGACTTCCTCTTCGTGCCAGAGGGTGGCATCCATGGCTTCCGCAATGAGTCTGGGGAGCCTGCTTCGATGCTGCTGCTCTTCGCACCGGGCGCACCCCGCGAGGCGTACTTCGAAACCCTCGCGGAATGGGCAACGACCGGCAAGGAGCCAAATGCCAAGGAACGAACGGAGTTCATGATCCGGCACGACAATTACTTCATCTGAAGTTACCTGCGTTGTTCTAAAGGCAGCGGCCAGCCTGCGCTGAAAATGCCCGTCGGCAACGTCGGCGGGCATCAGCCGCGATCATCCCGGGAACGGCTAACGCCTGGTCGCGTCCCGTCCGTGACCGGCGTGAAATCGTGTCGGCCGCTGCCGGACTCGTCCTGAACCCGTCTCCCGACATCGATCGCGAGGATATCAACATGCCCCACGTAAACATTAAGCATCTGCCTACTGAACTGGACGAACGACGCGAATCCGCATTGGTGAGCGAGATAACCCAGGCGGTCAAGAGCGCCTTCGGCGTCGACGAAGGCGTCATCTCAATCACGCTCGAGTCGGTCGCGCCAGAGGTGTGGCACGAGCAGGTGTATGTTCCGGAGATAATGAACCGCCGGGAGCTGCTGCGCAAGGTACCTCAGTACTGATACGGCAGCAGTATATGCTGACCGTGAGTTATATCCTGACCGTGAGTTGAGCGGGTTCTGGATATCGCGTCGGAGTCGGCTAGTATCGATCAGCCTCGTCTTGAGGATCTAGTACTTCCGCAAGTAGATTACGCTCCCGCGGCGGCTCGCCTGTGCGCGGAAAGGTGGGATGCTCAACATCCATCCCCGCCGCGCGACTCCAACCTTCGTCGATGTTTTCAGCAAAGCGTCCACCATCTGGCGCAGGACCCACCCCGAATGTGACGATCGAGGCCGGCTCAATGCTTGCGTGCAAGGTTACAGAGTCGCTATTTGTCTTGTGATGAACCAAGGATACCGGCATTCCTTCACTGAAAGCGAGATGAACTGTTCTAACATAGGGTCCCCATCGTAGGGTGAGGGTGGCATGTTTGTCGTCCCAAGTTGCTGGCGTGCATCTGACCCAGACTAGTCCGCGGTAGTCGCGGGGATGATTGTGGGCCCACTCGTTGGCGGGAGTTCGCTTGAAAAGCTTTGCAATTGCCTCGCCGAGAGACACTAGTCCGTCACTCCAGTTAAGGAAAAGCTTGTCGGCAAGTAGAGGATACTCTTCGACCCCATCGTTCAGGAGGAATGGCGAGAACTGGTAGGACGACCGTGCGTCCAGAGATCATCTCTTTGTAGAGAGCGGCATTCAACTCCCTTTGCGGCCACCCTCGACTCAGGGATTCCTCAGTTATGATGACAAGGACGAAATGGGATAGTCGCAGACCGGTGTTGACCGCGTCAATAATGCTATCTCCGATCTCGATCTCGGCCTCGTCTGTCCAGCAACTGACACCTCGAGTTGCGAGCGCTTTAGCTAGTGGACGAGCATAGTGCTGCTTATCTCCACTTGCATGGCACAAGAAAACGTCTCTCGCGGGCACTGTTCAGCTCCAATCGGTTCGTGTTCCGGCCGGGTTTCGCGGCTCTCGTGTCGTCGATGGCGCATCCATGTGCCATCGACTTCAGATATTAGGTTGGCACGGACCGCCATCACATAGCTCATCCCGCGCTGGCAGATGCCGCGGCACAACTGACGGCCGCCGTACACTTCAACGCCGGCCACGACGGCGGCGCGGATTCCCAGGCCGCGCGCGCGATCCAGCAGGCCCTCGGCCAGCTGCGGCTTGGTGGCGAACATCATCTCCTTCGGCACGCCGGCCAGCTCGCGGTGCTCCTCATCAGCACCGCATCCCCGCCATCGAGGTGACCGGCCGCCCATGCCGACGCGATATCCAGAACCCGCTGGTCGTCCCAGACCACCCGGGACAGCAGGTGCTGCAGCCGGTCCGCGGCCGGCGATGCCCGACCGCCTCGGCGATCGTCCAGCAACCTGGAGGAGCCCATCCGGACCCGGGCAGACGGGGACCGCGTATCGATGGCAAGGTTCGAGTCGAGTTGCTCTGTGCTCTTTGGCGGCCAACCGGGAAAGAACCTGGAGCTCAGGTCAATGTTCTGGCCCGCCGCCTCGCAGCTCGCCTTACGCAGCGTGACCGGCGGGGCCCCGGTCGCGCTGAAAAGTCGTACGCTGGCGCCACTGCCGTGACAACGGCTCCTGCTTCGGGTGGACGCCGACCCGACGGGACAATGCGGTTAGCCCGTCCGTGAGCGATGCAAGCATCGCATCCACGTCACCCTCATGGAGGGAGCCGAGGTGACCAACGCGAAATGCCTTGCCTTCCATTATCCCAAGGCCATTCGCAAGCACAAGTCCATATTGCGTGCGGAGATCGCTCAGAAAGCAAGCTAGATCCTGGGGCGATGAGAACGGCGAATGGATGGCGGTCACGCTGTTACTGACGAGATCACTGCGAGCGACCAGCTCCAGGCCCGCGGCCTGCAGCCCGAGCCGAGCCATCTGGCCCAGTCGCTCGTGGCGCTGCCACATCTCGGCGACGCCCTCATCGCGAATCATCGCAAGTCCCTCTTGGAGTGCGTACATGACCGAGATTGGTGGCGTCGACTGCATAAATCCTTGGCCCTGACAGCTCTTCTGGCGCAGGAAGTCAAAATACCACCTGGGGCATTTCGCCTCGGTCGCGGCACGAATGGCAGCATCGCTCACAGCGATCATGGTCAGCCCCGGTGGCGCCAGCCACCCTTTCTGTGACGCGGTGACGACGACATCGAGTCCAAGTTCGTCAATCGGCAGCGCATGACACGGCACGCCACTCACGCTATCGACCGCGAGAAGGCACCCGGCCGCCTTGACGACCTCCGCGATTGCCGCTATATCGTTGAGAACCCCGGTGCTCGTTTCGTTATGCGTAACAAAGACCTTGTTGATCCTGGTGTCCGCGACCAGCACACGCTTGATCTCTTCGACATCGACCGCCTGCCCCCACGGCGCGCTGAGCCGGACTACATCTGCTCCAAATGCCGCGGCCATCCTCGACCACAGTTCGCTGAACCACCCGTTGGTGCAGAACAGCACGCGCTCGCCGGGACTGAGCAGGTTCGCGACGGTCGCCTCCAGCCCGCCAGTTCCACTTGCGCCGAATAGCAAGATTTCGTTCTGGGTTTGCAGGACTGACTGGAGCCCCGTGACACACTGCTCGAGGAGAGCGGCGAACTCCGGCCCTTTAGGATTGATCATCGGGCGGGTCGCGGCGCGTGACACGCGCATCGGGAGTGGGGTCGGGCCAGGGATGCGAAGCTGTTGCTTGATTTTCATGCCCGTAGGAGGAGCCCGTTGGCGGCCTGATACAGTCGGCGCCACCATAGGTGGCAGCGGGGACCGCGCCTGGCGGCCGGATCCAGCCGGCACGATGCTCCACCGTGCCGGCTATCACCGGCATGATGTTCCACCGTGGCGGCCGACCGGGTGGTTTCGCGGCGATAGTGATGCATCCGGCTGGTCCGGGAGCAGCGACCGCGGGCCAACGTAGCCGGGCGCGGTACTAGGACACTGATACTCGCGGCTGGGCTGACGGACAGCTCCGCGGGTTGTGCCGCTGGCCACGCTGGCCAGTTTCTTGTGCCTCCTGGCCGCACTGCCGAGGGCCTGCCTCGGCGGCACTACCGAGGGCCTGCCTCGGCCGCCCTGCGGCGTGGAGGGCCGACCGAAAGTGAGCAGTTTTGGAGAAGCGCGGGTCACGGAGCCACGCCTAGCATGACCGTCATGGACGTCACGATTTACCAGGCCTTCCTCCCACATGACCACCCGGACGCATCCCTGGCCTTCTATCGCGACACTCTCGGTAACCTGACCGTACACACCGGGTCGATGTGACCCACGACTTCAGGAGTGATTATGACCGGCTCTTCCACCCAGGGAATCAAGACCGTGCTGCATCCCGTGTCCGACCTGGCGACGGCCAAGGCGGTGTACACCGCCCTGCTCGGCGTACCGCCGCAGACCGACGAGTCCTACTACGTCGGCTTCGAGGCCGCGGGCCAGCACATCGGGCTGGTGCCGGGCGGTGGACCGCAGGGCATGACCTCACCGGTGGCCTACTGGCACGTGCCGGACATCGAGGCGAAGCTGGCCGAGGTGACCGCCGCGGGTGCCACCGTGAAGGAGCCCGCGCGTGACGTCGGTGGCGGCCGCCTGGTGGCCACCGTCACCGACTCCGATGGCAACGTCCTCGGGCTGCTTCAGGACCGATGAGTGCCGAGCCAGGCGACGCCGACGGAGACCGCGAAGGCGGCCCCGCCTAACAGATGGAGACGCGACGAGCATGGCCACATGGACGGACACGCAGTCACCTGCGCTGCACGTTGGTGACAGCCACGATGTGATCCGCGTGCACGGCGCGCGCGTCAATAACCTCAAGGATGTCAGCGTCGAGATCCCGAAGCGCCGGCTGACGGTGTTCACCGGCGTCTCCGGCTCGGGCAAGAGCTCGCTGGTGTTCGGCACGATCGCCGCGGAGTCGCAGCGGCTGATCAACGAGACGTACAGCGCCTTCGTGCAGGGCTTCATGCCGACGCTGGCACGGCCCGAGGTCGACGTACTCGAGGGGCTGACGACCGCGATCATCGTCGACCAGCAGCGGATGGGTGCCGACGCCCGCTCCACGGTCGGCACCGCCACCGACGCCAACGCGATGCTGCGCATCCTGTTCAGCCGACTCGGGCGGCCGCACATCGGCTCGCCCAACGCGTTCTCCTTCAACGTTCCCTCGGTCCGGGCGAGCGGTGCGATCACGATCGAACGCGGTGCCAGCAAAACCGTCAGAGCGACCTTCACCCGCACCGGCGGCATGTGCCCGTGCTGCGAAGGCCGGGGCTCGGTCACCGACTTCGATCTGTCTGCGCTGTACGACGACAGCAAGTCGATCAACGAGGGTGCGCTCACGATCCCGGGCTACAGCGTCGACGGCTGGTTCGGTCGCATCTTCACCGGCTGCGGCTTCTTCGACCCGGACAAGCCGATCCGCAAATTCACCAAGACCGAGCTCCACGACCTGCTCCACAAGGAGCCGACCAAGATCAAGGTCGACGGCATCAACCTGACGTACGAGGGTCTGATCCCGAGAATCCAGAAGTCGTTCCTGTCCAAAGACGTCGACGCGCTGCAGCCGCACGTCCGCGCCTTCGTGGAGCGGGCGGTGACGTTCACCGCCTGCCCCGACTGCGGTGGCACCCGGCTCAGCGAGGCGGCTCGGTCGTCGAAGATCAGCGGGATCAACATCGCCGATGCTTGCGCAATGCAGATCAGCGACCTCGCTGACTGGGTGCGGGGTCTGGACGAGCCGTCCGTCGGGCCGCTGCTGGCGTCGCTGCAGCAGACCCTCGACTCGTTCGCCGAGATCGGGCTCGGCTACCTCAGCCTCGACCGCTCGTCGGGCACGCTGTCGGGCGGCGAGGCGCAGCGCACCAAGATGATCCGTCACCTCGGGTCCTCGCTCACCGACGTCACCTATGTCTTCGACGAGCCGACGATCGGGCTGCACCCCCACGACATCCAGCGGATGAACGACCTGCTGCTGCAGCTGCGTGACAAGGGCAACACCGTGCTGGTGGTGGAGCACAAGCCGGAGGCGATCGCGATCGCCGAGCACGTCGTCGACCTCGGCCCGGGCGCCGGCACCGAAGGTGGCGAGGTGGTGTTCGAGGGCACCGTCGAGGGGCTGCGGGCCAGCGACACGCTCACCGGGCGGCACCTGGACGACCGCGCCGCATTGAAGCCGTCGGCGCGGACGCAGTCAGGAGTGCTGGAGGTGCGCGGCGCCAGCACCCACAACCTGCAGGACGTCGATGTCGACATACCGCTCGGCGTGCTGGTGGTGGTGACCGGCGTGGCCGGGTCGGGAAAGAGCTCACTGATGCACGGCTCGGTGTCGGGCCGGGACGGGGTGGTGTCGGTCGACCAGGCGGCGATCAAGGGCTCGCGGCGCAGCAACCCGGCGACGTACACCGGACTGCTCGACCCGATCCGCAAGGCGTTCGCGAAGGCCAACGGCGTGAAACCCGCCCTGTTCAGCGCCAACTCCGAGGGCGCCTGCCCGGCGTGCAACGGCGCCGGGGTGATCTACACCGACCTGGCGATGATGGCCGGCGTCACCTCGATCTGCGAGGACTGCGAGGGAAAGCGGTTCCAGGCAGCGGTGCTTGACTACCACCTCGGCGGCCGGGACATCAGCGAGGTGCTCGCGATGTCGGTGACCGAGGCCAGGGAGTTCTTCGGCGTCGGCGAGGCGCGCACGCCGACCGCGCACGCCATCCTCGACCGGCTCGCCGACGTCGGGCTCGGCTACCTCATCCTCGGCCAGCCGCTCACTACGCTGTCCGGCGGCGAGCGGCAGCGGCTCAAGCTGGCCACCCGCATGGCCGAGAAGGGCGGCGTCTACGTCCTCGACGAGCCGACCAGCGGCCTCCACCTCGCCGACGTCGAGCAGCTGCTCGGCCTGCTCGACCGGCTCGTCGACTCCGGCAAGTCGGTCATCATCATCGAGCACCACCAGGCGGTCATGGCGCACGCCGACTGGATCATCGACCTCGGCCCCGGCGCCGGCCACGACGGCGGCCGGATCGTCTTCGAGGGCACACCCGCCGATCTCGTCGCCGCCCGCTCCACCCTCACCGGCGAGCACCTTGCGGCCTACGTCGGCACCTTACCGAGGCCCTCGCGGACACCGTGAGACGAGTTCTCCCATCTGTTTGACCTGGCACGATATCGGGAGTCTGCACGCCGGCTGCGGAAGGCTTCACCAGACGGGTGCCGGGCTCGACGCGATCATGGCGCTTTAATGACACCAGATGGCAGGATGCGCGCCGCACTCAAACCGAAGTCCTCTGAGGCCAGCTTGGCGACAAAGGCGACAGCGCCTCCGCCCGGCACGGGCCGGCCTTCCCCGGTGAACTGGATGGGGTAAATGCGAGCGTGCTCGAACCGGCCGGCCGATGACAGCGTCACGCGGAGGACCACGCTCATGTCAAGGTCACCGTCGGTGGAGAAGTCACCGTAACTGGCGAAATTCCCCAGGCTGTAGGCGATGAGATGGCCCTTGTAGAACTGCATGCCCCTAAGTACATGTGGGCCGCTCGCGATCACCACGCTGGCGCCGGCGTCGATCGCCATGTGGGCGAACGCCTCGGCGTTACCCCGGTCCTCGCCGAGGTAATACTCTTCGTGGCCGGTTACGTGATCGGCATTGGGCCCCTCCGCACCAGCATGCATATACGCGATGACAACCTTTGCCTCCCGGCCGGCTTGCCTGATAAGTGCCCGTGCTGCGGGCCGGTCAAGAAGATCCGCGTCGTAGGCGTAAGGCGCAAACGCCAGGAACGCGACCTTGATCCCGTTCGCCTTGACGAGGGTTATCTCGCCCGGCAGCCCAGTCTGGGCCAGACCTGCCGCATGAATCGCCCGAACGGTCTGGGCCTGACCCGCGGCACCGAAGTCGAAGGAGTGGTTATTGGCATCGTTGAGGACGGTGAACCCGGCCTTCTTGAAATAGCGCGCGTAACCGGGCGGATCCCGAAACGCGAAACAGCTCTCGTCCGGGCCTTTCCGGACACCGCACTTGCTGGTCGTCGATATCGTGAGCGTGCCTTCGAGATTGCCGAAGACAATCTGGGCGCCCGGGCCGAGGATCGGTTCGACCGCCTCGAAGTACGTCGCCGGGTCCGGGGGGAGATCCGGCGTGTTCCCGAGCATCGTGTCGCCGACGGCCGTGATGGTCACTGAGGCTGCCTCTGCTGAGGTCCGCGGGCTCACGCCCGGCTCAGCTGCTCTGGTCGTAGCCGCCCGGGGGCTGCCCGGGCTGGCCAGGTCGGCTGCCGACGCAGGCATGGACGTCGCAGTACGCTCAGCGGGGCGATCGGCAGACGAGCAGGCCGGAAGAACCAGCAAGGCGGCCGAGCCGATGGCCGCGCAGAATCGTTTCACCACGCAGCCTGATCCCGGTGCTGCCGTCGAGGCAATGACGTCTGCCGCGAGGTGGTCTGGCCGCAATACATGATCGTCGTGAACCGCATGCGAGCCAACTTAGCCGGACACTCGTCCGCCCGCAGAGGATCGGGCCGTATCGCCTAGCCCCTGGCTCGGCCTGCCACCCTGGAAGGCGATGCATCATGCCCTCGGGCTGTCCTCCAAGTACTCAAGGAACACGGCCGGGATGCCAAGGACGAAAGTGTGCGCATCGTGAGTTAGGCGAAGACCGCGTGAATCCCAGCTGAATTCCCAGCCGTGGCAGTCAATCAGGTACCTGACGGTCCTGATCAGCGCCTCTTCCCTCATGCGACGGGTGAAGTCCTGTGAGTCGCTCTGGAATGCGACTTTGGATGCCAGCTGGTCTTTATCGAGGTGGCCGAGCTCATCGATCCGCTCATCCACCGCTAGCGCCACGGGCGCAAGATACAGATCAGCTATGTCATGGGGTTTGGTGGCCATCGGTACCTCCATGTACAGGAAGAAAACAACAAAGCCATGTTTGGGGAGATGAACGCTCTCGTAGTAGTGCCAAAGGTCCTCGCCCACGTAGACCCGGCCCACCATCTCATCGTCTGGTTGCCCGTGCCTTAGTCGAGGAAACCGCCCAAGGCGTTACTGACCAGGTCTGGTGCCTCTTCTGGCAGGAAGTGGCCGGTGGGCACCGCGTGGCCGCGGACGTCGGTGGCGTATTGCTGCCAGACGCGCAACGGCTCATAGCCGCGACCCACGAACGCCTGCGCCCCCCACAGCGCCAGGACCGGGCATTCGATCTTCTGCCCGGCAGCAAAGCTCTCCTCGTCGTGGACAAGGTCGGTGCTCGCGCCCGACCGGTAGTCCGCGCAGGAGCCCGCGATCGTCCGCGGGTCACCGAAGCAGCGGGCGTAGTCCTCCATGACGTCAGGGTCGATGCTGGCGCCATCGCCCAGCAGCGGGCCGATGAAGGACCGGACCCAGTAGCCGGGATCGGCGGCGATCAGGTGCTCGGGGACTCCGTTGCCGACGGCCAAGAAGAACCAGTGGTAATACACCGTGGCCATATCCCGCGTCACGTTGCCAAGGACATGCCGGGTTGGCACGATGTCCAGGACGGCGAGCCGGGTGACGACGCCGGGGTGGTCCAGGGCCAGCCGGTGCGCGACGCGGGCACCACGGTCGTGGCCGACCACCTGGAACTGCCCGAAGCCGAGCTGGCGCATGAGCCCGACCTGGTCGCGGGCCATCGACCGTTTGCAGTACACCAGTCCGGCGGCGTCCGGGGCGGGCTTGCCGGAGTCGCCGTAGCCGCGCAGGTCGGCCAGCACGACCCTGTGATCCCGGGCCAAGACCGGAGCGACATGACGCCACATGAGATGGTTCTGCGGATAGCCGTGCAGCAGCAGCAGAGGCGGACCCGACCCGCTGATCGCACAGTTCACCGTGATGCCCTCGACGTCCATGCTCCGGTACTCGAAGTCAGGCAGCAGCATAGGACGATCCGCCGGGCAGGCAGCCGGTACGGTCATGGTCTTCGCTCCTCAGCGGTAGAGCTGCCGCCCATAGACTCAGGCGTCACTGCCGCGGGGCCAGTTCCCGCGTTTCCGCTCGCCGCCCCTGCCGCCGCCCCTGCCGCAGCATCGCCGATTGGCGTGCCGCCAGCGTCGTCGCCGACGGGGCTCGCGGCGGCTGGGCTCACCGACCGGGCCAGCAGCTGGGCTACGTCGATGACTTCGAGGGTGTCGGGGGCGTCGCCGCTGCTTTTCTTGGCGGCGACGGCGTCGCCGAGCATGACCAGGCAGTAGGGGCAGGCGGTGGAGATGGTGTCCGGTTCCAGGGCGAGGGCTTCCTCGATCCGCTCGGTGTTGATCCGCTTGCCGATGCGTTCTTCCATCCACATCCGGGCGCCGCCGGCGCCGCAGCAGAACCCGCGGGACTTGCACCGGTGCATCTCGGTGGCCTGCACGCCGGGGACCGCCTCCAGGATCTGCCGCGGCGGGGTGTAGACCTTGTTGTGCCGGCCCAGGAAGCACGGGTCGTGGTAGGTCAGCTTCTCCTCCACCCGCCCGGCCGGGGTCAGCTTCCCCTGCTCCACCAGCTTCGCCAGCAGCTGGGTGTGGTGGATCACCTCATAGTTCCCGCCGAGCTGGGGGTACTCCCGGGCGATGGTGTTGAAGCAGTGCGGGCAGGACGCCACGATCGTCCTGGGCGCGGCCTCGTTCAGCGTCTGGATGTTCTGGGCGGCCAGCATCGAGAACACGAACTCGTTCCCGATCCGCCGGGCCGGGTCGCCGGTGCAGGTCTCGGCCGGGCCGAGCACCGCGAACCGCACCCCCGCGGTGTGCAGCAGCGCGGCGATCGCCTTGGTGGTCTTCTTGGCCCGGTCCTCCAGCGCGCCCGCGCAGCCCACCCAGAACAGGTACTCCACCTCCGGGTCGATCTTCCCGGCCGCGACGGGGACCTCGAAGTCCAGCTCGGTCATCCAGTCCGCCCGCCGGGCGCCGCCCATCCCCCACGGGTCGCCCTTGTTCTCCAGGTTCTTCAGCATCCCCGCCGCCTCGACCGGGAACGCCGACTCGATCAGCACCTGATGCCGGCGCATCCCGTCGATGTGGTCGATGTGCTCGATGTCCACCGGGCACTCCTCCACGCACGCCCCGCAGTTCGTGCACGACCACAGCACATCCGGGTCGATCACCCCGTGCGCATCCGCCGTGCCGACCAGCGGCCGCGCCGCCTCGGCCTGGACCGCGTCCGGCAGCTTGTCCCGCTCCTCACCGGAGCCAGCCAGCAGCCACGGCGCCTTGGCGAACGCGTGATCACGCAGGTCCAAGATGACCTGCTTGGGCGACAGCGGCTTGCCGGTGGCCCACGCCGGGCACTGCGACTGGCACCGCCCGCACTCGGTGCAGGTCGCCATGTCCAGCAGCCCCTTCCAGGAGAAATCCTCGATCGTGCCCAGCCCGAACACGTCGGTGTCCGGGTCGGCCTCCTCGAAGTCCAGCACCGTGCCGCCCGACCGCATCGGCTCCAGCGGCCCGAGCGCGTCCGGCCGCCGGGAGAACAGCACGTTCACCGGGGCCAGGAAGATATGCAGGTGCTTGGAGTACACCAAGAACGCCAGGAACACCAGCACCACCGCGACCTGCCCGAGCAGGAACACCACCTCCAGCACGCTGTTCACCCCGGAGCCCAGCGGCGCCAGAGCGTGCCCGGCGAGCTGCGAGGCGAACGCGCCGTGATGATAGGGGAACACCCCGGTGTTGACCTGCGCCCCCCGGTACACCAGCAGCGTCACGATCACCAGCAAGATCATCCCGAGCACCAGCCACGCCGCGCCCGTATGCGACCCGAAAAACCGCGAGCCGCGGCCCTCCCGATGCGGGTCGCTGCGCAGCCGGATCACCGCGAAGGTGATCAGCCCCGCCAGCACCGCCACCGCGAACAAGTCCTCGATAAAACCGATCACCGCCCAGTGCCCGATGCCAGGAATCGCGAACGTCCGGGAGAACAAGTCACCATAGGACTCGATGATCGTCAGCAGCAACACGGTAAAACCCCAGAACGTCAGGGCATGCGCCACCCCCGGCACCGTCCACTTCAGCAGCTTGCGCTGCCCCACCACCTCCACCGCCTCGGCCGCCACATCCCGGCCGGGATGCCCGCGCACCGCCTCCACCCGCTCCGGCGCAGGCTGCCCGGTCATCGCCAGCCGCTTCAGCCACCACAGCCGGCGCCCCGCGATCGCGAACGCGACCACAGTCAGCACCAAGCCGACGGTCATCCGCAAGACCACCCGAACCTCCTCAATACCCGGAACTCAAGCGTGAAGCCGGTTCTTGTCGTCAGGCGACGGTACAGCCACGGTGTCAGAGGTCGTGCCACCGGCGACCGTCCTTCTCGATGAGCTGCGCGGCTTCGGCGGGACCCCAGGTCGCGGCATGGTAAAGCGGAATCGGATCGGGGGTTTCGTGCCAGTAGGCCAGCAGCGGGTCCACGATCCGCCAGGATCGGGCCACCTCATCGGCGCGGATGAACAACGTGGCGTCGCCGATCAGCGAATCGAGTATCACCCGCTCGTAGGCGTCGTCGCGTGATTCGCCGTAACCATGCGAGTAGGCGAAGTCCATCGACGCCTTGCGGATGCGGAACTCATGACCTGGCACCTTGGCGCCGAAACGCAGGCTAACGCCTTCATCAGGCTGCACCCGCGCCACCAGCGCATCGGGTTCCAACCTCGCGGCCTCGGCCGGGAACAGCGGCAGGTGCGGTGGCCGCCGGAACTCCATGATCACCTCGGTCGTGCGGCGCGGCAGGCACTTGCCGGTCCGGATGTACACCGGCACACCGGCCCACCGCCAGTTGTCGATATGCAGCCGCAGCGCCACGAAGGTCTCCGTGGGGCTCAGCGGGTCCACGCCGTCTTCCTCCCGGTAGCCCCTGATCAGGTTGTCCCGGGTACCGCCCCGGGTGTACTGGCCCCGGACCGCCCGCCGGGCGATGTCCTCCGGCTCGGTCAGCGGCCTGATCCCGCGGAGCAGCTTGACCTTCTCATCGCGGATGGCCTCGGGATGGAAGGAGGTCGGCGGCTCCATCAGAAACAGCGACAGCACCTGCAGGACATGGTTCTGGACGATGTCGCGCACCGCGCCCGTCACGTCGTAGAACCCGCCGCGCGAGCCCACCCCGAGCGTCTCGGCCACCGTGATCTGCACGTTGTCGACCCAGTTCCGGTTCCAGATCGGCTCGAAGATCGAATTAGCGAAGCGCAGCGCCAGCAGGTTCTGAACGGTGTCCTTGGCCAAATAATGATCGATACGGAAGATCTGCGACTCCTTAAACGAGGCGCTGATGTCCGCGTAGAGGCTGCGGGCGCTTGCCTCGTCCCAGCCGAACGGCTTCTCGATGACCAGCCGCGGCCAGTCGCCCTCCGTGTTGGCGTTCAGCCCGGAGGCGCCCAGCTGGACGGCGATGGTGCCGAACAGGCGGGGCGGTGTCGCCAGGTAGAAGAGGCGGTGGCCGGCGGTGCCCAGCGTGCGGTCACATTCGGCGAGCACGTCGCCGAGGCGGCGGTACGTTTCCGGGTCGTCATAGCCACCGCTGACGTAACGGAAGCTGGCTTTCGTTGCCCATTCCGCGGTCGTGCCTGCCCCGCCGGAATCGTCGGATAGGCACTTGTCTGCCCACTCTTCGTCGCTCATCGCGGTCCGGGCGACGCCGACCAGGGCGAACTCGGGCCGCAGCCGGTGATGCGCGGCAAGCTGACGGATCGCTGGCAGGAGCTTGCGCTCGGTCAGGTCACCAGATGCACCGAAGATGACCAGCGCGCACGTTGGCGCCCGTCGCGCCGCGTCACCTTCAATTCCGCGATCATGGGAGCTAGCCCCAGCCATCCGGCGTCCGCCAGTACCCGCCAGTTCATTCATTGCTCGATCATCCAACTCGTTAATCGGGAGTAAAGCCCACACCCTGACATGCCGTCCGCCGGGCGGTACTTGATTCGCGGTGTCGGGACGGACCGGGCAACGACCTAGTAGGAGCCTGATCGCAGCAGGTCCTTGTCATAGCGCCCTCCACCTCGTCGGCACGGCCGCGGCAGCGGGACTAACCGTTCCCAAACACAGACGAGACCTGTAACTTGCCACGCTGACCGCGGCAAAAGCAAGGGTTACTGGAGACGGAGTTGAGTTAGACTCCGACTGACGCCGCAAAGCCGCGGCCGGCCGCGTAGGAGATGCCCGTGGACCGATCGTCAAAATCTGCCCCCGAGGTCCCATCGCGTCGGAGCGCCGACATGACTCCGGGACAGCCAGCCGTGCCCGCCAACGAGGAAGAGGCGCTCGGCATCGTCGAGGCCGGCGAGGCCATTGGTATTCCGACCGCCACCTTGCTTCTCAATGGTGTCGCCATGACGCTGGCCCAGCCACGAAGCGTGGTCCGCGAGGCGCGTCGGCTGACCGGCGACACGGTCCGCATCCTGGCGGGAAAGTCCGCCCGCGTACCCGCCAAGGGCGACCGGCGCTTCGCTGACCCCGCGTGGTCGCAGAACCCGGCGTTCCGCCGGCTCTGCCAGGAGTACCTGAGCCTCTGCGAATCGGTCAGCCACCTCGTCGACGACGTTGAGAGCGGCCGCCGAAGCTGGCAGGATGCCGAGCGGGCGCGCTTTGTCGCGAACATTCTGATGAGCGCGGCCGCACCCACCAACTTCCTGGCGAGCAACCCGGCCGCACTCAAAAGGGCCTTCGACACAGCTGGCCTCAGCGTCGCGAAGGGCGCCTCGCAATGGTGGCGCGACCTTCGCGAGAACGGCGGCATGCCGTCCCAGACGGATAGGAGCGCCTTCCAGGTCGGGACCGATCTCGCCACCACGCCGGGTGCCGTCGTCCATCGTGACGAGCTGGCCGAAATCATCCAGTACACCCCGACGACCGCAATGGTCCGCCGCCAGCCGGTGATCATCGTCCCGCCGCCGATCGGCCGCTACTACTTCCTTGACCTACGCCCGGGCCGAAGCTTCGTCGAGTACGCCATGAGCCGAGGCCTGCAGGTCTTCATGATCAGCTGGCGTAACCCTGGCCCCGAAATGGGCGACACCGGCATGGATTCCTACGCCGCACGAATCATGTCGGCGATGGACGTGATCGGCGAGATCTGCGAAACGCCGGACGTGAGCCTGATCGGCTTCTGCGCCGGCGGGATCCTGACGTCCACAGTCCTCAACCACCTGGCCGCGAAGGACGACGACCGCGTGCGCGCGGCCTCATTCGCCGTGACGCTGCTGGACTTCGACTCACGAGCGGCGCTGGGCGCCTTCTCGGCGCCGCGCCTCCTGGAGGTGGCGCAGAAGAACTCGCGCCGTGCCGGAGTCATCACCGGACGCCAGCTCGGCAACGTGTTCTCGTGGATGCGGCCGGACGACCTCGTGTTCAACTACTGGGTCAGCAACTACCTGATGGGCCAGCCGCCGCCGGTCTTCGACATCCTCGCCTGGAACGCCGACAGCACCAACCTGCCAGCACGCTTGCATGCCGAGTTCCTCGACATCTTCAAGAACAACACCCTGTGCAAGCCAGGCGCCGTCAAGGTTCTCGGCACTCCGGTGGACCTCAGCCGGATCACCATCCCGACGTTCGTAACCGGGGCGATCACTGATCACCTGACGCCGTGGAAGGGCTGTTACCGGACGACCGAACTCTTCGGTGGACCGTCGACGTTCGTGCTCAGCAATGCCGGCCACATCGCTAGCCTGGTGAACCCGCCAGGCAATCCGAAGGCAACCTACTACATCAACGGCGAGCTCGGCACCGATCCGGACACCTGGTTCAAATCGGCCGCGAAGCGGCCAGGGACATGGTGGGAGGTGTGGGCGGACTGGAGCATCGAGCACTCGGAAGTCGAGGTACCGGCACCCTCGCAGCTCGGCAGCAGCGCCCATCCACCGCTCCAGCCGGCTCCCGGCTTGTACGTCCGCGACCGGGCGGCCGGGTGAAGCTGACCCTCGGATCCCACTAAAACAACGGCTCTGGGCTGATGTCGAAACCTGTCGAGACGCGACTCAAATTGGCGAGCTCGGCGCGGAACCGGCGCAGACCCAGTGTCCGGTACGGCTCGGCGAGACCAAGGTAGGAACGAGCGGCCATCTGGTACACCACGACCATCGCCACGCCGTTGACGTACGCAGTGGCCAGCTCGCGGTCGGGAGCCAGCCGATGGACGGCCTTAGTCGCCGAACGGATCAGCCGCTTGCGCGCGTCGCTTCGGATGCGCTCGGTCAGCAATGGTTCCTTTTCCGTACTGAGGAAGAAGATCTTGGCCACCGGCCCGGACGCGTCGATCTCGTCGAGCAGCGCCACGGGCACGTCGCACAGCGCTTCGGGTGTGACGGCGGCCTCCAGCAGCCGCTCCACCATGCCAATCCATCTTTGCGCGAAGTCCTGAACAATCTCCTCGAGGAGCTGCTCCCGGGAGGAAAAGTGATAGTAAAATGTTGCGGGCGTCATTCCCGCGCGTTCAACGATGTCCGCGACGGTAATGAACTCCCACGGCTCAAGGGAGAACAGCTCCACGGCCGCCTCGATGAGGTGGTGCCTGCGAGACGGGCGGTTCGCCGGTTTCCGGACGGTGCCGTCTGCCGTCATGGGATAACGTTGGCATCGTCGGTCATGGACCCATGCTAACCGTATACACAAGGACACACGGTGACCCCCGCAGAACGCAAGCGTCCCGCTCACCGGCCGTCCCGGCGTAAAGAGATCATCGAGGCCGCCACGAGGGCGTTCTCCCGCGACGGGTATGTGGAAGTTAGGGTCGAAGACATCGCCCGGGCCGCGGGCGTGGCCCCGACGGCCATCTACTACCACTTTGGCGGCAAAGAGGAGCTCTTCACCCAGGCACTGCGTAACGCGATGACTGAGTTCAGCGAGCGGATCTATCAGGCGCGTCCAGACTACGACGCTCCCAACATCGAGGGCCTGCGCAAGGTTCTCGCCGCGGGCTGGGATTTCTGGCACACGCACCCGGACGAGGCCCGGCTCGTCGCGCGCTACTCCGAAGGGCCCACGCCGCAGGCAGTTTCACTGCGTCAGGACTGGGAGGAGCGGCACCTGCAGCGCGCTTATGACTACGTACCCGCCGCCCGCACATCCCGCAGCACGCGCAAGGCACGCGAGCAGCACGCTGCGCATACTATGACGATCCGGGTGATGCTGGACCTCATCCTCACCACCCAGGCAGCAGTGCTTGAGGGCCCGCGTGGCCGGGTGCCCCCCCGAGGTCCACTGGTCGCCGCGGTTGAGGAGATGTGCGTGTCGCTTATTCTGTCGCTGCACTGATCGGCTCCGACCCAATGGCCCCGGCGGCCCCCGCGGCCGCTACGGCGGCGTGTGCCGCGGCCAGCCGGGCGCCGGGCACGCGCGACGGCGAGCAGGAGACGTAGTCCAGCCCCAGCCGCTCACACAGCTCGATCGAGGCGGGGTCACCGCCGTGCTCCCCGCAGATGCCGAGTTTGATGGTGGGGTGCACTCTGCGCGCCAGCGTGATGGCCGTCCTGATCAGCGCGCCGACGCCGTCCGGGTCCAGGCTCGCGAACGGGCTCACCGGCAGGATGTTCTGCTCGGTATAGACGGTGAGCAGCTGCGCCTCCACGTCGTCCCGGGAGAAACCGTAGGTGAGCTGGGTGAGGTCGTTCGTCCCGAAAGAGAGGAACTGCGCGATCCCGGCCAGCTGGTCGGCGATCAGCGCGGCGCGCGGCGTCTCCACCATCGTGCCCACGGTGTAGGGCACCGACACGCCCGTACTCGCCTCGACGTCCGCGGCCGCGCGATGGATGTGCTCTACTGCTGACGCCAGCTCCCCGGCCAGGGCCACCAGCGGCACCATCACCTCAAGCTGCGGTGTTACGCCGGTGGCGGCCAGGTCCACCCAGGCGCTGAACAGCGCCCGCGCCTGCGCGGGGTAAAGTTCGGTCCGCATCAGCGCCAGACGGACGCCGCGCAACCCCAGCATCGGGTTCACTTCCTGGGCCTCTTCACCCAGGAACTCATGCAGCGGCGCGTCGAGCAACCGCACGGTCACCGGCCGGTTGCCGGTCGCCGTCAGCAGGTCGAGGAAGTCTTCCTTCTGCGCTGCGGCCAGCTCGACGAGGGCGGCGGCCTCCTCCTCCGCATCCGTGGCGAGCAGATACCGTCGCACGAGCGGCAGCCGGTCACCGAGGAACTGGTGTTCCGTACGGCACAAGCCGACACCCTCTGCGCCGTACTGGATGGCAAGCGCCGCATCCCGGCCGTTGTCCGCGTTCGCCCGGACCTCCAGCCGCCGCACTCGGTCCGCGTGCTGCAGTAGCCGTTCGAGATCATCGCCTGGCCGCGGCGGAACGATATGTACGGCACCCGTATAGATGATCCCGCTGCTGCCGTCGACCGAGATGAGCTCGCCCTCGGCCAGCGACTGACCGTCGGACGTCACGGTCCCGCCGGCTTTGTGGATCCGCATGGCGGTTGCACCGCAGACCGCGGGTCGCCCAAGGCCCCGGGCGACGACGGCCGCGTGCGCGGCCAGCCCGCCGCGCACGGTGACGATCGCCTTCGCGGCGAGCATCCCGGCCAGGTCACCCGGAGAAGTCTCCTCGGCCACGAGGATGACCGGATCACCGGTCTCGCTCCATTCGACGGCCCGCTCACTGCTCAGCGCGATGCGTCCGACGGCCGCACCGGCCGCGGCGGGCAGGCCATGGGCGAACTCCGTCTCGCGTCCCGTCAGCTGCACCTGCGGATGCAGGAACGTCTCGATGTCGGACGTCCGGATGGAGCGGACCGCGGTCACGTCGTCGATGACGCCCGCCTCGGCGAGATCGAGGGCGAGGCGGATCGCCGTCCGGGGCGCCGGCCGCTCGACCCTGCGGGCGGCGAGCAGGGCGAGTTCCGCGTCCCGGATCTCGAACTCGACCAGGGCAGCGCCGCGCATGTGCAGTTCGAGGGTGCGCAGGGCGGACACCAGCAGGTCCCGGCCTCCCGGGAGGTTATCGAGCGGCTCACCTGGGCGGTCGGCGGCGGCCGCACGGCGTACGCCGCGGCGGAACGTACCCGTCGGCGCGAAGGACCCGGTGGCCGGGTCGCGGCTCTCGGCCACTCCGTGCCCGTACCTCTCCGGAGGCCCGACCCGGATCGCCTGCACGTGCAGCGCAAGTACGAGGTCTCCGGGTAGTCCCTGTCCGCGCCGCTGGCGACGCGCGCGGGGGGAGGCCCAGCGGCTCAGCGTCGCCTCCGCCGCACGCGCAAGCTGCTCGGCGGGGTCATCTGGGAACGGGAAACCCGCCGCGGTACTCAGTTCCAGGAACTTTTCGACGCGCTCGGCATGGCCGGACGCCGTGAACTCCACATCGGCGAAGTCGTCGCCCGGTATGCCGGCGCCGTGCTCGCCGACATAGCGGATGACCGCGGCGAAGACATCGTAGATCGCTCCCCCGGAGTCGACCATCTCGTCCAGGGCCGATACTGATGCGGCGGTGACGCCCAGGCCAGGCAGGTCGGCGGGAACTCCGGCGCCGCCCACCGACGTGCTCGCGAGCAGCCTGATGAGCAGCGGGTGCGTCGGGTCGCCGAACTTCCGGCCGGCCACCTGCTCAAGCAGGTCCATGGCCGCGCGCGCCACGTCCGACCGTACCAGCGAAGACGCGTGTGAAATCGGTACGGTCAGACCCGGCACGACGGGCAGCCCCAGCCCAACCAGCCGGTCCAGCTCCGCACCATGAGCACCCAGTTCCATCGCGTCCAGGCCGCGGCCGCGGCCCTGGCCGTACGGAACGAAGATCGTCGAGACAGCTTCCGTGCCCGTCATGCTCGTCTCCGTCGCTCGTGGTCGGTAACCGGTGTCAGCCGGCGATGGTCCGCTCGGTCTTCCAGTACGGTGCCCGCATCGCCTTCTTGTCGGGCTTGCCCATCGCGTTGTAGAGCAGCTCGGTGCGGAACTCGTATGCGCGGGGCACCTTGTAGGGCGCCAGGTGGTCCCGGGCGTAGGCCTCAAGCTCGGCCGGGTCCGGGGGGTCGCCGGACGGCACGATCAGCGCCAGCAGGCTCTCCCCGAGGTCGGGGTGCGGCACCCCGATCACCGCGACCTCGGCGACGGCCGGATGGCTGACGAGCACCTTCTCGCTCTCGGCCGGGTAGAGGTTCACCCCGCCTGACACCACCATGTCGGCGATCCGGTCGGTGATATAGACGTAGCCGTCCTCGTCCACGTACCCGACATCGCCGAGCGTGAAGACCCCGGACGCGATGTACGCGCTCTTGGTCTTCTCCGGGTCGGCGTGATAGCGCGGTCCGCGCCCTTCCGGCGCCCGGAAGCCGAGAACGCCGACCTCGCGCGGCGGCAGCGGCTGACCCTCTTTGTTCAGGACCACCACCTCGTAAGGCGGACGGGGCCGCCCGACCGACCCGCGGTGCGCCAGCCACTCGCGGGAGTCGATCCGGCACAGCGTCCCGCTCTCGCTGCCGCCGTAAGACTCCACGAAGATCGGCCCGAACCATTCGATCATCGCGAGCTTCGTGCCGGCCGGGCAGGCCGAGCCGGTCTGGCTGACCATCCGCATGCTCGACACGTCATACCTCTCGCGGATCTCGGGTGACAGAGCGAGCAGGCGCTGCATATGCGTCGGGACCATGACCGACGAGGTGACGCCATACGTCTCGATCAGGCGCAGGACCGCCTCGGCGTCGAACCTGCCGAGAATGACCACCGGCTGGCCGGCCAGCAGGTGCCGTACGGAAGTGAGCGGGGCGTTGTGCTGGAGCGGCCCGACCACCAGGTGGGGTCCTGGCGGGAAGGCGGACTCCGCGGTGATGGCCGCGACGTACTCCGTCGCGGTTTGCGGAAGCGTCACGGTCCAGCGCACCTCGGCGCCGCGGGCCCGCCCCGTCGTCCCTGAGGTGTAGACCAGCGGCGGGCGGGGCGGGCGCTGCCCGGCATCAGGCGGCACCGGCGGTGCCGACTGCAGCCACTCGTTCCACGTCACCGCACCGTCCGCCGAGCTTGAGGGTTCAGTGCCGTGCACGACCAGCGTGTGCAGGGGGGCGACTCCGGCCGCTTCCCGGACGGCGGGCAGGCTACCGGCGCCGGCGATCGCGGCGACCACACCCGCGTCCGCATACTGGTCGGCGAGTTCGTTCGCGCGCAGCTGACGGGAGGTCGCCACCGTGCCGACGCCCACGGTGAGCGCCGCGGCGTGCGCCTCCAGGGTCGGGATGGCGTTCTCACCAATCACCGAGACGCGCTGCGACAACTCCGGCGCGGCGGCCAGCAGCGCTCCGCCGGCACGCTCGAGATCCGCTGCCACCTCGGACCACGTCCGCGTTCGGGAATCATCTGCCAGCGCCACGTCCTGCGGCGTGGCCTCGGCCCGGGCACGAATCGCGGCGGTCACGGGCGCTCCTTCGGACGTGGATGATCTGGCTTTTCGTATCGTCGAAGGAAACTGCTCTCCGAGTCAAGAAACACCTCAGCTCGTCGCGGCACCTGACAACGACTGGAACTCCTCGCCGTGCGCGACGAAGTACCGGTGCAGGCTGCGTCCGGACCGCGGGTAGGGCTTGATCGCCTCGCGAAACGTGGCGATGTGCGGCGTCTTGAAGTGCTCTATGAGGTCGTCCTCGGAGATCCACCGTTCGAAGACCACGACTCGGCCCAGGTTCTCCGGGTCCGCGCAGACGGTGTAGTCGAGGCAGCCGGGCTCGCCGCGGCTCGCGGCGGCGACGACGGTGAATTGCTCGAGTACCTGATCCCGGTTGGGCCCGTAGTCGAGCCAGCCGGCGATGATGAATTCCTCGGCCATGACGGCCCCCTTGTTACTAGGGACTCGTTAAAGTTACCGCACTATTGCATGATGGGCCCATCCTGAGCAGGCTTACTCTAAACATCCTCGACTACCGCGCCGCGGAGGTACCGTGACAGACCAGAACTCGATCATCGACACCGTTGCGAGCACGCGATACCCCGTCTACACCCGGCTCAACGCCAACGACGTGATGCCGGATCCGGTCACCCCGCTCGGCGCGAGCCTCGTGTGGATTCCCGAGGTCCTGCCGGCCTGGGCGGTTGGGAACGTCCGGCTGAACGCGTTCACGCCGGAGGAGATGTCGCCTGACCCCTTCCCGCCGGTGGGCGGCTTCTTCTACGGCTACCTGTACGTCAATCAGACGTACGTGCGCATCACCGGGATCCGGGCCGGCATCGGCGCGGACGCGATCGACGCGGCCTTCTTCAGCCACCCGAACCCGCCGCCGCACCGGCCGAGCCCAAGCGACGTCAATGCGGAGCTGTCGGCCAACATAGCGCAGCGTATGCAGTGGACACTGACCACTACCACGTTCCCGGAGCTTGAGGAGGAACGGGAACTCGCCAACCGGGTCCGTGCCGAGCGGCCGGATCTGCACTCGGTCTCGAACGAGGTCCTCATCACCCTGGCCCGCGCGGCGGCACCGCTGCAGCGGATCATGTGGGGGCGCGGGTACGTGATCGCGAGCAACCAGGCGGCGATCGGACCCGGGGTGATCAGCTCGCTGATCGGGAACGAGGATCCGTCGCTGACGGTCCGGCTGCTCGGCACCTCCGGCGATGTCGACTCGGCGCTCCCTTCGTTCGCGCTGTGGGACCTGTCGCGCGTCGTGCGCGCGGACGCCGGGCTGACCGCCGCCTTCGACTCCGGTGACGAGGGCCTGCTCGACCGGCTGCGCAAGGAGCATCCCGAGTTCGCCACCCGGTTCGACATGTTCGTGCACGAGTTCGGGTACCGCGGGCCGAGCGAGTGGGACATCGGCGTGCACACCTGGGAGACCCAGCCGGAGCTGCCGCTGTCGCTGATCGGCCGGCTCCGCCTGCTGGACGACCACGCCTCGCCTGGCCTGCGCCTCCAGGACCGTGACGCCGACGCGGCGGCCGCGCTGCAGCAGGCGCTGAAGATCCTCGGGCCGAACGAGGAGGCGGTGCAGACGCTGCACCTGGCGATCGCCTCGGCCCGGCGCTTCGCCGGCTGGCGTGAGCGCGGTAAGACCAATGCGGTGAAGGTCCTGCACGAGGTGCGGGCGCCGCTGTTCGAGCTCGGCCGCCGCCTGACCGCCCAGGGCGAGCTTGACCACCCGCAGCAGGTCTTCATGGCATTGGAGTCGGAGCTTGACCTGCTGGCGACGCACGCGGCCGCGCTCCGCGACACCCTGCGCGAGCGCGAGCGGCAGTGGCGGCAGCTGTTCGATATCGAGGCGCCGACCTTCGTCGTCGGCGGTGAGCCTGTGACGCCGCTCGCGGACCTGCCGCGCAAGGGCGGGCAGGAGTCGGCGGCCGTCAAGCCCGGCGACGTCCTGGTGGGCGCGCCGGCGTCGGCGGGCGTCGCCCGCGGCCGCTCCCGCGTGGTCAGGGACACATCGCAGATCGCCGCGTTCGAGCCAGGCGAGATCCTCGTCGCGCCGCAGACCGACCCGTCGTGGACCCCGCTGTTCATGGTGGCCGCCGGCGTGGTGGTGGACGTCGGCGC
This sequence comes from uncultured Actinomycetes bacterium, assembly GCA_963798675.1. Classification (GTDB taxonomy): domain Bacteria; phylum Actinomycetota; class Actinomycetes; order Streptosporangiales; family Streptosporangiaceae; genus Palsa-504. Next base: position 8,359 of record CAWCUJ010000009.1, on the reverse strand, counting down.
CATGGGCAGCCACGCCATGATCGTCAGCCGGGAGCTCGGCATCCCGTGCGCCGCCGGCGTGGGCGACGCGACATCGCGGATCCCGGACGGCACGCTCCTTGAGGTGGACGGCTCGTCCGGTCAGGTCACCGTCCTCGAGGGCTGACCGTCGCACCTGTCTGGTGGCTCGCGCCCCGGGCCGTTCGGTAGATATATTTCCCTTTTTTCCCGAACGATCCGGGGTGTCAGCTCGATTACCGGCCGGTGGGGCTCCAGCCGGCCATGACCTCGGTCTCGTGGTCGGCGCGCGCGTTGAGGATCTCCTCGCCGCGCCCGACGAGACCGGTCAGGCGCCTGGCCACGGCGGTCTCGAGCGCGGCCGACAGGGCGTTGCCCGCCCGGCAGTACGTCTCCACCACGTCGGCCAGGTGCAGGCTGTCTCGTGGTGCGTCGGCCAGCGTCTTCAAGGCGGCGCCGACCGACTCGGCGCCGGGCGCCTGCTCGGCCACTGCCTGCGCATAGCTCTCGATCTCGGCGGTCTCCTCCCGCATCCATGCCACCTCGTGCGCGGCGCGCACCGCCGTGTTGCGCAGTACGGTCTCGACCATGATCACCGAGACCTGCGCGGTCTCGTCGGTCAGCGCCGGAAACACGACGTTCATGAGCTCGCGGCAGCAGTCAAGCAGGATCTGCTCGGTCGTGGGTCGGGATAGCACGGCTGCTCCTTCAACTTGCCAGTCGGCTGGCGACCTCAACGAACGCGCGCGTCGTCGCCGAGGTGCCGTTCATCATGTACGTCGCCATCACGCCCCGCGACCGGCCCTGGGCCAGCGCGTCCGCGGCCTCGAACATCTGACCGAGCAGTCGCGCCATGCCCAGGACGTAGAAGTAAGAGACGGTGTCCTCGTTCACCTGCTCCTCGCTCAGGCCGGTGCGCTCCCGGTACCGGGCCAGGAAGCCTTGCGGATCGGCCTGGAACAGGTTCGGCGGGACGGGCAGGTGGCTGTAGTAGCCGAGGTCCTCGCGCGGGTCGCCGATGCGCCCGAACTCCCAGTCGATCATCAGCACCGGCCCCCCACCCACCTCCCCATCCCCCTTCACTGGCACCAGGATGTTCGCGGGCTGGGCGTCGCCGTGCACGAAGGCGAGCGGCACCGGGGGCGGACGGTGCGCCTGCAGCTGAGCCGCGGCATAGTGCAGGGCGGGGTTGCTGTCAGCGACGGTGCTGTCTAGGCGGCCGAGGTGCTCGACCAGCCCCTCGATGTAGCTCTGCCAGTCGGGGGGCCGCTCCAGTCCGGGCGGCAGCACGTCGAGCGGTGTCCGGTGGACCTCGGCGAGGGTGTCGACATAGATCCGCGCCGCTCGCGGCACCTCGTCCGGCGACTGGGCGATGTCCGACAGCGGCCGGCCCGGGAAAAAGTCCACGATCAGGCACTTCGCGCCGAAGTACTCCCCGGTGGCGTCGTACCACCGGGGCGTCGCCGTGCGGATCGGCAGCTTTCCCGAGATCGCCTGCAGCAAGCGCCACTCGTCGTCCCGGTCGCTGACGAAGACCCCGGTATCCGGCGGCGGGTCCGAACGCAACACGAAGGACTCCTCCGGCCCGTCCGCCCACCGCACGGTCGCCAGCGCACTGAGCCTGCTGTAGCCGCCGCTGATCGGCCGGAATGCCGTGACCGTGCCACCGTGGCCGCCCTCCACGTGGTCCAGGAACCTCTGCAAGGACGGGGCATCGAGATGCAGTTCGTCGGCCACAGTGCCTCCTGCAACGTCGCGTGGGTGGCTGAAATCGATGCTAGAGACATCGGCCGACGGTGACTAGGCTCTTTATGAAGTGGCTCAATAAAAACTCATCTGGCCGATCGCGAGGGAGTCCTGGTGGAAACGTTCGATGTCATCGTGCTGGGAAGCGGCGCGGCTGCCCTCAGTGCCGCCGTCCGGGCCGCCGCCGAGGGGGCCAGCGTAGGGCTGTTCGAGAAGGCCGATACGGTCGGCGGCACGAGCGCCTGGTCCGGCGGCATGGTGTGGATTCCGGTGAATCCGCACATGGCCGAGCTCGGTATCGATGACAGCCGGGAGGAGGCGCTGACCTACCTCGGATCCCTGTCCAACGGCCTCATCGACATGGATCTGGCCGCGGCGCTCATCGACGCCGGTCCCGAAGCGGTGACCTGGCTGGAGCAGAACACGCCGGTCAGGTTCCAGATCATCAAGGACTTTCCCGACTACCAGCCCGAGCACCCTGGCGCCAAGCCAGGAGGCGGCCGGTCGCTTGAGTGCCCCCTCTTCCCGTTCGTCGAGCTCGGCAGCTGGCGTGAGCGGGTCACGGTGGGGCCGCAGCTTTCCGGCAACATCACGATGAGCGAGACATCCCTGGGCCGTGGCGCCCCGCAGGGCGTGGATCCCTCGGAGCTTGAGCGGCGCAAGATCCGCGACGAGCGGGGAGCCGGACAAGGATTGATCGGCCCCCTGCTCAAGGCCTGCCTGGACCGCGGTATCGAGCCGCGTACCGGCATGCGCGCGGTCGAGCTGCTGCAGGACGGGCGCCGGATCGCGGGCGTCAGGTTCGAGCTGGCCAACGATTCTGGGGTCTCGGTCGAGGTGGGAGCCGCCGGCGGCGTGGTCATCGCGACCGGCGGTTTCGAGTGGGATCCCGAGCTCGTGCGGGCGTTCAGCCGCGGCCCCCTGGTGCGCTGCGCGTCCGTCCCGACCAACACCGGAGACGGCCTGAAGATGGCGATGCGGGTGGGCGCGGGACTGGGCAACATGCGCGAGGCGTGGTGGGTGGCCACGATCGACGTCCCGGTGAGCGGCCGGATGGCCGCCTGGCAGGTCAACGGCGAGCGCACCCGTCCGCACTGCATCATGGTGAACCGCCGGGGCCGCCGGTTCACCAACGAGGCGGCGAACTACAACGCCCTGGGTGCCGCCTTCCACGTCATCGACGTGACCAGCTTCGAGTACGTCAACCACCCCGCGTGGCTGATCTTCGATCGGCACTACCTGACTCGCTACGGCCTCGCGGGCTTCAAGGGCCAATCGGCGGCGCCGGACTGGATGACGGAGGCGCCGACGCTGGCCGCGCTGGCCGAGGCCATCGATGTCCCGGCCGGCGCTCTGGAGCAGACGGTGGTGCGGTGGAACGAGCAGGCCGCGCGGGGCGAGGACACCGACTTCGGCCGCGGCAAGAGCGTCCACGACCGGTGGTGGGGTGACCCGGCGCAGGGCCCCGGACCGGAGGCCACCCTCGGCCCGCTTGATACGCCGCCCTTCTACGCGGTGCAGGTCTACTCGGGCGTGCTTGGCACCAAGGGCGGTCCGCGCACCGATGGCGACGGGCAGGTGCTTGACGTTGACGACCGGCCGATTCCGGGCCTGTACGCCGCGGGAAACGCCATGGCCTCGGTCATGGGGATGACCTACGGCGGCGCCGGGGGAACGCTCGGCCCGGCGATCGTGTTCGGCTACCTGGCCGGCCAGCACGCGGCCCGGGCGGCGCGCTCATGAGCAGCGCATTCGCCGGCCATGTCGCGCTGGTCACCGGCGCCTCGGGTGGCATGGGCCGGGCGACGGCGCAGGCGTTCGCCGCCGCCGGGGCTCAGGTGGTCGCCGCCGACATCGCCGCCGACGGCGGCGAGGAGACCGTCGAGGAGATCAAGCGGGATGGCGGCGAGGCAGTCTTCGTCCGTACCGACGTGTCGCAGGCCGATGACGTGGAAGCGGCCGTCCGGGCGGCCGTCGAGACCTTCGGCGGCCTCGACTGCGCCGCCAACGTGGCCGCGATCGAGACCGAAACCACGCAGCTCGCCGACTGCGACGAGGCCACCTTCGACCGCTTGGTGGCGGTCAACCTCAAGTCGGTCTTCCTCTGCCTGAAGTACGAGATCCGCGCGATGCTCGCACGCGGCGGCGGCGCGATCGTGAACATCGCCTCGACGAACTCCTTCCGCCCGCTGCCCAAGCAGGCGGTGTACACCGCGACCAAGCACGGGGTCGTCGGGCTCACCAAGACGGCCGCGATCGAGTACGCGGGATCTGGCATCCGGATTAACGCGGTGGCCCCGGGCGCGATCGACACGCCCATGCTGCGCGGCGCGATGGCGGCCCGCGGCTCCAGGGAGGAGGACGTGCTCGCCCGGCTGAGCCTGACCGGCCGGTTCGGGCAGCCCGCGGAGATCGCCAACGCCGTGCTGTGGCTGTGCTCGGACGCATCCGCGTACACAATGGGCCACGTGCTCGCCGTGGACGGCGGCTACCTGGCGCGGTAGCCGGTTAGGTGCCAGCCAGCGCCGCGTCCACGATCGTCCGCGTCCGTTCCATCGCCAGCGTGGCGGCGTCCAGCACCGGCATGGCCCCCAGCTCGGGACTGATTACCTCCGGGCCGACCCAGCGCAGCGCGCCGATCTGGTGCAACGCCTGGACGGCAGCGATGAGGTCGAGCGCGCCGTCTCCCGGCAGCAGCCGCCGAGACGTCTCCTCGCGCAGCGAGCCCTGGGGCACGGCCGCCGCGTCGTCTAGCTGAACGCAGGAGATCCGGTCGCCGGGAATGCCGGCCAGCACGTCGAAGTCCGGCTCGCCGCGGAAGAAGTGCCACGTGTCGAAGACCAGCCCGCCGTTGGGGCGATCGGCGCTGCGGACGAGGTCCCAGGCGATCCTGAGGTTGCGCACGACCGTGAACGGCATGAACTCCAGGTGGACCTGCGCGCCGAAGTGGGCGGCGCGGTCGCAAAGGCGCCCGAAGTGCTCGGCGAGCTCGGGCACCGGCACATCGCTGCTTGCCGTCGCGATCACCGTCAACGAGGTGACGCCTACCGCCTCGCACATCCGGAGCGCGTCGTCGGTGCTGACGCCCGCGAACCGTGACGGCGACGGCTCACGATCGGGGTACCAGTTCATGACCGGATCCATGACCAGGTCGAGGCCCAGATCAGCGGCCTGCCGCCCGATCTCGGCGGCCGTCGTCCCGGACTCGGCCGCGCGGAGCACGTCTGGCGGGCTGAGCGTCGCCCGCCGACAGCCGGTCGCCGCGGTGGCGGCGAAGCGCTCGGCGAGGGGTGAGTTGAAGCCGACGGTGCCCGCCCACAGGATGTACCCGGTGGGTCCGGCTCGGTCCGCAGACTCGGAGGGGCTGGCGTTCAGAGATCACCTCACTGGCGGCTCGGCGAGGCCGACCTGCGGAGCTGGCGGACGGCGCAGCCTATTCTCGACTGGGTAGTCGTAGTCTACAATTGGAGTCGGTCTCAAGTAAGTCGGGCGATGGAGGCATGCGCATGACGACCGCGCACCGCGTGGAGGAACGCGTCAAGCGGACCACCCCCTGGTACACCCTCGTCCTGGACGACCGGCACCCGCCACCGGAGCACCTACGCGAGCGCTTCCCATACGAGCCGCGCAGTACGCAGATTCCGGTGTCCAGGTACACCAGCCGCGAGTGGCACGAACTCGAGCGCAAGCACCTGTGGCGCAAGGTCTGGCAGATGGCCTGCCGCGAGGAGCACATCCCGGACGTCGGCAGCTACGTCGTCTACGACATCGCCGGCGACTCGTACCTGGTGGTACGCACGCGCGACGGCGTCAAGGCGTACGTCAACGCCTGCCTGCACCGCGGCCGGATGCTCAAGGACTATGACGGCCGGTGCAGTGAATTCCGCTGCAGCTTCCACGGCTTCACCTGGCGGCTCGACGGCAGCCTGCGGCACACGCCGGCGCCCGCCGAATTCCCTGAGATCGAGGCGAACCGCGACGACTGGCGGCTGCCGGAAGCCAAGGTCGGGCTGTGGGGCGGGTTCGTTTTCATCAGCCCCGATCCGGACGCCGAGCCGTTCGAGGCGTTCCTGGGCACGTTGCCCGAGCACTTCGCCCGCTGGGACTTCGAGCACCGGTATCTCCAGGCGCACGTGGCGAAGAAGATCCGGTGCAACTGGAAGGTGGCTCAGGAGGCGTTCGACGAGGGACTGCACCTGGGCGCGACCCATCCCCAGTCGGCCCCGTACGTAGGCGACGCCAACGCCGCGGTCGACGTGTACGGCAACTATTCGCGGCAGATCAGCCCGTCCGGCACTCCGATTGAGGACATGCCCGGCGACGCGAGCGAGGCCGACATCCTCAAACGCATGCTGGACGTGCGCGAGGGAGAGGACCTGCCCATCCCCTTCGCGCAGCGCAGCACCGCCCGTGACGCCATGGCCGAGGCCGGCCGGGACCGCTGGCGCCAGGTGCTCGGCGACGAGGCGAGTGACATCAGCGACGCCGAACTCGTCGATCACTGGAACTACGCGGTGTTCCCGAACCTGCACCCCTGGGGCGGGTACAACCGGATCGTGTACCGGTTCCGGCCCAACGGAGACCGGCACGACGAGTCGATCTTCGAGGTAATGTTCCTGACGCCTTACCGGGGCGAGCGACCGCCTACCGCGCAGGTCACGCACCTCGGCTTCGGCGAGCCTTGGACCAACGCGCCGGAGTTGCAGACCCTCGGCTTGGTCATGGAACAGGACACGTTCAACATGGAGGCGGTACAGCGCGGTCTCGAGACGACCCGGCGCCAGTACGTCACCGCGTCGCAATTCCAGGAGGGCATGATCACGTGGCGGCACGACCTTCTGACCAAGTGGATCAGCTAGGAACCGACGGCACCGCTGCCGTGACCCCGCCGGTCGGCGCGATCAGGCATCCGCTCATCCCGAACGCTTTCTACGTAAGCAACGGCGACGGCACCGTCCGCGTCACCATGGGTACCCGGTGGGGCCGGTTCGAGCCCAACGGCCGGTACCTCGAAGGCACGCTGTTCGAGGCCGATCCGGAGCTGTGTGTCTGGGTGTCGGCGCCCCGGCCGTCGAGCCACCACCGCATCAGCCGGGTGCTTGACATGCCGTCCGAGCGCTAGGTGCAGCCAACCGACCCGGCCGCCGCCGAGGCCATCCGGCAGGCAGCGCTGCGCTACTGCCGCGGGGTCGACCGCCTGGATGCCGAGCTGATGCGCAGCGCCTACCACGACGACGCCATCGACGACCATGGCGTTTTCGTGGGGTCCGCCGCGGACCTGTGCCGACGCGTCGTGGAGTCACACCGCCGCTATGACGCGACGATGCACTGCGTCCTGAACCACGCGATCGACATCGCCGACGACACCCATGCGGCGGGCGAGGTCTACAACGTCACCTACCTGCTGCGCACCGTCGACGGCGTCCCGCAGCTCGACACATGGTGGGGCCGGTATCTCGACCGCTACGAATGCCGTGACGGGCGGTGGGCCATCGTCCATCGGGTGTGCGTGCACGAGTGGACGCGCAGCGAGCCGCTCGGCGCCGCCATGCCCATCGAGGCGCACCGGTTCCGGCAGGGCCGGGACGACCGGGCGCGGTAGGGTCAGGAGGCTGCCTCGAGTAGCGGTGCGAGCGTCCGCGGCACCTCCGCCCAGCGCTCCGGCGTGTCGAGCGCCGGGTCGAAGTTCGTGTCGATGATCACCGCGTCGACGCCCGCTTCCCGGGACCGCGCGACCTCCTGGCAAAGCTCGTGCACGCCGAGCGGGTGCAGGTTCGCGACCTCGACCGGCGGCGTCGTGAACAGCCGGCGGTACAGCTCGAGGGGCTTGCGGTCGGCCGGGCGCATCTCCTTGAGCTTGCCGAACATCTCCAGGTGCTGCTCGAGCGGGCCGGACGCGGGGTTCCAGATGTCGAACTTCTCCGCGGTGCGCCGCAACCCGGCCGGGGAGCGCATTCCCGAGAGCAGCCGAGGCCGCGGCTGCTGCACCGGTTTGGGCCGGATCTCCGACTCCGGGATGGTGAAGAACCGGCCAGCGAACTGCACCGGGTCCGGTCCCCAGCACGCGACCAGCGCGTCGATGAGCTCGTCGCACCGGGCGCCGCGGGTGCGGGGATCGACGTCCATCACCTGATGCTCCTCGTCGGACCAGCCGACGCTGAACCCTGCCACCAGCCGCCCCTCGGACAGCACGTCGATGGTCGACAGCTGCTGCGCCAGTGCGACCGGCCGATGCAACCCGGCCACCAGGATGCTCGTCCCGACGACCGGCCGACAGGTCCATGCCGCCGCCGCGGCTAGCGTCTGCAGGGCGCCGAGGGTGCTGCGATAGGCGTCCGGGACCTTCAGGCCCGGGCGCGCCGAGTAACCGGAGACCGGGTTCAGTGGATAGAAGATGTGCTCCTGCACCCACAGGCCGCCGTAGCCAAGCTCCTCCGCCCGCTCGCAGAAGGCCCGCAGGCCGTTACGGCTGACGTGACCGCCGAGCTGGGGCAAACACAAGCCGATCTCCATCTTCGCCTCCTGCTGACTTTATGAACCCAACCTATAGATACTTTCATATGGACAGTGGCAAGGTTGACCTCGGGACTATCGCGCCACGCTCGCCTTGGGAGGT